>JADKIQ010000013.1 GCA_016721245.1 Sphingobacteriales bacterium
AGTAATGTTCCGCGAAGATTATCTGAAACTGATTAGAAAACAAAATTCTTTGGCGATTTTGATCCGTTCGGTGTTGATTTCGACTTGCTGTTTGGGCGCGTACAAACTCAACTAAAATTATTGATTTACCAATTCGCTATCGCGAACGCACGTATGGCGACACCAATATTTCGCGTTTCACCAACGGTTTTATGTTGTTAAGAATGTGCTGGTTTGCTGCTGGAAAATTAAGTTCTGGTGATCCATTTGTCTGAATTAGGATTTATCTGCTTTCAAAAATTCGGCGTACAATTCTGTTCTACCGCTGTGCAATTCAATTCCACATGTCTGTCGTCACCTCGCGGCAAGGTATAAATCCACCTGATCCACATTGGCTTTACCCTCCAGTTCCACACCGGCTCTGATTTTCAGCAAGTCTTTTGGATCTAAAGCTTTATCCGCTCTACCTGATACTTTGGTTACCTCACCGCTGGGATGTGATAATTTTTGTGCCAGTTCTCCGTCGTTCGTCAGCACAATACACCGGTAGAATTTCTGTCTAAGCGTCCAACCGGATATAATCGCGCATCTTTCACGGTGCTTACCAAATCCATTACCGTCTGGCGCTCTCTGTCGTCAGAAACAGTGGTTAAATAACCTTTCGGTTTATTCAGCAGAATGTATACTTTCTTTTCGTTCTGTACTTTTTTGTTTTTGAACTTAACCACATCTTTGGGTTTTACCTTGTAGCCCATTTCTAAAACCACCGCATCATTTACAGAAACATATCCGGCTTTGATGTATTCGTCTGCCTGTCTGCGCGAGCACACACCGGCATTAGAAATAAATTTATTCAAACGAGTTTCCTCCGAAACGGCTTCTTCTTTCGGTGGTCTGAAATCCTTTACACTCTGCTCTATTTTATAGGCAAACGGATCATTTTTCGGAATAAAAGACTTCTTGTTTTTCTGGAAGTTAGTTTTGTTGGGCGATGTCAGCGGCTGAATTGGCGCTCTCGATATTCTCCTTTCTCACCTATTTGGTTTTGTAGTTCTTCAAATTCTTTTAGTTTCGGCAATTCATCTAAGGAGTTGATGCCGAAGTAATCTAAAATTGCTGTGTTGTTTTGTATAATAATGGTTTGCCCGGTTCTGTACTTCCGCCGGCAATTTCCACCAGTTCTTTTCCATCAGTTTCTGGATGGTATAATCTGCATTGACCCCACGAATGGTTTCAATGATGTTTTTGGTAACCGGTTGTTTGTACGCGATAATTGCCAATGATTCCAGTGCAGCAGTGGTTAAACGTTTCACCGTGTTTCTGTTTAAAAATGCAGAAACCGCATGATGATAATCGGCTTTGGTTAAAAACTGATAGCCACCACCAACTTCACCTAATTCAAACGGAAATAAATCAGCAGTGTATTTTTCTTTAATCACAAAAATAACGCCTTCTATTTCCTCTTGTGTAAAAGGTGTTTCTGCCGTCTTGTTCAGATAAGTCAGCAATTCATCCACTTTTATCGACTTCTGCCCAAAAATGATGGCTTCTATATTTTTTTGCCTTCTTCCACGCTATAAAGATACAAAAATTGAATAAGAAAGGATTTTAAAAAAATAACACCTTTTGCATTTATTAGCATTAATTTTGTGGTACAGAAATTGCATGTTTTATGTTAAAATCTGTATTAAACACCTTGTTATGAATAAATTATATGCTATTCTCCTTATCCTTGCCGCTCATTTTTGCCATGCACAAACCAGCACGCCTTCAATTATGCAGATGTAAACACAGCTGCCTTATCTGTTCCAATGTCTTATACAGGTGGAAATTACCTGAATGCTTATAATTTATCCATCCTGGATTTATCGCACCGCTTATCTGGATGTTTTAATTTGGAGTGAAATGAACAAGCAATATTTTCTGAATGAATCCATCAAAGCCACTAAGGTATTTTATACAAAAGACAATGTACGCATGCTCATTCTAGAGCCGGTGTACAAAGATGCTCAAAAAGATGCATCCTTTTGACCAATGGTAATGGTGAAAATTTCAGCTGGTCGATGTCCAAACCTGTCCGCCGTGGATTATGCGCTGAGAGGATATGTGGTAGCCTATTATGAAAACGTAGCAGTGTGGCTACACGTTTTGATAAAAAAGAAACAACGTTATTTTACCAATAAAATAATTAACCAGTGTAACGACTAAACTACAGCACCGGAAAAGACAAGTTCTTTACGTCCATGTTTATTAATTTCTTTTAAGTAATGCTGCCAGAAAATACATGGTGGATAATTTCAGAAACTATTCGGTGGATACTACTGAAATTTTTTACGGTTGGCGGAAGTTTGGGTGCCAACGCCTCTTTTTTTTACTTATGCCGATGCAAATAACATGACGCATCCTTTGTTTAATTGTGTAAAAGGAAAATTGAATTACGGTCAGCCTATTAACCAAAACGGAATTGTAGCAACGGGGTTTTAGGCGCAGGATTACCCCGGGCCAAACGAGGGTTTAGGTGCCATTATTGACAATCAGGATAAAACACCTGCCATCTTTTATGCGGTGCTTTAGACTGGTGGTGAATCCAAACAAGACGACTATTCTGGGACCTGAAAACTGGGGCGCTCTTAGCTTTAAAAGATATTTTAAACGCTAACAATATTAAAAATTCGGTGTATGTAAATGCCTATGGCACACACGTTTTCAGACGCCTGCTTTCAACCAGCTGGGCAAGTCTGGGCGGCATGAGAAAAACATTTGACGAAAGCTGAGGCGCAAAGTGTGATGCTTATGCAAAAGCAAACATGATTAACTTACTGATGTATCAGTATCAGACCACGCAAATGCATGAGGCCAATAAATTAGTGGCTGCTTATTTTGACAATGCGGTGAAAATCTTTGCCGGCATCCAGTGTAAGGTATGTACAGCCTAAATGCATACAGAATACTATTTTCTATCAGTACAGTATTGATAAAATGTCCATAACAGATGCGGCCAATTGTTTTACGATGAACAACTGCGGTTCAAAGTAAACCGTCAGCTGGATAAAACCACGACGACTTGTTTTTGACGGAACGTTTGAGCCATACAGCAAACCTGTAACGGCGGCTACCATTGTACCCAATAACTTTAATGCACCGGGAAAGGGTTTAGTAAAATTTGCCAACTCTTAGAGTTGCTGAATAAGCTGGGTAAGAAATAAAAACTATTTCAATATTGCCACTTTAGAAGTTGATATAATTCATTGATTTCTAACGAAAGCAAGTAGGCTCCTTGAAACATCATTACATTTATATCAAACTTTGTGTTATTCTCTATCGTATTTTGCTGAATTGATTTTCCTGAAATATCCATTAAATACCATTTACCATTTCCTTCAAATGGCAGTTCTACTGTGATTATTGAAGTTGCCGGATTCGGGAATAATTTAAACGCCAGTTTCTTATTGTTTGCAATGCCTGTGGTAATTTGACTTTAGTGTGGCTGTATTTGTCACTATTGGTGCATTATAATCAAAGAAAATAGAGGCGTTGTTGTTGATTTCTGCATTCACCGGTAAACCTGCTTTCGGTTTAAATTCCAACTGTACAAAACCATGTGATTTTGCTTCGTTGGCATTTGAATCCGGTAATTGAATATTTGGAAAGGCAACTTCTACAATATTCTTTTCTCTTACTATTAATTGGTAAGTGTGACTTGCATTTACTACGCGCAAAGAACTCACATCCAGATTATTGAGAATTACATCCCGTACAATTACAGTGAACGCAGTATCTGATCCTGTATTCTGAAAACGAATCGTATAAAGCAATCTATCTTTATTTGCATTGTAAGTTGCGGGCAGAGTTTCTTTATTTACCAACTTATCATTCGGATCAAAAGAACCACGAATTATTTCTGTCCATTTGGTATAATTATCCAAAGGTGTAGTATCACCTTGTGTACCATTCGACCATGCTTATATATGCACTATCGCCAGTACTGCATTTACCGGCACTTGCAGTTGTATGTTTATAGATTGATGTGCTAAATAATTAATGCTGATATTTTCCACATCAAAGTATCGTTGATAATTGATGTGGTAAAATAGAAGTTGATAATACTTTATAAAATCAGTTGGTTTTTTAGTTTAATGGTAATACTGGATTGATTAACCGTTCCGACATTATTTGCCCTGACTGTTACATTCGTAGTAAAACCTGGTCGTGCTGGTGATGAACCTAGGGTTGTTTCTAAGTCTTTTACATTTGGAATAAAATGAATGCCAAAATCATAGCTGCCACTTTGCAAACCTAAGTTATGAATATTTGCTAATGAATAAGATGCTGGTGTAATGGTAGCATATCTATAATTATTAACACTCCAGGAATTATTAATAGCTGTATCCAGTTTTACTATGTAAATTCCATTATTATTGCTGGCTCCCAGATTGTTTTGTAACACTTTATGATTTGCTGGGAACAAGTTGTTCGACCGAATCCAAAAATTATTATTATTCAAGCACATAAGTTTTACCTGTAAAAAACGGATTTACCGGACAAATATTTGCTGCATTTGAACATATTGGAAGTATCATCAACAGCACGTACAACATTTGGTAAACATGAAATATTCGTATTCTTAACAAACAAGCTTAGATTGTGGTAAAAAGGAAGACAGCTTAGTGGATTATTGTTACAACATAAAGTCAACGAATCTCGAAATGCTGTTTGTAAAGAAGATAACTGATTTGATTGACAATCTAAATAAATATAGGTGCCGGGAATGCTGAAAGGTTTGTCAATTATTATTATTGCATTTAAGATAAAATAAACGTACCGGCAAAACAGGCAAATTTGTTAATTGATTAAATGAACATGTTATGAACCCTAAACTGTTTGGCAATGATGCTATTGATTCAATCTTATTGCTATCACAGAAAAGAAAAATAAACGATTAAAATACTGAATTCCATCAATTGAATTTATTTTTTATTAATAATCATTAATGAATCTTCATTTACAACAGCTGAACAAGTTTTATCCATCTTATCAATTCTATTAAAGCAAGCTGGGTTTTATTTAAAAACATTCTAAAATTCACATCTGGAATTGTAAACAAAATTAGTATCATAATGGGTCTGTTGCAAATTGGCAAAATGGTATCAGAAATTCCTGTATAATCGTTAGGTACACATAAGATTCCTGTGTTTTTTATTTTTATATGCTGGCTAAAATTTGTAGCTAATGTTGGCAAACAATTTAATTGAAGATTATTGGAACAGTTTAACAAACTACTAATTTGTGAAATAGATGGTAAAGCTGTTAGTAAATTATTACTACAATCTAACTCTCTAAGTGAAGTGGGTAGGTTGGGTAATGTTGTTATTTGATTATGGCTGCAAAATAAAGAACTCAAAGTATTGGGTAAAATTGGTAACGTATTTAAACGATTTGAATCACAATGCAATGCAAGCAATCTTTTAAAATACTGGATGCCTTCAAGCGATTGAATATTTTTGTTGTTTAAATTAATTGAACCTACATTTAATATAGAAGAGCAATTGGTATCTAATTGTTGACTAACATTCATACAACTAGAATAATTCTGAAGTAAAACATTCTGAAATTAGAATCAGGAATTGTTACATATCCAGCACCAACATTACAACTGCTTGTGCAAACAGCAAATACAGTATCAACAAAAGTAGAAATTGGTATTGTAAATGGAGAACATCGTATAGATGTATTTTTTATTCTAAGTGTATCTAACTTTGTAAAAGCAGGTAAACAAGTAATTGCATTTCCAGAACAAATTAATTCAGATTTTCTTGTATTAGGAAATCCAATTCTTCTGTAAAAGGATATTGAAGATGGCAATGTGGTAAGCTGATTATTACTACAATTAAAATAACAGATGGAATCTGAAAAATTAGACACCGATGTTAATCTATTATTAGAACAATCAATACATCTAATTTGAAGGCAGAAAAGGTAATGCATTTAACCTGTTATTTCCACAATAAAAAGTTCCAAGATTACTAGGCAAATTTGATATAAAGCTTATAAGATTATTAGAACAATCTAAAGTTGTTAATGAACTTGGCAAGTTAGATAAACTTGTGATTTGGTTATTAGAACAATATAATTCTGTCAGTGCGCTTGGCAGGGTCAAAAATGCCGTTACTCGATTATTTGAATAGTTTAGTATCCTTAATGAACTCGGTAATGATGGCAAACTGGTTAACTGATTCGACGCACAGGTAAACACCTGTAAAATATTATTAGGCAATGTTGGAATTGAGGTTAACTGATTGTTTGAACATTTTAGAGAATTTAAAGAATTGGGCAATGATGGCAAACTAGTAAGCTGATTATTATCACACAATAAAGAATTTAAAGATGATGGTAAAGTTGGCAAATTAGTAAGTAAATTATTATAACAATGTAGACTATATAAAGATGATGGTAATACTGGCAGACTTGTAAGCAAATTATCCCAACAAAATAATAGATTTATAGAAGCTGGTAAAGTTGGCAAACTAGTAAGCTTATTATTATAAACATAAGCTCTAAATAATAAACTCGGAAAAGCAGGTAACGTAGAGAGTTGATTCCAACTACATTCTAATTGAAATAATGAATCTGGCAATCTATCTATTTGTGTAATTGCGTTATTTCCACAATATAAGTTTGAAATAGTATTTGTAAAACAGCAATCCGAGTAAGATTATTGTAATTACAATAAAAGGTTTTTAGTTTTTTAAAATATTGTATCCCATCTATAGAAGAAATATTCTTTCTACTAACGTCTAAACTATTTGTATTTAGAATTCCATTACAGGTTGTATCCATCCTATCATTTACATCAAAACATGCCGGATAAAGTGCTTTTAGTGCCACTCTAAAATTACTATCTGGTATTGTAACAAACGGATCACTTATAAAAGCACATGGACTGTTACAAAATGGCAAGGTAGTATCAGCATCTCCACCAAAAGCATTCGGGAAACACGTAATTGCAGTATTCCTAATTTTAATTCCTTGAAAAACGCTAGGAAACAAGGTTGGCAAGCAACTTAAGGATGGATTGTTAGAACAATCTAATGAATTACTGACTTTATCAATTGCAGGCAGTGCAGTCAATTGATTATAGCTGCAATCCAGATCTTTTAAATTTCTTGGCAAAGTAGATATGGAAGTAATTCTATTATGGCTGCAAAACAAACCGTACAAAGTATCATTAATATGAGAGATGGTAGTAATATTGTTTGAATCACAGTTTAAGACAAATAGCTTTTAAAGTATTGAATACCTTGTATAGAGCTAATACTTTTATTATTTACATTTAATGATACAGCATTTAGAATGCCATTACAAGTTGTATCCATTTTGTCATTTGCATTGAAGCAGGCAGGGAATTTCGCTTTCAAGGCCAGACGGAAATTACTATCCGGTATCGACACATATTGCGCGTTTGCCGTTCGCAATCCAATAACCAAAGCAGATAGCAGTAAAATATTTTTCATGGTAGAATGTTAGAATATAAATATAATAAAATTTGTCTTTATGTATATTATAAAAAAAATCCGGACACTTACGTATCCGGATTCAATATATAAACTGGTTAGTGTATTTTTAACCGTTGCTCAATGCTGCCGCACCGGAAACGATTTCTGTTAATTCTGTTGTAATAGCCGCCTGACGAGCACGGTTGTACATGATGTTCAGCGATTTCAATAATTCGTTTGCATTTTCTGTTGCTTTGTCCATAGCCGTCATACGAGCGCCATGTTCAGAAGCATTAGAATCTAATAAATATCGGAAGAATTGTGTTTTTAAAATCTTCGGCACCAAATCTTTTAAGATTTCATCCTGCGCTGGTTCAAACATATAATCGGCTTTTCCTTTAGAAGTTCCTTTTGCGGAAATAGTTGTTTTTATCGGCAAAACTGTTCAGTAGATGGTATTTGTGTACCGGCATTTTTAAATTGTCCGTACACCACTTCTACTGCATCATATTCTTTTGCTCAAAAGCAAGCATGATATATTCTGCCGCTTTCGCCGCGTTCTCGAAAGATAAATTGCCAAACAAATTACCAAAATCATTATTCACTTTTAGTTTAGAAGATTTAAACGCATCGTATCCTTTCTTTCCTACTGTAAGAATATCAACTTTCCCTTTAGCAGCCAGTTCAGCATACTTTTCGTTCAATAAAACTTTTGCCGATTTAATAGTGTTGGCATTAAATCCACCCGCCAGGCCTTTATCTGACGTAATTACAACTATTAATACTTTCTGTACGGCACGTTGTGTAGCAAAAGAGGTATTCATTTCGCCGCCTAAGTTAGACGCGATGTTTTGCAATACTTTATTCAGCTGATCAGCATATGGACGAATCTGTACAATTCTTTCTGTTGCTCTTCTCAACTTAGCAGCAGATACCATTTTCATAGCTTTGGTAATCTGTGTGGTTGATTTCACAGATGCCATTCTTAATCGTACTTCTTTTAAATTTGCGCCCATTTTTTGAGTTTTGAATTCTGAATGTTGAGTTCTGAGTTATATGAATAAGTAATTCATAATTCAGCACTCATAATTCAACATTATTTACGCGTAACCGCCTTCCATTGCTTTTGCCAATGCTTCTACTTTTCCGGTAGCATCATCGCTCAATCCGCCTTTTTTAAATTCTGCCAGCACTTCAGGATGTTTTGCTTCCAAAGCACTCAAGAAATCACTTTCAAACGTACGCACTTTCTCTACAGCTACGTTTCTTAATAATCCTTTAGAACCTAAGTAAATAATAGCAACCTGTTTTTCTACCGATAACGGTGAATATTGTGGTTGTTTTAAGATTTCCACGTTACGTTTACCTTTATCAATAACCGCTTTTGTAGCAGCATCCAGATCCGAACCGAATTTTGCGAATGCTTCCAACTCACGATACTGAGCCTGATCTAATTTCAAGGTACCCGCAACTTTTTTCATCGATTTGATTTGCGCGTTACCACCCACACGAGATACCGAAATACCTACGTTGATTGCCGGACGCACACCTGCGTTGAATAAGTTAGCCTCTAAGAATATTTGTCCGTCTGTAATAGAAATTACGTTAGTTGGAATGTATGCAGAAACGTCACCTGCCTGTGTTTCGATAATCGGCAATGCCGTTAAAGAACCACCGCCTTTTACTCTTCCTTTTAAAGAAGCCGGTAAATCATTCATGGATTGTGCTATGCCGTCGTTGTTAATCACTTTTGCAGCACGTTCTAATAAACGGGAGTGTAAGTAGAATACGTCACCAGGATATGCTTCACGTCCCGGAGGTCTTTTTAACAATAAAGAAACCTCACGATAAGCTACTGCCTGTTTAGATAAATCATCATACACGATTAATGCAGGACGACCGGTATCTCTGAAGAACTCACCGATAGCTGCGCCCGCGAACGGTGCGTAGAACTGAATCGGAGCCGGGTCAGATGCATTAGCTGCAACGATTACCGTATAAGCCATTGCACCATTTTCTTCCAGTGTTTGTGCGATATTTGCCACTGTAGATGCTTTTTGTCCGCAGGCTACATAGATACAAAATACAGGTTCACCTCTTTCGTAAAATTCTTTCTGATTAATAATAGTATCAATTGCAATCGCTGTTTTACCAGTCTGACGGTCACCGATGATTAACTCACGTTGTCCGCGTCCGATTGGAATCATCGCGTCGATTGATTTGATCCCTGTTTGCAATGGTTCAGTTACCGGCTGACGGTAAATTACACCCGGAGCTTTTCTTTCCAATGGCATTTCGAATAATTCGCCGCCGATTGGTCCTTTTCCGTCGATAGGTTGTCCGAGTGTATTTACCACACGACCCAACATACCTTCACCTACGTTTAAGGATGCAATTAAGCCGGTACGCTTTACGCTGTCACCTTCTTTGATTTCGTCAGAAGAACCCATCAACACGACACCCACATTGTCTTCTTCCAGGTTTAATGCGATAGCTTTCATTCCGTTAGAGAATTCCACTAATTCACCCGCTTTCACCTGTGATAATCCATAAATACGAGCAATACCATCACCTACTTGCAGTACGGTTCCTACTTCTTCCAGTTGTGCTTCTGTAGAAACGTTTCCTAATTGCTGACGCAGTATTGCTGATATTTCATCCGGTCTTACTTCTACCATTTTATTATAATTTATCTTAGTTTAAAGAAATTTCTTTTTTTATTTTACTCAGTTTATATCTGACAGAGTTATCATACAGCTTTCCGCCAAAATCTACAATAAAGCCGCCGATTATGTCTGCGTCTGTTTTTTTGTTGATTTTTACGTTCGGATACCCTGATTTTCCTTTGATGAAACTGATGATTTTTTGCTCATTGGCGGCATCCAATTCCGAAGCTGTTGTAACCGTTACTTCAGAAATCCCTTTGCTTTCGTTGTATTGTTTCACAAACGCAGCAATGACATCCTGAACATATCCTTCTCTGTTATGCTGAACCAGCAGTTGCAGAAAGTTTTCGGTAAGCTGATTTACTTTGCCATTAAAAATCTGTGTAGTAATTACCGCTTTTTTATGGCTGGGAATTACCGGACTTTTAAAGACAGCTTTCAGCTCTTTGCTGGATTTTAAAGTAGCATTAATTAGTTCTAAATCTGCATAAATAGCATCTAACGAGCCTGCCGAAACCGCCTCGTCAAATAATGCTTTTGCATATCGTTTTCCTACTTTTTCTGCTGACATTAGTTCAATTTATCTACCAATGAGTTAATATACGTTTGTTGGTCTTTTGAAGCATCCAATTCGCGTCCTAACACTTTTTGAGCAATTTCAAGTGAAAGCTTACTTACTTCGTTTTTCACTTCTGCAAGTGCTGCTTTTTTCTGCGCATCAATTTCCACTTTAGCTGACGCTACAATTTTTGCAGCCTCTTCTTTAGCTCTGTTGTGTGCCTCAGCAATTACAGAATCTTTTACCTCTTTTGCTTCTTTTAAAATTTTTGCACTTTCTTCTCTTGCTTCTTTTAACAGAGAAACATTGCTTTGCTGCAATTCCTGCACTTCTTGTTTTGCTTTTTCCGCAGAGGATAAAGCATCTGCAATACTGTGTTCTCTGTCTTTTATAGCTTTAGTTATTGGTTTAATGGCGAATTTTCCCACCAATAACCAAAAAACTAAAAAGACAATTGTCGTCCAAAAGACTAAACCTAAATCCGGTGTCAATAACGACATTGGATCAAATCCTAATAGCATACGCTTAGATTTTAATGCTCACTATTGTGAGTGGTTAATAAATATTACTTGTTCATCAAGAAGGATAAGATCATACCGATGATCGCAGCACCTTCAATTAAAGCTGCTGCTAAAATCATAGCGCCTCTAATTTCGTTTGTTGCTTCCGGTTGACGTGCAATACCTTGTACTGCGTTGCTACCTACTAAACCGATTCCTAAACCTGCTGCTATTGCTGCTAAGCCTGCTCCGATTGCTGCTAAACCTGTCATAATTTAATTTTTTAAGTTGTTTATATAATAATTAATGATTTTCTTCTGCATGATGGTGATCCTCAATAGCTGCGCCAATGAAGATTGCCGTTAAAAGCGTAAATACATAGGCTTGTAAAAATGCAACAAATAACTCCATTGCATTTACAAATAATAATATTGGTATTGCAATTGCGCCGCCAGCTGTAGCACCACCAATGGTTGTGCCCATTTTTCCCATAATAAATATCAAACTTACAATCGCTAACACTGCGATATGACCACCGGTAATATTACCAAATAAACGCAACATTAAAACTGCAGGTTTCAGGACAACACCTAATAATTCGATAGGAGTTAATATAACCAAAACCCATTTCGGAACGCCTGGCATTGCAAATATATGCTGCCAGTAGTGCTTATTTCCATTTAGATTTATCAATAACAATGAACACATTGCCAATACTAATGTAAATGAAATATTGCCTGACGAGTTGATTCCGCCAATAAATGGAACTAAACCCAGCAAGTTATTTATTAATATAAAAAAGAATACGCAGATTAAGTACGGAAGGAATTTTTCATACTTAGCACCTAAATTTGGTTTTGCCACTTCATCTATTAAAAACTGTATGATTGGTTCAAAGAATGACTGAATACCTGTTGGTGCCTGACCTGCACGTTTTACATAAGCTGCTTTAATGATAAAAAATATGATGGTTAGGATGAAGAACCCTAACAACATATTGAATACGTTTTTAGTAATGGAAAAATCGTAGAATGTATCGCGTTTGCCAGTTTCTGCATCAACTACACGATTAGTATGATTATCCATTTTATAGCCATCATATCCTTCATGAGAATCATGCAATTTAGAAGACATGAAAACAGACAACTTGCCTGTGCTTTTGTTAAAAAGAATACATGGCAAAGGTAAACTGATATGTTTTTCTACACCAGCTTCATGAATCGTTGCAATATGATTCTCATTTGCATCTGCCACGTGGTTCATAATATGCTCCACCACTTCTGAAGAAACATCTTTAGTTTCACTTTTTTCAGCGCTTACAGGTGCTTCTGAATTTGCCAATAATGCTGAAGGCATTAGCAATGCCAGCATGAAAATTAATATAATAGATTTTTTTACCACTTTGCTTTTAAAATTGCGCTGCAAATGTACGAATTTGTAAGGTAATTTTCGGGTTGAAGTCAAATTAAATGTGTGTTAAGTAGAAATAAAAAAACCATCTGAGATTCAGATTACACCGCTAAGAAAACCATTCTATCATCTATTGCTGTACCTACCAATGTTTCCCACTGATGAGCAGTTGTCAAACAATAGTATTGTGGGATGATATTAATTGATGTATCATTCGTGTGGTAAAACAATGCAGGAACGTTATTTCTTGCAATACTGGTTGAAACCACAACATTTTTCATATAATATACACCATCTGTAATTTTTACAATTTCATTTGGTATAGCACCTTTAACGTAGTTTCCTGAAATATCATTCGTTTGTGGATTTGAAGGTTTTTTGTACACTATGATATTTCTAAATGTACTGCATTCTCTGCCATCTTTAGTTCTAAAGAAGTAAACAGCTGTTTTTACACCTTCTGTTGTCAAATCTGGTGTAATTACCGGTGTATTGCTGAAAACAGAATCAGCTACATTGCCATTAGCATCTACAACATCATCCGTACTATCTACAACGAAAGCACCTTGATCAACATATGTCTGACCTAATTCTAAAGTAACATATTCATCACCAACTATTTCAAGTCTGCCATCAGCCGACGAGAAAGGGTCAAAAAGGTAAGTACTTGGCCTAGAACCAACAGTAGACACATTCACGTCATTTTTTTTGCAACCCATAAAAGAGAGTGCACCTAAAACAGAGTAAAATGCAAATCTGGATTTAATTATATTTTTCATATTGTTTATTTTTTTAAAAATTGATTATACTTTATATATCCCAATTAGTTATCCCAGAAAGTTCTGTATGCCGGATTAGCAAGATCAGATCTTTGTAAGGGTGCATTTTTGTTTGTTGTCAATTCTGTAGATGAATATGTAAAGATTACCGGAAAACGATCTCCGCAGTTAAAGCATTAGAACCTGGTTCCACAAACACACCACCTTTGAATACCGCTCTTGTTGGAGTGTCATATCTTCTTGATTCAATCCATGCTTCTGTAGGTTGGATAGCATTCATTGCCACCCATTTTTCATAAGCAATAAGTTTGATTTTATCTTCTACACCAGCAGGATAAGTAATTGCTGCTAAGTAACCAGAACCATCTACATCAGCATATGTGAAACTTTCTGCAACACCTTCGTTAAATAATGTTTCATCATCACCTCCACCGGTACGTGCAATAATTTCTGCTCTGATGAATTTAGATTCCCATGCGCTTACGAAAACAACAGGAGCACCTGTAGAGAAAACTAATGGTCCTGGATAAGAAACAGCAGAAGTGGTTCCACCACCGACACCGTTTAATATACCAGTATGAGGACCGCCACCAGAAGGCAAAGTATAGAACGCGTCTATTCTCGGATCACTTGCAGCTGTCAGTGCATCTATTGTAGTAGCAGATGCGCAATAGTTATCTTTTCTGTCAGAATAGTCCAAAGAGGCATATAAAGGGCTTTGATTAGTAGTACCACCACCATTGAAAGCAATCTGTGCATTTTCATCATTAGATTCGATAAAAGGAAGACCATCATCAATCATTTGTCTTGCTTCTGTCAAAATTGAAGGATTAACTTCAGCCTGACGAAGTAAAACTTTTAGCTTAAGCGTATTGGCAAATTTAACCCATTTGTCCATATCGCCACCATACATAGGATCTTGTGCGCCATCCAATCCAACTTCATCATCAGTTGCAGAAAGATTTGTTATAGCCTCATTTACAAGATCTAAAATACCAGCGTAAACAGCAGCGTCATCATCAAATTTAGGAGAGATTATTCCGCCTTCAGATGCTAAAGATCTCAATGCTTCACTGAAAGGAATATCACCATAGCAGTCTGTTAACAACTGATAGTTATAAGCCATCATCAATTGACAAGCACCTTTTTGATGAGCGCTTTTTGAAATTTTCACTGCAGTATAAAGGTCATATAATGATCTTGTATATGCTTGTCTCCATGCTCTATCATTTTGAGCATAGTTACCAGGAAGTGATTGTTTATCCGTAGGGTCAACGATATAAGTTGGTCCTGAAGCCCAATATTGAGCCCACAAAACAGTGATTCTATTAAGGTTTGAACCTAAATTAATACCTGTGGATGTCATACCATTCACAATTAAACCACCAACGGTGCATCTGACAGATTGTAGGTACTTGGATCATCGTTTATATCCAAGTTTTTGGAGCATGATGCAATAACAATAGATCCTACAAGAAGCAGCAGAATATAATTTAATTTAACTTTATTTTTCATACTAATATATTATTTATATAATTAACAATTAGAATCCGATTTTGAAATCAAACCCATAACTTCTTGAAAATGGTGCTGTTGATGTTTCAAAGCCTTGAGCATTTGAATTTGCACCATCAAAACTACCAAGTTCAGGATCTGCATATGCATTTTCTTTTGGCACCCATGTTTTTAAATTTCTACCGAATGCTCCAATGCTGATGCTTGAAACAGGAGAGTTTTTAAAGTACTTAGAAGGTACTGTATACGAGATGCTTACTTCTCTTAATTTTACAAAACTTGCATCAATTAAATTCTCAGATTCTGGTAATGATGAGAAATAATTCACGTCTACAGGAGAAGCTAAGCTTGTATTAGCAACGATAAGACCAGAAACAGGATCTGTGTAAGATGTATTTGGATGAACAAATGGTACTCTATTGTTTAATAAAGTAGAAAGAGTAGTTCCTGAGAACTCACCATTTCCTTTAGAACCTGACCAGAATACACCGCCTTGTTTAAGATCGAAAGCAACACTTACGCTCAAACCTTTCCACGATAACGTAGAACCGAAGCCCATCGTGTATTTAGGTTGGTATGAACCAAAATAGCCTTGAGTTAATCCAGGTAATGGTAATCCATTAGCGAAATTCAACATAATTCTACCTAATGAATCTCTTAAGAAAGTTTCTGCTTTAAAGATACCGAAAGGCATTCCTTCTTTTGCTACAGTGGTTATTACTGTAGAACCTGTACCTAATTGTACTTCGTCTCTTTCAGAAGATACTTTTAATACTTTACTTCTGTTCATTGCATAGTTAAAATATAAACTCCAAGTAACTCCTTTCATATCATGAATTGGAGTTGCCTCAAGATTTAATTCCACCCCTTTATTAGAAACTTTTCCGATGTTCTGAAGAACAGCAGCAAAACCTGATGAAGGAGCAGATGGAGCAACAACAATCTGATTTTTAGATAATTGATAGTAGCCTGTAACGCCTATTTTTAATCTATCTGTAAAGAAACCTAAATCAACACCACCTTCATAAGTTGTAGTAACCTCAGGTTTGATTTTATCATTTCCTGCTGCATTGTTAATTGTTAAACCTGTAAATGTAGTATCTCTGATTTGCATAGGATATAAATATTGATAGTTTGGCGCACCAAAGTCATCAAATGCCGGGTTCAATTGAGCGGTTGTGTTAATATCTCCAATTCTTGCATCTTTACCTACACTTCCTGCATTCGCTCTAAGCTTTATGTAATTTACCCATTTGTTTTGTTCTTTAAACAAATCCGAAGGAACAAATGAAATACCTCCTGATTGATAGAAGAACCCTCTGTTTCCTGCCGGTAATGTTGAAGACCAGTCATTTCTAGCTGAATACTCAAAGAATAACAAATTATGATAGCCTAAGTTCAAATTAGCGTAGATACCTGAAAGTCTTCTTTGTGCTTTTGCATCCGATACGAATGGTTGGCCATTAGAATTTGTTAAATCGTATTTGTCTTCAAAGATTAAACCGGAGTTAGTAGAACCAGTTAAGATAGAACTTCTTCTATCTACATAGTTAAATCCACCAATTACATTGAAATTGAAATGTTTTTCTTGCCGAAATCATTTTTATAGTTTGCATAGATATCAATGTTTAAATCGTTATAGCGCTCACTCGATTCATAGTATCTACCAATATCGCTTTTACCAGATGTACCATCTTCATTGATGAAGTTATCTGCAAATTGATATTTTGGAGATTTCATTTCAACAAAACTGTTTGTAAAGTTAGTACCTACTCTAGTTACCAAATCCAATCCTGCAACTGGTTTAAAATCAATTGTTACCTGACCCAAGAAGTTATCTACATTATTAGTATTAGCAGTTTTAGCCAATAAGAAATATGGATTTACAGTGTATGGTGTGTAATATCCTTCCGGTCCATAATAAGGATTATTAAAATCACGTAAGTCTGCCAACGGAATATCAGCAGGTGTATTGGTGATTACCGCTAATGGTTGGTTCGTGTTATTAGAACCTGCTCCATTTGTTCTGAAAAGTGATTTAGAATATGTTACTGTGAAATCTGTTTGCAATTTATCTGACAATTTTGCCTCACCAGCAATTGACAAATTGTGACGTTTGTAATAGTTATAAGGAACAGTACCTTTATTGTTTGTATTACCATAAGAAACACGATAGTTAAATTTATCTGTTCCGCCTTCAATAGAGAAGTTATTTGTATTGGTCATACCAAGATCAAAAAAGTTTTCTACCTGATCTTTTACTGCAGAATATGGTTTGAATAATTGTGTTTCATTACCATTAATATCTGTAACGATATTTGTCCACGGTCTAACTACACCATCAAATTTAGGTCCCCAGGAAAGGTTTTCTGACAATACAATTCTGTTATCAAATCCTTCACCGTATTGGTTTTGTCTTTTGTACATTAAGTATGCTTTATCGAAAGACATTCCAGTACCAAAGGATACTTTTATTTTTTGCCGTCTTTTGCTGCTTTTTGCACCTTTTTAGTAGTAATCAATAAAACCCTGGAAGCTGCACGAGACCATATAATGCCGTAGCAGATGGTCCTTTCAAAACAGTAATCGATTCGATATCATCAGGATTTAAATCATTTGATCTATTTTCCTAAATCTGCGAATCCAGATCCACCGAAGAAATTGTTATCATCTTTACTTGATGAGTTGTTGATAGGAATACCATCTACAATCATTAAAGCGTTGTTATCACCGCTTATAGAAACTTCACTTCTTAAGACTACTCGTAGCAGAACCTAATTGTCCGTTGCCTTGTGTTACACGTACACCAGCTGCTTTACCTTGTAATGCCAGTTAATGCAGTAGATGCTGTTTGACCTAAGTCTTCAGCTTTTACTGTCTGCGTTGCATAAGTTGTTCTTTTTCTCCTTTAATCGCAACTGCCGTAATAACAGTTTCTTCCAACACCTTTACCTGCCGGATAGAGATGCATCTATTTTTAGAGAACAAAATAGGTTTTTCAATTTGGAGTATCCGAAAAAAGAATACTAAAGTTGTTACATCTTTTGGCAGTTCTAATGTGTACTTACCATCAATGTCTGTAACTGTACCCATCGTGGTACCCTTTCCCGTAACGTTCACACCTATCAGCGCTTCGCCTGTGGTTGCATCTTTTACAGTACCACTTATCATGCGGTTCTGCGCAAATACTTGAGTTGTAAGCAACAACCCAAATAACCATAATAATAACGTTTTTTTCATAAAGACTAACTGGTTTTGTTAATAATTCTTAAAGAAGTTAATGTATGTTAATCTGCAATATTAATACATTTTTTTTTAGAAACAAGAATTTTTCAAGAATTTTTAATGCATTATTTTTATAAAGACGAAAAATACTTGTTTACAGTTGCAAAAATACAGTGTTTCAGATGTAAATACATTTTTCATTTTCTTAATTAAAAACAAATTTTTAATAATTAATTACCTGTTCTTCTATGCTTTCCGGAAGCTCTCTGAACTCGTATTGCTGACTGCGTAATCTGGGTTCAAAACCAGCCTCTTTTATGGCATTCTGAATACTTTTGGAGGTAAACCGATGGGGGGCACCGGCGGCAGAAACGACGTTCTCTTCAATCATAATGGAGCCGAAATCATTGGCACCCGCACGTAAACACAACTGTGCCACGTTTTTGCCCACCGTCAGCCAGGATGCCTGAATATTCTTAATGTTCGGCAGCATAATTCTGCAAATCGCCAACATGCGTATATACTCATCGCCGGTGACCTGATTGCGGATATTGCGCATCTTTTTCAAAAGCGTGCCTTCGTCCTGATAAGGCCATGGGATAAAGGCCAGAAACCCTTTAGCATCAACCGGTTTTTCGCTTTGTACCTGTCGAATCCATACCAGATGTTCCATGCGTTCGTAGATGGTTTCAATATGTCCGAACATCATCGTTGCGGAAGTAGTGATATGCAACTGATGTGCCGCCCGCATAACATCCAGCCACTCTTTGCCGCTGCATTTTCCTTTTGCCAGTAAACGACGAACTCTGTCGTTCAGAATCTCGGCACCTGCACCCGGCAGGGAATCCAGTCCAGCAGCTTTTAGGGCTGCCAATACTTCTGTATGCGAAAGTCCTTCCAGTTTGCAGATATGAGCAATTTCAGGAGGTCCGAGCGCATGCAGTTTTATTTCGGGATACAGTTTTTTAAGCGCAGAGAATGTATCTGCATAAAATTTCAGTCCTAAATCCGGATGATGACCGCCCTGCAGCAGGAGTTGATCGCCGCCGTACCGGATGGTTTCTTCTATCTTCTTCTTATAGGTTTCAATATCTGTAATATATGATTCTTCATGCCCCGGTTTTCTGTAAAAGTTACAGAATTTGCAGTTGGCCACGCAAACATTGGTTGTATTTACATTCCGGTCTATTTGCCAGGTAACGATATTATCCGGCTTTTGAATCATGCGCAACTGATGACCGATAGCCATTAACTCAGGCGTTGGAGCGTTTTCAAACAAAAAAACACCTTCTTCTATCGTAAGGAATTCAAAATGGAGCGCTTTTTTATACAGATCAGATAAGTTCATTCTTTATATTGTAAAACAAAGATAGAGGTAATATGTTGTTCTCACAAAGAGACAGATAGTGCAATTCTGATAATTTTCAATTTTTTAATCGTTAATTCTTAATTGACATCGTATTTTCGCAGCATGATAGACTATTCCAGAGAAGTATTAGATAACGGACTGACTTTAATTCACCATCACGACAAAACCACGCCTTTTGTAATTGTAAACACCTTGTATAAAGTGGGTGCCAAACATGAGGATGAACACCGAACGGGATTTGCACACTTGTTTGAGCATCTGATGTTCAGTGGCAGCAAACATTTTGCTGATTTTGACAAACCATTGCAGGAAGCAGGAGGGGAGAACAATGCATTTACCAACAACGACTACACCAATTATTACGATATGGTGCCTGCGGTAAATATTGAAACCCCGATGTGTCTGGAAGCTGACCGAATGGTTAACCTCAACATTAACAAGAAAAGCCTGGACGTACAACGCAAGGTGGTTTGTGAAGAATTTAAGGAAAACTACATCAACCAGCCTTATGGCAATGTATGGCATATTTTGCGTGAAATGGTATATGAAAAGCATCCCTACAGATGGCCCACCATTGGAAAAGAATTAAAACATGTGGAAGACGCCACGCTGGAAGATGTAAAAGCATTCTATTCCAAGTATTATCAACCGAGCAATGCCATTTTAGTTTTGGCAGGAAATATTGAGAAAGAACAGGCAAGTACGCTTGCAAAAACATATTTTGGAGAACTGACAGGGAGTGTCGTTGAGAAAAGAATCTTTGAGGAACCTGAACAGACAATGGCTAAAGAAAAAACGGTGTATGAAGATGTTCCGCTGAACGCCATTTACATCGCATTCAAAATATGCGACCGCTTGCATCCTGACTATTATGCATCAGATGTTACGTCAGATATTTTGTCGAACGGAACCTCCTCGCGTTTACATCAAAAACTGGTGAAAGAAGAAAAGGCTTTTGTGGAAATTGATGCCTATATTACCTCCAGTGACGACATTGGTATGTTTGTGGTGGAAGGAAAAATAACGGATGGCATTGAACTGCAAAAAGCAACGGATTTAATCTGGGCAGAACTTAAAAAAATGCAGGAGGAAAAAGTAAATGAAAGCGAACTGCAGAAATGCAAGAATAAAATGCTGACTTACATGAATTTTTCGGAAGCAAGTTTATTAAATCGTGCTATCAGTCTTGCTTATTATGAATTACTGGGCAATGCCAATTTAATTAATGAAGAAGAACAACAATATGATGCTGTCAACGCAGAACATATTCAGCAATTTGCTCAAAAAACATTTACAAAAGAAAGAAGCAACACTTTATTTTACCTGAAAAAAGAATCTAAATAAATATAGCCGGAATTCTTTAATTCATTAATTCAACAACTCAATAATTATTTTAAAAATGATTATACCGCAAATACACGATATAGACAAGATTACTTTCCCGAATCCGGAAGAAATTCGTTTAAAAAACAACATACCGCTTTTTGGATTCAACGGCACGCAAAATGACATCATTCGTCTTGATTTAATTTTTAATTCCGGAAGATGGACAGAGCCAGCAAGATTAGTAGCAGAAAGCACTTCAAAGTTATTTAAAAGCGGTACTGCTGCCTTATCATCGTTTCAGTTAAACGAACAAATTGACAGTTACGGAAGCACTATAAAAGCCACGGCAGGATATAATACATTCAATGTTTCTTTATATTGTATGAATCGTTTTCTGGAGCCTTCATTGCAATTATTAAAAACCTGTCTGACCGAAATTACCTTCCCTGAACACGAACTGGAATTGCTGCAAAAAAACGCTATCGCAAAACTAAAAGTAAGTCAGGAAAAAAATGATTATCTGGCAGATGTGGCTTTTAAAAAAACAGTATTCGGCGAGACGCATCCTTATGGATATGAAACCAATGAAGAAGCAATCAGAAATATTACACAAGCTTTATTACAACAGTTTTACAAACAGGATTTACAACCAAATAATTGTACTGTTTTTATTGCCGGCAAATACGGGGATACTGAGCTGCAACTGATTGATAAATATTTAGGCGATTGGAATCAGGAGCAAGGAATTAAAAACACAGAAAACAATGTTTTTCAAGCATTAAAAAGCGAACAAAAAAACATTCGCATTACAAAAGAAAAATCTGTTCAGGCATCGATTATTATCGGAAAAGAATTTTTCAATAAACACCATGAAGATTATGCTTCGTTTGTGTTGTTAAATACCATCTTTGGCGGTTATTTCGGATCGCGTTTAATGAGCAATATCCGTGAAGAAAAAGGCCTGACCTATGGCATTCATTCCGGCTTATCTACCTTAAAACACAGTGGCGTATTTTCTATTCAAACCGATACCAATTTAGAAAATCTGGATGTTTGTTTGCGTGAAATATATCTGGAAATGGAGCGTTTACAAAATGAACTGATTCCATTAAAAGAAATTACACTTGCCCGGAATTATTTACTTGGTAAGTTTTTAGGCAGAACGGACGGTCCTTTTAATCAGATAGAAGTCTTTAAAAGTTATTTTGTAGAAAACCTCACAATTAACAAATTTGAAGACTTTGTTGAAACTATAAAGCAAACAGATGCACTATCTTTGCAAGGTCTGGCACAAAAATATCTACAGAAAGATACTATGTATGAAGTGGTGGCAGGATAGTTGATTTGAAAATGTAAAGATTTGAAAATTTGAAAATGGATTTACGATTTACGATTTATGATTTACGATTTACAATGAAGCTTTTGCTTACATTGTTCATCGTTCATTGTTCATCAATCATTTCTTTTTCACAAACTGAATACGAAGCACCGAAACTAAATTGTGTTCGCAACATATCATCAGCACCATCCGGTACCGAGTTGAACTGGAGTTTGCCTGTCACACCGAATCCATGTTTTACCGGTTATGAAATATATGCAAGTACCGGAAATATAAATGGACCTTACAGCTTAGTAAGTACGGTAAGCAATCCGGCACAAACATCTGTTCAAATAAATCCACCAACAATTCTTTTATATAACGGCACCTTAGCCACCACCACATATTTCTATATGATAAACAGAGGAAGTTGTATAAATCCAACTCCTGTAACCAATAAAACTTCTGATACCTTAAACAACGAAAAACCTCAACCGGTTGTTCCTCTGAATAAAATAACAATTGTAAACAACCATCCTGTAGTGAGTTGGATTCCCGCAAGAAGTACTGAAGTCGTAGCATATCTGGTTTATACAAGCTCAAACTTAACAACACCCGCGGATACTGTTTTCGGTCGCTTAAACACCAGTTATACAGACTTGGTAAACAACCCAAGCCGGACTATTTCCTATAAAATAAGACCATTAGAATATTGTGAAACAGGCAGTGCCTTTTTTGGGAGCATTACACCTGATACGATAGAAAGTAAAGCTATGATTGCCAGTGTTGCCAGTGTAGATAAATGTTTAGGTGTCATTTCTTTGTCATGGAATGCTTATAAATTCGGCAACACCAGTCCTCTATCTTATGAAGTGCAAACAAACGTACAAAACAACGGATTTATCACTAAAAATACCGTAGACACATCAAGAACATCTTCTTTATTAACTGATTTCCCAACAAAGGCTGTTTTTTGTATACGAATAAAAGCAAATTTACCTAACGGCGACTCTTCTTTTTCTAACGAAATCTGTATTGATAGTATTAATGTGATACGCAAGCCGGCTAACGATTACATTAGAAACATCAGCATTGAAAATGGAAACATTATTATAGACTACAGAAAAGACACGAATGCAACAACACCTAAAAAAGTAGTATTACTGCGCAGCGAAAATAACATCCTGTTTACAGGATTAACCACAACACCAATTGCATTTGAAAACAATTACACCTATCTCTTTTCTGATGGTGGCTTAAATCTGAATAATGTTTATTGGTATGCTATCCGATTACAAGATGACTGCGATGAATTTCACTTTTCAGATACAGCAGCCACTCTTCGCGTTGGGATAAAAGTAAAAAGTAATAATAAAGCTGAAGTTATCTGGAGCGGATTTGACATTGACAATATCAGCTTTGACAATTTCCTGCTGGAAAAAATCAATGGAAACGATACTGTTTTGGTCGGCACCTACAACAGAAATCAAACCAATTATTTAGAAACGGCTTTATTTGATTACGCTGCTGATTCTTTAAATGAAGTTTGCTTCCGTGTAACTGCATTATTTGAAAATAATAACGACGTTGCTCCGAGGGAGACTTTGAAAAGTCACTCCAATATTGTGTGCGTACAACCGGAACCGAAAGCATTTGTACCTCAGGCATTTGTACCTACCGGAAAAAATAAAACTTTCAAACCTTTTTTACTCTATGCCAAAGCGGAAGGTTACGATTTCAAAATTTATGACCGCTGGTATCAAATGGTTTTTTCCACCAATGATGTGAATGCCAGCTGGGATGGTGTTTACAACGGCGATCCTGCTCCACTCGATGGCTATCTTTATGTCATTAAATTTAAAGGAAAAGACGATAAAGAATACATACAGACCGGCACCGTGATGCTGCTCAAATAAAATAATATCCTGCTTTTTATCAATTACATTAAACAAAATCATCATGCTTTTTGGTTTTAGTTTGATATCTACGTATATTCAACACTTCTAGTATACTAAACTAAAGATGAAATACATTAAACGTATTTTTCATTATTTCTTTCAGGACCCAACTTACATCGCACCAATCAATAAACGTGCTGTAATGATTGGCGTAGTGCTGCTGATACTGGCGGGGGTTAGAGTCTATTACAATATTTACAACTACATGGATATTGTTTATGGCGATGAAGTCATTTACATGAAGACAGGCCTGAATATGACACAACAGTTTAACAGAGACTGGGGCCCGCTATATTGTTTATGGTACAAGCTCTTATCGTTTTTTATTCATGATACGATTACTCTGTATTACTTCAATTTTGTATTTATTGCCGTGCTGGCTACCGTGTTAATTTACATTGCATTTTTAGCCATGGATATACATCCATTGGTGGCATTTTATTTTGCACTTTGTTTTATCTGTTCTAAAGCGGTAGTGCCGATGTGGCCGCGCATCAGTTTGTTTGCTATTTCTCTTTTGATGGCTGGTATTATTATCGTCAGCCGATTAAGGGAATTATACCTGCGTATGCTGGTTTTCTGTATTGTCTTATTACTGGCAAGTTATGCGCGTCCAGAACTTTACCTGTCATTCATTATTTCTGTAGTGATTTTTCTGGTTTACTATTTCGCAGAAAAAATATACCTGAAGGCATATAGCCCATATCACCTGATTTTATTTCTGTTAGCTGCCACACTACTGCATTTTATTTTCTGGTTCCCTTCCAATTCGTATAATGGATATCCAAGAAACTTAGCGGCTTTCTTTCAGCATTACATGGTTAATATGTTTTACCTGAATAAAGCTACCGAGTACGACTGGATCTACTGGAAAGATGCACACAAAGCCATATTTGCCAACAGCGACAGTATTTTCAGCATTATTATTCATTATCCTAAAGAGTTTTTTACGCATATTCTGTTAAACTGTAAAAACTATGTTGTAGAGATTTTTGCAAAAAACATCTGTGTCATCTTCCCTTTCTTATCGGGCATGAATAAATTATTTTTATCTGGTTCCATTGTGGTATTCGCATCTTCTATATTTTTACTTTTTAAAAAGGATATACGATCTCAGTTTAAAACTATTTTAAAATCACATGTTTTTTATCTGGTGATGCTCACTATATGGGGAATTCCAACGGTAATATCTTCAGTGGTGATTTTCCCCAGAGAACATTACATTATGCTGAATTATTTTCTGTTTATTATTCCCTTGTGTTTGTTATTCAGCTTAGTAGCAAACCGTATTCAACAGCTGCAATCATTAAAATACCTGGTCATTTTAGGAATTATTTTGATTCCGATTTTATCTTCTTCTAAAAATTATTATTTTTTCCTGACGGACCATGATAAAAACAATATGTGTTCACGCAAGGCTCTGGAGCATATCAAAAACAAACATTTAGACCAGCATATACAGTATACTTTCTTTGCAGATATTCATTGCTTTATCGGTTTTCTGCCAAATAATTTCAAAGAAATAAATACCATCTTCGACAAAACAAAAGATGTGCCTTTCACGGCTATTTTAGAATATAACAAGCCGGATTTTATTCTGGTCAACAATTGTATTAATTACAGCCCGAGCATGAAAGACGATGCGTCGTGGATGCAGTTTATAAAAAATCCATATGCATATGGCTACCGTTACGAGTTTGTAAAAGACTGTCCGTATTATTATTTAGTTCGAAATACCATACATGATAAAAAGTGAGTTTAAGCACCTGGATGCCCTTCGCGGTATTATGGCAATGTATGTTTCTTTTGTACATTTTGGGGTGCTGTATATCATTAATAAACACGCTGAAATGAAATTTGACACCTTGAATTATTTTGGAGCTATTCAGCTGGGTCAGGTATTTATGACGGTGTTCTTTGTATTGAGCGGCTTTTTAATTACATATATTTTACTGGTAGATAAAGAACGGGATAAGACTGTTCATTTTAAAAAGTTTTATCTGCGAAGAGCCTTCCGTATTCTGCCACTCTATTATATAGCTGTTTTCGGTATTTTTTTTCTGTACAGACATGCATGTCTGAAACCGGATGTTACTATTGTTCCGCTTTGCAATGATTTGCATGAACGAACCTTGTATTATATTTTTATGTTACCAAACTGGGCACATGCTGTCGATAAAACATTGCCGCACATTTCCAACTACTGGTCAATCGGGGCGGAAGAACAGTTTTATATTCTATGGCCAATTATCTTATACTTCAGCAAAAACTACCTGAAAGTATTTTTCAGTATATATGTTGTTTATTGTCTGGCGCTGATTGTTGTTTATGTTTTTCGTTTGTCATTTATGGAAAATCTTTTATTTGTACAGTCCGCCCGCTTTTTAGATTACACCCGTTTTGGTGCATTTGCATTCGGAGGAATCATTGCATATTATGCATTGCACCATGCAGACACAGTCTATAAAACAACGATTGAACTGATTACCAGAAAAAGCACACAGTATTTCTGTCTGATTTTTCCATTTATACTCACCATAATTCCCAATGAGTATGTGGCATTTCTGAAACACATCATAGTGATTCCCTGCAGCGCCGTAATTATTTACAATCTGGCGATGAATGAAAACGTAATTTTCAAAATAGATAACAAGTATCTGAACTATTTAGGAAAAATTACTTACAGTCTCTATATCCTCAATCAGATAATCATTGATTTTGCCATCAAAATCTGTTTTGCTGCAAAAATTCATGAAAAGCTGATTATTTTCATTTTCAGCATGACGGCATTGTTGATTTGCTCCGTAATCAGTTATCATCTGATAGAAAAACCGTTTATGAAATTGCGGAGACGTTTTGGATGATACTACTGTACAATAATTTTACCAGTTGCCACTTCTGTATTGCCGTCCATTAATTTATAGGTGTAAAATCCTGCACTCAACTTATTTCTATAAATTGTTATCTCATTTCTATTGTTTGAAACAACATCAACCAATCTGCCGCTAATATCCATTAAGAATAGAATCGGATTCTTAAGCTCAGCATTCTTTATCAGCAGCGTTGCCTTCTCCGCAAACGGATTGGGAAATACTGTTAATTCTATATTCTTATATTGCTCATTTTTCGTTGTACTGATTAAATCTACTCTCAAATAATTCTCACCTATGGTGTGAAACACTGTATTCGTTAAAATCGCCGGATTATAATCGAAATAAATTGATGCAAAATTATTTATCTGTGTTCCAATGGCATTATTTCGTTTTTGCTGGATGTGAAATTGTACAAATCCATTGGACGCATTCAGATTCGTTGTACTATCTGCTAACTTTATCTCTTTAAATAAAAACTGAATTACATTACTATCAATTCTTATCATATTACACTTGTGACTACTTGCTTCCAATTCGATAGAATTGATATCTAAATATGGTGAAATCGTATCCATAACAGAAACTGTAAATGCGGTATCTGTTCCTGTATTTTGAAAACGTATGGTATAATCTAACGGAATATTCTTATCAATAAAATGCTCCGCTCCAACACCCGTTGGTTTGGCTGCCTTATCGTTCGGATCGTAACTGCCACGGTTCTGTTGGCAATCAATGGCTCTGTATGGCTCACCGTCAAACAATGGAAATTGCGAAATGATACCTGTTGTAAAAGTATCGGATGTATTGTTTCTACAACCTTCAACAAATGCCGCTACTCTCGGGTCTCCTAAATATGATGGGAAATTTGCTGGTTGCTCGGCTTCGATTCTATACGTAGAACCATTGTTCAATGGAACATCAACAATCAACTCATTTCCACCAGGTAAATTATAATTTTGGATAGAACGCAATACCTGATCTTGAATAACAATATACTTACGATCGCCTTGCATGTTGCCACCAATATTTTTTAATTTAAATTCTACTTTATTGGTTTTGCACGTTGCAGATGCTTGTATAATCGCACCTGTGTATGGTGTTGGCGAACAAACGGTATCCGGGAAAATATGCGCTTCTGTACAATGCGTTTGTCCAAGAATTGTTGAATCGCAGTTAACGGTTACATTAAAAGAAAACGCACCGCATTTTCCTGTTTCAACATTTCCAACATGAAACCGAAAAACATTATTTCCTAAATTGGTAAATGCTTGTGCTGATGAATTAAAATCTAAGAAATGATCTAACGCAACATCAATGTATGCATTGGTTGCATTTACGGTTCCGTTGTTGCAATAGTTTATGTAATAGGTATTTTCAAAACAACGTCTAAGAAAAGGCGCAGTTAGTGAAACGGTAAGATTTGTGCAGGAAATAGTTGGTGTTAATCCAACATCTACTTTTGCTGAATCATCATCATTTAATTGTATTATAGATGGAATAGAACAGCTTTGTAATTTCCACAATGGATAACTTGGATTTGGCAGCAATTGCAATTGATAATTTCCAGAATCTAAATACATTTCATATTTGCCAAGTGTATCTGTAGATGTGTAGAATGAATCTCTCGAATTAATTGCACGCAATGCGTAATTACGTAAATATGCATCAGAATTTTCTGAAGTACAATTGTTGTTTTTGTCGCCAAAAACGGTTCCTGAAATTTTAGATTCTGTTGGCATAGATTCTAGTTTCTCAAATGCAGGTGTACCTGCACCCATATAATACAAAAAAGAGACTATTGAATTGTCTTTTAGAAGAATGTGATCTGTAGTAGTGCAAGAATAACTGTTATCAATAACTCTGGCATGCTTTTTTTGAAACGTATAACTCATGTTTGGTCTAATATTATAGATTCCATGAAAGCTATGCGTTTCAACATCTGGTGTGAAAATGATTTGAAATATGCTTCCAACTTTTCTGAACGCTACCTCTTTTCTGTAAAGATAGGTTGTAGTGTGACTAGCCGGTTTATAAATTATTGTTTTACCAAGACTATCACCATTGTAATTTGTTTTAAGTAAAATTATTGAAGATGAGTACTTATATCCTGTACTATCTCTTTTACTAACGTTTGCCAGAAAATAAATATTTGTTGAGTCTGCATGGCAATCTAACATCTCATCATAAACATTCATAATATTAAACGGTAATCGCTTTGCAGCTATCGTGTTATTATTTGGATTAAACGTAATAAGGTATGCCGGAATTTTAGTTGCCAAATTTGAAGTAAAATCATCATTGTGATGTGTATAGGTAAAGGTAACATAGTTTCCGTTTGCCAACCTGCAAAATCGGTTACTTCTATAAAATCCATAGTCTGGGTCTATTGGTATAGTTATTGCAACTTTAACTGTAGTATCTAATTGTTTTATTGCATTATAATTTGTTCTTATTGTTCTCAAACTAAAATCATATTTAGCCGAGTCTCCATTTATTGTATTAGAAACAAAACTCATATCACTATCAAAATCCAATATGCTATTTTGTTCATACATAAATTCACTTGAACTTGTTCCCAAGCCCAAAAATCCTAATGATGCTCCATTTATATTTGCATTAATTACATCACCATTATAGCTTACTTTAGCATAAATTGTTTGAGCTCTCGACTCATCCCAAGCCCATTGCCAACCAGAAAATTGTAAATTTATATATTTCCATTGTACTAGCTCATAAACTATAAGCAAACCACTTCCGTCCTTACAGTCAATAAGGTTTACAAACCGTAATTTTTCAGTTATATTAGTACTAAAATATGTCTTCTCAAATGTCGTATTACCATTGGTGTCATATTTCTGCAACAACCCACCACTTCTATAGCAATTATATGAATTCTGTTGACATAATGAAGTAGAACCTTGTATATCGTATTGAAATCCAATTGCCCAAAATCCACCATCTTGAGCACTAAAAATATGGTTTATTTGCTTGCCATTACTCGTGTCTACTTTATGAGTCCAACCATTTGCATTTACTTTTGCAATCGTTAAAGCAAACAACAACAATAAACTCCATTTTATTACACTGCGTTTCATATATATTTCATTAAAATTAAACAAATGATTTGATTTCAATGTAAAGATGTTTACTAAACATGCAATAAGAAAATACAAATTATTTACTTTGTCTGATTAAATTGGAAATAAAAATGGTATTTATCTAAATTATAAATAAATTAGCGTCATAATTTTGTCTGATTAAAATGGAAAATGCTAAATGCTTTCAGCTATTTATTTCTTTAGACAAAGAAGAAAAAACAGCTTTTAAAAAATGGATACATTCACCTATCGCCAATCAACACGATGAAGTAACTGCTGTTTTTGAATATCTTTTTTCCAAAAAATATTTGAATGCAAATATTGTGTTGAAAGAAAAAGTGTTTCATCATCTTTATACAAACAAAAAATATGATGACTTACGTTTTAGGCATATTTTATCGAATTGCACTAAATGTATAGAGCGCTTTTTGAGTTTTTATCAATTTCAATCTGATGAAATTGTATCAAACATTTTCTTATTAAAGTCTCTGGAAAAACACCAGCAAGATAAATACGCAGTCGCTTTATTACAGCAACAAAAATCAATATTAAAGAATAATAAAATAAAGAACACAGACAATATCTTATCGTCTATTGAAATAGAAAAAATTGATTTTAATATTCACAGCAAAAACATTCGCGACCAACCGTTCAATTTACAAGCTATTGCTGATTTGTTGCATCAATATACGCAAACAGAAATTCTAAAATTTGCGTGTTTGGCTAGTACGCATCAACAAATTTCAACAACTAATTATTCGTTTCCGTTATTAGATTCTATTTTAAAAACTACACAAAAAATTTTGAAACAGTTTCGTTATCCAACAAAATATATTATCTGATTTATAAATCGCTCACCGAACATGAAAACGATGAAATCATTTTTTCGTTAAAAGAAATATTAACGAATGCTACAAAACATTTTGAACCAAATGAATTGCGTGATATTTATTTATTGACGATTAATCAATGTATTAAAAAATTAAACAGCGGAAAAAAGGAATTTGCTTTTGTTGCTTACGAATTATATCAACAATTAATTGCTGCTGACTTGTTGCTACAAAACAACGTACTTGACCGTTTTGCATTTACCAATATTGTGTTTACCGGTTTAATGGTGAAAGATTTTACAGGTATTGAAAAATTCATTCAAAAAAATGCCAATTTCTTGCTTTATGAATACCGCGAAACAATTGTTTCAATTGCATTTGCTCGATTATATTACACACAAAAACTGTATAACAAGGCAATTAAAGTTATTTTAAAAACTGAATTCAATGATTTTTTGATGAGTTTATCAGCACGACTTTTATTAACCAAAATTTACATTGAAACGAAAGATTTTGATGTTGCCGAAAATCATATCTCAACATTTAAAAAATATATCAGAAGACAAAAAAGCATTGGTTATCACAAAGAAAGCGTACTTAAATTTTTGGTGCTGTGCGAACAACTCATTTCATGTTTAAATGCATCTAAAAAACAACAGAAATTATTTCAATTACAACTTAGTAATGATGATTCCTTAATAGAAAAACAATGGCTGCTGGAGCAGTTGAAGAAAAGTCTTTGAAATTATCTTCTATAAAAATCAGCTACGCCGGCACCTTCACATCATACGTACGCTTCTCTTTATTTGCAAGCGAATAATCTCTGATCCACGGATTGTAAATACGCAGTAATTTATAACTAGTGTTGTTCTCTTTGGCAAAACTTACCCAATTTACTGCACCTGTAACCTGTTGCGTGGTGGATTTCAATTCAGGATATAAATCTTCCTGATTCAGGTAAAATCCGTAATCTTTTTGATTCTGATGAATGATTTTTAAGGCAACAATTCGCTGTACATAGCGGCTTGTTTCTGTGTTCAGCAATAGATGATAATACGCTGTTTCCCCCTGCAGTGTCTGCTGCTTATTCACGCCGGCCAATCCCATATTATAGCTTGCAGCGGCGGCTGTCCATGAACCGCTTTTGTCTTTTGCGTCGCGCAGATATTTACAGGCGGCACGTGTCGCTTTTTCCAGGTTATAGCGCTCATCAACCTCTGAATTAATCAACAAACCGTATTGTGTGCCGGTCGCCTTCATAAACTGCCAGAATCCCGCTGCGCCTGCCGGTGACACCACGTTATCCAGCGAACTTTCTGCCATGCACAAATATTTAAAATCATCCGGCACCCCTTCTTCTTTCAATACTTTTTCTATAGTTGGTAAAAAACGATTGGCACGTTTCAGCATGATGATGGTAGAAGACTGCCAGTACGAATTTACCGTCAGTTCTCTGTCCAAACGCTCGCGCACTTCCGGGTCGTCCAGAGGCACATCTTCCCCTGCAAAACTTACTTTCGCCGGAATTTTTACTGCATAGGCGTTCTGAATCGGCAGCGCCAGATTCTCCTGTTTTGCATTGGATTTTATAAACGGAAAATAACTGTTGGATGAATCTACCGTTGCATGAATGAATAATACAATAACTGCAAACGCAAAAAACCCGAGGGCAAAAAAAGTGAGTTTGTTTTTCATATAGTAGTAGTAAGTGGTAAGTAATATTTGATATGTTTTGTATGGCTTAATTATTTTCGTTTATAAATCGGAACCGTGGAACAAGCTTCGCCAAACATTAATGACTTCACCACAGGTTGTAATTTTTTGGTGATTTCGAGATAGGCTTCTCCGGTAACTGTTTTAGTGCCACATCCTTTTATAATGATTTTTTCATCGATATATTTTGTGGCATCAATACTTTTTAAATTTAATAAGAACAATTTCTGTTCCACTTCTTCGGTGGTACCGAAATATATTTCTGTGGTTTGAGCGGAAATATAGGTGCCCACCAACATAAAGGCCCATTGCGGAATGATGGCATCCGTACTGCAAAATACGGCAACCGTTTTATCTTTATATGCCGACCAGTCGTGCGCTTTTAAAGCGGCTCTGAAATCCAATTCTTTCAGAATTAATCCGCGGAACAGAAACTCTTTGATATCAAACGCTGAAATTGCTTCTTTCGGGAAGAAATCTTCCAGATCCAGCGTGATTAAACCGCTTTGTGCTACTTTGTTGACGAGTTCCATAGGAGTAAGTTATGCAAATAAAACAAAAAAAGCGGAAAATTAGTTTTCCGCTTTTGATTATTGTTGAACAGATTGCTTTCCCGAAATAATCGGGACAAGCAGTGCCTCGCAATGACGTTGGCTCGTCGCAATGTCGTTATTAATAGAATTTATAACGTGTATCTTCTACTTTTGATTTTTTCATTATAGATTCAAAAATGCTCTGGAAGTTCAAACGGCTGATGAACATACGTTGCATCTGCTGTTTGTACATATTCACATCGCCACCCATTTCTGGTGCGTTTTCGTCTACCGTTTTTGGTTGAACGATAAATGCTGCTCTTTCACCTGCTACCGCTTTAGAGGTTTTGCCTACCGGTACACCAAACGTGGTTCCTACTAATTTAGGCTCATTACCCAGGCCTTGTACATAGGCAGACGATAAACGAATTAATGCCGTATCAGACACCGTAGCATCTTTTACTTTTGCAGCAATTGCCGATAAGTCTGTGGTACCTGCCGCCGCTTTATTCAACTGTTCTACCAAATCTTTGCCTTTTTTCTGATTGCGGATAATCAATGAAAGTTCTTCACGCACATCTTCCGCTTTTGGTAATCCTTTTGGAATTACTTTCGACAATTTGGCCACCATGTATTTGTAATCGTTATCAAAGTCGCTGATAACATTTGGTTTATCCTGCTGAAATGCCCACTGAACCAGTTTACGCGCTGAACCAATCTGAGGAACATCCGTCATATTTTGGGTAAGCACTACATTTTTTGCCAGATTTTCTGTTTTAGCGGCTTTGTCAAACTGCTCTGCCGTTTGATTTTTTTGCTGGAAAGCAACCGCTTTATCATAAGCGATTTTCTCTGTTTCATTACTTGGTGCTAATTCCACCACAAAATCTGCGAATTTCGTCAGTAATTTAGGTGCTTTAGCATCTATCAGTAAAATGATATGTAAACCATATGGTGTTTCTACTTTTGCAATTTGTCCCGGAGCCATTCCTCCGTAAAATACTTTATCATTAAAAGCTTTTACCATTTGTCCTCTGGAGAAATAACCCAAGTCTCCGCCTTTGTCTTTAGAACCTTTATCCAGTGAATTTTCTACCGCTACCTGACCGAAATTTTTTGCACCGGAATTTATTACTCTGATTAAGCTGTCAGCTGTTGCATTGGCCGCTTTTTTCTCTTCATCCGTTCCTTTTCCAAGGCTCAGTAAAATATGCGCAGCACGCACCGTATCAGGAGCTACTCTTCTGTCTACTATTTTTGTAAAGATATAATACGAACCTTCCGTGTATACGTTGGTTAATGTACCCACCGGTAAAGAGAACAAGGTATCAGGATTACGTTTGGTTTGCATTACATCTTCTTTAGAGAAATAATTCAGTTCTGCACCCTGCTGTGAATTGCGTGCAATGTATGCAGAATCTTTTGGCAATGATGCAACATACTCTTCGCGCATTTTGCTGATTTTAGCCAGTGCCTGTGCTGTATCGTCTGCAGACGGGAAAATATCGAAAGAAACCACATCTACCACACGGGATGCAGCCTGCTCGTATTTTGCTTTATTTTCTTTCAGATAAGCGGTGATTTCATCATCCGATACTTTGTATTTATCATCCGGTAAAGATGTATAAGGAACGCTCACAAAAGCCACTTTCGCGCTTCTGCCGGAGTTAATTACTTCTTTTGCCATGAATGTTGGCATGTAGAAAGATTGTGCCACTAATGAAGCATATTTTTGTTTTACCTGATCGTCTTGTATCAATTGCTCGATATGGCCCAGCATCTCACGGAAATTCGTTTTGTTTTCTTTATCGATTTTGTCGATGTTAGTGATGAATTCGCGGATTTTTCCCTGATTTAACTGACCTGTTTCCTGATTAATGATATCCGGGCTAACTTCTCTTACTTTCATTAAGAAACGCTGTGCCAGTGGATGAGGCTGTTGTCCCCACATTAAATCTCCCATTTCGCCTTCTGAAACGGCTAATCCTAATGAAGTATAGGCTTTTCCCAATAATTGTTCCGCTGCGATGGTATTCCAAACTTCTTCCTGAACCTGAGACTGGATTTGGTCATTTAGCTGAAGATTCGGATTGATCATTTTCAGACCATCTTCATAATTTGATATCTTAGAACTGTATTCTTTTGCGGAAATAGTCGTTCCATTAATTCTACCTACATCATTTTTGCCGCCACCGCCGCTAAACAATGAGTTTCTTTCCAATGCTGCTTCAACAATGAAAATAAGTAACGCTATTGCTATAAACCCTACCAGAATCCACGAGCGCTGTCTGATTTTTCCAATTATTGCCATAATATTTCTTGATTTTTAAAGAGTGCAAAGGTAAGGAAATAATTTGAAAATGTAAAAATGTAATAATTTGAAGATGAAAGAAATAGGCAATTATTGAAATAACAGCTTTTACCTTCTAAATCAATGCAATTTACTGATTGTCAGAATCTTCGTTGATAACCAGCTTAACGGTTTCTATTTTTGTATCAGAAACATCGAGTATTTTGAAGCTGTATTTACCAATATCAATCACCTCATTTTGTTCCGGAATGGTTTCGTGATGGTCGATGATGAAGCCTGAAAGCGTGTCATAATCACCCTCGGGAAGGGTTAAATTATATTCTTCGTTGATACGGTCGATTTCCAGTCTGCCGGATAAAATAAACTCATTTTTAGACAACTGATTGCCTACCAGTTCGTCTTTGTCGTATTCGTCGTCAATTTCACCAAAAATTTCTTCCAGAATATCTTCCAGCGTAATGATACCCGCTGTGCCGCCGTATTCATTCACCACCCAGGCAATACTTTTATTTTCTTTAATAAATTCGTTCAGTAATTTCTGAATATGCATGGTTTCCGGCACCACTTTAATTTGAATTAAAATAGAACGAATATCTGCCGGTTTCTTATGCAAATCAAAATGATGGATATAGCCGACAATTTTATCTATGGAATCATCATAAACTAAAATACGCGAATGGTAGGTTTCAATAATTAATTTTTTCAGGTCTTCTACAGAATCACTGATATCTATTGCCGTTATTTCACGACGTGGCACCATACAATCTCTTACCTTCAATTTTTTCAGGAAAAGTGCATTTTCAAACAATTCGGTGTCCACTTCTTCCTCTTCCTCACCATCCGTCTGATTATGGTCTTTGATAAATTTTTCCAGATCGACAGATGAAAATTCTATATCGTGTTCGGAAACTTTTACCCCTACAATTTTGAATAATAAAGAGGATAACCCTGTAATCAATAATACCCCGGGCGTAAGCAGCCAGTGAAGCACCCTGAACGGAACCGCCATAACCGGCAAAATAGTATCTGCAAAAACTTTGAATAATACTTTCGGTATAAACTCACCGAGAAACAACACCAGTGACGTTGAGATGATGGTCTGAATGGTAAGAATTAAAAATCTGGATGCCAGGTATTGCTCCAGAAACGGTTCAATCAGCGAAGCAAATAAAATACCAAATGAAATCAGGGCTATGTTATTTCCCAAAAGCGTTGTAACAATAAATTTTGACGGATTTTTGATGTAATCGTTCAGAATTTTTCCGGATAAAGTCCCACGCTGGTAACTGAGTTCAATTTTCAATTTATTCGCGGACAAGAATGCAATTTCAATGCCTGAGAACATGGCAGAGAAAAGCAGTGTAAGGAATATTAAAAATATGGTAGTTGCCATTGTAGGAGCAAAGATAGTAAGCTTGTATGATTTACGACATACGAATTGTATTATTTTCTGCTATAATGCAGTATAAACCAGCAGCTAACCGCAAAAATCAGGTATAAAAACCAATCCTGCCCGTGAAAAAAGCCATATTGTATAGTTTTCACAACTATAATTATCAGCGTCACAATGGCGAGTAAGAGCCAGCGTACTACGTTTTTATTTAAATCCTTTAGCGTCATCTACTGCAACTATGCCGTTTACTTTACGAATGGTGTAATTGGAAAAATCCTCATCTGAATCAAATCCAACTCCGTATATAATATTGTCTGTTGTTTTTATTTTAATCGGTTTATCGGTAAACACTTTTTTGGTGCGCATATTCCAGGTTAGTTCCTGCGTTTCCATAATTTCATAGCGGGAATTTTCCATGTACACATTTCCGGAAACCTTAATGAGCTGTTCTGCATCGTTATTCTCTGCGTAATCTGCCTTTAACACCGAAATTAAATTCAGCTGTTCAAAAAATTTCACCAGCAGGCCATCCGGAAACTCGAGTTTGTTTTGCGAATTGGTATAGCGTCGAATGGTTTTGCCTGTTACTATTGCTCTGATGTAGGCGCCTTCCTTGTAAGTAAATTTTACACTATCGGCTACTTCCACATCGGCGTCTTTTTCATTGAACATGGATTTTACTTTTGCCATGTCGTTTTCCTGACAGCCATTTAAAATAGGGAATAAAGAACATAGAATAATGATGAACGATTTATGACAGACTGATTTGATTGTAGAAAACTTCATTGTTCTTCGTTAATTGTAATCGTCTATTTCTTGTAAATCCAGTCTGCCGGATTCAATTTTGCAGCTCCTTTCCAAACTTCCAGGTGTACTTCGGTGATGTTGTCTTCATCTGTGTAAGCGGCACCTATCACTTGTTTGGTAGATATTTTTTGTCCTTTAGAAACATTTACGGATGCTAATTTGGAATATACGGTAAAGTATTCTCCATGGCTGATTATCACTGCATTTTTAAACGTCGGATTGTTTAATATACCAACTACTTTCCCTTCAAAGGCACAACGCACACTGCTATTTTCGTCGGTACGAATATCGATTCCGTTGTTTTCCATTTTTATTGTTGTACCTGGCACTACATAAGGTCCAAAACCCTTACTGATAAATCCTTTTTCCACCGGCCATGGAAGTTTGCCTTTATTACCATAAAAATTAGACGACAGTTGGTCATATTCCGGCGTATTGCCCAATTTTACAGGCGTTTCCACTTTCTTGTTAACCGTTTCAATATCTGCTTTTGCCGGTTCTTTTCCGGCGTCTTTAGCTTTCTTTATAGCTTCTTCCGCTGCTTTCTTCTTAGCTGCTTCCGCTGCCGCCAGTTTTGCCGCCGCTTCTTTTTGTTTCTTCTCTTCTGCCAGTCGCGCCAGTTCAATTTCTTTCTTAATGATGGCTTCAATCTGTGCATCCAGCTTGGCTGCTTCCGATTGCTTTTTAGTTATTTTTGTTTGCAGCTCCTTTTCTTTTTGCTTAAGCGACTGCACAACGACATTTTTTTGTGTAACGGTTTTACTAAGTTGCACTTTTTCTTTTACTTGTCCGGAAAGCAGCTGTTCTTTTGTTTTCTTTTTTGCATCAATACTGGCGATTTGTCCGCTGATGTCAGATTTTTTTTCGATGATTTGTGAAGCCTGCTGCTGGCGGAAAGTGGCGTATTTCCTTAGATAGTTCACTCTTCTCAAAGCTTCAGAAAAGGAATTCGCATTTACCACAAACAATAATTTATCCGTAAAGCGCTGTGATTTATAAATCCGCACAATGGCATCCGCATATTCACCTTTTAGTTTAGAAAGCTGTGCTTCTTTCTTTTTTAATGAATCGACGTTCTGGTTTATTTTTTCCGTGTAGGTACCTATTTCTCCCTCCACTTCTCTGATAAGTTTCTGGCGGAGTTCTATTTGTTTTGTTAACGCCTGTAAATCCGCCATTGTCGCATCTTTAGAGGCTTTTGTTTTGGTCAGTACTTTTTGTGTAAATTCAATTTCTTCCAGCAACTTTTTCTTTTTTGCTTCCAGTGTAGCTTTTTTATCCTGTGCGGAAACAGAAAACAATACGACAAACAGCAACAAACAGGTTAAGCCGTATTTCAATAAATTATGTTTTCCCGAACCGTAGGACCGCAGGAAATATAAACTCAATATGTCTGCTTTATTTTTCAATGGTATAATCCGGGTTTATGTAAAAAGGATATTCTAAATTCTGCTTAATTTCAATACTCTGAAACTTTGCTATCATATTAAATGTCTGCACACCGCTTTTCATTTTCAGTTCTCTGTCCATTGCAAATGATTTGCCGAACTGAGGCTGATAATTTGCATAGGTGACATCAATGGTTTGTGCATATTTTTTATCTGTTACAAAAATGGACGACAGGTTTTTAGTGGTTTTATTGAACAGGATATTTGTTAAAAAACGCGTGCCATCAGCATTTATTGCCGTATTGGTCGGGTTATCCGCATATTTTGCTTTGAGAGTGTCAGTAAAAATCAACTGCCCCAATAATAAATTCTCAATATCAGAAAACGTCAAATCCACCAATGTCTTTTGCTTTATGTAAGACAGTGGCTTTAAAACATACCTGTTATTTATTTTGTCCATTATTTTAATACTGTCTTTTGTAATCAGAACACGTGCTCCTTCGATGCCAATAATAGACATTGACAGCCAGATTTTTTCGCCTTTTTTCCAACGAATGTTAGTTGTGAAACTTTGATTCAAATCCGGAGAAGAGACTTTGGTTTTTAATTTTGCGGCAAGTTCTTTAAACGGAATTTCGTTAGTCTTCAGTTGTTTCAGCAAAGCCTGCACATTCGGGTCTATAGCGGGGGTCACGGCAACAGGCGCCGGCGGTACCGGGATTTCTGTTTTACTAATAGTTTTGCTGCGGTGGCAGGATGAAAGTAACAGTAGCGGCAACAGGCTGCAAAGAATAATTTTCTTAAAATGTATTAAAGTAAACTGTGCCATATTCGATTGTGCATGGTTACCTGTTGTTCTTAAATTTCTCAAGATTAGTTGATTTTCCGGTTTTTAATTTTACTTTCCAAGGCGGTTTTATCGCCTCCCTTTTGCAATGCTTTTTCCCATTGTTCAATGGCCTTGTCGGTTTGACCGAGTTTGTATAAAATATCGCCGTAATGCGTCAGCAATTCAGGGCGTTCAACGGCATCCGGTAATTCCATTGCCTGTTCCATCCATTCCAGCGCTTCTTTGTAATTTTTCATTTTATACATAATCCATGCATATGTATCTATGAAGGCTGAATTATTATCTACCAGCAAATTTGATTTTTTACTCATGCGCTCTGCTTTTTCGAGCTTATCATCTCTTTCAGAAAGGTAGTACGCATAATTATTAAGTACCGTGGCATTGTTCGGATCAATTTCCAGCGCAGCTTCATAGGAACTGTCGGAGCGTGTGTAGTTTTTTAATTCAAAAGAAATATCCCCCAGCGAAATCAGCATCTGCAATTTCAGTTGCGGCGTAAACATTGAATTATCGTCTTTGTTTGCTTTCTGCATGTCAAATGCCTGCATCAACACATCTGACGCTTCTTTAAATTCTTTTTTTTGCTGGTGTGCGATGGCATTATAAAAATAACCAAACGGATCTTTTGGTTTTTTTTCAATCCCTTTTTTCGAATACAGAATTAAATTGTCATAATCCTCCAGTTCTGCGTTGAGTATGTATAATTGTATCCATACTGTTGCCGGCACATCACTTGTATTTATTGCCTTTACATACTCGGCCTGCGCTTCTTTCTTTTTGCCAGAATTGTAGAGTACATCCGCACGAGCTGTTATTGCTTTAATATCATTCGGATGGTTTGCCACTATCATATCCGCCATCTTCATCACTTCTTCTTTCATAGAAGAATCCTTTGCCAGTCTCTCTATGTATGGGATAAAGGCCATAATTTTAGCATCAATATCAATTTTATTATTACTAAACACCTTCTGAATAAACTCGTCCCGCTTTGCGGCATCGCCTTTTTTACCATATGTTTCGGATATTGACAGCAAGGCTTCTGCATTGTTGGGATCTATGGCTAAAATACGGTTATACGCCTGAATAGCTTTATCGTACATTTTATTAGATTGGTACACTTCGCCAATCAAGCCGATATAACGGGTTTCGGAAGGATATAATTTTACGAGTTTCTCGATATCATTAACCGATTCTTCAATTTTTCCTAATTTGATAAACAGCGGTTGTTTCTGAAAAACCAATTCTTCCTGCACACCTGTTTTTTGTTCCAGCTGATTGTATACGTCAATCGCTTCTTTGTACCTTCCTGCTTTGGAAAGCATATAGGCCCAGTCGTAGTAATAATCGTATTCTTTTGGCTTTAGTTTGATGAGGGCGTCATATACTTTAGCGGCTCCTTCAAAATCCTGTTTTTCACCTTTTGCTTCTGCGAGGTACTGGTAATAATATTCGTTGTTGGGATTTAGTTTTATCGCATTTTGTGCAAATTCAATAGATTTATCCATATTCCCCGACTCAAAAGCGATTTTAGCTAATTCATATAATGCCGCGTGATTTTTTGGATCACGTCTCAGTACTTCGTTAAATTTTGCAATAGCGTCTTGCGTGTTACCCAATAAGTATGCCTGCATACCTTCTATGAAAATAGCCTGTTCTTCCACATCTTTTTTGGTAAGTGGCGCTGAAGCCGAAGAGGATTTATCCTGCTTAGATTTCTTGTCTTTTTTTGCATAAGCACTGAAAAAGCCTGCTGTAAAAAGCACAACAAACAGCAATAGTTTATGTATGATGATTCTGTTTTTCAATTTGGAATGTTTGATGAATGCTTTACAAGTATTGTTCCTATCATAACCAAGTTAACGATTTTAGAACTATTCATATATCAAAAACCGTTAGAATTAACCTTTTTTAGCAAGATTGGGATTATTTCACACCGGTATGGCCGAATCCGCCTTCTCCGCGTTCTGTTTCGTTTAACGCATCTACTTCTTTGAAAATCACTTTCTCAAACTTAGAAATAATGAGTTGAGCTATACGTTCACCAGTATTTATGACGGTTGTTTCATTAGATAAATTAATCATAATGACTTTAATTTCTCCGCGATAATCAGAATCGATAGTTCCCGGAGAGTTTAATACGGTAACTCCTTTTTTTAAAGCCAGTCCGCTTCTTGGACGCACCTGTGCTTCATATCCGTCGGGTAATTCAATGTATAAGCCGGTTGGAATCAAAGCCCGTTGCAATGGTTTCAACATCACCGGTTCCTGTAATTGTGCACGTAAGTCAACGCCTGCAGATCCTGTGGTTTCGTATTCCGGTAGCGGATTATCCGAAGTATTTACAATTTTTAATTTCATTTGTCAGATATGAATAGTGAACGATAGCAATGAAGCTTACTAAAGCAGTATACTACCTTACAAATATAGTGAGATTTTTGATTACCCTATCTTTTTTTTCGCTCTAAAAAATAGGCGGTGATAATGTAAAAAGACAAAAACAGCGCGGCTATCAGGGTATTAAAGAGTAAGGAAAGCGCTATTGGTAAAATGGCGAATTTGAGGACTAAAAACAAGGCTAATGCAAAAAACAGATAAAACAGAATTCTTTTGTAATTGTACGGAATCGGGTAATATTTTTGTTCGGTAATATAGCCGATGATTACCATGGAAACATAACAGGCCAGCGTTGCCCAGGCAGCTCCAAAATAGCCGATTTTCGGCACCAGAATCACATTCATCAAAATGGTGATAATGGCACCTACAACAGAAATAATGGCACCCACGTATGTTTTATCGGTGACCTTGTACCAGGTGGAGATATTGAAATAAATACCCAGACAAATGTTTGCCATCAATAAAATCGGGATAATATCTGCGCCAACAAAATAGGCTGCCGATTTTGGTGAATACAAGATAAACAAATACTGAATCAGCGGTAAAAACAATACGATAGACAGAAAAATAACACATACACAAATGGTATAGTATTTCATCGTGGATGCTAAAATAGTTTTGCTGTCGGATTTTTCTGCATGCTTAAAAAATAAAGGCTCTGCGGCGAAACGGTAGGCTTGCAGAAACATGGTAACCAGCATGGCAAATTTGTAATTAAACCCGTAAATACCGAGTTGTTCTTTATTGGTGATATCATCGTAAGGCAATAAGCGCGTCATAATTATCCTGTCGAGTACTTCATTAATCATTCCGGCAAAACCTACCAGCATAATAGGCATGGAGTATTTCAGCATTTGTTTGTACAAAGCGGTATCTAATGAAAAATGCAGTTGTTTTAATTGTTTTAGCAGCAACAAAAAAGTGATGATGCTGGCAAAAATATTGGCGATAAAAATGTAGGATACTTTTGTAAGATCCAGCGCGTAATTAAACCTTGGCAACAGAATAAAAAATACCACATTAAATGCCATGAACAACAAAATATTCATCACTTTTAAAGCAGCAAAGGCAATCGGTCGTCCTTGTTTTCTCAGGGATGCAAACGGAATGGCGGCAAGCGTGTCGAATGCCATCATCCAGATAAAAAACTTAACGTAGAGCGTCGGTTCTTTTACATAATCTGCAATGGATTGCTGAAAAAGATATCCCAATAAAATAAAAAACAACACAACCAGAAGGATGGAATAAAAAGCAGTAGAAAACGCTTTTTCTTTACTTTCTTCTTTATTGACAAAACGAAAAAAAGCGGTTTCCATACCATGTGTCAGCACCACTAAAATAAAACCGGCATACGCATAGAAATTTGTAAAGGTTCCGAATTCTGCCTGCGAAATATATTTGATAATAAGAAACCCGAACAGGAAATTAATCAGTCGCGCAAGTATGCTGCTGACGCCATAAGCAGCAGTATCGGTAGCTAATTTTTTTACAGTACTCAAGTTAATGAACAATTTACGATGAACGATTGACAATTTTTATCGCAATACAAAAGAACAACAGCAAATTTCTATATTCTATATTACTGTGACGAGCTATTATTCCAACCAAACGTTAATAAGTGAACCCATTCCTGATTCTTTATCTTTTCCTTCATAAACAAAAGGGATGTTCAATGGCTTCATATACTTTGACGTGGCTATCAGGGTGTGACCGTCAGAACCGAGATTCCACAGATCTCCTCGCAAAAAAGTATTGACACCCGTTTTAATATTTGACTTCATTGCTCTTACCACCATTGCATATTTTATCCAGGCTTCGTATTCCGAGATTTTTCCAATATCGGTTTTGTTTATGTCAGCCGGTGTTGGCGCACCATTATATCCTTTCCACTTTTTCGACCAGGCATCATTACCGGACACATACGACGGAACCGCCAGAAGATCAACATGCTTATCTGTAAGTGCTTTATAATTTTCGGGATACCAGGCGTCTGCGCATATGAGTACCGCTAAATTACCGGCTGCTGTTTTATATACCGGTTGTTGTTCTTTTGCAGCAGCACAGGTAAAGGATTTCTCTTCTTCAATCGGGAATTTTTTTTTGGTTAGCGGCGATAAGATATTTCCGTTTACATCAAAAACAGCGGTAACATTATACAGATTTCCGGATTTATCTATTTCTAATTTCCCGTTTTTTACGGATGGTGTCGGTAAAACAATGGATCCCGCAACAATAGTAACATGGAAATCTTTTGCCAGTTTTGAAAAGACATTTTGATATATTTCAGCCATCTCATCTGCTTTCATTTTAAAAACAGCCTCTTTCGCTTTGTCTTTTGCCGTTGTTTTTAAATACGCACTGCCAAACTTTACAATATTAGAAAACACCAGTGTCTTCATGCCGTCTTCCAGAGAGGTGTCTGCATAAATACTGCGCTTTTCATTGGCCACTACCAACCAGGTTCCAATATATTCGGGCAATACTACGATAGTGGAATCATTCAATAATTTTCTTCGCTGGGCAAAACTGAAATAATACTGCAGCATATTATAAAATGCTTCTTTAGAAGAAAAATCATACGTATGCAAATAAGGAGAAAGTGCTATCATATTTCCTTTGCCGCTGTTTTTCCCAAATTCCTCTAAATCACCAATAACATATCTCGGGTATATGCCTTCCGTACCTAAGGCTCTGTCGTAATTTGACCAAAAAATATAGGCGGTGGCAACAAGTATCAGCACAACGGCTACTATATAAAATCCTTTCTTCACGAATCAAAAATACAAACTATATTTCTTTAAAGCCTAAAATTCATTTTCTTTGTTTAATGAAATCAAAAATCGCACTGTTTGTTATTGCGCTGGTGTACATTATTTCTTTTAAGCAGTATGCCAATTACAGCGGCTTTTTACAAGGTGGCGGCGATAGCTGGGGTTATTATGCCTATTTGCCCGCAAGCTTCATTTATCACGATTTGGATGATTTACAACAGACTATTCAGAAACGTGCGGAATATAATCCTTCCAGTGTACGAAAACAGGAAGACGGTTATTTACAAATAGAAGAGGCACATGCATATCAGAATAATACCATTATAAAATATACCAGCGGTATTGCGATTTTGTATGCACCATTTTTTCTGGCAGCACATGGGTTTTGTAAGCTGACGCATTTATATGCAGCAGATGGCTATACATTTCCGTATAATTTTATGGTTGGGTTATCAACGCTTCTATACAGCATATTCGGGTTGTGGCTGATCCGGAAGATACTCATCCATTATTTTTCAGACAGCATTACAGCCATAACCTTAATTGTTATTGGCATCGGCACCAATCTGTATTTCTTTTCTGTGTCGCACCTCGGAATGTCGCATCCGTATTTGTTTGCACTGTATGCGCTTTGTTTGTATGGCACCCATAAATTTTATGAAAAGTCTACATTCTTTCATGCTTGTCTGATTGGTTTTTCCTGCGGCATGATAAGTATGATAAGGCCTAACGAAGTAATTATTCTGCTGTTTCCTTTGCTTTGGAATGTTTCTTCTTTGAATGGATTTAAAAACAGACTCTTGTTTATATTCAGAAATAGTTAATTATGTTCTATTGATGGCTTTGCTGTTTCTGCTTTGCTGGATGCCGCAAATTATGTACTGGAAGACACTAACGGGAAAATTCTTTTTTTATAGCTACACCAAAGAAGGTTTTGATTTTCTGCATCCGCATCTCAAGAATGGATTGTTTGGATTTGCCAATGGCTGGCTGGCATATACACCTGTGATGATTTTTGCCGTTATAGGATTGATTTTTCTGCCAAAATATTTTAAAAAGACGGCTGTTGCCTCTTTTATATTTATACCGGTTTTTATTTATGTAATATACAGCTGGTGGTGCTGGCAATATATAAACGGCTTTGGTTCACGGCCAATGGTGGAGACTTACCCGATTTGGGCATTTCCTTTAGCATGTTTTTTACTTTTTATCCGGAATAAAAGCATCATCAAGATAGTTTCATTTTTATTAATGGCATTTATGTTGTTTGTCAATCTGTTTCAAACCTGGCAATTTGAAAAAGGACTGATTTGGACAGAAGACAGCAACTGGGCTTTTTACAAAGCTATTTTCTTAAAAACCAAGAGTAATTACGACGCTCACACCGCTTATGATTGCGGCGAAACACAGCCGGATACAACGAAATTAAAAAGAGTTAAAATTTTACAAACACAATCATTTGATGATTCGCTTACACCAGATTATATTACTGCTGTCAGATATAGTACTCCATATGCTTTTGAACTGCATGAAGGAACTACCCCTTCGTTGCAATTTACAGCCGGAACATCAGGTATTCAGGCACGTGATTATATTAAGGTTTCCTGTCGTGTGTACTGCAATGAACTTCAGTACGACCATTACAAACAAGCCGTACTTACGGCTGCTTTTACCCATGGTGGAAATCAGATTCGCTGGCGCTGTATTCGTTTACAAACAAAAATCGACAACAAAGATCATCTTATTTTACATATAGGTAAAGAGCGTCAATGGCAGTATGTCTATTTCTTCGTACGGGTGCCGCACAGATTTAAAGATGCCGGTGATTTATTGCAGGTTAATGTATGGAATCCAAGTAATCTGCCGGTTATTGTAGATGATGTGCAAGTCGAGTTGTGGAAGAAGAAATAGTATCTGTTATATGCATTCGAAACACGAACCTTGATCCTAAGAAAATAAAAAACGCCATCAAAAATGATGGCGTTTTTTGTGGTGTGGGGCGGGATTGTTCCGAAGCTTCGGAACGCCGACATCAAGATTTTCAGTCCCATTTTACAATAGCTCTATTTGAAATTTATCTTTGACTATTTGTTTAAATACATCTAAGTAAGCTGTTTCACTAATTAACCTTTTTATAAATTTTTTCGATTTCATAGACTTGATATATCGCTCTACTTCCATTGCTGATGTGCGACTATCTGCTTGTAAGCTCAATACTAACACCCAATCATCTGCATATTTGGTGGATGATTCATTGTAATGCCCTGTTTTATGTTCTTCTAAACGGTCTGAAATATTTACTGTTTCACCAATATAATACTTGTCAAATTTGCAGTGTATATTATGTAGATAAAATGCATATAATTAAAAAAAGCCTCAATAGTAATATTGAGGCTTTCGTGGTGTGGGGCGGGATCGAACCGCCGACACAAGGATTTTCAGTCCTTTGCTCTACCGACTGAGCTACCGCACCGAAATTTCGAGTTGCAAAAATAAGCATTTATTTCAAATTAAAATCTTTTTTGTAAAAAAATTAATAGCTAAATGGCGCACATTGCAGCCAAAACCATAAGTTTCCTAATTGTAAAAGAAAAAGGAATCCCAGAAAATAGTATTTAAATCTATATTGCCATAAATATTTTGTGGTAATATAATAAAAGGGAAGTAAAATAGAGATATACCTTGGAATCCCGTTTATAGAACCTCTTCCAAGCGGCAACAGAATTGTCAGCCAAATCAATAATTGAAAAGGTAAAGGAATCTTTTTACAGAATATTACTGCAAAAAACAGAATAATACATACATAGATAGAATTGAACTGGTTCTGCAAATCGCCTTTTCTGAACAATGCCAGCAACGGAAACATGTCATGCCTGTCCCAGCCGTGCTGGGCTGTACTGAATGCAAAAAAGTCACCGGTGATTTTATACTGATACCAGCCATAACCCAATAAAGTTAGCGGTACCACAACAAACCATAATGAAGATATAATAATTTCTTTTGCAGCAGTTGTTAATGGTGTTGCAGGTGAAATATTTTTCCAATATTGCCATAAAAAATATATAAATACAAAGAAAGCAACCACCATTCCGTTCGGGCGGCAAAGCACTAATGCAGGCAACAACAGCAGCAACCAGTATAATTTCTTGTAAAAAACAGCTAATAACGCACCAAGCATAAACGTAAGAAACAAAGGCTCGGTATAGAACATGGAATAATAGTAATTAAATGGAAACACGATGAATAAAAGGGTACAGTACCATGCTTTCCCGTCATCTTTCAGAAATACCCTTGCACATTCATAAAATAAAATATAAGACACAACAGAAAACAATAAAATGACAATAAACGCAGCGGCAGGACCGGAAACGGCAAGTAAAGCAGAAACAACATAAATTAAAAATGGAAAGAGCGGAAAAAAAGCCCAGCTGTTCTGCTGCAATTGCCCATTTACAAATCCTTTCAGCACATCCGGATCTTTTATAAATGGATAACCATTTTCTGCTATCCGTAAATACCAGCCTGCATCATTCTTGTTAAAAACCGATAAAAATCCATGAATATCTGATGTAATATTTAAAGGCAGCAGCATTGATTTATCTAATATCCATGCTGTAAGAAAATAAGACAACTTAATAGAAACGGAAATAAGCAACAACCATTTATAAGGACTCCCGGATTTCATATGGTTAATTTTCACATTCACACTTAGTCCTCTATAATTTATAAATCGTTACCTCTTTATATTGCCCAATAGGTTTCCCAAATTCACTGCGCATTTCGCTGTATGCATCTTTTTCAATCAAAATAAAATATTTTGCACCTTTCCGTTTCATTTCGCCAATGCTTTCTGCAGTAAACCTGCCGGTATGAAATTCCGTAAACCCCGGCGTTTGTAAAGCACACAAGATTATCTGCGGACTGCCGTCTGTTGATACCACTACATAATCCGTTTCTTTTATACCTATAGAACGTATATACGGAACTAATTCCTCATCCAGCAAATATTTATCTGCCGGATATAAATTTGCTTCTTCGTATCTTATCTGTAAATCTTTTTTTACATGCATGGCATTTGTAACCAATAACAATATTGCCGCCAATTTGAGCCAATTATAGTTTAACAGCTTTGGAAAAGTCTTTTTAATGAACAAAAACAGATTCAGGAACGAAAAAAGATACAACGAATAGAATAGAATGGTGTAATAGTCATGCACCAAAAACTGCAGATACCACAAGAGATAATATAAAATACAAGCAATCAGCAAAAATAAAGAAGTCAGGCATACGTATTTGTTTCCTTTCCTGTATCCAAACGGCAGAAACAACAAGGAGGCCAGGAAAAGATAATTCGTTGGGGCGGCGAAAAATCGCAATGCCCATTCAGTTATCGTGCGCTTCAATATGTATGCTTTTTCATTACTTTCATACCAAATCGGATTAGTTTTATTCAGAAAGTAAATGTGTTCATTTATGTTATTATAGTGATTTGACCACCAATACCAGAAGCTATTTATTGCGATAACAAAAAACAGACAGATGAGTATTCCGGAAAATGGTATTTTCCTGTCAGAAGTATTGCGTATTGATAATATAATAACTGCCGCAAACGATGCCAGAAATAAAATCAGGTAGGTCATCTTCATCAGCCCTGACAAACAGAAAAAAAACATACTCACACATAAAACTATTTTTCTGTTACCGGTTCTGAAGTCCAGATAAAAACTAAATCCAATAAATGAAAAGGACAAGGCTGCAACATCCGGTATGCATGAACTGCCATAAAATACTAATGCCGGAGCTGTGAAAAATAATATGGCAATAAAGAAAGCCCAGAACAGGTCTTTTAAATAATATTTTGATATGCGGAATATTGCCAGTAATCCTGAAAAGAAAACCAACGCATACACTGTTTTTGAAATCCACCAATGAAACCCGAATACGGAATACAGCATTGCTATGATATACTGAAGCACAGGAAATTCGCTAACCGCAAATCCATTACCATAGCTTCTGTTCAATATTTGCGGATGAAAGAAATCCAGTCCGTTTTTCCAGAAACACCAGGCAAAAGAGAGACTGTCTGTTTGCCGCCATATGTGTGTTCCTACAGGTGGTAAGCCCAATAATGTAAAATAGTCGTAATAGAAAAGCAAAAAAACTGCAAACACGAGGAAGAATAAGTAAGTGAATAATGAGTCGTATTTAGCTTTCTGCATAATTTTTATTCTTGCTCGTTAATGATTTCCATATCGTTTCTCTCCTGCAGTAATATTGACTGGCAACACATTTTGTTTGGGCGGCAGCGGACAAGTAGCAAAATCTGTAAATGCACAGGGCGGATTGACCGCTTTATTAAAATCTAAATTTAATTTACCATTTTTATCCGGCTTAGGGACTGTTAAGAAACGGCCTGTATAATAGGTTTCCGAATTGTTGGTTTCGTCTGCAAAAATGATAAACAAATTTTCGTCTTCGTCCAAAGCATCTAATGTATACTGTTTGCCATTTATAGAAAACTTGAGTTTACCCGCACTTGCCTGATTACTTACATTGCCTAAAATATTGGTAATTTCAATTGAATCTTTTATAGTAGTATCTAATATTGTCTCCACTTTCCAGTGTGCGTCTATCGGGTAAGTGGGAACATCTGTGAACTTCTTAAGATTCTCGTGCTCCAAATCGCGTAAGCGTAAATAAAAATCATTACCTCGTTTTATGATATGCCAATTTAATGACTGATGATACAACACTACAGGGTCTGCCGTATCATTTGTATATACTAATTGCTTGCTAACACGCTCCTTTTGGGCATTCCATACTTCAACACCATTCCTTATTTCAATGCTTACCGTATTATCCTTTACTAGGATATTTCCAATATTTTTTGCACTCTTTCCTTTTGGAAAAACAATGGTATTTTTTCTACCGGAACCAATGGTATTGCTTCCTTCGTGCAATAAAAACCTGCCTGCTAAGTTCAGCCAGCCTTCTTCTTTCTTAAGATTGCTAATCCGTTTTTGATGAAACGTTTTTATTTCATTCACATACACACTATCTGTTGTTTGTGCTGCATTTTGTTTGTTTAGTGCTAACAACATCAAAAGTAATATCGGATAAATTATATGCTTATTTTGATTCTTAAACATTCCTGTTATTTACTCTTTTCCAGTGCCTGTTGTATATCTGCCTTAATGTCGTCAATGTGTTCTAATCCAACGGAAACACGAACCGTACCTCCGAAAATACCAGCGGCTTCTCTTACGCTTTCCTCTATTTTAGAATGGGTGGTGGACGCCGGATGCGTGGCTATGGTTCTGCAATCGCCCAGATTGGCAGTATGTGAAAACATTTCCAATGCATCTAAAAACTTGCGACCGCGCTCAATACCACCTTTTACAATAAAAGTTACCACACCACCGCCTTGCGACATTTGTTTTTTCGCTAATTCATATTGCGGATGTGAAGGCAAGAACGGATATTTCACGTCTTCGATTTCATCATTTGTTTCCAGCCAGTGCGCCAGTGCCAGCGCATTCTCGCAATGTCTGTCCATACGCACATGCAGTGTTTCCAGACTTTTTGACAAGACCCATGCATTGAACGGTGACATGGCAGGTCCGGTTTGTCTGCAAAACGCACGCACTTCTTTTATAATCTCTTTGTTACCTAAAACAATTCCGCCACACACTCTTCCCTGTCCGTCAATAAATTTGGTAGCAGAATGGGTGATGATGTCCGCCCCGTATTGTGCAGGTGTCTGCAGATAGGGCGTTGCGAAGCAATTATCAACGTTCACCAATAAATTATGCTTTTTTCCAAGTTGACATAAAAACTCCAGATCTATCAGCACTAATCCCGGATTAGAAGGTGTTTCTGCAAACAACATTTTAGTGTTCGGTTGTATCATGCTTTCCCAGGTTTCGGGTTTGTTGATATCGTAAAAAGAATATTCAATGCCCCATTTTGGCAGGTATTCTTTAATAATTCTGGTGGAGGAGGCAAACAAAGCAGAAGATGCTAAAATATGGTCTCCCTGTTTTAAGAAGGTCATTATGGAAGCGAATACCGCCGCCATGCCGGTGGCAGTGCCGAAGCCATCTTCCGTGCCTTCCAGCACACACATTTTATCTACAAACTCGTTGACATTCGGATTGGAAAATCGTGAATAAATATTATCTACATATTCATCGGCAAATAAGGCACGCGCTTGTTCCGCATCTTCAAAAGTAAAAGAAGAAGTGAGATATAAGGGAACGCTGTGTTCACGAAACGCCTGCTCGTGCTGTGTACGGATGGCGTTGGTAGCGAAGTTGGTGTATTTTTTCATTGATGAGATGTTTAGATTAACAGAGCCAAGAATCAAGACTTTATTGTCTATATATATTGACCCTAAAAGTCTTGTGGCTAATTTATAATTTCAAAACTATGTGTAATGTCTGCCGTTTTATTCAGCATATGTGTTACACTGCAATATTTATCCATCGATAAATTAATGGCTTTTTCAACGTTTTCTTTTTTTAGATTTCCTTCTAAAATGTAGTGGATATGAATTTTAGTAAATACCATCGGGTGTTCTTTGGCTCTTTCCGCTTCTACCGATACTTTGTAACTTTTCACCTCTTCCCGCATTTTTGCCAGCATTGATAGCATATCCATACTGGTGCAGCCGCCTAATGCCATTAATACCATCTGCATAGGCCGTGCGCCTAAGTCTTCGCCGCCAATTTCGGGTGAACCATCCATATGTACAACAACCCCTTGTTCGTTCTTTGCTTCGAGGTGTACTTTATTATTAACTCTTTCTATTTCAACCTTCATGTTATAAAGTTATAGGTTATTAGTTATTTGTTATAAGCTAATGGTGTTTTTTTACTGTTAAGTACAAAAAAAGCTGTCCGCCAATTGGCGGACAGCTTCATTCTCATGGTTATAAGAATTGTATTATTTAGATTTTAAACAACGCATAAACGATTGCGTTTGTGTGGAATACTTTTTTATTCTCAACGAATGGACCAAAGTCAAATTTTGGGTTTGTAAAGTCAACAAGTCCTTGCTGAACGCGTGCACCTGCACCAAAACCACTTTTTGAAACAAACTCAAAACCCACATTCACTCCTGCGTCATAAGGTCTGAATGGACGATTTCCATTTGCGTCCTTGTCATTATTATCTTTTAATACATTGTTCACTCTTTCATCCTGATCAACTAGTATTGCATTGTTAGTTTTGAAATCGACTTTTAATCTTGATTGAACGTTGAATGCATAAGACGCAAATCCACCTACGTTAAAATTGAATATTTTTTTCTTTCCGATATAGAATTTAGCAATTACCGGTACTTCTACTGAATGAAAATTATATCTGAAGAAAGATCTGTTTAAATTTGGATCTTCCAATTTTTGCTGTGTTCCTCTATTGGCATAGTTCACACCAATTTCAAAACCGAATACTTTCGGAGTTCTGTATTCGTAATTGAAACCAAAAACGCCACCAGGTTTAATGGTATTTTTACTATTATCAAAACGAGAATCTTTTTGTAGTCCCATTGTGTTTAAAGAAAAGCCAGCCGTAAAGCCTACCAGGTTTTTCTTTTCTGAAATATCTCTCGCAAATGTATTTGCCAGCGAGATGCTTGTAATGGTTAAAATCAATAATGTCTTCTTCATATAATCTGTTTTAATTTGTTTGTTTTATGGTGTCAAATGTAGTACCAAAGGTAGTTAAGAGAAAGTTATTTGTATAAAATACTTAGTATTCGGTAGTTCCTAGTGAGTATCTGGTTACTTCTTCACTATGGTTACCCGTTCTCCTTTGGAATGCGATTTAAATTCCGGTGCATACATACTTTCTATCAGCGTTATTCCGTTGGAGAAATTACCGGCAATAGTAGCACGTACAGAATACTCAAAAACATACACTCCTTTCTGCACCCAGTCCATAAAGAAATGGGTCGCCACATCTTTTGTACTTTCATAATATCCCAAACCATCCTGATATTTATATTGCGACAACACATTGACCGGTTCAAAACCCGCAGCACGCATGTCTTTCATGTGTACATATTCCAGATTACGATCGGTGCGCAACTCAACACGTACTTTTACTTCGTCGCCTACCTGTAAAGGTGTTTTGTCTGTAATTTCTGTCAGCTTTTTGCCTTCATTCGTATTCTCTACTTTGAATAATTTTTTGCTCAACTTCAATGCTGTTGTTGCACCGGTAATTTTATCCAAATCTTCAAAATACTGCCAGTATACTGCTCCGTAAGCCGGACCTTTATCCGTTTTTTTCAGTTCAATTTTTGCCATTTCCGGTTTAATATTGTCACCGGTCCATTTAACTTTGTAATAGCCGGTACCCGGTTCTACGGTGGCATTTAATTTTACAGGATCAATCACCTGATTATTCATTTTCACTTCTACCAACTTATCTGATTTTGTCCAGTCTTTTCCCTGCAATAATAAGGCGTAACATGCTTCAGCTGTTGCTTTGGTAGATTTCCAGGAAGTAGTTTGTTTTTGTTTCAGCAACCACACTTTCATTTCATCCACTGATTTATTATCATTGGCCACTTCGTGGAAAGCTTCAATCAGCAAGGCCTGTGTTTCCACCGGAGCCTGATACCAGTACCAGCCACCTGTTTCATTGGCTTTCCAGTACATGCCGAGTTCTTCGCTGCTGATAGCATTTTGTTTCAGGTATACAATGATTTTATCCGCCGTTGATTTTTCTTTGTTGCGCTGCAAGGTCAAAGCAATCATTCCTTTGGAATATAAATCCTGATTCAGCCAGTTATCTTTTTCCTGTTTTAAGAAATAACCATAGGCTTCCTGATTTTGTTTTTCCACTTTATAATCGAAAAATGAACGCGCATATAAGGCATGAATATTATCGTAGTACAGATGATTATTTTTCAGGTAATCTTTATCGTACTTTTTAATACTCACCAAATCTTCCGTTAATCTGTCATCTAAATATGCCACTGCTTTGCGCAGCATTTCATCTATTTTAGTTTTATTGTTTATATCAATCACATTCAGTTTTGCAAGATGTCCCATTCCGGCAACAATATGCTGGGTGATATAGCGGTTATCCGGCATTCCGGGAAACCAGGTGAAGCCGCCGTTGGGTGTCTGCATCTGCAACAATTTATCAAATGCACGTTGTTGTTCGTCTGCCATTTTCGTTAAATCAAACAGCAAGGCAATACGTTTTTTCTGTTCCGTTTCGTTTTGTGCATCTCGTACCCAGGGTGTTTCTTCTAACAACACAGATTTCAAATCCTGATTCTTTTCTAAGTTAGAAAGCAGCGCATCCGTGTTTTTCCATTTGTCAAAAATCGTTTTGATTTTAGGGTTTTGATTAGCAATGTAAGATGCTAAGGTGTTTGCATAATAACGCGAGAATAATTGCTCCGCACATTCATACGGATATTCCATCATATACGGCAAAGCCTGAACTGCATACCAGACCGGCTGTGAAGACATTTCCAGCGTCAGGTTATAGTTTTTAAGTGTGGTGGATTTATTCTTCAATAATTTATCAAACGTAAACGATTTTTTACTTTCTCCCCGCACCCACAACGGCAGTGTTTCTGTTACCATCATTCTATTAGGCAATACAATTAAAGAAGCCTGTTCACCATCACTGAAATCGCCTGCCTGTGCTGTTACTTTGTAGGTAATAGCATCAATGCCTGTCGGTATTTTCAGTGTCCAACTGATCGCTGTATTTTTGCCTTTTTCAACAGAGAAGTCACGTTCACCAACAGTGTTTAATTTTCCGTGTGCCGCTTCCATAATCACATACGTAATTTCTTTCATGGAGGCAGCATCGTATAATACTAAATCTGCTTTACCGCTTAAATCTTTATCTGATAAATTGGAGATTTTTGTGGTGAATTCCAGTTTATCCCCTTCGCGTAAAAAGCGCGGCGCATTGGGTGTTACCATTAATTCTTTCTGAGTAACGATAGATTTGGTGAAATACTGATACTTCAGATCTTTGGTATGTGCCAGTCCAAGGAAATTCCATTTGGTTAAAGCTTCCGGCATCTGGAAATTTAAAATGACATTTCCTTCTGCGTCTGTTTGTAACTGTGGTAAGAAAAATGCCGTTTCGTTTAAATTAACGCGCGGTGAAACTTCCGGTTTTTTGGGTGCTTTTAAAGAAACAGAATCTGCGACATTGTCTGCTCGTTTTTCTTCTTCTCTTGTTTTTATTTGACTTGTAGCACCAGCCTGACCGGTGGCTACACTTTCAGATTTAGCTGCTGCCATATCTGCCTGCGCTTCCAGCATTTCTGCTTTCGGTGACGGTGCCGATTTTGAAATTACACCATAACCAATTTTATTAAAATAAAACCTGCTGTAACCACCCAAACTCAATCCAAATAAATTGATATCATCATAGCCGTGTGATACATAATCTTTTGCTGCATTCCAGTTTTTAGAAGTATATAAATTACTGTTTCTGATACCAAATGCATCACTGCCATAAGTGCCGATATAGCCATTGTAATAGGATTGTCCTAAATAGAAATTAAAACTGTGCGGCAAAAAAGCATCCAAAGAAGCATCATACATGGTAGCTAATAATTCACTCGCTACTTTCTCTTTATTCGCTCCGGAAATTTTTAATTTCCATTGTTCTTTTTGCCCAGGCAACAATTTATCCCTGAACGTTATCCATTCAATTTTCAGGCTTTTATCTTCATATGGCACTGTAATATATTGACTACCTGTATAACTTCTGTTTTTATTTACAATCACATAATTAATTTCGATACCGCCTTTATATTCTTCTTTTACGGGAATAGAAAACGTTTTAATTTCATTATTCAGTTGTACCGTTTTCTTTTCGATAATTTTTCCTTTAAAGGCTGTTTCGATGATGGCATACCCATTTTGCATGGAAGAACCAATTTGATAATTCACCGTTTCGCCCGGTTTTGCTGTGGTTTTGTCTAATTTAAAATACGCAAACGATTTTGGGTTGGGTGTTTTATCGTTAACGGAAGAAGACGCAACTGTTTTCTTAAATTCAATCGGGTTGCCGTTTTTATCCTTGCAGGAAAACTCAATTATATACGCACCACTCGGCAATGAATTGGGGGTCAAAATTATTTCCGTTTGTTTTCCTGTGTTGAACGAATAACTGTTTACCAGATTTCCTTTTTGCCAGTTGTTCATCAAATCTTCTTTGTCGTAGATTTCGTAAGGGAATAATTTATCGTGTTCTGCTTTTGTTAAGCTGAATTTATCCGGCTCACTCCAAAGTCTTGCTTTCTTTGGGTTTTGCGGCTCCGTTAAATCATAAATTTTTACGGTAACATCTGTCGGTTCCGCTTGTCCGTTTAGATTATTGGTTGACACAGTAATCTTATTCTCCTTGCTGTTATCGATATTTTCATCCACATACAAATTTGCTTCAATCGCCAAATAACCTACACGCACAGTAGTGGTGGTGGAATGTGTTTCTCCGTTAATGTCTACCACATCAGCTGTTACTTCGTAATTAAAGTAGGGTTTGAATTCTTTTGAAATAGTTAAATCAGGAATGGCAGAAAAATCAATCGTGAAGTTTCCGTTGTCATCTGTTTTAGTCACACCATTCGTAATAATTTTTTCGTTGCTTGCAGGAAACCAGGGTCTACGCCAACCCCACCAGCACCACACAGGAAACTCCGCCACGCGACGCACGGTGTATTTTACTTCCGCATTGTCGATATTTGCACCGGCATACGAAACGGCTTTTCCCGTTACACTTACCTTATCATTTAAATTGTATGATTTTTTAACCGGTTCAAAACTCACTTCAAACTTAGGGCGTTTGTATTCTTCTACCTGTACATTTACCGCACCAAAATTTGTTTCCAGTGTCATGTTGCCCATTAAGCCTGCTGTTGGCGACGTGAACGTTCCGGTGAAAGAACCAAATTCATTCGTCGTAAATTCCTGCGTTTTAATATCCTGGTAATTGACGTCTTTAAAAATGACATTTACTTTTTCATTGGGTAAAATCTTATAATCATCGCCCGTTCGCTGAGTGGCAATACCTTTAACATAAATAGTTTGACCGGGACGGTAAATGCTTCTGTCGGTGAACAGATGTACTTGTTTTTGTGATGGTGCTGTTTCATTTTGCGGATAAAAGTATTTGTAATACGATTGTTCGCCCGGTAAAAAATCATCTTTATAGAAAATTTCTACCTGAAAATTTTCATTGGAATAATAGCTGGTATTTTGCTTGCTGATTTTTTTAGAAACATATCCCGTTGCATCAGAGGTTGCGCTTCCCAGCTCCGTGCGAATATATTTTCGTTGTTTATAATCGTAGGTATTTCTGTAAAATTTAACCGTGGCATTTTGCAATGGCTGTCCGTCATTTCTGTTTAATACATACAACTCAAAATTTTCATTATTGCTGCTGTTTTTAGTAACATAACTGATTTGTGAAGCAAACAAAGTTGAAACGGCTACCGCTTCTTTGCCTGTTAGCACCGTAAAATTGGGGTTGGTGGAAACCAACACAGCATAAAATCCTTTTTTGATACCGTCTATTTTTATTTCTGTGGAATGGTCGAGGTAATCATCAGTAAACGGCAAAGCCTGATTCCATGTTCTTACAGGTTTAATGGCATTCAGGCGTTTAATAATATCATCCTGTGTTTCATTATTATTAATCGAGAAAATTTTGTCCTTATCCTTGTAGTTTAGTGGAACAATTTTCAGGTATATTTTAGTAATGTTTTTATAACTGACCAATGCTTTAAAGGCATCATCCGGAACCACCGTTTCTTCTGTGCTGAGCGATAAATTTTTGAAAAAGATAGATTCTTTTAAAGCCGTACAGTTTTTTGCACCTTCAGATAAAGGATAATTTTTGATGGTTTCATCGCAAACAGCCAGTGCCTCTTTTACCGTAAACTTATTCTTTGTATTTTCTTCCTGTGCTTTCTGGTTGATGTAATTCGCGATTTCATAATTAATGATAGCTCCAACATTACATTTTGAATACTCAGTCTTTAGTCGTTTCAAAGCTTCATAATACAAAGCTTCATTGTCATCTTTGTTGAAATAATGTTCTTTTACAAATTGTATTCGTTTTAAATCCGCATCTGCCAATGCGTCCAGATTGTTTTTATCCTTCAGGCGAAAGGCTAGTAAATCCTGATAAATCTTTAAGGCATTATAATCCTGTGCGTTTTTATCCGCATCATTCAGTTGGATGCTTACAAAATCATTTGCCGTTCCGAAATATTTTTTATCATCGATAGAAAATGCATTGGATGGTTCTGACAGATTACTTTTGTCATTATTAAAATAATCTATTGCACGGTTCGCCAGTAAATCATACAAGGTCGGTCGAAAAACCGTTGAACCTTTTTCCTGCTCCAGAATGGGTGCAAAATTATCCAATTTGGTTTGCTGCAACAGTGCTTTATTTTCCACCGATGCCACATAATATGAATTGATTTCCTTGAACAGTGTTTTCAAATCCCAGGTGCGAAAATCATCACTTTGTTTGATATCCGTTTCCGTTCTGTTGGAAAATTTCCAGGTGTTTTCATTAAAATACTGAAAATACAATTCTCCTAAAATACTTTGTAAAACTGCTTTATCCGCTCCTTCTGATTTCTGAATCTCTGCTTTTAAATCATTTACAATTTTCAATTCAGATTCTTCTTCCAGCGTCATGGTATATTTGTATTTGTACAATAATGCCTTTACCGTTTGTGTGGTATTTTTGTCTTTTCTCGACTTCTCCACAATGCTTTCTACGGCTTTTTGTGCGTCTTTCGTTTTACCGTCATTTTCTAATTTGCTTACGGATTTTTTTTAATTCTCAGGGCTACATTTTCCCGGATATTCACATAAAACAAGGAGTAGTCATATAAATGGTAATTCTTCATCACCATGGGAACAAAGCCTCCTTCCTGTGGTTTCTGAATTTCTAAAATGCCATTGCCGTTTTTTGCCCCAAATACGGTGTGAATGATTTCATCTGATTTTTTAGATAAACTGCCTTGCTGACTATTCCCGGAAACAAATATTTTTTCGGTTGTCCAATTTAAGGGATTTACGGAAACAGCATTGTTATAGTCCGGAGCAATGGTCGCAATTTTAGAATCTTGTCCAAATGTAGAGTACGAAATATAGCCGCCGAAATCTTCCGCATTTTCGGAAACTTTTAAAAACTGAAACTGGTTTTCGTGCGTAGGAAAGCCAATAATATAAGCCTCCACCAATTGTTTTTGCAATGGTTTGCCGTCAAAAAACTCGCGTAATAAACGTTGTGCATGCTTACTACCCTGCGAATGTCCGGCGATAATAATCGGGCGTCCGTTGTTGTAATATTTTAAATAATACTCGAATGCCGCTTTTACATCTGCATAAGCGGTATCGAATGCTTCCTGAGAACGTTCGCTGTTTTTAGTAAAAAAATTATTGAGTGCTGCCTGACGGTAACGGGGTGCGTATACCTTGCAACTCTCATTAAAAACACTTGCCTGATATTTGATGGGATAGTTATCCGTTTGGTTGTTAATCATTCTGCTATCCAGACTCGCATTTCCTTTAAAGCCGGTAACATCCGTTGTTGGATGAATGTAAAATACGTCCACCAGTGCATTCTCCTGATTGTTTTTCAGCCCTTCCGGCGTCCAGTCGGCATTATCCTGCATAGTGGGCAAAGCTGCCCAGTTTTGCTGATTGGCATAATCCGTGGCAAAAATTACATTGCAAAAAAGCATCGATATAGAAAGATAAACTAATCTCATTTTTAAAAATTTATTTCACGCAAAGGCGCAAAGAACGCAAAGTAAAATCATATTCATCATTACAATTTGCTAAATCTGTGTTCTAATTTCTTCTACAACGCAAATTACATGCCTTTTGTATAAAAGAGTTGTTTTTTTACATTTTTTATGATGTTTCTACCTGCTTACGAATTACCGCCAAGCCTAAACCCCAGTGTCTTTCTGAGTGTATTTCCCTGATATTTGAATTCTGCCACATCTTCTAAAATTAAGGTATGAATATCCTGTTCATTGCGCAGATTTGCAGGAATTTTAGCCATTCTCAGGTTTTGGTTTTTGACCGCTTCATCTGTCGTCTGGCGAACGGTTCGAGCATTACCGAAGAATTTATCTCGGTTTTTATACAAATCCGTAAAGTAATTCAAAAGATGATTTTGTGTCTCTTGTGTGGCGGTTAAATCCTCCTTTTTAAAATTTCTGAGTGCAATCTGCATCATATCTTCCGGGGCATAATCGTCAAAATGCAGTTTTTTATCAAAACGTGAATTTAATCCTGGGTTGGATGTCAGAAAAGTATTCATATTGTCGGTATAGCCTGCGGCAAAAACCACCATTTGTCCGCGCAGATCTTCCATTCTTTTTAAAATAACTTCTATAGCTTCTTTGCCAAAATCATTAGTACTGCCTGAATCTGCCAAGGCATATGCTTCATCAATAAACAATACCCCGCCAATGGCTTCTTCAATTTTTTGTTGTGTTTTGATGGCTGTCTGACCAAGGTAACCCGGCAACTAAACTTTCTCTGTCTACTTCTACCGTATGTCCTCTTTCCAAAATACCCAGTGCTTTAAAAACCTTACCCAGAATCCGCGCCACCGTTGTCTTTCCCGTGCCGGGATTACCTGTAAATACGGTATGCAACGAGAATTTATTCAATACATCTTTTCCGATATCATTGTAATATTTGATTAAGCGAACCAGTTCATCAATCTCGTTTTTTATATTGGCCATCCCAATCAGTTCGTTCAGCTCCAGCAATGCCGATTGTAATTCTGCTTCATTTACCGGTAATTTCAGTTTCTTGCGGTTTCTGTCGGCAAAGACCTTGGCAATATCTTCCTGAGTGATGGTGGATAATTGTTCTTTACTTAATGATTTCTGATCCGGCACCTGCATGAGCCGCAGCGCCATATTCATTTTAGATTTGTTGATAACACCTTCCACAAAACGGGCATTGCCAAAATTTTTATCCCTGCTTCTGAAAGCATCCGTTAATTCGATCTTCAACAGTTCTTTAGCCGCCACATCAATATTTAATTTCAATCTTTCCGCAATGCTTAAACTGATGTCGTACAGTTCTTCCGGCAGGTAATCATCAAAGATAAAATATTGGGAAAAGCGTGATTTTAAGCCAGGATTGGACTCTATGAAAGCATTCATTTCTTTCGGGTAGCCTGCCACGAAAATGGCAATATCACCGGATCCGTCACTCATTTCTTTTATCAGTAATTCAACAACCTCTTTCCCGTAATCACGGCTGTCTTCTCCGCTGCGTGCCAATGAATAGGCTTCATCGATAAATAAAATACCGCCTCTGGCCTCATCAATTTGTTTTTGCGTTTTAGGAGCGGTTTGCCCAATGTATTCACCTACGAGGTCTACTCTGTCTACTTCCAGCACATGTCCTTTGGAAAGTAAGCCGAGTTTGTGGTAAATTTTTCCGAGTAAACGCATCACTGTTGTTTTCCCGGTGCCCGGATTTCCAACAGCTACACTGTGCAAAGAAAAACCGGAAGCATCTTCCACACCCTGTTCTTTGCGCAGTTTATTAAAATTTATTAAGGTAATCTGGTCACGGATATGCTTTTTGACATTCTGCAAGCCGACTAATTTATCCAGTTCCGCCAGTAATTCATCCAATGATTTACCATCAAGTTTTGCGGCAATATCATTTTCATTTTTAGCAGCTGCCACACCGGGAACCACCGTACCTTCTATCAATTCCAATTCCCCTTCTACAAATTTATCACCGCACTCGAAAACAGCTGCAGCCACTAACGCATCCATAAATACCAGCTCTATGGTGTATTTATCATCTTTCCAG
>JADKIQ010000014.1 GCA_016721245.1 Sphingobacteriales bacterium
TCAGGTCGGCATAATGTATTTCCGATGTATCTGTACATTGAACGTAGGCAATCGTATTTTCATCGCAGAATCTTGCCACCGTATCGATATGCGCATCGGTATCATCGCCTAAGAGATGACCGCTTTCCAGCCATAACACTTTCTTTAACCCAAACAACTTAATTAATTTATCTTCAATTTGTTGTCTATTAAAGTGAGGGTTTCTATTGGGCGACAACAGACAGTTTGTTGTGGTCAGCAAAGTGCCTTTCCCATCGCTCTCAATGCTTCCGCCTTCCAACACCAAATCCGGAACAAGCAGACTTTTTGCGTTATAAATTCCTTTGTCCCAAAGTCCCTTGGTAATCAAATTGTCTTTGTCCGCGGCAAATTTCAATCCCCAGCCATTGAACATAAAATCATAAATCAGGAATTCATTTCCCTGTTCTACCGTGATAGCGCCATGGTCGCGTGCCCAGGTATCGTTTAGCGGAAGTTCTGTAATCTGAATATTAGATAAGTCAACTTCTGACAAATAAAATCTTAATTCTGTTTCATCATCACAGACAATCAATAAAGGCTGATAGGATGAAATAACTTTAATTATATTGATATAACAAGGCACCACATCTTCCCAGTAATCTATCCAATCAGACTGTCTACTGGGGAAAGCAATCTGAATCGCATCTTGTGGTTCCCATTCTGCGGGTAAACGTAATGTTGTCATGGCACAAAAATACAAAAAAGGTATAAGTAATCTTTAGAGACAGAAATATTAATCAGAATCATTAATTTAGCCACATGCAAAAGCGTTTATTTTTACTGCCCGGATTTGGTGAAGACACTTTCTGTTTTAATGAACTGATTCCATTTATCAACAACCACAAATATGAGATTATCCATGTGGATTACCGACCGGTATTGGATAAATTCACGTTTCCATTCATTACGGTGCAGCAGTTTTCACGGCAGCTGATAAAAATATACGGTATTCAAAAAGAAGATAAACTGCTCGGACATTCCATGGGTGGTTATTTCTCTTTTCAAATACGGGAATTAATCGGAACGGAAATTTGCATGATAGGTTCCTTCAATGATCCTAAAAAAGTGATTCATATGTTGCCGCAATTTCCGAGAATAACACTTCTTGCAGCATTAACCGGTTTAGTAAAAACAAACTTTTTAAAAAGCTTTTTGTTAAGTAAAATAAAGGATGAACGTGTTAAAGAGGTTCAGTCGAAAATCATGGATAATTTTGACAATTTTACGGATAATGAACTGGCACTGATGATAGAAATGAATTATCAGAAAAAAATCACTTCCGTACTTCCGAATCCATTAAGAATACACGACAAAGCAGATAAAATTGTAGCACCGCCGGATGAAGTCTATTTTCAGGTAAAAGGTGGACATTTTTGTTTAAATTTGTATCCGCAGGAAACGTATGCATACATGAAAGATTTCTTAGACTAACAAAATGGCAACTACCTTTAATAATTTTGAATTTAACGTGAAGCCTGAAAATCATCAGGTAGTAAAGTATAAGCAAATCATCAATCAATATTTATCGAAAGAAGAAATAAAAAAACTGCATCAAAAATCTGACTGGAAAGGATTTATTGAAGTTACATCTGTTTGGCTATGGATTTTGTTTTCATTTGCATTGGTTGCCATTGTTCCTTATTTAACTTCAAGTAAAATCATTCTGGCGATTGCCATTATTATTGCCTTATTTATAATTGGCGGAAAACAATTAGGCTGTGCTATTATCATGCACGATGCTTCACATTATTCCCTTTTTAAAAGCAAAAAAATAAATGATATTGTCGGTAATTTTTTCGGTGCGTATCCTATTTTTAATAATATTGAACAATATCGTCCGTACCATTTTCAACACCATATAGCAACCGGTACTTCGGATGATCCGGATATCAACTTAGTGAAAGGTTACCCTGCAAAACTGGCAGGTATGCTTCGCAAGTTGGGTAGAGATTTAATCGGCTTAACCGGCATTAAAGCAGATGCCGGCTTACTGGCGATGCATAGCGGATTTATCAAATACAACCTGGGAAATGTGATTGAAAAAATCCCGGTGGATAAAAGACCCTGGCGCGTAATTTTAAGAAATGCATATTACAATCTGCGAGGACCTGTTTTCTCCAATCTCATTCTCTTTTTAATTTTGCTGGCAGTTGGCAAACCCTGGTTGTATTTGCTGTGGATTGGCGCTAATTTAACTACGTTTAATTTCAGTTTACGTATACGTTCCATTGCAGAACACAGTGTAGTAGAAGACACACACGATCCGTATAAGAATACACGCACTACCTATGCCAATTTCCTGGAGCGTATTTTGTTTGCTCCTTTGCATGTAAACTATCATCTGGAACATCATTTTCTTCAAAACATGCCTTCTTATAATTCGCCTGAAATGCATAAGATGTTGGTTGCCCGTGGATTTTACGAACATGGCTTACTGAAGCACGGCTATTGGGAAATCCTGAAAATGGCTGTCAGAAAATAGCTGATTCCACAGCACGTTTATAAAAATCTAACTGAACTTATTGTCTATCAATAATAAATCTGTATTTTACTACATTATTAGTAAAGTATGAGTGATAATAACAAACAGAAAGGACTGACGCTTTTAATTGTAGTGGCAGCATTGGGTTACTTTGTAGATGTCTATGATTTGGTACTGTTCGGCGTTATTCGTGTGCCAAGTTTAAAAGGCATTGGTATTACATCCGACGCAGATATTGCTTTATATGGTAAAATGCTCTTTAATTACCAAATGTGGGGCATGCTCGCCGGTGGTATTTTCTGGGGAATTTTAGGAGATAAAAAAGGCAGATTATCTGTCTTGTTTGGTTCTATCTTTTTGTATTCAGTCGCGAATATATTAAATGGTATGATAAGCACCGTTGAACAATATAAGATTCTTCGCTTCATCGCCGGGTTTGGATTGGCGGGCGAACTAGGTGCAGGCGTTACGCTGGTAAGTGAAAGTATGAGCAAAGAAAAGCGCGGGTATGGCACTACTATTATAGCCAGTGTCGGTGTCATAGGTGCAGTTGTGGCCAGCGCATTTGCACACAAATTTGACTGGAGAATCAATTATTACATTGGCGGAGGCATGGGTATCATTCTTTTATTTATGCGTATTGGCGTTTCCGAATCCGGTATGTATAAGGAAATAACGGCAAAAGAAAATGTTTCCAAAGGCAATATTCTGATGCTCTTCAGAGATATGTCTACTTTCTCAAAATATTTTAGTGTGATATTGATAGGAATTCCTATCTGGTACCTCATCAGCACGTTTGTCTTTTTCTCCAAAGAAATGGGGCAAGCCATGAATATGTCTGAGATACCTGTTCCTGCAAAAGCAATCATGTATAATTACATTGGTTTATGTTTCGGGGACATTTGCAGCGGTTTACTGAGTCAGTATTTAAAAAGCAGACGAAAAGCCATTTTACTTTTTTTAATCTTATCCATATTTTCCGTTATTTTTTACCTGACTATCGGCAAACAGAACATCACTAACTTTTATATCGCCTGTACTATCATTGGATTTACCGCCGGCTACTGGGCTGTCTTTAACATTACAGCTTCAGAACAATTTGGTACTAACCTACGGGCAACTGTTACCACTTCGGTTCCAAATTTTGTACGCGGTGCCGTTCCTTTGGTAAATATATTAGCTGATGCTTTAAAAAACGGAGGAAATTCCTACATCCATTCTTACCTGTATGTCGGTGCCATTGTGTTTGGATTAGCCTTTGTTGCTTTGTACACACTCAAGGACACTTTTAGTAAAGACTTAGACTTTGTTGAATAAATCATTAATTATTAAATGTTTTTTTTGAAATTTAACAAACATTCACTATTTTTATCACAAAATATAACAAATGAAAACCAAATTGAACTATTTATTACTTTCTGTAATGTGTTTTGCTATGGCAACAACAACATTAGCGCAAAAAGTTAAGAAAAATTCCAGCGTTGATGTGGCGTCAAATTCTGCCAACGGAACTATGGATGCCAAAACAGCAAAAAAGTATTATAACGTTGATCCGAAAAAATACTTAAAAGACTGGAGTTTAACCATTCACTTTGGAGCTACAACACCATTCACAGATATTAGAAGTTACGACTGGACACGTCAAACCAAAAAACCAAGCGAACTTCAATGGGGTGCAGGTTTGGGTTTAACAAAAATGTTTAATAGTGCATTTGGTTTAAATGTTGACTATACATTAGGAAAATTATTAGGTAGAACAGTAGAACGCGGTGGTTTCGCTGAAGAAAGACAATACTGGAAACAATTGTTCCCTGAAAGAACAGATGATGATGGTCCTGTTTACTTCAAAACAAGTATTTTCCATCAGGCAACTGTTAATTTTTACATTGACTGGTTAGGTTTAGGTACTTCTTACAACAAATTTATTAAGTCTCAAATCTCCGGAAAACCAATCAAATCAAGAAAATTTGCCTTCTATACAAAATTAGGTATTGGGTTGATTCGTACTTCTTCTCAGATTTACAACGTTAAAGATGACAAACCTATTGCAAACAATAACTATCTGAGAGGTTTTACCAACAAGTTTACAGAAGTGGTTTTCCCTTTAGGTTTCGGTATGAAATTTAAAGTTACTAAAGCATTTGACATAGGCTTAGAAGGTACATTTACATTTACCAACTCTGACAAATTAGATGCATTCCAGTTCCAGTCCAGAGTAGATGGCGGAAGAACTGTTAACTCTTTATCTAAAATAAACCGAGATGCTTATGCATATATGAACGTAAACTTCTCTTACAAATTTGGTCGTATCGGTTCACAAAAAGAACATGTAGAATGGGTAAATCCATTAGCATTTATTATGGCTAACGTACCAAAACCTAAAGAAGTAAACCTGAAAGATACGGATGGTGACGGTGTATTAGACATCTTAGATAAAGAACCAACTACTGCTGCAGGTTTAGCTGTTGATGCTCATGGAGTAACATTAGACAGTGATAAAGATGGCTGCCCAGATTCTAAAGATCCGGAACCATTCTCCTCTCCTGCATTCCCGATTGTTGAATGTAAAAATGTTTTACCTGATGCAGTAACAAAAGTAGAAACGCCTAAAGGTGTTCCTTATGATGATGAAGCGGTTACTAAGAAAATTCAGAAAGTGGAAGACAATGTTTGGAAACTTACTTCTATCTACTATGATGTTAATAAAGCTAATATTACAAAATATTCTTCTGAAGAGTTAAATAAAGTTGGTTTGGTAATGTCAACAAATCCTGACTTAAAAGTAAATGTGAAAGGAAATACAGACGTTAGAGGTTCCAGCGAATTCAATCAAAAATTATCTGAAAACCGTGTAAACGCGGCTATCAAATATCTGAAAGACCACTATGGTATCTCTGAAGACAGATTTATCAAATTACCAATGGGTAAATCAGATCCTTTAGTGAAAGATGCAGCGAACGAAAATCAACACCAGTCTAACAGACGTGTTGACTTCTCTCCTGCAAGATAATTTCAGCAAACAATTCATAAAAAAACCTGTTAGTTCTCTAACAGGTTTTTTTTATAAAATCGATTCATAAATGAAAAAAGAAATAAAATATAATCCAAAACTCTCCTTTATCAGAGAAGATATAAAGGGTAATTTATGTATCGACGGAGAGTTTGTTTTTGATAAGAAAAAAGACAAACTGCCATTTGAGAATCTGTTTAAATGGATGACCAGCGGCAATCCGCAGCGTAAAGAAAAAAAGGCAGATACCTTTAAACCGGATGTTATACATTCATCAGCTTTTTTGCAATCAACAGAAGATAAAATCGTATGGCTGGGCCATTCTTCTTTCTTCATTCGGCTGAACGGTGTCAGCATACTTACCGACCCTGTTTTCTACGATCTGACGCCTTTACTTAAGCGAAAGCACCATATACCCTGCCCTGTACATCATTTCATCAATATCGATTACATATTGCTATCACACGGACATCGCGATCATTTAGATACGCCTACTTTAAAGAAATTAGTCAAACAAAATCCGGAAGTGGAAATTTTATGTCCGCTAGGATTTACCAGAATGCTGAAAGCCGTTGGGTTCAAGCATATTCATGAAGCAGCCTGGTGGCAGCAATACAATACGGAAAAATTAGACATTACTTTTCTCCCCGCAAAACACTGGAATAGGCGTTTATTGACTGATTACAACACCACCCTTTGGGGAAGTTTTGCCATAAAAAGCGACCTCAACTTCTATTTATTTTGCAGGCGATACAGGCTATGCGCATCACTTTAAAGAAATCAATCAGCATTTCGAAGGGTTTGATATCTGCCTGATGCCCGTGGGTGCCTACAAACCTAAATTCGTAATGGAATGGGCACATACATCTCCGGAAGAAGCCGTTCAGGGATTCCATGAATTAAATGGAAAGACTTTCATTCCAATGCATTACGGCACCTTTGATTTAAGCGATGAGCCGGCATCTGAGCCTGTAAAAATCCTGAAAGATTTGAAGGAAAACAAACAACTGAATGGTCATTTGAAGATTTTGAAAGTAGGTGAAGAACTCTACACAGGATCTCCAACGGCCCCCCCGCACCGGCGGCGCCCGCACGCCTTCGCGGGAATAAGACAACGCTTGTTCTTCTCCCTCTCTGTTTCTCTGGGATCACTTATGGTTTTTGATTACATAAAACTGCAATTTTGTCATTTTTAAATACACTTTATTTTTTTTTAACCAAAAAACATTGCGTGCCGGCACCCCACCATTTAAAAGGGTGCGAACCATTCCAGCTATTAAAATTGAGGTGACCCATGATAAAAATCTTTTCAAGGCTGATTTGGCTGTTCATCTCAGTATTGTATCCAAACTGCTGAAAGCATTTGCGATTGCATCGAACAACTCCATTCTTTAGACGAAGCTTGGTGGCTACGGCCATTTCAGACGGGCAAGTCCCTATCCGCAGAACCTTTACCTATGGCTATACCGCTACAGAAAGCAGACCTGGATACTGCGGCCTTTGATTTAATTGGTTTAACGTAAATTTTAATAACACTTTAACGCTTTTATATTTAGTTTTACAATTAAAAGAGTTTGAAGAAATTTTTGTCATGTTTGGTTATCCGCTGAAAGTTGGAAAGGCGAAATTTGTATTAATGAATATATATATTTGTTCTTTATGTCTTTTATATTTTTACTTTCTTTCTCCTGTCGGCTTTCTACAAAAAACATCAGTAACTATAACCGCACTAATTGGAAATTCTAAATATGATTTCGCCATTGGTTTACGTTCGAACTTTCGGGGCGTTCTTTGTTCTAAATAAAGGGGTATTTCTATGCCTAGATAAAGCAGGTTGTTAAATCTTAATACTTGCAGTTAAATCTATCCCTTTCCTATTCACAATTTTTAGATAAAAAAGAAAACAAGTCCTAATAAAAAGTTAATATTGCTGGATTAGGTTTGTTTAAACCGGTAATATTTCTGACCTCCGGAGCCCCGGCCGGCCGCCCATAATCAGGTATCTTTACATAGGAAACAGTACATAGATGCGGAACAGATTCAAAACAACAACAATAAAGTCTTTGATCCCCTATTTCAAATCTCAGCGCGCCCTGTCCCTCCGGGCCCCTTGAGCTAACTGCTCACGTCAGATATTTACGATAAAAACCTTTTTCTGCCAGCTGCATATACTCACCGAGTCTATCTCTAATTATACCTATCTATTCTAACGCTGCTTAAGGTAGATAATACCTGTTAATAATTCGTTGTATAAACTAGTAGGATCGGATCCATAACGTTTTGATACTGTAAAAAATGGGACGAGACCAAGGATACCATTAATCATATTAGTTACATTGAAAGAACCAATTGTGGATTTTGCATTAACACCACTTCAGACAAATTACAGAAACTAAATCTTTCACCAACTAATTATTATCATAATCCGGAATTTAATAAAGTTTTACGATGCCTATATTGTACCGTCTTATGGTGAGCTTTCATGCCCAAATAGCTCTGCAAGTGCGCGGTTTTTCGTCCGTGGTAGGGTTGATGTACATTATAAGGTAATAAATAATTATTATATCTTACTAAAGCTTTTCTTCTTCCGTTAATGGTTCTCATCGTCCATTTTACTTTGCCTTCCGATTTTGCTAGCGCAGCAACTCTGCAGGCATGGCGGGTCTAAATCAGGTTAATGCTGCTTCCACGCTGTTTTATTTCGTAGTTCCTTTAATGTGGTTCAAGACTACATGTAAAAATAGTTGCTAAAAATAAAAAAAACAATATTTGGAAATTGGTATATTTACACAAATCAAATACCAGCATGCAAACAACAATTATACGTAACGGAACCTACTTTGATGGTTTAGGAAATAAAGGCGTTCAAAAAGATGTTGTCATAAAAGACAATAAAATTGATGCCGTTTTAGAGAAAGCTCCTGCTATTGAAGGCGCCAAAGAAATTGATGCTACGGGAAAATGGATCACTCCGGGTTTATTGGATATTCACGCACATTACGATGCAGAACTGGAAGTAATGCCCGCTTTGGAAGAATCCGTTCGTCATGGCGTTACTACTGTAATTATTGGTAATTGTTCGCTTTCTGCGGCTTTGGGAAAAGATACGGAGATTGTCGATTTATTTGCGCGTGTAGAAAATATTCCGGCAAAAGTACTCAGCCACTGGATGCTGGGAAATATCAAATGGAAAAGTGTGAGTGAGTACTATCAGCATCTGGATACCGTTCCGGTGGGACCCAACATCGCTTCTTTTCTCGGGCACTCTAACCTTCGAATGCATGTAATGGGCTTAGAAAGAAGTTTTACAGAAAGAACTGCCAGTGAAGAAGAATTAAAGAAAATGGAAGCTATCGTGGAAGAAGCCATACAGGCAGGCTATCTGGGCGTTTCAATCGATATGCTGCCGTTTCACCGCTGGGCAGGTGTGTATTCACCTAAGTTTACCGGTTATTCCGTTCCATCACAATTAGCGGCTAAATCAGAATACAAACGTTTATCAAATGTGTTGCGTAAGCATAATCGTGTGCTGCAAATTACGCCGAATGCAGTAGACAAAACTTCATTCGCTACCATTCTGCGATTAAGTCAGGGCGGATTTTTCAAGAAATCATTAAAGACAACGATAGTTGCGGCACTGGATTTAAAATCAAACGAAAAAATTTATAACTTACTTAAACTATTAGGTTTTATTGGCAATGATATATTGCGCGCCAATATGAAATTTCAGACCTTGTCGGTACCGTTTTTAAATTACGGCGATGGTCCGGTGTCTCCTTTGTTTGAAGAATTTCCATCGATGATAAAGGCAATTTCTGCTGATGCGGCGGGAAGAAAAGCTATGTTTACCAATCCTGAATTCAGAAAACAATTTGTGAAAGAATGGAATCACAAAGCTGCTTCCGTGTTCCCTAAAGCATTGAAAGAAATGTGGATTGTAAAATCTCCGCTTGCCAGCCATATAGGCAAAAACTTTGAACAGGTGGCGAAAGATGCAGGCGTAGAACCGGTAGAACATTTCATGAACTTACTGGCAGAGCACGACACGAATATCCGCTGGAAATGCGAAACGTCGAATCACCGCGAAAGTGTGCGCATGGAATTATTAACGAGCAAACATTGTTTCCCGGGCTTTAACGATTCAGGCGCGCATAATTTGAATATGGCATTTCATGACGGAGGATTGCAGCTGTTAAAACAAGCCTTGCATCATCCTGAATTGATGCCGATTGAAACTGCTATTCACAGAATCACCAAAGAGCCTGCAGATTTCCTCGGTATTGATGCCGGAGATATTTCCGTTGGCAAACGTGCCGACCTGATTATTATCGACCCTACGCGCCTTGAAAGTGATTTAAATACGGATCCTGTGGAAGATTATCATCCGTCATTTGAAGGAAGCTACCGATTGATCAAACGCAGCGGCAAAGTGGTACAGCATGTATTTATTAACGGCATAGAAGCTTTTACCAATAATGGTGTTGTTGGCTTTCACGAAGATTTAGGAAAGAAGAAAATATTTGGTCAGTTATTGAGAAGTAACTGGAATTAATCTATTCCTTCAGCCGTTTCAGTAATACTTTAATTCTCTTTAGAATAAATTCAGCTTTCTGCTGATAGGTAATGCGTATCATGTCTTTTTTCCAGATACCTTCCTGCAGATTATATTTGAAGGTTTCATCCTGTATCTTAAAGAACTCCCCCTTCTTTTTCCCCCAGCTCACCTGATCTTGTATTAAAGCCGTTTTTTCATCGGAAAATAACTGTGCCTTTAATTGCTCCAGTACGATGGGCAAAATAATGTCTACCTGTGTCAGAAATTGTTTGGAACAACCCGAAGAATCCGGCTTAATACGCAAACAATCCTTATGCTGTGCCTCTATTGCTTCAACGGACTTTGAAAGTTGTGCATATGCTTCCTGCTTAAAGGCAACACTGAAAATGATGAATATAAAGAAAAAAATACGTGGCATGTACAAAAATACAAAATTGTAAAAACAACCTTACCTAACTGAGTAAAAATTTGTTTAAAGGTAGAATTAAAAGTATAAACGCAATAATACACTATTCTGAGTCTGTTTTATCTTTCTTTTGGATGACTCCATCCAGAAAATCACGAATAAGAAACCCGGCAAAAATACCAATACTAAGTAAGGAGAACATTTCAACAGCCCGTATAGTACTATTGGCAGTAAGGCGGCTGAAATTGCCTATGGCTATCATAAGCATTATTGCTACAACTATTCGTCTTTTTCTTTTGTCCATGGTGTTTTTTTAAATTGTGTGAGATATCAAACTAAATATAGCATATAATTTTATTAACTCAAGTGCTTGTGTGAGTTATCACAAAACGGACTACTTTTAGTCATTTTGCAATTGCAAAGCTTAACCGAACCGTCTTTCTTTGCTTCAAAGAAAACAGGTTTAAATTTGGTGCCGTGATGAGAACCGTCGCAGAAAGGCTGCGTTTTACTTCTGCCGCATTTACACCACAAATACTTCTCTCCTTTTTTTAATTCAACCGAGATTGGTTCGGAACTTGCCGTTCTTTCTTTGGTATAAGTTGCCGACAATTCGCTGTTGGTGTTTTTTGATTTTATGATGGGATACAGATACGTTTCTGTCCAGTGTTCTTTTGGGTTATTCTGTAAACCTATACTTTCCGGAAATTTGCGGGTAAATACTGCAGTGCTAAACAGCTGATCCCAGATGGAGAACATATTCCCATAATTTCCGTTCGGGTCGCTGATGCCATCTATCTTTGATTTGCCATGATGAGCATAGTGGAATGCAGGCGTAACGATGATTCTTTCTACAACAGACATTACAGGACTTAGAAATTTTATCTTATAGAGCGGCTTATCCCATTTTACAGCACTGTGCGAGCCAATAATGACGAGTTGTTTTAAAACCAGTCCAATAGCTACCGCCACACCACCGCCCAAAAATGTAACGATGCCAATCCACCAGATGTTCGGCATCAGTAAATAATATAAACCTGCATTTCTGTATGAAACAAAGAAGCCCATTTCTTCCGCCTGATGATGCGGCCGGTGTAATTTCCATAAGAAATCATATTCATGCCCGCTTCGGTGATACCAGTATTGAAGCACATCATCTACCAGTAAATAAGCGGGCAGCAGTATCCAGAAATTCACGTGACTGAATGCATTGCTGTAAGTGCTGAAAAAAGTGTTTCCCAGAGCAAATACCACAAAGACAATCAGTGGTTTTATACCCAGGGTTAATACCACAAAACCACCGGCTTCCTGTATCCAGTCAGCGAATGTTCTTGTCGTATTTTTCAATAGACCGGCAATAACTTCCAGCATACTGAAAAAGACTAAGATACCGATGACGAGAAATGCATTGTAAGTATACAGGCTGTTTATAATCTTATCCATTCATAAATTGTTAAGGTGATACAATTTACATAAAAAAAGGTCAACCTTTGCGGTTGACCTTTACATTTTTAACATACTTGCTTGGATTAGAATCCTTTTTTAGCAACACCGTCAGCTAATGCTTTAAGCGCATTTGCTTCACTTAAGATAGCTGCCATTTTATTGCCTTTTCCGTCATTGCCTGCAGCCATATAACCACCTCTTGATGTTTTTGTGATTACAGCATCGTGCATTGGTACATTTTTTTCTTTCGTTTTCAGGCAATATGCCTTAATCATTTTCGATGTGTCCATTTGTCTTTGTTTTAAGATTATAAATATGTCGTCCAAATTTAATAAACTATCTCACATTAGCATGGTAACTCACTTTTTGTTCAATAATCTACTAACATTCACCCTTTAGATCAATTCTACACAATACACTGATATTCATTCATTTGAATAAAAAACTGCTTATTCAGCTAAAATATTGTTCATAATTTTTGTCTGATGTCTGATGGATTCCTGGTGAATTGCCTCCATCATATCTTTAACAAAGTCTTCCGTCAGCTCTTTTTTCGCTGCTTTTTTAACTCTGTCATGGATGATTTCATCCCAGCGATTTGTTTGTAAGATAGTAATTCCGTTGTCGCGTTTAAACTCCCCTATCTTTCGGGCTATATCCATACGTTCACCCATAATCTCTAAAAAGTAATTATCGATACGGTCAATTTGGGCACGTAAAGCTTCCAACTGATTTTCAGCAAAGTTGTCCAGTTTACTGCTACGAACGACCAAAGACGCTAAGATTTCACCCAAACGCTCAGGGGTTACCTGTTGAGCGGCGTCACTCCATGCATTATCAGGATCGCGGTGCGATTCAATCATTAAACCGTCAAAATCCAAGTCCAGTGCTTTCTGGCAAACGGAAGGTATCAGTTCACGTGCACCGCAGATGTGTGAAGGGTCAACGATAATCGGCATGTTTGGATATAAACGACGCATTTCGATAGGTAATTCCCACATCGGTTTATTGCGGTATTTGGATTTCTCATAAGACGAGAAGCCGCGGTGAATAGCGCCAATTCTGTTAATACCAACTGCGTTCAGACGTTCCATACTTCCTAACCATAATTGCAAATCAGGATTAATAGGATTCTTTACCAAAACCGGGATATCCACACCACGTAGAGCATCCGCAATTTCCTGCACAGAGAAAGGGTTTACGGTAGTACGAGCGCCAATCCAGAGGATATCAACACCTGCTGCCAGCGATTCTTCCACGTGCTGTGCCGTAGCTACTTCCACGGTGGTTGGTTTACCAATTAGTTTTCCGGCATTTACCAGCCATTCCAGGCCTTCTTTTCCAATACCTTCAAACATACCCGGACGGGTACGTGGTTTCCAGATGCCGGCACGTAAGACGTGAATACCTTTATTGGCAAGGCGTTGTGCCGTTTCCGTCATTTGTTCTTCTGTTTCGCAGGAACATGGTCCGGAAATAATTACCGGTCTTTCGAAATTGAAGCCCCAGTCTTTCAGAGGCGTGATGTTTAAGTTACTCATATCTGTTTAATTTTGAATTTTGAGTGTTGAGTGATGAATTTGTTTATAAAGTTCTTTAGTTTTAAATGATTTTTGTTCAATTTAATTTTACTAATTAAATAAGTTTTTTTTTAACGCTGCTATACAACATTAAAATGTTCTACTACCGGATGTGGATCATAAAAATGATGTAACAGATTTTTCCATTCCTGATATTCAGCAGAATTTCTAAACCCAATGGTATGATCTTCCAATGTTTCCCATTTTATCAATAATAAATATTTATTTTCAACTTCAATACATTTTTGTAATTCGTGTTCTACATAACCTTTAACCTTACAAATGATGGTCGAAGCTGTACGAAAATTACGTTCAAATGCTTCAGTTTGATTTGGAATAACATTAAATATCACAGCTTCTAAAATCATTTCCTACTTTAATATTTTTCTAATTTCATTTGCACTATTCATAAACTCTTTCAATTCTTCATTTTTGTTTTTGTTGATTAAATTTCTGAAGTGATACATTTTCTCAATGTAGGTATCCATCACTTCCAGTAAATAGTTTTTGTTTTGCTGAAAGATAGGCGCCCACATTTCCGGCGAGCTTTTGCCAGACGCACCGTGCTCTCAAAACCACCGCCCGCCATTTCCAAAATAGCTTCTTCATCTTTTTCTTTCTCTAACACTGTGGCAGCCAGCACAAATGAACTGATGTGAGAGATATGAGAAATATAAGCGGCATGCATATCGTGCTGGTGTGCGTCCATATATTTCAAACGCATTCCCAAAACTGAATACATTTTTTCAATTAATTCAACAGCTTCAGTATTACTGTTTTCCTTGTCGCAGATGATACATACTTTACCTTTGAACAGATCAGATATTGCTGCCGACGGACCGCTATTTTCTGTACCGGCCATCGGGTGCGATGCTACATATTGTTTTCTGTTTAGATGGTCTTTAATTGCATCAATAATAATTCCTTTGGTAGAACCCATATCTGTGATTACCTGATGCGGCTGTACTCGATTCAGTACAAATTTCAGTTCATCAATCAGCACATTTACAGGCACCGTTAAAATAATTAAATCCGCTTGTTCTATTGCTTCTTCTTTAGAAACGATTTTGTCTACCAAACCCAGTTCCAGAGCAAGTTTGCAATTTTGCTCACTACGGCCAACTCCGATAATCTCCGTACAAAAACCTGCAGCACGCAAATCTATTGCTGCAGAGCCACCAATCAAGCCAATACCGAATATCGCTACTTTCATTTGTTTAGATTATTTATTCTTTCCAAAGCTTCTTTCAAATCATTTTCCGGGCTGCATAATGAAATACGAATATATCTGTCGCCATTGCTCCCGAAAATAAATCCCGGTGTAATAAACACATTTGCTTCGTGTAATATTTTTTCAGTAAGATCTTCCACATTCGTATATTTTGCAGGTATTTTAGCCCACAAAAACATGCCAATCTGATTTTTATCGTAGGTACATTCTAAGGCATCCATAATGCTGTATGCGAAGGAGCGACGCTTTTTGTATTCATTATTTCTCGAGGTATGCCATTCTGCATCATTGGACAATGCCGCTATTGCCGCATGCTGCAAGGGAAGATACATACCGGAATCCACATTGCTTTTAACTTTTAAAATAGTATCGATATATTCTTTAGCCCCCGACACCAAACCAATACGTGCACCTGCTAAATTATGTGATTTACTCAAGGAGTTTAATTCCAGACAAACGTCCTTTGCTCCTGCAGTTTGAAAGATGGAAACAGGTTTTCCTTCGTTTAACACTAAGCTGTACGGATTATCGTTTACAATTAAAATTTTAAATTCGTTGGCAATCTCTATCAGTGTTTTAAATATCTCGTCATTTCCTTTAGCACCGGTAGGCATATTCGGATAATTAATCCAAATGAGTTTCGCTGCTTTCAAAACGTCTTCACTGATTTTAGAAAAATCAGGAGCCCAGTTATTGGCTTCATCTAAATCATACATAACAGGAACTGCACCTGCGAGGTATGTTGCTGAAGAATACGTTGGATAGCCGGGATTCGGCACCAGTACTTTATCTCCGGGATTTAAGAATGCATTGGAGATATGAGAAATACCTTCTTTTGAACCCAGCAATGGCAATATCTCTGTTGCCGGATTTAATGCCACCTCGTAGGTGGATTGGTACCAATCGCTCATGGCTTTGCGTAATTCCGGAATTCCGATATAACTCTGATAGCCGTG
>JADKIQ010000015.1 GCA_016721245.1 Sphingobacteriales bacterium
TCATGTATATCTGCCGCAATAATGTCGAGCTCAAATAATTCAGCCGCACGTTTACTGGCAACAGCTGCTCTGTGTTTAATATGCTTTTCTTTAATTTCTTTTGCACTTAAAGCGGTATCGTTGGATTCTACCAGTTGTATTTGAGGATAATTTTCAAAAAATCCTTGACATTGCAGTAATGCCATCGGATGTGAATGAATTTCTTCAATCTGGTGCATTTCCTGATTGGGCAATGCCATTAAATTCATTTCAATTCTTAGATACACTTCCCCGACAATCTCCAGATTGGAATTTCGCAAATGTGCATAATTCGGCAAAATGGAACCTGCCAGAGAATTTTCGATCGCACAAACAGCAAAATCAGCTTCACCTTTTTCCATTACATCAAATAATTTTGGAAAAGTGGCACATTCAACCGTTTCAATTTCATTCCCAAAAAATTGTATCGCAGTAATCTCGTGAAAGGATGCTTCAAATCCCTGTATGGCTATCTTTGGTTTCATTTTGTCAATTAATATTTTCTATTCTTTAAAAAGATTCCTTGCTTAGCTCGGAATAACAAAAAAAAAGTCCCGAAATTACTCGAGACTTGTTATACTTTGATTTTAACTACAGTATTATTCGTCCCGCTTAGTCGCGAAAAAAATAATAGCCGTAGAAAAAGAATTTATTCATATCACAAATTAATACAGAATTTGTTTAAAATGCAACTATTTCAATATTAATTCATGGTTAAGCAAAACACTAAATGGAAAAAATAGTTGGTATTTCGACTCTATATATTAAAATTGCAGTTCGTATTTCAAAAAAATGTGACACGTAATGACTCCTGAACAAAAATTATCCTATTGTGATACTCAATATCCTGTTATACTTGTTAGCGGTTTAGGTTTTCATGATCAGAACAGATTATTAAGTTATTGGGGAAATATACCTGATTACCTTAAACAGCATGGTTGTGATGTATACACAGCCTATCAGGACGCTTTCATTTCTATTCCGGATAATGCTATCAAACTAAAATACCGGATTTTAGACATACTTGACAAGACTAAAAAAGATAAAATCAATATCATCGGACATTCCAAAGGCGGTCTGGAAGGCAGATATCTCGCCGGACGCCTTGGCATGGATGAGCATATATCCAGCATTACTACTTTAGGTTCACCGCACAGAGGCACTCATCTGGCAGACATTATTTTAGGCAGATTACCATTGCCAAAATTTGCAACAGCACGTCTGGTAAACTTATACGCTACTTTAATGGGTGATAAACGGCCGGATAGTCTACGCGCCGTAGTACAGGTAACTACTGAAAGCATGAAACGCTTTAACGATGAAGTGCCGGACTCTTCGAAAGTTTATTATCAGAGTTATGCAAGCCACGTAAATAAGGAATATCCGAATATATTATGGAAGACTATGGCGTATATCATCCGTGAATATGAAGGAAAAAATGACGGTATGGTGGGAATTGAATCCTGTAAGTGGGGGAATTACAAAGGCATCATCCAGTCGGAAAGTGCTCCTTCGGTAAGTCACGGAGATATGGTTGGGCTTATTCAATTTTTCGGCAATCCGAAATTTGATGCTAAAGTGTTTTTTGCTGAGGTAGTGAATGAACTAAAAGCAGGGAATCATTGAAAATAAAGGCAATTTCAGGCAGTCTTTTATTTTGGCATTTTTATTGATATATTTATTAAAATTTTCAACATGCGCTTTATCGGCATTCTTAGTTTTATTTTCATTGCATTGCAAAGTTCATTCGGACAGAATTACAATCTGGAAGCCTATAATTTTCATCAATCAATCGTGGAAGCACAGCAAAATGTAGGAAAAGAAGTTTTCTATTTTAACGAAAATGCCACAGAGCTAAATCTCAAAATACTGAAATTCGAACTGAATAAGAGCATCGAATTTATTGACAGTTTGAAGGTGTACAATAAGGAGACAAGATATTTTAATGCTGCAAAAAAACTATTTGGTTTATACAAAGACTTGTCGGAAAATGAATATGCACAATTACTCAAAATAATTGAAGACCCGGATTTAGAATTCAAAGACTTCAAAGCAAAAAAACAAAAGATTTTTGAAAATATGCGCGTAAAAACGGCAGCTGTATATCCTGAATTCAATGCAGCGCAGGATGAATTTTGCAAAAAATATGGCGTCAAATTAGAATAACCTCTTAAATAATATTTATGAAACATCTGTTTATTTTCTGTTTTTTATTGATTACATCTTTCAGCATATATGCAAACAGTGAAGATGCAATCGCTTATAACGACAAAATTGTATCGGAGCAAACTAAAATCGGAGAAGCTATTCTGGCATTTTCTACAAATCCAAATGATTTTTCTTTAACACAAATCAGAACGCAGGCAGAAAACAGTCTGGGTGTACTAAATGGGATGAAACCAATGGATGGTAACAAAGATTTCTTAGTTGCTGCAAAAGCACTTTTCAAATTCTACGCAGGCATTACAAAAAATGAATACAAAAAAATATTAGAACTGATTCAGGAAAAAGACAAGTATACCTCCGAACAAATAACGGCAAAAATCAATGAACTTACTGAATCCATCTCAAAAAAGGAAGTGCCTTTGGATGCTCAATTCAAAGACGCTCAGGTAGCTTTTGCGAAAAAATACAACTTTACTTTACGCAAAAATGATCTGGAAGAAAAATTCAAAGACGCAAAAGAAGAGTAATCATTTTTCTATCCGGAAACACTTACGTTTTAACTTTCCTTCAAAATCAAACGGCGTAGTTTGTTTGGTAATATCTTTTATTTTTTGCGATAACAGCTTATCCGTCTCCAATTCAAATCCACGGTAATTCGTACTGAAAATCAAGATGCCGTTTTCGTCCAGAATATTCAGGCATTGATTAATGATGGATACGTGATCACGCTGAATATCAAATATATCCTCCATTTTTTTACTGTTGGAAAACGTAGGCGGATCCAGTATAATCAAATCATAGGAAGCAAGAGGGATGGTCTTTAAATATTGCAGTACATCTTCCTGAATAAATTCATGTTTGGTATCGTCGTATAATTTATTGTAGGTGAGATTTCTCTTGGCCCAGTTGATGTATGTTTTGGATAAATCTACAGTCGTAACCTTTTGCGCATTCCCGGATGCAGCATATACGCTGAAGCTTCCCGTATAAGCAAACAAATTCAGCACGCGTTTGCCATCCGACATTTCTTTGACCATTTTGCGTGTAAGGCGATGATCTAAAAACAAACCGGTATCTAAATAATCAGAAAGATTGACGATAAAACTCAGTCCGTTTTCATCCACAATCAACTCTTTCTTTTCCTGTTTTAATTTGGAATACTGCTGCTCTCCTTTCTGACGTTCCCGTAGTTTGAGAAACACATTTTCCTTTTCTACCCCAAAGACCTTCTGTATAATTTCTAAAGATGTAGTGAGCCAGCCTTCATACTCTTCTTCGTTGAGTTTATGTTTACTTTTATATTCCGCAACATACACCAGGTCTTTGTAAACATCAATAATAAAAGGAAACTCAGGCAAATCCACGTCATACACACGAAAACAAGCCAACTGTTGCTTGCGTGCAATTTTACCAATGTGTTTGTACACTTTGGCTAAACGATTTTCGAAAGCGATGAATTTATCCTGCATAATAAATAAATGGAGTAATGAAATAATAAATTAATGAAACAATGAACTATATCAATCTTGAAATAGTAAAAATTTATCGAGCATTATTACATTGATAAATTACTAAATTATTTCATTAAACCTTCTTCTTCAGATTCTCTACAAATTGTCCAACAATGGTTCTCACCGGTTCGCTCCACCATTGTTGTAAGAATGTTTTCATTTCAAATTCTGAAATAGAAGATATTGATTTCAGCTGGTCTTGTTTTAGTTGTCGTTTGGTAATACGCCAGCCGTTTTGTTCGTATTTTAAGTATTGTTTCAATTTTGTTTCTGCAGCTTCCAGTACCTTATCCGCCGACACCACTTCATCCACTAATCCTATTTCTTTTGCATGATCCGGTGAGAATAATTTACCTTCCATCAGATACTGATAAGCGGTTTTTCTGCCAATCCAGAAACTGTAAATATCAAACACCCCTCGCGGCACCACAATACCAATAGGAATTTCATTCAACCCGATTTTAAAATTACCTTCCGCCATTACCCGGTAATCACAACCGATTGCGATTATACAACCGCCAGCCGGTGAATGACCATTGATAGATGCAATAAGCGGTTTATCAAAGGCTACCAAATCGCACACCAAATCCATAAAATTGCGCCAGAATTTTTCAAACTTTTGTTCATCGTAGGAATACAATTCAGGCAAATCCAGTCCGGCTGAAAAGAAATTCTCTTTTCCATTAATGATAGCCCCCTGAATGCTGTCATCTTCCATAAAATTTTTCAAGGCAATGCGCATACCGGCCACAAACTCGTGGTTCATAGGATTCGCTTTTTCACGGTCCATCTGGATAATACCGTAATTCTCTTTCTTTATCAGGTGAATGTGCGACATATTCTACTTTACGATTAACAATTAACAATATACTACTTCAAATAAAAAGCAATATTGACAAAGATAATAGAAATTATAGTAGAGTATAACATCGTTTTAATCCTTAAATAGAAAATATGAGTTAATTTTGAACTGAAATTAATTGTCGATATAAAATCGTCAATTGTGTATTGATCATTGTAAATTATACTATTTTGGATTTAAAGATTCCTTCTACCGGTCAAAAACGACTGGTGATTATCGGCGGCGGCTTCGGCGGCATTGAACTAACTAAACGACTAAAAAATCAGGATATACAGGTGGTTATGCTCGACAAGCATAATTACCACTGTTTTCAGCCACTGCTATATCAGGTAGCCACAGGTGGCTTAGAACCGGGCAGTATAGCCTATCCTTTGCGCAAATTCATGCAGGATATTCCGAATGGCATTTTCCGTTTGGCGGAAGTACGGAATATTGATACAGTCAATCAAAAAATACATACTGATATCGGTGATTTGAATTACGATTATCTGGTGATTGCTACCGGCAGCACTACAAATTTCTTTAAGTTCTCTAAAGAAGTTTCCGGAAAGATGATGCAGATGAAAGATATTCCGCAGGCATTAAACCTGAGGAGTTTTATTTTGGAAAACTTTGAAGAAGCACTGCTGACCTACGACGAATCCAAGAAAGAAGAACTGATTAACATCTCCATCGTTGGTGGCGGACCTACAGGAGTTGAATTAGCCGGAGCTTTGGGAGAAATGCGTAAAAACATCTTGCCAAAAGATTATCCTGAAATCGATTTTACTAAAATGCAGATTCATTTGTTTGAATCCGGCGACAGATTGCTGGGTGCCATGCATCCCGAAAATTCTGCGAAAGTATTAAAGTATGTGAAAGACTTTGGCGTGGAAGTTTGGCTGAATACGATGGTGACTGATTTTGACGGAGATGTACTGACTACGGCAGATGGCAAAAAAGTAAAATGTGAAACGCTTATCTGGACAGCCGGTGTAAAGGGAAATCCGGTGGAAGGCTTTGCACCGGAAACGATTGCAGGCGGCAACAGAATTTCCGTAGATGAATATTGCAAGATAAAGGGATACGAAAATATTTATGCCATTGGCGACGTGGCTTCTATGGTGCAGGAAAAATACCCGAAAGGACATCCTATGGTGGCGCCGGTGGCTATACAACAAGGCGAATTAGTGGCAGATAACATCTTGGCACAATCAAAAGGTAAAGCACCTAAACCGTTTGTGTATTTTGATAAAGGCTCCATGGCAACGGTTGGAAGAAATAAAGCGGTGATGGAAGCAAAAGGTATCAAGATGGGCGGCTTCATTGCCTGGCTGGCCTGGTTGTTTGTGCATGTGATGAGTTTAGTTGGTTTTAGAAATAAAATTACCGTGACTCTGGGTTGGTTGTATAATTATTTTACATACGACCGAACATTGCGTTTAATCATTCGTCCCTTTAAACATAAGGAAGAATAAAAAAAGCCGTTCTGAGTTGAGTATTCAGAACGGCTAACCTAGAAACATAAAAAACCCTGAAATATGATTACGCTACAGCGTACTGCTTGCGTTCATTTTTAGTATTGTGTAAAATAATCAGTGCAGCAATCGTTCCCGGCACGTGACCTAAAAGCCACAAAAGAAATACTATCAGGAAATTGCCCAACCCTTTATCTACTACTGCTAAAGGAGGAAAGACCACTGCTAAAATTATTCTTATTAATCCCATTTTATTCTTGTTTTATTATTTATATACAAAACATATACCAGACTTGGTTTAGTTCCTAAATCTTAGCAAACAATTAAATTTTAACATCTTTTTATAAATACTGAATGTATCAAGGGTTACAGTTTATAAAAACTAAATTCCTTAATTTTATAAAATGACTGAAGGGAATAAACAACATTGGGAAACAGTTTATCAGACAAAACAAGCAAACGAAGTCAGTTGGACACAGGAGATTCCTCAAACCTCTTTGGATTTCATACTTAGTTTTAATCTGCCAAAATCAGCCAGTATTATTGACATTGGCGGCGGTGACAGCAAATTGGTGGATTTTCTTTTAGATGAAGGATATGAAAATCTGACGGTGTTGGATATTTCTGCAACCGCGTTGGAAAGAGCAAAAGCCAGATTAGGCGAACGTGCAGAAAAAGTCAAATGGATTGTTGCGGATATTACTGATTTTAAACCGGATACAAGTTATGACGTATGGCACGACAGAGCGGCCTTTCATTTTCTGACTGAGAATGAACAGATAGAAAAGTATTTAAATATCGTACATGCTGCCGTTACAGGATTTTTACTGATTGGAACATTCTCTGAAGACGGTCCAAAGAAATGCAGCGGATTAGAGATAAAACAATATTCAGGAACAAGTTTAGAAAACCTGTTCAAACGTGACTTTACAAAAATAGCTTGTAAAACAAAAGACCATATAACACCATTCAACACGATACAGAATTTCACTTTCTGCAGTTTTAAACGAAATGAATAATATTATTTATGACGTTCTTTCAATACCGCCAGCACTTCGTTCAGGGAAATATTTTTTTCTGCAAATAAGACGAGTAAATGGAATAACAAATCAGCCGCTTCGCCTTTGAAGAGTTCATCGTTATTGTCTTTGGCTTCAATCACTACTTCCACGGCTTCCTCACCTACTTTTTGTGCAATCTTATTCAATCCTTTGTTGAATAAAAGATTCGTGTAGGAGTTATCTTTCGGATGTTGTTTTCTGTCTTGTATAATATTTTCGAGATAATGTAAAAAGGAAAATTCATCTTTATTCTTTTCAAACCAACAAGTATCATTGCCGGTATGACAAACAGAACCGACGGGTTTTGCTTTTATCAGGAATGCATCATTATCACAATCCAGTTTAATGTCTACCACTTCCAGGAAATTACCGCTCTCCTCACCTTTTGTCCATAAACGGTTTTTACTGCGGGAGAAGAAAGTAACCTTATTCAGTTCTTTTGTCTTCGCCAGACTTTCTTCATTCATATATCCAAGCATCAAAACCTTACCGGTCTGTGCATCCTGAACGATAGCCGGCAATAAGCCATTGGTGTCTTTACTGAAATCTGGTGTCATTGTATAAAGTTACTGAATTAGTTAATCAAAATGCCTTGTTCTTTCAATGTCTGTACGAGGACTTGGTAATCATCCTCATATTCCCAATAGATGAAGCGGCCATGCGTGGCTGTGGTGAATATAAATTTTTCGGTAATCGACTGAATACGATGCACGGCAATCAGTTTTTCTGAAGCCTGTTCCACTTCAATCTTTTCCAACACCTCTCTATTGTGATGATCATATCCATGCATCACCAGATAATTTTTGGTATGTACTTTTATAAAACTCATAGTCTTACGTTTACATTTTCAGTTTTCAAATTACTTTTAATTCTTTTGTTTTAAGAGTATCAATTTCAAAAAGCTCCGGAATTTTTATCTCTCCGAAATGAAAAACGCTGGCTGCCAGCGCAGCATCGGCATTTGCGATATTAAACACCTCTGTAAAATGCTGATTGTTTCCCGCACCACCGCTGGCGATAACGGGAATGGATAAATTATCCGTACACCATTTGGTGATATCCAGTGCAAATCCAGCTTTTGTTCCATCGTGATTCATGGAAGTCAGCAGAATCTCGCCACCGCCACGTTCCTGTATTTCCTTAGCCCATTGTTTGGTATAAATGGGTGTTGCCTCCCTGCCGCCTTTAACATATACTTTCCAGTCATCTTCCAGTTTTGTATCAATGGCCACCACAATACACTGCACGCCAAATTGCTTTGACAATTCATCTATCAAATCCGGATTTCTCACAGCAGATGAATTAATAGATACTTTATCCGCACCGGCATTCAGCAAGGCATCCACATCCTGTATCGTGGAAATACCGCCGCCCACCGTAAACGGAATATTAATGGCAGCCGCTACTTTTTCCACTAAATGCAGTAAGGTTTTTCTGGCTTCTACCGTTGCGGTAATATCCAGAAACACCAACTCATCCGCTCCCTGAATAACGTATTGTTTAGCCAGTTCCACAGGATCACCAGCGCTTCGCAAATCTACGAAATTGACACCTTTCACGGTTTCTCCGTTCTTAATATCCAGACATGGTATGATTCTTTTCGTCAGCATGGTATGTTAGAGAAAACTGCTTAATTCTTTTAATGTGATTCTGCCTTCATAAAATGCTTTACCAACTATGGCAGCATAACAACCCATTTCTTTTAATTTTTGTAAATCATCTATCGAAGAAACACCACCGCTGGCAATTAGTTTTAATTCTTCGTACTCTTCCAAAATGTTTGAATATAATTCAAATGAAGGGCCTTCCAGCATACCATCTTTGGATACATCGGTACACAATACATAATCTATACCTTCTTCAAAATAGTAATCCAAATAGGAATAAATATCTTTAGTGCTGCTTTCCTGCCATCCGTGAATGGCAATTTTATCATTTATAACATCCGCTCCAAGTATCAGCTTCTCCTCTCCAAACTCCCATATCCAATCGACAAATTCCTTTGGATTTTTTGCGGCTAAACTGCCTACCGTAATCTGTGCAGCGCCCAAATCGAATGCCTGTTGTGCAGCTTGTTTAGTTTTAATACCTCCGGAAAAATCAATGTGTAAATTTGTTTGTGTTGCTATGTTTTCCAGTACTTTCCAGTTTACCACTTCACTTTTTTTAGCACCATCTAAATCCACCAAATGTAAATGGGTAATACCGCCAGCTTCAAATTCTTTGGCAGCATCTACAGGGTTTTCATGGTAGATTTTTTTAGTATCATAATCTCCTTTGGTTAAACGAACACATTTACCGTCAATAATATCTATGGCAGGTATAATTAGCATATGGGTAAAAATAAAAAAGACTGCACAAATTGTGCAGTCTTTTACTTTATTAAATTAAAACTTATTGTACGATGATATTCTGTGTGGTAGTTCCATCCTCACCGATGATGCTTAAGAAATATACACCTTTTTCTATACCTGTAAGATTCATCTGTTTTGAATTCTGCCCTGTTCTGATATTCATTTCTTCATCAACTAAAACCTGCCCGCTCAGATTGAATAATTTCAACTGATAGCTTTTATTCATTCCAGAAGTAATTCTGATTTCAAAAGAACCATTATTCGGATTGGGGATAATAGATAATTCCACGTTCAGTTTGTTATTTTTCACGCCGGTCAATACCGCGTTAAAGTTTGCTGATATTGCGGATGGACAACTATTATTAATCACTTTTACTGTGTAAGTTCCGCTGCTTGGGAATTTGTAATATGGTGTAGATGTAGTGGTTTGTAATACTCCGCCTTTATACCATTCATAACTTGCTCCGGAAATAATAACGTTACTAAATAATGTATCGTGACTTTGTGTAATGGTTGGTGTTCCCGGAGTTGGTTTTACGGTTACCGTTGATATTGCTGTGCCCGTACAACCATTAGAAGCCGTTCCTGTAACGGTATAAGTAGTTGTTATTGTTAAAGGTGGTGTCACTGGATTTGATATTGATGCTAAACCTCCGGTCCACGTATAGGTTACTGCGCCATTGGCAATTGGTTGAGCCGTTTGTCCTACACATACAGAAGGTAAAGTAACACCTACTGTTGGTCTGCCTTTTATAGTTACAGAAACAGAGGTTGTTCCAGGTGTAGAACAACCTGTCAGCGTTCCACTTAAGTTTACTGTTGTTGTTCCTATTGGTGTAAATGTCAATGATGCACCCTGAGTTGTGCCTGTCTGACTGGTGGTCCATGTATAATTATTTGCTCCATTTCCGCTCAGAGTAATCGCATCGCCGTTACAAACACTTGCAGGATTTGGTGTAATTGTTACGGTTGGAGCAGTAGTATTCACTGTTACTGTTGCAACCGCCGTCTTACTACAACCTGCCGTTGTACCTGTAACAGTATATGTTGTCGTAGTAGTCAATGCAGGTGTAGTTGGATTGAAAATGGCCGATAAACCACCTGTCCATGTGTAACTTGTTGCACCGCTGGCTACAGGTTGTGCTGTTTGCCCAGCACATACGGATGGTGAAGTGACAGTAACATTTGGCACAGCGTTAACAGTAATTAATTTAGTAACCATTGTTGAACAGCCGCCACTAGTCACCGTATATCTGATTTCTGCGGAACCTGCCGAAACTCCGTTTACTAAGCCACCAGAATTTACGCTTGCGATGCCTGGTGCACTGCTTGACCATACACCACCTGCCGTAGCTGAAGTGTATGTTACATTAGAGCCAATACAAACGGAAGCAACACCTATTATAGCGGTACTGTTGGAGCTGCATTCACCGTAATAACTTTGCTTACCAGGGTGGCCCCCGCCGCGGGGGGGGCGCCTCATTCGGACCACCTGCCGCGGTGTAGTACATTACAAACACGGAGAACACCTATTATAGCTGCTACTGTTGGAGCTGCATTCACCGTAATAACTTTGCTTACCATGGTAGAACAACCACCGCTGCTTACCGTATATCTGATTTCTGCAGAACCTGCCGACACTCCGCTTACTAAGCCACCAGAATTTACGCTTGCGATGCCTGGTGCACTGCTTGACCATACACCACCTGCCGTAGCTGAAGTGTATGTTACATTAGAGCCAATACAAACGGAAGCAACACCTATTATAGCGGCTACTGTTGGAGCTGCATTCACCGTAATAACTTTGCTTACCATGGTAGAACAACCACCGCTGCTTACCGTGTATCTGATTTCTGCGGAACCTGCCGACACTCCGTTTACTAATCCACTAGAATTTACGCTTGCAATGCCTGGTGCACTGCTTGTCCACACACCACCTGTTGTAGATGATGCGTATGTTGTTGATGCGCCAACACAAACGGATGTTGCACCTGTTATAGCGGCTACTGACGGTGCTGCATTTACCGTAATTACTTTAATACTAACGTTAGAACAACCGCTGCTGGTCACCGTATATATGATTTCTGCAGAACCTGCTGAAACACCACTTACTAATCCGCTTGAATTTACATTTGCAATACCAGGTGCGCTGCTTGTCCACACACCACCTGTTGTAGATGATGCGTATGTTGTTGATGCGCCAACACAAACGGATGTTGCACCCGAAATAGCAGCTACAGTTGGAAGTGCTTTTACGCGAATGGATTTTGTTGCAGTACTAACATTTCCATTTTTATATGCTTTTAATGTGATGGTGTATGAACCTGGAGTATTAAATGTAGATGTAACATTCGTTGCTATAGATGTAGATGGAATACCTCCCGGAATCGTCCATCTAACAGAATCTACAGAACCTGAAGAGGATGTAGAAGTACTAGTGAAACTTAGATTGTTTCCTGAACATACGGTTGTGTCGCTTACAGTAAAACTAGCCGTTGGTGTTGGTGTGGAAGTATTCACCCCGTACAGATTGATATTATCTACATAAATATTATTACCAAATGCACCATAATTTCTGAAAATAACTTTTACATATTTATTCAAATAATTTGCAGGAATAAACACTGAGTCTTTTCTCCACTGCGCTGCTGTAGGAACAAAATCCGACGAAATATTGGTGTTTGTTGTAGATAAAGTTGTTCCACCTTTTTTATAAATACTTGTTACTAAGCCAGAGCAAGCTTCTTGCAACAATACTTCAAGTGTGTCTTTAGAGCTATTGGAGTATCGTGTATATGCAACATCAAATTTTAATCTTGGATTACTGGCACCATTTAAGTTAATAGTGGGCGTAATAATATCATCTTTTAAGTTACTGGCATCAATATCAAAATTATGAAAGTAGGCGGATGTATTTGAAGTACCAAAACCACCTGCTAAAATTGATCGTTCCCAGTTAAATGTTGAAGCACTATTAAGAGACCAACCTGTCGGCGGGAAACTCGAATTTTGAAATCCTTCTGAAAAAGGCAATGCCACACCTGTAGGATTTCCAACCACTATATATGCTGTTCTAATGGTATCATCAAATCCTAATGAATTTGTTGCTCTTAATGTAACAGTATAATTACCTGCTGAATTATAAGTAATTGTTGGATTTTGACTTGTAGAAGTACCTGGCGTACCTCCGGCAAAAGTCCATGACCAGGATGTCGGATTATTTAAGGATAAATCTGTAAATTTAACAGATCCACCAGGACATACCGTCGTTCTATCTGCTGTAAAATTAGCCGTTGGTTTCTGTGGTATGGTGTTACAAGTGGTAGATGACGACAGCTGTATTCTTTTGGGATCTGTAGTTAAAACCGTTTGCATTCTTGTCGTTTGATCCGGAGTAAAAAGGTACATACAAGGGTCATCTACATAATCCATAAAATTCATAAACAATTCTCCGTTGGGGCTTGTGCCGGCACCGCATCCATTTACCTGGAATGGAAAAGTTGGACATCCGTAATTTAAACCTGGAGTAGTATTTCCACCTTTTTGTGTGGGTGTGTCATTACATAAATCATCACCACATGCTTCGTCACCACTAATATGGTATAAACCTAACCAATGACCGATTTCATGTGTTGCTGTTCTACCTTTGTTGTATGTTGGGTCCAGAACACCTATATTTCCAAAGTATTTATACCCTATTACTACACCATCCAATACAGCAGAACCACCGGGAAACGTAGCATAACCTAATAAATCATCTCCGAGTGGTAGTACCCAAATATTCATATATTTATTAGCATCCCATGTCGTTGCTGATTTGATTGTGTTTGTAATATAAGATTTAGACCAACCAGTAGTACCCGGATCAGTAAAACCTACTGTTTGCGCATTTACTCTATCAATACCAGGTTCCAAAAGTGTAACACCGTTTGGATTTTTTGCCGCTTTACAAAATGAGATATTTGTGTTTGACAATAAAGGCAAAAAAGGCGCAGGACATGTATTTGCGTTTAACCCCGTTCCGGCGTAATCAGCATTTAATACATCAAATTGAGAATATACCTGAGCTTGTGAAATGTTCTCGGCTGCATTCCAGTAAACTACATGTACTATTACCGGTAAATTATAAACGGCATTAATTCTATTCTGAGAGTTATTTTGATGTTGGGCTACAAATTGTACCACCTTTTGTTGAAAATCCTGACTCCATTGTTCAGATGGTCTTTCCGTTCCACATGTTCTCCTAACAATTGAAGGTGTTCCATTTTTATTTTCAGCAATCAACAGATTTATAGAAAAAAATAAAATACTCAGAATAAATAAAGATCTTTTCATAAAATAAATTAGACGGTAAAGATAATACATGTTTTTCTGTAAAAAAAACACACAGAGGCTTGTTTATTATATAGTTATAAAATTCCCAAGGATTATATTCCCTATATCTGCGCTTTTTTCCGGGTGAAATTGTGTAGCATAAAAGTTGTCTTTTTGTAATCCAGCAGAGAACGGATGAATATAGTCGCAGGTCGCTATTGTAAACTCACTTTGTTCACAATAATAGCTATGTACAAAATATACAAAACTATTTTCGTCAATATTATTAAATAAAGGAGACTTTAGGTTATAAAGATTATTCCAGCCAATTTGAGGGATTTTAAATTGATTATCTGTCGACTGGAATTTTTTGACTTGAACCGGGAAAATATTAAGGCAGTCCACGTTTCCTTCTTCGCTATGCGAACACATGAGTTGCTGACCAAGACAAATCCCTAAAACCGGTTGTTTTAAATTTTTGATTAGAATGTCCAGCTTTTTATCTTTCAAGTGTTGCATGGTGGTTTCGGCATGACCGACACCGGGAAAAATTACTTTATCTGCGTTTTGAATTTGTTCAATATCATCTGTTATGATTGGCTGAATACCTAAACGATGCAAAGCATGCTCAACACTCTTTGTATTTCCTGCATTATATTTTATGATAGCGATATTCATTTAGAACACGGATTTAACTAATAAAACAGATTTACACAGGTTTAATTTCTTGAATAAATTGAGCAATATCTGTTTTCAGATTTTGTGAATGATCAATTGCATTTATAAATGCTGTGCCAATAATTGCACCATTGGCATATTCGCAGGCCGTGTCGAATGTTTTCTTGTCCTTTATACCAAATCCAATCAAGGTTGGATTTTTCAGCTTCATCTCTTTTATTCGTTGAAAATAAGTATGCTGGGTTTGTTCTATATCTGTATTACCACCAGTAATTGCATTCGAAGAAACGATGTATATAAAAGCATTCGTTAATTCATCAATTTTTCGGATTCTATCCTCTGCTGTTTGAGGCGTAACTAAAAAGATATTCTGCAAGTCGTACTTTTCCATCTTCTGTCTGAAAAATGTTTCATATTCATACATCGGTAAATCAGGAATAATGAGACCATCTATGCCACAGGCATGTGCATCTCGCAGGAAATTTTCAAATCCATATTGCAATGCCGGATTCAAATACCCCATCAACACTAACGGAATCTGAATTCGTTGACGTATATCTTTAAGTTGCTCAAATAACACCTTCAACATCATTCCGTTATTAATAGCAATCGTATTTGAATATTGTATAACCGGTCCGTCTGCTGTTGGATCAGAAAACGGCATCCCAATTTCCACCAGATCCACTCCATTGTTTTGCAATTCTTCCAAAACAGGAATAATACTATTTAACTCAGGAAAGCCAGCCGTACAAAATACGCTAAGAATGTTTTTATCTTTTTGTTGAAATAAGCTTTTAAGTCGGTTCATTTGTCAGCATTAGGATTTACAAGTTCAGTTCTCTTATGTAAGTATCTAAATCTTTGTCGCCGCGACCAGATAGATTAAGCACCACCACGTCATCCGTCTTTGCTCCTATCCTGTCTAAAACAGCAATGGCGTGTGCACTTTCCAGCGCAGGAATAATTCCTTCCAATCTTGCCAGTAGTAAAACTGCCTGTAAGGCTTCATCATCTGTTGCACTTAAGAATGCAGCGCGTTTAGTATCAAATAAATTCGCGTGTATCGGACCAATTCCCGGATAATCCAAACCGGCGGAAATAGAGTGTGGCTCTACGACCTGTCCGTCTTCCGTTTGCATAAATAAAGTTTTACTGCTATGCAGCACGCCAATTTTTCCAAGTTGTGTGGTGGCTGCACTTTTTCCGGAATAAACACCATGACCTGCAGCTTCCACTGCCACCAGTTTAACCTCTTCATGCTCTAAAAAATTATAGAATGCACCTGCAGCGTTGCTGCCGCCGCCAACACAAGCCACCACAAAATCAGGGTTTTCCTTTCCTGTTTTTTCGAGCAATTGTTTTTTTATTTCTTCCGATATTACCGATTGAAAACGAGCAACCATATCCGGAAACGGATGCGGACCAACCACACTTCCAATGATATAATGTGTATCCACTGGATTTGCAATCCAGTCGCGCATGGCTTCATTCGTTGCGTCTTTCAATGTTCTGGAACCTGACTTTGCAGGACGTACTTCAGCTCCTAACATCTGCATGCGTTTCACGTTGGGTGACTGGCGTTCAATATCCACCTCACCCATATATACCACACAAGGTAAATTCATCAGCGCACAAACTGTTGCTGTAGCCACACCATGTTGTCCTGCTCCGGTTTCTGCAATAATACGCGTTTTACCAAGTCGTTTTGCCAGCAAAATTTGTCCAACGGTATTATTGATTTTATGCGCACCGGTATGGCACAAATCTTCCCGCTTTAAATAAATCTGTGTCTTGAAATGATCAGATAGTCGTTTAGCAAAATACAAGGGCGTTGGTCTTCCTACATAATCTTTTAACAAAGACAAAAACTCCTTTTGAAATCCGTCTTCGTAAATAATGTCTAAATAACGTTGTTGTAATGCTTCAATATTCGGATGCAGCATTTCAGGAATATATGCTCCGCCAAACTGACCATAATAGCCGTGTTCGTTTACCTGATATTTTTGTTCTTTTGACATTTGATGTTGTTGTCTTTATTGGGTCATTGCTTTAACGAGTTCTATAACCTGTTTACATTTTTCAACAGCTTTCAATCCCGGTTCGACTTCCAATTTACTATTAAAATCCAAGGCATGAACAGCTACATCTTTTAACAAATCGTGAATAGTTGGAATATCCTGTATATCCAGGCCTCCTGATAAAAAGATTGGTTTTGAATTGTCGTATTGCTTCAACAAACTCCAGTCGAAATGGTTGCCGGTGCCTCCATATTCTTTTGACTGTGTATCAAATAAGAAATAATCACAAACGTCTGCATATTCGCCTAATACTGCAAAATCAAAATCTTTGTGCATCCCAAAGGCTTTGATAATGGTAAAACCCAACAAGCGCAAGTTTTCACAATATTCTGGAGTTTCATCTCCATGCAATTGCAATATATTCATGTCATATTCCGTTGCAATGCGAATGATACTTTTTATTTCTTCGTTCACAAAAACACCTACTTTCTGAACCGGCAGTACTGAATTAAAAATAAAAGAAGAAAAAGCTTCTTTTTGTTCATCCAGTACATACCTTTTAGATTTGCCATAGAAAATAAAACCCATATAATCCGGATATAAATCCGCTACTTCCTTAATATTATCAGGATGTTTCATGCCACAAATCTTAATCTTCATTTATCAGAAATATTTAACACAAAGTACGCAAAGTTTTCGCGCAAAGAAAAAGAGTTAATAACGGATTCCGTCATTGCCGGATGCTTTGTATTTCTTCTCTTCTTTTTTCTTGATGATGCCAGCCAGTGCCTTTTTGAATTTAGGAACATCTTTCATCTTAGGATTGTCACCGTGATTTTTAAAGCGGTCGAAATAAAATTTGGTGGCCATTACTGCAAAAGCAGCACAGGTATTATGATCCAGATAATCACTTAAGTTATTCAGTTTTATTTTAGTTACGCCTAATGCTTGCATCGTGTTGTAAGCCACTTCAGAATTTTTGTAATTCACTTCCCGGTCGCCTTTACAATAACATAATTGCACAGGTGCCTGCGGCTTCCAGTTGGTTAAGCTGTTTTCTCTCAGCTTTTGAGTAAATAAAAAATCAGGATTGGTTTTGTAAACCTGTACTAAAGAATCCATCACTACTTCTGCCGGAATCTTAGGCATAATTTTATCTAAATCATCCAATGTTTTATCCCGGTTATTGGAGTAATATTTTGGCAACAGGGTATCAAAAGGTGGTTTAAATATGGAATAAATGTTATCGATATCCAGAACACGGTAAGCTTCCTGATAGGACACTAGTAAATACGGCAGGTAGAACGGACGCGGATACACCTGAAACATATACTTTTCCTGCTCACCGGTCATGTCGTAGGCACCGCTCATGGGAGACGTGGCTGTTACTTTGAAACGCGGATCGTTCAGTTCTTCGAGATATTTTTGTGCGGCAAAAGACGAATGTCCGCCTTGAGAGTAGCCCGTTAAAAATAACTGTCCGTTTGTTTTTACATCAATCTTTTTATTCAGTTCATCAATGGCATATAACATATAGATGAACGACATGGCTTCTGACCAGGAATGCTGATACAAGTGATCTTTTTCCCCTTTTCCGATTCCGTAATAATCCGGATAGCAGGCAGCATAGCCATCTGTTGCAAATCCCAAGCAAATTCCCTGTTGCGCATCTTCGTCGCTTATATCTCTGTGTTTGTGAATTTGTGTACCATGTCCGTACATCATAATTGGTGCAGGTTTTTTGATATTTTTGGGTGCAAAATAGATTCCGGAACATTGAATCCAAGTGCTATCAATCCATTTCGCTTTATAAATGATTTCATAAATATCCACGTCATTTTTTACGTGCAATATAATTTTAGGAATATGATGTTTTTTCCAAAGTGCTGATATGGATTTTTTGGTGTGAGATTTTACCAGGTTATAACTGACCAGATAGTTTGCAGGAATGGTAGAATTTACTTTATCTTCTGAAAAAGAAGACTGGAAAAATGAAAATAACAGAAATACAAGAATAAGATTACGCATAGCTTTAATAAATTTATCCTAAGATATCACTGTTTTTGGGGATAACCAAATGTAAATTGCTTATATTTAATTAAATTTAAGCGAGTGTAAAAAAAATGAATGGCTGATAAAATAGAGAACATAGCACAGGCAGAATCATTCATTAAAAACGTGAAGCGTTCTGAGAATTGGGTGAGCAATGAGGCTCTGTTTACCAAACTTCAACAAAGTCAGGAATTAATAGAGCAGTTTCAGCGGGAGGATTTACTGCCTAATTTGGGCGTAAACTTCTGTTTGTACTATATTGATTTAGGTGAATACAATAAAGCTTGGGAGTATACGGAAATAGCAAAAATAAATGCTCAAAAATTTTATAATAATGATAGATTATTAGATGCAATTAGTTTGCAATACCGTATACAGAGATATCTGGGTAATTTAGAGAAGGCACAAGAGATTGTAAATGAACATATTGATATAGCATATAAAGTTAATGATTTACAACAAATAGCAAGTGCCTATCAAAATCAGGCAATATTATTTCACAGGCAGAAATTAAAACAGGATGCTATCGATGCTTATGAAACTGCAATAAAATATATTAGACGAAACAAGAGCCACTACTACATAGCAACATTTTTAATTGGATATTCCGGAATATTATTAGATTTTAAGGAATCTAAATTAGCCGAAGAGAAATTGAAAATCGGTTTTAAGATAGCAAAGAAAAATAAATTCTATTATCCATTGGCTTTAGCATATTCAAATCTTGGATTACTCTATGAACACCTCAGAAAGGAAAATGATTGTATTAAGTCTTATAAGCATTGTATCAAAATATTCAACGAGATTAATAACACGACTAATGAAATTACAGCTAAAATAATGCTGGCAAATGCATATGTTTCATTCAATAAACTTAGTGAAGCAGAAAACATACTTAAGCAAACCATTGATTTTTCAACATCAAATAATATTAAATATGATTTAATAGGCATTTATGAGGCTCTATCTTCATTATTGGAAAAAAAAGAGAACTATAAAGAAGCTTTGCATTACTATAAAAAGCTTAACAGTTTGAAAGAGGATTACTTAAGCAATGAAACAAATAAACGTATTCGGCATCTTGAAACTACAAAGAGAATTGATATATTGAAATTAGAGAAGGAAACAGCAGAGAAGATGGCTGAAGTAAAACATGATTTTTTGGCAAATATGAGTCATGAAATCAGAACACCCATAAACAGCATCTTAGGCATCTGTTACCTGTTGCAGCAACAGTCTTTGAATAGTATCCAGAATGATTACGTGGAAAGATTAAAACGTTCAGGAGAGAATTTATTGGGAATAATCAATGATGTGCTTGATATTTCCAAGATAGAATCCGGTAAGATGGAACTGAATTACGATTTATTTTCTTTAAATGAACTGATAAATGACATATATACCACCCTCGAACCGAAATCAAACGTGAAAGAGTTAGAATTTAAGGTAATTAATAAAAATGCAGAAATACAACTATGCGGTGACAAAATTAGAACATATCAGGTATTGCTGAATATTGTATCCAATGCTATAAAATTCACAGAAAAAGGGCGTGTAATACTATCTGTAAAAATTGAAACTATCAACATGCAGAGTAAAAAAATAACGTTTACCGTTACAGATACAGGGATAGGAATAAATAGAAATAATATTAAAAATATATTTGACAGATATGAACAAGCAGATGAAACAATAAAGAATAAATTTGGGGGCAGCGGTTTGGGCTTATCTATTTCGAAAAAAATTATAGAGTTGATGAATGGCACAATAAGCATTAATAGCAAATTAAACAAAGGCTCTAAGTTTACAATAATGATTCCATTCAAGATAGCAGATTCAAACAATACCAATTTAAAGCTTGAGAATGTAATATCAGCAAACTTAATAGATAACAAGATTATTTTAATAGCTGATGACAATGATGAGAACCGTCAGATACTAAAAGAAATAATACTTAGCTATAATAAAACGGTGAATATCTTGGAAGCAAGTGATGGCAATGATGTTAATAGTATCCTTCTCGACAGAATTCCAGATATCATTTTTATGGATTTAGATATGCCTAATCTAAATGGTATTGAGGTAACTCAACAAATAAGAAAATTTCGCAAATATGACAGTATAAAGATAATTGGAAATACAGCATCATTATCAACTTTCTCTTCTGAAGAAATCATAAAATTAGGATTTAATGGATTTTTCCAGAAACCATATAATGTTAACAAGCTTATGCTTGAATTATTAACCATTCTTAAAGATGAAGTATGAAAAAAACAAGAAATTATTTAACCATTAAAAGAGTTAGTAGATTGATTATGTTACTCTTATTTTTTGCAGGATATTTAAACAATGTAGCTGCGTTTATTCCTAAAAAAGCTGCTAGAAAACTAAACAAAGAAACAAAAAACATGTCTAATATTCGCGTTTTAGACTCAATCTTTGTTGTTGAAATGATTGATAATGTAAACAAAGCACTAATAAAATATAACATTTTCGTATTTCCAAATTGGGAATTTAATATTCCATATATTGAAACAAACCCTTCTATGAATCAAATTGAGATATTCAGAGGGCTATTTCAAAGTCAATATTTAGATGAAGAAGGTATCTATTTAATAATCTCGCATGAAGTTAGCCATATCCTTGGTGATGGTACTGGTCGCGGAAAATGTAATAACAACAGATTCAATGAAGATATGGCTGATTATGCTGCAGCAAAAAACATGAAGATATTCTTTACAGATCCAATAATCTATTCTGAAAAAATGAATATGGCTCTCACGCAAGTTGAACACTTTTTAAATCGTATAGATGAAATAAAATATTTAAAAAGTAAAATAAAAAGCTGTAATGGCTACAGTGAAAAAAAATGCAGATTAGAGATGATTAGAGCCGGACAAAATAACTTAACAATACCAGTTTGTGGAATTCACAAAAATCACCTGAAATAGAATAAAGAGCAGACTACTATATCTGCTCTTTATTAAATATTATGTAATCAATCAAATGGATGACCTGCATCTATAATAATTTGATTGGATGGTGGCTTTGTAGCTCTGGTGCTCAAAACCTGCTGCCCCTGAACTATCTTATACTCTTTAAGTTCAATATGCGCTGTTGGGCTTTTGCTGTATTCAGTGGCCGTTAATGAAATGGGAATTGTATTACTTTCATATCCCGTTTCTTTGCCTGTTTTTTCATCTTTCTCAGATAACCAAATTTTAAACTTAAAATCATTATCTTTTGTAGCACCAATAACTTCTTTACCATTATTTAATTTAATAGTAAAAATCTCCCCCGAACCTTTCATTTGGGTGTATACAAGAGAACACCTATTAATAGTATCTGCAGTATTACTAGATACTGTTATATATTTTTTATATTTTGACAATAATGGATCTACTGCTACATCCAATTGTTTGGTGTCATTATCTTTAGCACTCTGATTACAGGAAACAAGAAATGCAGCAGAGATTACAAATGCAAAAAATAATTTCTTAGCCATAGTTTATAATTTTATTACATTAAATATAAAATTAATTTCTTATAAAACAAATATATTCTGCTTTTTTTGTAATATAGTTTTGAATGCGTAAACGGTCGTTTGAATGCGTAAACGGCAAATTGATTTGAAATTCAGAAAACATGGTAAATAAAAATAGCCAATAGTATAAACTATTGGCTATTAACTTTAACAATTTTCTAAGTTACTCTTCACTCATATACGGATAGCTGTAATGCTTTGCCGGTACGTAGTTTTCTTTAACGGTGCGCAATGAAACCCAGCGCAATAAATTCCATTTGCTGCCTGCTTTATCATTGGTGCCACTCTTTCTCGCTCCGCCAAACGGCTGCTGCCCTACTACCGCGCCGGTGCATTTATCATTCACGTAAAAATTACCCGCACTGTTCGTTAAAGCATTTTTCATTTTCTCAATCACATAGGTGTCCTGAGCAATCACCGCACCTGTTAATGCGTATTCAGAAGTAGTATCTACTAAATGTAATACATTGTCAAAATCCTCGTCTTCGTAGACATAGATCGTTAGCACCGGCCCGAAGATTTCTTCCACCATCGTCACCGATTTCGGGTCTTTGGTTAAAATTACCGTCGGTTCTATGAAATATCCCTTTTTCTTATCGTGACCACCGCCGTACATAATGATATTATCCGGATTGGCTTTGGCCTGATCGATATATCTTGTAATACGCTTATAGGCATCTTCAGAAATCACCGCTCCCATGATCACGGAAAAATCTTCCACATTACCGATTTTAAACGATTTTAATGCTTCATACATTTTTTCCCAGGTTTTATCCCAGATAGATTTTGGAATGTAGGCACGTGAACAGGCGGAACATTTCTGCCCCTGAAATTCAAACGCACCTCGCAGTAAGGCTGTTGACAGCACATCTACATCTGCACTATTATGTGCAATAATGAAATCCTTGCCACCGGTTTCACCTACAATGCGCGGATAGCTTTTATAAATGTGCAGGTTCTTACCAATCGTTTCCCAGATATGGTTAAATACGCCTGTTGAGCCTGTAAAATGTACGCCGGCAAAATCAGGATGCGACAAAATAATATTAGTAGTTTCTACGGCATCTGCGAAAATCATATTGATAACACCATCCGGCAGCCCGGCTTCCCGGAAAATTTCCGTGATGGTCCATGCTGAATAGATTTGCGTATTAGACGGTTTCCAAACCACCACATTTCCCATCAATGCGGGTGAAGCAGGAAGATTTCCTGAAATAGCGGTGAAGTTGAACGGTGTAATAGCATATATAAAACCTTCCAGTGCACGGTATTCAATCGTGTTGCGTAAAGCTGGAGCAGAGATGGGTTGGTCGGCATAAATCTGTGACGCAAAATGCACGTTAAAGCGCAGGAAATCGGCTAGCTCGCAAGCAGCGTCTATTTCTGCCTGATATACATTCTTGGATTGCCCCAGCATGGTAGCTGCATTGATAGCTGCCCGGTAAGGACCGGATATCAAATCTGCTGCTTTTAAGAAAATCGAAGCACGATCTTCCCAATGCATATTTGCCCATTTATCTCTGGCTTTTAAGGCGGTGTCAATCGCCTGATGTATATGTTCCGTTTTACCTTTGTGGTAATGGGCAATTTTATGTGATAATTCGTGTGGTGGAAATATATCTACGGTATCGTTGGTGCGTACTTCTTTACCATTGATAAACATCGGAATGTCATAAATCACTGATTTTCGTCGAGCCAACTCTGCTTTTAATGCTTTTCGTTCATTACTATTTGGCAAATAACCTAAAATAGGTTCATTTTGTGGCGATGGAATGGGTGCGATTTTATTTGGCATAGAATAGATTTTTTAAATATAAGACATGAGATTTTTAGACTCCTTCTTAAAACAAAGTTACATCTTTTAGTTGAAAAAAGAATTAGTTGTTAAGACAAGTATTTTGTCTATTTAGTAATAATCAGCTTCTGTGTGTATTGCTCTTGTTCACCAATTACAGTGATTAAATATACACCAGCCGGCAGGTTTTGATTAAGTTGCAATTGACTTTGGTAGATATGATGAAGATTATGTTCGTATACAACATTTCCGTTAATAGCTATAATTTTTACTGTAATATATTGTCTGACTGGTGATTCAAAATTCACCATAAAATTTCCGATTGAAGGATTCGGATAAACACTTAAACTTCCTTCTTTCTTAGCGTTGGTTTTAATTGCAGTAACATTATCAATTCTTGAAGTAGCTGTGTTAGTTGTAATTGGTAAATTATAATCAAAATAAATATCTGCATGATTTTTAAGGCTATCTCCTATTCCTAAATTATTTTTTAGTTTTAATTTAAATGCAACATAACCGTGTTTTAGAGGTTCAGTAAATGGTAAGTTAATGTTATCGAATACAAACTGCATCTTATTACCATTGCTTACAAGAGTTTTGCAATCATGTGAGGTTGAAGTGAGTTCTAAAGTCGCAATATCAAATGTATTCGAATCTATAATATCCGTAACTACAATATTTTCTGCATTGGCAGTTCCTGTGTTTTCAAAGCGAATCAGATAATTCACAAAATCACCTACTAAAATGGGTGTAATAATATCGCCTTCTAAGCATGTTTTATCATTTGGGTCAAAACTACCTATAACCGTTTGTTTGATATTTTGAAAATTATCTTTAAAGAATTCATCGCGTAATCCATTGTCTAGTTTAGCCGTAACTGATAATTGAATAACATCACCGGCATTAACAGCAGGATTATCCGTTGGTGCATTGGTGCGCATGGTGACGATAATTTCATATGTTGCAAAAGTTGTAAATTGCTAAAAGAAAATTCAATTCACCGCCAGATAAACTCAATGGTGTTGATGTTGCAGAAATAAAATCTTGTTTATTTTCATCGTAATTAAATAAAATTGTACCGCTTTCAATTTGTGTGCCTTTGTTTTTTATAACGATTTTGTAGGTTGCATCTGAAAAACCAGGACGAGCTGGACGAATAGGAATTATGGTAACAGACACATCATGATGAATACCGTTTGGTGTAATGCAGAACTGTTGTGGTATGGTATCTTCCGGTAAAGTTACAGTTACAGAAGTTGGTTGACTTATAAAGTAATTATTTTGTATTATCGGGGTTAGCTCATAACTGCCTCTGTATAAATTTAAATTAAAATTATTATTATTATCTGTTATAACAAAGTCAGTAGAATTATTAATTAATATTTTAACATTTTTAAAAATTACGTTATTACTCTGACAACCATTTACACTGTTATTATATTTAATATCACCGTGTAAACTATATGTTGATCCGTTAGCATCAGCGTTACATTTTGCATTTACAATCGTAGTAGTTAAATTATAATTAGCACATGCTCTTTTGATTTTTAAAGTATCGCTTTTGTCAGTACAAATGTATTTTAACTCAGCATTATTTGAAAAATCTAAACATGGCAACCCAAAAAACCTTATGCATGAACTTGCATCATATTCATTATTAATAGTATCATTCTTTAAAAAAAGTGTGCCTAAATTATTACTACTACAATCAAATTGTGTTAGTTTTTTCAAACCGGATACATCTAAATTATATAATAAATTATTATCGCAATAAAGAACACTTAAGTCTTTAAATTTACTTACATCTAAAAATGTCAGATTATTTTTTTCGCAATATAGTTTAGTTAACTTTAAACAAGATGTAATTTTTGAATCAAATTGAGCTAGTTTATTGTCGGCAACACTAAGGGTTGATAAGTTAACAAAGTTATTCGTGTTCAATAATAAATTGGTTATACCGATACTATCACAAATTAATTCGGTAATCGTCGAAGAAATTGAATTAAGAGTAGTGTTAAAGTTTAGAATCTGATTTTTACTACAATTTAATGATTGTAATCTTTTATTGTTACTAAGATTCAAATTGCTAATGATATTATCAGAACAATTTAATTTAAACAAGTTTTTAAAATATTCAATCCCTTGCAAGGATTGGATATTTGAACTTTTAACGTCTAAATTATATACTCTTAATGCTTCTGATTGGTCAATTTTAAAATCATTGTTTAAATCAACATCAATATTATTTCCTAAAGAATCTTTTGCATACGAAAAAAATGCATTTGTTAGCTTCGCTTTGAAATTTGCATCCGGAATATTAATAATCTGCGCATGAGTATTTGCTGCCAATATAAACAGCGCAAATAAGCAAATAGTTTTTAAAAATTTAACCATCATTTATATCGTTATTTTACTAACAATAATTTCTGTATCCATACATCTTTATCTGAGAAAATCTGAAGCTGGTACATTCCGTTTGGCAAATTTTGTAATTCTATTGATGTGGAACTTCTATTATGGTGAACGGTTTTTTGTTCGTAAACAGTCTTACCATTTATATCTGAAACGCTGATTAAAATTGGATTATTTCCTTCTGACTCAAAATTAACTGTAAAGTTACCGTTGCCTGGATTTGGATAAACACTTAAACTTCCTTCTTTCTTAGAATTATATTTTATTGCAGTTACAGTTTCAATTCTTGAAGTAGCTGTGTTAGTTGTAATTGGCAAATTATAATCAAAATAAATATCAGCATGATTTTTTAAGCTATCGCCTATTGTTAAATCATCTCTTAATTTTATTTTGAATGCTACATAACCATGTTTCAATGGTTCTGTAAATGGCAGGTTAATGTTATCAAATACAAACTGTACTTTATTTCCATTGCGGATAAGTGTTTTGCAATTATGTGAGGTTGAGGTGATTTCTAACGTTGAAATATCAAAGGTATTCAAATCAATAAAATCGGTGACTACAATATTTTCTGCATTGGCAGTTCCAGTATTTTCAAAACGAATCAGATAATTCACAAAATCACCTACTAAAATTGGGGTAATAATATCGCCTTCTAAGCATGTTTTATCATTTGGGTCAAAACTACCAATAACCGTTTGTTTAATGTTTTGAAAATTATCTTTAAAGAATTCATCGCGTACACCATTATCTAAGTTTGCAGTTACAGATAATTGAATAACATCACCTGTATTAACAGCAGGATTATCAGTTGGTGCATTGGTACGCATTGTCACTGTAATTTCGCGTGTTACAAATGGCTGTAGATTGCTAAATACAAAAGCAAGTTGACCACTTGTTATACTATTCGGTGTTGAACTTGCTGAAATAAAATCTTGTTTATTTTCATCGTAATTAAATAAAAGAGTACCGTTTTCAATTTGATTGCCTTTATTTTTTAATACAATCTTATACTTAGCATCTGAAAAACCTGGTCGAGCTGCTCGAACTGGAATTACAGTAATAGATACATCGTGGTGTATGCCATTTGGTGTAATGCAAAATTGTTGTGGAATAGTATCTTCTGGTAAGGTAATGGTTGTTGATGTTGGAGAACAAATAAAATAAGAATTTGGTAGTTGTGGTATTAAAGTATAAGAGCCAATATCGAATGGAATAGCAAAATTGCCTTGAACATCAGAATATGCAAAACCACTATCTGTTGCATTTTTAATTTTAATTTTTAGATTTGGATAATTAGCATCTTGAGATGTACAACCATCATTATCCAAATCTAATTTAATAGTAGCATTTAAATCATAGTAGCTACCGCTTAGAGTTGAACTACAAAATGAATTAATAGTAACATTGTATAAATTAGCAGAAATTAAATTTTGTTTTAGTGTATTAATATCACTATCATCAGCACAAATAAATCGTAAGTTAGGATTGTTATGTAAAATATAATAAATACCATCAGTATGATTAATATAAAAACTATCGCATATTCCATTTTTCAAATTTATATACGTCAATTTATTGTTATTATTTACATGTAAATATTTTAAATTTGTTAAGTTATATACACTTAAAAAAGTTAATTGATTATAAGGGCAATATAATCCTTCCAAATTTGTCAGACTAAGTACGTTTATGGATGGTAATTGATTATTTCCACAATCTAAAGTTTTCAATTTAGTTAAGCCATCAACATTTAATGATGACAATTGATTATTACTACATTGTAACCATTCTAAATTAGTCAAGCCGTTAACAATTAAGGATGATAATATATTACCACGGCAATCTAAAGTTCTCAAAATCGAGCAATCACTAACGTCTAAGGTTTGTAATCGATTATTATAACAATAAATTGATTCCAAATTTGTGCAACCAATAAAGTCTAAGGTTTGCAACTGATTATTATCACAATATATAGTTTTCAATTC
>JADKIQ010000016.1 GCA_016721245.1 Sphingobacteriales bacterium
ACGTTTCAAAATTGGGTGACAGTGTGGATAGTATCATTTCAAATCCAAAAGTTGGCAGTAATTCATTTTGAATTATTGGAAGTATTTGAAACACTAAAAACCAGAAAGATTAAAACATGGTGGAAGAAGAATTACCATTTAATGGTTACATATTTCAATGACCTTGCTGACGTGTTTCATTCATTAAGGAGAGTAACAAGTCCAAACTGCAAATGTGTTTTGTAATTGGCGACTCTGCACCTTATGGAATTTATGTTCCAGTTGATAAGTGGCGGGGAATTAGCGGTATCGGCAGGTTTTAGCGACTACGAATTCCGAAAAGCTGAGACAGAAACGTAAAATGGAAAATTGAAAACATACAGTTCCTTTACATGAAGGAAGACTTTGGATAAATAGTTAAAAATGGCAGAATCTTTATCACATAAATTTGGACAATTAATTGGCGACCTATTGGAGTTAGCCTTAGAGCCACACTTGCAAAAGTTTGCACGAAAGCATAAACTTTACCTTGACAAGAAAGGTGTCAGAAAAGCACGTTCAGGAAAGAAAGTTACTTGGACCGATTCGAAAGAAAACAAGCACGATTTAGACTTTGTGCTTGAACGTGGCGGGACAGAAAATAAAATTGAGTATTGTTTTGTTGCATTCATTGAATCGGCATGGAGACGATACACCAAACATTCAAGAAATAAAGCACAAGAAATTCAAAGTGCTATTCTTCCATTAGCCAACAAATACAGAAATTCTTCTCCGTTTGTAGGAGTAGTTTTAGCAGGTGTGTTTACTGAGGGTGCATTGTCTCAATTAAAATCACTTGGATTTGGTGTTCTATATTTCCCATACGACACAGTAGTAAAGCATTTTCTAAATTCGGTATTAATGTTGCATTTGACGAGAAAACAGCAGAGACAGATTTCAAAAAGAAGATTGACAGTTGGAATAAATTAGACAACAAGAAGATGTAGCCAAGAACTTTGAAACTCAACATGAAAAACGTTGACGAATTTTTAAACTCACTATCTGACACAGTTTCTCGATTCATTGAACGTATTATTATTTTACCATTGCATGGACAAGAAACTCTTTCAACCAGCGTGACCGATGCAATTAACTTGAAAAAGTATTCCGAAGACAGACCCAAATTACCGTTGAGTAAATACGAAATCATTATCAAATACAACACTGGCGACAGAATAGAAGCAAGTTTCAATGACAAGAAAGACAGCATTAAATTCTTGGAGACTTACTTATAACCGAGAAGAAGCACGAAGGCATAACAGCATCTACAAGAAATTGGCGGTTCAGTTGTTAAATTAAGCTTTGTGCTTCGTATCAAGTTCAGTAGTGGCAGACAGTTTTGTTCTCCGAAATCGCCAACTTCTGGTAGCCGCAAACCTTTATCCAAGCTTTGCCTTATACTCTCTTGGTTACCTTAAAAGTACCGAAAGCCTATGAGCAGATGAAATAATTTTAGACGTATACCCATTATGACAGATTTATCCAGCGCTGAGCATCACATTCACTGTGTCACGAATTTTCAAGACCTTGTTTCACGCCTTTTCATGGAGAAATGAATGCAATCTGCTGGTCGCGTACACTAAGCGGTGATTTTTCCGAGATTGTTCAAAAGATAGAATTTAACGAAAACATGGAGGAACTTGACGAGGAGCTGCTTCGTGGGCTTTCCCTGAGTGAACAGGGGCAGCTTGCCCGTACCATTCTTTTAAATGACCTGAAGAGGCTGAAAGCACAGGGCGCGTCTCCTATACTTAATCTGATCCGATGCTACGAGAGAGATGAAAGCTTCCCGTTTTTCCCAACCGATGTCTATTCTTTTATGTAGATCGCTCTCTGTACCAACCGACACCTTTTTATGCACTTACTATGGCGAGCCGAGTGAAATACTGCCCAATGCACAAGCCGAACAAAAGTGCTGTTGCCCGAAATACAGGATGCGCTCAAAAAACTATATGGTGGAACGGAGGAAGGTTTTGAATCTTTTTTAAATGAACATTTCTTTGACCTGCACTATCAGGCCAAAGCCAACGCACGTCCTTACAGCTTAGGCCTCGGTCACTTATGGAGATTGGCGGTAGATCATCCCGAAAGTCAGGTAGCTCCTTGTATTCATCGTGCACCAAGCGAAAAAGCCGGAGAGAGCCGCTTGTTGTTGATCTGCTGATAAAGGCTATTTACCATCTCCATCATTTTAGCCGGGTTTCATGCTTTCCTGCTCAATACATATTCTTCTATCAAGCGCGGAAAAAATTCGTGTTCTAAGGCTAATTCCTCGCCTTTGACAGGTGTTGTCACCTGTCAACCAATATCCGTAAAGAAGCCTGAAGAAAACTAACCTGTATGTCAGTCGACAGGTGATAACACCATGTCGAGGGGTCTGAAATTTAAGTTATTTACTAATTCTCTTTATTTCATTTTTTGCATCCATATAACCATACTTATATGCCAAATAGTAATCTTTCAATGCTCCTGCCAAGTCATTTAGTTTTACTTTCATGTTTCCACTATTGAAGTAAGCTACTGCATTTTCTTTGCCAGAATTTATTTTAATAGCTTTTGTATAATCTATTAATGCTGCATTATAATACCTAAATGAGACTTACTTACCTCTTCCTACGAAAGCTTTAGTGTATAAGGAATCTAATTTTATTGCTTCATTAAAATCATTTATTGATTCTGCGTCTTTCTTTATTGAATTTTTAACCAACCCTCTTCCATAGTGAGCTTGTTTTAATTTAGAGTCAAATAGAATAGCTTTATCAAAATACAATAAAGCAGTCTTATATTTTTTGTATCGTACATTATATTTCCAAGGTTGCAATAGGCGTTTGCATTGTGCGGGTTTATTTCGATAGATTTTTTATAGTCTTTGATTGCTTCTTTATATCTTTCAAGATTATCTAGTGCATAGCCTCTGTTAAAATAAGCAGTATCATTTCCGGAGTTTTGGAGCATGTATCTGTTCCAGTCTTTTATGGAACTTTCAAAGCAACCAAGCTCTAGTTTCAGATATGCTCTAACATACAAGGCTTCTTTATCATACTTGTCGAAATATAAAACTGTATCTAATTCTCTTATAGAACCAAGAGTGTCGTTATTGTAATATTTTACAGAAGCATGATAGAATCTCGCTATGTTGCAGCGTGAATTTACACTTATGGCAGTCTGCCAATCTTTATCTGCCTTGATGGTGTCTTTTAGTTTAAAATAACAATATCCACGATAATGATATGCACTGTCGAAGCGCGGATTTAAAGTAATAGATTGAGTGAAGTTATCTGTAGCAATTTTATACAAACTGGAATCATACTGTTCTTTTCCTTTTCTGAAATAATCTGAGGAAGATTGCGCATAAGAGGAATAATAAGCAAAAAGGATAACAAAGAAGCATGAAAAAGTATTTCTCATTATCGAAAATAAAAAATAAAATGAGAAATCAAACTATCTTCAACTCGCTTTCATAAACCGATTCGCCCTGAGGAATGAAGCAACATCATTGAAACGAACGCCTTGCTCCTGCATTACCTTGTGCGCTTTGGATGCAGTCATTTGTCGCACATAAAACGTTTCGTTCACTACAAAATGATGAATGGCATGTGTGCTGCCAAAGTTGAAACAGAACAACTGAAACGGAAGGAAATACCATTTATTCAGCACCTGTGTTTGCTGCATTACATTGCCCAGTTCCACATCGCCGTAGTAGTGCATATTGGAGGTGATAAAATGCAGGGAAAACATCCGGAATAAATTCGGCAAAATCAGTATCGCCACCAGCGGATTTATCCATTTGAATTGTGCTTCTATAATGGCCGGGCTTTGATAGCCTAGATTAAATATATCGGAAATAAAATGCAGCGCATAATGTGCCAGAAAGAAGTACCACACAAAATACAATGCCAGTGTAAACGGCATCATGCCGTACATTTTCACTTTCTTAAAAACCAGTGCCTGTTCTTTCGGAAGTTCTCCGTTTTTTACGGCTTCAATAATATCTTTTCGAATTATATTGCCGCGCAGTACACCGCCTAATAAAATATCTGCCGTTGTAATAAATCTTCTGAAACCCCAGGTTTCTCCGTTGGTGACGCCGCGTTCTTCAATATCCGTCTTCGTGCCGGAAGTACGGTGATGGTGAAAATGCAAATCTCTGCGAAACCATGGATTGATGGTCATCGGACGAAATACCCAAACTCCCAGCATCATGAGGTTGTGCATGAATTTATTCTTTTTGAAATACATGTAATGTATTAAATCGTGTTCTAGTTCATGCAGCAAAGAAGTCCAGAAGGCCACGGAAAGTACCACTGCAATTACACCAATAGTACCTTGAAGGTATAATACAGCCGAAAGAACAATCATGGCAATGGAGAAGGAAAAAATGAAAAATCCGATAGCATTCTGATGCTGTAAAAACGGATATTTTGCACGGATTTCCTTGCTCGCCAGCTGCACTTCCCTTCTAATGATTTTTGTGCGTTGGTCGTCGTTCATCACTTCCGTTGTTGTATGTTCCATTGTCATTTCCATGTATACTAATTTACAACAAAAATAGTTGCCATTGCAAGCATTTCCATTGATAATTATCAAGCGGGTATTAAGAGATTATTATTCGGACAAGCTCAGGATAAAATTAAGCATTAATCAGCTCCATTGCTTTTTCATAAATCAGTTCAATCTGGTCTTCTAAGGTGATATGGGTGGTATCAATTTCAATGGCATCCGCTACTTTCGTCAGGGGTGAATCCTCGCGGGTGGAATCTATCCGGTCGCGGTGCAACAAGTTGGCTTTTAATTCATCCAGCGGAAATAATTTACCTGATTTTTTCAGCAATTCATCCTGTCTTCTTTTGGTGCGCACATCCACATCTGCCGTCATAAAAAATTTCAGTTCCGCATCCGGGATTACCACACTGCCGATATCTCTGCCTTCCATCACCACGCCTTTTTGTGCCGCCATTTTCTGCTGCTGCGCCACCAGCATTTTCCTCACATTACTCATGGCGGCCACTTCCGACACAATCGCTGCTACTCTTGGCTGACGAATTTCTTCCTCCACATCCACATCGTTTAAAAAAGTATGATGTACCTCTCCTGCTTTTCTGAAATCTATGGAAATTTTCGGAAGTGCATTTTCAATACCTTCCAGGTTATCCAAATCAATTAAATGCTGCTGAAAATAAAGCGTGACCGCTCTGTACATCGCGCCAGAATCGATATAAATATATCCTAATTTTTTGGCGACACGCTTGGCCGTGGATGATTTTCCGCATGCCGAGTAACCGTCGATGGCGATGTTTATTTTTTTAGTCATGAGTCGTAAGTCGTGAGTCGTGAGTAATTTATCGCAAATATAAATTTATGTGTTAAACTTACGACTCACGACTCACCACTTACGACTGTGTTATTTTGCTTTTTTTCCAAATTCGTCCAGTTTTATCCTGAATGTCAGCTGATGATCGCTGCCGGTTCTGTGATATTGTGCATAGGCATAATCAAAGGCAAACTGCTTGATATTGATACCGAAACCTGCAGAAATACCGGAGAACCCTTTCTTCTTTCCGACACCCAATTCCTGACGTCTCATGTGGTTATATCCGATGCGCAAACGCACCGGCTTTCCTGCCTGCACTTCCGCTCCAAAGGAAAAGTGACGGAATACATTATCAATAATTTCAGAGCCTTTGCTTTTCTTTTTAGTGGTGCCAAACAAGGTGGTTTGTTCTTCTTCCGGAAACTTTAAATTCCACACTTGTAAATCATGTGCGGTAACGGATAAAGTCACCGGAATTTTTTTGAAGCGTTTGGAAAAAGAAAAATCCAGTGCTATGGGTAGTTTCTGTCTGCCGTCGTCTTTTACATATGTTTTTAACTCTACACCTGCATTGCGCACCACAGCTGCAAAAGTCCAGTTGGTTTTCGGGTTATGATATCCGATAGCAACATCTGTGGCAAAACCAAGCGACGTATACGTTTCTAAATGAGATACTATGAATTTTAAATTAACACCATAAAAAAACTTGCGGATACTGCGACCGACACCCACCTGAAAATTAAAATCTGCCGCACGAAACGTACCAGTTTGATTTCCGGAAGCATCCCGTCCATCAAACTTACCGTAAGAAGCATACTGCATGGTATATGCCAGTGTAGATTTTATTTTTGGATGGTAATAAGCAAAGGTGATATTGCCGATATTGGTTTTGTCTGTGTAAAACGCATTGGTAATGGATAATTGCTTATGAAACGAACTGTCTAAAAAACATGGATTTGAAATGGCCAGTGAGATATCCGCATCTTTGGAATATTTGATGCTTTGCAACCCGCCGCCCAGGCCTTCCATACGCGCGGAAGTGGGAAACTGCAGGAAATCATAAATATTTTTTCCTCCGATTTGCGCAGACGCAAATTGCATTTTTAAAATAAAGAAAAGTAGAAATATTCGTGTTTTCAATTTTTATATTCTTGTAATTAATTTAGGATATTCTATTTCAAAATGCTCTAAAATTAACAGCAACTCGTAGGTGTAAGATAATACATCTTCATATAATTGTATCAAATTCTGCGGAATATATTCGTGTGCAATATCATTTCGTAAGAATCTAATATTTTTCAACATTTCCGCAGATGGGATTAAGTGCAATTTTTCTGCATAATTTGCTTTATCAATAAACGTTTCTGGATTCTCGCCTACAATTATGAAAAATGTTTTTAAAACTTTTTGTGTAAAAATATCTGCTGTTCTTGCAAATTTTGAAGATAATGAGTCAAATGATTCAGATTCTTCAAAAGTATATTCAGCTTTCAATCCAATTTTTTTGCATTTAATAAAAGAAAGTGAAAGTGTTTCTTTTGATAGTAGAAGTAAATCCGTATTCTCTTTAAATAAAGCTAAATATTTTGTATTTTTTGACATAGCAAAATTGAGTTTGTAAGGATGATATCTTTAAATGCAGTCTGTTCATCAAACGTAAAATTAACAATATCAATTTTTTGTTCGCCAAATCGTTGAAAAAAATCATTTTTAAATCTTGACTTCTGAGCAAACGTTAATTTTTTATCTGTTAAAAATAATAAATCAATATCACCACCTTTTTTCTGATTATTTACACGAGAGCCAAATAATCTTATTTCCATCTTTGGTAAATCCGCAATTGTAAAAGTGGAAATAAAATCAATCATCTTTTGTTGAAGTCTCATAGAACAAAAATATAAAAATTAAATCAAAACGGCGTCCCAATCTTTCCAGACCGGCTCGTATTGTTTGGAACGAATCATCGCCGCAATTTCTGCAGGAGTACGGTCGTCGTGTATTTCAAATTGTTTCAGCGCTTCCGAATCCGAATAACCGCCGGGTTCGGTTTTACTGCCGGCACTCATCGAGGTAATTCCATAAGGTAAAACAATGTCGCGAAACTGTGCTCTTTCTCTGGAAGAAAGCGACAATTCCACATCCGGAAAACAAATACGATACGCACAAATCAACTGCAATAATTCCTTTTCACTCAACACAGATTTTGGTGCAAAATCACCTTCGTGCGGACGAATGCGCGGAAAGGAAACCGAGTACTTTGTCTGCCAGTAAGTCTTTTGCAAATAGTCCAGGTGCAAGGCATTGAAATAACTATCCGTGCGCCAGTCTTCCAGCCCTAATAAAACACCCAACCCTATCTTGTAAACGCCTGCTTTTCCAAGCCTGTCGGGTGTATCCAGACGATATTCAAAATTTGATTTTTTTCCTTTCGGGTGATACGATTTATACACGTCTTTGTGGTAGGTTTCCTGATACACCAACACTGCATACACGCCTGCTTTTTTCAGCAGTTCGTATTCATGCTGCTCCATCGGCTGCACTTCGATGGATACCTGCGAAAAATGTTGTTTCACCAATTCCACCGCATGCAATAAATAATCGATGCCCACGAGTTTATCATGCTCACCGGTGACGAGTAAAATATTATCGTAGCCGTATGATTTTACGATTTCGATTTCTGCTAAAATTTCTGCATCCGTTAATGTCTTGCGCGGAATTTTGTTGGTAAAACTAAAGCCGCAATACGTACAAATATTCTGACATTCATTACTCAGATACATTGGAATAAACAGCTGCATATTTTTCCAAATCGTTCTTGTGTAATACGACTACTCCAGCTGCATCATTTCTTCGAGAAAAGGGCGGCAGCCGGAGAAATCAGGATACTGAAATCATCCGGGGTAGGACGGCTGTGACTATTATTTAACAAAACCTCCTCCACCATCGACCGATTTACATCTAATATCCGGACATGAATGGCATTCCAGTTATGTTTTCCTATTTCTTCTGCAAACATATACTGTTGAAATTCAATAGATTATTTTTAAAGCAAGTGCTGTTACGCAAAGTTACAAACATACTGCAATATACACGTTTCCATATTGATAAATTAACAGGCGGATATGTAAGCATATGTCTAACTTTATTTGCTTGTTTTTAGTGTGGAAACGGGTGATGTCGGTTCATGCCTATGAAGAAATTTTACATTCTTATTTTCTTTTTCATTTCTTTCCACTCTTTTGGACAGATTACGCTTTCCGGCTCCAGTTACGCAGGATTTTAACGGCACTACCTTTACCTTCCGGCTGGACAACAAGAACGGGGCAACAGCCACCGCATTAGGCGCCACCCTTCATACGCCGGCAACCAGCGGAACCTGGGCTTCCACTACAGGACAATTCCGATTTTGTGCATCTGCTAAAACACCGCTTACCTCCGCAAGTTCTTCTGCGCTGCAAAATGGGGCAACAGACAGATGTTTAGCCATTCGTTCCACCGGCAGCTTTGGCGATCCCGGTCAGGCATTTGTGCTGGAATTAGCCAATACATTAGGATTCACCAACTTCTCCATGTCATTTTCTGCACAGCTTTTAAGCCCGCAGGGAAAGACGACCATCTACAGAGTAGATTTTGGAACAGGAAGCTCTCCTTCTACCTTTACACAGGCAGGGGCCACTTTTACGGATCTCGGTATCAACTCCGGAACATGGGGAGTGCAGCCTGTAACTATTAATTTTGGAAATGCACTGGATAATATTTCTTCGAATGTATGGATCAGAATTGTTTGTTTAAACGCAGCATCCGGCTCCGGGAATACCTGCACATTCGGTATTGATGATGTAAACCTGAACTGGACAAACGTAAGCTTACCCAACTGCACCTTTGCTTCCACATCCGGTGCTGTATTGGAAAATGGAGGAACGTATCAAATCGGTGTGACCGTAAATACAGCACCTTCGGCCGATTTAATGCTTTCCGTTACTGATGCAGGAACAGGCACGGCATCAGCATCCACCGATTTCACTTTTACCAATACAGACTTAACATTTACAGCAGCAAGTTCCTACCCTCAAACACAATATGCAACCGTAAACATACTGAATGATGCCATTCCTGAAGCCAATAAATACAGGAACTTTACACTCTCCAAAGTTAGCGGGCCTGCGGTAACCTTCAGCAATACCAATCATCAGATGACGATTATTGACGACGATGTGCTGGAGGGTGTTGTATTAAATGAATTCTCACAAGGAGCAAACAATGCCTCTTATCTGGAACTCGTAGTCGTTGGATTGCCTGGCACTACTGTAGATTTGAGAGGATGGATTATTGATGACAACAGCGGCATTTTCAGCGGCGGTTATGGTACACAATTAGGCATTGCAGACGGACATATAAAATTCAGCAATTCCTGCACCTGGGAGAAAGTTCCTGTTGGCTCTGTTATTGTGATTTATGTAGATGATCAAACCGGCGGAACTCCGGTAAAAAATGATAAAATCACCAACCTTGGTTTAGCCGATGACCCTACAGATGCCAACCTGGATTATGTGTATGTGGTAGGTGTAAACTTTTACAACACAGGTTCCTGTTCGTCTGCTACTACCAATAATTATTTTTCGAGTGATTGTAATTTACCGAGCAATACATCGTATGATTCCTACATACCTGCAACCTATGTAAATCCGGATATGGGCACCGTACAATTCCGCAACAGTGGTGATGCCGTGCAATTGCGCGACCCGGCTGGTACTTATTTTATGGGCTTATCTTATGGCGATAAAGGCAGCAGTTCAAGTTGCGGCTCCTGTGATATCATTGTTTCCAATCATCCCGATTACGCTACTTACGGCAATAACGCTTTGTATTTTTCGGGTACGAGCAATAAAACATATGCATTTGTAAACACCAATGATAACGATTACCGCAACGTCAGCAACTGGACAAAAACCACGTCCACATCGCCGAATGCGCTGGAAACGCCGGGCTCTGCAAATTCTGCGGCCAATCAAACCTGGATAAATTCTCTTAGAGGAAACTTTGATGTCGTGATGGATAATCAAAATTACACCTGCCAGTTGCGGCAGTACGAAAGCAGGTATTATTTAGATGCCATTGACAAAATTATTTTCTACATAAAAAACAATGCAAACATCAATCACGGCGACTTGACTGCCGAAACTATTTTGCACGATGATGCCACGCCTGGACTCGGTTTTCAAAATTCAAATCTTACAGGAACGCCTTTGTTTATGACAAAAACCTGGGCAGCCACACCAACAAATTACAGTTCTCCAAACTATAAAATAAAATTCTTTGTCAGCACACAGGAACTGCAGGATTACTGTGATTACATCAACCCGATTTTAAATGCATTACCGGGTTATTACAATGCACACAACCATACCCCTGCCGAAGTAATCGGACATTTAAAAATTTATAAAACCGCTACCAGCGACCGTGCATGGACGGTGACTTCCGACGCACAGGTAGAAATAAAAATTCCCGTAACAGGTACTTATACGAGTGCTACGGGAGTTACGTACACCACCTTTGAATATGATGGTTTCACGGGATTTTCAGGATATGCGCTGGGCGATGTGGTAACACCGATAATCGGTTTGCCGGTGGAATTAACTTCCTTTCATGCGAAGTGTAAAAATGATCTTGTAAACATCAACTGGACCACCGCATCCGAAGAAAATTCCAGCTATTTTGAACTGGAACGCTCTTCCGATGCCATCCATTTTATTACCCTTCAGCGATTTGCCACGGCACAAAAATCCAATCAGCTGAAAAATTATGCATACACGGATGAGTATCCGCTGAATGGCACTAATTACTATCGTTTGAGACAACAGGATATCGGAAATACAGCTCCCGTTTATTCCAATATTATTCAAACGTCCTGCGAGGATTTTATAAAAAATGAAACGCAAATTTATTACACACCTGATAATACGGTGATGGTAAATTTATTTACGGATACGGATAAAAATCTGCAGTTTAGTTTGTATGAAATTTCCGGAAAATTACTGCATCAGGAAAGTAAAAATATGGAAGCGGGTGCCTCTGTTTTTGCCCTGAACTTCCATCATAAATTAGCCGCCGGAATCTATGTTATACAGATGATGGATGGAGGCACAATTACTTCAAAAAAGATATTGGCACATTAGGCTTTTTACACACCCCTCAATCCCCCCTCTCGAGAGGGGAAGTTGGACAGTGCAGGCTTTTCGCATGCCTGATTTTTCAGAGCAGACAGGCTAAGAG
>JADKIQ010000017.1 GCA_016721245.1 Sphingobacteriales bacterium
TCAATTTTGAATACTTCATCTTCAGACAACTGCTGCTTCGCAGCAAGCTCTAAATTAATCATTGTTAATCCCTCTAATATAGTTTAAATCTCTTGTTGAAGCCCTAACACGGTATCTACACACTTGCTCTACCTCTGGATTTGTACCATTATACACAACAAACACACATTGCATACTACAAAATTTTGATACAAAATCTTCGTGACTGGTTGCATATCCAAAGTTGATTCGTAAAGCTCCTACTTGAACATATGGACTTTGTGGGAAAATATGTTCTATCATATGTTTATTGATATCAGCAAAACTCTTAAAAGCTGTGAAAGCTTCTTCATAAGTGTCGTATAGGAACAAGGCTACGGCCTTAGCTTCAATTTTAGTGTCCACAATGTTCATCCAAAATGTTTAAAAATTTACTAAACTGTCTATCACTAAGGACTACAGATTGCTTCTCCCCACCACGGCCTGTAATAGTAATCTTAACAAACTCTCCTTGAGCTTCTACTGTGATTGAAGCAGAAGGCCAAATAGAACATTCAACTGTATTCTTCATATAGTCTCCTTAGTACCAACCAATTATCCAACGATACCCGCTCGTATGGTATTTACGATATCCTCGATCACCTAGTGTTAATAGAACTTTTCGTCTGCGTGCTGGAGTCATATCTTCAGTATCAATTAGTACTTCATATTGTTCATCTGGTTTATTCTTAAAGAAAGCCCAAGTATACAGCGGATCACCTCCATGCGAACACTCTAGTTTCCAAATTTTCATATTTCCTCCGTATAATGTACATTCAATGTTGGAAATTCAGATGTTATCATAGCTTGGCAATATTCTACTATATCTGAATATTTGTCAAGCTTTTCCTTAGTAACAAACCCATATAATTTAATTTCTGCTATTATCCTAGCCTCTAGTGCAGAATTAAATGTTACATAATAGCCTAAGTCTTGTCTAACTCCATCTTTTGATATGTATGCTCTGTATTTAAATTTAGTATTGCCTTTACCAACCCCAATTGCTCCAGTTGAATTTTTATCTGACAGATTCTTATTGAATTGATTTACACTTCTAGATATCCATCTACAATTTTCTTTACAATAGTCCCCTGTCACATCGATTCTATCCAATTCATAACCTTCAGGACACCTACCCATATCTGTTATGAATGCTCTGAAACCAGAAGATTTATCCCATTCTTTGCATACTCTTATATTCCTATCTTGATAATTTCTAACAGATTTGTCTGTTTTTGAGATTGTAGTTCTATTACGCATTTCCCTCCAAATAGAGTATTCACGGTAGTCTGTTGCATAAATTCCATTAATTTTTAAAGTTTCTTTAAATCGGCCAACTTCTTGTTTTTGTAAGCAGCCACAAGACTTGGCTCGGCCCTTTTTGAAGTATGAAAATTCCAACTCCTTTAAAGTACCACATTCACACAGTACGTAGACACACCTTGATCTATTTTCTTACGTACTGTACCTGTAAAACCTATCATTGTTAATTTATTAATCTTCCTATAGATATAGGAGTAATCCGGCCCTAATGTTGGCATATAATTTTTATCCTTGTATTATACAATCTTTCGTAGTCTTCTATAAACGTTTGACAAATTATGCAGGGTTTAGCTGGCAAGCTATCCCCATTTTTATTTACTCTTGCAATGTACAGTTTATCAATAATTCTGTTGGATTTAATGGCAGATAAGATAGTACGTACCTCGCTATGAAGATACTCTTTACCTTTTTGTCCACTAAGAAAATTAAATTTCTTCATTACTGGAGAGGTTTTTACGTAAGAATTCATAGCCTCGCCAAGATAATTCCCACGTTTGTCTGTAGCTACAGAGTATACACGACAGCGGCCCCCGCTGTCTCCCTCCCTTGCCTTCTTAACACAATATTCAAGCATTGACTCTTTGCTCAATATCACATCTCCCGAATCTGAGCCATAGAAATACTACCATTAGGCATTTGTTTCTGAATTGTACACATTAGCTTATACATTGATTTGCTAATCTTTTGCATTTCTACAACACGAGCCATATCATCTTTCAATTGATGATATTTACGCCAAGGATATTTACTATCCCCATTTGCTTTAGCGGCATTTAGCCAATATTCGGTATGTTCCTCAAGAGAGGAAATAAAACCAGATGTAAGCTTAATATCACTCTGCAATTTACTAATAGTAGCTTGGATGTCCATTATTTATTCTCCTGTTTAATTTGTTTCAATTGTTTAGTAAGATACTCGTTAGCTAGCTCCACAGCTTTATTAGCTGTGTCAGATTTAATTACTGTTTCTGCTGCTCCAAACCCAGCCATTTGAAAGATAGTTTCTTTGCTTGGGATAAACATTTGTAATGTCCATGTTAGCAAAAAGATTGGAATAAGCCATTTACTAAGTTTGATACAAGAGGCCTTAACCTTAAGTTCCTTCTCTTCACCATATAGATTACCAGAAATCATCATAATAGCTCCAATGAGAATAAAACAAACAACTCCATTGAAGAATGTCATTCCAATTAATGTTTCACGAATGTTACCAGCAATACCTGCAAAATACGGAATCCACATCCAGCTCATTTTCGTTTCACTCCTTGGTAATTAAAATTAGATGCTACACTATGTTTGGCATAGAAGTCAAGAGCAATATCCTGTCCCTGACTACGTGCTTTCTCTAGGGCCATATTCATAATCATCAGATCAGACTGGTTCATTAGGAACGCTCGTGATTTCATGTTAGCTGCGATACTAATGAACTTATCTTCTTCTGTCAAGAAATTAATCAACATCAGTTTGAGTTGTGTCATGCGTAGCCTCCCTCTTTGTAACAAATGGATTTGGAGAATTACAATAACCGTGTTCCTCAATCCAACGTAGCCTACTTTCTAAATCTTCAATACGCTTTAGCATAATTTCTACTAATGTTGCCAAACAAGTATTTCCCATTTGTTTCTCCTTAGCTCCAATGACGTATAACACCAGCTATAATAAAGCAGCACGTAATTAATTCTATAGCTCTAATTGTAATGCTGATTAGTTTTAGCTTACTCATTAAGGCATTACCTGCCATACAAACTTAATAACTCCCGCAATAACTAGCAACACTCCAAGCCACAAAGTAGCTACTTCAATTACTATTGTAGTTCCAGAGGTGTTATTATCAGTGAGCCATATAAACCATAATGCTACTATAATTAATACCAATCCAATAGCTGTCATACAATATACCTCCCATTTACTGTGACATCAAGGTTAAAGTGTTTCTTACCAGATTTAATTACACTAATAAACTTCTTCATCTTCATTAAGGCTGTATCAATCTCATCTTCAATATTACTATCAAAGTCTGTTATAAGTTTATCATTGTGTACCCAAGAATTACAGAAGATGCTTGCTTCATATCCATCAAAGAATTCTTTAAATGCTTTACCTAAGCTGAAATGATCATCAACGTGAGTTGTAATCTTTCCATCAAAATTTGTCCATATTCCCATTGTTACTCTCCAAACATATCAGGCTGAACATCGGATTTATTGAATTCACCAGTCTTAATTTTATTTTGTAGACAGAATAGGTACTTTACAATATCTCCCCATTTCTCTGCCATAAGTTTAATAAGCTCTTTATCCTTTTCTTCTTGGGTTTCTTTGTAAAAGAGCCATCTCCCTTGGATACTTTGTGATGTTATATACCCCTTTACACCCGTACCATCTGCATCCATTCCATTATATTTAATTATCTCATGTAATGCTTTTTGTGTGTTAATCTTTAATTGAATAATACATCGAATTAGATAATCTTGCTTATGTGCAACTTCATAAAGCAATTTCCAATCAATCCCATCCAATGTTGTATTAGATGTTGCATTGGCTGGACTAAAGAAATCAAAGTATTCTGACATTATTTCTCCCATTCTTTATTGTAAAAATCTACAAAGTTATTATAGTAGGCTTCCATGTTTTCTTTCCCTACAGGGTTCATTGAGTGGAAGTAACATTTAGGAGCTGCTGAGCCATAATATTGAATTGCATTCAACATCCCTTTGAGATTGCTGTAACCTGTTAATTCAATTTTTCCAATAAATTCTTGGATATCGTGGTCAAAAGAAACAATATATTCCTCTCCTGTTCTCATAAGTTGCCAGAATTGATCTGTAAATTCAGATGAATTTCTTACAACAAACCATTCAACATTTTCTGGATACTTAATCCAAGTAACGTCTTTAGGATAACGTTCATCGTCTAAGAAAATCCCTCTCATTAAAATTTCTCCAATTTATAAATCGTGTTAGTTGTTTCAAACTCCCCTGTAGCACGATCATAGCGTAACACTGTTGTCGTCTTAGCTAAAGTTGTATTGCTACAATTTGGATGGTCTACAGGGAAGATGAAAGCTGCATATCCAATTTCAATGAAGCTCTCTTCCGGGTATTTATAGTGTACAACAAGTTTGCTCATTTAATTAACCGTCCTTTCATGAAGGGCTTTACTGTGTAGACATAGAACCAATTTTGTACAGTCGGTCTGTAGTATAGCTCCATATCCAAGCATGTTTCGTTTGCTAGTTTCTTGGCCTTGGCTTCAGCCTCTCGAAAATCATTAAAGCTAAAGTAAATATCTAGAGCGCCCTTTCTTTGGAACTCAGCATCAGAAACATGCCAATTTGGGCCTGCTACGACACGATATCTAAAATGTTTCATTAGTACCCTCCTATTATTTAGTTATTAACCCTATTTCCTGCCGTTTCAAGAGACCAACAAAATCTTCTGTTATCACATAGGGGCATATAGCCACAATGCCCTAGAAATTGATTGTAGAGCGTTTATGTGGGTTTGTGTTACGGACACATCTTCAGGAAATCTTCTTTATAAAGACTACTAACCTTTTCCATAAATTCCTCATTCCCAAATTGGTGAGTAAAAACTGGATGCCCAAGACGTTTTTCAACATCCTCATGAAAATCTGAGAAGCTTACTGCAAGAACCCCTGTAAAACCTGTGATAACGATTGATTGCTCTTTTGTAAATTTAGTCATTTTGTTTCCCTTTCGTTGTGACGTTGTTGATGAGAAGCAGCTTAAGTCATCCACTACCCCTGTGTCAACCAGTATTTCAAAAATAGTTTGTAAATGTAGGGATAGCTACATAGCTGTTGACAAGTAGGTAAAATCAGCGTATAGTGTGAATTCGTTGATGGGCTTTGATCCCTTAGTTAGCATCAACGAGCAATACAGTGTCTACTAAGAGCTACAGAGACACAAGCGGGAGTAGGCCAGATCATCGGTGACAAGGACGCTGTAGCAAGCAAACATACATTGCTGAAGACCTTGGAAACCAAACGAGTGTGTACGTCACTGACAGTTGGTCAATTTCCGAAGTTAGGTAATTGACAATCTTCTCCCTTGTGGGCTGCTAATTTATTTTAGCTTGAGCCTATAAGGGAGTAGTTTTGTCTGTAAAACCGAGTTAGGTAGTATAACTACTTGATATACTTAGTAATATAACTTAGTTATACAATAATGGAGGGTAGAGTGGAGTTAATAGTTGATGAGAAATATAGCTATCTGGTTGATAAGTACAAAATAGAGTATGTATTAAAAAGTAATAACAGCCCATATGGTATGTGGAAAATACGTGTAAATAATAGATTCCGATCTTTAGCTAGATTTATTACTGAGCAACATCTAAGTAAAGAAATTCCTGCAACTATATTGGTTGACCACGTGGACAGAGATACAAGTAATAACCTTCTATCTAACCTACGACTGACTACTCCTAAATTAAATCTAAACAACAAGACAACTGCAAGTCCTGTAGTAGAAGTAAGAGAATACTTTAGGTTAGACTATGGTAGAAACAGTGAAGGTAACAGAATAAAAACACCATTATTTTATGGCAAGTCTGATACTGAAATTAAGTGTATTTCAAAATACTTCCATGCATTGTGTCAAGGTACTGTTTTGTCTCCGCATGAAGAGAAAGACAAAGAAGAGTTTATGAGCATATTCAAGAGCGTGTCTAGGTATGAGTCTTGGGCCATGCTACACCATGTGGAAGGAAGAGTTATAGAACAAAATTTAATTAAAATCGAAGATAACTATAATGCTATCAAAGAATTTAGTGGCAAGCCTTTTGGAACTACTCTAGATAAACTCTAAAATAAGGAGGCTACGGCCTCCTTTTACAAATAGTTACAAACTAATTCTAAATAAGCATAAAGCCCTTTGGTGAAAGCCTTGGGGCTTTTATTTTGTCTAAATTCCCTCTTGACAACCCATAAAACATGCTCCATAATCTATTTCATGTTCAACGTAAGGAGAAATAAATGCTAACAATTAAACAGGGTGATGTATTTGAAGAGCTAAAGGCTGGAGATGTATTTGTACATGGTTGCAATGCTAAGGGTGTTATGGGAAGCGGGATTGCTAAGATTGTCAAAGACAAATGGCCTAAAGCTTACCAGCTATATAAGCAAGAAGTGTTGCTAGGTAATCTGAAGATTGGACAATGGAATGCTTGGTGGGATACGTCTAAGGATATTGTAATTGTAAACTTGATTACACAACAAGAGTTTGGCAGGGATAAGGCTAAAACATATGTTAATTATGATGCTGTTAAGAATGGTTTACTTACAGTAGTTGCAGACGTTACACAATCCTGTAAACGTATTGTGTTTCCATTCATCGGTGGTGGACTAGCTAATGGGGATCGTAAAATTCTACTAGACATTTTCCATGAAGTGTTTGATAATGCAGCTATCGAAGGTGTTCTAGTAATTAACGATTAAGGAGAAACAAATGAACGTAACAACATTGAAACAGCAACTGGAAGCAGCACAACAAGAAATTACAAATCTTCAACAGGCTATTGAAAAAGTTGAAGCTGAAAATAATGTATGGCCTAAAGAGGGTGATGAATATTGGTTTATTAATCCTTTAGGAGGAGCCGCTAACAACATATTTTATAAATCAATTCCCATTGATACTGTTGAAATTAGTTGGGAGGAGTAATGCTATGAAACGCTACATTGTCTT
>JADKIQ010000018.1 GCA_016721245.1 Sphingobacteriales bacterium
CCACCGTAGAAGAACTCACGACGCACAGTAGCTGCTGAGTTGCCACCACCAGTAGATAGACGTTGACGTAGTGGTTCTTGGGTGCTAGTGTAATACTGGTAAGCTGCTTTAACAGTTGGATGGCTAATTAGTTTAGCGAACCAAGTTGGGGAGCAGAAAGCAACAATACCGGAGATACTGCCACCGTTACCTACGTTATCCTGAATTGAAGCGATGCATTGTTCAATCTTATCTAGAATCTCAGTAGTACCAGTGCCGAAAGTGAAGTCTACTGAAGTTCTTGACCAGCCAAATTCACTATTCCAATCTTGCGAAATAGTCCCATTTGGTGCATATACTGTACCAGCTACAATTGCTTGAGCACGAGCATATTCAAGAGTCCATGCGTGATTTTGAGCAATACGCTCCATTTTACGAGTACGTACAGCAGCTAATTGATCTGCTTCATTAGGTGCACCATAGGCACGCACACTGGCTAAGTCTTTTGGATAAATCGCATCATCCAAGGGGAAGTGACCGACACTAAATGTATGAATTTTGCGAACATAATCTTTATTTTGATTACCACGATCTCCACGTACACGGTCTACAATTACTGCACCATCTTTTATGATTTCTTCGAAAGCAACTGAACTAGAAGCTACAGATTCTTCACCGAAAATACCAAACTGGCCGATAGTACCCCACTGATTAGGGATTACATTAAGTTCTTGAGTCCAGTCTGCTACCTGAAAGTTATTACCAAAGCTGCGAATTAGCATTATTATTTTCCTTATTTATTAAACTGTCTGTTCGACGATAATGCCTACAGATTTTAGACTGTCATAAGCAGCTTGTTTCTTAGTTGCATCATTGTAAGTACTATCTAGAGCTAGAGCACCTAGAGATACAACCACTTTACCACGAGCAAGAGCTAGTACTTTAGTATCAGTGGTAGCTGCAATAGTTACTGGAGCTGAAGTACCAAAAGCATCAGCAACAACGATGGCTACAGGAGCTTTACTACCGTCTACTGCTGTTTCTACAGCAATTTTATATTTACCAGTAGCAGTTACTTTACCAAGTACAGTACCAACTACGTATGATTTTTGAGCTGCTTCATTTACTGTAATAAGTTCATGAAATAGTTCTGTGCGGTCACTATCACTAGCCTTAACAAGGTTGCTGTAGTGATTGTAATCTGTTGCGATAACGGACATTCTGTTTTTCCTTATTGATTGTATTTTTCGCGCAGGATTTTTTCTTCTGCGGTCATTTCTGATTTAGGCTCTGCATCACCAGCTACGCCTGTTTCACTAAAAAGCTCTGATTTAGCTTCTACTTCTACAGATGTAGCCATCGCTGTTACTACAGCAGCAAAAGCAGCATCTTCTAGTCCTTTAACAGCTTCGAAAGCTGCATCAGCTTTATCAGTACCAATTGCTGATACTAATTTAGCCTTGCGTTCTGTCATCTTATCTGCTAGAATCTTATCAGCTACTTCTTTAGCTGAAGCCTCTAGAGCTTGGGAATGTTCAATAGCAGTTGATAGCGCAGTTTCTAATGCAGCCTTTTCAGCTTCAAACGTAGCCACTTGAGCTACGAGATTAGCAAGCTCAGTACCTTGCGCTGTGAATTGTTCTTGTAGTTGAGAAAACTGAACTTTGATATCTTCAAAAGCAGCCATATCTACATCTGTAGCTGACTCCTTAATACCAAGTTGTTTCTTTAATTTATCCAGCATTACATTGCTCCTGTTTGTTTTACTTTATGTTTCGCAGCAACGTAAGCTGCAAATTCATTATTTGTTTTTACAGAGTTTACTAAGCCAAGTTTTAGAGCATCGGGAGCAATAAATGTTTTTGCTTCTGTACCTCTAATTTCTTCAGGCTGTAATCCTGTATACTTGCTTACATGATCTACAAACTCAGAGTAAAGAAAGTCAACTTTGTATTGAAGATCACTAAGAAAGTCCTTCTTGAACGTACCGTCAGTATCAAAAGGTACTTTGTCTTTACCACCAGTAATATAAACTGTCTTTACCCCAGCGTCTTCCATTGCCTTTGTTGTATCATGTAAGCATACTAAAACACCTATACTCCCAACTTCGGAGTATAAATTAGTTACAATTTCATCTGCTACGCAAGCAATTGCATATGCTGCAGAACAACACGCTCCATCGACATAAGCCAGCAATTCAATGTCATATTCGTCGCAGATGCTTCTTAGTTCATTGGCGCAACTGAAAGCTCCGTATGCTTCACCGCCACCACTGTCAATATCCAATACTATTGTTCTTGCACCAGATTCTGCCAACTCTTCTGCTAACTCGATAATATACTCATAGGAGCACCCACCACATAAAGCCTGCCAAGCGGTTGCTTTATAAGTAAGAGGCCCGTGGACATTAATTACACCGATACCCTCAACCTCTTGCTCAGGGGAATCTTGCTCCCCAGTTTCGGTGTCAGTATCTTCATATTGGAAGCGACCGTTATTCCTAGAGTCTAAGTAAGCGGTAATTGAGTCAAAAGAGGGTTTTGATAGCAGTAGTGGGTTGTAGTAAAGTTTCTGGGTTAGTCTCAATAAGTTATGTGACTTCATTTCTAACCTTTTTAATTTTTGTGTCATAATCTAGCTTGAAATCAACCCAATTAATATCTTCTATTGGATTCCAACCAGCCCTCAGTTTCTTTAATATGCAAACTAAAGATGTCTGTGGTATTTCACAAGCTGTGGATAAACTTTTTAATGTATCTGCACCAAGTATGAAATTTCTGTGAATTGTTTCGCCAGCAGCCCATACATCAAGTTTTGCCATCCTGTTTCTCCACGGACACGCTTTTAGTGTTGCCTTTTGTGATTCTTTAGATAATTCACTTCTTGGAACCCCTGTTTTTGCCTTACGCATAGCTTCAATGACGTGGACGGGGCGGGTTTTGCCTACCAAGGCTTTCCTTATGTTTTCAATCTCGGCCTGAGTTTTTACTCTCCCCTTTAATGCCTCAGATATTTTTGTTCTTGTAGCATCAGTGAAAAGATTTATAGGGGCTGAGGTGCCGCCTTCTGCAGTATTCCAGCCAATCTTAATCTTAGGGCGTAATTTGTTTTCTATTAATTTGGCGTACTCTAAATCCGCCTCTAGTAGGGTTGTAACCAAAACTCTTGAGAGATGTTTCTTAAGTGCCTTATAGAAGATAATATGACTACTCTTTTTACTTTTAAGAGCCTTCAGATGACCCCTGTACCTCTCGTCAACTGTCTTAGACGTAATCCCTATATACCCTTGAGATAAGATATCCGTATGCTCTGGTAGATGTATCCAGTACACAAATGCCATAATAAGGTCCCTTTACCCTGCGTTCTCAAGATTATCTGAGCTATTGTCAGTGCCAGAGACTTTCTTAGCTGTACCTTCTCCTGCTGGAGATGCAAACCCTTGGCCTGACTTGCTTCCGCCATTGCCTTGATTGGTCAATGCTTCTTGGTCAATAGGTTCATCTTCTTCTTTAACAGGTACACCAATGTACTCACGAACTAAGTTAGCTACAGGACGATCAAACTCAACTAGGCCAACTGAAGCTACACGCTGTAGCATCTTACTGAATTCTTCCATCGCTGGGCGATCAAAGTCACCAAAGACAATCTTAGGGAATTCTGTATCTGTCCAACCATTCAGAGCAAATGTCTGAGGAATTAGGTCACTGTTAATAACATCAGCCATCTCTTTAAGGCGATAGGCTAGATGTAAAGCCATTAGGTTAGTTTTACCAGTACCTACTGAATAGTTATCTGGAGAGTTACCTGTTAGACGTAATACTGAGCATGACATGGCTGCTGCAATATCATCTTGTAGCTGTTTACAGATTGCTGGTACATCGTAGGCTTTACCACCTTTTGATTCTAGCAATTCCATCGTAAAGATAGGCTGTTTAGACTCAGGATCATACATTAGAGGCATTACAACTGAGCCTTGAGCACCAGTAGTAAGATTCTCGCCAATCTGTCTGAAGCTGTCTGCTACTGCTTTATCTTCTGGGCTAGCGTCTGGAGATAAGTATCTTGGGTGAATACCGAAGCATGGCAGGCCACCTAAGTCTCGTGCTACACCAATCATCATCTGATCTTGTAGTAGATTCAGTTTCTTGTAAGCTACGTATGCACCTTTTAGTAGGCTACGGCCTTCTGGATTTTCTTTAGTGCTATCACACGAGAACAACATAAACTTGTTACGTGGAATAGTGATACGAGAATTTCCATTATTAGCTAAAGCAAACTTAGAGCTGTTTTGAATCCCAGATAAGTCTTGATCTACAGATAGTAAATCTCTACCATCCTCAGAGAAATTCCAAGAGTAAATAGTGCTTTGGCTACGTGGAGCTAACTTCTTCCAACCAACTAAACCATCATTGTAACGTGAGCCATTGGCTTTCAAACGTCTACGGAATACTTTCTCTTGTACGGCAAAACCATACTCAAGATAGCTAGTAATCTCAGTGATAAAACTGCCCCAAGAGTGTTCCATGTCACTCATACAGGATTCAATAAACTCTGCTCGTGATTTCTGTGCTTCTGTTGCACCTACAGGAGCTTCTACAGACCACTCTACCCTGCCAATTAATGTTCGATAGGCTAATAGATTAGCAGCAATTGTTGCATCGCTACGCATCTCATTAACTACTTTAATAAATTGTGGGAATTGGAATAGTCTGTTTGCTTCTTCTAGAATTTGCTTATTAGATTGTCGTAATCCAGTGATACCAGATTCACCTAATTTAATTCTAGGTACAACAGCGTCAGAATCAGGCTGTAATGCTGCTTCTGTTGCCATTAGTTAGTTTCCTTTTATTTGAACATAATACAACTTAATTATGTTTTGTCAAGCGTTAATTTTTGAGACAATAGATTGTTGGGAGTAGTTGGGTAATACAAATGTTGGTACTTGAATAGATTTAGCAATCATATTGAATGCATCACTTGTTGCATCGACCTGATCGTCCTTCTGATTTCTATTGTTGGGGATGAAATTTTCTAGCTCAGCTAAGAATGGCTCGTTCCAGTCACCCTTCACAAGATAAACACATCCAGCCTCTGCTACTGAAGCAAATGGTAAAAACCTATTTAGTTTCCCACTATGTCCAGACATTTTTGTACTTCTTACAGTAATTCCTTGTTCTGCTAGAGTTCTTGTATAGAATATGTTAGCAGCCGCGCCCCCGGCGCCAGTATCTCGCGCCAGAACTACCTCTACTTCGTCAATACCGTCTGTTTTTGCTGTCTTGATGATATTTTCAAGAACAACATTGGCAGTTTTCCTAAATCTAAAACTATCTTCGATATAGTAGTTGCCAAGTTTATCTCTAGACATTAAAATACCAGCAGTCCAGTCAGGATCACGATTAGCTTCACTTACTTCTGAAGATGCTAAGTCCCATGCTCGTACTTTTCTAACAACATCCGTAGGTGGCCTATCTACAATTTTAACCCACTCTCTTTTAAAATAGCCCTCTCCTTCGGCTTTGGCCGTCCAACTCGTTGATGTTCAGAGTAGCTCGCTAGGCTACCCCCGCTTTATTCAAGCTGCTGCATATTACTATGCAGACCAGACTATATCATCATCCTTTTAGGATGGTGCGCGCTTCCACTCGCTTGAGTGTACTCCATTTCTGGATAGTCGTTAAACCTTATTAAAAGTAAAATCCTTACTTATACAAGTATGTGTTTTTCCATTTTTAATGGAAGATACAACTTTTCTCTCTACTTGTAGTTGTGCAGCTACTGAATTTATTGAACTACCTAATTCAAGCAGCTTGCAAATGTCTACTATTTTTTCGACACTTAATTGTTCTTTTCGTGATAGAATAGAGAAATCATATTCTTTAGATAGATATCCCCACATTCTTTCACCATCTCTCATGAACTGAAGCCCACGACGGCATAGTCCTGTCATAGATGATACATCACAGACTCTGAAACCATCTTCTAGGAGGCTGGCGGCATTCCTAGCTTCATCCTCACTCCATTGTGAGTAAGGTTTGCCAGATTTTTTCCAATCATGTACAACATCCTCGTAAGACACTGTTGGAGTTAAGTCAGTCTTAAATTTACCAAGACTTAGTCCTAGCATTGAGGCATGTGCTGAGTTCTCCGAAGGTGTTGCCCATTCAAGATTTTCCACATTATTATTAGTCTTGTCACCATCAATGTGGTTTACTTGTTCTTTATTGTAAGGGTTCGGTATAAATGCTTCAGCCACTAATCTATGAACTGTAAAATTATACATTTTCTGTTCATATCCGTCGTAGAAACCTACAGCCTTATACCCGAAATTAGTAATCCAACCTTTTAAAAACCTATTACATTTTGAACTAAATACTCGTCCGTCTTTTGTGACAGAGTATGCTGGGAATCCTTTAAAATCTAAATTTT
>JADKIQ010000019.1 GCA_016721245.1 Sphingobacteriales bacterium
CATCTTAATTGCTTTAGGGAAAAATCTTGAAGTGTTTTGCAGATTATTGTATGATTTTTTACCGGGCTTTTAATAAATTCCGAGCACTAACTATGATTCTCGCATTAACAGAAATTCTGATGGTGACATTAGGTGTGTTGGGATTGAAAGATTTTTTGACGATGCGGTTTCTTCGAAAGCAGACAGATTGAAAACTTTAAAGCTATCCAAGGTGGTATTGTTGGTGGTTTATTGGTTTTCTTTATTGTTTTGGCAGTGTGTTTTCGTTTCAGTCAAAAGCAGTTGATAACGGAAAGTCTACAGATGACCAGTTTAAAGAACAATTGACAGAAATGACCGGTGATCAACTTTTGCCAACGATATTTATGCATCTTAAAAGTGACAGCGCATCTGCTATGCGTTCAGATGCTATTCGTTCTTTGTTGTTTGTTGCTTAGCAGCAGCATTGTTATTAGCTTTTGCTTCAGGTAAAAAGTAAAATATCCAACGTATATTTCAATTGCGTTATCCTTACTAATACTGGCAGATTTCTGGTCAGTAAGCAAGCGTTATTTAAACGATAATGATTTTGAAGAAAAATCTGCAATAGAAGCGAATACTTTTCCGCAAACTCCTGCTGATGCAGCTATTTTAGCACAAAACAAAGATGGTGCAAGAATGGCTGACTTTACCGTGGATATATTCAACAGTGCTAATCCTGCGTACTATCATAAAACCATTGGGGGTTATAGCCCTGCAAAATTGCGCCGCTATCAAGATGTCATCGAATATGGCTTGAGTTATGATTTCCAGCTTATCAATAAAATAGGATTTGCGAAAGCAAATTTCCTGAATATGCTGAATACTAAATACCTGAAACAATCTCCGGAAGCGAATGGCGTCATGCAAAATCCATATGCTTTAGGAAATGCATGGTTTGTTAATAATCTGGAAAAGGTAAGCACACCGGAAGAGGAGATTCTGAAAGTGCGTGATATTAATCCCGCTCAAACTGCGATTGTAAACAAAGGTTTGACATATACCTGAAAGATGCAGTTCCAAATGCAGATTCATCTGCACAAAATGAGTCCAGATTTATAAGACAAATAGATACCAAAGACCCGATGAAACTGGAATACAGTTTCAAATCACCGGCAAATGAATTTGTGGTATTCTCAGAAGTAATTTACCGTCCGAATCAGGATTGGATTTCCTATATAGATGACAAGCCGGCCGACCATATCCGTGTAAATTATATTTTGCGCGGTATGAAAGTGAGTGCCGGAGAGCATAAAATTACTTTTGAATTCAAACCGAAATTGTACGAGTGACGAACAATATATTACTGGCCGGAAATGCCTTATTTTATCTGGTAATTGCCGGTCTGCTATTCTTGTTCTATCGAGGCAAAAACCAAAGAAAACCGAAGAGTCAGTATAATCATGGACGGTATTTTTTCTTTTCTGATTATTAGTTTCAATCGTGCCGAAGACACGATTGATGCAGTTAAGAATGTATTACAACTCGACAATGTAATTGGCTGGACGAAAGAAATTATCGTATTAAACAACGGTTCCACGCAAGATTATTCAGTCTTTCAGAATTATCTGAATACGCTTTCAGCAGAAGAAAGAAATTTCATTCATTATATCAATCACACTGAAAACTTAGGAGTTGCCGGTGGTCGTAATATATGCATTAAGAAAGCAACAGGAAAATATCTGTTATTTATGGATGATGATTCAGAAATAGCGAATAAAGATGTTATTCAGAAAGTATTGGATCTGTATAAAAAATACGAAAATGAAAAACTCGCTATCATCGGTTTCTTAGGACAAAATCCATTCAGCGGAAAATTTGATATGCCGTTGAAAGATCCAAAGCTGATTGAAGGAAAACAGGAAGTTTTTTATAATTTATTTTTCGGATACGGACATGTATTTCCAAAATCATTGATAGAGCAGACCGGGTATTATCAGGAAGATTTTTTCTATGGCATGGAAGAATATGATTTAAGTTATGCTACGGTAAAAGCCAGGTTATTCTATTCTTTTTACAAAAGACATTTTAGCGATACATAAACAAAACCCAAACGGCAGAGAACCCGGCAATATTACGCAAGCTCGTTTTTTTTGAAAATAAGATGATTGTAGTGTATAAGCATTTGCAAATGTTGTATGTCATCTCTCATTTTATATTCTGGAGCGGCTTTTTTTATACAAATCAAAATTTTGCCATAAGCCTTTATTTTAAAAGCGTTTTCAGTATGTTTAAACGCATGAAAGTTGCTAAACGCGAAGTGATAAACAGTAATGGAATGCAATACCTTCGTAAGGTAAAAGCAAGGTTGTTGTATTAAATTTTTCTTCGTCTGTACAATATATTAAACGTTGTTTCGTTTAAAGAAATAAATCAACCATCTTATGAAACGTTTAATAACTATCGTGTTAGTAGTAACACAATGCCATTTATTTGCTTTCAGAGACGTAAAATCCACCTTTTATTTTGATTCTGATATTGATACCTTAAATCAGATTCAGTATAGCGAAATTCAGGCGTTTATTCAGCATCTGCCCGAATATAAGCAGTACAAGAAATCTATATTGTGGGCTATACAGATGCAGACGGTGCAAGCGATTATAATATTGGTTTGTCGAAACGAAGAGCTGATTTTGTTTCGGCACTGCTGGTTAAAAACGGACTTCCGGAAGTTTTGATTGATAAAAATTTTAAAGGCGAGGATAATCCTGTTGTAAAAATACGACGGAACTGAATAAAAGTAAAAACAGAAGGGTAGAAGTCACATTACGCTTGTTCGATATCATTACCGCAACAGATATTGTAAAAGAACTCAATGGTAATCCGGAGCAAGTTTTTTATCTGGATAATACAAAAGAAAATTCCGTACAAGGGAAAAACGGAATAAAATTTATATTTCCTCCATACTGTTTTAAAACAAATGGAAATAAAAAAATAGATTATTCCAATATAAAAATTGTGTTGACGGAAGTGACAAATGTGACTCAGGGTATATTTAGTAATGTGTTGACCGAGAGCAAGGATGGTTTTTTGAGACAGGTGGTATGTATAAACTGACTGCATATAATACCGATGTAGAATTAATGATGAAAGAGAATATAGAATATACCGTTCAGATAAATAACAGCAGTGTAAAAAATGATATGAAGGTTTATGCACCGGTAAGTAATAATCCGGATGGTTTGGTAAGATGGGAAAATACAAATCAACCTTTTCAGAAAGTATCCACCTTTAAAGGAGAAGTACCTTATCTGCGACTAGATGCAGAATTGATAAAGAACTGGCATCTTCAGAATGAGATGGACTCATTTTTAAGAAATTATGTCCTGCAGCTTCCCGTAAGGCCTGCGTATCCTAAAAAACCTTACAAGCCTTCAAAACCTTATGAGCCAAAGTTTACAGATGCAAAATATAAATTACCACTTTTTCAAAGGATGTTTCTTTCCAAAGAAAAAAGAGAAAAGCTGATGCATGTGCAGTTTGATAAAGATGCAGAGGCATATAAAAAACAACAGGAAAAGTATGAATTGAAATTGACACAATATAAGTCAGATACAGCAATACTGAAGTCCAGGATGGCGCAATATGAAAAAAGCTTTTTAGTATATCGGGATTCAGTAGTTTCAAAAGTAAGAGAGTTAGATTCTTTTCGGCTGGCTTTGTACGAAAATGCATTTATGAGAAGTTTTGAGGTGGCAAAGAATAGTATTCTGTTCAGGTTGCAGAATAAATCCTTATACACATACGATGTCTTTTCGGATATTTTATTTCAATGTAACAGAATGGCCCGATTAAAAGATCTGGACAGATACTATTTGGATATCTATTCTTCCGCTTATAAAAAATTGAAAGCGGTTTGTGCCAAAGATTTTCCGTACCTGCTTTTTGATAAATATGCATCCGGTGATTATAATAATATTGTTTATCCTATTATGTATAATCAGCATTTTAATATGATGATGAGAAGAGATCTGGCAGTATGGAATCATGTTGAAAAAGCAGTTGACACCCTGATTGCAGAACAAACAAAACTGGGTATGTTTAATCCGTCTAATTTTAAAGTTTTTTATCAGGCATCCCTGTCGAATTTCGGTTGGATTAATTGTGACCGTTTTTATAATTACAAACCGGATGAAATATTTACATTGCAAATTCCAAATTACAATCTGAAAGACAAGAATGTTTTTGCAGTAATGAAGGATATGAATAGTCAGATTTCTATTCCATTATCCATGAACGGAAAGCATACCATAAGGCTGCCTAAAAACAAGCAGATTATTGTTGTGGCAATAGGATTGGACAATCAATCGACGCCTTTATACGCAAAGCAGGAAATTAATGCCAAAGGTGATATGGATGTCGAATTGAAGTTTAAAGCAGCAAAGTTGTCGGAAATAAAAGAAATGATACGTAGTATTTGATAGTTTAAAGTATTGATTTCTTCCAGATGCTGATTCCCGTTTTAGTTGCATCAAATCCTTCAAAATAAGCTGCGATGCTTTTCTTGGAGCTGCCGCAGAAATTGAAATCCAGTTTTCGTTGCTGTGCATCCTGAATGATGTGATGCAGCAGGAATGTCATCGCACCTGAGTTTTTAAACGCTGTGTCATAACCACCAAATAAGTAGTATACACTATCCGTATCCTCAACAATAAATGCTGAAGCCAATAAGTTTTTATGCCCATCCAGACAGTCAAACGTATTTCCTGCGTGGTGTTTTTTTGCTAGCGTATTTATCTTCTCAAATTCCGTAAGTGAAATTTTTGTTTTTATTTTCTGGCGAATAAAAGTTGATGTAAGCAAGGAAAAAGACAGTTCTGTATTTATACTTTCTAAAATGGTGTAATTTAATTTAGTCCCTTTCTGAATGTTGCGTTTATGATTGCTGCTTAAAGAGTTGCACTGATCTTTTGTATGGTGTAAGTTCCATAAGTTTCTTTTCAAAACCTGATTTTACTAAACTTAGTCCAGCATGTTCCGGTAAAAATTTAAAATAAGATTTTACTGTTTTAGGTAGTTGTTGTATCAATTGTTCTGTAAGTATTTGCTTCCTGTTTTTATCTACATCTGTAAAGAATAAAACCGACTGATAAAAACTCACATCCGGCAAATATATACGTTTGGTAAATAAATTGCCTTTTAAACAATAAGGAAGTGCTGCTATAATTCTACTCTCACCCTCACTTATCAATGCAACCTCCCAGTTTTCTGCCACGGCATCCAGCCAGAACGGATTGGAAAATACAGGAACAACGGCATGCGTTGCACAAAACTTCCGGTAGCGTTCTTTGTTAGTCATTGTTTTTTCTGGCGACAACAAATATCGAAGTGGATAAAAATGGAATCCTGGTGGTTTCCGTATTGAAGATATATTTTAAGACAAATCGTTTCAGCCATCCGTCTTTCAGTACATCCATCGGTGCGGTGATGTATTGTATGGAAAGCACTTCAAATCCGGCAGCTTCCATTACGTTTCGGATACGGGATTTGGTATAGATTCTCGCATTTGCAAATCGCTCATGGATAAATCTTGGCAGCCAGGAAAAGAAAGGCACTCGGTTCCAGGGCAGCAAGGGCAATCGTGCACCATGCGTTTCAAAAATCCACCATTTATTAGGAACGGAAATGGCCGCCAGTCCGCCTGTTTTTAATGCGTTGTAATAATTGCGAACATAAGTATCACTCGTCAGGTGTTCTATCACTTCAAAGCTGATTAAGCGGTCATACTGCTGATTCAGTTTTTCCTGCTCTACATTAAATACCTGAAAACTGCAGTTGTTTATCTGATGTTCTTTTTTATAATTTTCAAAGGCAGGCTGATGGTCGTCGTTTATTTCACACCAAAACAGGATTTGAATTTATCCGACAATAGAAACATGGAAGCCCCGTTACCACAACCTATTTCCAGCAGTTCTAAATTGCTATTTGTGAAATCCGGTATCTGATTCACCAGATTCACTCTGCGTGAAATAATTACATCCGTAAAGTCGGCCGGTTTGCCGAGGTAGTGTTCTCCGTCAAACATGGTGGTATCAACCCGTGAAGTATTCGACATGTTATAAGTTTAAATCAGTGATTGCTTGTTGCTTTTTTGCACAGAAAAAATAAAAATGAAATTCGGTGCATAACTGTTCTTTTATTTAATGTATCAAAGGTAAATATTTTATCCAAACAAATCCTGCTGTCTTCGGTCAATTAACGGTTTTGGTGGTCGGATATCGGTTCCTGCTTTTTTATTTAATTCCTGAATAAAATAATAAGCTAATTCAGGACAGAGTGCTTTTTCTGGAGTGTGAACGAAAAAATAAAGTTTTTTCAAACCCTTGTTTATCCATTCTGTAATGCGCGTTGTCCATTCATCTAATCGAGCGTAATTTGTAGGATGCAAATCGATGGTCTTTTGGTAAACTGAAATCTACCTATACAATATTGCTTAGTCTACCCAATTGCATACTACTATAATAGCAATAATTCGAAGAAACTTTTAATCTAAATGTGTTAATTAAGAATTACCTTACAGTTCCGTTAAAATATGATATTCTTTTGCCATTTGTGTCATTTACAAATAATACAGGGTATTGAGTACTATATTGTTTGCCTTTGGGGAAAAGTTTCCATACTTTTTGCATATTTATTCGAGCATAACTATATCCTGCATTAATGTTATAATACCCAAACTCTGCAGTAATACAATTAATTCTAAGTCGATTATATGTCATATCTTTTGATAGTGAATAATTGTAGAGATTTAATAAATAATCTAATGTTAGCGATGGAGTTGTATCTAAAGATATTGACGAAACTAATGAAAGATTATTTGTAAATTGCAAATTATCATTATTGTCAAAGATATAAACAACATTACTTGTATAGACAGGTAAGTTATTATAAAACTGAATGCCTCTTATTGAATAATAATCATAATTAAAATACAGCCATTTTGTAAAATCTAAATTATTTCGCTGCATCAGATATTGTATTCGGCTAATTTTGTTATTAGTATTTATAGTATTAGTGTCATAATCGCCACCTTGAGGTTGAATACGTTCAATGCAATTTATATTGACATAATCTGAAGCAGGAGATTCTAATGTGTCAGAGCTAAAATATGGTGGAACAAAATCAATAGGAAGAGAATCAATTGACCAATTTGTATTGTTATTTTGATTGTCTATTGGAGCAACATTCAATTCTTCATTCTTCTTACAAGAGATAATAGATATGATAATACTAAGTAAAATTATTGTTCTCATTTTTTAAATTTATTAAAGTTAATAGTTTTATTTTAAAAATGCAATTTATTTTAATAAGATTATTGATACTTATTAAATAAGGTAAAATATTTTTCATATCTTACTTCTTATTACTTACTACTTATCACTAACACATGCAACACAAAATTACCTCATTCGAACAATACACCGAAACCTATAAAAGAAGCGTAGAACAACCGGAACAATTCTGGACGGAAATTGCGGATTCTTTTGAATGGAGACAAACCTGGGATAAAGTGCTCGACTGGAATTTTAAAGAACCGAATGTAAAATGGTTTTTAAACGGAAAATTAAACATCACGGAGAATTGCATAGACCGTCATCTGGAAGCAAACGGCGATAAGGCAGCCATCATCTGGGAGAGCAATGATGTGAACGAAGTGAACCGAACACTTACCTACAATGAACTGCATGCCGAAGTTTGCCGCTTTTCGAATGTGCTGCAAAACAACGGCATCGAAAAAGGCGATCGTGTTTGCCTGTATTTACCCATGATTCCGGAATTAGCCATCGCCGTTTTAGCATGTGCAAGAATTGGTGCAGTTCACTCGGTTGTTTTTGCCGGATTTTCTGCCAATTCAATTTCCGACAGAATAAATGATTCCGCCTGTAAAATATTGGTTACATCAGATGGTTTGTATCGCGGAAATAAAACAGTTGGTTTAAAAGAAATTTGCGACGAAGCCTTACAGTCAACACCATCCATTCAGAAAGTAATTGTATACAAACACACCGGCGATGCTGTAAATATGCAGCTCGGAAGAGATGTGTGGTGGCACAGCGAAATGCATAAAGCAGCACCTCATTTTGATGCCGTAGAAATGGACAGCGAAGATCCTTTATTTATTCTTTATACGTCTGGAAGTACCGGAAAACCTAAGGGTGTGGTGCATACCTGTGCCGGCTATATGGTGTACACTTACTACACATTTTTAAACGTATTTCAATACGAAGCCGATGATGTGTTCTGGTGTACGGCTGACATTGGCTGGATTACCGGACATTCATATATAGTGTACGGACCGCTGCTCAATGGTGCTACAACCGTTATGTTTGAAGGTATTCCGACTTATCCGGATGCAGGTCGTTTCTGGGCAACGATAGATAAATTGCAGGTAACAAAATTCTATACTGCCCCAACGGCGATTCGTTCGTTAATGGCAAACGGATTGGATTTTGTGAAGCCGTATAATCTGAATTCACTGAAAGTGATTGGCTCGGTGGGAGAGCCGATTAATGAAGAAGCCTGGTTCTGGTACCACGACCATATTGGCAAGGAAAAATGTCCGGTAGTGGATACCTGGTGGCAAACGGAAACAGGCGGTATTCTCATTTCTCCGATTGCACATGTAACGCCTACCAAACCTACTTTTGCCACCTTGCCTTTGCCGGGCGTGCAGCCTGTTTTAGTGGATGCGCATGGCGTGGAGCTGAAAGAAAATAACGTGGAAGGATTGCTTTGCATGAAGTTTCCATGGCCGGGTATGATACGCACCACTTACGGAGATCACGAGCGTTGCAGACAGGCGTATTTCGCTACGTTTGATAATTTATATTTCACTGGTGATGGCTGCAGAAGAGATGATGACGGTTATTACAGAATTATCGGACGCGTGGATGATGTGATGAACGTGAGCGGACATCGACTGGGAACGGCTGAAGTGGAAAATGCGATTAACGAACATCCCTTTGTGATTGAAAGCGCGGTGGTGGGGTATCCGCACGAAATAAAAGGACAAGGCATTTATGCCTTTGTGATTGTAGACAAGCAAAGCATAGAAAAAGGGCTGGTGGATACCGACTCGCTGGAGGCGGAAGGCGCCGGCGTAGATAACAGTTTGCATTTGCTGAATATTGCAGCGTTTGAAAACGAAGTACGAAATGTAGTAAGCAAAATTATTTCACCGATTGCAAAACCGGATAAGATACAAGTCGTTTCAGGCTTGCCGAAAACCCGCAGCGGCAAAATCATGCGCAGAATTTTACGCAAGATTGCAGAGCGCGATGTCAGCAATTTAGGCGATATAACTACCTTGTTAGATCCGGGTGTAGTGGATGAAATCAAGAAAGGAGCGGGGTTATAAATTTAAAAATAGCCTTATAAATGATCATTAAAAAAAGTAAGTACATATTGTTTTTTCTTGGTTGGATAATATCTTATTTTATTCCACTCCATTATTTATTAAATGATGTATTAGTTAGTTTAGAAGGGTGCACACAAGGTTCAACTGATTTTTTTACTGAAACAACAATTATAAATATTATCCTTTTTGCTTTCTTTCTAATTTTAGTTCGTAATAATTATAAAATTCTTTACAGATTTTGGTACATTGGTTTGATGCATGTGTTTTCACTAATTTTTCTTTTCTGTTTTCTCTCTAAATATTTTATTTACACTACCATATATGGAATTTCTCCTTGTATTGTTTTTGATTATTCAAGTAAAATAAGTCAAATTGATTTTTCTATTTTTAAATTTGAAAATAATATTTTACTTATTGATAGATTATATGCACCTGTAGGTTTTTTTATAATTATTACTTGTCTGTATTTTACATTTCGCATGTATAATATAAAATTCATAAATTCAACACGCAATAAATAATTTGTTTGTCTTCTATGATAATACTCTGGCGCGTGAGTTAGCGCAGCGCTCTCGTATCTCCAAAATTAGTCGGTCCCTTGCCTTTGTTACTTTCCAACCATCAAACCACCAAACCGCAAAAGGTTTAGGTTTTCGGAAAACATAGCAATAGCTTTAAAATGAACGAAGCGTGGCAATCAGCATTTGCGTTCATTTTATCAGCGGTTGATTCGACTGAAAGGAGAAGCAAATTGCCTTGTATTTCGAAAAAGCTTTTTGGTTACTTTTTGGCTCAAAAAGTGACAAAGAAAATTTTACAATAGATTTTCCAAAATCCACACTATCTTTAAATATGTTCTTCTTAAAAATAGTAGCAGCTTGGATAGCTTATTTTGCCGTACACAGCATATTGGCTGCTGATACGGTGAAAGAGAAATTCCGTTTGCAATTTCCAGTTCTATTTCCGTATTACAGAATCATCTATAATTTTATCGCTATTGCTGGATTGCTGTTCCTGGCATTCGCCTCGTTTCAGGATAGTAATTCTTTAATACAACAATCATTTTGGATAAAATCCATTGGTTTATTTTTTCTGCTGCTCGGAGTGGTAATGCTGGTGGTGGCATTCGCAAGCTTTAATGTAAAAGAATTTTTAGGTTTGAAAAAGGAAGAACATCATCCTGATACAAAGCTTGTCACCAAAGGCGTTTACAGATACGTGCGGCACCCTTTATACACAGGTGTTTTTCTTATATTGCCCGGTGTTTTTTTGTTGCGCCCTACGCTCAGTATTTTATTGTTTGTGTTCATTACAGCCATCTATATAGAAATCGGCAGCAGGCTCGAAGAACAGAAATTAATCAAGATTTTTGGGAAGGATTATATACAATACAGTAAATCCGTAAGGAGGTATTTTCCTTTTATTTATTAAGCCATCTCTACATTACTTAGCTTTCTGAACGAAAACTCATTGTAGATATGACGTTTGGCAAAACGTGCAGGTGAATCGGAATTTACCAGTTTGATGTAGGTGTTTTTCGGTACGTTGAAAAATTCATAACTGCTGCCATTCAAAAAAGTGATTTCTAAAACCAGTCCTTTCCATTGGTAGTCGCTGATATTGGAAGCCATGATGGTTTCTTTAAATTCCGGCATTAAGGCTTCAATGGTTTCCGGTGCTATGCTTACTAAAAAATGATACGCTTCAATCATCTCACGGCTTTTTTCTTCAGCATTTGCTTTTTCCGTTTCATCCTGAAATTTGTCAGGATGGTAGGCTTTCATAAAATTACGGTAAGTAGTTTTTAAGTCAGCTAAAGTTGAAACCGGAGTGGCTTCAAATAATTTGCGGTAGTCGTTGATTTTTTTCATTTTTTAAAATAAGACTGCAAAGATAAGGCTAAGTGTCTGTATTCTATGTGCTTATAAAATATCTTAATATTATCAAAAGTGACATTTTGTTTGTTTTTAGAGAAACGACTTTGTGAACTTTGCGTAAATCACTGTGAACTTTGCGGTTTAAAATTAAACCAGCTTCACTTTATTCCCGTCAAACTCGACAACAGTGCCTTTTGTCAGCTTATTTCGTTTGCGCAATTCCTTTTGTCCGTTCACTTTCACCATACCATCTTCAATGACCGCATTCGCCTGTGCGCCACTCTCGCACCAGTTTAGCGCTTTCAGCAACTGGTTCAGTAAAATCATGTCGCCGTGTATCTCAAAAGTTTCCATATGCAGCTTTATTTGTACTTTTATTCATCAAAAGTAAGCATATTATGCAAAAAGCCTGTACCATTTTATTGTTCTGTCTGTCGTTTTCAATGTCAAACGCACAAACCTATAAAGCAAAAATCATCACGAATTATGGAAACATCACGGTGGTTTTGTTTGATGCGACACCCAAACACCGCGATAATTTCGTTAAGCTGGTGAAAGAAAAATTTTACGATAGTTTATTGTTTCACCGGGTGATAAAAGGTTTTGTGATACAAGGCGGCGACCCGACTTCCAAGGCGGCTTCCGATACAGCATTATTAGGTGAAGGTGATTTGGGCTATACGATTCCTGCAGAATTTGATACAGCCATCTTTCATAAAAGAGGCATGCTGGCACAAGCACGCGACGACAATCCGCAGAAAGCATCCTCGGCTTGTCAGTTTTATATCGTGCAGGGAAAAATTGCAGATGATTCTTCTTTTGCAAAAGCAAAACGCAGAAGAGGGTATGAAATTCCTGAACACCATAAACAAGTTTACCGTACAGTTGGCGGCATTCCATGGCTGGATATGGGTTACACTATTTATGGCGAAGTCATTAAAGGAATGGATGTGGTAGATAAGATTGCCGCAGTAAAAACCGATAAAAATGACCGCCCGCTGCAGCAAGTCCGTATTAAAACAATTCAACTAATTGAAAAGAGAAAGGGTAAGCGATAAGAACGTAGTGATTTAATTCTTCACAAACGGCTTCACCGCCTGTTGTTCTTCATTCTGTAATGAAAGGATATATTGTCCGGCACTCAGCTCAGAAACATCAATGGAATGATTATAAGTATCATCTTCCAAAACAGTTTGTCCGTAAAGATTCACGATGCTGAAATGTGTTCTTCCATTCGAGGAGAAACCGCTGAAGGAAATGAAATTATTGGTAGGATTCGGAAAGAGTTTGCAATCGGAAATTGTTCTTCTTTGTTCCAGAGAAGTGAGGGTACAGGCATCGCTCAGTTTATTGATATAACTCCAGACCAGCGTATCGTAAGTCGTCACGGCATCACCATCATAAGCCGCTTCCCCCATACGTATCACCACTAATTTCTGACTGGGTACCACATAGATTTTCTGATCATTTTTTCCTAAGGCACAGTACAAATCAGCCGGGGCGTTTGGAATCAGGTTAACAGGAAATACAATCTGCGAATACGGCACCATTGCCGAACCTTTTCCATTCAGCCACCATAAATAACCGTACGATTTGTTGAAGTTTTGCGACGTGTTGGTCATAGCGCGGAAATACGATGTGTCTTTTAAAACCGTGTCACTTTGCCAAATACCCTTGTTTAAAGCGAGTAAACCGTAACGTGCCATATCGCGGGCTTTGCTGTAATAAACACTTTGAAACCAGGCGCCGCTCATGCCTGTTTTACTGCCGATGTAGGAGTTGGTGGCAGCTGTGTAGTTTTGTGCCGCTACGGTGCTCACCACATCTTCCAGTTTTCTGTATGCACCCGTATGGTACGACCAGCGCGTGCCGGCATCTGCCTTGTATTGCAGGCAGGCTGCATTCTGACTCAGGTTGTCGCAGGGCAAGGTCGGTTCATCATTCATGCCACCCGTCATGCACAGCAGATTTTTTATCGTGATGAGTTTTTCCTTTTGCGGTGTTTCACTCGTCCAGCCCACACCCAGGTATTTGGAAACAGAATCATTGATGTTTAATAAACCTTTTTGCTGTGCAATGCCGACCATCATGGCGGTTAAACTTTTGCCCGCACTGGCCCAGTAGTGAATAGAATCTTGCGTAAAGGTGCCGAAATATTTTTCCAGCACTATCTTCCCGTCTTTCAATACGATGAAAGCATCGGTTTTTGTGCTTTGTAAGAAATTATAGAGAGAATCAATTCTCGCCGGGCACCAGCCCAGGCGATTAGGGGAGATGGTATCCCAGGTAGTACCTGTTTTGGGCGGAAAGTACAGAGACTGCGCCTTTATTTCGGTAAGAATAAGAAGAAATAAAATAAGGGTCAGTACATTCCTCATAAACGGCGGTTTTGCTTTAGACTACAAATTAATTAAAAAGTTTAAAAGAAACAGGCTATTCTCTCTAAGAAAGAATAGCCTGTAAACGCCCGACGACTTAATTTAGTATGTTATTTTGAGTTAATGTATTTATCCAGTTGGGTACTGTAGTTATTAAAGGTGAAGTCATTATACAAAGTGTAGTAATTGTTTTTGTCGATGGTTCTGTCGTAAGCATATTTAGCCATTTCCAGCTTGTTTTGCTCAAAGGTAAACTGCTGCAGTAATTGATGTACCTGACTGGTTTTTACCTGTACATTTTTAAGAGCCGTTCTGGCCACTTCCAGCATTTTGTCTTCAAAGGTCACATTTTTCATGGTTTGAATCAGTGTCTGTAAGCTGGCATCATCCATCAGGTTACCGTTTCCGTAGCCATAGTTGCCACCACCATAAGGATAGTTATTCGGGTAATTGTTCGGATAGTTGTTCGGGTAACCATTCGGATAATTGTTGTTGTACGGATAATTGTTGTTCCATCCGCCATTTCCATAGCCGTTATTGCAGGTAGTTCCGTGTCCCGGTTTAGGAGGCTTAGGGCAGGAAGGTATTGGTGTTCCGCAGGTAGGCTGATTATTCTGATTCGTAATCAGGTTATCGATATACCAGGAGCTTTGCACAAATGGCAATTTAGCGATAATTCTCAAACCCGAATATCTGTCTAATTCCGCCACTGTTCTGTATCCATCAGTAATAGCTACCGGCTGATCAAATAAAGTTCTTCCGTTAAATCCGTTTTCATATACTTTGAGGTTGTAATTGCCGGGATACAAATCGAAGAAACGAAAAGTGTTGGTGGATGAAGTAATAATCTGATTGTTCAGACTAACCGTGTAATTTCCATTTGAATTTATTTTTACGAAAAATTCGGCGGCAGCAAATAACTGACTGACCATTAAAATGGAAAAAGCGAGTGTAAAGATTTTCTTCATATAAAATAATTTTATTGAAAACCGTAATACAATCGCCGTGCCAAAAAAATTAACCGCAAAGTTCACAGAGAAAACCCGCAAAGATATGAAGTCTTTCTTTGTAAACTTTGCGAAAAACTTTGTGAGCTTTGCGGTTAAGAAATTATATAGAAGTAATCCACCAAACATTACCGAAAACGTCTTTTACGCCGCAGGTTCTGCCATAGGGCTGGTCAGATAATTCCATAACAGAAGTACAACCTAATTCCAATGCTTTTGCATAAGAAAAATCCGCATTGTTTACATAAATAAATAAACTGGCAGTAAGTGGTTCCCATTCACCACTTGCTTCGCCGCACATAATAGTGGCATTGCCTATTTTTAATTCTGCATGCATTAAAGCCTTTTCATTATGCATTTGTTTGTTTATAATTTCTGCATCAAATAAATTTTGCATAAAATCTAAGAAGTCCAACCCTTTACTAACTAATAAGTAAGGGATGACGGTTTGATATTGTGTTGGAATCGGCATAACTGTTTTTTTAAATAATTAATTTCACTGCAATATCCGGAATTGCACTTAGCAAATAAAATAAATCTTTTGTGATACGCACACCCGTTTTTCCGGATTGAAAAGTAAGTGGCTGTTCATTGTCGTCGTACAAATAAATGGTAAATGGTTTTTTCCCCTGATGTTTGGAAACGATTTTATAAATTCTGTCAACGGTTGTTTCGTCTAAGTTTTTATAATGCAGCATGAGTCGAACGCCTCTGCAGTATTTTTCCAGCACGTCCTGCAAAAACTCCATCTGGCTCACTTTCAATTCATACTTTTCCCGGTCGCGGTAACTTTGTTTATAAAAGCCTTTTATTAATAATCTGTTTCCCTGGTCTAAAAAAGCAAGATATTTATTGTAGTCTTCACTAAAGAATGCAAATTCCATCGTGCTGTCTAAATCCTCCATCACTACAATTGCCCATGGTCGCCCGTTTTTATCCATGCGTTTATTGACACTGGACACCATACAGGCCACACTTACTTCTTTATCTCTGAACCGTTCAATATCATCGAAAGTGGTATTGGTATAATTTTTTATTTCCAGCTCAAAATCATCGAGCGGATGCCCCGAAATATAAATACCGGTTACTTCCTTTTCTTTTTGCAGTTTTTCAAAAGACTGCCATGGATTGGTATTCGGAATTTCAGGTTCAGGAATTTCTGCATCTGCTGTATCGCCAAATAAAGAAAAAGCGGTGGAGGCACTTTGTTCTTTTACGTTATTGCCGAAACGAATGGCTAATTCTATAAAAGAAGAATCGTCTTTGTACTTATAAAAATATTGCGCGCGATGGGTATTCGGAAAACTATCGAATGCACCTGCCTGAGCCAGAGACTCAATATTTTTTTTGTTAACAGAACGGGAGTTTACACGTTTTGTTAAATCAAAAATATTTTTGAAGTGACCGCCTTTTTCCCGTTCAATTAAAATATCTGTAACGGCTGCTTCACCCACGCCTTTTATAGCAGAAAGTGCAAAACGGATTTCACCCGCTTTATTTACAGAGAAACGCACATCGCTTTCATTGATATCAGGACCAAGCGTTGGTAGCTGCATTCTGCGGCATTCACTTAAAAAGAAATTGATTTGCTTGATATCACTCATATTATGCGATAAGACAGAAGCCATATATTCTGCCGGATAATGCGCTTTTAAGTAAGCTGTCTGGAAGGCAACAAAGGCATAGCAGGTAGAGTGTGATTTGTTGAATGCATACGAGGCAAATTTTTCCCAGTCAACCCAGATTTTCTCACATATTTTCGGATCCAGATTGTTTTTCTGGCAACCTTCAATAAACATGGGTTTCAGAGAGTCGAGCTTTGCTCTGTCTTTTTTACCCATCGCTTTTCGCAGCTCATCTGCTTTCCCTTTAGTAAAACCAGCCAGTTTCTGCGAAAGCAACATCACCTGCTCCTGATACACGGTGATGCCATATGTTTCCTCCAACAGGTCTTTCATTTCCGGTAAGTCGTAGGTTACTACTTCTTTTCCGTTTTTACGCGCAGCAAAACTTGGAATATAATCCATTGGACCGGGGCGATACAAGGCATTCATCGCAATTAAGTCATCAAATTTATCCGGTTTTAAATCGCGGAGGTATTTTTGCATACCGGCACTTTCAAACTGGAAGGTACCGATGGTGTCGCCTTTCTGGTAGAGCTCAAATGTTTTTTTATCGTCTAAGGGAATAGTATCTAAATCAATTTTTATTCCGTGGATTTTTTCTATTAATCGCAAGGCATCGCGCAGAATCGTTAAGGTTTTTAGCCCTAAAAAATCCATCTTCAGCATGCCCGCAGATTCAATGATACTGCCGTCAAATTGAGTAACTAATAAATCCGCATCTTTGGCAGTGCATACCGGAACATAGTTGACAATATCATCCGGCGCAATGATTACTGCTGAAGCATGAATACCTCTGTTGCGTATCGAGCCTTCCAGATCTTCTGCCAGTTTTAAGGTGCGTTCCTGCATTTGTCCGTTGTGGCGGAAATTGCGCAACTCTTCCACTTCTTTAAATGCTTCCGCTAAGGTTACTTTCGGTCGCTCCGGCACCAGCTTCGACATTTTATCGGTATCGGATAAGGGAACCTTTAAAACACGCCCAACATCTTTGATAGAACTCTTGGCAGCCATAGTACCATAGGTGATGATTTGTGCTACTTGGTTCTTTCCGTATTTATCAATCACATAATCGATTACTTTTTGTCTGCCTTCGTCGTCAAAGTCGATATCGATATCCGGCATGGAAATACGATCAGGATTCAGGAAACGCTCAAAGAGTAAATTGTATTTTATCGGATCCACATTGGTAATACCGATGGCATAGGCAACGGCAGAACCTGCTGCAGAACCACGGCCGGGACCGATAGAAACACCCAGTTTTTTCCCTTCATTGATGAAATCCTGTACGATTAAGAAATAACCGGGGAATCCCATGTGCTGAATGGTTTTCAACTCAAAGTCGAGACGTTCGATAATATCAATCGGTAAAATTTCACCCCAGCGTCTGCGGGCGCCATCGAAAGTTAAGAATTTCAAATAATCATCCTGATTGGTAAAACCAACGGGAAGTTTAAATGCCGGTAACAATATATCGCGTTGCAAATTCAGTGACTGCACTTTCTCTGCAATCTCCAGTGTGTTTTCAATGGCAAAGGGAACATCCTTAAAGAGTTCCTTCATTTCATATTGCGTCTTGAAAAAGAATTTATCATTCGGGAATTTAAATCTGTCCGGGTCGGTGAAATCCTTGCCGGTTTGCAGACATAATAAAATGTCATGCGCCTCGCTGTCTTTCTGGTCCACATAATGAGAATCGTTAGTCGCAATTACTTTTACCTTGTGTTTTTCTGCAATTTTAAGTAATTCCTGATTGATGCGCTCCTGACTCCATCCGGTACTGTCCAAATCATAAATATCATGACGCTGTAATTCTATGTAATAATCCTCGCCGAAAATATCCAGCCATTCCAGAAACACCTTTTCTGCCGCTTCCGGACCTTTGTGTATCATGGTTTGCGGTACTTCTGCACCCACACAGCATGTTGTTGCGATAATACCTTCACTGTGCTGTTTAATCAGTTCTCTGTCTACACGCGGGAAATCCATATAGATGCCATCGATAAAACCGAGCGATACGATTTTCATCAGATTTTTATATCCGATTTCATTTTTTGCCATCAGCAGCTGATGATAGCGTTTGTCTTTATTTTCGCGGGTGAATTTTTTATTAAAGCGATCTTCCACCACATATACTTCGCAGCCTAAAATGGGTTTTACACCGTGTTTTTTACAGGCGGCAAAAAACTTAAAAGCCCCAAACATATTTCCATGGTCGGTAATGGCAACCGCAGGCATGTTGTCCGCCTTGGCTTTTTTTACCATGGCATCCACATCTGCTGCACCATCTAAAAGTGAATATTGCGTATGACAATGAAGAGGAGCGAAATCGCACATAGATAGTTAAAATAAATTATTGTAAATGATAGTGAAATTACGACAGAAAAGCCGTCAAAACGGAATTGTAAGAAGATTTATTTTTCAACAAACATAACCCCTTGAAAGTTAAATCAAAAAAGGATGCTTTAGTGCCAGAGAGCTTCTATGAATTTATAACACACATAAAAAATACCCGATAGTAAGAAGCCGATAATGCCGATTAATATCAAAATGATGATGCCAAATCCTGCGAAGACACCCTTGTCGGTAGTTTTTTGCTGACGATTTATCAATCTTGGGATATAGGCGTCCACTTTTTCACTTGCTTCTGTAAAAGAGATGGAATAATAATTCATCACAACTCTCACCGCTTCTTCTCTTTTGCCGTTTAAGATATACTCATCGATTAGTTTATTGGCTTCCTCTTTTTCCATGTATAAATATTTGCTGAAGTCGCTTTAATTCGCGTTACAATTTATAACTATTTTTTAAATGAACCATTCTGTTGATTTTCTCAAATAAGAAATAAAAAAGCAAGGTGCCTATGATGTTCATCAGAATATCTTTGCGGGAATCAAAATTCAAGTGCCATTGAGATTGATGCTTATACCAGTTTTGAAAGAATTCATTTAAAAATCCGAAAATATTAAATACAATTACAATTCCTAAACGCTCATTTTTTTGGAGGGTTAATTTGTTTTGAAAAATGGAGTAATACACTGCCATTTTTATGCAGATAATAAAGCCAAACAGCAAATGCTCAAAGGAATTGATGATGATTTCAATCCCGTCATAAAATTTATATGGACGGCTTCTGTCAATGCAAATTAACAGCACATAGCCGACAAAAAGTGCATTTAATAATTTGTAGTTGTATGCGGAAATATATTGCTTATTCGAGTTCAGGTATTCCAAAGAAATAAACATCACCGGGTAATAATACAGAAGTTGATATTGTTTGGATAGAATGATTGACAACAATATAAAAACCGCAAAGACTCTAACTCTTGAAACAGACATGCTCAAAGATAAGGTTGCTCACCTAAGCCATTTGTTTTTTAATCTTTCTTAATACTATTTTGCTGCACCCATAAAAAAAGCTCAGGCATTGCATCTGAGCTACACGCAACTAAGAATTATTGAAATTTATGAGAAACTCATAAAAAGGTTAATCATAGTTTTATGGTCGTTTTATGGTATTTGTTTTTGTACTACAAGGTTACGTTGTTCCTTGATGTAAATCAATTATAATGAGTAAGCGGTCATTTTCAATGAGTATTCGGTAAAATATGGTTAAAGTCCCGAATCGCTTTCAGTATTTCTTGAAAGTTTTAAAACTTTATCTTAAATTTGAGTATGCAAGTAAAAGAAGCCAAACAACAGTTTGTACAGGCCTGGGGAGCTCTTGGTTCTCAATGGGGAATCAATAAAACCATGGCGCAGATTCATGCGCTGATGATGGTTTCCACAGATGCACTCAGTACGGAAGAAATCATGTCGGAATTATCTATTTCCAGAGGAAACGCCAATATGAATATTCGTGAACTCACAGATTGGGGATTGGTGACCAAGGTTTTTAAACCGGGCGAAAGAAGAGATTATTTTGTTGGAGAAAAAGATGTATGGAAGATTGCCAGACAGGTGGCTAAAATCAGAAAAACACGGGAACTGGATCCTATCTTAAAATTACTGACCAACCTGAAAGAACTGGATATTCCGGTGAAAAACGAGGATACAAAACAATTTCAAAAATTGGTAAATGAAGTATACCAGCTTGCCACCAAAGTAGATCGCCTGATAGAAGGTGTGTTTAAAGCAGAAGAAAGCTGGTTCTGGGATAAGATGCTGAAATTATTCGCGAAATAAATCACTCCATACTATTCTCCATATTTTCTAAAATGCGCACCACGGCAGGACAGATTTCCGTATTCTTTACGGTCAGTTCTAAAATCTGCTGCATCTTTTTTCGCTTGGTGTGCGGGTAATCCTTACAGGCAAACGGTCGCACTTCATAAATAGAACATTTATTATCTGTTCCTAAAAAAGTACAGGGTATTTTATTTAAAACCGTATCACCATCATCATCTTTTACAACATATCTCGCCATGAAATCTTTTGCTGAAATATGCAGGTGTCTGGATATGCGATTGATGTCTTCATTGGAAACTAAGGCTGGAGTGGTTTTGCAGCAGTTGGCACATTGCAGACAATCTATTTCAGCAAATACTTCTTCATGTTGTGTGTGAAATAATTCATCCACATCGTAAGACTTCAGTTTCTTTAGTTCAAGAATAAGCTTTTGGTAGGCCTTTTTATTTTGTAAAGCTTGGTGTTTGAGGTTTGATATTTCGTTTTGGAGATTCATGTTTTATTACACGCAGAGATTGATGATAACGTCATTGCGAGGAACGAAGCAATCTGTTGAATAAAATTGCACAGATTGCTTAGCATTACTATTACTGCAAACTCAATAATTTACAATGCATTCGCAATGACGTAGAACTCACTATTTCACTTTCACTTTATATCCTTCTTTTTCCAGAATTTCTTTTACTTTTTGTTTGAAATCTCCCTGAATCACGATTTCACCGTCTTTGGCAGAACCGCCCACACCGCATTTGGTTTTCAGCAGTTTCGCCAGCGCTTCCAGGTCTTCTGTTTTGCCAATAAAGCCTTCAATTAAAGTGACGGTTTTTCCTTTACGTTGTTTCTTGTCAATAGAGACAATAAGTTGTTGTTTATTATTGGGCAAGGTTTCCGTTTCTTCCTCTTCTGTTTCAAATTTAAAATCCGGGTTGGTGGAGTAAACGGTAGCAGCACCTAATTTCTTTTTCCAGTCGTCGGTCATACTTATAATTTAAAATCTTTATCCACTAAATAATTCAGTGCCTGTTTTTTGCAACTCACTTCAATGTAATTTGTTTTTCCTTTATAGTCGCCGTCCATCTGTATGCTTTCAATCTTGTTTGTCCTGATTTTTAAGATCTTATTGACCTGATGCGTTTCCAGCATGGACTGGCTGGCGATATCACCGTACAATGCTTCATAAATCAGATTCGGCACTTTAGAGCGGTCGAAATTTTTCACAATGGTGATTTCAAATTTACCATCATTTAAGATACTGTTTTTTGTAAATTCTACATTATAACCCAGTTGTCCGGTGCTTGTAATAAGTACAGTAAAAGCCTCCGTCTCTATTGTTTTTTCATTGTCGATTTCAATAGAAAAATGCGGTAATTTATAGGTGAATGCAGTGGTTAAAACGCCCGTTAAATAAGCACCGATGCCGCGAAACGGAATCTTGTCGAATTGTTCCACCACTTTAGCATCATAGCCAATACCGGCCGCCATAAAGAATGGTTGTCCGTTTAAAATAAGTGCATCAATTTTAAAGGCTTTTCCCGTATTGATAAGTTGAATGGATTTAGCCACGTCTATCGGGATTTTGAGTTTTCGTGCGTTTGCATTTCCCGAACCGGTTGGGATACTTGCCATGATGATAGGCTTATTTACCAGTACCTGACCCACTTCGTTCTGTGTACCGTCGCCGCCGGCAACAGCCAGTATATCTATGCCTTCAATCAGTGATTGTTGTGCTATTTTGATGGCGTGACCCGCATATTTGGTCACGAAAATATCGTACTCAAATTTTGATAAATCCAGATTTTGTTTTACTAAACGTTCAGAGAACTTTGCACCAAAGGTGCCGCCTGATTTTGGATTTACTATAAAGCGTACTTTCTTCTTCATGAACTTATTCTTTATTCTCTTTCTCAAATTGTGTAATCAGTGATGCCACATGTTCCATCATATTCGATTCTATGCTTGCTGCGTTTTTAGGATACGTTTTCAAAGTTTTTTTGTCCTTCAACCATTTGATGATCCGGTCATTTTTTAAATAAAATCGTTCCTCTGATTTGGTGAAATCGTTTGAATTAAATTCTTTAAAAGTAATTGAAAATTTATAAGTGTAGTATTCTTTAAAAATAAAAACCGGATGATTGTCTTCTATGTAGTTAGAAATAACAGTTTTACCCATTTCGCCAAAATAAATTTCTTTGATTAGTTTTATTTCATTCAATTGTTCAGTATAAACGGTAATTTCATTTCCTTCGGTAGATAAACCCTGATCTGATTTTAAAATGGCAGTTTGATAATTCTTTGAATATGTATTCGTTTTTTCTACTATTGAACGAATATAAGCGATATCACTTTCGCTTTGGGAATAAGCGAAAAAATAATAAAATGAAGTCAGTAAAAATAATAAGGCATTTTTCATTATTGAATTATTTAATTGCTTCATTATTTAATTAATCTCCGCTTTCAAACTCAAATCCAGACTTTTTACGGAATGGGTAAGTGCACCCACAGAAATAAAATCCACCCCGGTTTCAGCAAACGAACGGATGGTTTCTAAAGTGATGCCGCCGCTCGCTTCGGTCTCGTATTTTCCGTTAATTAAATCAACGGCTTCTTTTACCTTTTCAGGTACAAAATTATCCAGCATAATTCTGTCAACGCCACCGCACAACAGCACTTCTTTCACATTTTCTAAACTGCGGGTTTCCACTTCAATGCGAAGATTCAGATTATTTACTTTTAAATACTCATGTACTTTATGAACTGCCTTAGTGATGCCGCCGCAGAAATCAATGTGATTATCCTTCAGCATAATCATATCGTATAAACCAAAACGATGGTTGAAACCACCACCTACGGTTACTGCATACTTTTCCAGAAAACGAAGGTTAGGAGTAGTTTTGCGGGTGTCGATGACTTTGGCCTTAGTGCCTTCAATGGCTTTTGCATATTCACTGGTTTTAGTCGCAATACCACTCATGCGCTGCATACAATTTAAAACGAGGCGTTCTGCTGTTAAAATGGAAATGGCACTTCCGTAAACATGAAAAGCAACATCGCCATATTTTATGGTGGAGCCTTCCGGAATATGAACATCTACACGTAAGTCTTCATCCACTTTTGCAAAAACTGCTTCAGCTACTTCCAGTCCGCACAAGATGCCATTATCTTTTACTAAAAGCCTTGCTTTTCCTTGTGCATCTTTGTCGATTGAAGCCAGGGAAGAATGATCTCCTTCGTGTACATCTTCCCGTAAAGCATCTGTGATAAATTTGTTGAGTTCTTGATTGTCTAACATATAGCAAAAGTAGTAATTTTAAGTATCCTAAATTACTCTTTTTCGAAACGGATTTCCTGAATGTAATTTACACCGTCTGATTTTTTAACATAAATGTAGGTTCTGAAATTAGCTGAATTCGTTTTCAGACTTCCAATGATGTATTGTGCGCCATCCGGAGATGAGCCTTTATGTACCACTGAAAATTCTCTGCTGGAAAACTTGCCTAAAAAGCTTTTTAAAATCATTTCAGCCTGCTCACTGCTGTAATTGTCAGCATTGTCATCAATGGTAATATCCACCCGTTTGTCGAAGTTTCTGGCAATTGCAGATGCATTGGCGGTTTTTAAAGCAGCAGGCACAGAACTGATTACATCCTGACTTTCTGCATGCATGCAAAAAAGTAAACAAAATATAAAGAGCAATATTGGCTTTAAAACCTTCATAAAATCGTATTTTCGTGTATTGTATCGCACAATCTGTGCCAAAGAAAGGCTAAAAATAGTTTTTTTTTAATAAAAATTAACAAAAGTGAGTCAGCAACAAAAAGCAATGTTGATAATTATGGATGGATGGGGTATAAACCGTAACCCTGCATCCAGTGCTATCGAGGCGGCCAATAAGCCTTTTACCGATAGTTTGTATCTGAATTATCCCAATACAGGTTTACTGACACATGGCGAATATGTTGGTTTGCCTGAAGACCAAATGGGAAACTCGGAAGTAGGACATATGAATTTGGGTGCAGGAAGAGTGGTGTATCAGGATTTGATGCTGATTAACAAAAAAGTACAAAGCGGAGAATTAGGTAAAAATGAAGTGCTGCTGGCTGCCTTTGAATATGCGAAATCCAATCAAAAGAAAGTTCACTTTATGGGACTGGTTTCCGACGGAGGTATTCACTCGCATATCAATCATTTAAAAGCCCTGATAAAAAGCGCACAGGAAAATGGTGTGCAACATAGTTTTGTGCATGCCTTTACTGATGGCAGAGATACGGATCCAAAGAGTGGATTGCCTTTTATGCAGGACTTGCATAATTTTTGTTTGAATACACCAACGAAGATAGCTTCTGTGTGTGGACGTTATTACGCGATGGACAGAGATAAACGCTGGGAGCGCATTAAACTTGCGTATGACTTGCTGATGAAAGGAAAAGGTGAAAAATTTGCAAATGCGGTAGCCGGAATTCAGGCATCGTATGCAAATAATGTTACGGATGAATTTATTAAGCCAATTGCGGTGACAGACGAAACAGGAAATCCGCTGGCTGTAATAGAGCAGGATGATGTGGTGATTTGCTTCAACTTTAGAACGGATAGATGCCGTGAAATTACGACGGTACTGACACAAAAAGAAATGTCCGATTTTGGCATGCAGACACTGCCTTTGTATTATGTAACGATGACGATTTACGACGCAGGTTTTGCTAATGTTAAAACTATTTTTGGAAAAGATAATATTCCGAATTCATTGGGAGAGGTCATTTCAAAAAACGGATTGACACAATTGCGTATTGCGGAAACGGAAAAATACCCGCACGTTTCATTTTTCTTTTCCGGCGGGAGAGAGGAAACGTTTGAAGGCGAGGAACGCATCATGATTCCGTCTCCGAAAGTAGCTACCTATGATTTGCAGCCGGAGATGAGTGCGCAGGAAGTGAAGAATGCAGTGATAGAATATATCGATGAAAAAACACCGGATTTTATTTGTCTGAATTTTGCGAATACGGATATGGTAGGACATACCGGTGTGTTTAGTGCTGCCGTAAAAGCGGCCGAAACAGTGGATAGCTGTGTAGAGGAAGTGGTTAAGAAAGCACTCGAAAAAAACTATGCAGTTTTAGTAACGGCCGATCACGGAAATGCAGATTATATTGTAAATACAGATGGTACACCCAATACGGCTCATACCAAAAATATTGTACCCTTATTTTTTATCAGCAATTTTTATAAAGACACCATGCAGCCCGGAAAACTGGCGGATATCGCACCAACGATTTTAAAAATAATGAATCTGGAAATCCCGAAAGAAATGGACGGTACGCCTTTGTTTTAACTATGAAATATCTATTCATCATACTATTATTTTTGGTTGCCTGCCAAAATGAGCAAACGAAACAGGAATCTTCTTCCGAAAAAAAAGTTTATTTCGATTTGGCTAAAATGGTACAGTCGGATATTGATAAAAATACACAACAAAGTTGCGGTGAAGAAAAACTGGTATCTGTAAATGGCAATACAGAGTCTAAAAGTATAGATACTCTGGACTGGAAAAAAGAACTGCAGATTTTGCTGGACTGTGATATTAATAAACCAAGCTGGAAAGACAAATATGAGGTGCAAATTTTAAACGATCATCAGAAATATATTTATACTGCGAGTTCCTCTAAAATTCCGGTACGTAAGATGACTGTAAATTATGAGCAGAAAAGCGGTATGGTTATTTCTATAGAAATTGAAAAGAAAACAGGAACAGCCTTTTTTTCAAATGAACAGCAAATTATCTATTATCCGGAAAAGTCATTTAAAATTAATGCCAGTCAGAAAGCATTATTTATGAAGGATTTTAATTCGGAAGTGGATGTGAAATATCTTTGTAAAAATTAAAATAAGCAGTTAAAAAGCATGATAACAAATACAAATCCGGCAGAAGGCATGAGAGACCTCAGTCCAAAAGAGGTGGAATTACGTAATTATGTAACCGGGATTATTACGGAGAGCTATAAAAAATTCGGATTTGCTCAGATTGATACGCCTTGTGTTGAAAGAATAAATTTTTTAACCAGCGGGGACGGCGGCGATAATGAAAAGATGTTGTTTAAAATTTTAAAAAGAGGCGATAAATTAAATCTTTCAGAAGCCAGCAAAGAACAAGATCTGGTTGATTTAGGATTAAGATATGATTTAACGGTTCCGTTATGCAGGTTCTACGCAAACAACCGTACCAAATTGCCGCAGCATTTCAAAGTGATTCAGGTTGGCAGTGTGTGGAGAGCAGAACGCCCGCAAAAAGGTCGTTATCGTCAATTTACACAATGTGATATCGATATCATCGGTACATCCGGTGTGATTGCAGAAATCCAATTGATTTTAGCAACGGCAGCAGCATTGCAACAATTAAGTTTTACAAATTTTACTGTAAGAATAAACGACAGAAGAGTGCTGGAATCTTTTGCGGCACATTGCGGTTTTGAAGAAAGTAGTTTTGGCAAAGTATTCGTTATACTGGATAAGTTAGATAAGATTGGAATAGACGGTGTGCAGAATGAATTGCAAAAATCCGGCTTTCCCGATTCGTCTGTAATTAAGTTTATTGAGATAGTTAAAGAAGCAGCAAATACAAAACTTACTGTAGAAGCCATTGCGAAGTTGCTTCCTAATATCCCTGAAAATGTACTGGCAGATTTGAAACAGGTGATTGAAACCATTTCAGGACAGTCGAACAACCATTATTCCATAAAACTGGATTTATCACTGGTAAGAGGAATGGGATATTACACCGGACAGATTTTCGAAATTGGAATAGACGGATTTAGCAGTTCTATTGCCGGTGGAGGACGCTACGACAAGATGATTGGCAAAATATTAAACGGTAAAGAAGATATTCCGGCTTGTGGTTTTTCCATAGGATTTGAAAGAGTTGTTGCCATTCTCGAAGAAAGACAATTTAAAGTATCCGGTCAGTCTAACAAAGTGGCACTGTTGTACGATAGTGATTTGTTATCGTTTGATTTTTTACTTTCAGAAGCACAAAGAATAAGAAATGAAGGGGCTGTTGTTTCTATAGAACTTCACAATAAAAAGAATACCAAAAAGCAGCTGGATAATCTGACGGAACAGGGTTTTACGGCATTTGGTATTTACCAGAACGGAATGTCTGTAGTGTTAAAAGATTTACAGCCGAAAATTTAACAATAGTTAGAATTATTTAAATTTAAAAACGAATGGTTTAAATAGGCTTTTTATAGATTTCCAGACATTTTTAAATGCCGCATGAACATTTTCATTGAATATTGGTTAATAGCCTAATACAGAAAGATGAACATCGTTTACTCAAAAAATACACCCTGGTTTAAAGCCGTTCTTTACATTGCCGGAGCCTATCACATACTTTGGGGAATTTCAGTAATTATATTTCCGTTTTTTTGGTTTGATTTAGCTGCCTTGTCACATCCCAATTACACGCAATTATGGCAATTTATAGGTTTGTATGAAGTGGTTTTTGGTGTAGGATACTTAATGGCGGCTTCCAACCCCCTGCGCCACTGGCGTGTTGTACTCATGGGGTTTGTAACCAAACTGGCGGTTACAATAGGGTTCACTTACTTTTATTATCGTGGCGAAGAACCGTTAGTTATTTTCAATATGGTATTATCTAACCATATATTTTGGTTGATTCCTTTTCTGATTATTTTATATAATGCATATCGCCACCAGTACTTACTGGATAACGAAATGATTCACCTGAACGGGCTGGAAGTCTCCGAATTACTGGATTTCTATGAAACGAACAGAGGCGAGAGTTTAAGGGATTTGTCAGCTAAGCAACCAGTTATGTTGGTTTTTTTACGTCATTTCGGATGTACATTTTGCAAAGAAACACTTTGGTTTATCAATAAATTAAGACCTGATATCCAAGCGAAAGGCACTAAAATAGTGTTGGTGCACATGCACAATGAAGCAAAAGCAAACGAAGAACTTAAAAAGTATAATCTTCAATATTTGGACACGGTTTCAGACCCGGAATCCATGTTGTACAAAGGATTTCATTTAAAACGTGGTACACTTTCTCAGGTCTTAGGTTTTAAGGTCTGGATTCGCGGCATCTATCTTTGGATTACAAAAGGAGCGTTTATTAGCAGCCCGGACGGTGTGGATACATTTCAGATGCCGGGTATTTTCTTAGTACATAAAGGCGAGATTATTAAGCAATACATACATCTTACGGCTGCAGATATCCCGCCATACATGGAACTGGCAACCTGTGAAAATTGCGTCTCCGCAAAAGCATCCTGATGGTTTTCCCTTATTTTGTGTTAATTGGAACTTTTTATTCCAATATTCTATTTATTTTCTAGTTGTAATGACGTAATTTTAAAACACAAAATCAAAATCATGAAAAAACTTAGTTTCTTATTATCAGCAATGTTCTTCCTGTTGTTAGCAAATACGAATGCTGCAAACGTTCAGTTGACTGTCAAATTAAAAAATGGTGATGTGGTGACAGGAAAAACTACCCTGCCGAAAATCACAGTAGTGACCGCTTATGGTTCACTTACTATTCCTATAGAAAAAGTGACCAACCTGAAGCTGGGTATCGTATCTGATCATACAAAAGATGGTGCCGTATTGCCTGATTTAAGTAAGCTCCAAACACTTACAAATGATAATGAAGCAAAAATAGTGTATGAACGATTGCTGGCTTACGGAACTCCGATTCTTTCCACCATCATTACTTATACTCAAAATCCGTTTTACAAAATATCCGACAGAGACAATTATACGATTGAGCAACTAACGGATGAATTGTACAAAAAAGCAGATTTATCTTCTGGACAAAGTGTAAACGATGCTGTTACATTTGACGGTTCAAATTATCTTGAAGGTTCTGTGGCTTTCGGTGATATCACCATTCAGGCAGAATATGGCAATCTTACTTTTAAACGTGAAAAAATTGAAAGTCTGGATATCTCTCCGGTGGAAGAAGCCACGATGAGCGCAGATGGAAACTATAAGCTTAAAGCTAATTACCACATCTCCGGAAATGATAATGATAAAGGTTGGTTGAATACAGGTGTTAAAGTGAAAAATGGCGACAAATTTGTGATTACCGCTACAGGTAAGATTGTATTAAAAAGCCTTTCCGGCGGCACTTACGGTCCGGATGGTTACATAAGCGGAACAAAAGATGGTGCGTATACGGATGATATGGAAACTAAATATGGTTCAGTTGTTTACAAAATCGGTGAATATGGTCAGTTAAAACAAGCAGGTACAAAATATGAAGGTGTAGCAGGAGAAGATGGAACGATTTATGTCGCTATTTATGAAACGGTATACGACAAAGGAAATACGGGCTCATATAGCGTGAAAGTAGTGAAGAAATAATAACGTATGTCATACTGAACTTGTTTCAGTATTCAATAAACCTCGAAGATTTTACACTTCGGGGTTTTTTTATTCAAAATAACCAAATGTATAGAAGAAACCGGCTCCGATAAAATTGTTTTTAAACCTGAAATCGTGAGTGTAAGAAACCTGTAAGCCTAAGCTGTGATGATGCGTATAGAAACGCAGACCCGCAAGAGAAATCAACCCGAAGTCACTTTCTCGTAGTGTTTCAGATGCACTCAAGATGTAGTTAAAACCTGTACCGATGTACCCGCCGACATTTCCGTTTAATTTCTCTTTCTTAAATGCCGCATGTCCGACATTGTAAAGCACAGTTGCCGGTAATTGTAATTGGAAATAATTGCCTTGTGTAGGATGAAATCTGGCACCTAAAGCAATGGGAGATGCTAAGGAAACAGACATGTTTTCTTTTATTTTGAAATTACATCTCGGCATATATTGAGCAAAAGGTCCGTAGCTGGTCGGCTCCGCATTGTTCGTATTTCTGAGTTTTGACCAGAACCCAACACCAATATCATGCATGAAATCAGCACCATAAATGGAAGAACTTAGAAATATAAGTATTGTAAAAAAAAATCGATTCATATTCAGTTTTATAAAAATTATAACAATACTAAACTTAATTTTGTTCCGTGTTGAAAATATAATCCTAATTTTATTAATCTTATCAAAACTAATGTCAATGTAAATTGTCATGTTTAAAAGATTATTTTAAATTTATAACTCGTTTATTGACTATTTAAAAATGCTCGGCTACCGTTTTACCAAATACATTCCAATACTGGATCAGAACATGGCTGACTTCGATAAGCTGTTCACCATCATGCGTCAGTTGCTCACCTATACTTCCGGTGATGCGCGCGAAGCATTGGAATGGTTGACGGATCTGGACAAACAATATAAGCTGACCAACAATGAATATGGACTCGGTGATTTTATCCGGGACTTAGTGGATAAAGGGTATTTAGAGCCGGAAAATCCGCAAAGTGATAATCTGAAGATGACATCCAAAATGGAAAAAACCATTCGTCAGAAATCACTGGAGGAAATTTTCGGCAAGATGAAAAAATCGCGTCGAGGTAATCATAAATCCAATTTCGGCGGTAACGGCGATGAACCTACCGGCGATATTCGTCCGTATCAGTTTGGCGATAAACCCGAACAAATACTAATGACAGAATCGCTTCGTAATGCGCAAATCAATAATTCCTCGGAAGAATTTTTATTGCAGGAAAGCGATTTGGAAGTAATGGAACAGGAGTATCAGGCTCAGACGTCTACCGTACTTATGATTGATATTTCGCACTCCATGATTTTGTATGGAGAAGACCGGATTACACCCGCGAAGAAAGTAGCCATGGCCTTAAGCGAACTTATCATGACACGCTATCCGAAAGACACGCTGGATGTAATCGTTTTCGGAAACGATGCCTGGCAGATTCAGGTAAAAGATTTACCTTATTTACAAGTCGGACCTTACCACACCAATACGGTTGCCGGACTCGAGCTGGCAATGGATATTCTGCGCCGTCGAAAAAACTCCAATAAGCATATTTTTATGATTACGGATGGGAAGCCTACCTGTTTGAGAGAAGGCTTAACATATTATAAAAACAGTTTTGGCTTAGATAGAAAGATTGTCAACAAATGCTATAACTACGCCGCGCAATGCCGCCGCTTAAATATTCCCATCACGACCTTCATGATTGCGAAAGATCCATATCTGCAACAATATGTGCAGGAGTTTACAGAAATCAATAAAGGCAAAGCATTTTACACCTCACTGGATGGTTTGGGAGATTTTATTTTTGAAGATTACGAGCGAAATAAAAAGAGAAGAGTTAGATAAAATGATAGATTTTTTTGTAAATTGACATTACCAAAAACTTATACTATGTCAAAATACAAAAGTCCTTTGCTGAATAATCTGCAAAAAAAATCTCGCATTTATTTAGACGGTATTGATGAAGATGCCCTCGAAGAAAAACAATATTATTCCCGCCGCCAGTTTTTAGATACCTCCGTCAAATCAGCATTGATTGCCGGTGTGGCGTCTTCCATTCCATTATTCAATTCCTGTAATAATTCTTCTTCTTCCGGTTCTTCAACATCGGATTCCTCTTTAAAACCAAAAGTAGTTATCATCGGAGCTGGTATTTCCGGTTTGAATGCAGCGCGTTACCTGAAAAAATCAGGTGCAGTCCAATATGAAATTTACGATGCACTCAAACGTTGCGGTGGTCGTATGCATACTATTCTGGAATTTTTGCCCGGTTTGACGCTCGATATCGGCGGAGAGTTTGTAGATACGGTACACACCGAAATGCTGGAGCTCTGCAAAGAATACAAATTAGAGTTGAACGATTATGCTGCTGATCCATTGCACGAAGGCGAAGGCCGGGAATGGTATGTCATCGACGGTAAAAGATACACGATAAAGCAGGTATTTAATGAATTCAAAAATTTCCTGCCAATCATTCAAAAAGATTTGGAATCGTGCGGTCCAAATTATGATACACCTGCTTTTGTTCGTTTGGATAAACTTTCGCTGGATGAATACATAACAGGACTTGGAATTACGGGATGGCTGAAAGAACTATTGCGTTGCGGATACTTGTCAGAGTTTGGATTGGATTTGGAAGATAATTCCGCGATGAATTTTATTGATATGTTGAGTGTCTCTGAGAAAAATGAAATGGAATTGTATGGTGATAGCGATGAGCGTTATTCCATTAAAGGCGGTGTGGTTTCTTTGATTAATGAGTTAGTAGCCGATGTAGGCAATATACATTTGGAGCATAAACTGTTGGAAATAAACAAAGCAGGAGAAGGCTATTCGCTTATTTTTGAAAACGGAAAATCTACTTATGCAGATGTTGTTATTCTGACCATTCCGTTTACTGTTTTACGCGACGTAAAATTTAATGTCGGTACTATTCCACCGCAAAAGTTGAAAGCCATAAAAGAATTAGGTTACGGACAAAATGCCAAATTATTTTTAGGATTTGATGAACGTGTTTGGCGCACCCGCCATAAAACTATCGGCTATTTATTTAATGATAAAATACACAACGGATGGGATAGTTCTTTCGGGCAGACAGATAATAAAGGCCCCGGATTGTATACCGTGTTTTTAGGCGGTAAAGATGCCGTTTATATGGCGGAAAATAAGAAAGACACACAAAAGTTTGTCGATATGTACCTGCCGATATTGGATAAGATTTATCCGGGCATGAAAAGTAAGTTTAACGATAACGCAGACATTGCCTGGTGGCCAAAATCTAAAATCATCAAAGGTTCGTATTCTGCCTTCTTGCCCGGCCAGTGGAATGAGGTGATGCCTTACATCAGTGAACCGATTGGCAATATCTTATTTGCCGGCGAACACTGCAGCGAAGATTTTCAGGGCTTCATGAACGGTGGCGCAGAAACAGGAAAAGAGGTTGCTTTATCCTTATTAAAGAAAATTAAAGCAATATAATTGTAGTTTTGTGCCTATGATACCATTACAAGCGGAGCTTAAGAATTTATTGCAACTGGCCTATTCTGCTGAACGTGCGGCATCTTTCGCCTATCAGGGACATGCCGGTGCCGTGAAAGAACCGGAAGACAAAAAGCGTATAAAGGAAATTGAAGACGATGAATGGATACACCGGGCAGATGTCTTGAAAATCATGCAGGAATACGAGATTCCCATTTCTACGTGGTATGAAGTTAAATACTTTATCATCGGAAAAATAATTTGTTACAGTTGTTATGTCATCGGTTGGTTTATGCCTATGTATTTTGCCGGCCGTCTGGAAAGCGGCAATGTAAATGAGTATTTCATCATGAAGGATTATTTTAATCAGCTAAATATTACCAAACACGATGCTATTTTAGCGGAAATGGGCATGAAAGAAAAAGAACATGAAGTCTATTTCTTATCTAAAATTAAAACACACAAATGGCTGCCGTTTTTTGAGAAAGTATTTTCCTGGGGAAATAACAAGAGCTTAAATTCCATCAAATAATTGTAACAAATTTCCAAAATCTGTGTTCTATTCATATGCATACTATTACCACCATCGGGCAACTGAAAAAATCCGGTTATCAGCCAAAATCCATAAAGCAGGAATTAAGAGATAATTTAATCGCAAGTTTAAAAGCAGGAAAGAAAACGTTTGACGGCATCATTGGTTATGATACTTCCGTAATTCCGGACGTGGAACGCGCCATTCTTTCCAAACATAATATTTTGTTATTGGGTTTACGCGGACAGGCAAAGACTCGTCTGGCTAGGCAAATGGTGAATCTACTGGATGAATACATTCCTGTTGTAAAAGGCAGTGAAATCCTAGATGATCCGTTGCAACCCTTATCTCGTTATGCAAAAGACCTGATAGAAATAAACGGCGATGAAACACCGATTGAATGGGTGCATCGTTCCGAACGATTTGGAGAAAAACTGGCTACGCCGGATGTAACGGTCGCGGATTTGATTGGCGATGTAGATCCGATAAAAGCGGCTACGCAGAAAATGAATTACAGTGATGAGCGGGTATTGCATTTCGGTATCATTCCACGCTGCAACCGCAGCATTTTTGTGATAAACGAATTACCGGATTTGCAGGCCAGAATTCAGGTGGCATTATTTAATTTGTTGGAAGAAGGTGATTTGCAGATTCGTGGATTTAAACTGCGTTTCCCGTTGGATATACAATTTGTGTTTACAGCCAATCCGGAAGATTATACCAATCGTGGTTCTATTGTTACGCCATTAAAAGACAGAATTGAATCTCAGATTCTGACGCATTACCCGAAAACCATTGAAGATTCTAAAGCGATTACGGCACAGGAAGCGGTGCTTTCAGAAGAACAAGAGAAAAGAGTAATCATTCCCGAGCTGATAAAAGATTTGGTGGAACATATTGCCTTTGCTGCCCGCGACAGCGAATTCGTGGATGAAAAAAGTGGTGTGTCTGCGCGTCTGACGATTGCCGCCATGGAAAATTTAATTAGTACGGCGGAGCGCCGGGCTATAATAAACAACGAAAAACAAACGGTGGTTCGTATTTCCGATTTTGCGGGGGTATTTCCGGCCATTACCGGAAAAATTGAAATGGTGTACGAAGGAGAGCAGGAAGGCCCAATGCGGGTAGCACAGAATATTCTGGATAAGGCAATACGCAATCTGTTTGTGCAGTATTTTCCGAATCCTACAAAAGTGAAAAAGAAGAAAGCACAGCAGGAAGAGAAAAATATTTACAACGATGTGCAAAAATATTTTGAACAGGGCAATGTGCTGGATATTCTTACCGATACTTCCGATAAAGAATATGAATCCAATTTAGATAGCGTAACAGGTTTGCGCGATTTAGTATTGGCAAAAGTAAACGGCGTCAAAAAAGTGGATTTAAATTCTTGGATGGAGTTTGTTCTCCATGGTATGGCGGCCTATTCGCTATTAAGTAAATTCCAGTTGGAGCAAGGAAACAAATTTTCCGATATCACTTCTGCTATGTTTAACTACGGAGAAGAGGATGTGGATGATGATTTGAAGGAGTTGTTTAAGTAAGTTATAATTTGTGCCCGTAATAGGTACATCCGCTTCCACCACCTAAACCACCATTCCAGTAGCTGAAGAAAATATTATTAAATGTTGAGTCGATATTTGCGTGATGCCCACCTCCGGAAGATGGCTGATAAAAGTGATAGTATTTCGTTTCTACGTTTCCGGAAAAAAATAATTTATATCTTTCAATAGATAAAGTAGAATCGTTTTCTTTGTCTATAAGCAAAGGGGTATTATATGTCGTATCATAAACATATCCATTCAAAATATTTCCATTTTTGCAAATTCTTGTACATGTATAAGTTCCTATGGAGTTATTAACAATATCAGTAACGCTTATCGTTTTTTCAGTAGGTACAATTTCAACCGGCACAATTGGATGATCGTTGTTTTTCCTGCAAGAGAAAGTAATAAGTAAAAATATGTAGATATAGTTTTTCATTTTTATTTACAACTTCTTAAAAATTGTTCGAAAAACCAGATGGAATGCTGATAGCTTTTGATGCTGACGCGTTCATCGATACCATGAAATCCAATCGGATCTTCCATGGGGCTAAACTTGATAATGTTTTCTGAAACTGCAGAAAAATGCCTTGAATCCGTAGCGCCTATAAGTAAAAACGGAGCACTCAGCACGCTGTCATAACTGCTTTTTGCTATACTGTCTACCGTTCGGAAAGCAATACTCTTGACAGAAGTGGTTGGAGAGCCTTCAGTAATATTGTTGTCTCTCACTTTTATAATCACTCTGTCGTCGTTGATGATTTCTTTTACACGTTTGATAATATAAGCAGACGAATCTCCGGGCAGTAAACGGAAATTAACGGTTGCCGTTGCCAGTGTCGGAATTACATTTTCTTTCATGCCGCTGTTAATGATGGTGGGTACATCCGTGGTTCTGATCATGGCATTGCCGCTGCCGCTTTTTTCATAATTCTGTATAATTAGTTTTTTAAACAATGACGGATTGGCCATTGCAATATTATTTGGAAAGCCAATTTCCGGTCCTATGAATTTCATAAAATCCTGCGTGGATTCCACGAAGCGCGCTTCAAAAGGATGTGCACGCAATTGTACGATTGCTTTGAGTAAAATATCAATCGCTGTTTCATTATCCGGCATGGAGGAATGACCGCCCTTTTTGGTAACCGATAAATCCAGCGTCATATATCCTTTTTCAGCCGTAGCAATCAGGGCAACGGGTTTATTTAATCCGGGTACTTTTTCTCTGGTAACAAAACCACCTTCATCCATAATGAGATCCGCTTTGATGTTTCTGGATTGCAGCAATGCGGCAATCTGTACGGCACCTTTTTTACCGCTGATTTCTTCATCATGTCCGAAAACGAAATACACGGTTCGTTCCGGCTGGTAGTTTTGGCTTAATAGTTTTTCAGCAGATTCCATGATGGAAATCAGATTGATTTTATCATCTGTGGTGCCACGTCCCCAGATATAGCCGTCTTTTACAGTGCCCGCAAAAGGATTGCAGGTCCACATGTTTTTGGTGGTCTCTTCAATAGGCACCACATCCTGATGTGCCATTAAAATATAAGGATTCAGGTTTTTATTTTTTCCTTCCCATTTATACAGGTAACTGTAGCCGCTTACAATCTCACGGGTCAGTGTTTTATGCACCAGCGGATAGGTACTTTCTAAAAATTTCCTGAACTCGGTAAACGGAACAGAATCCCATTGGGAAGGAGCATCATAAGAAACAGTTTGGAATTGTATCGCCTGCTGAAAATGTTTTAATGCATCATCTGCCAATGCAGGTGCGGGATTCGCTTTTATCTTTGTTTGCAGATTAGGTACGGAAAGAGTTTTAAATGCAATGATTCCAATTAGAATCAAAATAACAAGCAGCATAAATAAAGCAATCTTTTTCATTTCAGTGATTTAATAATTCATAATTCAAAACTCAAGAATAAAAAACGGACTAAAAGCCTTTCAACAGTGCTTCCTTTATTTTTTTGTCTTTTGGATTTTTGCCCAGATACATTCCAAGAATGGTTTCTGCAAAAAGTTTTCCGTCTTCGTTCGTATAGATTTCAGTTTCGTTTTTATAAAGTTTTAAGGTGCCTTCAGGAGTATAGTAAATGTCAATAATATCCTTATACTGAACACCGGAAGCTTCAATTACTTTTCTTAAATCATCTACCAAATCCCTTTGCTTGAAATAAAGACTCCCCAATCCGTCTTTCATGCCTGCCTGAATATTTTCACTTACAGCCTTGGATGTAGCCAACGGAGTAATGATTTGCATGCGAAGGCTCCTCTCGATATTGCTTTCAATTCCGTTCTTTTCATCGCGTATAGGTGTTGCTGCATACAGAGAAATGATATAGGTTTGGATGAAAAATTTAGAACGAATGGCGGCTCCGTTCAGAAATAAATCCACCTTGTTTACATTGATTTTCGGAACTAATTCTATGCCTGCGAGTTTCATACGTAAATTATTAAAAGTTACAACATTTAGATTTTGTCATTTTTCATGCCTTTCTCAAAACATTCTCTGCATCGCGGCTCGTAGCTTTCTTTTTCACCTAATAAAACTTTTGTATCGCTTTCCACCAATCGATAAGAGTGGTTAGCCAGCGCGCCGCAGCGCACGCAAATAGCATGCACCTTAGTGATGTACTCCGCTTTCGCAAGCAGTGCCGGCATGGGGCCGAAAGGACGTCCGAGAAAATCCATATCCAGCCCTGCAATAATCACGCGAATACCTCTGTTGGCCAGTTGTTCGCAAACATCCGGCAATCCTTCATCGAAAAACTGCGCTTCATCAATACCCACCACTTCCACATCATTCGATAGTAATAAAATATTCTGTGAACTGGAGACCGGCGTACTCATAATGGAATTAGAGTCGTGCGAAACCACTTCCGTTTCATGATATCTCGTATCGATTTGAGGCTTGAAAATTTCCACTTTTAAATTGGCAATTTTAGCGCGTTTTAAACGACGAATCAACTCTTCAGTCTTGCCTGAAAACATGGAACCGCAGACAACTTCTATCCAGCCGGTTTTAGACTTATTAACATTTGGTTCTAAAAACATGTATGAAATTTGTACTTTAGCTTATAATTTCGAGTTCAAATTACGAAAACAGATGGAAATAAGAAACGCTTTGCAAAAAATAGAGAACTATCTGACGGTAGTTTCCAATCTAAATAAGACAATTTTGTCGGAAGGAACCATGTCAAGGGACGAATTACTGCTGATGAAGAAGTATTTGTATACCAGTATTGACAGGATTGAAGATATAGAGCGTTCATTAGTGATTGATAAGAGAGAAGATAAATCTTTTACGCCTACAGCTACCACTGAAAATAAATTTGTACCGCAAAAAGAGAAAGAAATTGTAGAAGTTGCCGAAAATGACCATATCGAAGAAGTGGAAGCTGCTATGGCGACCACCGAGCAAAAAGAAGAGTTGGAGGATTTGGTAGAAGATATTCATGCGGAACTGGAAAAAGAAGAGATGGTTTTTGTGGGTGAAATTAAATCTGAAACAGAAGAAAAACCGGAAGCAGAACAAAAGATTGAAATTGCACCGTTGGTAGAAAGTATTATCACAGAAGATTATTCCCTGAATAAACTGGAAGAAGTAAGTGAGCAGAAACTAGCTGAACCGGTTGCAGAAAAAGTACCATTGGTAGAAAGTATTATTACAGAAGACTATTCTGTAAATAAACTGGTGGAAGAAAAAGTTGAAGAAACAATTGTTCCCGCAAGTGAAGTAAAATCTTTTGCTGAAAGTATTATCACGGAAGATTATACGCTGAATAAATTATTCGAAAATAAAAAAGAAGAATCTGTTGTTGAGAAAGTACCTGTAGTAGAAAGTATTATTACCGAAGATTACTCCATTAATAAGATGGAAGAGACGGTTGCACCATTAACAGAAACAATTACTTCAAAGATTGATGCTGAAATTCCGTTGGTGGATAAAATCACACCACAGACAGAAACGCTGGCTGCAAAATTTGAAGTGCAGGAAACTACTTCAATTGCTGCGGAACTGGAAAATAAGAAAAAAGAAGAAACTTCTTTATTTGAACATCTGGAGCAAAAATTGAACGCCACACCACAATCACAGTTATTCGAAATGTTTGATGATGGCAAAGAAGAGTTGCATGAATCATTTGCAAAAAATACCTTCTCTGAGCCTGTAAATACTGCGTTTGAAAAGCCGCAAACTGCTTCTTTGTATGAACACCATGATACGGTGTTGGTCGTAGAGAAAGAAGTGGAAACAGTAGTAGAACAATTGACACCTTCTTCATTGAATGATATTTTCAAGCCGCAAACGGTAGTTGAAACTATAAGTACAAAATCGAATAAAACACTCAGCGAATCTATTGCACTGAATGATAAATTTATTTTTGTCCGCGAATTATTTGGCAATCATTTCGGAGAGTACGAGGTGGGTTTAAAACAATTAGAAACAATGAATTCTTTTGCAGCGGCAGAAGGCTATTGCAAAGAAAAATTATGGAATAAATTTAACTGGAGTGATAAAACAGCAGCCGTAGAACGGTTTATGTCATTGCTTCAGAATCGATTTAATTAAGTCGGAATCGTATAAACACGCTGTTCCTGTATGCTGAAAAGTATACAGGAATTTTTATTTTAAGATCTCCGAAATAATTTTAGCAGTTGCGTTTTCCTGTTGAGAAAAATACATATTTAGTTTTTGAGAAATAGCAGTTCTTAGTTCTGCATCATTAATTAACTGAATAAGTTTATTTTCAAATTCCATGTAATCATTTACAGGAAAAGCAACTTTTAAATTCACCAGTTCTTTTGCATCCTCAAACTTGCTAAAATTCGGACCGAATATCGTTGGTAAACTGTACACAGCAGCTTCGCTTATATTGTGCACTGATTTGCCAAAACCACCGCCTATAACTGCAATATTTGCATAGCGATAGACATATTTTAGAATACCTTTTTTATCTAGAAGAAGTACAGCACATGGTGTATTCTGTTTGCTATATGAAGAGTAAGACATTATCTCTTCCTGAAATAAATTTTCTAATGCAGGCTTTTTTGTTTCATTAAACTCGTGAGGGACAATGATGATTTTTAAATTTGAAATTCTCGATTTGTTTTTTTTATAGAAATCCAGGGCTATTTCCTCCTCAGCTTCCCAACTGCTCCCAAAAATTACTACAAAACCATCTTTACAGAAATCTTCTAAAATCCGATCATTAAACACTATGTTTTTGTTTTCAATAACCTTATCCAGTTTGGTATTTCCGAACGTTTGGGTATCAAATATTTTTGTAAAAAGCGGATAGGTTTTATCGAGGTATTTTTTATAAATGATATTTCTCTTTTGGTTTAAATTAGCATTCACCAGATATGCAGGGATATTTTTTTCTTTTAAAACTGTCAGTGTGTTCCACCATATCTCATTTCGGATAAAAATGCTGAAAACAGGGTTTAATATTTTAATCAGATTTTCTGCGTTTTGCCGGGTATCTAAGGGGAAATAAAAAAACACATCCGCTAATCCTGAATCCTGATACATCTCAAAACCGGAAGGGGAGAAAAATGATACAGCTATCCGGATCCTCGTTTTCTGATTCCTGATTCCTTGTATCAATGGAATTGCCTGCTCAAATTCACCTGCGGAAGCACAATGAATCCAGCAATAATCGTCAGATTTTGTTAAATCCTGAACTAAGTTATTTTTCCAGTTTTTTTGACCGGCGATCCATTTTTTAATTTTTTTATTAAAAATCGCATTTATATGAACTACAAAGTAAAAAAAATGAACAAAAATGGAGTAACAAACGTGCATATTGGAATTTGTAATGAAATTTATGGTATTATTCAGATTTTTTTAAGCAAACTTATTATTTGTTAACGGCTTATACTAAAATTATTGACTATTTTTTTTGTATTTTTGCCAGTTCGAAATCTAAAAAATGACTGACACGCAACAATTTACTACCCCATTTGCCAATAAAGAAAAGATAATTGGCGTCATTGGCCTTGGTTATGTAGGTCTGCCGATTGCACTGGAATTGGCCAAAAAATTTAAAGTTATTGGCTTTGATATTAACCAGAAGCGCGTCGAAATGATGCAAAACCACATCGACCCGAGCAATGAACTATCGGAATCCGCTTTTTGGGGAACGGATATCGAATTCACTGCTGACACCGAAATTCTGAAAAAAGCCACCTTTTTTATAGTAGCAGTTCCCACTCCGGTGGATGAGCATAATGTTCCTGATTTGAAACCTTTGGTAGGAGCTTCCAATACGATTGCAAAAGTGATTAAAAAGGGTGACTATGTGGTTTTTGAGTCTACCGTTTATCCCGGTTGCACGGAGGATGATTGTGTACCTATCATAGAAGAAAAATCGGGTCTGAAATACAGGACGGATTTCAAGGTTGGCTATTCACCGGAAAGGATTAATCCGGGAGACACTCTGCATACCTTGACAAAAATCACAAAAATAGTGGCTGGTTGTGATGAAGAATCGCTGGAAAATATAGCAGCCGTTTATGGCAGTATTATTGAACCGGGTGTGTTTAAAGCATCTTCTATAAAAGTAGCGGAAGCGGCTAAAGTCATAGAAAATACACAACGTGATTTGAATATAGCGCTGATGAATGAACTTTCACAGATATTCAATTTGATGAATATTAATACTTATGACGTATTGGAAGCAGCAGGAACCAAATGGAATTTCCTGAAATTTCAGCCAGGTCTGGTAGGCGGACATTGTATTGGCGTGGATCCTTATTACCTGACATATAAATCAAATGAACTGGGATATAAACCTCAGATTATCTTAAGTGGTAGAAATATAAACGACGGAATGCCCAATTATATTGCAAAAAAAATAGTACAATATTTATTAGGGAAAGGAAAAAATCCGTCACAATGCAGAGCACTGATTATGGGGGCCACTTTTAAAGAGAATGTAACGGATATCCGCAACTCAAAAGTATTTAATTTATACAGAGAATTAAAGGATTTTCATATTGAAGTTGAGATGGTGGATGCATTGGCGGATGCTCATGAAGTGCTGGAAGAATATAATGTTGAATTGAAACAGGAAGTAAGCGGTAAATATGATGTCATTGTGATAGCCGTTTCCCATGATGCTTATAAACAACTGGATGAAAATTATTTTGCTAACTTAGCAAAAGAAGGTGCTATTTTAGTAGATATCAAAAATATGTACAAGTCAAAAATTTCCAAATTAGAATACTGGACTTTATAATATGAAGACAATCTTAATAACAGGAGGCGCAGGCTTTATTGGATCGCATGTAGTAAGGCTGTTTGTAAACAAATATCCGGATTACAATATTATCAATCTCGATAAACTTACCTATGCCGGTAATCTCGAAAATCTAAAGGATATAGAATCAAAACCTAATTATGTATTTGAGAAAATAGATATTGTTGACGCAGAGGCAGTTAATAAATTATTCAATAAATATACATTTGACGGTGTAATTCATTTAGCCGCAGAATCCCATGTTGATCGTTCAATTTTAAATCCGCTGGAATTCATAATGACCAATGTTGTAGGCACTGTTAATTTACTTAATGCCGCAAAAGAGAGTTGGAAAGATAATTATAACGGTAAATTATTTTATCATGTATCCACCGACGAGGTGTATGGTAGTTTAGGTGAAACCGGGTTTTTTACCGAGGAAACCGCATACGATCCCAGGTCTCCTTATTCTTCATCGAAAGCAAGTTCTGACCATTTTGTAAGAGCATACGAAAATACTTACCACTTACCGGTTATAATATCTAATTGTTCTAATAATTACGGTTCCTTTCAGTTCCCGGAAAAGCTAATTCCGTTGTTTATTAATAATATAAAAAACAATAAGTCATTACCGGTTTACGGAAAAGGCGATTATACACGCGACTGGTTATTTGTAGAAGATCATGCCGCGGCTATAGATGTTATTTTTCATAAAGGAAAATTAGGAGAGACTTACAATATAGGTGGTTTCAATGAATGGCAAAATATAAATTTGATTAAATTACTCTGCTCCATAATGGACAAGAAATTAAACCGTGCTGAAGGAACATCTGAACAACTAATAACCTATGTAAAAGACAGACCCGGGCATGACAAGAGATATGCGATAGATGCAACAAAATTAAACAGAGAGTTGGGATGGCAGCCATCATTGCAGTTTGAAGAAGGTCTTGAAAAGACAGTCGACTGGTATCTGAACAATGAAGACTGGTTGAAACATGTTACTTCCGGAGAATATTTAAATTATTATAAAAATCAATACGAATTAACTTAGTATGAAACATACAATAAAAATAATTTCATTTTGTATTTTAATTACACTGACAATGCTTGTAAAAGCACAGTTTGTGTCTCCTCCAACAGCGCCATTCATGGTGCCGCCATCTACTCCAGACCCAACTGTTAAAGAGATTTTTAAGAAAATTGAGGATACTCTTCAGATAAAGCAAGGACAATTAAAAGTTGATGAAACAAAAAAGTCACAGGACATTGCAAAAGGATTTGCTCCGAGAGGAAAAGATGCTGATGAGCAGGCAGGTGCAATCGGTAATGCAACAAATGCTAATGAAGTTAAAGGCAACATAAATTCTCCAGATAAACTCCTGAAAGAAGCACAAAAAGCATCTGAAACGGTAGAGAAAATTACAGCCTCAGCTACCAGAGAATTGAGAGAAAAACTAGATTCTGTTGATATTTATGGGTTTACCTATTTCCGACAAAAGGATGTAAAGATATTCAACAATGCTGTTGATATAAAACCTCCGGGAAATTATATCCTGGGTGTGGGTGATCAGATTGTTGTATCCATCTGGGGTTACGCAGATTATAATCGTCTGTTCTACATAGATAAAGATGGATATATTCAACAAGAAAATATCGGCAGAGTATATTTAAAAGGTTTGACATTAGAACAGGCAAAAGGTTTGTTAAAAACCAGATTTGCAAATGCTTACATGATTGATAAATCTGACTTTGATGTATCCATTAACTACTCCCGTGTAATAACAATAAATGTAGTGGGTGATGTGGAAAATCCGGGTTCGTATACATTTCCGGCTATAAACACTGCTTATAATATATTAGCTTATGTAGGAGGTCCTTCAAAATCCGGTTCCATAAGAGATATACAGATTAAAAGAAATGGTAAAATTATTAGAAATTTCGACTTGTATAAATTCCTCTTTACTCCGGAAAAACAAGACGATATATTTTTAGATAATAATGATTACATATACGTTCCTGCTCAAAAAAATATTGTAAAAATAGAAGGTGCTGTAAACAGAGAAGGTAAGTATGAGATGAAGGTTGGAGAAACCTTCGAAGATTTATTAAAATATTGCGGAAATTATAAACCTGATGCATTTACAAAGGTTGTTCAAATTAGAAGATATGATGAAAATAAACAAATTTTGATTGATTTTAATTTGGATAGTATCAAAGCAAATGGAGGTCAGATTTTATTGAAAAATGGTGACGTTGTTGGCGTACGCTCAATACCTGATAAAGTTAAGAATTATAATGAAATCAATGGATCCGTTCTTCTTCCCGGCAGATACGAATGGAAAGAAGGTGACAGGGTATGGGATTTAATCTCTAAAGCACAAGGATTAAAAGAAGATGCTTATTTAGAGGAAGCCTACCTTGTCAGAACAAATTTTGATGATTTTAGAAAACATTCTTACAAAATTAATCTGCAGGCAATCATTGATGATAAAAATCATGAAGATAATATGTTGCTTACTTTCAGAGATGCTATGGAGGTTTACTCAAAATCTGATTTCTTTGATAAATTTGATATTGAGGTCACCGGTGAAGTAAGAAAACCAAGAAAGTTCGAATCGGAAAAGGGTATGTCTTTGCGTGATGCAATTATTATGTCTAACGGTCTTAAGGATGAAGCATTATTGGACAAAATAATCATTTATCGTATAAATGAAGACTTGACAGAGAAACTGATTTCCTTCAGAATCGATACTACAAATAATTTTGAAAATCTAGATACATTTAAACTGAAAAAAAGAGATAAAATCATTGTATTAAAGGATTTAAGAAGGATTGATAAGTATTATATAGAAGTAAACGGAATGGTTAGAAAAGATACAACGTTTGCTTACAGTGAAAATATGACTTTAGCGGATGCGTTAATATTAGCTAAAGGATTTAAAATGGAAGCGGCATCCAACAGAATTGAAATTGCTAGAATTGCAAATTACGATAAAGCAATCTCCCAGTCCGTACCCACTCAGGTAACTATACTAAACTACAGTATCAGCAAAAATATAGGAAAAGACCCTGTCGCAAATTCAATCAAACTTCAGCCTTTTGATCAGATTTACGTTCGGCCAACTCCTGAATTTGAATATCAAATGAAAGTTACCTTGAAAGGTGAAGTACTTTACCCTGGTGAATATGTACTCACTACTAAAGATGAAAAATTATCTTCTTTAATTGAAAGGGCCGGGGGACTGACCAGGTTTGCATATGCTGATGGTGCAAGGCTGACCAGAGAAGAAGACGGAATAGGAAACATTTTAACGGATTTGGATAAAGCTCTTAAAAGTAAAAACTCAAAATTTAATTATGTGTTGAAAAAAGGGGATGTCATCAGTATACCTGCTATCAAAGATTTAGTTTCTCTGCGTGGCGCATTCAATTATCCTGCAGACAAAAAGCCTGAAAATTTATATGTACCTTATACAGAGGGAAAAGATGCTAAGTTTTATATCTATAAATACGGTGCCGGATTTAGTGATAGTGCTCAGAAACGCAAAACATACGTTATCAGACCTAATGGACAAATCCTGGGTACACACAGATCTTTCTTCGGTAAAAATTATCCTAGTGTAGAAAAAGGATCGGTTATTGTAATACCAACAAAGATCCCTAAAGAAAAGAAAGAAAAAATGAAGAATCCAAACTCAGGTTTAATACTTCAAAAAGCTGTAACAGGTGCTATTGGTGCTATTACGTCCGTATTGACGTTGTATTTGCTATATCAAACAGTTAGAAATACCAAAAATTAAAGATGGCAGAAAAAGACGAAGATATTGAATCTGTTAATATTCTTAACCAGGAAGAAATTCCAACTGATGATAATGCCGATGAAGGCGAAATAGAAGATCAGGGGTTAAAGCAATTTTTAGCAATCATAAAAGAGATTCTGAGTATTATCCAGAAATATGCTCTCTTTTTTGTAATCCCCATAATTCTAACCGGTTTATATGGTTATTACAAAGGAAAACAAGTTAAGCCAACTTACACCGCAAAAATTACTTTCTTTTTATCAGAAGAAAGACCCATTGTACCTGGGAGTGGAAATTTTTCCAACCTTTTGCAAACTACAAATACAGCATTTGCAAATCCTAAAAAACTCAAAGAATATGCTTTTACAGAGAAAGTGGGCTCAAAAATGGTCTTTAAAAAATATGTGTTCAGAGGCAGAGAAGATTATCTGGCCAATCATTATTTGCGCTTAATGTCGGGATATAAAGATAGTTACTTCAAAGATTTTACCAGTGTAAATGAAATGAGTATTCCCGACTACCTTGTCTTTAAACAAATTCTGAAAGGTATCAGAGATTTAGTTTCCATTGATTACAACGAAGCTGAAATTTATTCAATTACCATCACTTCCGGAGACGAAGAGTTTTCTAAGTTATTATGCGAGGGTTTTTATGATAACTTAACGGATTATTATATCGAGCGTGCAACCAGAAAGGCAAAAATAACAGTGGATTTTTTGGAAGAAAAATTAGCATACGTAAAAGCACAACTGGAAAATTCAGAATTTAATTTGGCCGATTATAAAGATAAAGCAAACAATCTGGTTACTTTTAAAGCAGATTTAAATGAAACAAGATACATACGAAACAAAGCATTATTAGAAGGATTATATTCAATGACTGCAACTGCATTAGAAGGTTCTAAGACAAACCTACAGTCTATTATGCCATTGTTTCAAACAATTGATGAACCACATTTGCCTTTACAGAAAAATGTTGTTTCCACAAGGAATCAGTTACTTATGTATATGTTTATAGGTGTTTTTATTGATATACTAATTATTGCAGTTATTTATGTCAGAAGACATTTTTGGGCATCTATTAAAGAAACAGTTAAATCTGCATAATATTTCCGGAAAGAAGAGTTATTGTTACATGAAAATTACACCTACACAACTAAAAGATTTATTCATTATCGAACCCGCTGTTTTTACGGATAACCGCGGATTCTTTTTTGAAAGTTATAATGCAGCAAAATTAGAAGCTGCAGGAATACACTATAATTTTATTCAGGACAATCATTCCAAATCGTCTTATGGTGTATTAAGAGGATTGCATTATCAGAATAATCCTCATGCCCAGACCAAATTAGTGCGTGTTACGCAGGGAAAAGTATTGGATGTGGTGGTTGATATTCGAAAAAACTCGCCAACATATTTGCAGCATTTTTCACTGGAATTGTCAGATGAAAATAAATTGCAGTTACTGATTCCCCCTGGATATGCACATGGCTTTGTTGTTTTGTCAGAAACCTGCGAGTTTTTATACAAATGTGATAATTACTACAACAAATCTTCAGAAGGAGGAATCGCTTATAACGATCCGTCGTTAAATATCGACTGGGTAATTCCAAAAAGCGATATCATTCTCAGTGAAAAAGATTCACATAATCCAACTATAGATAACGCAGATTTCAATTTTATTTACAATCCATAATGATACAAACTGTAATCCAAATAGCCATTGAGGCAGGTGATGCTATTTTAGAAATATATAAACAGGACATTGTTGTAGAAACTAAAAGTGATAATTCTCCTTTAACAATCGCTGATAAAAATGCCAATGAAATTATTGTAGCTGGTTTGAAAAAACTGGATAGCTCAATACCTGTTATTTCTGAAGAAAATAAATTAACAGATTACGCAGAAAGAAGTAAGTGGACAAACTGCTGGATAGTAGATCCTTTGGATGGCACGAAAGAATTTATTAAAAAAAACGGAGAGTTTACGGTCAATATTGCCTTGGTTGAAAATGGTGTTCCCGTGTTAGGAGTCGTACATGTTCCGGCACAAAATGTTACCTATTACGCAGAAAAGGATAAAGGCAGTTTTAAAATTGAAAATGGAGTAACACAACAACTGCACATCAGAAAATTAGCAGAAGACGGCATACTGAAAATAGTAGGCTCGCGCTCACACCAAACACCGGAATTACTGGAATATGTGGAACAGCAAAAAGCGAAATTTGCTAATGTAGACTTTGTTGCCGCAGGAAGTTCACTCAAATTTTGTTTGCTGGCAGAAGGGAAGGCCGATGTGTATCCTCGTCTCGGACCAACGATGGAATGGGATACATGCGCCGGGCAAATCGTAGCTGCGGAAGCAGGTGCAGAAGTACTGCGTTATGACAACAATCAACCACTTTTATACAACAGAGAAGATTTATTGAATCCGTTCTTTATTGTGAAGAATCCTGAGCTATGATTATAGTTCATCTACACTGAAACTCAGCGTCTTTTTGTAGAACTCTTCCTTGGCGGCACTTAAGGTGTTTTGCAGCAAAGAAGCAACGGTCATCAATCCAACTCCACCCGGAACTGGCGTAATGTAACTGCATTTCTTACTAACTTCATCAAAGGCAACATCGCCCAGTAATTTATAGCCTGATTTTTTTGTTTTATCTTCTATTCTCGTAATACCCACATCTATCACTACTACTCCTTTTTTCACCATATCCGCTTTCAGAAATTCCTGTTTTCCTAAGGCTGCAATGATAATATCAGCTCTCAGCGTTTCTTCCTTCAGGTTTTTTGTTTTGGAATGACAAAGCGTAACCGTACAATTACCGATTTTATCTTTTCTCGCCATTAAAATACTCATCGGTAAACCAACAATGTTACTTCTGCCAATTACCACACAATGCTTGCCTTCCGTTTCTATATTATAACGTTTCAATATTTCTAAAATACCTTTAGGCGTTGCAGGAAGATAGGTGGGTAAATTTAAAGTCATCCTGCCCACATTCATCGGATGAAAACCATCCACATCTTTCTCCGGTGCCACCGCCAGTAAAATCCGTTCTTCATTGATGTGTTTGGGTAATGGCAGCTGCACAATAAAACCGTCGACAGAGTCGTCGTTATTCAATAAGTTAATCTGCGTAATAAGCTCGTTTTCAGTAATATCTTTTTTTAGTCGTATCAGCGTAGATTTAAACCCTACTTCCTCACAAGATTTCACCTTGCTGGCTACGTAGGTTTGGCTGGCACCGTCATCGCCCACTAAAACCGCTGCCAGATGAGGGATTTTTTTACCTCTGGATTTCAATAATTTCACTTCTTCGGCAATTTCTGCTTTGATTTCTGCTGCTATTTTTTTGCCGTCTAATAATTGCATGGTAAAAATTTGCCTTAAAAATAGGTAAGATATTTTCGTTTGATTAGTTTTGGGAAACATTTTTATAAACAACATGGATCAGAAACCATTCATTATTGGAATATCAGGCGGAAGTGGCAGCGGAAAGACAACATTTGTAAAAGAACTGGCAAATAGTTTTTCTCCGGAACAAGTGTGTATTTTAAGTCAGGACAACTATTATAAGCCGCGTGAAGAACAGGTAATCGATAAAACCGGGGAAAAAAACTTTGATTTGCCCGAATCCTTTAAGGAAGAAGAATACCATCAGGATGTGTTGCGTTTGCTGAACGGAGAAGATGTAGTGCTGAAAGAATATGTGTATAATAATCCTCTGGCAGAGCCGAAGAATGTTACTTACAAACCGGCACCGGTGGTAATTATTGAAGGCATCTTTGTATTTCATTTTGCCGATGTTTCGCGCCTGATGGATTTAAAAATATTTATCGACGCAGATGAGCATATCAAATTAATCCGTAGAATACAACGCGATAAAATAGAACGCAATTATCCGCTGGAAGATGTATTGTACAGATATCAGCATCACGTGTTTCCATCATACCAAAAATTCATTTTACCCTATAAATCAGAATGTGATATTGTAATCAACAATAACATCAGTTTTGAAGATGCGATGAACACGCTTAAACTGTCTATAAACGAAAAACTGGACGGATTTGAAGGTAAATAATTACCCTTCGAAATTAAGAGAAAACGTATAAGAACGGTTGTATAATCCTTTTATAAATCTGGATTCAGGTATAGTATTATCCTGTTTGTGAATATTAATCACTGAATTATACATCCTGAATTCAGGTGACAAAATAAACAAGGGGAAATGGATTTCTATCCCTGCGCCGTAATTCACGCCAAAGTCATGCGCTGATTGTTTAGGTATGCCCGGTTTTTTACGATCCTTAAAATTTCCACCAATGTCATAACCGTATTTTAAGCCGGCAATCAAATAAAGTTTGATATCTTTTAAAGGTTCAGATTTCACCTTTATTTCTAGTGGTAAGTCGAAGTAAATCTGGCTTAATGCAGGCTTAAGTTCTTTAGTCGTTAGATCAGCATAATCATAGACAATCTGTTTTTGAGCAAAAACAAAACTGGGGATGGTTCTTAGTTCTACATATTTATTGATATGAAAACTCATCAGTGCCCCGATTTCAAAACTCATTCCATATTTAGACTTAATAGATAATATACTGTCGCTGCTGGCAAACAGTTCGTTTTGTTTGATTTTGAAATCACCCAGTCCTGCTGCTAAATGAATACCGAAATGGTAAGGTTTTCTGGCAAACTTCAAATCATTTTCCATTACATTGCGCTGACTAAACACAAATGCCGGGAAGAAAACAAATACAGTGAGTATTATTTTTCTCCAATGTATATGGTGCTTATGCCAAATGTTAATGGTTTGCATTCTATATTTTTATAACCTGCTTCTTGCATTAATGCTACAAATTTCTGACCATCCGGAAACATACGTACACTTTCCGGTAAGTAGGTATAAGCGCGCGCATCTTTCGAAACCAATTTGCCAACGAAAGGTAAAACGTTGCAAAAATAGAAATAGTATAACTTTTGAACAAGCCAGTTGCCCGGTTTTGAAAATTCTAATATAAATACTTTTCCCGAAGGTTTTAATACTCTGCGCATTTCTGATAATCCGGCAGGCACATTTTCAAAGTTGCGTACGCCAAACGAAACACTTACGGCGTCAAAGGTGTTTTCCGTGAACTGTAAATTTTCACTGTCGCCCAATTGTAATTCTATGGAAGGATAGGATTTAATTTTTTCTCTGCCCACATCCAGCATTTTCTCTGAAATATCTACGCCGATAATTTTTGTTGGATTCAGTTTGGTTTCCGCGATGGCTAAATCAGCTGTTCCTGTCGCCACGTCCAAAATCATCTTCGGATTTGTTTTACCAATCAGTTTTACCAGTTTCCTGCGCCAGAGTTTGTCAATACCCACAGAAAAAAAGTGATTCAGAAAGTCGTAGGTGCCTGCTACATTGTTAAACATGGTGGCAACCTGTTGTTTTTTGCTTTCGCTGGTATTGTATGGTGTTAATGGAGTACCCATGATTTTTTCAAAATACAACACAAAAGTACAATATTAGTTATCAATCTATCAAAAATAGTATTCATCTTTGCATTAATAAATCTGAAAATTGATACAATCAGCAAAATTCATCGGTGCTTTTCCCAAAACGGATGATTGTCCTAAGACAGAATTTCCGGAGTTTGCCTTTATAGGAAGAAGTAATGTAGGTAAATCATCATTGATTAACCTGATTACCAATCGTAAAGAACTGGCCAAAGTATCCAAAACACCCGGAAAGACACAGACCATCAATTTCTTTCTGATTGATGAAAGCTGGCATTTGGTGGATTTACCCGGCTACGGCTATGCCAGAGTTTCTAAAACTACCCGTGAAGTCTTCAGTAAAATGATTAAATACTATCTCTCACACCGGGAGCAATTGCTGAATGTTTTTGTGCTGATAGATTCCACCATTTCACCCCAAAAAATAGACCTGGAGTTTATAAACTGGCTGGGAGAAATGAGGATTCCGTTTTCCATTATTTTTACCAAATCTGATAAAGATAAAGCACTGGCAGTACAGAAAAATATTAAACAGTTTAAAGCCAAAATGCTGGAAAACTGGACAGCTTTACCATCTATGATTTTAACATCAGCAGAAAAAAACCGTGGAAGCAAAGAAATTATGGAGTTTATTAAAAACGCCATGTCTGACGCCGAAAACTAATTTTAACGATTCATTCAATTATCAACACTTGTTTGGCAACAAATTTGATTAATCAATTGATATTAAACTAATTTTGCCTTTGTGAAGAGTCGATTTACATACCTTTTATTCCTTTTATTTATGCTCAGTCCGCTTTCTTTTGTGAAAGCACAGGATATTGATGGCGTATGGACTGGAAATTTTATTCAGTATATTCATAATTCGTATGATGTGGAAATGGTGATACAAAAACTATTGCCCGGGGATATTTTTTCCGCGCGTCTGCGCATCACGGATAGTTATTATTTCGGAGAGTATAACGTGAGCGGTTATATCTGCAACAAACGCAATTTAGAAATTACGACCATTGTATTATTACGAGAAAGCGGCTCCTCCAACTGGATTGATTGTTTAAACGGAACTTTCGATTTAAATGAAGACGAAACGGAACTGACATTTACCGATACCTGGTTGCAAAACGATGCTAAAAACAATACCTGCAAGGTAAAGTACATTCAGAAAGATATGTTCCAGTGCCTGCGTTCGGCTTATTTGCATAAAGCCAAGTACCGCGAAGCAGTCGCCGAATTTGATAAATTATGGAATAAGGTTACCAATGCTCAGAAGCTGAACCAGATTGCATTGCAGGAAATGCTGCAGAACACCAAACCGGATAAACCTTCAACTACCTCAAAAGCAGATAGTCTTAAAAATGCAAAACTGCCGACTTTAGCTGAGAACAAAGTCGATTCTACAAAACTCTTACTTGAAAATAATATAGAAACGGCTCCTGCAAACAATGTCAATATTGCTTCCAGTATAGAAGACTTTAAGAAAACGGAAACCAAGATTGTGGCGAAGAATGAGGACAGAGCGCCGGTGATAGATACCTTTGAACAGGTAAAAATGCGTCCGGTTTTTGTGAAAGATGAGATAGAGGTGAGCAGTGCAGACATCACTATTGAATATTGGGACAGATACAACGAAGACGGAGATTCCATTAATTTATATTTGAATAAAAAGCCGATTTTACAGAATGTGTTGCTTACAAAAGCTAAAAAAATACTAAGTATACATCTGGAAAAAACCAAGAATTATCTGGTGCTGGATGCCATAAATTTAGGAAAGGAACCGCCAAATACCGCTTCTATAACGGTGAAAGATGGTAAAAAAATACAGAATGTATCCCTGACCTCAACCATGAAAACCAGCGGAGCACTCAAGATTACACTCAAGAAGTGACGGTTTTATACATTTAACCATTTTATTTTCAGTTATTTAGTACTTTTTACGCAGATTTAATAATTATCTCATTTTCATGTTTCCTAAATTTCAAATAAATTCCTATCTTTGCACTCCAAATTAAACTTATATGAAAGCAGATATCCATCCAAAAGAATACAGATTTGTCGTTTTTAAAGACTTTTCTTGTGACCATATGTTCTTAGCAAAATCTTGTGCTAATTCAAGAGAAACCATCAAATGGGAAGACGGTAACGAATACCCATTAGTAAAATTAGAGGTTTCAAATGTATCTCACCCGTACTACACCGGTAAACAAAAATTACTGGATACAGCTGGTCGTATCGACAAATTCAACAAAAAATACGCTAAAAAATAATTTAGTTAGTAAGATATTTTACAAAAGTCGCAACATTACGTTGCGACTTTTTTATTTTTACACTATGCCGATTCAACACATCGTCCTTTTTGACGGAAACGAACGAAATAATTTACTGCCTCTTACAGCAACCAGAGCCGTAGCGGATATCCGGATAGGGATTTTAACCATTAAGGAAAAGTGGGAAAAACAGTTGAATGTGAAAGTGGATATTCTGACACAGGAGTATTTGCAGGCAAAGTACACATTTGAGAAAAAAGAAAATACTGTTTTTATTAATGCAAGTGTGTTGCCTAACCAAGAACTGGTAATTGCCATAGAACAATTGTCAAACAATAGTATTTTGGAATCAGATAAAACTATTGTTGCCGTAAAAACAAATGAGGCTGTATCATCTTTGCAGGAACTGAAATTAGCCGTTCAGAAAATAGATTCAATAATTCTGCCATTCAATAATTCGATAATTAACTACCCCTGGGATATTTTTTCTTTAAATGGGCAGGAAATAAAAAATGACATCCAACGCTTAGGATTAAAACCAAATCCGGAAAAGTTATCATCTACTAATACTTTATTGGGTAATGAAATTTATGTGGAAGAAGGTGTGATTTGCGAATGTTCCGTTTTGAATGCAAAAAACGGTCCTGTGTATTTAGGTAAAGACAGTGAAGTGATGGAAGGCTGTACAGTTCGGGGCCCGTTTGCACTGGGTGAACACGCTGCTCTGAAAATGCAGACCAAAGTGTACGGAGATACCACCATCGGACCACACAGCAAAGTGGGCGGCGAGGTTTCCAATTCCGTTATTTTCGGATATTCCAACAAAGGACACGATGGTTTTTTGGGAAATTCAGTGATAGGCGAATGGTGTAATCTCGGTGCGGATACCAATAATTCTAATCTGAAAAATAATTACGGTAAAGTAAAAGCATGGAATTATCCTGCAAAAGATTATATCAATACAGGACTGCAGTTTTGTGGGCTGATTATGGGCGATCATGCGAAAAGTAGTATCAATACCATGTTTAACACCGGTACAGTAGTAGGTGTATGTGCCAATGTTTTTGGTTCCGGATTTCCTTCAAAGTTTGTTCCTGATTTTGCCTGGGGAAATGATGCAGTGTTTGAACTGGAAAAAGCGTATGAAGTCGCACAACGCGTTATGGAACGAAGAGGAATTTCATTAAGCGAAGCTGACAGAAGTATTTTGAAATATATTTTTGAGAATAAGTAAAGTTAAAGTGATTGTCTTAAGCATCATATCAATCATATTAATCATAGTTCAGACAAAATAAACAATGCGTAAAAAAATAATAGCCGGAAACTGGAAAATGAATGCCGATAAAGACGAAGCGCTTGCTTTGGTAAACGGAATTCTGGCACAGTATGATGATTATAATTTATCGGATACTAAAATCGTGGTGGTGGCATCACCGTTTCCTTATATTCATTACTGTTCTTCTATGTTTGCAAAATTTCCGTATATGTTTGCAGCCGCACAGAATTGCAGTGAACACGAACAAGGTGCTTACACGGGAGAGATTTCTGCTAAAATAATTACATCACTAGACGTAAAATATGTGATTGTGGGACATTCGGAAAGAAGACAGTATTTTCATGAGACGGATGAAGTGCTGCTGCAGAAAATTCATCAGGCACAAAAGAAAGATTTGATTCCCATTTTTTGTTGCGGAGAGCCTCTGGAAATAAGAGTGCAAAACGAACATTTTAATTTCATAAAAGCGCAACTGGAAGAATGTATTTTCCAATTGTCAGAAAATGAACTGAAAAATACCGTCATTGCATATGAGCCCATTTGGGCGATAGGCACCGGAAAAACGGCCTCACCCGAACAGGCACAGGAAGTTCACGCGTTTATCAGGAATGAAATTGCAGAAAAATATGATAAAGAAATAGCTGAACAAATTTCCATTTTATATGGCGGAAGTGTGAATGCAAAAAATGCTGCAGAACTGTTTGCCTGCAAAGATATTGACGGTGGCCTGGTGGGAGGTGCTTCTTTAAAAGCAGACGAATTTGCTGTAATAATAAAATCAATGAAATAAAAATGACACTCATTTATACTATACCGTTTCCGAATCATTTATTCAAAAATGATATTGCTGCTGATACAGAAAATCAATCCGAAAAAGAATATAAAGACAGACCTGTTTCTCCTTTTGAAAACAGTATAGACAAAGATGAATTTGTCGGTTTGTTTGCTGCAATAGATATTGAAGGCCTGGAAGAGAAGGAAAATGAAGTATGCATTTATGTTGCTGAGGAAAATAAGGAAGAAGCAGAACTTTTTATTAAAGAGATTTGTGAGCAGCATCAAACAACGTATAGTATCTCAGAACTGGAAAATAAGAACTGGAATGAAAAATGGGAAAGCAGTTTTCAACCCATTCTGATTGATGATTTCGCATATGTGCGTGCTACTTTCCATGCAGCAAATCCTGAAGTGAAGCACGAAATTATCATAGAACCCAAGATGTCTTTCGGAACAGGACACCATCCAACCACTTCGCAGATGATACAAAATATGCGCTTATTGGATTTTAAGGATAAAACGGTGTTGGATTGTGGCTCAGGTACCGGGATTTTAGCCATTTTAGCGGAAAAACTGGGTGCGAAAAATTGTATTGCGCTGGATAATGATGAATGGTGTTATCAGAATTGTATAGAAAATATTGAATTGAATAACAGCGAAAGCATTCAACCGGAAATTGGTGATCTGGAACAGGTTACTGGCAAAACCTTTGATATTGTCTTAGCAAATATTCACCGTAATTTTTTGGTGGAACATATGAATACATTAGCATCCATCTTAACGCCCAATGGCAAGCTGATTGTCTCGGGATTTTATTCAGAAGATGTTAAATTAGTTTCAGATAAGGCTTTGGACTGTAATTTGATAGCTAACTATCATACTACTCAGCATAACTGGGATTGTATTGTATTTCAAAAAACAGAGAAACAGTAAAGAAATATACATGAAGAAACTTACACTTTTTTGTTGCCTTATGGTGATGGGCACTTGTCTCCTTTTTGCGCAGTACCCAAAGGAATTTCCGAACGATAATGCAGGTTTTGGAAAAGCATATGCAGAATTTGTGAAAGCAAATTGTACCAGAGAAGATTGTAAACAAGTGGCTGAAAAATTCCCGCAAGCCATAACATCCGGAAAAGCATCGGTTTATTTTTTTAAAATAAAAGGAATCACTCAATCTATGCTGGGAAAAAAGGCGTCGGCCTATCCTGCGTTTTTTGAATTAGGCGCTTTACTGCTTACGCTGGATGCTACCAAAGCAAACACTGCCGCGATAGATAAGAATTTTGATATTTTACAAGCATTGATTGACAGAGCAAAGCCCGGAAATATTAAAGAATTTACAGGGTATATAGAATATCTGACAAATCTGTATTCTAAAAATTCCTTGTATTATACCAATACTAATTCATGGCAAACAACAGGGGATTATACGGTAGAGTTTAAAGACGACAAACCGGTATTTACCTTTGTTGCAACCGATTTAACAGGTATTTCGAACGCAGATACATTAACGATAAAAAATGAACAAGGGAAATATTATCCCCTGGAGAATTTGTGGATAGGTAGCAGCGGTTCGATAAGTTTACAGCGCTCTGGTTTTGATCCGGCGAATAATTTTGTCAATTTTAAAAATCACCAGATTAATTTTTCTAAGTCCGATATCATAATTGATTCCGCCAAATTCACCTTTAAACCGGTACTGAATGAAGTATTACTGGGTACGTACACAGATAAATTATTGCAGGCAAAATCTCAGGAAAGATTGTATCCAAAATTTCGTTCATACAGCAATAATGTAAATTTTAATACGCTCGGTAAAGAAGTGAAATTGAGTGGTGGTTTCGAGCTGGAAGGCACAAAGATTTACAGTGTAGGTGCAGATACTGTATTACCCAAATTATCATTATCCGGAAAAGACGGGAAAGAATTGGTGCGTGTTACTGCAAACAGAATTCAGATAAAAGATTTTAAGGATATAAATATCGAAGATGCATCGATGACCATCTTTTTAAAAGATAACAACATTGTACATCCGTTTGTAAATTTTTCGTATTTCTCTAAAACAAAAGATGTAAAAGCATACAGAGATATAAAACCACTTTCCAAACAACCATTCACCAGCGAATACCACAAAATGTTCTTTTACACGGATGAAATGATGTGGAATTTAGACAGTACCATTATTAAATTCTTTATGATTACTTTGTCCGGTGACAAGCCTGCTATTTTCGAATCGTTCAACTACTATCAGCCAAATCTGGAGAATAAATATAAAGGTCCTTCCGAGCAGGGACCGATAGATAAAATTTTCAGGTATTATGATAGCGGCGGCGACAGATTTGTAGATGCAAGAGGTCTTGCCGCAGACATTAATCCCGGTGCACCCTATGCTGCAACGGAATCTGTTTTTTATAAACTGGTGGAAGATGGTTATATCAATTACAATCCATCCACCCGTATAATTGAAGTGAAAGAAAAACTGGTGAACCAGGCCATGGCAGCGCGAGGAAAACAGGATTACGATTTTATAAAATTTGCTTCCTTTAAAAGAAATCTGAATGCACGCCTGGATATTAAAACGAACATTCTGGAAGTGTATGGCGTGGAAGAAATAAATATGAGTACCAAGTCTGGTGTGAAATTTATCCCGAATAACGACACCGTGAGAATCGGTAAAAACAGGGTAATGACACTCGGCGGAAAAATACAGGTTGGTAACTTTGATTTTGTGGCCAAAAAAGTGGACTTCGATTACGATAACTACGCATTTAATATGAAGAATGTTGACTCAATGGTAGTATACGTTCCAGAATCAGATAAGCCGGATGAAAAAGGACAGATAAAACTTATCCGTTCAAAAACACCTATACAAAATATTACAGGCGTATTGCATATTGCAGAACCTAATAACAAATCAGGTACCAACAATAATTTAAAATATCCTTTTTTCTCCAGTGGTGATACGGCGAAAGTTACTTATGATAAAGGGCCTAACGGAGATAAATACAATAAAGATAAATTTTTCTATCAGGTATATCCGTTTGAACTGGATAGTTTGAATACCATTAATACACAAAATCTGCAACTGGATGGTCAGCTGATTTCCGGAGGAATTTTCGAGCCGATTAAATCAGGGTTGAAATTGCAGGATGACAAGGCATTTGGTATTGATGTAAACACCGGATCTAAAGGTTATAATTTATTTGGCAACAAAGGAAAATTCACAGCAGATCTAAGATTAAACAACAGTGGTTTATCCGGTAAAGGTTTATTTGAGTTTGGTCCGGCAAAATTATATGCAGACACCTCCTTCTTTTTTATGGATAGCGTTTATGCACAGCTCGACAGTGTAAGGATTGTAGAAGATAAGACAGCAAACTTGCCGCAAACAAATATCAATCAATCTTCTTTCGTCTGGAATGTAAAAAAAGATTCACTTGTAATTTCTGAAGGCAAAGATGAAAAATTCAGTATGTACAATGGCACGACAGAATTAGACGGAAAGCTTATCTTGAGTAATAAAAATTTATACGGAGTTGGGGTGCTTTCCTGGAATCATACCAAATTGCAGTCGGATGATATTACTTTTAAAGCCAGGAAATTTGAAGCTAAAAACGGTAAGCTGAATTTGTCTACGGATGATGGTGTTTCTTTATTAGCATCCAATGATGTAAATGCAAAATTTGATTTGGATAATAAGATTGCGGACATTGAGCTAAATAAGAACGATACCATTCCGTTGGAATCTTTTAAATATGTGGCCAATCCAAAATTCTTACACTTTGATATAGCTAAAAATATACTGACTTTAAATGCTGCCTCTAAAACCAGTAAGTTCTTTCTTTTGTCAACTGATCCAACCAAAGACTCCCTGAAATTTGTCACCTCAGATGCTGAATTGAATTTGAACGATAATTCTATTCACTTCGGTGGTATTAATGAGTTGCGTCTTGCAGATTCAAAAGTAATTCCGGATAAAGGAGAAATATTCATAGAACAAGACGGAACAGTGCGTACTTTAAAAAATGCTTTAATTGTATTCAACGCGGATAGTGCCTATCATACGGTTAAAGATGCAGAGGTAAATATTGTAGGAAGAAATGATTTCTCCGGAACAGGTGTCTATTATTTTAAGATGAATAACGGCACGGTGGAGAAGATAGCGATTGCAGATATTAATGTCAACAATCCGTACAGGGGACAGCCGATTTACGAAACTAAAAAAGGAAAAAAATCTGCAGACAGCAGGGATATGAGTAAAATATTTACGTTTGCAAAAACAACCATTGAAGAAGCAGCAGGTTTTAAACTGGATAACAAGATTTACTATAAAGGAAAATTTGATTTCGATTCCAGACATAAAGATATTTTCCTGGATGGAGCCGTTAAAGTCGATATAGCAAATAACACCAGCGACTGGATTCCGAATATTCAGAACCTCGACCCGAAAAAACCGTCTGTTAGTATGGATAGTATTTTAAGTCAGGCAAATAACAGTTTGTTTGTTGGCTTAATGTTAGATAAAAGTATTCCTGAATTTTACAGTGCTATTTTACAGGATAAACGGTCAGGCAGCGATGCCTCCATTATGAGTATAAAGGGTTCTATGGCGTATAGTAAATCAGAGCCGGGAATCATTAACTTCGGAGATGAAAATGCATTTAACTCCCCATATTCTCACAATTCCTGTCTGAAATATAATGAAAACACAAAAGTAATTACTGCTTCGGGAGAAGTAGGATTCGGATTAAGATTGGAGCCTTGTAAAGTAATGACCGTTGGTAATTTTACCTACACTCCTTCTAATCAGAATTTAGAAGTAACAGCAGATATTGCTGTGAAATTTATGATTCAACCCGCAATAGCCAGTACAATTATTACTCCTTTTATTGTTGCAGAAGAATCCGCCAGTTTTACCAGCTATAAACGTAATAAAGCAGTACAAAGAACATTATCTGTATTAACAAAAGATACGCTGGAATCTAACAGACTGATTAGTGCATTATATTCCATGGACTCTATGTTTATTCCGAATAGTTTGGATTATAATATGCTGCTTACAGGCACAAAATTTTACTGGGATGCACAGGATGCTTCATTTAAAAGTGCAGAAAAGATTACACTTGCCTTCTTTGGTCCTGATATTATTAAACGCCAGTATGATGCGTATATAGAATTGGGATATGCCTATGAAAGCGATTTTGTAAATATCTATTTGCAAAATAAATCCGGCGGATGGATTTTTATGAAAATTAAAAGAGGACAAATGGGAATCGCTTCCTCCATTCCGGATGTTTATAATACAATTTCTATACTCAGACCATCCGACAGAACTTACCGTGAAGCTAAAGAGGTTACATTTGAATTTATGCCGGCAGATTTAGGCATGCGTGATAATTTTGTTGCCAGAATGGAAGACTTTATGGAACGATTTAAAGGAAAATCATTTAATAAGCCGTCTGTTGCACCGCCACCAACACCTGCTCCAAGCGATATTGTGCCAGCTGAAGCCACACCGGCGCCAGTAGTAAAACCTGACGAAACCCCGGCTGTACCAACGGAGCAACAAGTGGCACCTGCGCCAAAACCGCAGGTTCCTAAAGATGATTTTAAACAAAAGCCGAAAAAAGCATTTTCACTGGATGCACCCAAACCAAAAGATATACAACCTGCAACAGATAGCACTGGACAAAAACCAAAATAAACATCAGATTATGAAAAAAATAACAATTCTATTCATTTCCTTTTTGCTCTTTGCATGCAGTCAGAATCCAATTACAGGAAGAAAACAATTTACCTTATTGCCGGATGACCAGATGAACACAATGGCCTTGCAAGAGTATCAGCAATTTTTAACGGATAACAAAACTAAAGTAGTTCCTTCCGGTGCAGATGCCGAAATGGTTAAACGGGTAGGTGCTAAAATTTCTGCCGCCGTTACTGAATATATGACACAAATAGGAATGGCAGATAAGATGAAGTCGTATAGCTGGGAATTTAATGTAGTAAAAGATTCCGTGGCAAATGCCTGGTGTATGCCGGAGGGAAAGTTGTTGTGTATACAGGACTCTTGCCGATTACTAAAACAGAAGCAGGTTTAGCTGTGGTGATGGGACATGAGATTTCTCATGCCATTGCAAGTCATGGAAATGAGCGTATGAGTGCACAGATGTTGCAGGAACTTGGATTCTCTGCTTTAGATGTGGCAATGGCCAATAAACCCGAGAAAACCAGAAGTATATTTGAGAGCGCAGTAGGCATGGGAGCGGAGTTAGGCATAATGCTGCCGTTTAGCAGAAGACAGGAGAGCGAAGCCGACAGAATGGGATTAATCTTTATGGCAATGGCTGGATATGATCCGAATGAAGCCGTAAATTTCTGGACCAGAATGGCAGTACAAAGTGGCGGAAAAAGTGTTCCTGAATTTTTAAGCACACACCCAAGTGATGAAACGCGTATCAACGATATACAAACAAAATACTTACCGGAAGCGATGAAGTATTACAAGCATTAGAATGTCACAGGAGTAACCTCGCGCTCTACAGGTATTGTCACCTGTCGACTACCAACCCGTTTATTTTAATGTGCTGCATCCTGCAAAATTAATAGCGATTTAAGAACCGATGAAGTAATGATGATGAGTAGGAAAGCCAAATAAACCGGCGAAGCCGGTCTGTATTTTAAAGGCTAAGTATGCGAAGCATAGTTAAACCGCAAAAAAGAAACAGGAATTAAGAAAAACGGTTGAAAATTGTCACTGTATGTGCGTGTTTAGCACAAACCAACACTTTTTCACAAATTAAAATTCTTACACAAAAATTGCTTATTCAAATCTGCCAAAACTTCCACCATTTTTTTTGTGCTTTCATTATTACATTAATTGGTTCTTTATTATAGTAGTCAGACTCTTTATGGTCAATCGTCTTTCCGTCATAATCAATTTTGTATGTACTCCCGTTAAAGTCTGTCAAAGCAATATAAGTGTCAAACATTTCAAAAGGATTTCCTTCTTCAAGGCAAACGAAAATGTCTGCACCGCTATAACTCCAAAGTATTTTTCCTTTCTTGTCAATTCTCGCAATCGAAGTCTCTCCGTAAGAAATATAGGTGTCTTGGTATTTATGAAGTGAAAAACAAGTTGCCCAATCAGTTTCTGTCACCCAATTAGTTTCTAAGGCTGGAAGAGTCAAACTAAATACTTTGTTGCAGCAACGTATAATTAACTTGTCGTCGTCAATAAATACCGTGTCATAATAAACGCCTGTTCCCCCTCCACTTGCCAAAATAATTGCACTGCTAATAAGATTATTGTCCTTATAAATTTTTATAGCATGTTGTGAGTTTGGCGAATATGGTTTGTCTTTGTCTACTTGAATTACTTTGTTATAACTTGTCGGACTGTCTGCCTTTTGATTAAATGAAGAATCATCAAAGATCTCAATAGTTAAGTCATTATGTTGAAGGGTAACTGTCATTTAAAATTTTGTCCAATGGTTCTTTGCTAAAGATTATCTCATTATATCTGTATCAAATGGTGTATAGTTTAAGTGCCTGCTAATTGATAATACTTGACCTTTGTGATGATATTCATGCGTAATTACATGCGTAAATATTTTAAATGGTTTTGCAGAACTTTTTATATTTTGAATTTCGTAATCTATATCTTTATAAGCGTCCATGTTTTTAATAAACTCATCCATGAATTCATCTACTTGGTCGAATAATTCCATAACATCTGAAATGTTTTTAAATTCTTCATATTCTGAAAAACGAATATCGTTATTCAACACAAGATTACCAATCCAATATTGATAAGTATTTGCAATATGTACTAACAGATTTCGCATACTTCCACCACGACCAAATGAAGTATTTTGATTAATGAAATCACCATGAGAAATCCTCTTGCAAAAGTCAAATAGAACATTTCTTGAACTTTTTACAAGTTCATATTGTTCTTTCGAATAAATAGAAAATGTTGTCATACATGTTGAGTTTTTAATGGCTTACCACCAACGTCCTGAAAATTGGCGATGGTTGTGCGTGCTTAGCACGAACCAAAACTAACCTTCAAACTAAATTTATTACATATTATTTGCTTTTCCAAATGAGCCACAACTAACGCCAATTTTATGTTAGCTGCTGGCTTAATTTTTATGTTACAGTTAGATAAATTTCAGTAGCACCTTTTTCTTTTAGGCATAAAATATTTTTTAGTAAGTCATCTAAATCTTTAACAATCTTCTTTTTCTCAAAATAAGATTTCCATGGATATCGACTATTTTTACTCTTTACTTCAATTTGGCTTACTAATTTGATTTGTTTTTCTGCGAGTTCGCTTCCTACATCTTCTTTTATTTTTGGAATATCTGCGATTAAGTAATTAGCTGAATGATTCCTTACGTAATCTATTTGTTACAAACATATTGATCTTTTTGAATTTTATCTTTAAATATGCTGATTAGAGATAATAATGATTCTGTATTTTGAGTATTTTCGGCAATGTAACTTGAATTTGTTTCTTTTCCTTGATATACTAATTTCAATAGCGGCGATAAATCTAAGCCGTAATAAGTACCTGTTGCTTTTAAGATACTTTTTTCTCCATACATTTCTCCGCTAATTACAAAGTCATAGAATTTTTTATTGATGAATTGGTGGCATTCATCATTGTTTTCTATTTGTTCGGAATATACTCCTATATGTGATCCCATGTTGAAAAAAATTATGCTTGCAGCTAACGTCCGGCAGCTTTGTGAAGTGAGTTGACACCGATGAACTATTTAAAGGAGGTCAACTCATTTTACAAAACTGCCTGTTAGGCGCTGTTTTAGTTTATGCAATTTACTAAAACAGTTTCAGTTTTAAATCTATCGCACTGCAAAACATTTAGATAAAAATTATTGTCGTAAATACTTGTATTTCCGCAGTCATTTTTGTCGTGAAAACTCATTTTATCAAAACGATAAGTTACACTCAAAATATTGTTTCACAATTTTTTTTCTTGTAACTTTGCTGAGTATTGTAAGCGTCTCACGCTTTAAAGAGTAAACTCTTTCCGCGATTCGTCGCCAATACTCAAAGTAAAAATCAATTTATTTTTACTATCGTTTTGCACCAAATTTCACTAAAGTTTTCATTGTTTTGCAGTGGCTTAAAATTGCGCTCTAACGTCCGGCAGCTTTGTGAAGTGAGTTGACACCGATGAACTATTTAAAGGAGGTCAACTCATTTTACAAAACTGCCTGTTAGGCGCTGTTTTAGTTTATGCAATTTACTAAAACAGTTCCAGTTTTAAGCTGCTCGCACTGCAAAACATTTAGATAAAATTATTGTCGTAAATACTTGTATTTCCGCAGTCATTTTTATCGTGAAAACTTATTTTATCAAAACGATAAGTTACACCTCAAATATTGTTTCTCAATTTTTTTTCGGGTAACTTTGCTGAGTATTGTAAGCGTCTCACGCTTTAAAGAGTACACTCTTTCCGCGATTCGTCGCCAATACTCAAGCCCAAAAATCTTTCAGCTTTTTGTATCGTTTTGCTCCAAATCAAAATAACTGTTTTCATTGTTTTGCAGTGGCTTTAAAATTGCGCTCTAACTCTAAAATAGGCGAAATTGATGTATTTTCAAAATATTTGTACTTTTAATTATAATTAACTATTTGTCAATAGCTTAGATTTACTGGCAATACAAAATGCGTACTTCGTATTTTGTATTGTTTTGACTTGCGACAATACAAAATGCGAACAACATAATTACTGAATATTATCTAATGGACTCTTTATCTTTTTTAAATCTTTCTTAGTTACATGAGTATATATCAATGTCGTATGAATGCTATTATGCCCTAATAATTGTTGTATAAAGCTAATATCTGTTCCATTTTCTAACAAATGGGTGGCAAAGCTGTGGCGCAAACTATGTATGCCTACATCTTTATTTATATGTGCTTTGTTCATAGCTGCTTTAAAAACTTTTTGTGCACTTCTGGTGCTATATCTTTCACCATATTGCCCTTCAAAAAGATATTTTTTGGGTTTGTATTCTTTAAAGTATGCTCGTAACTGTTCTAAAATGCTCTCCGGTAAATTTACATATCGGTCTTTCTTTCCTTTAGCTCTTTCAATAAATACTTGCATGTTTTTACTATCAATATCAATAATTTTCAGATTTATAATCTCAGAAACGCGCAAACCCATGCCATAGCATAACTTCAACATGGTATTGTGTTTTAAATTGATTGTTTGTTCAAAGAGCTTTTTAATATCTTGTGCATTAATCACTTTAGGTAATTTAGATGGCTTGATTGGTCGAGGTATTTCCATAAATAACTTATCTCTTTTCAATACCTGTTCAAAATAAAACTTTATAGCATTCATGCGACTGTGCAAAGTAGCTTCTGTCAGTTTTAACTCATTTATACAATATAATAGATAGCTTTTTAACTTAGATGCATCACAATTCTCTATAGGAAAATCTTTTAAGATATACAATAGTTGCGCAAATTCATTCCGGTATGTTTTTATCGTACTCTGGCTATATGCTTTCAATTGTAGCATTTCTATTAACGAACGGAGGGCATCTTGATTTATTGGATGAATTTTTAATAAGATTTCTTTACCAAGAGGTTTATTTTCCATTCCAAACTTTTCGCGGTATTGTTGCGTATCCAACACATACCAGGCTTTTTTACTTTGGCTCCATTTTACGCCCACCAGCTTTTTTACCCGTTCCACCAATTTCTTGTCATATGGAAATTTTATCAGAATAACATTTTTACCTTCATGTACATCCAATTCATATTTTATTGCTACAGCCATTAGTTTGTTGTTTACTATTGAGATACAAAAACAGCTAAATTTCCATAAAATTTTTTAAAAAAAATGCAACCTTTTCAGGTTGCATATATAAAAACAAAAATGAGATAAGAAATTAGATGTAGTATAATCCGCTTGGCGAATACACCGCCGGCAATCCGCCGCCAATGCCATCTGGTGGCAATGCACCTTCCAGCACTCTGCCGTCAAATTTAAAAACCGCTTTATGCGCCAGCGCTTCCACTACATTTTGTGTAAACGGCATACCGCCCACACGATTGTAATATTGTGCTTCGTCAAACTCGGATAATTCCAGTTCTATCACGTGTCCGGCTACTTCTATTCTGGTATTTACCTTATTAGGGAAATCCACCTGCACGGAAATATTCGCTTTCAGTACCGGCGCATTTTCAAACGGTGTTCCTTTGAAAATTTTCGGTCCGTAATAGTTCCCCAGCTCTTCGTCTTCGCAGATAAATCCGAAAACGTCCGGCATTTCTTTGTTGTCAGGATTGATGAGTAACATGCCGCCCGGTGTCATGCCTGCCGGTGTTTTGGTGATTCTGGCTACATGCACCAATACATTAGGCAGCGGCGCGTCGGGTGTCGGTTTCAGCATGGCATCGATGCCGTCAAACCAGGAAAGAAAATCCGTTTTGTAATGTGCTCCATTGTTGGCTCTTAAAGTTAGTTCGCTCATAGTATTTAATTTTTATGAAATTTATACTAAAAGGAAATCCTTTCCTATACCACCAAACACGGAGATTTATAAACGCTTATTGAAGACAACCTCAGACACCAACTATCTAATAAGTAAAATTTTATCTATTCGCTAATTCGATTTTTTAAATCCATGCTTTCATGTAAGATTCTGATTACTTCAATTTCATCTGCCGAAATTTGATGATAAAATAGGATATGTTTTCCGGATTTGAAGCCCAATAATTGCTCACTTATGTCTGTGTAATTTTTCCCAACAGATGGATTTTCGCCAATTTCTTTACAAGCAATCTTTATGTCGTTATAATATTTGTCTGCTTGTTTTTCTGACCACTTGTGCAATGTATAATACCAAATATCCGACAAGTCATTAATGGCTTCTTGTCTCAAAATAACTTTAGCCATTTTTTCTTTTTTTAGATTTCAGTTTGGTTAAATGCTCATCAAAGTCAAAATTCTCCACTCTAGAACTATTCAACCCTTTTTGAATGGCGTTCTTAAGTGCAAGAATTTTATTCTCTTCATCTTCCAGTAATCGCAAGCCTGCGCGAATTACTTCACTGGCATTTTTGTAGCGACCTTCTTCAATCTTATTTTCAACAAAATTTTCGTAATAATTTCCTAAAGAAACGGATGTATTATTTCGCATGATACTAATTTTCAATAAAAGTACCAATTTTTGGTAAAATTGTCAAATGTTATCTCAATTCTCTAATGGTTGGTGTCCTCACAAAACATTACTTTGGGTTTGTAAATACACCAAACGATAAGTAAATATAGATGGAAGCAAAGCTTTCGCTATGTTGTACTATTAGCAGGCTTTAGAGTTGCACCATCGATTTGTCTTAAGAAAATACTATGTGCCTATGTGTTTTAAAAAATAAAAAACAATAATAAAAAAACGTTTCCAAAGCCCAACTTTGGAAACGTAATAAAAAAACAAATAAGGAGAAATAGCTTAATTATTTTTGAAGTGCTGCTCGCGCTCAGCGTCTTTATCAAATGCTTTAATGATATCTTTTACTAAGCGGTGACGCACCACATCTTCTGCAGAAAGATGCACCATACCGATGCCTTCAATACCGTCTAAAATCTGCATGGTTTTCTTCAAACCGGATTGCTGGTTTTTAGGTAAATCTATCTGCGTCATATCACCGGTGATGATACACTGCGCCGATGGTCCGATACGGGTTAAAAACATTTTTAACTGTAAGGTGGTAGCATTCTGTGCTTCATCCAGAATCATAAAAGCATTATCCAGCGTACGACCGCGCATATAAGCAAGCGGCGCTACTTCAATAACACGGTTTTGCATGTAGTAAGCCAGTTTATCCGGCGGAATCATATCATCCAGTGCATCGTACAACGGACGTAAATACGGATCTATTTTTTCTTTTAAATCACCGGGCAAAAATCCAAGATTTTCACCGGCTTCCACAGCAGGTCTGGTCAGTATGATTTTCTTTACTGATTTATTTTTCAGTGCTCGAACGGCTAAGGCCACAGCAGTATAGGTTTTTCCGGTTCCGGCAGGTCCGATAGCAAATAAGATGTCGTTGTTTTCCGAAGAATCCACGAGCTTTTGCTGGTTTTCGGTTCGGGCCCGAACCAAGGTGCCATTGTTGCCGTACACCAGTACATTATCCTGAAACTGCGGGAAGTTGGTTTCATACGGATTTCTGCCATGCAGGATTTCCTCGATGTGCTGATCGGAGATTTTTCCGTAGCGTTCGAGGTATTCCACGAGCTGGTGTACTTTTTCGCTGAAAACATCGAGGTCTTCCTGTGAGCCGGCAACTATTATTTTATTGCCTCTAGCGCTGATGTTAAGCTTGTTAAATTCTTTTTTCAGAATTTTAAGCTTGTTGTTGTTGAAACCGAAGAACTCTACCGGATCGACAGTTTCTAATTTAATAGTTAGTTCGCTCAATTATTTTCTTATTTTTGTTTTCGAATACAAAGAATATTTTTTCACTTCCTTTGTATTGCTGAATTTTGATATCAATTTGAAAATAGCATAAAATTTTAAATGGCAGTAATAACGTTATTAACAGACTTTGGAGATAAAGACTACTATGTGGGCTTATTTAAAGGCGATTTATACGCTTCCAGCCCCTCTGCCAAGATTGTGGATATCTCACATTCCATACCGCCGTACGATATTGTTACCGGCGCTTTTTTCCTGAAAAATGTATACGCACACTACCCGAAAGGCACGATTCACATCGCCAGAGTGTATGAACAGGGCCTGGGAAAACAAAAATTACTGGCCGCAAAGTACCAGAATTACTACTTTATTGCTCCGGATAATGGTTTTCTGACCTTGGTATTTGATGAAAAACCGGATTTGATTGTAGAGATTGATATGAAGCAGGCAAAACTGAATACGCTGGAAGAGTATTACTGCCGTGTGGTGAAAGAAATTACGTTTAATAATAACATCGGTTCTATCGGTATTGCCACTTCCGATTATGTGGAAAAAAGAGCCATGATGCCGGTGCTGCAGGAAGATAAAATTATTGGTAATGTCATTTATGTAGATAATTTTGGCAATGCAATTACCAATATACATGTGGATGAAATCAAAAGATTTGATAAGAACAAACAGATGCGTATCAATTACCGAAAATATGATTTTATCGATCGGATTGTAGAAAATTATACAGATGTTCCGCAAACATATAGTTTAGCGAGATTTAATTCGCTGGGGTATCTTGAATTATGTATTAACTGCGGTAATGCCGCAGATTTGTTAGGTTTAACAAAAGGCGATGCCGTGCAAATATTATTTGAATGATTATCAGAATAGTAAAACTGACGATGCGGGAAGAAGAAGTGGAAACGTTTAAAGCGTACTTCGCTACCGTGTGTGACACCATACGCCATCAGGAAGGCTGTAATTTACTGCAGGCCTGGCAGGATATCAATAATCCGTCCATTTTTTTTACCTATAGTTTGTGGGACAGTGAAGTCTATCTCGATAAATACCGGGATTCTGCTTTCTTTTTGCAGTTCTGGAAAACGGTAAAACAATGGTTCGGTGCCAAAGCAGAAGTGTGGAGTTTTGATAAAATAGTGGATTTGCCTTAAATAGTAATTAGTATTGATTAGTTAGCATGAATAAGATTTCCTTAAACGATTATGAAATAATTTTTGATGATTCCCTGGAATCGGTAAAGGATTTTATGTCTGCGGCTAATTATTCTTCCGTTTTTGTTTTAGTGGATGAAAATACAAAGCTGCATTGTTTACCTGTTTTAGATAAAGTCATTTCCTCATATACTGTAATTGAAACAAAAAGCGGAGAAACAAATAAAAATCTTAGTACCTGTGAAAGTATCTGGCAGCAGTTGATAGAAAATAATGCTGACAGAAAAACACTGTTCGTAAATCTCGGTGGCGGCGTAATAGGAGATATGGGTGGCTTTGCGGCAAGTTGCTACAAACGCGGTGTTGATTTTATCAATATTCCTACAACTTTGTTATCGCAGGTGGATTCTTCCATTGGCGGCAAATTAGGTATCGATTTTAAATATGGTAAAAATTTAATCGGCTTATTCCGGAATCCGGAAGCGGTTTTTATATCTCCGGTGTTTTTTAAAACATTACCGCAACGCCAGTTTATTAACGGATGGGCGGAGATTTTCAAACATGGGTTGATTCAGGATCAGGATCAGTGGCAGCAATACAAAGAAATAGATGTGCTGCATACAGACATGAATGATATCGTCTTTCATTCTTTACAAATAAAAAAAGCAGTAGTAGAGGCAGACCCTTTTGAAAAAGGATTGCGCAAGATTTTAAATTTCGGGCATACCATCGGGCATGCCATTGAGGCTTACTCTCTGGAAAATGAAAAGGATAGTTTGCTGCACGGAGAAGCCATCGCCATCGGTATGATTTGTGAAGCTTATCTTTCTGTAAAAAAATCAGGACTGACAGAAAGCGAACTGGAAGAAATTAAAACAGTGTTGCTGAAGCATTTTCCTAAACATGATATCACTGCCTTTGATACGGAAAAGTTGCTGTCCATTATGAGCATTGATAAGAAAAATGAAGGCGATACAATTCTTGCTGCTTTGCTGCCTGAAATCGGGAGATGCGAGTATGATATAGTGCTCACTAAAGAAGATGTAAAAGAAAGTCTTACTTTCTATGCTTCTTTATAATTAATTACAAAATTTATTTTTTTATCCTTTTTAATTCCTGCCATTTCTGCTCGTTCATACTTTCATCCAGGTTTGGATTGTAGCCCTGCTGTTTAGTACCGATGTACTCTCCGTCGTTATTCATCCAGTATTGATTGGCACCTTCCTGCACTTTATAGTTTTTGCCGGTTTCAGTATTTTGTACATTCGTGCGTTCATAAATACCATCTATGGTTCTTTCCTGTTGTCTGTCGCTGGCCGCATCATTCGCCTTCCAGTTACTCATAATCGCATCGTTGATGGCATTTGATTTATTGATGTGTGCAATTTGTCCGGCTTCAAAAGCAGCCTGATTTGCCGCCATTTTTTTGTTGAATGCTGCCCAGCTTTGCCCGCAACGTTGCGCTTCTTCTTTGTTATATGCCATAATCGGTTCGATATTATATCTCGTGTTTGCCAGAGCGAAAATATATTGTTTTTTAGCTGCTTCAAAATACGCCGGTTCGGCATCTAAACCGGAAGACATATAATACCAGGTCTGCATAGTTTGCGAAGTGCTAGCATTAACGTGTATGATTAAAAAATAAGGATTGCCATTGCTGTATTTCCATTCCGTGCCGTAAGCTTTTACGTCGGAAGTGCTTGGTAGAGCTTTAAATAATTGGTCACTATACCATTTATCCATTTTTGATACTTCGGGCAACTCATAAGATTTTATATAGGTTAATCCATTTTTTGCACCTACCGGCACAAAATCCTGTTGTATCAATGTTTCAATATCCGGTAATGAGCGCTGTTGGGTCTGAGAATAGGCATATTGTAAATTCTGGTTGTAATTCATCATAAAAGAACGAAGTGCAAAATCAGTTACCTTAACACCGTGTGGACCGGTGATACCGCCTTTCACAAATTTCCAGCCGGCAGGCATTGGCATGATGGCAGCCACACCGCCTTTTCCGTCACCAATCTCATTCATCACCAGTTTTTCCCAGTATCCGTTAGGTTTTGCTCCGGACGTTTTGGATTCAGACGAACCTGTCGGATTTTCAGATGCATTGTTGTTTCCGGATTTTTTGGCGTCACTGTTTTGGCAACTTGCAATGCTTAATGAAAGCAACAGAAGTACATAGTATTTACGCATAGCTATATGGTTTGATATCTAAGTTAATAATTATTTTTTTCTATAGCAAATGAGGATGCAATCTATTTGAAATATTATGCGTTTAAATTTTGATAAAATCTTATCTTGCACAAAAAAAATAGCTATGGCAACTGTAACATTAAAAGGCAACGAAATTCATACAAACGGGAGCTTACCCGCAGTAGGCGATTCACTGGCAAACTTTAGTCTCGTGGCTTCTAACCTGTCAGAAAAATCTCTCGGAGATTTTGCAGGAAAAAGATTGGTTTTAAACATCTTCCCGAGTATTGATACCGGCACCTGCGCGGCATCGGTACGTCATTTTAACTTGGATGCATCTAAACTGGAAAATACAACGGTTTTGTGTATTTCTAAGGATTTACCTTTTGCATTAAACCGTTTTTGCGGTGCGGAAGGAATTTCAAACGTAGAAACTTTATCTGCATTCAGAAGCAATGCATTTGATGACATTACATTTATCGACGGGCCGTTAAAAGGTTTGTTGAGCAGAAGTGTTATTGTTGCAGATGAAAACGGAAAAGTAATTTATATAGAGCAGGTAGCGGAAACTGTAAATGAACCAAATTATGAAGCGGCGTTAACAGCGCTGAAATAGTCAATTCAACTAAATAAAAAAAAGCACACGGATTTTTCGTGTGCTTTTTTTATTCTATCAGCACGCCCATTTTGCCTATCTGGTAATCACGGTAGGCTTCCAGTATTTCCGTTTCAGAGTTCATGACAAACGGACCTTGGGCAATTATTTTTTCACCAATTGGTTCCCCGCTCATCAAAAGGCATCTGGTGTCTTCCATAAATTCTATGGTAATATTCTCACCATCCGTTTTAAACTGAATAAAGTTTTTACCGGTGATTTCCCGTTCATTTATTTTGACAACACCATCCAGTAAATACAAAAATACATTGTGTGTAGCCGGAAGCGGGATGGTAATTTTGCCCTCTTGTTTACCGAATATTGTAAATGAATTGATAGGAGATAAAGTCGGAATCGGTCCTTTGATATCATGCAAATTTCCTGAAATAATATTAATGGTAACAGTATTGTCATCATTCGTATAAACAGGTGTATCTTCCTTTTTCAGCGGAAAATAAAATGGCTGGTCCTTCTTGTTTTTTGCCGGTGAATTAATCCACATCTGAATGATTTCCATTTCGTAGGCCAGCGGTCGTTCGCTGTGTACAATGCCCATGCCGGCATGCATCCATTGCGTGCCGCCTTCATGCACTTTCTCATTATTGCCTCTGCTGTCCCGGTGATGACTGCCGCCTTTAAATACAAAGGTAACCGGTGCAAAACCACGATGCGGATGCGGACCCACACCCGTTTGATGCAGTGGGATATTTTCATCAAAAAAGGTATGTGCATGATGCAGCAAAACAAAGGGATCAAAATAATCCAGTTCTGCGGATGGCATCGGCTGCCGCACTTTTAAGTCGCCCATGTTGTATAGGCGTGCCGGAATTACCTGATGAATACTTCTGTTTGCCATTGTAAAAAATTAGTAATTATGAATTGTAATGCGGAAAATGTCAGATATCGCCTAATTGCGGACGAATTACTATATCTTCCACAACAGAAAATTTGCTGAGTTGAGTAATTGCATAAACTAATTCCGCTACATCTTCCGCTTTGCTGAATCTGCTTTCCGGTAAATCTGTTCCCTGCCAGGAATCTGTAAGAGTTGCACCTGGTAAAATGGAAGTTACTTTTATATTGTGCGGTTTCAGTTCTTCTCTCAATGTTTTAGAAAAACCCAGCAAAGCAAATTTTGAAATGGAATAACTGCCGCCGTTTTCATAAGCTTTTACACTTGCAACCGAACACATATTGAAAATATAGCCATCTTTTTGTTCAATAAACTTCGGTGCTAATTTTTTAGTCAGATAGTAAGCACTGTATAAATTGGTATTTATCGTTTTTTCTAAAATGCCATCTTCTTCCTCCGTTATTTTTCCGGGTAAAAAAATACCGGCATTATTGACCAATACATCTATTTTGTCGAATGTTTGGAGAACAAAATCACCGAATCGTTGAATTTCTTCTTTTTGAGACACATCACATGAAAAAGTAATAATACTAGCATGCTGTTTTTTCAGTTCTGAAAGTTTTTGTTCATCTCTGGAGCAGACGATTACCTGATGGCCGGCAGCGGCAAACTTCTCCGCAACAGCTTTTCCGATTCCTCTGCTGGCACCTGTAATTACAATATTCATATCTGTTTGTCGCTTTTTTAGTTATCAATGCCGGGAAACTGGCTTTGTTAATGTCATAAAATTATAAATTCTTTTGGCTTTTGGCTTTTACTTTTTACTAATTACTAAAAATAGACTATTTTTACCACTTTTAAAAAAGGGAAAACATTCATGGCAGAATACATTCATGCTTCCGGAGGTCCGATATTTCACATTGGTAGATACATACTGATGATAAAACGCTGTTTCACAAGACCGGAACGAGCTGCTATGTACTGGAAAGAAACCTTGCGTCAGATGTCTAACATCGGTGTAGGTTCGGTGATGATTATCATTCTGATTTCTTTTTTTATCGGTGCAGTATCTGCGGTACAGTTTGCCTACAACCTGTCTGGTTCAATGGTACCCATGTATTACGTAGGCTATGTGGTAAAAGAATCTCTTATTCTGGAACTGGCACCAACCATCTCCGGTTTGATTTTAGCCGGTAAAGTAGGCTCTAACCTTTCTTCAGAGCTGGGTACCATGCGCTTAACAGAACAGATAGATGCTTTGGAAATAATGGGCGTAAATACCATTTCTTACCTGATTGGTCCCAAGCTGGCAGCAGCTATTACCATGATTCCTATACTGGTAGTCATTTCTGCAATAACCGGTATTTTTGGCGGTTTAGTAGCAGGTGATTTAACAGGATATGTTTCCAGCGTTGATTTTACACAAGGTATATTAATGAATTTTGTGGCGAAGAATATTTACATCATGCTGACCAAAGCAGCTGTTTTCGGGTTTTTGCTGACCTCTATTTCCTGCTACCAGGGCTTTTATGCCTACGGTAGTTCTATCGAAATTGGTAAAGCCAGCACTAGAGCAGTGGTGTTAAGCAGTATTATGGTGTTAATCGCAGATTTCGTTTTAGCCTGGTTGTTGTTAAATTAAAAGATAAAAAAGAATGATTGAAGTAAAAGATGTACGAAAAGCTTTTGGAACACAGGAAGTGTTGAAAGGGATTTCTGTACTCTTTGAAGCAGGAAAGAATAATTTAATTATCGGAAAGAGTGGTTCGGGAAAAACCGTTTTGCTTAAATGCATAGTGGGTTTATTAACCCCGACAGACGGGCATATATTTTTTGACGGCAAGGATTATGTGGCGATGGGAATGAACGATAAAAATGAAATTCGCCGTGAATTAGGTATGTTGTTTCAGGGTGGAGCCTTATTTGATTCACTTACGGTGGAAGAAAACGTTCGATTTCCGCTCGATATGTTTACCAAAATGCCGATGTCTGAAAAGAAAGACAGAGTAAACGAGGTGTTGAAACGCGTAAATCTGGTAAATGCCAATGCGAAATATCCTTCACAACTTTCCGGCGGTATGCAAAAGCGTACCGGTATTGCAAGAGCCATCGTGATGAATCCGAAATACCTGTTTTGCGATGAGCCGAATTCCGGTTTAGACCCGCAAACTTCTATTGTGATAGATGAATTGATTATGGAAATCACGGAAGAATATCAAATCACCACTATTACCAATACACACGACATGAACAGTGTAATTACCAATGGTGATAAAATTATTTTTCTGCATGAAGGTTCCAAGCACTGGGAAGGAGACAAGGTTTCTTTATTTGAATCAGATAACAAAGAACTGATAGATTTTATTTTTGCATCCGATTTCTTAAAAGAAGCACGTGATGCACGACACGACAGATTAATATCAAAATTATCCAAATAAATATGAGCATTTTAGTAAATAAGAACTCGAAAGTAATCGTACAAGGTTTTACAGGAAAAGAAGGAACTTTTCACGCAACACAAATGATAGAATACGGCACCAATGTAGTAGGTGGTGTAACTCCGGGCAAAGAGGGTACAACGCATTTAGATAAGCCTGTGTTTAATACCGTTGAAAACGCGGTTAAAGCAACAGGCGCTGATGTAACCATCATTTTTGTTCCCCCGGCTTTTGCAGCAGACGCTATCATGGAAGCGGCAGATGCAGGTATTAAACTGATTGTAACCATCACGGAAGGTATTCCGGTGCAGGATATGATTAAAGCAAAAAAATATGTTACAGATAAAGGCGTACGAATGATAGGACCAAACTGTCCGGGCATCATCACGGCGGATGAAGCAAAAATTGGTATCATGCCGGGTTTTGTATTCAAAAAAGGAAAAATTGGTATCGTTTCTAAATCAGGCACATTGACATATGAAGCAGCAGATCAGGTGGTAAAAGCCGGTTTTGGTGTGTCTACAGCAATCGGTATCGGCGGCGACCCGATTATCGGCACTTCTACCAGAGAAGCGGTGGAAATGTTTATGAACGACGACGACACAGAAGCTATTGTTATGATTGGTGAAATTGGCGGAAGCATGGAAACAGATGCGGCACGCTGGATAAAAGATAATTTAAGAAAACCGGTGATTGGTTTCATCGCAGGACAAACAGCACCCAAAGGCAGAAGAATGGGACATGCAGGTGCTATCGTTGGCGGTGCAGATGATACAGCGGCAGCTAAAATGAAAATTATGGCAGAATGCGGTATTCATGTCGTAGACTCACCGGCATTTATCGGTAAAACCGTAGCAGAAGCATTAGCAAAATAATACACAGAGATAGATGAACAATTGAGCAGTTTGAATTTTCAAACTGCTTTTTTGTTTTATTAACTTTGCTACCCAATTTCTTTACGTTATTTTGTGCAGAGAATTTATAAAATAAGTTGTTTTATTCTGAATAAGGGTAAATATTAAAATGAAAACATCTTTCATACTCGAATATCCCTGGTGGTTTTTGCTGTTTTGTATAGCAACAGGTATTTTATTTACCTATCTTTTGTATGGACGAAAGAAGTTTGTTTTTTCTGAAAACGAACATAAATGGTGGAGATACGGATTGGCATTCCTGCGGTTTTTATCCACCAGCTTGATTGCTTTTCTATTATTGTCTTTATTAATCAAAACGAAAAGAACGGAAGAGGAAAAACCTATTATTCTGTTATTGCAGGATAATTCTTCTTCACTAAATGTATCATTTGGGAATTTCTCCAAAGAAAAGTATGCGCAGCAATTACAGACACTGCAGGAAAAAATAAAAGACAAATATGAACTGGTTTCTTATAATTTCGGTGATGCATTAACAGATTTTAAAACGCCCGCTTATACTGAAAAAGAAACAGATATTTCCAACGCCATTGATGAAGTATTTACCCGTCATGGTTCACAAAATATCGGTGCGGTTATTTTGGCATCCGACGGAATTTTCAACAAAGGAAATTCTCCGCTGTACAATAGAAATGCATTAAGCATTCCGTTTTATACTATTGCGCTGGGCGATACTTCCATTAAAAAGGATGCCTTGATTAAAAGTGTGCGCTACCCGGAAATCGTCTACCTCGGCGATCAGTTTACCATCAATGTGCAGATAGAAGCCAACCACCTGCAGGGACAAAGCACCGTGCTGGAAATTACGGCACCGGACGGAAAAGTGATTTTAAATAAAGTCATCACGATAACGGAAGACAGATTTACATTTCAGACAGATGCCGTGGGTGACGCCCTGAAACCGGGTATTTTGCAGTACAAAATAAAACTGAAAACACTAGCCGGCGAAACGATTACCGAAAATAATTATGACATAGCTTATGTGGAGGTGATAGACGGACGTCAGAAAGTGCTGATGCTGTATGATGCCCCGCACCCTGATGTGAAAGCTTTCAGAAATGCCATTGAACAAAATAAAAACTATCAGTTTGAAGAAGCAGATATTAAAAACTACAACGGCAATTATAAAGAAGCTGATTTAATTATTCTGCATGGCTTACCATCTAATGGAGCGGCATCAAAACTGAATTTGATTTCGGAGATCATTGCATCCGGAACACCATTGCTGTTTGTCCTTTCCGCCAATACCAACCTGGCTCAGTACAATAGTTTACAGCAGATTTTACAGGTAACGGGTTCGTCACTGAATGGTAATGACGTTTATCCGGTTTACAATCCTGCGTTCTCCAAGTTTACGCTGACAGAAAGCACCCAGAAAACGATTCAAACCTTACCACCATTGCTGGCACCATTTGGAAAGTACCTGATTGCGACCACACTGGATATTTTTTACAAACAGAAAATCGGAAGTATTCCTACCGGAAATCCATTGATTGCATTTTATGAAGTAAACGGCAAAAAAACGGGAATCATCTGCGGCGAAGGTATCTGGCGCTGGCGATTAACAGAATTTGCACAAACCAAAAAGTTTGATGCCACCGATGAAATCATTAATAAATGCGTACAGTATTTAACCGTAAAAGGAGATAAGCGCCGTTTTCGTGTGCATACACCGAAGAATGTGTTTAATGCCAATGAAGCGATACAGATTGATGCAGAATTGTATAACGAAAGTTATGAACTGGTGAACGATGTGGATGCCAACTGTGTGGTAAAAGGCGACAATGGCAAAGAGTATGCCTACACTTTTGATAAAACGATTAACGCCTATACCTTAAATGCGGGCATTTTGCCGGTTGGCAATTATACCATTAACGCAAAAGCAACTTATAAGGGCAAAGCAAACACGGCTGTCGGTAATTTTTCCGTTCGTCCGGTAATTATTGAGACATTGAATACACAGGCCAATCATCAGTTATTGAACATTATCGCCACACAATCTGGAGGGAAATCGTATACACCGGCAACGATGTCCACCATCCAGGATGATATAGAAAAAAATGCTACTATAAAATCCATTCTGTATGATACTTTTAGTACACGGCCTCTGATTGATATGAAGTGGTTGTTTTTTATCATTCTGTTACTGTTGATAAGTGAATGGTTTATTCGTAAATACAATGGAAATATTTGATACTTTTACACCATAATTAATTCAGACACTATGAAATATTTAGTAAAATTTATCATCGTTTTTATTGTTTTTGCTCAGGCACAGCAGGTAAAAGCTGTGGAAAAAGGAGATTTTCATGTAAATCTGACGACCAATTTGGGGCACCATAGTTTTATTCCGGTATATGAAATGAAGGCATTCAACGGAACTAAAGGTAAATTTGAAAAATTCGGATTTATTCCCGGAGTGACGATGAATATGGATTACGCAGCAAGCCCATATTTCAGTATAGGCGGTTGGTTTACTTTTTCAGGTAAATCGTATACCAAAGATTCCAGCAGTGTCTTATTTGATTTGAAATACAGAAGTTTTGGAGTGGGAATGCGCGGTGTATTCCATTTATATCAATTGATTTCTGAAAAAGGCAATACCAAACTCGACGCGGATAAATTTGATGTGTACATTCCCTTAGCAGTTGGCGGAGGCTTCCGTTTAAAAAGCAAAGGAAGTTCGCTGGCAGAGTTTCAGAAATTTAAAGGTGGTGCTATCGTTGGTTCCGGTATCGGTATGACATATTATTTTGTAGAACATATCGGTGCTAACTTAGAAGCAGGTTACTGTGAAGGCTCTTATGCCAAAATAGGCCTGGCATTTAAGTTTTAAATAATAGGTTGAAAATAACGAAGTCTTGCCAATATGGTGAGACTTTTTATTTTTAACTTTTTTAATATGCATAAATATTCTTTTTTATATTTAGCAAAGATTAAAAAAGTATCATGGAAAAGAAATATATCCTGGCGTTTGACCAGGGAACCACCAGCTCTCGCGCCATTTTATTTGATAAAAACGCCAATATCGTCTCAGTGGCACAGCGCGAGTTCACTCAGATCTTTCCTCAGCCAGGCTGGGTAGAGCATGACCCGAATGAAATTTGGCAATCGCAAATTGAAGTGGCCCGTGAGGCAGTGGCAAAAGCCAATATACAACCAAGGGAAATAGCAGCTATCGGTATCACCAATCAGCGGGAGACCGCCATCATTTGGGATAAAGAAACCGGTAAGCCAATTTATAATGCTATTGTATGGCAGGACAGACGTACCGCAGGTTTCTGTGATGAACTGAAAGCCAGAGGTCTGGAAGCTTATGTGAAAGAATATACAGGGCTGGTGATTGATGCCTATTTCTCTGGTACCAAAATTAACTGGATACTGAATAATGTGGAAGGAGCCAGACAAAAAGCCCATGAAGGAAAATTATGTTTTGGTACCGTAGATACATGGCTCATTTGGAATCTGACAAAAGGAAAAGTACATGCCACTGATTTTAGTAATGCCTCCCGTACATTAATATATAACATTAAGGATTTAAAATGGGATGAAAGGCTTTTGCAAGAATTGGATATTCCTGTTTCTTTGCTGCCGGAAGTATTGCCATCTTCAGGGAAATTTGGAGTTACACATCCGGATGTATTCTTCGATCTAGAAATTCCGATAGCCGGTGTTGCCGGAGATCAGCAAAGTGCGCTGTTCGGTCAAACCTGTTTTGAACCGGGGATGGCAAAAAATACCTATGGCACCGGTTGTTTTATGTTGATGAATACAGGAACAGAACGTGTGGTCTCAAAACATGGCTTGTTAACCACCATTGCCTGGTCGGTAGATGGAAAGGTAGAATACGCATTGGAGGGCAGCGTTTTCATAGCAGGAGCAGCCATACAGTGGCTTCGAGATGGCTTGAAACTGATAGACACAGCACCGGATTCGGAATATTATGCCATGAAAGTAGAAGATACTGGCGGCGTGTTTATAGTGCCTGCTTTTGCTGGCCTGGGAGCACCTTACTGGGATATGTATGCCCGTGGAGGTATCTTCGGATTGACACGTGGTACCAGAAAAGAGCATTTGATAAGGGCAACGTTGGAGTCGCTGGCGTTTCAAACCTATGATATTCTTGAGGTTATGGAAAAAGATGCAGGGATTCAGTTAAAAACATTAAAAGTAGACGGTGGCGCCTGTTCTAATAACCTGCTGATGCAGTTTCAGTCGGATATACTGGAAGTGAAAGTAGAACGCCCTAAAGTAATAGAAACGACAGCATTGGGTGCAGCTTATCTGGCAGGCCTGGCAATTGGCTTTTATAAAAAGGAAGAATTAGCAGCCAATGAACATATAAACGCTTGTTTTGAACCAAAAATGAAAGATGAAAAACGATTAAAATTGCTGAAAGGATGGAAAAAAGCAGTAGAAAGAACCAAAGACTGGGAGGATAACTAACAGATTTATCAACAGTTAGGTATAGATTTATTAAAATTGGATTAATGATAAATCTAAATGATTAGCTTATCTTTGCACCTAATTAAACCAATTAAAATGAAAAAATTATTCGTATTATTCGCTGCTGCTACACTTTTCGTAGGTGTTCAGGCTTGCAAACAAAAAGAAGAAGCTGCTACTGAAGAAGCTACTGAAGTAACAACTGAAGTTGTTGCTGATTCAACTGCTGTTGTAGATTCAGCTGCTGTTGTTGCACCTGCTGCTGATTCAGCTGTTGCAAAATAATTCAGTACCAGTACAGAATTATAAAGTCCCGATTTATCGGGACTTTTTTATTTTCACCATTGTTGACAAATTTTAACACTTAAACTATTGGTATTTTTTAAAAATGATTTATTTTTGACCCAATTAAACCAATTTAAAATGAAAAAATTATTCGTATTATTCGCAGCTGCAACACTTTTCGTAGGTGTTCAAGCTTGCAAACAAACAGCTGAAGAAACAACTGAAGCTGCTACTGAAACTGCAACTGAAGCTACAGAAGCTGTAACTGAAGCTGCTACTGCTGCTACTGACAGTGTTTCTGCTGCTGCAGGTGCTGCTGTTGACGCTGCTGCTGGTGCGGTAGACAAAGCTGCTGACGCTGCTAAAGGCGCGGTAGACAAAGCTGCTGATGCTGCTAAAGATGCTGTGAAGAAATAATCTTCGAATAGCGAAAAAACAGAAGCCTCTCCATTGGAGAGGCTTTTTATATTTAAAAAGGATAGTTTTTACGAAAAATGTAAACTTAATTTGACAGTAGAATTTTAAAAAACACTTTCAATTTAAATTTAAAATAGTACTTTTGCACCTCAAATTATGGCGAGGTAGCTCAGATGGTTAGAGCGCAGGATTCATAACCCTGAGGTCAGGAGTTCAATTCTCCTTCTCGCTACTTTAAGAAACCCTCTGATTATCAGAGGGTTTTTCTTTTTAGTGTTTTTTTTGCACGAAATGCTAATTTTTAGAGTGAGGATGCGGAGTGAGGTTTATCTAAATCATCTTTACCAAAAATTCTAACATTATGTGTTGCTTTATCAATCGCAGATGCAATTTGAGAATCTATATAATGATTTTTTAATACATCTTCGGTAGTGTGTGAAGTTAACAAGCCAGTTTCTACGCCGACAGCTTCATTTAACCAACTGATGAATGTTTTTCGTAGGGTACTTAAACTAATATCTCTTTTAATACCTGCTGCAATTCTATAATGTGTAAATGCTTTTGACAAGGCATCCATTATAGTTTGCGCCGATTCCACTCTTTCAGGATGTAGAATATATCCATTGCGATTGATTTTATCAGGATAACCTAATTCATACAATAGATTGGCAAAATCAGGATATATTGGAAAGTATTTCTTAGCATCATCGTTATTATTCCTTCTATTGACTTTTAGATTATGGACTTCAAACGATAGGTTTCCGCTTATTGTCATTACCATATCATTCCATTTCAAGTTGACGACTTCTTCTCGTCTGCCACCAGTATATAGACACAGCCAAAATCCAATCTTTAGATAGTCTTTATACATGTTTTTAACCTCACCCTTGCCACCTAATTGTTGATACGGACTTGCTGTATCAACAGCATTAATGATACTTAAAAATTCTTCTTTTGAGATGGAGATAATATTCTTCTTAGCAACAGATTTAGATTCATATTCTGCAAACGGGTTTTTCATATCAATCTCTTCTACATCTATTAGGTATTTAAAAAACCTTTTCAATGCTGCCAAACACTTATTGAATGTTTTCCCTTCATACTTCTTTTTCTTTAATGCCTTATAAAAATCAGATACATCATATTTATCTATATCCATCACTCTTATATTGTGTATGTTTATTCTTTCACTAATTACTCCAGCAAAAAACTTACAGAATCTTAGAGATTCATTTATATGACCTTTAGAGACCGACTTCTTATTTTGCTCTAATTCATGGTTGCCTTCAAGGTAATTTTTATACTTTAATAGCGCACCAGCTAATGAATAATCATTGCCGTCCGTTGTGACCTTTATGCGAGTATAATTCGTGGCATTAAGTTGTTTTTTAAATTCAATTGCTTGTACGACGGCATCATTGTAATCGTCAGTATCAAAGATTTTTACTTTAACTCTATTCTTTGTATTAGGGACGTGAATTCTGATTCTATAATTCTGTTCGTCATAATGTGAACAACCTGCGTTATCTTTCTTGCAGATATTGCAATATACTTTCATGCCAGTATAAGGCTTCTTTGGTAATTTTAGTTTTTTCATCTTGTTATACTTTTTAAAAATGTTTTATCATTGTTATTTATCGGTTTAACCACCGTTGTTGGCAAGCATGCTTTTTCAGAAGCCAATTCATGTATTACCATACCTGATATGATTTCATTTTTTTCAATCATTCGGTATTTATCTGACCATGTATTCGGATAGGTTTTTCTTAATTCTTTAGCATAGATTTTACCTAATAGAATTAACCAATCAATCTTATAAACATGGCTGCTTTTACCGAACTTGTGAATTGAAACTTTATGTTCTGTTAGCCATTTGATAGCTGCATCATTTTTCTTCTTTAAGATTGCAGCAATTTCACTAATACTAATTAGTGGAGATTCAGCACCGATTGACATTTGGTGAATGAATTTGATTCGTTGTTATTTTACACATAAGAGCATTTAACCTTCTTAACATGTATTAAAGATACAAAGTGTTAAGAACCAGGACAATAGGTTTGGGTTTAATTCCTGGAGTTTCTTTATTTATCCAAAACTACTCCATTGTATTCAATGTATCAAGTCTAATTTCGGCACACAATATTAATAAATTGTAAACCACCGTTAACACATATTAGAATTGACTTTACTTATTTTTGTCTATATTTGGCTCAATGAAATTTTTCACAATCATATTTAGCATATACATTTTGGTGCTTTCACTTGCGCCGTGTAGCGATAGTGTTGAATGTGATGAGGGAAATAAATCTGAACAATCTCATAACAGCCACAAGCACGAAAACGAAAATTGTACGCCGTTTTGTATTTGTGCTTGTTGCGGTCAGCCTGTTACAAGTAAAATTAATTATCCAGTAGCACAAACTATTTTAAAGCCTGAAATCTTTAATAAAAGTATAGCAATATACAATCAAACATTTAGCTCTCAATTTAGTGCCAGTATTTGGCAGCCACCTAAAATTTCTTAATCGTTTATTCTGTTGCATTACGCTGTAATGCTTTTTATGCTTATTGATTCATTCGATACGGCATTATTCACGATTATTAAATTTTAACTATGTTAGACAAAATCATTCATTTTAGTATAAAAAATAAATTCATTATTGGCTTAATGACTTTATTACTTATTATTTGGGGTTTGTGGAGTGCCACAAAATTACCTATTGATGCCGTACCTGATATAACTAATAATCAGGTACAAATAATTACTATTTGTCCTACTTTGGCAGGTCAGGAAGTAGAACAATTAGTTACGTTTCCTATTGAACAAAGTATTGTAAACCTACCTGATATTGAAGAAACAAGAAGTATATCAAGGTTTGGTTTGTCTGTTATAACAGTTGTCTTTGATGAGAAAGTAGATATATACTTTGCTCGGCAACTCATTAATGAGAAACTAAAAGAAGCAGAAGAAGATATACCAAAAGGCGTTGGCATTCCTGAATTAGCACCAGTTAGTACAGGACTTGGCGAAGTATATCAATATGTATTACATCCCAAAAAAGGCAGCGAAAATAATTATACTGCAATGGATTTGCGCACCATGCAAGATTGGATTGTAGCACGTCAATTAAATGGTACAAAAGGAGTAGCAGAAGTCAATAGTTTTGGTGGCAAACTAAAGCAATATGAAGTTGCCATCAATCCTAATCGACTAAAAGCAATGGGTATAACTATACCTGATATTTTTAATGCCTTAGAAAAAAACAATCAAAATACTGGCGGTGCATACATCGACAAAAAACCTAATGCATATTTTATTCGTGGTGTTGGTTTGGTTACTTCATTAGAAGACGTAAAAAATATTGTTGTTAAAAGTAATGCCAATAGCGTACCAATTTTTATTAAAGATGTAGCAGAAGTAAAATTTGGCAATGCTGTTCGGTACGGTGCTATGACATATAACGGTGAAGTAGATGCAGTTGGTGGTGTGGTAATGATGCTAAAAGGCGAAAACAGCAATGAGGTTGTAAAACGCATCAAGGAGAAAATGATAACCATACAAAAATCATTACCTGATGACATAATAATTGAAGCGTATTTAGATAGAACAGATTTAGTAAAACGTGCTATATCAACAGTAGAGAAAAATCTTATTGAAGGTGCTTTAATAGTCATATTTGTTTTAGTGTTGTTTCTCGGAAATCTAAGAGCAGGTTTAATTGTTGCCTCTGCTATTCCATTATCAATGTTATTTGCATTAGCATTAATGAATGTGTTCGGTGTTAGTGCCAACTTAATGAGTTTAGGTGCTATTGATTTTGGTTTAATTGTAGATGGAGCTGTAATTATTGTAGAAGCCACCTTACACCATTTAGGGTTAAGGCAATCCGTACAGAAACTATCTCAATCAGAAATGGATGATGAAGTATTTCAGTCGGCTTCAAAAATCAGAAGTAGTGCTGCTTTTGGTGAAATAATAATCTTGATAGTGTATATACCTATTTTGTCTTTAATAGGTATTGAAGGTAAAATGTTCAAGCCAATGGCAATGACAGTTAGCTTTGCAATTTTTGGTGCATTGATATTGTCGTTAACTTATATACCTATGATGTGTGCTTTAATATTGCCTAAACAATTAAAACCACATGATACTATATCGGATAAAATGATGGCATTCTTTTACAAAATCTATCAACCATTATTAAATAAAGCTATTAGATTAAAGTACGTGCTGATAACAATTACAGTTATACTTTTTGCTACCTCATTATTTATATTTAGCAGAATGGGTGGCGAATTTATTCCGACACTTCAGGAAGGTGATTTTGCTTTTCATTGTATTTTACCACAAGGCACATCTCTTAGCCAAAGTTTAGAAACATCCATGCAAGCATCTCGAATTATAAAACAATTTGATGAGGTAAAAATGGTTGTCGGCAAAACTGGAGCAGCAGAAGTACCAACCGACCCAATGCCACCTGAAGCAACAGATATGATGATAATTCTTAAACCTCAAAAAGAATGGAAATCAGATAAAAGTTATGATGAATTAGCTGATGAAATCATCGAGCGATTAGAAGCTATTCCTGGCGTTTTCTTTGAGAAAAATCAGCCGATACAAATGCGATTTAATGAGTTAATGACAGGTATTCGACAAGATGTTGCAGTTAAAGTTTTCGGTGAAAATATGGACACACTTTTGGCGTATGCAAACAAAGTAGGCAAGATTATCCAAAAGGTAGATGGAGCAACAACACCAATGATTGAACGTGTAGATGGCTTACCTCAAATCAATGTAGAGTATGACAGAATGAGATTAGCAAACTACGGTTTAAATATTGAAGATGTAAACGATATTATCAGTACTGCATTTGCAGGAAAATCTACTGGAGTTGTATATGAGAATGAACGGAAATTTGATTTAGTAGTTCGTTTAGATAGTGCATATAGAAGTACCATTGACGATGTAAATAATTTATTTATACCTACATCATTTGGCAATCAAATACCGTTATCACAAGTTGCAAACGTATCTTATAAATTAGGTGCAGCACAAATTAGCCGTGAAGCAGGTAAGCGCAGAGTAGTCGTCGGTTTTAATGTAGATGAAAGAGATGTTCAAAGTGTTGTGGAGGAGATTCAGCACAAACTTACTGCTGAAATTAAATTGCCGTCAGGTTATTATTTCACTTATGGTGGTACGTTTGAAAATCTTCAAAAAGCATCTAAACGCTTAATGATAGCAGTACCAATTTCTTTATTGTTAATCTTTATGCTCTTATACTTCACGTTTAATTCTTTGAAACAAGCAACCTTAATTTTTACTGCTATTCCAATGAGTGCTATCGGTGGTGTTTTTGCTTTATTAATTCGTGGTATGCCTTTTAGCATTTCAGCAGGTATTGGCTTTATCGCATTGTTTGGCGTAGCGGTTTTAAACGGAATTGTTTTGATTGGCACATTTAACCAGTTAGAAAAAGATGGCTGGAATGACGTTGTTAGCCGTGTTATTGAAGGTACAAAAATTCGCTTACGACCAGTTTTAATGACAGCAACCGTAGCTTCATTAGGATTTTTACCAATGGCATTAAGTGGTAGTGCTGGTGCAGAAGTTCAGAAACCATTAGCAACAGTTGTAATTGGTGGTTTAATAACTGCTACTTTCTTAACCTTGTTTGTATTACCATTGTTATACATCATTTTCAATTCTAAAATTTCATTAAACAAAAAGCCAATGAAATCAATAACAAGCATCTTAGTAATACTATTATTATCTACACATTTTGCTAATGCACAAACCAATCAATTAAGTTTAGAAGAAATCACAAGTGTTGCACTAAAGAATAGTTCTAAACTAAAGGCAGATGAATTAGCAGTATTAGCAACTAAAAGTTTAAGTAAATCTGCAAAAGAAATACCTAAAACAAATTTCAATGTACAGTTAGGTCAATACAACAGTAAGAAATTTGATAATGCTTTTGAAATTTCACAAACGATTCCGTTTCCTTCTTTATTTTCAGCAAAGAGAGAAGCGGTTAAAGCAGAAGTTATTAGTAAAGAACTTTCTAAGCAGATAACTGAAAACGAAATTAAAGCGCAAGTACAAACGTATTATTATCAGTTAGTATTTTTTGAAAACAATAAAAACAAACTACTGCATTTAGACAGCTTGTATGTTGATTTTGTATACGCATCTGCTTTAAGATTTATAACTGGTGAAACAAAGCAATTAGAAAAAACAACAGCCGAAGCAAAAAGAAGTGAAATAAAATTATTGTTGCAAGAAAGCGAAAACAATATTACTGCAACGTATAATCTGCTAAAAATGTGGATGAATACAAGTGATGATTTTTCTATTGCTACTGTACAACCGTATCTACCATTGCAAACTGTTACAATTGTAGATACTAACTTGCTTGCACAAAATCCGATTATTAAAAAGATATTACAAGAAGCAACAGTTGCCGAACAAAATAAAAAAGTAGAGAAGGCAATTGGTTTACCTGATTTTACTTTTGGTTACAATAATCAATCTTTAATCGGCTTTCAAACGATTAATAATCAGGAAAAATATTTTAACGCTGGAAACCGTTTTCATGTTGGTTCTATTGGCATTGGCATACCACTTACATTTGGCGCAACTAAGGCAAAAATTAAATCTTTAGATTATCAAAAACAAGCATTACAAGCTACCGCACAAAACGAACAACATCAAATAGAAATTCAGTTGGTAAATGCGTTTCAGCAATACAACCAGTATATGTTGCAATATAATTATTATAAACAACAAGCATTGCCGACAGCAGCAGAAATAATAAAGGCAGCAAAGTTAGGTTATAAAACAGGTGATGCAAGTTATATTGAATATATACTGGCATTGCAAAATGAAACGGATGTAGAATTAAAGTATCTGCAATCTATTCATCAAATTAATCAAACAGTAGTTAATATCAATTATCTAATCAGTAAATAAACTAAGATGACAATCAATATAAAATCTTTAAACAATAAGTATTTAATGCTACTATTTGTAGTGCTACTTACTGCTTGTTCGCACAATGAAAGTGACGGACATAAACACGGCACAACACAAGAAGCTAAAGAAGAAAAAACAACAGGTGAAGTTGAAGAAGAAAGCACAGAAGCTACTATTGCATCGCTTACTGATGAACAAATCAAAACGGTAGGTATTCAGTTTGGCAGCATTGAACAAAAACAATTAACAGCTACACTTAAAGCTAACGGTGCATTGCGTGTGCCAAATAACAACAAAGCAAATGCAACATCTTTGTACGGTGGTGTTATTAAAACAATTAATGTTCAAGTCGGAAGCAATGTAAAAAGTGGTCAGGTAATTGCCACTATCACTAATCCACAGTTTATACAATTACAAGAAGAATACTTAACCGTGACAAGTAAAATTATTTATGCAGAACAAGAGTTGGCACGACAAAAAGAATTAAGTGATGGCAACGCAGGTGCTTTAAAAAATTATCAGAGTGCAGATGCAGAACTCAAAACATTGCGCACACGCAAAGCATCTCTGCAAGAACAAATACAACTCATGGGAATTAATCCGAGTAGTGTAAGCAATAATAATTTACGTTCTGCATTAGTAGTTAAAAGTCCTATTAGTGGTACAATCAGTAATGTGTTTTCTAAAATAGGAAGCTATGTAGATGTATCATCACCAGTTGCAGAAATTGTAGATAATAGTCAATTGCATTTAGACTTAAATATTTTTGAAAAAGATTTGCCGTTACTTAAAGTTGGTCAGGTAATTCACTTTACACTTACAAATAATCCTGTTAACGAATACGATGCTAAAATTTATAGTATAGGTACTACTTTTGAAAATGATAGCAAAACTATTCCTATACATTGTACTGTACAAGGTAATAAAACAGGTTTAATTGATGGTATGAATATTACTGCTATTGTGAGTTTAAATAATATTACAACAGCAGCCGTTCCAAATGAAGCTATTGTTGATGCAGAAGGTAGAAGTTTTATTTTTATTATTACTGATAAAAAACCTGATGAACATCACGATGAAGAAGAAGGACACAAGCATTCAGCAAATGAAAAACACGATGAAGAAAAAGAAAAACAACCAACTATTAATTTTGAGAGAATCGAAGTTGTAAAAGGTATTTCTAATATTGGTTATACTGCAATAACCACAGTAAATGAAATACCTAAAGATGCAAAGATTGTAACCAAAGGTGCATTCTTTGTCAATGCTAAATTAACTAATCAAGGTGAAGCACACGAACACTAAAATTAAATGCTATGAAGATAAATACTATAATGCCAGTTAAATTAATTCCGTTCTATCAATCCGAATTAAACAATGCAAAAGTATCATTTCAGAAAAATGAATTAGCTGTTAGTTGGAATCACTTAGAACGTGCGCACATCTTAGCACAACCTTATCCAATAGAACATACAGCAGTTCATTGGCAAATGCTTTTGTTCGGTATCAAAATTAAAGATACAAAAGAAGTCATTGGACAAATTCCACGATTGTTAGTCGGTGGTGTTAAATCATTTGTTGGCACAATACCTACTGGCAATACAGGTGGCGCAAATGTACCACCTTTAAAGGTAATGGAAATTCCAAACGACTTGAAAGAAATTATCAATAACACTAAAAATTAATATTCATCACTATTAAAAATAAATCAATGAAATCAATAATCAATTTAATTCTAATTACAGCAGCTTTATTTATGTTTTCAAATAATAGCACAGCACAAACACCAAATACAGTAGCAACAATTAAAACTAAAATCTATTGCGACCATTGCAGTAAATGCGAATCATGTAAATCTCGTATAGAGAAAACAGTAAAGAAACTAAAAGGAGTTAAAACTGTAACATTAGATGTGCCAAATTCAAGAATCAAGGTTTCTTACAATCCAACAGAAACAAAGATTAAAAGCATTAGAGACCAAATAAATAAAGCTGGTTATGATGCCGACGACCAAAAGGCTGCTGCTGAATATGTAGAACAATTAGATGGATGCTGTAAACAATAATTATATGGAACACAAGCATATTTACGATAAAGACGGCAAACAACTTTGCTGTACTCAGGAAGAAAAAATAAATCAACTTGCTGAAAAACACTCTGTTGAAGACGAACACCAACATACAGAAAGTCAAAGCACATTCAGGATGTTTTTACCAGCAATTATTTCTTTAGCATTGTTATTAATTGCCATTGTATTTGATAACTACATTACCCAATCATGGTTTACTGGATATATACGCATTGCATGGTATATTGTTGCTTATATTCCTGTTGGTTTTCCTGTACTTAAAGAAGCATTTGAGAGTATCAGCAAAGGCGAAATATTCTCTGAGTTTTTATTAATGAGTATTGCAACTATTGGTGCATTTGCTATTGGTGAATATCCTGAAGGTGTTGCTGTAATGTTGTTTTATGCCATTGGTGAAGTATTCCAAACATTAGCAGTTAAAAGAGCCAAAGCCAATATTAAAACATTACTTGACCAACGACCTGATACAGTAACCGTTTTGCAAAACAACGAAGCTAAAACAGTAAAAGCAGAAACGGTAAATATTGATGATATTATACAATTAAAGTCAGGTGAAAAATTAGGTTTAGATGGTGAGTTACTTTCGGAAACTGCATCTTTCAATACAGCAGCGTTGACAGGTGAAAGCAAACCTGATACCAAACAAAAAGGTGAAATTGTTTTAGCAGGTATGATAAATCTAAATACAGTTTCTCAAATTAAAGTAACAACGGCATATAAAGATAGTAAGCTATCAAAGATATTAGAATTGGTACAAAATGCTACCGCACAAAAAGCACCAACAGAATTATTTATCAGAAAGTTCGCCAAAGTTTACACACCTATTGTTGTATTCTTAGCTGTTGCCATTTGTGTATTGCCAATGCTATTTGTTAGTGATTATGTATTTAGAGATTGGCTTTACAGAGCATTAGTATTCTTGGTTATCTCTTGTCCATGTGCTTTAGTTATCAGTATTCCATTAGGTTATTTTGGTGGTATTGGTGCAGCATCTCGGAACGGTATTCTATTTAAAGGAAGTAATTTTTTAGATATTATTGCCAATATCCAAAATGTGGTGATGGATAAAACAGGAACATTAACTAAAGGTGTGTTTGATGTACAAGAAGTGAATATCAAAACCGAATTTAATAAAGATGAGATACTGCAAATGGTAAATGCTTTAGAAAGCCAAAGCACACATCCAGTTGCTACTGCTATTCAAAAGTATGTAGGAAATGTAAACACATCCATTCAATTAACCAACGTTGAGGAAATTGCAGGTCATGGATTAAAAGCTAATATCAATGGTAAAGAATTATTAGTCGGTAATTTCAAGTTAATGGATAAATTCAATATTTCGTATGATGTAAATACCGATGAACTTGTTTATACTGTAATTGCGATTGCTTATGATAAAAAATTCGCTGGATATTTAACTATTGCCGATGAAATAAAAGAAGATGCACAAGATGCCGTAAATAAGTTGCACAGCATGAAAGTAAAAACTACAATGTTGAGTGGTGATAAAACTTCTGTTGTTAAATTCATCGCCGATAAATTAGGCATTGATAATGCATTTGGTGATTTGTTACCTGTAGACAAAGTAAACAAGGTAAAAGAAATTAAAGATAAGAATGAAACAGTTGCATTTGTCGGCGATGGAGTGAATGATGCACCAGTAGTAGCATTAAGCAATGTAGGTATAGCAATGGGTGGATTAGGTAGTGATGCAACTATTGAAACAGCTGATGTAGTAATACAAAACGATGAACCATCTAAAATAGCAATGGCAATAAATATTGGCAAACAAACAAAACGAATTGTTTGGCAAAACATAGGTTTGGCATTCACGGTAAAAGCCGCTGTGCTAATACTCGGTGCAGGTGGTTTAGCAACTATGTGGGAAGCGGTTTTTGCAGATGTTGGTGTAGCATTATTAGCCATATTAAATGCCATTAGAATACAGCGGATGAAGTTTTAGAACATGATTTTAACAGTATATAAACTATTTGGTGTTGCAAATGATTAAATTAAGGTCTAACTTTGTAATCTTAGGTGAAGTACAAAACGAACATACCCGCATTATTTATGGCATTACTTGTTTTTATAGCAAGTAACGGTATCGTTTTATCAGAGCATATTTGTAATTCATCAAAAACACGTGATTTATCTTTATTTACTACGGCTGCCTGTGACATGGAAAAACAAGTTTCATCTTGTTGTGCTAAGAAAGTAATTAATAGAAATGGTTGCTGTGAACATAAACAGTTTTTCAAAAAATTACCAATTGAAGGATTTACAGCAAATCAAATAGAATTAAAACCTTTTGAGAAATTAGTATTAAACGATTATTGGATAAGCTCATACTCATTCAATCATCAAATTAATTATGATAGATACATTACAGGTATTCCACCACCTGATAATCTATACACCATAAAATATTTATTGCGACCAACTCCTGTTGAGTTGCAGATTTTCCGTTGTTAGTAGTTGATTATAATTTCCACTCAGGAAATCAATGAAGTTTCGATAAATGAAACTTTTAATTCTATTATTTATTCAACTATTAAATTCTTTAAAATGAAAACAATATCAAAGATGTTATTTGCTGTTATACTATTAATAGCAAGTACAATTACAATAAATGCTCAAACAGCTATTAAATCAGATTTAGTGCTAAAAGCACAGTTAATGAGAATGGACGGAAAGTTCTACCTGTTTATTACAGATGAAAAAAACTCACCATATTCTAATAAGGATGTGACAGCATCAGCTAAAATAAAAGAGACAGATGGAAATAAACAAGAAGTGTTATTGAAGACATTTGGTGAATCTGCTTTTGTAATTAATAATGAGATTTCAGACTTCAAGCAAATTGTTGCCACTTTACGTTTTAAAAACGGTACAAATTTGTTGTTAATTACCGCAACATTTAAAAATATTGGCAGTTCTGAAAATAAGTATGAATGCGCTATGCATCCATCTGAGTTAGAAAAAGATGCAGGAAAATGCACAAAGTGCGGTATGGCACTTTCCGCTAAAAAAGTTACAACATACCAACCTTCAAAGATTATCCGTAAAGGGTCACTTTAATCATATTGTAAATTAAAAATTTCTAAAATGAATACAATAAAATTAATATTATTAACGATAAGCATTGCGCTGTTTAATGTAAGCAGTTATGCAAAAATCAAAAACCCAAAAACAGAATCATATAAAGTGTATGGCAATTGCAGTATGTGTAAAAAAACAATTGAGACTACCGTTAAGCAAAACAAAGATGCATTAGGTATTTGGAATAGCAAAACGCAAATGCTTATCCTTACTTACGATTCCACAAAAACAAATTCCGATGAAATTCTTAAACGAATAGCTAATGTTGGTTACGATAATGATAAATACCTTGCCGCTGATGAAGTTTACAACAACTTACACACTTGTTGTCAATACAATAGAAAGTTCGTTAGTAAAAATTCCGATATAGTGCCTAATGTACAAACAACAGCACAGGAAAAAATGGATGATATGCCTGTGACAGTTGATACAAAAGATACTGTACAAGCTGTTACGAAACCTGAAATGCCTGCTCCAGCTAAAACGGAATCAGTGAATGATAAAACAGATTTTACTTCATTACTTACACAATATTTTGCACTAAAAAATGCGCTTATTGCAGATAATGCAGCATCAGCCAGCAAGAGTGCCGCAGCACTTTTAACAGAAATAAATGCAGTAAAAATGGAAGCTATGTCAGCAGCAGAACACACCGTATGGATGAAATATTTCGACAAATTAAAAACAGACGCAGCACAAATAAGCACCGCTAAAAACTTAGCAAAACAACGTACTGCTTTTTCTTCATTATCTTCTAATTTATGGTTAACTGTAAAAGGATTAAAAATTAAAGATGATGGCACTATCTATGTTGATTATTGTCCGATGTATAATAAAGGTGCGTATTGGTTAAGCAAGGAATCAGCTATAAAAAATCCATATTATGGTAAGTCAATGTTGACTTGTGGAAGTATTAAAGAAACCATTAAATAATCTAAAATCAAAAAAAATGAAAACAACAACAATCTTTATTATGCTTGCAATTGTTATTGCATTTACAGCTTGTAACACTAAGCAAACATCAGAAACGGAAACAACATCAACAGAACAATCAGACCAATTGTATGCATGTTCTATGCATCCTGATATTACAGGAAAAAAAGGTGATAAATGCTCTGAATGTGGCATGGAATTAACAGAACCTGTAAAAAGTGAAACGGTACAAGCAACTACTGTACAAGCAACTACAGAAGCTACTGCAACGGTTTCTATAAAAGAAATTGTAAGCAACTATTTGCAATTAAAAAATGCTCTTACTAAAGACAATACGAATGATGCAGCAACAGCTGGCAAAGCATTAGAAACAGCTTTAAAAAATTTCGATAAGTCGGCATTAACAGCAGAACAAAAGACAACCTTTGAAGATATTCAAACCGATGCAATAGAACATGCCGAACATATCGGAACAAATGCAGGAAAAATTGAACATCAAAGAGAACACTTTGATTTATTGAGCAAAGATATGTATGATTTAGTAAAAGCATTTGGTGCAGGTCAAACCTTATATAAAGATTTTTGTCCAATGTATAATGACAATAAAGGTGCAATATGGTTAAGCGAAGCGAAGGAAATAAAAAATCCATATTATGGCAAATCAATGTCATCTTGTGGTTCGATGAAAGAGGAATTAAAATAACTTTTATGCACATCATAAAAAAGATATTGTTAGTGTTGCTAATTGTATTTATTGGCATTCAATTTATCAGACCTGTTCGCAACGAAAGCGGACAGGTATTATCAACAGATATAATAAAGACGTTAAATGTACCAGACAGCGTTTTAAATGCATTAAAAATGTCTTGTTATGATTGTCATAGCAATAACACTAACTATCCTTTTTACGTCAATATAGAACCTGTTGGATGGATGCTGAATAATCATATTAAGAATGGAAAAGATAAACTTAATTTTAGTGATTTTGGTTCATATTCACGGCGCAGACAAATGAGTAAACTAAGGTCAATTATCAGCCAAATCAAAGATGATAAAATGCCTTTGTCTTCTTATACCGTAATACATAAAGATGCAATTCTAACAACAAAAGATAAAGCATTAATTATAGACTGGTCAAATAAAACAAAAGACAGTCTTTCATCATTAAATTAAATACAATGACACACACATATATAATCACAGGAATGACTTGTAATGGATGCCGTTCAAAAGTTGAAAAAACATTGAATGATATTGTTGGCATTTCTGCTGTTGTTACATTAGAACCGCCAATTGCAACTATTACTATGGAAAAGCATATTCCCATTGAACAACTGCAAACGGCTTTAACTGCTGCTGGTAATTATACAATACAAATGTCCGATAGTCAGAATATAGCTGACAATAAAGAAAGTAGCATTGAAACAAAATCGTGTTGTTCAACACATAACAAACAAGATTCAGAAGTAAAACCGTTTGCTAAAAACAGTAGTGGGAAATATTATTGTCCGATGCATTGTGAAGGAGATAAAATGTACGACAAAGCAGGTAATTGTCCTGTATGCGGAATGAATTTAGAAAAAGTTCCTGAACTTACTATACAAAAAACTCAATACACATGTCCGATGCATCCTGAAATTATTAGAGATGTTGCAGGTGCTTGTCCTATTTGTGGTATGGATTTAATTCCTATAGTAACAGCAGTTAGAGAAGAAGATAACACATATAAAGAATTATCAAAGAAAATGATAATCTCAACCGCTTTTACAGTTCCAGTATTTTTAATTGCAATGCTTGAAATGATACCAAATTTACACCTAACATCTTTAATGCCACAAATAGCGTGGAACTGGTTACAATTTGGTTTGTCCATACCTGTTATTTTTTATGCATGTTGGATGTTCTTTCAAAGGGCGTGGACTTCTATTAGAACCATGAATTTGAATATGTTTACATTAATAGGTATTGGCGCAGGTGCTGCATTTATTTTTAGTGTAATTGCTATGCTTTTCCCTAATGTTTTTCCTGACCAATTTAAAAGTCATAACGGAACAGTCTTTGTATATTTTGAAGCCGTAACGGTTATTCTTACATTAGTTTTATTAGGGCAATTATTAGAAGCAAGAGCGCATAGTCAAACCAATGGAGCAATTAAAGAACTATTAAAATTAGCACCGACAGAAGCTACATTAGTGATTGATGGTAAAGATAAAATCATTGCTATTGATGATATTAAAAAAGGTGATTTATTGCGTGTAAAACCTGGTGAAAAAATTCCTGTTGATGGAATTATAACAGATGGAAGCAGTAACGTTGATGAATCAATGATTACAGGTGAACCAATTCCAGTTGATAAGAAGAAAGATGATAAAGTAAGTACAGGAACGATTAACGGTACAAAATCATTTGTAATGATGGCAGAAAAAATCGGAGCGGAAACATTACTTGCACAAATTATTCAAATGGTAAACAATGCCAGTCGCTCTAAAGCACCTATTCAAAAATTAGCCGATAGAATTTCTAAATACTTTGTTCCTATTGTTTTGGTAATCTCAATAATTACATTTGTTGTTTGGGCAATATTTGGTACTGAATCGGCTTATGTTTTTGCTTTTGTTAATGCTATCGCTGTTTTAATTATAGCTTGTCCGTGTGCATTAGGATTAGCAACGCCAATGTCAATAATGGTTGGTGTCGGTAAAGGTGCGCAAAATGGTGTACTCATAAAAAATGCAGAAGCATTAGAAAACATGAATAAAATTAATGTATTGATTACGGATAAAACAGGAACGATAACAGAAGGAAAACCATCCGTTGAAAAAATAGTAGCATTTGATACATTCGATGAAAATGAACTACTAAAATACATCGCATCATTAAATCAATATAGTGAACATCCGTTAGCAGAAGCTGTAGTAAAATACGCAAAATTAAAAGCCATAGCTGTTGTTGATGTTAAGGATTTTGAAGCCGTTGCAGGTAAAGGTGTTATAGGTACAATTTCAGATAAGAAAATAGCTTTAGGTAATAAAAAGCTAATGGAACAAGCACAAGCCGTTATTTCATCTGATATTGAAAAGCAAATTACAAATGAACAGATATTGGGTAAGACAGTTTCTTATATTTCTGTTGATGGAATTATACAAGGATATGTAACAATTACAGATGCTATTAAAACAACGAGTAAGAATGCTATAAAAATATTAATGGAACAAGGCGTTGAAGTTATCATGTTGACTGGTGATAATCATAATACAGCAAAATCGGTAGCAGATGAATTGCATCTAACCAACTTTAAAGCGGAATGTTTACCTCAAGATAAATTGAATGAAATTAAACGATTACAAGCAGAAGGCAAAATTGTTGCAATGGCTGGTGATGGTATAAATGATGCACCTGCATTAGCACAAGCAGATATTGGCATTGCAATGGGTACAGGAACGGATGTTGCTATCGAAAGTTCTGAAATAACTTTACTTAAAGGCGACTTACAAGGAATTGTAAAAGCTAAAAATTTAAGTCATTCAGTAATGAGAAATATCAAACAAAATTTATTTTTCGCATTCTTCTATAATGTATTAGGTATTCCTGTTGCAGCAGGTGTTTTATATCCTGTATTCGGAATATTATTATCACCTATGATTGCTGCTGCTGCTATGAGTTTCAGTTCGGTTTCAGTAATAGTAAATTCATTAAGATTAAGAAGTATAAAACTGTAATAGTATGCAAGAGAAAATAATCAAAATACTAAAATGGATTTTCAATCTTTTAAAAAGAATTTTTAAAGGAATTTTTATTCGTGAAAAAGAATGTTGTAAAGCGGTTCTTTTATTTGTGACAGTAACAACTTCTTATAATTCATTTGCACAAAAATTAGTTCATTACGATTTATATGTAAGAGATACTATTGTGAATTTTACAGGTAAGCCCAAACATGCAATTGCAGTAAATGGTCAAATACCGATGCCTACACTTGTTTTTACAGAAGGCGACACGGCAGAAATTTATGTACATAATGAATTGAAAGAATCAACCTCATTGCATTGGCACGGTTTGTTTTTACCAAATAAAGAAGATGGAGTTCCTAATCTTACGCAAATGCCAATAAAACCTGGTACTACACATATCTATCGTTTTCCAATAATACAGCATGGTACACATTGGTATCATAGCCATAGCGGTTTGCAAGAGCAAATTGGTATGTATGGAAGTTTTGTCATGAATAAAAGAACAGATGATTCTACTTTTAGAAAAGGTATTGATGATTTGCCTACTGTTCCAATTGTACTAAGTGAGTGGACAAATTATAAACCTGAGAATGTACATCGCATGTTACATAATGCTTCTGATTGGTTTGCAATAAAAAAAGGTACTACACAAAGTTATTTAGAAGCCATCAAAGCAGGTCAGTTTAAAACCAAATTAAAAAACGAATGGAAACGTCAATTAGCAATGGATGTAAGTGATGTTTATTATGATAAATTTTTAATCAATGGAAAAAATGAAAGTCAGTTATCACAATTTAAAGGTGGTGATAAGGTGCGTTTGCGAATCTCAAATGGTGGTGCATCTTCTTATTTTTGGTTAACGTATGCAGGTGGAAAAATTACAGTTGTAGCAAACGATGGTAATGATGTAGAACCAGTAGAAGTTGATAGACTTATTATTGCCGTTTCTGAAACCTATGATGTTATAGTAACAATTCCTAATGATAGTATTTCTTATGAGTTCTTAGCTACACCTGAAGACAGAACAAAATCAACATCAATATTTATTGGCAATGGAATTAAACAGTTAGATAATTCATTGCCAAAGCTAAAATATTTTGAAGGAATGAAGATGATGAATGACATGATGAAGATGAGTGGTAAATTAAACGATATGGGCATGAAAATGAGTTTGAATCAAATGGATATGAATGTGGTAATGTACCCTGAAATAACTGGTAATGCAAAAAACAGAAAAGATAAAGTATTAGCAAAAAAGATGAATCTAAATGGCGATAACGCAATGCAAGATATGGAAAGTGATGACGAAAATAGATATAATGGTAATGCATTATCTGATATTGTCACCTTAAATTATGCCATGCTGAAATCACCTGTAAAAACTACTTTGCCAATTGATGCGCCAGTTAAAGAATTAAAATTTACATTGACTGGCAATATGAATCGATACCTGTGGAGTTTAAATAATAAAGTAGTTTCAGAATCTGATAAAATATTAATTAAAAAAGGCGAAAACATTAGATTGATATTAGATAATGCATCCATGATGCGACATCCGATGCATTTACATGGTCACGATTTTAGAGTATTAAACGGACAAGGGGAATATGCACCCCTAAAAAATATAATCGACATCATGCCTATGGAAACCGACACCTTAGAATTTAATGCTAATGTTGAAGGCGATTGGTTTTTTCATTGTCATATTTTATATCACATGATGAGTGGAATGGGTAGAGTGTTTACATATGAAAATCAAGCACCAAATCCATTAATTCCAAATCCGAAATTAGCAAAACGAAAATTATTTGCCGATGATAGAAAATTTCATTTCATGTTTGAGAATGATTTTGCAAGTAATGGTAATGATGGTGAAATGATGTTGCAAAACAAACGTTGGAGTATCGGAACAGAGTGGCGTTTAGGTTATCATAAAATGCATGGTTGGGAAATCGAAACACACATAGGTAGGTATGTAGATAAAATGCAATTTCTACAACTGTTTGTCGGATTTGATTATCGTTATCGAAAATTAGGAATGGCTGAAGTAGAAAAGAATTTATTCCAGCAAAAGAACTCAAAAGACCATAGAATTTTAGCTTCCGTTGGTTTGGAATATACCATGCCGTTGTTAATTAAATTACAGGCTGAAGTATATCACAATGGTTATGTAAGAATACAACTAATGAGAACCGATATACCTTTAACCAAACGTTTAAGAATGGATTTTATGGTTAATACGGATGCTGAATATATGGTAGGATTAAAATACATCATTAATAAACACTTAGGTGCAAAAATTCACTATGATAGTGACATGGGTTTCGGCGCAGGTTTAACTGTAAATTATTAATTATATCTAAAACTAAGCTATACAATCATAGATATTATTTAATTCCTCTTGTCTAATTCCTAAATATCGGCGTGTAACAGATAACGAAGTATGATTGAATAATTCTGACAGGTAGTTTAAAGCTTTCTCGCTTTCACCACAGCTTTCGTAAACTTTGCGACCGAATGATTTACGCATAGAGTGAGTTGAGATATTTAAAGTCTTAGCTTCTTTCTTGAAAGTGCTTTTTAGTAATCTATTTACAGATTGAATAGAATACACCGTGTTTTTCTGACTAACGAATAAATAACTATCATTTAGTGTTCCATACACTTGGATAGCTTTTTTAATATTATCATTGATTTTTATTTCTCGGTGCTTGTTAGTTTTCTTTTCTACCAACTTAATTGTGTCGGCTTTTAGATTTTCTCCTTTTAATGCCAGTACATCACTTATTCTTAAACCGCTGTTGATTGATACAATTATGTATAATCCTAATGTTTTTAATTTTTCGTCTTTTAATAGTTTTTCGCCGACGGCTGTTGCTCTGTCAAACTGGATGTAGTCGCTTGTCGTTATCGTTCCTAATGCACTCATGTTGTTTATTTTTAATGATATGTAAAGATAAACAATAATGTTCATATATACAACTATTTGTATAAAAGTGAACATTAATATTGCTTAAAATTATTAAAAACAATCCAACTGACTGACAATCAACAGAATGAGTGATTTTATAATGTACACTTCTTATAATAGTGAACATTTTATAGAAAAATGGGTGGTTTGGTGTTGTTAATTGGTGAGGTAGGTATTATAGGAAATTAATCTTTCCTAACCGTGTATTTGAAATTCAGCAGTTCGCTTAATGATATATCAAATCCGATTGCAATGGAACACAAAGTATCTAAAGATGGATTAAGCTGGTTAAACTCTATTCTCTGAATTGTCTTTTTATCAATATCGGCTTTGTTCGCCAAAACTTGTTGACTGAATTTATATTTTTTTCGGAGCAGTTTTAAATGTTCTCCAAATGCTTCTAAACACTCCTCGTTTTTCACACTCAAAAGTGCGAAGTAAATAATTTATTAATGGTGGCGAGTACGCCCCTTGTTTGAAATTTTTTCTTATTTTTGAATTACACCAAAAAAATATAAATCAATACTATGAATAATAAAATTGAGAAGTTAGCGGAGCTAAATAACCTATACAAGTCAGGAGCAATAACAATTGAAGAACTTGAAAACCTGAAAAAGGAAATTCTAAGTGATAATAATACATCACTAAATGTAAATCAGAATACATCTAATAACAAAACTGGTGAAGGTCATAGAATATTTTTGAAGTCTTTCAACGATGCTAACGGAAAACTAATTAATCCGCCGCCGATAGAATATTTTGACCTCAATAACATAAGTAATAAAGAACTTGATTTAATAAAACCGTTTATCCAAATGAAACAAACTCATGCACCTGCGGAGATGACAAAAGATGAAATAGACATTTGCAATAAAGTCTTTTCGACACAAGAAATCGCTAAGATGAATTCCGATAGACAAGGGTTTAATTATGCTGCTGCTGGTATTATAAACGTTTTGTGTGGTGGAGCGGTTTTGTACTTTATCAACGTGTCACCATGTATGATATACTTAGGTGCTGGTTCGGCTGGATTTGCTTCGGTATTCATTTCCTTCTTCATTTTAAGTAGGATGGATGCGACAGTAGGTGATAAAATACTTTGTGCTATATCGTTGATAGAAATCTTTATTGCTATTGTTTTATTCAATGCTGGATGGAAATTCTAAAACAAAAATCGATTCAGGAATATGAAGCATACTTACTTTTTAATAGTATGATTATGTACCTCATTTCGTTTGTAATACTATATGTTATTATAAATAGATTCTTTGGTTTAAATATGCCATGTGAGTATAAAATTATTTATGGTCATCAATGCAGGTCATGTGGACTGACAAGAGGCTTATATAATTGTTTATCATTTCATTTTAAAGAAGCAAATACTTTAAATAATCAATCTGTCTTTTACTTCTTAATAATCATTGCTCAAATAGCTTTTAGACTATTAATTCAATTTATTGCATTCAGACACATGTCACTAATTAAATCTAAATATAGGTTGCTTTTCGGCGCAGATATAGCAGCATTAATCATTATTCTAACTTTTAATATCATAATGTATGGATAAGCTACAAAAAATTAAAGAACTCAAACAATTATTTGATGATGGAGTAATAACAAGTTCGGAGTATGAAAACTTGAAAAATGAGACCTTAAATAATGAAGATAATTCTATAAGTGTCGCCACCATAAATAACAAGACAGGAACACTAACTATTTCATGGGTAGGACGTTCATATTTATTTGACTTTAAACTGGATTTATATTTGAATAAAGAATCGTTGTCATCTTTTTATTTTAAGAAGTCATTTAGTACGACAATCCCAATAACAAATGAGAAGATACAGATTCAACTCGGCGTACCGTTGTCTAATATAAAAACGAATTTTAACATCACCAAATTCGATTTGGATTTACAAAAAAATCAAGATTATAATATGCTAATTACGTTTAATAATGGTAAGTATAGCTATGATTTGAAAAACATAAACTAAGTACCTTTAAACTTATTTATTTGGCGATTTTACCGTCGCCAAATAAATAAAGAAATGTTGCGCCACTCATTTTCATCTCTAATCCTTTTTCTGAAAGTATATAAAGATTATCAAACAGCAACTTAAACTGTTTTTTGGTGATTTTAATTCTCATTACTAATTGTTTTCGTTACTCAATTTATTGCCAAATAAATCCCAGTCTTCATTCACTAAGCCTTCTTTTGAAGCATAGAATAAAGCAGCTTTATATCGGTCATATAAACTCACATCAACTCTGTCGTAGCTGAAATAGCTTTTTATTTCTTCTACAATTTCCTGATGTAAAGATTTCTTTTCTATGTGAATCACAAAATGATTATGATAACCTGCTTTATTGGCAAATGGTTCGGTAGTAAAAAATATTCGTACTCCAGTTTCATCACCGTATTTTGATAATAGATGCTCATACATACCATTAATCTGTCTATAACAAGATTTTTTATTTCTATCAGCTTGATATGCTACGGTAAAGAAGAAACTCCATTCAAGTTCCCAAAGTCTGAATTGTAGGCTATCTTTATCTACCAAACAATCAATTAGATTTCTCATTGACTTATTTTCTGTTCGGAGTATCTTATTTTCATCAAACATTAATTCGGAGTTGAAATATCTCTCATGTTCAATAGGAAATAATCTCTTTTTTTTAAGCACCGTTTCTGAAAACAAATCTTGATTTAATTTGTAGAACCTGTATATTTTACTTTTGCTTTTATTGGTTCGTTTGATAAACTCTGTTAGGTTTTCTAATTTTTTCATTTTTCATACATATTATAATATTTGTTATTTGATACAGGAATCCCATACAAGATTTATTGTCCCACATCTGAATCAATAAATAGTACGGAAATTCTAAAAGTGTAGCATATAGGCACATTTTCAGTAAAAAAAATTTATTAATTGATTTATATCAATGGTTCAAAATGATACGCTCTAAATTTTTAAAAAATTTTTTAGTCGCCAGTTCGGCTTTCAGGTGATGTGCTATTATGTGGTTTAAAGTGTACATATATAGGAGTTCGGTAACAGCAACGGTTTAAATAGAAAATCATGTAGCAGGAAGGGGGGCATATTTTCAGAATTTAGTCACATTAACCGTAATTTGTTTTACAACAAAAACGTGGATTACAAAGAACGGTTTAGGTACATAAAGTACCGTTAGATAGTATTAGAGTGAGGAATTAGAGTGAGGAAAACGGCTTAAACCACACTAAAACCATCTTTTTATTAATGTAACTATTTGTAAATCAGTTTTCATAACCCTGAGGTCACGGGTTCAATTCCCGTCCTCGCTACAAAAACAGGTTCGGTATTACCGGACCTTTTTTATTTTTGTGAAACTTAGTTTTTCTCATATCTCAATTTTTTCGTAATCTTGTAGTGTAAATTTTTACCTCCATGAGTATATATTCTTTTAATTCGGATACGCTGGTACAGGAAGACGTAGCTGTTTTGGAAGATACGGCTACCGAATTCAGTCATCAGTTAGTAGTCTATAACGATGACGTAAATACCTTTGACTGGGTGATAGAGTCATTAATCGCGATTTGTAATCATACACATGAACAGGCTACTCAATGTGCCATGTTTATTCATTTTAAAGGAAAATATGCCGTATTGCACGGTGATGAATTAAAATTAATACCGATGAAAGATGCGCTGCACGACAGAGGAATTTCTGCAGCCGTAGAATCCTGCAATTAACGACTTTGCCCATATATTTATTAACTGATAAGCTTAATTTTCCGCCTGTTGAAGGTGCGGAAGATGGCATTGTGGCTATTGGCGGTGATTTATCTCCGGAGCGACTGCTGCTGGCTTATCAAAAAGGTATTTTTCCGTGGTACAGCGAAGAAGAACCGATTATCTGGCACTCACCAGAAGACAGGTTTGTGCTGCTGCCGGATGAATTACATATTTCTAAGAGCATGCAAAGGGTTTTGAATTCAGATAGATTCAAAGTTACATTTGATACAGATTTTTCGTTTATCATTCATCAGTGTGCTGTCACTGACAGAAAAGAACAGGACGGAACCTGGATAACGGGGGAAATGATAAAAGCATATACAGAACTATATTATCTGGGGTTCGCGCATTCCGTGGAGGTTTGGCAGGATGAAAAAATAGTTGGCGGGGTATATGGTGTAAGCATTGGAAAGTGCTTTTTCGCAGAATCCATGTTTCATACAGTCAGTAATGCTTCTAAATTTGCACTGATTAAGTTGGTGGATTTGCTGAAGAAATATGATTTTCTGTTTTTGGATGCACAGGTATTTACAGAACATGTTGCCACCTTGGGTGCCAAAGAAATTCCGAGAAATGAATTTATACGACTGCTCAATGAAGGATTAAAACAGGATAGCCTGACCTGCAAGTGGACAAATTTGTAACTATTGCTGCTGCTGATTTTGAATATGAATAACCGGTGCTTTATCGCTTTCCTCCTTATTCATTAAAACTTCATTTTCATCTTCAAATACAGTGCCGTCTTCGTAGCCAACAGAAACATAAACCATGAGTTCGTGATTTGCAGGACCTTTAAATGTTCCTTTAATTGGAGTGCAATCGGAAAAATCCCTTCCTACTGCCAGCTGAATATGATGTTCATTGGCGAAGCAATTATTAGTAGGATCAAGGCCAATCCAACCCAGATTGGGGATGTAAGCATCAATCCAGGCATGGGTGGCACCTTCACCTCTCATGCCGTTTTTATTTGGACAAATATAGCCGCTGACATAACGGCTCGGAATTCCGATAGTACGAAGTAATTGCAATAAAACATGTGCAAAATCCTGACATACACCGGAGCGGAACTCCAGAATTTCATCTACCCTTGTTTCTACATTTGTGATGCCTTTTACATACTTAAAATTCTCAAAAATAAACTGAGAATATTTTTTCGCTGCTTCCAGCGGCGAACATTCGTCAAACGTTATATGGTCGAGTATCAGTTGTATTTTTTCCTGCGATTTTATTTTTTCTTTTTGCGCTAAGTCTAATAAAATAATATTAGTGGAGATTTCGTCTGCTAATAATTTCCAGTCGCTTATGGTAGAGAGCGTTTCATCGATTTCCTGTAAAGTTGTTTTTGCAATAAGCCTGCTGTCGATGATTAATTCTTCATGTGGCCTGGAAACAGTGAAAAAACCTACCGTATTGCTCCAGTAGTCGGTGAATTTATTGATGTTGGGTTCGTCTGTAATCACAATTTCGTGGCTCAGAATTTCCTGACCGGGTTTGTTAAACGAAAATATTTTTATCTGATTGGCACTTTCCCTGACAGGTCTGTCGTATTTGTATTTGGTAATGTGTTGGATTTTGAAGACAGGCATCTGAATGTGTAATTTACGACGTATGATTTATGGTGTACAATGTATAGTTTTAATTGATGAATTCATAATGCTGAATTCATAATTATTTTAATGATAGGCAAAATAAACTTTACTTAATTTATCACTGAAATTATAGACATCATCAATTATTTCTTCCAGAAATTTATGCAATCCAATTTTTGCAATTGTATCCAAGTCAGAGTATTCGATTCGGCTGCGCAGTCTGCCTATTACTTTTTCGAGATTTGCATCTGCATCTGTTTGTTCATGGGTAATTTTTTCCATGATATGACTGATCTTTTTTACGGAATATAATATGGAACGAGGGAAGTTGGTATTCATCACAATCATATCCAGTACATTTTGTGTCTGCAAACCTGTGTGGTAGCTTTTCATATAATATTCATAACCGGAAACCGATAACAGTAAATTCTTCCAGTAAGGAATGTCCATTGGATTGTTTAAATCGTATTCTATGTCATTAAATTTTATGTCGAGAATATCAGCGGTTAAAATAGCCCGTTCAATAAATTTCCCCATGTTCATAAAATTCCAGCCTTCCCCGCGTGGCATGGTTACTTCTGCCACCCCATAAAAATAAAGACTTTCATCAATCAGCGAAGTAATGGCATACAATTGTTCACCGGATTCCAGCAATTGCTCTATTTTTTTACTGTTGATTTTCTGATAGTATTCATTAATGCTTTCCCAAACTTCCCGAGTAATATGATCCTGCACACCACGTGCATTTTCCCGTGCTTTGGTGATGATGGAACGGATGGAGTTGGTATTGCTTTTATCAAGAATAATATACTTTAGAGTTGCCTCCGTATTGTCTTTTATTTTTTCGATTTCATCTTCTTGCAATTCTGTGAAAATTTGCAATACAGGACTCCAGTTGTAATTTTCTTTTTCGCTTCTGTCGAGAGAAGTGACATAATTGATTTTCAGCATACGCATCATGCCTTCCGCACGTTCTACATATCTGTTCATCCAAAATAATGATTCTGCAATTCTACTAAGCATGTTATAGATTTTTAGAATCAAGACTTTTAGATCCAAGAATCAAGATGTTTATTGATTTTAGTTGTAATTGTCTTGCTTCTTTTTTAGTTGGTTTAAAAATCATTTTTAAATTTTATTTTTCAAGTCTTGACTCTTGATTTCAACAATCTTGACTCTCTCTAATCAATTATCCAGGTGTCTTTACTGCCGCCGCCTTGCGATGAATTTACCACCAGTGAATTTTCTTTTAGAGCCACTCTGGTTAAGCCTCCTGCCACCAGCTTTACACCATCTGGTCCGCACAAAGCATAAGGACGTAGATCAATGTGCCTCGGTACTAATTTGCCATCTAAATAACACGGAACGGTAGATATTTTAACGGTAGGCTGTGCAATGTAAGAACGTGGTTCTTTCAAAATAGCTTCTTTGAATTTAGCAATTTCCTCATCGCTGGCACTTTCCCCCATCAGCATCCCGTACCCGCCGGACTCATTGGTTTTTTTAATCACCATTTTATGCATGTTGTTAAAAGCATACTCCCTTTCTTCCGGAATTTCCATTCTGTAAGTCGGCACATTTTTAAGCAAAGGTTCCTCATTCAGATAATATTTTATCATATCCGGAACATAAGTGTAAATGGCTTTGTCGTCCGCTACACCATTACCCATAGCATTTACTATGGCTACATTTCCTTTTCGGTAAGCAGAAACCAAACCCGGTACACCTAATAAGCTGTCGGGACGAAAAACGAGCGGATCTAAAAATTCATCATCTACGCGGCGGTAAATAACGTCCACCTGTTTCAGTCCGCGGGTGGTTTTCATGTAAACTTTATGATTGTCTACAAGTAAATCGCGGCCTTCCACCAGCTCAATGCCCATATAGCGTGCTAAAAAAGTATGCTCATAATAGGCTGAATTATACATGCCTGGCGTCAGCAAAACGATGGTAGGATTCTGAATTTGTTTAGGAGCTAAGGATACTAATATATTGTGTAATAAAATCGGATAATCGGAAACTTTACGAACGTTGTATTCGTTCATTAATTCCGGGAAAATCCGTTTGGTGACATCGCGGTTTTCCAGCATGTAGGAAACACCGGAAGGTGTTCTTAAATTATCTTCCAGTACATAATAGGTTCCGTCAGAATCACGTACCAGATCGATGCCGGCAATATGGACATAAATGTCATAAGGCACCTGAATGCCAAAAACTTCTCGGTTGTAATGCGGACAGGATACAATCAGGCTGGCAGGGATTTTCCCGTCCTTGACAATCTGCTGGTCGTTGTAAATATCTTTTAAAAACAGATTGAGTGCTTTTAAACGTTGAGTGATTCCCCGCTCCAGAAAATCCCAGTCACTTGCTGTGATGATGCGCGGAATGATGTCAAATGGGAAAATACGCTCAATGCCTTCTTCGTTTTCAGAATATACCGTGAAGGTGATACCCTGATTCATAAATGTCTTTTTAGCGATTTCCTCTTTTTTATTGAGAATGTCTAAATTAATAGAATTCAGCTGGTTGAAAATGGATCGATAGTGCGAACGTATGTCGCCGTTTGGTAAAGCCATTTCATCCCAAAAGTTAGGCCGCGTGTTGTATTTGTCAAAAATCATCTATCTGTTTCTGATACCATGATAAGAATATTTTTTGAATATTTTCATAAATCAGAAATAATTTTCAGTATGCTTAACTAAATCGTAAAGATATTTTTATTATAAACTGAATAATTATCAATATAGTTCGCCAAAGTCCCTATTGTCCTGAAATAATAAATTCCTTTGAAAGAATAGTTGTTTGTGTATTGGTATCTGTAATTGTTATAAAATAAATTCCATTACTCAGAGATGCTGTCGGGATAGTAATTGTTTCTTCATTTTCGCTCAAGTTATAATCTGTATTATATACTATCTGTCCAAAATTATTGCAGATAGTAACTCTGTAATCAGATGAGTTGTAATTGGCAAAAGAAAGCTGCAAATTCCCATATGAAACAGGATTTGGAAAGAGCGTAACAGCAGGGTTTTTTGCGTCCGATATACGAATTACCAGGTTTTTTGAATAATGGAAAGTGTTATCGTTTTCAAGAATTTTTAAACGATAGTAATAGATGTCTGATAAATTTATTTCGTAGTCATCGGATAAATAATTGTTGATCAGTTTAGAGTTTCGGATTACCGGCACGGTTGCAATATCATCAAATGAAATACCGTCCGTAGAGCGCTGAATAATATAATCTAAACCAGTAGATTCTGAGGCTGAAGACCAGTACAAATGGTTGTGATTAACGGCAAAGTTTCCATTAAAATTTATAAGCTCAACTTTTAGAACAAAATCTTTGGTTGTTTGGATATAATCTTCTACTTCGCCATTTAGCTTATTTCTTGCCCCATAATCGCTAAACAGTAATGGACTCACACCCGATACAATAACCCTTAGTGCATACAGTGAAGACAAGTTCGACGGAGTTATTACATTTACAGGAATAACGATAGGTCCGGATACAAGAGCTGAATCGGCGTAAAACAGATCAGTCGCGTCTGTGAAATTGCCATTGTAATTCCAGTCGAACCACATGCCAAAATACACCATCTTTCCTGCTTGAGAACTGTTTAAAGTAACGTAATATGTATAGGTTTCGTTGATTGTTACAGAGTCTTGTGGCGGAAGCAGTACTCCATCGTCAAATAAATCTGCAGTGGCGGTGTTGTTTTGATGTGCAGTGCATTCAATATCCACTTTTGAACCCAGCCAGACAGGATGTTCATCACCTCTGATTTCATCAGGTATATTATCGTTGTTGTAATCACGGAATCGGATTGCACTGGCAAGCGGATAAGGATTTGGCAAATCACCCCAATCTACTCCGTTTATGTATACAGGATAATCTTCTACCTCACCGTCATCCTGATAAGAAATACTTCTTTCATCAATTGTTGTTGAAATATCGTCTTTAACTTTCTGGGTAGTTATTCTGAAGCGAGCATATGTCAATCCGGGAGAAAAAGTATTTCCGCATATAAGAGAACCTAAATTCCAGTTTAGTATGGCAAAGCTGTTGCCAATTGATTTTACATTTGCAGAGGTGTATTCCGTTGCTTCAAAAATACTGTCCTGATTTAAATCTATCCAGGCGTGAATGGTAGCCAGCGAATCAGTGTTATTGTAATAATTCACCGGCACATAAAAAATAGTATCTGAATATGTCATGCTTAATGGAAGATAGATGGAGTCAATTCCGTCTTCGTCATCCGGAATGCCGCCACCCCCACATGGATTTGTCATAGCAAACAAATCATCTCCATCAGCCATATAAGATGATAATGGATTTCTATCAGCTTCTACCAGACCACCAAACCTTAAATTCTGTATAACATGGTTTACAGCAGGATCTGTAGTTTCATATACATTTGGCACATCACCGAAATCTCCGATGGTAGTTGGTTCCCATAACACAATAAAATGTGCATCTCCTTCCTTGCCTGTTGTTTTAAAAGGGTCGAATGTGCCTGGATTGTTGTTTAATGGTGCGGTTAATCCTGTACCGCAATTTGAACCGAAAGTGGCCATTTCAGCACTGTGTATAGTGGTGGCAAGGCCTAATCTGCTTAAAGAATAATTGTATGATAAGTGATCAGCTGAATGTATGATACCGGTTTCTCCCAGGTAATCATCATAACACCCGCCAATATAAATACCATATTTTTCCTGTTTTAAATCTGTTGTCATAAAGGCGATGGATATATCATAACTATCGGATGAGCCAAGAGTGCTGTCATAATATACAGATGGTGGATTGCTGTTGGTGCAGGGAAAATCAGAAGAAAGAGTAGTGCCAAACAGATATAGTTCTCCTCTGTTTTTATTAATGGCAATACAACCCGCATTGTCAATATCAGTGCCACCAATGTAAGTTGATTTTGAGCCGATGGTTCCGCCTGTAATGAGTGCCTTGGTTATGGCTCCGTCTGAGTTTCCATCTAATGTGGAATCAAACGTGCCTGTTACACCACCCGGTAATTTATTGGTTGCTGATTCTGAAGTAGTAGTAGTGTAATAGATGTAAAAGAAAGTACTGTCTAAGGCTAATGTAAGACCGCTTTCTTCACCGCTGCCACCAAGGTATGAATACATTAAAAAGGAGGAGGGTGTAGCAGCAGTAGACGGTAAAGCACCAATCAAACCTTCCTGGTTGTTTCTGGTTAAATCAATTGGATTTACCAAAGCAGGAGCACCGGAAGCGCTGGTAGTGGATGTACAGAAAACTATTTTAGATTTATCAGTAGTGATATCTATGTCGACAATATCTTCATTTCCGGATGAACCAAAAAATGTAGCCCAGTCTTTATTGTTATAATTTGCACCAGAAAATCGTGCGACATAGGCTTCATACCCGCTTCTTGTCGGATCAGGAACACCTGAAGATGGAACAAAATTAAGGCTGTCTGATGTGCCGCCCACGGTTGAATTACTATTACAGACTCCACCAACAAAATAGTTTTCATCATCCAAAACGGAGATGGATGTAATCCCGCCTTTGCCCCACGCACGTGTTCCAAAATTGCCACTTAAGCCCGGTATTTTTGTAGAATATAAAAGTGAATTTAAAGTGCTGTTGAATACCGCAACCCAGCCTCTTCCGGAGTTGCTGTATGGGTTAACAAGAGGAAGTGAGCCCAATATCGTTGCGCAGTTTTTACCATCGTTGCAAGTGCTGTCAATACTTCCACCAATAATTACATTTCCATTTGGGAATAATTCAATGGATTTAATCGTAACATTATTTCCAAAATAAGTAAAAGCAGTACAAGTTGTGCCGGCTGCATCGATCTTGTATATAATTCCTTTTCTTTCGTTTACGCCGGGACCAATATCGTCATATCCAATCGCACTATCCCGATAACCTGTGGGTACGGATATATTAGTCGTTCCAATAACGTAAGATTCTCCGGTACATGGAACAATTTCAAGGCCGGAACAGTATGCATCAAAAATAGGTGCAACGTCAACATCGGCATCAAAATAGGAAGACCATACTATGGCAGGGTCAATAATTAACGGATAGTTATTATCGAATTCATTGTTGCAGGCAAGTACATCCAGATTGTATCCTATGGTTTTGCTGTCGACAAACAAAAAATCCATAAGTATCTTTTTCTTCTGTCCGCGGATTACCTGATAGCACTCTGGAATTTGCATTTCAAGATCATGGTGTCTTAATCCGATAATGAGATTGTTTTTGTCATTTTTGCTTAGATTGTCTTGTCCTTCAAAGTGGATCTTTATTTTAGAAAAATCAGCACCGGGTGCCACTATCCAGTCAAATTCTACAGTTTTATTTTCAGTGCTGTATAATCGAAGATCTATCCCGTCGTAAACATTTTTAATAGTTAATTCTCCGTAAACCGGAATATCGGTTATAGCATGCAAAGGATTGTTGTCTGTCCAGTAATTATACTTTGCAGACAGTTCATTGGATGGTTCAATATTAAAACCAGTATTGCCTCCTGGAAAAGAGATTTCTACCGAGTGAGATGTGATGTCACTTAAGGGATCACATTGAAAAACATTAAGTTTTATTTTATTGTTTTCCAGATACATCGAACCAAATGTCGTTATAAATCCATAGGACACTTTTGATGACATTTGGCCCTTATTTCGCTCAAATTTTATTGTATTAAAGGAGGTTTTAATAGCCTCGGTTTGCTTTTCTGGTAAAGGAGAAGCACATAAGATTTCAAGGCTGCTTACAGATAAGCAGATGAACAGACGCAATAGTATTGCACCTGTTCTGGTGTAAATATTTTTCATATAAAGGGTTTTTATACGGCTGACTAAGGTTAATCAGAGTTATTGGATTTGTCAACGATTGTATAGTTATTTAACACCTGTAAATCATTGATTTTGACTAATATCAAGGTATAGACAATTGAAATTGAGGCGCTTTGATTGTCGAAATAAGGTTAAATTTACTTCCAATGCATGCATTGGAAATAACAACCTTATATTAAACTTTAGGTAACACCTATAATTCGGCATTCTTTTTTACAATTCGTAAATTCGCTCACACAATTTACTTTTTTAAGAATGTCAGCATATCAAACACCGGAAGGAATCGAAATTAAAGGCAAATTCACCCCTGAATATGCCGAAATCTTAACACCAGAAGCTTTGGCATTTTTTGCCAAATTGCAACGCAAACACAATGCGCGCAGAAAAGAATTACTGCAAAAACGTGTAGTAAGACAAGTTAGACTGGACGCAGGTGAGTTACCGGACTTTTTACCGGAAACCAAATCCATCAGAGAATCTGACTGGACAGTGGCGCCTTGCCCTGCGGATATTCAGGATAGAAGAGTGGAAATCACCGGTCCTGTAGATCGCAAAATGATTATCAATGCGCTGAATTCCGGTGCAAAAGTATTCATGGCAGATTTTGAAGATTCAAACGCGCCAACGTGGGAAAATAATATCTCCGGACAAATCAATTTAAAAGACGCCAATAACAAAACGATTTCTTTGGAGTCAAATGGCAAATCCTATAAATTAAATGAAACAATAGCTGCTTTATTTGTTCGTCCGCGCGGCTGGCATTTACTGGAGAAACATGTGTTGGTGGATGGTGAGCAGGCGAGTGGTTCTATCTGGGATTTTGCCTTGTACTTTTTCCATAATGCCAAACAAAGAGTAGCAAGCGGCAGCGGTGTTTATTTCTATCTCCCTAAAATGGAATCACATTTAGAAGCTCGTTTGTGGAACGATATTTTTGTAGATGCTCAAAATGAATTAGGTATTCCTCAAGGTTCTATCAAAGCAACTGTTTTGATTGAAACAATAGTTGCCACTTTTGAACTGAACGAGATCTTATTTGAATTAAAAGAACACTCTGCAGGTTTGAACTGTGGACGTTGGGATTATATTTTCTCATTCATCAAAAGAACGGTAAAAAACAAACAATTTTTAGTGCCTGATAGAATGCAGGTTACGATGACGACGCATTTCTTAAAATCATATTCAGAATTAGTAATTCAAACTTGCCACAAACGCAATGCATTTGCGATGGGTGGTATGGCTGCACAAATTCCGATTAAAGACAATCCGGAAGCGAACGAAGTGGCACTGGCAAAAGTGCGTGCAGATAAAGAACGTGAAGCAAAAGCAGGTCACGACGGAACTTGGGTGGCACATCCGGGATTGGTGCAAATCGCCATGGATGAATTCAACAAATATATGCCTACACCTAATCAGATTTTTAACAAACGTGAAGATGTAAGCGTAACGGCTGCTGATTTATTAGCAGTTCCAAAAGGAACCATCACTTTAGGTGGTTTGAAAAACAATATCGATGTTGGAATTCAATATTTAGAAGCATGGTTGCGTGGTAATGGTTGCGTGCCTATCCATAACTTGATGGAAGATGCAGCAACAGCTGAGATTTCCCGTACACAGGTATGGCAATGGGTACACCACGAAGATGCAAAATTAGATGATGGCACAAAAGTAACAGCTGAGTTAGTTCAACAATTAATCGATGAACAAAAAGCAGCTTACAAAGCAAGTTTAGGAGATAAATATGCGACATCTAAATTTGATTTGGCTACAGAATTATTTACCAAAATGAGCTTGCAGGATACACTGGAAGAATTTTTAACCCTGGAAGCTTACAATTATATAGACTAAGGAGTATGCAAAAAATAGTTTTAATAGTTTTGGTTGTTAGTGTGTTTACCGCTTGTAAATCACAGGAAGAACAATCGGCAAGTACTGCAGTAGAAACGATTGCAGACTCCATGCAAACACCTGAACCGCCCGCAACTGCAGGAAAATTAGCAGCAACGGCAACTGATGAAGTGGAAGGAAAAGAGGGTAAAATAATTTCTTTTATATATGACAACAATGCATCCAGTGTTTCTTTTGAATTAGATGGAAAGCAAGTTGTTTTAACATCTAAAGAAAAGATTTCTGATATGCCGGCAGCAAATGGCAGAACCTATTCAAACGAGGAATTTACCTACAATAATAAAGATGGAATTAAGCTGACGGACAAAAAAGGTAAACTGATTTTTGAAGAAAAGCAATAATAATAATTACAAAACTCTTTATTTATAAATTCAATAACTTAATAAAAATGGCAACAAAACAAGAAAGAGCGGAAGCTCTAAAAAAAGATTGGGCAACTAATCCGCGTTGGAAAGACGTTAAAAGAGATTACACAGCTGAAGAAGTAATTAACATCAGCGGTTCTGTTCAAATTGAATACACTCTGGCTAAAAACGGAGCTGAAAAATTATGGAATAAATTACACACCGATGACTGGGTTGCCGGTTTAGGTGCTTTTAACGGTAATCAGGCTATTCAGGAAGTTACGGCTGGTATGAAAGCTATTTATCTTTCAGGTTGGCAGGTAGCTGCAGATGCTAACTTATCTGCAGAAATGTATCCGGATCAATCTTTATATCCTGCGAACTCAGTTCCAATGGTAGTTAAACGTATCAACAACTCTCTGATGCGTCGTGACCAAATCGAATATTTGGATGGCGAACCAACACGCGACTGGATGGTTCCAATCGTTGCCGATGCTGAAGCTGGTTTTGGTGGTAACCTGAACGCTTATGAATTAATGAAACAGATGATTGAAGCGGGTGCTGCAGGTGTTCACTGGGAAGACCAGTTAGCTTCTGCTAAAAAATGCGGTCACTTAGGTGGTAAAGTATTAGTGCCAACACAAGAAGCTATCAATAAATTATCGGCTGCTCGTTTGGCTGCTGACGTTTGCGGAACTTCAACATTAGTGATTGCTCGTACAGATGCTGAAGCTGCGAACTTAATTACATCTGATATCGATCCACGTGATACAAAATTCATCATCGAAGGAAAACGTGCACCTGAAGGTTTTTACTATGTTAAAAACGGTTTAGAGCAAGGTATCGACAGAGGTTTATCGTATGCACCTTATGCTGACTTAATTTGGATGGAAACAGGAAATCCTGATTTAGGTATGGCAAGAGAATTTGCACAAGGTATCCACGCAAAATATCCAGGAAAAATGTTGGCGTACAACTGTTCACCTTCATTCAACTGGGCAAAATACATGGACGTGAAAGCAATGACTACTTTCCGTGAAGATTTAGCGGCAATGGGTTACAAATTCCAATTCATCACATTAGCTGGTTTCCACGCTAACAACACCGTTATGTTCGAATTAAGTAAAGCATACATGGAAAGAGGTATGGCAGGTTACTCTGAGTTACAACAAAGAGAATTTGCATTGGAGTCTGCAGGCTTCCAGGCAATCAAACACCAGTCATTTGTTGGTACAGGTTACTTCGATGCTATCCAGCAGGTTTGTCAGCAAGGACAATCTTCTACTACTGCATTGGCTGGTTCTACAGAAGCAGAACAATTCCATTGATGTCATGCTGAACTTATTTCAGCATCTACATAATAAAAAAATGCGCTCAACTAATGTTGAGCGCATTTTTTATTTATAAAGCATAGATATGCTAGATTTCTTTGCCAGTTTGCTGTTTATCCAGTCTATCCAGTCGAAATAGTTAAAGGCGTATTTTTCCAGCGAATGGCTCTTTGTATTTTCTAAGGAGGTTTTCAGATTTTGTAATGATCTTTCTAAATCAAGCGTATAGTTTTTTTCTTTTGAAAAGAATTTCAGGATAAGATTTTCCGTTTCGAAAGCGGAAGACTGTTTTTTAAAATAGTACTGAACACTGGCGCGCTTGTAATGAATATAAGAATAATTCTTAAGTTCAAAATGTATCAGAAGATTCAGTAGTTTGGCAAAGTTATACAGGTCCGGTCTTTCGTCTTCCGTATATTCATTCAGCAGTGTATTTATCTTTTTTATGGCATTGTCAAAATTCCCGACAGTAAAATAATAGTAGCCCAGCATGTATAAGAAGGTAATTTTATATGAAGGCGTCAGGATGTCTTTATGTTTCTTCAGACCGTTTTCGACATCATTTATAACTGCACTTGCTTTTGAGAATTGTTTTTGTTGCAGATACCTGGAAAGTTCTATACTGTAAGAGAAATTAAAGATTTGAGTGGAAACCCGAAAGTAATAGAGCTTGTCAGTATGAATGGAAATATTTCTTACGTTCTCCAGTTCCCGGTAAAACAGCTTATCCGGCATATCTTTCGAAATGGAAATAATACGCGCATAGGTGCTTACATATTCCACCAGATGTTCTTCCTTATAAAGTGGACTACTTTCGAACAGTGAAATTATTTTTTTGTTTTGCTGTAATTCTTCTTTTTTATTTCCATGTACGTAACACCACATTGCATAAATCTGATAATATTTTATTTTTCCGTCAATAGAAGAAGACTTACTATCATGTACCAGCAACGGATGTTTCATCAGTGTATCAAATTCTTTTATTTTACGGATGTTCCTCGTTTTTGCCGCTTCAATCCTGATTTGATTGGCCTGGTTGTACAAGGTATAATACTCAATGATTATCTGTAATGTCTTGTTGATTTCCGCCATGTCGCGGATGATTTCGCTTTCCGTTCTTTTGTGTACAGGATGGTGATTGTACACTAGTTTTTCGTACTGCATTATTTTTAACAGGGACGAAAATAATTCCGTATTTCTTGCAATAGCAGCGGCTTTATAAATCTCTTTCATACATTGTGTGAAGAGCCCTTTATAGTATAAAATTTCAATAGCAGAAATACTTTCATTTAAGATGATCTGGGCGGATTTTCCTGAATGAAAAAGCACCAGACTTTTTAAAATCAGCTGATACAGGAAATTCATATCTGCTTTAAAGTAGGTCGTTTCTTTGTTTAATAATTTTAGGGTGGATGTCAATTCGTCTGCATCGTAGGTTTCCATTTTGTCCAAAATATCAAATAGTACCGTGTACTTATTTTCTCCGTCAATAATATGCCGTGAACTGTAAATTTTGAATTGTCTTTTTTCTGACATATTCAATGCTTTAATTAGTTCATATACATTAGGATGTTTCATTTAGCAGTAAAATCAGACTTACTAAAAATAGCTTCTTTTAATCGGTATTCCAAATTGTTATTGTTTAATTTTAGACTTATAAAGCAGAAACTAAAAGTCCCTTATTTATTATTTAAAAATAATGTCATGAAGAGACTTTTACTTTGTTTGTTTATTATCAATGGTTATACATACTGTACAGCCCAGTTAGCAATTACCAACGGTGCTACCACAACTACATTAGTCAATACTTTATTGGGTACCGGTGTTACCGCTTCTAATGTTACTTTTCAGGGAGTTTACGGCACCGGCTCAAAATATCAGGCAGGTTCGTTTTCTGCTGCAGGAAGTGTGGCCACTAATCTGGGTTTTTCTTCCGGAATTGTTTTAAGTACCTGCCATACCAGCGATATTCCGCTTTCAATGGCTACTTTTCCCGGTAATAATAATTTCAGCAGTTCTGGATTGACTTCTACTTGCTCAAACGGAGAAATCAGACAGGGCGGAACTTGTCCTGTTTATATTAATGATGTAGATGTTTTAGCCGGAAGCCAGAATTATTATAATGCTGCCATTTTAGAATTTGATTTTGTTCCAAACAATACTTTCATCTCCTTTAAGTATGTGTTCGGCTCAGAAGAATATGACCAAAATGACGGAAGCGGTCTGCCGATAAATTACAACTGTTCTTCTTATAACGATAAGTTCGGTTTTATCATCAGTGGCCCCGGCATTGCGGGCGGACAGGGATTCAGCAGTAATGGAAGAAATATTGCGCGGCTATCAAACGGCTCGGAAGTTTCCATCAATTCAGTGAATAACGGAGTGGTGGGCACCTACGGTGGTTCCCCTTCCGCATCCAATTGCACGGCTGCAAATTCATCATGGGTGAATTCAAATCCAACGGCAGAATTCAAGGGACCCATTTATGGCATCCAATTTAACGGAAATACAAAAGTGTTAACTGCTAGCCAGTCGGGTTTGACTGTTGGTGCCACTTACCATATAAAGTTGATTGTTACGGATGTCAATGACGGTGCATACGATAGTGGCGTTTTTTTACAGGCATCCAGTTTTTCTTCACCTGTTTTGTTGCCGGTTGAACTGATTAGCTTTGATGCAAAATGCAATGAAGCATTTACTGAAGTGAAATGGGAAACCGCATCTGAAAAGAACAACGATTACTTTTTACTGCAAAGAGCTGGTGAGGATTTAAAATTTGAAACGATTGCAACTATAAAAGGGAATGGCAATAGCAATAGTGTAAAGCAATATTTCTTTAAAGATAATACCAACCTTCCTGTTAATTACTATCAACTGATACAGGTAGATAAGGATGGTACGCGCAGCACCAGCAAAATGCTTATTTCAAAAAACACTTGCAAAACAGATTTTATTGTCAATACGGTTTATTACAATATGGCAAATCAGAATATCTTTATAAATTATGATGCAGAGGAAAACAAACAAGTTACAGTAACAATTTATGATTTGTTAGGGAAAGTCGTTTACACTACTAAAAAAGAAATGATTACAGGACTGAATGTATTACAACTTGATGCAAATGATTTAGGAAGTGGAATCTATGTATGTGCCTTTTCAACCCCTGACTATAATGTGGTAAAAAAGATAATTATAAACTAGCCCTTAGACTAAAAACTAAAGACTCATCCTTATTTGCAACGCCCAACGAAAGTTGGGTGTTTTCATTTATTTTTAAAGAAATACTTTCGGTCAGGTTAAATGTTTTCTAATACATGTCGTATTAATTTATCTGTAGCACCATGTGGATCTTTACTGAATGTTCCGTCTACACGGTTTGCCAGAATGGCATTGCAGGATAAAGCATGATGGCCGAACAATTTGCTCATACCGTAAATGGCGGAAGTTTCCATTTCCATATTCGTGAATTTCCTGCCGCCGGGTAAGGTGATGGCGGATAATTCATCGATGTATTTTTTATCTTTTGGCGCAATACGTACCGTTCTTCCCTGTGGTCCGTAGAAACCGCAATTCGTCAGTGTAACGCCTTTGCGCATATCTTTCGCCACCGTGTTCAACAGCGTGTCGGAGCCTTTGGCAATAACGGGATGTACACCCAGGTTTTTGACAATCGGAATAATGGGTTCCAAAAATTGTTTGTCTTCTTCCGAAACCTCAAAATTATAAAAGCCCAGCAAACCATCCAATCCGATACCGTATTCACTGGCAAGAAAACTATCCACCGGAATGTCATGCTGCAGGGAACCGCAGGTGCCAATACGAATCAGATTTAAAGCGTTAATTCAGTTTTGGCAATACGTGTTTTTAAATCCATATTTACTAGTGCATCTAACTCCGTAAGGACGATATCAATATTATCCGTTCCGATGCCGGTAGATAAACAAGTGAGCCTTTTTTTGCCGATATAACCGGTATGTGTTACAAATTCGCGCTTCTGTTTTTTTATTTCAATCCTGTCAAAATAGCGCGATACTTCTTCCACCCGATCAGGGTCGCCCACCAGAAAAATGGTATCGGCAATGTCTTCCGGTAAAATATTTAAATGGTATATACTACCATCCGGATTCAGGATTAATTCACTTGCTTCTATTTGCATACGTTAAAATTATAAACCAAAATACAAATTCCTTTTTAAATCACTCCTGATAAATATCATACGAAATACTTATTTTACTCTTTTCATATCGTATTTTTGAGTTAAAGTGATAACGCCCGGTCATATATTAAAAGAATATTTCGGTTTTAACGAATTCCGTTCGCAGCAACAAGAGATTATTCAATCCGTACTGGACGGAAAAGATACGCTTGCCTTATTGCCTACGGGTGGCGGCAAGTCTGTTTGTTTCCAGATTCCGGCTCTGATGCAGGATGGGATTTGTGTGGTAGTTTCCCCCTTGATTGCTTTGATGAAAGATCAGGTATTTCAGCTCAAAAACAGGGAAATAAAAGCGGCTGCCATTTTCTCGGGATTGTCGTATCATGAAATCGATGTGATTCTGGATAATTGTCAGTTCGGATATTATAAGTTCCTGTATGTTTCTCCGGAACGATTGAAGACGGAGATATTTATAGAACGTTTTAAGCGAATGAAGGTGAATCTGATTGCCGTAGATGAAGCGCATTGTGTTTCGCAGTGGGGTTATGATTTTCGCCCTCCTTATCTTGAAATTGCTGAAATAAGAAAATACCATCCGAAAGTTCCTGTATTGGCGTTGACGGCCTCTGCAACACCGCAGGTTCAGAAAGATATCATTGAAAAGCTGGCACTTAAAAATCATGCAGTTTTTAAAAAATCTTTTGTTCGTGATAACCTGAGTTTTGTAGTCAGAAGAGAGGAGGCAAAGTATCCGAAATTATTAGAGATTGTACAGAAACTGAAAGGCAGCGGTATTGTCTATGTGCGCAACAGGAATAAAACGAAAGATATAGCGGAGTACCTGATGCAGCATAACATAAAAGCAGATTTTTATCATGCAGGATTGAAGACCAATGAACGAAGTATTAAACAGGATAACTGGCTGAAGAATAAAACGCAGGTAATTGTTTGTACCAATGCATTCGGAATGGGTATCGATAAATCAGATGTGCGTTTTGTGATTCATATGGATGTAGCCGAAAGTCTCGAAGCTTATTACCAGGAAGCGGGAAGAGCAGGACGTGACGGGAAATTATCATATGCTGCTTTATTGTACAATCAGCCGGATATAGATAAATTGCAGGAGCGTATCGATCAGAAATTTCCTCCGATTGAAACGATTAAAAATGTGTACAATGCGGTATGCAATCATCTGGGAATTGCCGTAGAAAGCGGTAAAATGCTGACGCATAATTTTGATATCATGTATTTTTCGCGACAATTTAAACTGGATGCAACAGCTGTTTACAATAGTTTGAAAATTCTGGAGCAGGAAGGTTATTTACAGATGAGTGAAGGAGTGCTGCTGCCATCACGTGCCATCTTCAGAGTAGATAAACTGGAGTTGTATAAGTTTGAAGTGGCGAATTCCGGTTTTGCAGCATTGATAAAATCTCTGTTGAGGTCTTATGGCGGCATTATGGATCATTATACAAAAATCAGTGAAGCTCAGCTGGCTGTGCAAATGAAGGTGTCAGAAAGTGAAGTGATAAAACAATTAAATCTGTTGCACAAAAATAAAATACTGACTTATGTGCCTGCCAATGACAAGCCATCCATCATGTTGCTGACAGAGCGTATGCATGAAAACAATTTGTACATCAATACACAGTACATCAATCAGCGTAAAAAAACGATAAACGAACAGTTACAGGCAATGATTCACTTCATGGAACAAAGGACTGTTTGCCGGCAGATTACGATGTGTATGTATTTTGGCGAAACAGATGCAAAGGCATGCGGAAGATGTGATATTTGTCTGGAAGAAAAAAAGAAACAAGATGCTGATGAAGATTTCAAAAACGCCAAAAGTTATATTTTGCAAAAAACAAAAAATACCTGGGTGAAAACGGAAGATTTATTGCCGGAAAATGCGCATTTTGCAAAGCAATTATACAAAGAGGTAATCCGGTTTTTACTGGATGAAAAAAAACTGATGACCAACGATAAAAATGAACTGAAAAGTGTCTAAGCGGATTATACTAACGGTGACGAATGATTTGGTGTACGACCAGCGGATGCAGCGTATCTGCTCCTCGTTGCAGCAACATCGGTTTTCGGTAGAGTTGCTTGGAAGAAATCTTTCAGATTCCAAGCCCATTCCGAAACAAACATTTAAACAAACCAGATTAAGCTGCTTTTTTAATAAAGGATTTTTGTTTTACGCTGAATTTAATATCCGTTTATTGTTTTATTTATTGCTGAATAAATTTGATATAGTATGCGGCTGCGATTTAGATACATTGCCCGCTGCTGTGTTGGCATCAAAACTAAAACGTAAAAAAGTGGTGTATGATGCACACGAATATTTTCCCGAAAGTCCTGAATTAATTGGCAAACCATTTAAGCAATCCATTTGGAATTTTATAGAGAAAATTATTGTACCGCACACAGATGCACTATATACCGTTACAAATTCCATTGCTCAAATCTTCAATAGAAAATATAAAGCAGATTGTAAACTGGTGAGGAATTTACCTGTAAAAAATAATTCAAAGCCCCAAACACCAAACTCAAAATTTCTATTGTATCAGGGAGCGGTGAATATTGGCCGGGGTTTAAATGAGATGTTATTGGCAATGCTGAAAATTGAAAATATAGAATTCCGTATTGCGGGTGATGGTGATGAAATGGAACATATAAAAAATAGTGTGAAAGAATTACATCTGGAGCAGAAAGTAAAATTATTAGGTAAAAAGACACCCGCAGAATTAAATAAGATTACCCAGCAGGCGTATATTGGAATCAATTTGTTAGAAAACCGCGGACTGAGTTACTATTATTCGCTAGGCAATAAAACATTCGATTATATTCAGGCAGGTATTCCGCAAGTTCTTATCGGCTTCCCGGAGTATATCGAATTGAATAATAAATACAATATTGGTATTGTTGTGGAAGAATTGACGATAGATAATATTTGTGCGGCCATCAGAAAATTGCTTTCCGATAAGGAATTGTATCTTCAGTTACAGCAGAATTGTTTAAAAGCGAGAAAGGAATTGTGCTGGGAAAATGAAGAAAAAAAATTGATTAAAATTTACGAAAGGTTATAATTAATGGTAAACTCACGACTCACGACTCACGACTTACTACTTAATATTATTTGCTTTGATATGCCTTACCCTGCAGATTACGGAGGAGCCATTGAAGAGTTTTATAAGATTAAAGCATTGTATCAATTGGGCGTAAAAATTCACCTGCATTGCTTTGTATATGGAGACAGAAATGAGCAAAATGAGTTAGATAAGTATTGCGAAAAAATTTATTATTACAAACGTGAAAGAAGTATAAAAGATATTTTTTCCAATCTCCCTTTTATTGTAAAATCAAGAATGAAGGATGATTTGTTGGCGAATTTACTGAGCAATGATTACCCGATTTTATTTGATGCTACACATACGACAGGATTCTTAAATCATCCGAAATTAAAAGACAGAAAAAAAATAGTGCGCCTGCATAATATTGAATGGATTTATTACAGAATATTATTAGCACAGGCGGCATCATTAAAAGAAAAAATCTTTTTTTACCAGGAATATAAAAAATTGAAAGAGTACGATAAACAGCTGATACATGCAGATGTGTTATCTTGTCTCTCACAAACGGATTATGAATATTATCAGGAAAAATTTCCGGATAAAAAAGTGTCCCTTGATTATGTCTTTCATGAAAATAATAATATAAATAGCATTCCGGGAAAAGGTGATTATATCTTGTATCACGGCAATTTGTCATTGTCTGACAATTACAATTTGATTATTCAGTTGTTGAGTAATGATCTGAAAAATTGTACGTATAAAATCATACTGGCAGGTAAAAATCCGCATACAACACTTCAACAATTCGTAAAAGGTAAAAATAATATTGAGCTGATTGCAAATCCAACAGACGATATATTAAATGGCTTAATGAAAAAAGCACATATTTGTCTGGCGATGGCTGCAAACCCGAGCGGTGTTAAATTAAAACTGATTAACTCATTGTTCAATGCAAGATTTGTAATTTCTAATGAAGCAGCTTTAACAGGTAGCGGGTTGGATAGTCTGGTATATATTGCTGAAGAAAATGATTTGCCGGATCTTATAGATAAACTAATGCTGAAAGAATTTAAACAAGAGGAGATTGACGAAAGAAATAGCTTGTTGTCTGAAAAATATAATAACCTGAATAACGCCCGTCAAATTATAGCGCAACTGTAAATAGTATAAAATGCAAAAGAAATTTATTCCGCTGTTTTTAATTCCTGTCTTTGCTTATACATTATATTTTGTTGTTTTCAGCGGAAAAATTGCACCCAAGCATCCGTTTGAAAAGTCTGGTTTGACTGATGATCAAAATACAAAAGTGGCCATAAGTGATTTTAAAGGAAAGGTGTTGATTGTCACCTATTTTCAGTCTTGGTGCGGAGATTGCAGAAGAGAATTACCCGAACTGGAAGCCTTGCAAAAACAGTTTCCCGGACAATTGAAAGTGCTTGTAATTACAGATGAATCGTTTGAAATATCTAAACAGGTAAAGGAATATTTAAAGATAGATTTGCCATTTTATAAAAGTGAAAAAACACTAAAAGAGATTGGTATTCACCGTTTTCCTACAACTTATTTATTAGATAAAAAAGGTAGTGTTGTTGAATCAAAAGTAGAAGGCATTCACTGGAATACTAAGGAAATACAAGAGGAGATACTGAGGCTAAATAATTAAAATAATTAACTTATACTTTCTTTTATTCGTTGCATTGATTCTTTATAAGTGATTATTGAAGTCCATCCTAATTCTGTTCTTGCTTTTTGCGTGGAGATGGTTCTGTTGGTGCCGGTTGCCTTCGCGGATTTTTTTGCCAGAGGAGGATTTTTCCCGAATAAAGGAAAAACGGTTTCTGCAACGGCAGCTAATGAATAAGCCAGCCAAAAAGGAATGGAACCGCCCGGTTTTTTATTTTTAATGGCTGCTAAATCCGTAAAATATTGCTTCCAAGAAATATCCCAGTCATCCATAAAAAAATAAGTCTGATTGCACGCAGCTTCTTTTGTGATGCAAAGGAAAATTCCGTTTGCCAGATTCTCCGCATCTAACAAACAGGCAGGATGTTTTCCATTGTCGATGAGTTTTAATCCGACGGCAGTGTCAATTCTTTTTAGCGGTTCTAAAACCCAAACACTGTTTTTCCCAATCACTGCAGCAGGACGAATGATAGTATAAATAATATTGTTCTGTGTACAGAAGTCTTTCACTAAAGTTTCTGTATCAATTTTTGCATCATCGTAATGAACGCCTGTTTTTACAAGCGGTGTTGTCTCGTCTGGAATGACTTTATTGCGGTCGATGCCACTTGCTACTCCCACTGAACTCACATAAATAAAATGCCGAACGCTGTTTGCTTTCGCATCTTTTAATAAAAAATGGGTTGCATCATAATGTGCTTCGTAAAATTGTTTCTTAGTGCCAAAATCTATTACACGCGCGGCAGTGTGTACTACAACATCACAATCTTTTGTAATATTGTGAATGGCTTTTTCATCCGCCACATCCGCCTGAATCATTTCAATATTCTTTGACGTGTACTCCTCTAAATTCCTGTTAGAAAAATAATTTCCGCGAATGTCATGATAGCCGTTTTTTTGTAATACTTGCATGAGATGATTGCCTATTAATCCGGTGATGCCTGTGATGAGAATTTTCATTTTACTTAATCTATTTGTTGTAATAAATGTATGATTTTGTTTTCATCTTCAATCGGAGTTTTGCAGCTTTTGTTTTCACATAAATAAAACAGTGTCTTGCTGTCTTTGTATCTGTTTCTTAATAAAGGTAAATCACTTGGTTTTGTTGAACCGCTTATTAAAATGTCAGGTAAATACAAAGCATTTATTTTTTTTACTTGTTCAGTTGCGTCTTTCCCGATAATTACTAATTCCTTGTTTAAATGTAAATGCATATCCAACACGATTGCCCAGTTGGAATAATAAATAGGATTCTTTACAACATCATCTAAAACATTATTCAACATAGTTAAACTCATTTGTTCATATTCTTGTTTGTCAAAACATTTACTCAGTAAAAATAAATTCTTTGCCATGGTAGAATTTGCTGCAGGAATAACATTGTCACTGCTGTCCATACTGCGTGTAATTAATTTTGCATCTAAATCTGAAGTCAGGTAAAACATTCCATTTGAATCATTGTAGAAATGTTGTAAAGTGTATTCTGTAAAATGTAGTGCATCTGTAAGATACTTTTCTTTCAATGTAATCTGATGCAACGCAATTAGTGCTTCAATAAAAAATGCATAGTCCTGTAAAAAACCATTAATGCTGGATTTGCCATTTTTATAATTTCTATCTAAACGATAATCCTCCTTCTTGCAACGGGTTAGAATAAATTCAGTTACAAATACGGCTTTAGTTAAATAAGCTTCCTCCCCAAATGCTTTGTAAGCATCGCACAAGCCTTTTATCGTAATTGCATTCCATTCCGTAAGTATTTTATCATCCGTTGCAGGTCGTACTTTTTCTTTTCTTTTTTCAAATAGCAGATGATGAGCATTGTTTAGTTTTTCCTGAAAAACTTCGTTGCTGATTTTATACTTCTCCATAAAGTATTCATGGTCTTCCGTTCTGAATAAAACATTCATACCGTGTTCGAAATTGCCTGCTTCTTCGATGTTATATACGTCGGCAATAAAATCATAATCATCCTTTAAAATTATTTTGAGTTCATCTGCCGTCCAGCAATAAAACTTACCTTCCATGCCTTCGCTGTCTGCATCCAAAGAGGAATAGATACCACCGCTTTCGTCCGTCATTTCGCGCTCCAGCCAGGCTACTGTTTTTGCAACAACATTTTTATACATGGGGCGTTTTGTCAGTTGATATGCCTGCGCATAAATGCTCAGCAATTGACCATTGTCATACAACATTTTTTCAAAATGAGGCACTTTCCATTGTTCATCCACACTATATCTGGCAAAACCGCCACCAATCACATCATACAAGCCCCCAAAGGCCATTTTTTTCAAGGTAATTTTTATAGCATCTCCAACATTTTTATCTTTTGTATGATAAAAATACCGAAGCAGATAATCGTAATTGTTTGGCATCATAAATTTAGGAGCTCCCGTTCGACCTCCCCACTCAAAATCAATTTTGTTATGCCAGTTATGCCAGATTTCTGTTAATAGTTCATCGCTTAAAAATCGTTCATTTTTAAACAAAGGAATATTTTCAATTTCATGTAAACCCTGTGTAATCCTTTCCGCCTGGTCAATAAGTTTTTGCTTTTCGTTTTTGTATAAATCAGCAAAATAAAGCAATGCTTTTATCCAGTTCTGTTTTGGAAAATACGTTCCTGCGAAAATTGGTTTTCCGTCTGGAAGCGCAATTACATTTAACGGCCATCCACCATGTCCGCTGGTAATCATAGCGGCATTCATGTATATCTGGTCGATATCCGGACGTTCTTCTCTGTCTACTTTGATGGAAACAAAATAGTGATTCATTACTTCCGCGACCTCATTGTTTTCAAAACTTTCATGTTCCATCACATGGCACCAGTGACAAGCAGCATATCCCACTGAAATAATCAATAATTTATTTTCTGCGCCGGCTTTTTCCAGTGAAAGAGTACTCCATGGAAACCAATCAACCGGATTATTTTTATGTTGGAGTAAATAGGGTGATGTTTCAAATTGCAGTTGATTCATTTGCGTTTTTTGTCTACGTGCTTATTTTCGAATGAATATAATGTTAATTACACCGAAATTTTTCATTTTAATTAACTATTGCCTTATATTTGGTTTGAAAATTAACACTTTATGAAAAATAAATTACTAATCTTTTTTACACTTTTACTTTCAATGATTGCCGGAAATGTTTTTTCCGTCGATAAAAACAAAGATAATGGCTGGTGTGGTACTGTATCTCCCGGACTGGAATGGGAGAACCAGATACAACGTATCATCAATAATCAGCAAATACAATCTCGATTAAACGGCTCACAACAAAGCCAACAACAAATAGCATATACAATTCCGGTTATTGTGCATATTTGTTATTATACAAATAACTCAACTCAGAATATAAATGCTACCAGAGTTCAGTCGCAAATTACTACTTTAAATAATGATTTTGCTGGAATAGGTGTTAACAGCAGTACCTTACCGGCACCCTTTGCAGCAGTTAAGGCTAATTCAAATATTACCTTCTGTTTGGCAAAATTAGATCCCAACAACAATGTGTTGGCCGAACCGGGTATTGAAAGAATTAATGCACAGACCAGAGGTTGGGGAAATCCGGGTACGGCTGGCTGGGCAAAAACATTGATTGACGGAACGATTAAACCAGCTACAATTTGGGATCCGAACTATTATTTGAATGTTTGGGTTGTTCCTAAAATTGAATCAAGTGGTAATGAAGTAATCGGTTATGCTACTTTTCCCGGTCTAACCGGATTAGATGGAATGCCAACCGGGTCAGGTAATATTTTAAATGATGGTTTTGTTTGTAAGTCATCTTTCTTTGGTAATAATGGAGCAAATATAGGAAGAACTGCTACACATGAAATTGGACACTGGTTAGGATTAAGACATATCTGGGGTGATAACGGTCAGTGTAACGGAGATGATTATTGCAATGATACACCTAAACAGTACGGAGGCACAGCTATACCTGCTGGTTGTAATTATGGTTGTCCTACATATCCATTTAACGCAAATTTATGTAATGGAAACCCTAATGGTGATATGTTTATGAATTTCATGGACTATACAAATGATGGTTGCATGGCTTTATTTACAAATGATCAGTCAGCTCGTTTTCAGGCAACCATGCAATTTGGTGATTTTAGAAAAAATTTAAAAAACTCACCTGCATGTGATACAGTAAAACAAAAACCATCTGCAAATTTTACATCTTTGCAAGCTATTAGTACATTATGTGCCACATCTAAATCATTCAGTTTTACCGATAAATCGCTATTTGCACCAACTTCCTGGAGTTGGACATTTCAAGGTGGTACACCTGCAACAGTATCCGGTACGAATCTTGCAGCAAAAAATCCATCAGGTATTGTTTTTAACACTCCCGGTTTACATGATGTAACTTTAGTTGCCACAAATGCACGTGGTTCGTCTTCTATTACTTTACAAGTAAACGTACCAATTGTAGGTACAGGTACTTTACCGTTTTCTGAGTCGTTTGAGGGGCCTAATTTTCCGCCTCTAGGTTGGGATCTGGTAAATAGAAATGGCAATCCTGCAATTAAATGGGATATCATGAGCGGTTACAGTGCTTATGGCATAGGTAACCAATGTATGCGTTTTGACAATACATCCTTAGACGGACGTTTTCAAAAAGACGATATTATGACTCCCAAATTAGATTTTACAGGTATTACACAAGCTAAATTAAAATTTGATGTTTCTCATGCACCTTATTATGGTCCTATAACAACTGGTGGTCCGGATGTGAATTTATGGGATACTTTAGAAGTATTAATTACAGATAATTGTCAGACAACAACACAAAGATTATACAGAAAAGGAGATAGTATTCTAGCTACAGTTATGCCGGGACAAGGTGATGAATTTTATCCTGCGGCAAACCAGTGGAGAACAGACTCTGTTGCTATTCCTGCAGCTTATCTTAATAAACCTAATGTTCAAATCATTTTCAGAAACTATGGCGACTATGGTCACACAATTTATATTGATAATGTCAACATTTCAGTACCCAACACCACACCGACCGCTACGGCAAGTTTCACGGCAAGTGATACGACTGTATGTGCAGGAGGTAGTTTAACGTTTACGAATACATCGACGGCAAGCACAGGCATTCCGGACTCAGTACGCTGGACGATAGCAGGTGGCGTACCCGGCACCTCAACATCGACGACGACGGTTGCACCAACGTTCAGTACACCAGGAACATATATCATCAGTTTGGTAGCTTATAAATCAGGTAATGCAAGTGCAGCAGCCACGAAATCTATACGAGTAAAAGCATTACCTATAGTACAGGTGAACTCACCGGCTATTTGTTCAGGTACCACAGCATCTTTATTAGCGAGCGGTGCAACAACATATTCATGGAGTCCAAACATCGGCAGTATAGCAGCAGTAACGACACCAGCATTAACGACAACGACAACTTACACAGTAACCGGCACGACACAAGGTTGTACGGGTACAGCGGTATCTACGGTAACAGTGAATGCGACCCCGAATGTTGCAGTGAACTCACCGAGCATATGTGCAGGCACCACAGCAGATTTAGTGGCAAGCGGTGCTACGAGCTATACATGGAGTCCGAATATTGGCAGCGGCGCATCTGTAACGACCCCAAGCTTAACGACTACGACAACTTATACAGTAACAGGAACCACGGGTACTTGCAGCAAAACAGCAGTAGCGACGGTAACGGTAACGGCCTTACCAAACGTAGCAGTGAACTCCCCGACGATTTGTACCGGCACAACAGCAAGTTTAACGGCTACAGGAGCTACGAGCTATGCATGGAGTCCGAATATCGGCAGCGGAGCATCCGTAACGACCCCAAGCTTAACGACAACGACAACTTATACAGTAACAGGAACTACGGGCACGTGCAGTAAAACAGCAGTAGCTACGGTAACGGTCACAGCACCACCACCGGTAGCGGTTAATTCACCAAGTATTTGTTCTGGTTTAACGGCAAGTTTAACCGCTACAGGAGCGACGAGCTATACATGGAGTCCGAATATTGGCAGCGGAGCATCCGTAACGACACCAAGCTTAACGACGACGACGACGTATACGGTAACCGGCACGACAGGTAGTTGTAGTGCCACAGCAGTAGCTACGGTAACAGTCAATGCGACCCCGAATGTAACAGTGAACTCCCCGACAATATGTGCAGGCACCACGGCCGACTTAACGGCAGGCGGAGCGACGAGCTATAGCTGGAGTCCGAATATCGGTAGCGGAGCATCCGTAACGACCCCAAGCTTAACGACGACGACGACATATACAGTAACGGGTACCACAGGAACCTGCAGCAAAACAGCAGTAGCGACGGTAACGGTTACTCCACTTCCGAATGTGACGGTCACATCGCCAAGTGTTTGTTCAGGTTCTTCTGCCACGTTACAAGCGAACGGCGCAACTACTTATACATGGACAGGGGGTCTGGCATCAGGCGCCACGACGACGACACCTGTACTAACTGCCACGACGACCTATACGGTAACAGGAACTACAGGAACATGCAGTAAAACAGCAGTAGCAACAGTAACGGTCAATGCATCCGCACCAACGGTCACGATCAGTTCAGTTCCGAATCCGGCGAGTGTATGTTTTGGAGATGCAATTACGTTAACGGGTAACGGAGCGAATAACTATACGTGGACCTCTAGCCAGACAGGCACGACGGGAGGCGGAACATTAAACTTTACACCGAACGGCAATATTACGGTATCGCTGAGCGGAACGGTAACAGGTTGCAGTACCCCTGGCACAACATCTATAAATATTACCGTTAAATCCAAACCTACGGTAGCAGCAGGTAACGTAGGTATTTGTGCGAACAATACAGCAGATTTATTGGCAAGCGGAGCAGATACATATAGTTGGAGTCCGAACATCGGCAGTGGCTCAAACGTAACGACACCAATCTTAACGACAACGACTACGTATACAGTAACCGGAACGACTAACGGCTGTACCAATACAGCATTGGCCACCGTAACGGTGACGGCACGTCCGAATGTAAGTGTAGGTTCAACATCGATATGCAGCGGTTTTACAGCAGATTTAGTGGCCAGCGGCGCCAATACATATACATGGAGTCCGAATATAGGCAGTGGCTCAAACGTAACGACGCCAAGCTTAACGACGACGACGACGTATACAGTAACAGGAACGGCGAATAGCTGTACGGGCACAGCAGTTTCTACGGTTACGGTCAATCCAACCCCAGCGACCCCTGGTATCACACAAAGTGGCGATACGCTGTACAGCAGCACGATTATAGTAGGAGCGAGCTATCAGTGGTATAAAGGCGGTGTGTTACAAGGCACTACGAGTGTACCATACTACAAATTGACAAGCGGCGGCAGCTACACGTTGAAAGTGGTGAATGGCTCATGTACTTCAGCAGAATCAGCAGCATTTGCAGCGGTTTATACCGGTATAAAGAATGCGACGAACTCGGTGAAAGTATTTGAAGTATACCCTAACCCAACGGAAGGCAGACTGGTATTGAACCTGAACCTGACGAAGAGTGCAAGCGTACAGATACGTATGTATACCCCTGAAGGCAGAGAATTGTATGTTAAATCATTTGTAAGCACGAGAAATGTATACGAAGAGTTGAGCATCAGTGATTACTCCAAAGGTGTGTACATCATCAAACTGAATGTAGATGATGAAGTATACTACCACAAAGTGGTGAAACAATAATGTAACGACACCATCATAAACAAGAAAATCCCCGGTACACACCGGGGATTTTTTATTTTTCCTAAGTTTTTAGTAAAGGGAAATAATGAATTAAATTCTGTGGAAGAATTTTGCAAATTGCATCATTGCACCAATATTTGTAACACGAATCTGACCGCCCATAAATGCCATTGTCGGATCCATTCTGCCTAACTCTATATCTTCATACACTTTGGAGTCAGTAGTGACTATACATTCAGGCGTTCCAGCTAAACCTTCTTCAATTTTTGCATCGCCATTCACTACAGTTAAAGTATACTGTCCCCCGTTTTCTCCGGAGATATCAAACTGAAAAACGGTAGAATAATTTTCTGCTTTGTCTTTTTTAATTCTTAAAGGAATAGACATAATAATTTCTTTTGCCGTTTGCGGATTTCCCCAGGATTTTTTGTCTTCAGTTTTAGGAGATGCCGATGATTTTATTTCTTCGGTTTCACTGTATACTTTTTTATATCTGACATCATCAATAATAATTTTGGATAAAATTTCCCGCATGATTTGAGTGGTACCTCCAACGATAGTGCCTACTCGGGCATCCCTGTAAGCACGGGCTATCGGGAAGTCTTCCATGTATCCGTAACCACCAAACATCTGCAAACATTTATCGACAATTTTGTTGCCTAACTCAGTCATGTATAATTTTACCATGGACGATTCTTTTACAGGAATTTCGCCGTTTTGAACCAGCCAGCATGCGTAATAAGTCATTTGTTTTCCAGCCTCTAATTCCGTGTACAATTGAACCATTTCGTGGCGCAGCACCTGGAATTTTTTTATCTGTCTGCCGAAGGCTTCCCGTTCATTCATATACCTGAGAGTTTCTTCCAGACAATGTTCTCCGCCACCAACACCAAGGATACCAGCCACTAGACGTTCAATCTGGAAACTTTCCATGATGTAGAAGAACCCCATACCTTCTTTTCCAACAATATTTGAAACCGGTACTTTAACATTATCGAAGGCTAATTCTCCTGTGTCAGAAGAATGCCAGCCTATTTTTTTTAATTGTGAAGAAGTAAAACCAGGTGTTTCTCTTTCAATAACAATCAGACTGATGCCATTAATACCTGCATTGGAATCTGTTTTGCAAGCTACCACCACAAAATCGCAGAAATGACCATTGGTGATAAAAGTCTTGGAACCGTTTATAATGTAAAAATCCCCTTCTTTTACTGCTGTAGTGCGCATAGACTGTACATCCGAGCCACCAAAGGGTTCTGTAATAGCAATGGCGCCAACTTTTTTTCCTTCAATAGAAGGGCGTAAAAAGCGCTCTTTTAGTTCGTCGCTTCCTGCCTCTGCAATATGATTGGTAGCCATATACTGATGAACACTGACAGCGGCACAAACGCCGGCATAACTGCTTTTGGCCAGCTCTTCCAGATATGCACAAGTGTAAAAAATATCAGCTTTTGAGCCACCATATGCTTCATCATGATTGATGCCTAAAAAACCTTGTTCGCCGAGTTTTAAAAATAAATCACGGGATATTTTCTCTTCGTTCTCCCACTGGTTTCCATAGGGGAGAATTTCTTTCTGAACGAATTGTCTGACGCTTTGACGGAATAACTCATGTTCTTCTGTAAAATAAAGTGATTTCATTGGTAATTATTAATTTAGAAATAGAATCATCTAATGTAATAAATAAAAAAGAGACTTTGTATTGAACAACTTTTTCTTTACTTATGTTATGTGTGTACATTTATTTTTTGTTTAACAAAATTACTTTTATCTTTAAACAATATTTTACACATGCACAAGCGATTACCCGCCTTCCACAGATACAGCATTAAAGACTTAGAAAGACTAAGTAATATTAAAGCACATACGCTCCGCATTTGGGAGCAGCGATATGGAATGCTGACCCCACAGCGGACGGATACGAATATTCGTTATTACACTGATGCAGAATTGCGTTATGTTTTAAACGTTTCTTTACTCAATCAGAATGGTTATAAGATTTCTAAAATCGCCTCACTCACACCGGAAGCTATAGAACGTGAAGTAAAAAGAATCACGAATTTAAAATCAGATCATGAAAGTCAGATCAGTGCTTTAGTAATTGCAATGATTGATTTAAATGAATTTGATTTTAATAAAATTTTTAATGACTCTGTCATGCGCTTAGGTTTTGAAGAAACCGTTATTCAGATAATTTTTCCGTTTTTAGAAAAGATTGGAAACTTATGGATAACAGGCAGCATACGCCCGCTGCATGAGCATTTTATAAGTAATTTAATCCGACAAAAATTAATCGTAAATATTGATGCACATCCGAAACAGGTAAAACCAAATGCGAAACGATTTTTATTATTCACACCTGAAAATGAAATTCACGAATTAGCATTGTTGTTTAATTACTACCTCCTGAAATCCAGAAATCAGGATGTAATTTATATTGGATTAAATATTCCGATTTATGATTTGGTTTCTGTTTTTAATTATCAGAAACCTGACTACCTGATAAGTTGTTTTACGGTTCATCCAAAAGGAGAAGTATTAAAAAATTACGTTAATACATTATCTAAAAATTTTAAAGAATCTCAAATAATTTTATCCGGCTATCAAATCAGGCATTATAAAGGAAGTTTACCATCCAATGTGGTACGATTAACAGACGTCAAGTCGTTTATTGACATTATTTCCAAGATTTAGAATTATTTAACATTGGAATCAATTTAGTTTGTTTAACTTTACTAAACAAAAATTAAACAAAAAATGGCTGTCATCAATTTTCAATCAGAAGTAAAAACCGCTACCGTTGTACTTAAACCGCACGCAATGCGTTTGACCAGAGATATTAACGACGCGGAAGACCTGATACAAGAGACAATTGTAAGAGCCCTTACTAATGAAGATAAGTTTCAGGAAGGAACCAATATTAAAGCTTGGTTGTTCACTATCATGAAAAACATCTTTATTAATGATTACCGTAAGAAATCAAAACGAAATACCGTAATTGATACAACAGATAATCTGTATTACCTCAATGCTTCCACAACTATAAGCAATGCAGGAGAGCGTGCGTTTGTAATGAATGATATCAGAAATGCACTCATGAAAATATCCAACGAATTACGCGTTCCGTTTTTAATGCACTATAAAGGGTATAAATATCACGAAATTGCAGAACAATTGAATTTACCACTGGGTACAGTCAAAAGCAGAATATTCTTTGCTCGTAAAGAGTTGAAAGATATGCTTACTGCTGATTATAGTTAAAATCAAAATGTTATTTTTTTTATGCTAAAGCTATTTATTTCAAAATAAATAGCACATATTTGTGTGCTATATACTTATGAAAACTTTTTTACATCTACTTCTTACCCTCTCTATCTCTTACAGTTCATTTGCACAAACATCAAAAGATGACTTATCTTTTGCAACGGAAGTGCTTTACAGAAAAATTGCCAATTTGAATCAGAAAGCCTTCTTGCAGGAGAGCTTTGCTGAATATGCCTATCTGAAGAGGACTTATAAGCTGGATTCTTTTGCTTTAGATAATGAGAAATACATTGGTAGTCTGAATGATTATTATTACAAGAATTTTTACCTGTACAGTAAGCTATTAAATGATAATGCTATAGTTACAGAAGATTGTATTACAGAACAAAAGATTCCTCAAATAAAAAAACTTTTATTTTATACATTATATCCAAAACAAATAAAGCTACCTGCTAATTTTATTGATCAGGTTGAAGAACAATCTACCATAGATGAGTTTTTTGGTCCATATTATGCTTTAACAGATATTTATTTTTTGAAAAAATTTAATTACACTAATTTGTCGCTATTACAGAAAGACAAACTGTCCAAGTTAGAGAGTTTTTTATGTAATCTTTTATATACTAAATATGTAGTTAATAATCCAGAATGGACATACTATAAATTTCTCTCATTAAAGGTATTAAAAATGAATGCATATGCACCGGCAGATACGGTTGATTTCGATTTGTTGGTAAAATATGTTAAGTTCAACAAGGATAAAGAGTTTGATTTATCTGATTCTGAAAAAAATAACAAAGCACTAATGGACAGAATAGGATACAAAAAAGTCTTGGATCAGGAAATAAATGCAGCATTGTGGATATTTTTGTTAGAACTTAATAAAAATTAGCCTTATTTTGTGCTGAATTACAAAAAAATGTTAAATTAGCGACTTGTATCGCTTTACATTTTTTTAATTTAAATGAAAAGATACACTTAATTTGATATATATGATTAGTAAACCACGTAATATTTAACCTATGAAAAAACGATTTTTAACAAGAACGCCCAATTGGAGAAATTATTGCAGTATGTTACTGCTTCTTTTCATTTTTGGGTTACAAAAACCATTACAAGCTCAGCAATTTCAGACTATTACAGTAACTTGGACTGGTGGTTCTGATGATGACTGTTCTGATCAAGGGCTATTTGGATGTAGCACCACAACTGGGCTTCCAGATGCCAGATGGAGGTTGTCGGCTAAGCTTAGCACGGATAATACTTATCCAGCCGATTTAATTGAAAAAACTGATGATCAGACATCAGGTTCCAAAAGTTGGAGCAGAACCGCATTAAACATTTCTGCATGTGGAGCAACAAGTATTAACATCAGATCTTCAAGCTGGGAAGAAGATAGCTACATAGATGTAGTCCCATGCGGTAGTGATGAAGATTTTGATCCGGGTTGCTTATTAGAAGATGATGACTACAGTGGTGTTCAGGTTTTCAATATCCCTGTTGTTAATGGTAATAACCCATGGTCATTCAATACGGCAAATGGTTATACAATATCTGGTAGAATTATTGTTACCCCGAGTGGCGGACCAGCAGCACCAAGTGTTGCAAGTGCCGCTGTTAGTGCTTGCTCAGGAACTACAGCTACACTGCAGGTTACATCAGCACTTACGGTTCCGGGTAATATCTTTACCTGGTTCTCTGATATTAACTTAACAACTCCGATTGCTTACGGTCCAACCTTTACAACACCTGAGCTTACTGCAGCCACAAGTTATTGGGTTGCTGAAGCAGACAGAGCAGGCGGTTGTGCCGGTACTGCTACAAGGGTAGATGTTACAATAGCTGCACCTTTAGCTGCACCTACAGCTCAAAATGTTACGATTTGTCAAAGCAATAGAAGTTTTGCAAATGTATTATTAAATGAACCAACAGATGTTGTTACTTTATCAGCAACTGGAATTTCAGGTTCAGTTATATCATGGTACACTGACTCTGTTGGAACTCGTGCGTTACAGGTAGGATCTCAATATGTTCGTCCATCAAACGTAGCAGCAGGAACTTATACTTTCTTTGTTGGTCAAAACTTAGATGGTTGTGAGTCTGCGAGAAGAAGAGTTACATTAACAGTTCTTCCTTTACCTACAGCATTAAACGTTACACCATTTGCTCAACAAGTTTGTTTTGGTGGCAATGGCGAAATGCAAATAGACCTTACTGGAAGAGATAATAGTTTAATTATTTGGACTGTTGACCCGACGATTATTGCACCGGGTAACATATTAGATAGTGAAGATTTCGTAACTCCTCCTGTTTTTGGTCCTCAAACATACTACTTCATAGAAGTAAATGAATTTAACTGTGTAGCACGAGAAACAAGTTGGGGTGTTGGTTTTGTTGAACCTACAGAACCTACTGTTGTTAATGCATCAGCTCAGCCTGCTTGTGTGAATCAACCAATAGATGTTGCTATCGCTCATTATGATTTTTCCGGAGTCGTTGCAATAATTGACTACCAGGGAAATGTACAATATATAGATTTATTTGATCATTCAGGAGATGATTCAGGTATAACAAATGTTCAGTTAGCACCAATTTCAACTCCTGGTAATTATTCTTATGCAATAAGAGAATTTGGTGACGGACCTCAATGTTCTTTATGGTCTACATTTGTGGTGTCTGTTAGTGATGCTCCTGCAGCTCCAATTGCTGAAGGTGACACTATATGTGTTGGTCAGTCAACAAGTTTAGTTGCAACGGGTGAAAACGGTGCTACTTTTACATGGTATGATGATCAAGCCTTGACGCATGCAGTACAGGTGGGTGCTGAATATAACACACAGCCACTTTCTGCAACTACATCATATTGGGTTACTCAATCAAATGGTACTTGTGTAAGCCCTGCTACGGAAGTAGAAGTTGTGGTAAACCCTGCTCCTCAGTTACCATACGGTGCACAGGGATATACTATTTGTTTAGGACAGACTGTTCCTCCGGGAGAAGGATTACAAGCATATTGTGAAGATACTTCAACTGTAACAGGTGGGGGTAATTTTACCGTAAATATACCTGCAACTGGTGCTTTCCCTGTTACAATAGGACCAGACAGACGTTCTTATGGATCTGTTAGTTTTGATGCATCTGCATTGCCTGCAGGTAGTACTATTCAAAGCGTTACAGTGACAACCAATCTTGCTCATACATGGGTTTCAGATGTTTACTTTATGTTGCGTGGTCCATCTAATGATACAGTTGCTCTTGCAAATCCTGTTTGGGTTTCTACATACTTAAATAATTTTGGTACCAGCAATGGTACAGTACCAGCACTGTATACATATGATGATGCAGCTGCACAATCTGTATATGCAGCATCGGGTCCTAATCCGACTAGTTCTTCAAATTTACCTTCAGGTTCATATATTCCTTTCCAACCATTAAGCAGATTTGTTGGTCAAAGTCCAGTTGGAATATGGACATTGAATATTGCTGATATTCAAAGTTTAGACAGAGGTACACTTGCTTCTGCTACATTAAATATAAATTATACAACAGGTGGTGGCAGTGGTTCCGGTGGAGCTGCTTCAGTTACCTGGTGGGATGCGCCAACAGGTGGTACTCAAGTAGGAACTGGAAGTCCGTTCTTACCTACCGGATATGCTTCATTCACACCTGGAGATACAGTTTTCTATGCTCAGTGTGATGCAAGCAGTACTTGTTCGAATAATAGAGTTCCTGTAACCTTTACGGTATTACCGGCTGTAACAGCTCCTAGAGTTGCTTCGCCTGAGCCAATTTGTGCAGGTCAGATAGTTACATTAACAGCTAATAACCCGATTGGTCAGGTTGAATGGTATTCAGATGCTACTTTAACTACTTTGTTGCATATCGGAGCTTCTTACACAACTCAGCCATTAAATGGAACAACAACTTTTTATGCTGTTAATAATAATGGTACATGTTTAAGTTCTACTACAGCGGTAGTTGTAACTGTTAATCCTACTCCTGAAAAACCTGAATTAACAAATGGATTTTGGGATGGTTTATTTGATGAAAATCTTGTTTATACATGCTATGATGATATTACTCTAATAACAGCATCAAATGATAATGATGATGAAATTCATTGGTATACTGATAAAGCTGGTTTAGATGATGTAACAGGATTCTGGGCAAATGACGATAATGGTGAATTAACAACACCTGAAATATCATCTTGGACAAGATTTTATTTCGATGCTGTTGACCCTGTTACAGGATGTCATAGCGAAATGAACTATGTTGATGTTTATCCAACACCGAAATTTGAATCTCCAAGAGTTGATGATGTAAATATTTGTGCATCAGAAACAGAAATTACATTAACAGCACACGTATCATATCCAGCTGATTTGTTACCAGGTGTAGATTTCTTAGATGAATTTAATTTCTTCATCTCAACAGTTCAGTTTTTAGATAATACTGGTACAGCTACAGGTCCACTAACAACATTAGGATTAGTAGACGCACCATTGGATCCATTTAATGGTGTATATGAAGGTTTAGTTACTTTGACTATCCCTAGAGTTGGTTCTGGTCCATTTGGAGAAGATTATGATTATTCAGCTCCTGGTACCTATGATATAGGTGCAATCACCAACAATACTTGGTATACAGATTTATTTGGAGATAATGATTTAGTTAATTGTTTGTCAGATGTTGGAACAGCTTCATTAACCATCAGTGAAACACCAGAAGCTCCTTCTGCAGAAGCTGTAACGGTTTGTCAAGGTGAAAATGCAATATTAACTGCTTCTTGCGATGGAGTTATTAAATGGTATAGCGATGCTGCATTAACCATACTTGTTCATGTTGGTGCTACATTACCGGTTTTATCTCCAGCAGTTGGATCAACAACATACTATGCTACTTGTACAACAGGTAATTGTGAAAGCCCTGCAACTCGAGTTGTATTGACTGTAACTCCTACACCGGCAACACCAGTTATTAATAGCAATACTCCAGTATGCGAAGAAGGCGATATCGTTCTTACTTGTACTACTGTTGCAGGTGTTGGTGTTGAATACAATTGGTATGGTCCTACAGGTATATTATTAAGTACTACAACAGATACAACATTCACAATTACAGATGCTACTCCATCAATGAGTGGTGTATACAGTGTTATTGCTTCTATAGGTAACTGTGTATCCGGTTCTTCTACAACAACTGTTGTGGTTAGACCAATACCATCAGTGCCTGGCTTACCAGCCGGTCCACTTTCTGTTTGCGAAAGAGGCACACTTACTTTCTGCGCTACTCCGTCAACTGGTGGTTCAGTATTTAACTGGACAGGTCCAAATGGATTTGTTTTCAATGGTAACTGTGTTACATTATCAAATGTAACACCGGTTATGTCGGGAGTTTATACAGTAAATGTAACTGTAGATGGTTGTACTTCACATGATACTTCTTTAACTGTAATAGTTAATGCAGCACCTAAGGTGGATAGCATCGGAAGCAATGCTCCTTTGTGCGAACACCAGACATTGAACTTGTTCACATTCTTACCTGAAGATACTGACGCACCTTACCACTATAACTGGTCAGGACCATTAGGTTACTCTTCTACAGAACAAAATCCTACAATTGCTGATGTGACAGAAACAGATAATCAAGGTTTCTATACATTAGTGGTAACAGATACTATCACAGGTTGTACCTCACTTCCTTATACAGAGTTAGTAGAAATTTATACATTCCCTGATAAGGTGATTGCAGATAACGACGGACCAATATGCGAAGGCGGTGTGATAAAATTAAATGCAACAAATGTATTTGGTGCTACTTACACTTGGACAGGACCTAATGGATACACAGCAACGGGTAAAAACCCAACGTTGAATCCGGCAGATCCAACACAAACAGGAACATATACAGTAACTGTAACTTTACCTGGTGGTTGTGCAGATTCAGCAACTACAGATGTAATCGTTTGGGCTAATCCAATTGCACACGCAGGTAATGATACTACTGTTGATCAGGGAACAATCTTACAATTGAATGGTACTTCAGATGCAGGACCGTTACCAATTTTACCTGGTATCACGTTCAACTGGACACCAAACGAATTGTTAGACCACGACAATATTCCTAATCCATTAGTTGACTTCACTGAATTGCCAACACCAAATCCATACAGTTTAGTATTTACTATCTGGGATAAAAATGGTTGTACAGATAAAGACACTATTGTAATCACAGTTACTCCTTCATTAGATCTGATTATTCCGGATATCATTACACCTAACGGTGACGGATTGAATGACACATGGTTTATCGAACATATCGAGAACCTTAATAATGCGCAGATTCCATATACAATACAGATTTATGCTAGAGGCGGTGCGTTGTTATTCAGTTCATCAGCATACAGTAATGATAATGGATTTGATGGTACTTACAAAGGTAATAAGTTGCCGGATGGTGCTTACTGGTTCGTAATTACGACACCAAGTAAAACATATAAAGGTGCAATCCACATTAAAAGATAATAGGAATGAAGCGAATTAATAATCTAAGTAAAATCATAACAATGAAAATACATAAAATCATCAGCTTAGTAGCCTTGTTAGTCGCAGGAATCCAATTGTCGGATGCACAACAGCTACCAGTATTTAACAATTACTTCCTTAATCCGTTCTTCTATAATCCTGCACGTGCAGGTACAGATCCGGATGGTGGACGTATCAACCTGGGCTTCCAAAAGCAACATGACAGAAACCCTGATGGTCCTGTTACTGCTTACGGTTCTTGGGATGGCAGAATAAAGTCAGGTAATATGGCATTAGGTGTAACTATCTATCACGACAGAACAACACCTCAATGGCAAAATACTGGAGGAAGTGTTGCTTATGCTTACCATGTTCCTTTGACAAAAAACAAAGCACATGTACTTGCAATAGGTTTACAGGCAGGAGTTAATTCTTTAGGTATAAATAACTTTACAACTAAAGATCCTGAACCATTATCTGGCAGAAGTGTGAATTTTGACTTATCTGTTGGTATCAATTACCATTGGAAAGGTTTAAACGTAGGTTTCTCTGTACCACAAGTATTAGGAAACAAAGTTAGATTTAAAGCTACAGATCCTACGTTTAATACTGAATCCAGAATTGCTCGTCAGTATATGTTTATGGCTAGCTACGAAGCAGCGTTGGGTAAAAAGAAAGAATGGACATTAGCACCGTTTGCTCAGGTAAACTTCGTTAATAAGTCTTTGCCGGTTTATTTAGACATTACGTTAATGGCACAATACAAAAAATTAGTGTGGTTAGCAGTAGGTTACAATAACGGTGGTGGTTTAAAACCTGATGGTTCTTCCACTAAAGGTTTTATCTATTCTAACGCTGCAGGTATTCACGCTACTGCAGGTGTAGGTATCAAAGAATTGGTTAATATCAGTTATACATACAAAGCACCGGTAGGAAGTAAAGGAAACTTAACGTTTGCTAATTTAGGTTCAACTCACGAGGTTTTATTGAGTTTCAGATTGAAACGTAAAACAGACCAGTCAGAGTTTGAGAAAAACAAAAAACGTACTGATGATGATATCGCTAAAGTAAATCAAAAAGCAGATGATGCTGGCAAAAAAGCAGATGACGTAGATAAAAAAGTAGATTCTTTAGGTCAGGCAGTAAATGGAAGACTTGACAATGTTGAAAAAACAGCTAATGACGCTAAAACTACTTCTGATAAAAATACAACTGATATCGAAAAAGTTTCTGCTCGTTTAGACAACATCGTGTACAAAAAATTCGGTTCAGTTTACTTTGAAGTAGACAAACATGAATTAACTGATGAAGCTAAAGCAAGCATTGACGCATTCAAAGCTAAATTGGCTGAAATGAAAGGTAACTACTTTATTTACTTAGCTGGTAATGCATCTAGTGAAGGTGGTACTAGTTACAATCAGGCATTATCTGCTAAACGTTGCGATGCTGTAAAACGTTACTTAGAAGGTGTTGGTATCTCTCAAAGAGTTTTATTATTGCCTTACGGTGAAAATTCTTGGGTAACTGACAAGCAAAAAGCAGAGGATGACAGAGCTAAAAACCGTCGTGTAGATATCTACCTGAGTGGTGAGTAAAAATTGTCTTTCTTACATACAAAAATGCCTCTGATTTCTCAGAGGCATTTTTATTTTATATAAGTCTTATTTCTTTTATTTATTTCTAGTGCTTAACTACATGTCACATGGTGTATTTGTTTTTAAAGATAATGTTCAATGATGACTTTATATTTGAGGTAAGTACATAAAAAAATCCCGACAATTGTCGGGATTTTCTATATTTCTTGTAATATGAAATTACTTTGCTGTAGATTTTACTAATTCTTTGATACGGGAAGCCTTACCTTTTAATTCTCTGATGTAGAAAATTTTAGCTCTGCGTACTTTTCCGATTTTATTCACTTCTATTTTTTCAATATTAGGAGATGACAAAGGGAAAATACGTTCTACTCCAATACCGTTAGAGATTTTACGAACAGTAAATGTTTGTGTAGCACCTGTTCCTTTACGTTGAATTACATCACCACGGAAAATCTGAATACGTTCTTTTGAACCCTCAATAATTTTGTAATGTACGTTTATATTATCACCTGCTTTGAAGTCAGGAAGACTTTTGGTTTCTGTCAGTCTTTTAGTTAATTCTTTTACCTTGTCCATTTCTGTTAAATTTAGCGTGTGCAAAGATACGCAGTTTTTTAGAAAAACCAATGTTATTTAATCGTTTTCTAATAAATCAGGCCTTCTGGCCTTTGTCCGCTCCATAGATTGCTGAAAACGCCATTCTTCGATGAGTTTATCGTTGCCTGAAAGCAGCACATCCGGTACTTTCCAACCTTTAAAGTCGGCTGGGCGGGTATAAACGGGTGGTGCCAGCAGGTTATCCTGGAAAGAATCCGTTAAAGCAGAGGTTTCATCGTTCAAAACACCCGGAATAAGTCTTCCAATGGCATCTACGAGTACCGCAGCTGGCAATTCGCCACCCGACAGCACATAACTGCCTATAGAAATTTCCCGGGTAATAACGTGCTCTCTGAGACGTTCGTCAATTCCTTTGTAGTGTCCGCACAGTAAAATGATGTTTTCCTTCAGAGAAAGCGAATTTACCATCTTTTGCTCCAGTAACACTCCATCAGGTGTCATAAAGATGATTTCATCGTATTTCCTCTCTTTTTGTAGCTTTTCTATACAAGTCAGGATAGGTTCAATAGACATCACCATCCCGGCACCGCCGCCAAACTGGTAGTCATCTATCTGCTTGAATTTCTTGAGGGAATAATCATGGATATTATGCAGATGGATTTCCAGCAAGCCTCTGTCTTTCGCACGCTGCAAAATAGAATGCGCAAAGAAGCTTTGCATCAGATCAGGAACGGCAGAAAGAATATCGATACGCATGAGTTAGTTAAAAGGGATAAGTAAAAAGTAATAAGTAAAACAAAGTTAAAAGATTTCCAGAAAACCATCGGGTAATTGCACTTCCACCAGCTTTTTCTTTTCGTCAATGTTTAAAATGAAATTATCGTTCAACGGAATCAGAATTTCTTTTTTATCCTTCATCACTTTTGCCAGGAACTGAAACGGCATTTCCACAATCTCTTCTATGATTCCGATTTTCCCGGTAGTTTTATCATTAATTTCATAACCTACGAGGTGGTCGTATTCCTCACCATCCAGAATTTCCGTCAAAACATCGTCTTTGGCAAATATGTCTTTTCCCTGTAAAGGATGCGCTTTTTCTTTATTGTCAATGTCTTCCAGTAAAATAATAGCCTGTGCGTCGGAGTTGATGTCTTTCGACACGATAAAATAGGGGAGATTATTAATGAAAATGGCTTTCATTTCTTCAAAATCATCCATGTAGAATTCATCGATAAACACTTTTAAATGGCCTTTGTAGCCATGCGTTTTCAATACTTTTCCTATTTTAATCAGTTCCATATTCAATAAAAAATCCCGACGTAAAAGTCGGGATTTAAATTCTATTTTTTAAGAAAATTATTCTGCTGTTTCAGTTGTTTCAGCAGTAGCTTCTGTGTTTTCAGTTGCTTCTGCTACCGGAGTAACTTCTTCTTCCGCTGCAGGTGTTTCTTCCGCAACTACTTCTACTTCTTTCACTTTAGCCGGTGTGTTTACCACTGCTTCAATTTTCGCTTTTTTCTTTGCTTCCGCTTTTTCTTTGTGGTCTAAAACTTTTCCTTCTTTTTTAGATAACCACTCCGTGAATTTTGCTTCCACATCTTCTGCTTTCACTACGCCTAACTGTACACCACGTAATAAGTGTTTTTTGTACATTGCGCCTTTGTAAGAAAGGATAGCTTTCACTGTAGAAGATGGTTCAGCACCTGTTTGCAACCATTTTACTGCTTTGTCTACATCTAAGATGATCGTTGCAGGAATAGAAGTTGGATTGTAGGTTCCGATTTGGTCGATGTAACGACCGTCTCTTTTCGCACGGCTGTCTGCCGCTACGATTTTGTAGAATGGAGCACCTTTGGCACCATGTCTTTGTAATCTTAATCTTGTTGCCATATAAAAATATGTTTTTAATTTTTAATTCCTGATGTGCCAATATTAGCGTTCAGGTTTTGAAATTCCCGATTCCGGTTTTTGGAACGGAACGCAAAGATAGTAATTAATAGCTGAATTTTGGAATCTGAACCCACGGATTCTGCCTGAAAATGACATTATTTTAACATAAAACAAGTAAATTTCAACTCAGAGCTCAGAATTCAGCGCTTAAAATTTTCCGGTTACATCCACTTCTTTCGGCAAAAACTTGCTGGTATCGCCGTTTCCGATGATGATTTCGCGCACGATGGTAGACGAAATAGCCGATAATTCGGGAGAGGAGAGGATTAAAAAGGTATCCAGGTCGGGCTGCATCATTTTGTTGAGCTGCGCGATGGTTTTTTCATATTCAAAATCGGCGGAAGAACGGATACCGCGGATGATGTATTTGGCATTTTTCTGCTGGCAGTAATTCACCGTGAGGCCGGTGTACGATTCCACTTTTACAGTAGGCTGGTCTTTAAACACTTTTTTTATCCATTCCATGCGCTGCTCCAGCGAAAACAGGTATTTTTTCTGGGTGTTGACGCCGATAGCGATAATAATCTCATCAAACAAAGGAACGGCGCGCGTTACAATATCTACGTGGCCAACAGTGATAGGATCAAAGGAGCCCGGAAAAATAGCAATCTTGTTCATACCATAAATGTAAAATGGATAATCGAGATTTGAAAATAATTGGAGAAATAAATGGAAAGGAAGAAATGCATCCGCAAATCAACAATTTAAATTAGGGTTATTCCAAATGCTTATACGTTAATTTTTCTGATATTGGTTTGAACCCAGATACGCAATCGCCATGCGCAGTTGACCAAAAGTAAAACGGTCCTCAAAATAGTTTTTGATGGGCGTCAGCTGGTTGGTCATCAATTCGTCTATCGCTTTTTTAATATCCGCCAAATCACTTTCTTTCAGAAAAGAAGTAATCTGTACTTCACCGCTCGGAATAAAAGAGGAGAGGTGTCCTTCAATCGTAGTTTCTGCCATATTGCGTGCAACTGCTATTTCGGCAATCGTTTTTCCTTCTTTATACAGTCGCAAACTTTCGCGATGCGATTCGCCTTTCTGCGGTTTCTCTTTCAGCTTTTCACTTAGCGAAGTATCGGCGTTGTAAAACGAACTGCCTTCGTAAAAAGTAGTGTCTCCGAATTGCAGTTTCTCAATTTGTTTCAGTTTGGAGATTAATGCCTGCTCCACTTCATCCGCTTTCTTCAGAAATCCGCGCACGCCTTTTTTATTATGTAGCGATGCAATATAATTATGCAGCGGTTTTATGATGTCATTCGCCAGCTTGTCTCCAAAATAGTGAATGGATTTCAACACACGTTGCTGCAGCAAGGTCTGGTTTTCTTCTTTATCAAGGTGTTTTAAAATTTCCTGCAGCTGAACCGAAAACGAAGCCGCCGTTTGTTTCAGTTCACGTATCTTTTTCTCCAGCGATAGTATCAGCGAAAGCACTTCCTCTTTTTCCGCTAGTTTTTTCTCTTCCGTAAACGCCGCAAAATCCACCATCAAATCCACCATCTTATTCCAGTCAAACGCTTTTATCAGTTGCTTCTTCGCATATTCCATTTTATGAAAAGGAAGTTGCTGCTGCAAATCCTGTTCGCTCGATAAATAATTTTCGGTAAAGTCCACAATGCGCGCATCGCTCATAATCGCATTCGCAGAAATCTGTGTCATTAGAAATAATCCGTTGATATTGGTGCAGCGACTCAGTGCCACATAAACCTGTCCGGCTGCAAATGCATAGCCAGCATCAATCACCGCTTTATCAAATGTAAGGCCCTGACTTTTATGAATGGTAATCGCCCAGGCCAGCCTCAGCGGGTATTGTGTAAAGCTGCCAATCACGTCTTCTTCAATTTTGTCCGTGGCCGTATTGTAATTGTAGCGAATGTTCTCCCATTTCTCCTGCTCCACTTTAAATTCGCTTCCGTCATCAAAAAACTGCACGGTAATTTCGTCCTTCGTTATTTTTTTTACGGTGGCCAGTTTCCCGTTGTAGTATTTCTTTTCCGGTTTGCTGTCATTCTTAATGAACATCACCTGTGCACCGGTTTTCAGCTGCAGTTTCATTTCTGTCGGCAAGGCATTCTCGTTAAAGTCGCCGTCTATTTGTGCAGTAAACTCAAAAACATCGCCTTCCAGTTTTTGCAGCTGCGCCTGATTGATTTTATCTACTTTCACATTGTGCGTCGACAGCGTAATATAATCTTCCAGCTCGCTCAGCATTTCCGGCTGCAAACGGTCGTTCAGCAAATAAAAATCATCTTCCGTCATTTCATTATTGCGCACTTTGTTCAGTAGGCGTATAAATTTTTCTTCGTTCTGGCGGTAAATTTTGGTGAATTCGATATTCAGGAAATGACTTTCTTTCATCACCTGCGCACTGAAGAAAAACGGCGTATCGTAATAATCTTTCAAAACAGCCCATTCTTCGTCTTTCACCACAGGCGGCAACTGAAATAAATCACCAATAAACAAGACCTGTACCCCGCCAAATGGATCTTCCTGATTTTTGCGCACAGTTCTTAAAATGGTATCGATGCAGTCGAGTGTGTCGGCACGCAGCATACTCACTTCGTCAATAATCAGCAGTTCAAGTTCTTTCAGCAGCTCAATTTTGGCTTTGCTGAATTTAAAATTCTCAAAAAGGGAGTGAATATTGGAAAAATTGGCCGGAACCCGCTGTTTGGTAGGAATAAATGCATTAAACGGCAATTGGAAAAGCGAATGCAGGGTCATGCCGCCCGCATTGATGGCTGCCACACCGGTTGGGGCGGCAACGACCGTGTTTTTAATGGAATTTTTCTGAACGGCGCGTAAAAAGGTAGTTTTACCAGTGCCGGCTTTTCCTGTAACAAACACATTTTCAGAAGTTTTGAGCACAAATTCAGTAGCCAGCTGATGTGACACGTCAATAGTTTCCATTTCTAACATAAGAACAAAATTAATCGTTTATAACCCATTTTACTATTGAGATACATTATTAATACAAAATCCATAAAATGAGCGGCATTTTATTTTATAAACGTTCAACACAATAATGTTAACATCCCTGGTTTCGTGATAAAAATCATCTACCTTTTTTCAAACATAATACTATCTTTGTGCGTTGATTTAGAAATGATACTCTCAGGAAGCCAAATATTAGTTTTTTTACCCGTTGCCATGATGTTCATTGTAGCATTAGGATTTGTGGGTTTAGTAATGGGTGTTACCCACTGGATGGGGCCCAAACGTAAATCAAAAGTAAAGTTAGAAACCTTCGAATGCGGAATTGACGTACAGGGAAACGCCCGGACGCCTTTTTCCATCAAATATTTCCTGGTCGCTATATTATTTGTGTTGTTTGACGTGGAAGTTATTTTCATGTATCCGTGGGCAGTGAACTTTAAACAATTAGGTTTGTTGGGTATAATTGAAATGTTCTCCTTTATAAGTGTCTTTTTGGTAGGATTCTTCTATATCATTAAGAAAGGCGCCTTAAAGTGGGAATAAACCCTCTTACTCCCTAAATGGAGAAAAGGTAAGCCTCTTTAGGGGTTTGGTGTGAACTTGATAAATTGTAAAAATGAGTACAACAGCAATCGATATTCATCCATCATACCAGCCGGAAGGTTTGGAAGGACAAGGCTTTTTTGCCACGTCTTTAGATAAAGTAGTAGGACTGGCGCGTGCCAATTCTCTCTGGCCTTTACCATTTGCTACTTCTTGCTGTGGCATCGAATTCATGGCAACTATGGCTTCTCATTATGATTTAGCAAGATTTGGTTCGGAGAGATTAAGTTTTTCGCCGCGTCAGGCAGACTTATTAATGGTGATGGGTACTATCTCTAAAAAAATGGGACCAATTCTTCGTCAGGTATATGAGCAGATGGCAGAGCCGAAATGGGTATTATCCATGGGTGCATGTGCCAGCAGCGGCGGTATTTTTGATACCTATAGTGTATTGCAGGGAATCGACAGAATTATTCCGGTAGATGTATATATACCAGGTTGTCCACCAAGACCGGAGCAGGTACTGGACGGAATTTTACAAATTCAGAAATTAGCGGAAAGCGAAGAACGAAGAAGAAGAGAATCACCGGAATACAAAGCATTGTTAGCGCAATACGGAATAGAATAAGGTAGAGGTGCATTGAATGCATTCAAATAGAATAGAAAGAATGAGTGAACTGTTAGAAATAGTAAAGAATAAACTTCAGGATAAATTTGGAGATGCGGTGCTCGCATCTGAAATGCATTACGATTTTCCGGTCTTCATTTTAAAGAAGGAATTGGTGAAAGAGGCATTGAAATTCCTGAAAGAAGACGCTGAATTAAATTTTCATTTTTTAACAACGATGTGTGGATTGCATCATCCGGAAAACCCGGCTGAAAGTGAGTTTGGGTTGATGTATCAGTTGCACAACATGCCTAAAAATTGGCGAATCCGCATTAAAACATTTATGTCCAGAGAAAATCTGGATATGCTAACCGTTACGGATGTTTGGAAAACTGCCGGCTGGATGGAAAGACAGGAGTTTGATTTCTTCGGATTCAATTTCGTGGGACATCCAAACCTGAAACGTATCCTGAATATGGATGAAATGAATTATTTCCCGATGCGTAAAGAATATCCTTTAGAAGATATGCAGCGCGATGACAAAAACGATAAAATGTTCGGACGATAATGAATGCAACAAGCTCTACATACGACGAAAAGCAATATTCGACCTTAAATTTAGGGCCAACGCACCCGGCAACGCATGGTATTTTTCAAAATATCCTGACGATGGACGGAGAGATGATAGTGGATTCGGTTTCTACGGTTGGATACATTCACCGTGCTTTTGAAAAACTGGCGGAACATCGTCCTTACAATCAGATTACACCTATTACAGACCGCTTGAATTATTGTTCGTCTCCTATTAATAATATGGGATGGCATATGACGGTAGAAAAATTAATCGGAGCGGAGATTCCTAAACGTGCGCAGTACATGCGTGTTATCATTATGGAATTATCCCGTATTGCCGATCATATTGTGTGCGATACCGTTATTGCGGTGGATACCGGTGCGATGACAGGCTTCTTACACTTGTTTCAGTACAGAGAATGGATTTATGAGATTTTCGAAGAAATCTGCGGGGCACGTCTAACCACCAACATCGGCAGAATCGGCGGTATGGAAAGAGATTTCTCTCCGAAAGCTTGGGAGAAATTAGACCATTTCTTAAAGAATTTTCCAACCGGATTAAGAGAGTTTCAAAAGCTGGTGGATAGAAACAGAATCTTCATGGACAGAACCATCAATGTGGGTGGTATTACGGTAGATATGGCATTGGATTATGGTTTCACAGGTCCTAATTTACGTGCGGCAGGTGTAGATTATGATGTAAGGGTAGCCAATCCATATTCTTCTTATGAAGATTTTGAATTTGATATACCTGTTGGTACCAATGGAGATACCTACGACAGATATATGGTGCGCATGGAAGAAATGTGGCAGAGTTTACGCATTATTGAACAGGCGGTGAAAAATATACCGGATGGTGCCTATCATGCAGACTTGCCGGAGTTTTATTTGCCGGAAAAACAGGATGTATACAATAAAATGGAAGCCCTGATTTATCATTTCAAAATTGTAATGGGTGAAACAGCGGTGCCGAAAGGCGAAGTGTATCACAGTGTGGAAGGCGGAAACGGTGAGTTAGGTTTTTATTTGGTGAGCGATGGCGGCAGACAGCCATTCCGTTTGCATTTCCGCAGACCATGCTTTATCTATTATCAGGCATATCCGGATATGATTCGTGGAGGAATGTTGAGTGACGCAATTTTGACCATGAGTAGCATGAACGTAATTGCAGGAGAGTTGGATGCTTAATGTCATTGCGAAGTACGCCCGCCTGACCGGACGGGCAGGAAGCAATCTGTTGAATAAAAAGAAAGAATATTAATGACTACGACGACAGAAATAAAATTTAGTGATTCCGCACAACAACAAGTGCAGGAAATTTTGAATCAATATCCGGCAGATAAAAGCAAATCCGCTTTACTGCCTTTATTACATTTGGCACAAGCAGAATTTGATGGTTGGTTAAGTGCGCCTGTGATGGATTATGTGGCATCTATTTTAAATATACAACCCATAGAAGTATATGAAGTAGCTTCCTTCTATTCCATGTTTAATTTAAAACCGGTTGGTAAATATTTAATCGAGGTTTGTCAGACAAGTTCCTGCTGGATGAATGGTTCAGAAGATATCGTTCGATATCTGGAAAGAACCATACAGGCAGAAACGGGACAGATTTCTCCGGATGGTATGTTTCAGATTAAAACGGTAGAATGTCTGGGTTCATGCGGCACAGCACCGATGTTTCAGATAGGCGATAAATTTTATGAAAACCTGACATTCGAAAAAATCGATACAATTTTAGACGACTTAAGAAAAGAAAATAAACGAAGCAGATACGTATAAGATGAGCAAGAAATTATTACTTACATACGACCATATACCGGGTATCAACACATTGGAAGTTTATCGTCAAAACAATGGCTATAAGTCATTGGAGAAAGCGCTGAAAACCATGAAGCCGGATGATATCGTGGAGGAAGTAAAAAAATCAGGCTTGCGTGGTCGTGGTGGTGCAGGTTTCCCTACCGGTATGAAATGGAGTTTCCTGGCAAAACCGGAAGGTGTTCCGCGTCATTTGGTGTGTAATGCGGATGAATCAGAGCCGGGTACATTCAAAGACAGGTATCTAATGGAACGCATTCCTCATTTATTGATAGAAGGAATGATTGTTTCGAGTTATGCATTAGGCGCAAATACATCTTATATATACGTCCGTGGTGAGTATTTTTACATCATTAAGATTTTACAAAATGCTATCAAAGAAGCGTACGCAGCAGGTTTGTTAGGTAAAAATATTTTAGGTTCAGGTTATGATCTGGATTTATATGTACAACCAGGAGGTGGTGCATATATTTGCGGAGAAGAAACAGCATTATTGGAATCATTGGAAGGGAAAAGAGGTAATCCACGTTTAAAACCACCATTTCCTGCTGTAGCTGGTTTATGGGGAAGACCTACCGTAGTAAATAATGTGGAAACCATTGCAGCTGTGGTTCCCATCGTAAATGGCGGCGGAGACGAATATGCTAAAATCGGTATCGGAAAATCAACCGGTACAAAATTGATTTCTGCCTCTGGTCATATCAATAAACCGGGTGTTTACGAAATTGAATTAGGCGTTCCCGTAGAGGAATTTATTTACAGCGATGAATATTGCGGAGGTATCCGCAACGGAAAAAAATTAAAAGCAGTGGTTGCCGGTGGTTCTTCCGTTCCGATTTTACCAACCGAATTAATTTTAAAAACAGCAAAAGGCGAACCGCGTTTAATGAGCTACGAGTCCTTAAGTGACGGTGGTTTTGCAACCGGTACCATGTTAGGTTCCGGAGGATTTATTGCCATGGATGAAGATACGTCCATCGTGAAAAATCTATTCACGTTTGCGCGTTTCTACCATCATGAGAGTTGCGGACAATGCTCGCCGTGCCGTGAAGGAACAGGCTGGATGGAAAAAATTCTTAAGAAATTTATTGATGGTAAAGCAACCATGAGTGATATTGATTTATTGTGGGATGTGCAGTCGAAGATTGAAGGAAAAACGATTTGTCCGCTGGGTGAAGCAGCTGCCTGGCCGGTAGCTGCGGCAATCCGTCATTTCAGACATGAGTTTGAAGAGTATGTGAAAAATCCGCAATCCATTCATGATGTAAAACACTATTTCAGATTAAATAACTTAGTAGAAGCATAAGATGGCTAAAGTTACTATAGACGATATAACGATTGACGTTCCTGACGGCACTAGTATTCTGGCAGCGGCAAGAATGATTGATGAGCAGCATGGTACAAATATTGCACCTCCGACGATGTGCTATTATTCTAAACTAAAAACCACCGGTGGTTATTGCAGAACGTGTATCGTTACGGTAGAAAAAGGTTCGGAGAAAGACCCGCGCCCGATGCCGAAACCGGTGCCTAGCTGCAGAACAAATGTGATGGACGGTATGGTGGTGCGCAATACCACTTCGCCTGAATTACTCGAAGCACGTGCCGGCGTAGTAGAATTTTTACTAATCAACCATCCGTTGGATTGTCCGGTTTGTGATCAGGCGGGCGAATGTCATTTGCAGGATTTAGGTTACGAGAACGGAAAAGAAGGTACCCGTTACGAATTTCAACGAAGAGAATTTGAACCAATCGATATTGGTGATAAGATAAAATTGCACATGAACCGCTGCATTCTATGCTACAGATGTGTGAAGACTTGTGAACAGATTACAGATGGCCGTGTGCATGGTGTCATCAATCGCGGCGACCATGCGGAAATTTCTACGTATATAGAGAAAGCAATTGATAACGATTTTTCCGGAAACGTAATTGATGTATGTCCGGTAGGTGCTCTTACAGACAGAACTTTCCGTTTCAAAAGCCGTGTGTGGTTTACTAATCCGGTAGATGCACACAGAGATTGTAACAATGAAAAGTGTTCCGGCAAAACTCGCTTATGGATGAAAGGAGATGATGTGTTGCGTGTTACGGCTCGTAAAGACCGTTGGGGAGAAGTGGAGGAATTCATCTGTAACAGCTGCCGTTTCGACCATAAAAAAACAAGCGACTGGACGATAGAAGGACCAAGTAAAATCAGTCACCATTCTGTAATTTCTCAAAATCATAATGAATTAAGGAAATTGCAGTTAGGGGTACACAAGCAAATTAAACAATTAGACGGAACCAAAATAGATTTAGGCGAAGGTGCTTTGAATCCAAATAATATTGATAAGTAATGCTGACATTCATCATATATAAATCCATTTTAGTACTGATAGTATTCTTAATTTCATTAGGCGTGGCGGCATATGCAACGTATGGTGAAAGAAAAGTAGCTGCGTTTATGCAGGATAGAATCGGACCGGACAGAGCAGGTCCTTTCGGTATTTTTCAACCCCTGGCAGATGGTTTGAAGATGTTTATGAAAGAAGAAATTATACCAACGGTTTCGAATAAATTTTTATTTATTCTCGGACCAAGTTTAGCCATGCTGACTGCTTTAATGGCTGGTGTAGTGGTTCCCTGGGGTGGCAAATTAGCCATTGGAGATCATTATTATCCATTGCAGATTACGGACATCAATATTGGTATCCTATATGTTTTTGGTGTAGTATCTTTTGGGGTGTATGGTATTATGATTGGAGGCTGGGCATCAAACAATAAATATTCATTATTGGGTGCATTGCGTGCGTCTTCTCAAATGATTAGTTATGAAATAGCCATGGGATTAGCCATTGTTGCTTTAGTGATGAAAACAGGAACTTTGAGTTTAGGTGAGATGGTAGCGCAGCAAGGTACCGGCGGATGGTGGAACATCGTTTATCAGCCTCTTGGCTTTCTTATCTTTTTAATCTGTGCATTTGCAGAAACAAACCGCGCACCGTTTGACTTACCGGAATGTGAAACAGAATTAGTAGGCGGATATCACACGGAATATTCTTCCATGAAACTGGGTTTCTATTTATTCGCAGAATACATAAATATTTTCATTTCTTCCGCTGTAATATCCACTTTGTATTTTGGCGGATTTAATTTACCGTTCCAGTCACATATTCCGTTAGACGGCAACTGGCTGGTAATAGCACAAACAGCATTTTTCTTTGGAAAAGTTATATTCTTTATCTTCTTTTTTATGTGGGTGAGATGGACGATTCCAAGATTCAGATATGACCAGTTAATGAATTTAGGCTGGAAAATTTTAATTCCTTTAGCCATCTTCAATATCCTGGCAACAGGCGTATTGATGTACGCATTAGGAAAAGTATAATTGTCAATTGTAAACTATGCAATTAACCAACAGAAAAAAAGTAGTCGTAAAGAAAGAGATGTCTCTTGCAGAGAAACTCTATTTGCCAGCCATCACGAATGGTATGGTGATAACGATGAAACACTTTTTTAAGAAAGGTGCTACCGTCCGATATCCTGAAGTGAAACGGGAAATATCCGAAACGTATCGCGGGCAGCATGTATTAAAGCGCGACGAACAAGGTGCCGAGCGCTGTACGGCTTGTGGCTTATGTGCTGTAGCATGTCCTGCTGAGGCAATCACGATGGAAGCGGCAGAGCGTAAAAAAGGAGAAGAAACTTTATACAGAGAGGAGAAATACGCTGCGGTATACGAGATTAATATGCTGCGTTGTATTTTCTGCGGCTTGTGCGAAGAGGCTTGTCCTAAAGAAGCTATTTTCCTAACAGACAGAATTGTCCCGACAGATTTGAAACGCGGCGAATTTGTTTATGGTAAAGATAAACTGGTAGAAGATATCAATCATCGTATCGATTTATCCGGAAGACAAACAAAAGAAGTGTTGGAGTTTAAAAAGGACAAAACAAAAGCACACAATCAAACGTGGGCGGACAAACAAAAATTATTAAAAGAGAATAAACATCATTAAACAGTAATCAGAAAATGCTTTTATCACAATATTTATTTTTCTTCTTATCATTTGTCGCAGTTTTAAGCGCACTGATGGTTATATTGGATAAAAATCCGGTGCATTCCGTATTGTTTTTAATCGTAACTTTTTTTGCTATAGCGGGACATTATTTATTGCTGAACGCACAGTTTCTGGCAGTGACACATATTATAGTGTATGCAGGTGCCATCATGGTATTGTTTTTATATGTCATCATGATGTTGAATTTGAATAAAGAAATCGAACCGCATAAAAAGAACATTCCAAAAGTTGCTGCTGTAATTTCTGCAGGTGTACTTATGATGTGTTTAGTGGCTTTATTGAAAGGTGCGGAAGTGCAAATGCTGCCGGCAGCACGAAACAGCAATATCGGGTTAGTGGATAGTTTAGGAAAAGTATTGTTCAAAGAGTATATGCTGCCGTTTGAGATTTCATCTGTATTATTTTTAGCGGCAATGGTCGGTGCGGTATTTTTAAGTAAAAAAGAAATACATTAACAAGGAAGAGTATGAAAGATGTAATAGTAGGCATTCCGATTCAATGGTACATATATTTAAGTGTAGCCTTGTTTTGCATAGGTGTGTTAGGTGTTTTATTCAGAAGAAATGCCATCATCATTTTTATGTGTGTGGAATTGATGCTGAATGCGGTAAATTTACTGATGGTGGCTTTCTCCAGATATTTTGGTGATACCAGCGGACAGGTATTTGTATTTTTTGTAATGGTGGTAGCCGCGGCAGAAGTAGCCGTTGGTCTCGCTATATTAATGATGATATTCAGGAATACCAAGTCCACAGATATTGATACCCTGAACAGATTAAAATGGTAACCATAAATCAGGAAAAATGAAAAAAATAGGATTATATATAGCTGTGTTACTTGCCTTGTCTTCTTGCGTGACCAAGAAGAAATTTCAGGCAACACAAACCGAAAAGGATAGAATAGAACAGGCATTGCGCCAGACTACCTCTGATTTGGCAGAATGCGAGAAACGATTCGCGACTAAATCAAGTAACTACGATGCACTTTCTGCAGAACTGGAAAAAGCAAAAGCAAAAATTGACGAGTTAACAAAAGAAGTAGATTTTCAAAAAACATCTAATGTGAAATTGCTGGATCAGTTAACGAATTTATCCGTTATCAGTAAAGAAGGTGCTGCAAGCATCCGACAATCATTGGAAACAATAGATAAACAAAGCAGAGATATCAGTTTGCTGAATTCACAGATACGTTCTAAGGATTCCTTAAACCTGGTGCTGGTACTGAATCTGAAACGTTCACTGTCAGATGTAAACGATACGGATGTAAACGTAAAAGTAGATAAAGGTGTAGTATTGATTTCCTTATCAGACAACATGTTATATAAATCAGGCAGTTCGGAAATTTCCACTCGTGCAAATTCCGTGCTTGAAAAAATTGCTAAAGTAATCAACGATTATAAAACATTTGATGTGCTGATTGAAGGAAATACGGATAACGTGCCGATTGCTACCAGTTGTTTAATCGACAACTGGGACTTAAGTGTGAAAAGAGCAACATCTATAGCGCGTGTTTTACAGAAAAACTATGGTGTGGATCCGTCCAGAATTATTGCAGGCGGCCGTTCTGAATACAATGCAAAAGTACCGAATGATACGAAAGCAAATAAATCGATTAACAGACGCACAGAAATTATCATCATGCCGAAACTGGATGAGTTTTTTAAATTGTTAGAAATTAAAAATTAAAATAAACAGTGGAACAATTAGTCTATCTTATTCCTTTATTTCCGCTGGTGAGTTTCATCATCATTGCATTATTTGGTAAAAACTTATCAAAGAGTATTACCACATTTTTAGCACCCGGAAGTATTCTGGCATCTTTCATTGTTGCACTGCTTATTTTTGGCGCACAGCTTTCCCATAATCATGCAGTAACCGTTCCTTTGTTGTCCTGGTTCCACGTCGGTAATTTCAATGCAGAATTTTCATTCTTAGTTGATTCCTTATCCATCATATTCACGTTGGTTATAACCGGAGTCGGATTTTTAATTCACGTATACTCCACCGGCTACATGCACGACGAAAAAGATTACAACAGATATTTTTCTTATCTGAATCTGTTCGTCTTTTTTATGTTGTTGCTGGTATTAGGGGATAATTTCTTACTGATGTTTGTGGGATGGGAAGGTGTTGGTTTGTGTTCTTATTTGTTAATTGGATTCTGGTTCAGAAATATCAATTATTCAAATGCGGCGAACAAAGCATTTATCATGAACCGTATCGGTGACTTAGGGTTTTTACTCGGAATTATCTTAACGTTTGGTGTTTTCGGAAGCATTAACTATCATGAGGTTTTTACACAGATAGGCACTATAGTAGTAGATGGTAAATTAATTACCTGGATAACCTTATTATTATTTATCGGTGCTATGGGTAAATCCGCACAGATTCCATTGTATACCTGGTTGCCCGATGCAATGGCGGGACCGACACCGGTGTCAGCCTTGATTCACGCAGCTACGATGGTAACAGCCGGTATTTATATGGTGGCAAGATGCGGGGTGTTATTCTCTATGTCAGAGTTCACCATGCATCTGATTTCTATCATTGGAATTTCTACAGCATTGTTAGCAGCATCGATTGCGCTGTTTCAAAATGATATTAAAAAAGTATTGGCTTATTCTACCGTATCACAATTGGGTTTAATCTTTTGTGCATTGGGTGTAGGGGCTTTTTCTGCAGGTGTTTTCCACGTGGTTACACATGCTTTCTTCAAAGCCTTATTGTTCCTTGGTGCAGGTAGCGTGATTCACGGAATGAGCGGCGATCAGGATATCCGGAATATGGGCGGACTGAAAAGTAAAATGCCGGTGACCTATATCACTTTCTTTATTGCAACGATTGCCATTTCAGGAATTCCGCCGTTTGCAGGTTTCTTCTCGAAAGACCAGATGCTGGCAGAAATCTTTGTACATAATAAAGTATTGTTTGTACTGGCGGTAGCGGTTTCTTTAATGACAGCATTTTATATGTTCCGTTTGTTATTCCTGACCTTCTTCGGAGAGTTCAGAGGGAACGATATTCAGAAAAATCACGTTCACGAATCTCCGAAAAGCATGACCGTTCCTTTGATGATATTAGCAGTATTGTCAGTCTTAGGCGGTTTCATAGGATTCCCTCATGAGTTAGGACATACATTGGGTATTCACCACTGGTTAGATGGCTTCTTAGCTACTTCTGTAAAAATGGAAGCTGCAGAAATGACATTGAACACAGAGTTGATTTTAATGGCAGTTACTATCGTGTTGATTCTGGCAATGATTCTATTGGCACGAACCATTTTCTTATCGAATAAATCTGTTCCGAAAAGTGATGATGAGGCAATGCCTTTATGGAAAGAAGTTATTTACTACAAGTATTATATCGACGAAATTTATGAAGCAATAATTGTGAAACCGCTTAACAGAATTTCAGGATTGTTGTATCATTATATAGAACGCTCCGGAATTGACGCAATGGTGAATGGTATTGGTGCTTCTGTAGTCAACTGGAGTCAGTTGCTGCGTCTTACACAAACCGGTGGTTTAGGCTTTTATGTAGGTGCAATGGTGGTAAGTATTATAGTATTGATAATATTAATGTTTGTAAAAATATAAGCTATGATGGTAATCTTTTTATTGACGATGCTGGTAGTGTTAATCCCTGCCCTTAACGTCTTGAATGCAAGATCAGTACAGCGTATAGCCTTGTTTATCGGGTCAACACAAATTGCTTTACTTGCATTTGCCGGTAAAATTGATAATCAGTTGTCTGATATTTTAGTGAACGGATTTAATCATGTCGTTTCATTTTCATACCAGACCTTGATAGAGAAAATTGTTTGTTTGTTTATAATGTAAGATTTAGAAATTAGAATTTATCCATGTTAGTATTTCTGTTGCTCATATTGCCTGTTGTTTTTGTTTTGTTGACATTAATCTTTAGTGACAAACAAGCAAAAAATATTGCGTTGCTTGGCTCATTAGCAACTTTAGGGGTTGGTCTGTATGCATTTTATCAGTTTAATCTGAATCCGACATGCAGTTGTTTTGTTTATCATACCGACTGGATAAAAGCCCTCAGTGCTGATTTTTATATTAAGGTAGATGGTATTGATATCATTCTGGTTTTGCTCACCGTTTTATTGGTTCCATTTATTATACAAAGCACGGCAGGCCGGGATATAAAAAATCCGAAAGCTTATTTTAGTTTGATATTAGCTATGCAAAGTGCGTTGCTTGGAGTTTTCTTAGCAAAAGATGCCTTGTTGTTTTATATTTTCTGGGAACTGGCTTTAATTCCTATTTACCTGATTTCTTTAATCTGGGGCGGAGAAGGCAGACAAAGAATCACGTTTAAGTTTTTTATTTATACATTGTTCGGAAGTTTATTTATGTTGCTTGCCATTATTTTTCTTTGGATACACAATCCGGCAAGAAACTTTAATATCTACGACTTCTATAAAGTAGGTACACTGCTGACAGCGCAACAACAGGTGTTTGTATTTATTGCATTCTATCTGGCGTTCGCAATTAAAATTCCAATCTTTCCTTTGCATACCTGGCAGCCGGATACTTACGTAAACGCACCAACGCAGGGAACAATGTTATTGTCCGGTATCATGCTGAAAATGGGTGCATTTGCATTAATCGTATGGTTAATTCCAATTGTTCCGTTGGGATGGCAATTAGCTTCCAAATATGTAATCATACTAAGTGTCATAAGTGTAGTATATGGTTCTTTGATGGCATTGACGCAACATAATTTCAAACGTATGCTGGCTTATTCATCCTTAGGTCACGTTGGTTTAATTGCCGCCGGAATATTTGCATTTAATTTGCAAGGTATACAAGGTTCATTATATCAGATGCTGTCACACGGTATTAACGTGGTGGCTTTATTCTTTGTATGTGATATTATCCTGAACAGAATGAAAACAGACACGATGCAGAAATTAGGAGGTATTCGAAATGTATCACGTGTATTTAGTGTTTTGTTCCTGATTGCATTATTGGGAAGTGTAGCGATGCCTTTAACGAATGGTTTTGTCGGTGAGTTTTTATTAATCCACGGTGTATTCCAATACAATACGGTAATGGCTGTATTTGCAGGCTTAACGGTAATTCTGGGCGCATTATACATGCTGCGTGCCTATCAAAGCATGATGCATGGTGAGACAAATGCATTAACGGAAACATTCGGAGAAATTACAACAAATGAAAAAATTGTATTAGGTGGTCTTGCAGTATTGGTTATTTTCTTCGGATTATTTCCAAATATCATATTGCATGTTTCAGAAGAATCGGTAAAACAATTAATAGAACACGTACAAAACGCTGCGGTGTTGGTGAAGCATTAAAATAATAAGTAATGATACCTCAGAGGTGTCAATTTGAAAAGAAGATATGAAAGAATTATTATTATTATCAGGTTTAGGCATTTTGTCGTTAATAGCAGAGATATTAAACGTTCGCAAATTAATATATCCGCTGGTAATTATCGGGTTGTTTCTGAATATCGGTTTTTGTGTAAGTGATTTTGGCCACAATGAAGTTATTTACGGAATGATGGTGCTGGATAAAATTCCATTAGCATTCACCATACTGTTTTCTTTCATTGCCATTCTATGGTTTACCATGGCAAAAAATTACTTTAAAGACGAAACGAATTTATCCGATCATTTTTCTTTAGTATTATTCTCTCTGGTTGGTGTGTTTATATTGACTTCCTACACACATATGGTGATGTTGTTTTTAGGCGTGGAAATTTTATCTATACCCGTGTATGTGCTTGCCGGAAGCGATAAAAGAAATTTGTATTCTAACGAAGCTGCATTTAAGTATTTTTTACTGGGAGCATTCGCCAGCGGTTTCCTGTTGTTGGGAATCACCTTTGTGTACGGTGCATTGGGCAGTTTTAATGTGGTTCAAATAGCATCTTCCGCGATGTCTCCTTATGGCATCAGTCAGCAATTATTAATAGTCGGATTTTTGCTAATCCTGTTTGCGATGGCATTTAAGATGTCAGCTGTGCCATTCCATTTCTGGGCACCGGATGTATACACAGGTGCGCCAACCGTCATCACTGCGTATATGTCAACGATTGTAAAAATCGGAGCAATTGCAGGTTTCTACAGGTTGTTTAGTGTGGTTTTATCTTTTTATACGCATTATAATTTTGTTCTGCTGCTGATTGCAGTATTGACAATCGCTGTCGGAAATATAATTGCAGCATCACAATCCAACGTGAAGCGTTTATTGGCATATTCCAGTATCGGTCATGCAGGATTTATCATATTAGGTATTTGTGTGTTAAGTGCATCGACACCTTATGTTATCTGGTATTATCTGCTGGCTTATTCGCTGGCGAGTATCGCTTCTTTCTGGGTATTGATGCTGGTGTCAAAACAAAAAGACGATGAAGATATTTCGGCATTCAACGGACTGGTAAAACGCAGTCCTGTTTTAGCCGGTACCATGATTATTGCTTTGTTGTCAATGGCAGGTATTCCGCCTTTGGCAGGTTTCTTTGCAAAATATTTTATACTCTTAAACGTCATTGAAAAAGGATATATACTCATAGCCGTCATTGCTATTCTGGCTTCTTTAATCGGTGTGTACTATTACTTTAAATTGATTATAGCCATGTTCTCCGGAACAGCAGAAGAAAGCGCAGCAATAGAAGTTCCGCAATTCACAAAACTGGTATTGATTTTAATCTCAGTAATCCTGATTGTGGTGGGTGTATTGCCTGACTTTATTTTAGGTCTAATATTCAGATAAAAATTTACTATGGAATTTAAAAACTTATTGTGGGAAATTACAGATAATATTCTCCTCCTTACTATTAATCGTGCGGATAAATTGAATGCACTGAATGGCGAAACGATTCTCGAAATTCAAGCTGCATTTACAGAAGCAAAGAAAACTGCTGGACTGAAAGGAATTATTGTTACAGGTGCCGGAGAAAAAGCATTTGTAGCCGGTGCGGATATCTCAGAATTTCATGCACTGGATATGCAGCAGGCAAAAGCACTCGCACAGCGCGGACATGATATTTTCTTTTTGATAGAACATATGCAGATTCCTGTTATTGCAGTGGTGAATGGTTTTGCATTAGGCGGTGGCTGTGAATTATCGATGGCTTGCCATATGCGTGTTGCAACGGCTAATGCAAAGTTCGGACAACCCGAAGTTAATCTGGGAATTATTGCAGGATACGGCGGTACACAACGTTTGATTCAATATATCGGAAAATCGAAAGCGTTGGAATTGCATTTAACTGCCGACATGATTGATGCACAAACCGCTTTGAATCTCGGCTTGCTGAATTATATAGAAACAGATAAAACGGCAGCATTAGAAAAAGCAAAAACCATTATTAATAAAATTGCCACCAAAGGGCCGGTAGCCGTTGCCAAAGTAATTGAATGTACTAACGCTTATTACAAAGATGGCGTAGACGGATTTGATTTTGAAGTAAATGCTTTCGCTTCTTTATTTCATACGGAAGATGTGAAAGAAGGTGTAAGTGCATTTTTAGAAAAACGCAAACCTGAATTTAAAGGTAAATAAATTCATTAATTCTCTAACTCAACAATTCAACAATTAAAAATGGAATACAGAATAGAAAAAGACACAATGGGAAAAGTGAACGTGCCTGTTGATGCTTATTACGGCGCACAAACACAACGTTCAATTGAAAACTTTCAGATTGCTCAGGACATCAATAAGATGCCGAAAGAAATTATCCGTGCATTCGCTTATCTGAAAAAAGCAGCAGCTATTACCAATTATAAAGCAAAAGTTTTAGAGAAATCTAAATCTGATATTATTGGAAAAGTATGTGACGAAATCTTAGCAGGTAAGCTGGATGACCAGTTTCCATTGGTGGTTTGGCAAACAGGCTCAGGCACGCAATCCAACATGAACTGCAATGAAGTGATCGCTTATCGCGGACATGTTTTATTAGGAGGAAAATTAACAGACGAAAAAAAACTCATCAATCCGAATGATGATGTAAATAAATCACAATCATCCAATGATACATTTCCAACGGCGATGCACATTGCGGCGTATGCTATCCTGATTGAAAAAACCATTCCGGGAATCAAAAAATTAAGAAATACACTGGCAAAAAAATCTAAAGAGTTTTCTAAAATCGTAAAGATTGGACGTACACATTTCATGGATGCAACGCCATTAACCTTAGGGCAGGAATTTTCCGGGTATGTTTCTCAATTAGATCATGGATTAAGAGCCATTGAAAATTCACTGGCACATTTAAGCGAGTTAGCACTGGGCGGCACTGCTGTAGGTACCGGTATCAATACTCCGAAAGGATATGCAAAAAATGTAGCAAAAGAAATTGCTAACTTAACAGGCTTGCCGTTTGTTACCGCAGAAAATAAATTTGAATCCCTGGCAGCGCACGATGCGATTGTGGAAGCACACGGTGCCTTGAAAACAGTAGCCGTTTCTTTAATGAAAATTGGAAATGATATCCGTATGTTGTCATCAGGTCCGCGTTGTGGCATCGGAGAGATTCACATTCCGGATAATGAACCGGGGTCTTCCATCATGCCGGGAAAAGTGAACCCTACGCAATGTGAAGCGATGACGATGGTAGCGGCACAGGTCTTGGGTAATGACGTAGCCATAAATATTGGCGGCAGCAACGGACATTTCGAGTTGAACGTGTTCAAGCCGGTGATGATTTATAATTTCCTGCACAGCGCAAGACTAATCGGTGATGTATGCGTGTCGTTCAATGATAAATGCGCTACAGGTATTGAACCCTTATTAGGTAATATCAAAAAGAACCTCGAAAATTCACTGATGCTGGTGACGGCCTTGAATACGAAAATAGGTTATTACAAAGCGGCGGAGATTGCACAAACCGCCCATAAAAATGGCGCAACACTGAAAGAAACCGCCATTAAATTAGGTTATGTAACCGCTAAACAATTCGACGAATGGGTAAAACCGGAAGACATGATTGGCGGCTTGAAATAAGAATAGTTTTTTATATATTTATAGGATTAAGCCATCACTTGTGTGATGGCTCTTCTATTAAAAAGAAAAATGATATGGCAAAAATTGTAGTTGACTTACATGATTGTTTTAATAACGGCACTAAAATAGATGCTGCATTAAATAATGCAATAGACGAAGCCGTTTCTACAGGAACAAAACTGGTAGAAATCATTCCCGGAAAAGGTAGCGGGCAATTGAAAAAATCAGTCTTACGATTCTTGGAACAAAAACACATCAAACAACAATATCATCGTATAGAAAAGGACAGCAAAAACTTCGGAAGACTGTTTGTGCATTTTAAATTCTGAAAAGGATGTGAATAAATACACTTGCATCGTATTCTTATTATATTTACATTTAATAAAAAATAAATACAATGGAACCATTAGATCAGGATGTACGCAACCAGTTTTCATTAGAGAATGCGCTGGTGCAACAGGAATTTATCACCAAAGTATACGGATGGATGTCTGTAGCGCTGGTGATTACAGGTATTGTCGCTTATCTGACAGCAACATCGCCGGCAATATTGCAGTTCATTTTCGGTATACCTTATATGTTCATGGGGTTACTGATTGGTGAAGTATTACTGGTAATCGGGCTAACTTCCATGATTAACAAAATGAGTGCCGCCACCGCTACATTTATTTTTGTGTTGTATTCTGTCATAAACGGACTAACCTTGTCCGTTATATTTTTGGTATATACGCAGGGTTCTATTTCACTTACCTTTTTCGTTACGGCGATTACATTTGGTACTATGAGCGCTTATGGATATTTTACTAAAAAAGACCTGACCACCTGGGGTAATTTATTGATGATGGCACTGGTTGGTCTGGTGATAGCATCTGTGGTAAACCTGTTTATGAAAAATGAAATTCTGTACTGGGTGACTACGTATGCAGGAATTTTAATTTTTGTAGGCTTAACAGCATACGACACGCAGAAAATTAAGAATATGAATATGGCGGGTGTCGATGGTGAAACGTCAAGGAAAGGTGCCATAATGGGCGCACTTACATTATACCTCGACTTTATAAATTTATTTTTATTATTGCTGCGTTTGTTTGGAAGAAGAAAATAATCAATTACATTTTTAAACATACAGGTCTGATAATTTTATCAGACCTTTTTTTTTATTCCTCAATCAACTTAATATCTATATTCTCCGTGCCGGCAATGCCTTCCACAGAACCGGAAATATGCGAGGCATTCAACAAGATTTTATCCAGTTGTTTTTCACGGGCTTTCCAAAGTTTTTCCATTTGTGAACGTTCTGTATCTATGGAATGACGCATGGCTAAGAAGCCTTCGCGCACGGCTTTCCACTGTTCGCCAAATTCATTACTTGTAAGGTAATCGTATAGCAGGTGCATCTTATCGCCTTTGTTTTCCTGCGATTTGGAAACAGCAAACACTTTTAAAATGGAGCTGCGTAGCACATGCGCCAGTGCCCGCACTTCGTTATAGGTACAAATCCAGATGCCGTTTTTCTCTCCGAACTGTTCCATGTCTTTTGGCATAGTTTGCGTAACAATGATAGCAATATCCGCATTCTGCGCACGCATATCTGTTTTTAATTTTTCTATCCATTCGTTAGAGAATGCCTGCGTGCGTTTACTCTCATAAATAATTTTTCCACACGCCTGTCCGAAATTGTTGCGCACGGTTTGTATGCAATCCGCACCGCGCACACCTTTGCCCACTTCTTCAATCAGGTCAAAAGGAAATGCTTCTTTCAACAATCCTTCCAGTGCAAGTTCCATGCTTTCTCCCTGTAATTGCATAGAGCCTTGCTCGGCTTTGCGCTTCATTTCGTCAATCAGCTTAGTCTGCTGTTCTTCTCTTAATTTAAATTCTTTTCTGAGTAATTCAATCTCAGAATCTTTTTCTTGTTTTATTTTTATTTCCAGTTCTTCTTTCAGCGACTTCTTTTGTTCCTGTAATTTAAGTTCAAAATTCTTCCGGTCTTCTTCGAGTGCTTCCTCTTTCTTTAATAATTCTAAACGCTGATTTTTTAAGGCCTGATTTTCTTCTTTACGCGCAGCATTTTCTTCTTCCAGTTTTTTGATGCTTAATTCAAATTCTTCTTTTGCCTTTTGATTGGCTTTTTCCGTTTCTTCTTTTGCTATTCTTTGCCGGTCTGCTTCCAGTTTTAATTTATATTCTTCCTGCGCGCGGATTCTTTTCTCTTCAAATTCTTTTTCTTTTGCCAGCAATTCATTTTCCTTCAACCGCATTTTTTCGTTAATACGCTCTTCCGCCTGATGATTTAAAACTTCATCAATATCAATCTGTGTTCCGCAGTTCGGGCATTTTATTTTATTCTCACTCATACTCAAAAATTAGTCCCTTAGGAATTAAGCCTTAAAAATACAATAATTCCGATTAACCAACTTAGCGTTATCAAAATCATATAGGGTAAAAAGGAGAAGTCTTTTATTTTATGCCGGAACAATAACATAGCCAGCCAGCCTCCGGGAAATCCAGCGGCAAAGGAAAGCAGTAAGAGTGTTTTTTCCGGTATTCGCCACGAATGTGTGGAAGCTTTGGCTTTGTCAAGGCCAAATAGAATGAATGTCAGTAAGTTAATGAGAAACAGATATGCACAAAGGAACATTTCAATAGTCATTTATTGTTAACTTTTATCCGTTAATTTAATGATAAACAAACACAATTTAATTTAAATTTGCTTCCGTTTCGAAACTTCGGAATTCGGAACACTTTTGTCGTATTTAAATTGCAAGCAGTAAAAGTAAAATAATGGCTGATAAACAAGATCACGGGTTGCACAAACTTTCCGCCGCAGGCGTTCTTATTACCTTAGGAATTATTTTTGGAGATATCGGTACTTCCCCGATATATGTGTTGAAAGCGATTATGAATATGGCGACAGGCGGAAATCATGCTATTACGGATGATCTGATTTTAGGTGGTGTTTCCTGTGTGTTCTGGACCTTAACCATTATTGTTACCATCAAGTACGTAATTCTTGCGTTAAACGCGGATAATAAAGGGGAAGGTGGGATTTTTGCCTTGTATGCCATTGTTCGTCGTTATAAAGCAAAGTGGACGATTATTCCTGCACTGATTGGTTGTGCATCACTGATGGCGGATGGATTTATTACACCACCAATTTCTATATCATCAGCCATTGAAGGGTTAAATATTTTGTATCCCAATATACAAACAGTACCGATTGTGATTGCTATTCTGATTGGTATTTTTATGGCGCAGCAATTTGGTACTAATAAAATTGGAAATGCATTTGGCCCTATAATGCTCGTTTGGTTTACTATGATTGGCGTTTTAGGTTTTACACAGATACTGAAATACCCTCAGGTATTTAAAGCATTGAATCCGATGTATGCGATAAATCTGGTAGTACATTATCCGGGTGGAATATGGTTCTTAGGTGCTGTATTCTTATGCAGTACAGGAGGAGAGGCATTATATTCTGATTTAGGCCACTGCGGAAAACAAAATATTCGTGTCAGCTGGACCTTTGTGAAAATTGCTTTGCTGCTTAGTTATTTCGGACAAGCTGCTTTTATCATTAACAACAAAGGAATGGATTTTGATAAAATTTCTCCGTTCTATGCAGTGATGCCGGATTGGTTTTTGAAGGTTGGTATAGGTATTGCCACCTTAGCGACCATTATTGCATCACAGGCCTTAATCAGCGGTTGTTTTACCTTGGTGAATGAGGCGATGAAACTGAAACTGTGGCCCAATCAGAAAATTATTTATCCAACCATTGTGCAGGGACAAATTTATATTCCGTTTATCAACTGGCTGTTGTTTTTTGGATGTTTAGCGGTGGTATTGATTTTTAAAGAATCCAGCAAAATGGAAGCAGCTTATGGTTTAGCGATTTCATTGAATATGATTATGACAACCAGTTTGCTGACTTATTTTATGTACGTGAAAAGACAACCAAAATATCTTATTTGGGGTTTCTTTGCTTTCTTCATGTGGATTGAATTTACATTCCTAACTGCTAATCTTAGCAAATTCACTCATGGTGGCTGGTTCGCAGTATTAATAGCGGCTGTTATTTTCGGATTGATGTATTTATTTAAAGAAGGAAAAAAATTACGCAATAAGCATATTGAGTTTGTTGAAATCAAAGATTATCTGGATGACATTGTAGACTTGCAGAATGATTTGACAATTCCGAAAGAAGCGACAAATCTGGTGTTTATGTGTAACGCAAATGATAAGAAGCACATCGACTCAAATATTATTTATTCCATCTTCAGAAAGAAACCTAAACGGGCAGATACTTACTGGTTTGTCCATGTAGATATTACCAGTGAACCTTATGGTGCATCTTATTATGTGGAAACCATCATTCCTAAAAAATGCTTTTTCATTCGTCTGAAATTTGGCTTTAAAGTAGAACACAAAGTACATGTCATGTTTACCAAAATTGTGGAAGATATGGAGAAACGCAGTGAGATAGATTTATTGAGTCATTATCCGTCTTTGCGTAAACATGGTTATCCTGCAGACTTTAAATACGTGATTTTAAATTCTAAAGTTTCTATTGACAATAAATTAAATCCGATTGAACAGTTTTTAATTAAGTCGTATAACTTAATTAAATCAATAAGCTTACCGGCAGAAGAAGATTTCGGTTTAGAGAAAACCAACTGCAGAGTGGAGAATGTTCCAATCCGTATTGCTCAAAAAACGCATATCGAAATTCACAGAGAAGATTAATTCAAAGTACCGTTCTAAGATGTTTTTACTACGATATCCTGTAAGTTGTTGGCACAGAAACTAATCCTTTCCGCAGCATTGCATAAATGTCTGTAAACTTCTCTTCTTTTTAAAATATGAGAATAGTCTGTGCCTTTAAACAACTCTAACACAGCTTGTCTATAGATGTTTTCAATTTTGTGTTCCTGTTTTCTCGCCTGATCACAAAACGGAACGGCAGCATGCGGATGCGTTGATAATTTAGCAAAACCTGATCCGCAGAAAATAATGCCATCTCTTAAATGCATAGCAATATCCAGGTCATATTTATTAGGTGATAATTCAAATAACTGCATTTCACTGATAGTTGCTTTGAGATAATTGGCCGAATCCTCGATGCCGATAATTGCACGGTAAATATCTTCTCTGTCAACAGGAGTAGAAGGCTTCGTTCAGTGTTTGCAAAGTATCTGATTTTATGATGTCTGCTTCATCTTCTTTTCTGCTTTTTTTACCGGTCAATTCAGAGCCGGTTTCCATATATTCTACTATCAGCTCAGCCATCTCAGCTACTATGCCTATCTGCCGGTCCAGCATTCCGTAAAAATCCGGAGAAGGCGGAAAGATTCGCTCAAAGAATTTTTTCAGGATGGATGATTTTTGTGAATTCATAATCAGTTATTTTAATTCCGGAATAAAATAAATGCATCAGCGAGTAAATAAAAAAGCTAACATGGCTGTCCGGGAATAGTGAAGATCCAGGTATAATATGGACTATGCCTTACTCCACTTTTACTCTTTATTTTATCGGCAGCGCCTACTCCCATAATAGATGAGGTGACAACATGAGTGGTAGATACAGGTGCTTCCAGAAAGGATGCACCAAAAATACCAACGCAGACGTGAGCTCGTGAATTTAAAGCATGTACGGGGTCTGATTTTGAAATCGAAAAGCCAAGCGTCCGCACAATTTTCCATCCACCTAATAAAACACCTAAAGTCATAGCAGAAGCACAGATGAGAATAACCCAATACGGAACAATGAATGCAGGAATAAAAACCACCAAGCAAAAGAACGAGTGTTAAAACACCATGCTTTGCACTTTTGGCGACCATGCGAAAAGGGATAAAGCAGCAACAGTAAAGTATTGTGCTGTCTTTGAAATTCTTATTTACATTGCGTTTGGCACTTCTCATTTTCAGCGACACTAGCTTTTGAATAAAATACCCTATGGCAAAACCCAATAAAGGCGATATCATAAGACCAATCAGTACTTTCAGCACTCCGCTTATTTGATTGTCGTGCATCCATTCTTTATAGCCCCAGACAACATGATTGCTGCCAACAGATGCCATAACCACACCTACGAATGCACCCATTAAAGCATGAGAAGATGAAGACGGCATGCCTAACCACCACGTGCCGATGTTCCAGATAATCACGGCTATTAGTCCGGATAAAATGATGCTGACGGAACGAATATTTTGTAAATCCCCGATAGAAACTGAAATGACCGATGGAAAAGGTAACAGCAGTACCACCAATCAGGGACCGAACCAGAAATGAAAAATGCCATCAATGATAACGGATTTTGCAGGCGACATAGCCTTCTAGATGCAACACCGGTAGCAATGATATTTGAAGCATCAGAAACCCGTTCGTAAAATCAAATACTGCGATGGATATAATGGTAATGATGCTAAACAAAGGAACGATACTAATGGTATTGATTTTATTTCAGAAAACGCGATTATCAGTAAATTTAGTGAACTTTGAGTGACTTTTAAGGTGTTGGAAAAGGATTTAGCTCAGGTCTTAAGGAATACAATTGATATATATTGAGACAGTGGTTTCCGAAAGGGAAATCTTATTGTTAAAAGAAATACATTTTTTTATGCTGCTGGTCGAACAACAATCTGTTTAGTTAGTTTTAGTAATTACCACTAATTTTCTGGAAGAAAATTATTTTACTTCTTTTTGTCTTTTCCCATATTGTATTTGCTCAAGACAGGTGTTATTAAAGGACGTGCCTTGACGAAATTAATAACGAACCAATTATCGGAGCCAACGTCATTATTAAATCTACTACCGATTGCGCAACCACCGATATTGACGGAAATTATGGCAAATTGAAGCCGACTCACCGCAGGACTATATAACATCGGAAGTTTCGGCCTGGGATATGAAACACAGACGAGGTTTGAGGTTCAGGTGAGCACGTAAAAAGGTTCGTCTGGATTCTTCCATGATAAAATCCGCGCAATCGCCTTCCTCGATCTGGTCGTCATTAAGGCAAATCCATTTGAACGAAAAATTGAATTCCCATCTCACTAACGTCTATTACAAATAATGAAATTCAGCAAATCAAATCCGGGCGGTAACAGAGTTATCTTCTACGATCCATTAAAAATCGCACCGGTGCCTCTTCAGGCTTTGGTTTCGCGAAACGATTTACCTCCGTTCGCGGTGGTTCGCAATTTTTTCAAATGAAAATCGTTTTTATCTGGATGATATTGAAATACTTGACCATCAATCACTTGCCGCCGCTGTTGGTTTTGCCAGCGGAGGAAGCAATGGTTTGCTTAATGTTGATTTTATCAGCAACGCAGATTTTTATACGGGTGCTTTTCCCGCCGTTAGAGGCAATGCACCGAAGCCCGTGTTAAGCCGACACAAAGAGAAGGCAGAAGTATATTGTAGAGTGTTTACGTTTACGCTGGGTGCCAGCGAAGCAGGTCTAACATTGGAAGGTCCATTGACCAAAAAAAGAAAAAACCATTTTTACTAAATGCAAAGGTATTCATATTCGCAATTTTTATTTAAAGCATTCAAATTACTCATCTCTTACAACGTACTTCAGATGTACAATATAAAGTAGTGTATAAATCTAACAATAAACACGATCTGACATTTATTATGTTGGTGCATATGATATGCTGCAGTGTTGAATTTAAAACAAATGAAACGATGCACAAAAATTTTTATTGCGTAATATTCTTATCAGGATCAATGGAATTACACCATCGGTGCACGTTATCGCTATTTCATGAAGAGCAGTTTTTATGTTGACTGCTAATCGCGCAGAAGTTATTTTAGTAAACACTACTTATAAAAATTTTAATAACGATAACTCAATCCGTTTAGGCCAGATTTGAAATCTAATGAAGTGGAAAATAGTTGCTTTGCTCGGAACATGTGTTTCGCGTAAAGAATACAAGGTGTCTACGGTGTGAATTATGAATATGCACGATACACGACAAAGACTACGAATAAACTGACGCTGGGGAGAGATACGGTGATCGATATTCGGAAATCATGCGTCTGGGGCGCCGGTAAATTGCAGAAATACGGTTTTCTTGCACAGGCCAGCAAAGCTTTTGATGAGCGTTTGAGCTTATCCTTAGGAGTTCAAAGTGGATGGAAACAACTACAACAAAAAAATGGCGAATCTATTTCGTCAGTTTTCACCAAGATTTCGCTCCGTATGCCACTATTAATTATTTGGGCTGTCAATTTCAATACAGGCTTGTATTATCAGCTGCTGTTTTACAACCCCAATTTCTAGATATGCGGAGACAATTTCAGGAACTTTAGTCAACAAAGACAGACTTGGAATATATCCGTAATTTCCAGTGACTGTTTATGGTTTTCCTTTAAACTAAATGTAATTTTCCAATACTAAAGCCTCAAGCTGGGAAGGTTTCCTACAAAAATATTACAACTATCCTATGTTGCTGAATAAAGGCATTACTAATAGCTAATTTAAGTAGTGATTATTGGATAGGAGATGGGATTCGCCGCCGCTGTTCTTCCAGTAGCGGAAAATCTTATGGTGTAGAACTCTCCGTACAGCAGAAATTATGGAAAGGAGTATATGGTATTTTATCTTACACCTGGTTCAGTAGTTATGTTTACAGATATCAACGGCAACTACAATTCCAGCAGTTGGGCTAAATGTCACGTACGTTCTAACGATAGGATATAAGTTTAAACGCAACTGGGAAATCCCGGCGAAGTTTAATGTACAGGGAGGTTTGCCAGATGTAATTTTGGATGATACTACCAACTTCGCTTACAAAGCAAGAGTTCGATGCCAATTCCGGTGTGCCCTTTGAAAGAATATTCCATGCTGAATTCCTCGCGCACCTGCAAGTATTGTATGTGCCGAATCTGCGCGTAGATAAAATCATTCCTTCAAGAAAATAGTCATTAATTTATACCGATGTAACGAATGTATATAACGCAAAAAGATGTATCACCTGCCAATTTAGAATGGTAAGAGATGGAACAGCAATCCTGTTATTCCTCAATCCGGATGCACCGGCGGAACAACAGAGATGCTATCAGTTGCGGGTACTTGAAAATAATGGCTCTAACG
>JADKIQ010000020.1 GCA_016721245.1 Sphingobacteriales bacterium
AATAAAATTGGAAATGCATTTGGTCCTATAATGCTCGTTTGGTTTACTACCATTGGCGTTTTAGGTTTTACACATAGATACTGGGGCCGCCCCAGGTATTTAAAGCATTGAATCCGATGTATGGGATAAATCTGGTAGCAGATTATCCGGGTGGAATATGGCTCCTTAGGTGCTGTATTCTTATGCAGTACAGGAGGAGAGGCATTATATTCTGATTTAGGCTACTGCGGAAAACAAAATATTCGAAGCTCAGCTGGACCTTGTGAAATCTGCTTTGCTGCTTAGTTATTTCGGACAAGCGTTTTTTATCATTAACAACAAAGGAATGGATTTTCTGATAAAATTTCTCCGTTCTGGCGCAGTGATGCCGGGATTGGTTTTTGAAGGTTGGTATAGGTATTGCCACCTTAGCGACCATTATTGCATCACAGGCCTTAATCAGCGGTTGTTTTACCTTGCAGAATGAGGCGATGAAACTGAAACTGTGGCCCAACTTTGTGAAAATTATTTATCCAACCATTGTTCAGGGATGAAATTTATATTCCAGTTTATCAACCGCCATGTTTTTCGGATGTTTAGCGGTGGTATTGATTTTTAAAGAATCCAGCAAAATGGAAGCAGCTATGGTTTAGCGCGATTTCATTGAATAGCGATTATGACAACCAGTTTGCTGACTTGTTTATGTAATGCGAAAAGACAACCAAAATATCTTTATTTCCAGGTTTTCGTTTTCTTTCATGGATTGAATTTACATTCCTAACTGCCAATCTTATAAATTCACTCATGGTATTGTCTGCGGCATTATTAGCGCTGTTATTTTCGATTGATGTATTTTATTTAAAGAAGGAAAAATTACGTAATAAACATATAGAGTTCGTAGAGATAAAAGATTATCTGGATGACATTGTGGACTTGCAGAATGATGCTGACAATTCCGAAAGAAGCGACAAATCTGGTGTTTATGTGTAACGCAAATGATAAGAAGCACATCGACTCAAAATATTGTTTATTCCATCTTCAGAAAAAAACCTAAACGGGCAGATACTTACTGGTTTGTCCATGTAGATATTACCAGTGAACCTTATGGTGCATCTTATTATGTGGAAACCATCATTCCTAAAAATGCTTTTCATTCGTCTGAAATTTGGCTTTCAAAGTAGAACACAAAGTACATGTCATGTATACCAAATTGTAAGATATGGAGAACGCAGTGAGATAGATTTATTGAGTCATTATCCGTCTTTGCGTAAACATGGTTATCCGAAGACTTTAAATACGTGATTTTAAATTCTAAAGTTCTATTGACAATAAATTAAATCTATTGAACAGTTTTTAATTAAGTCATTGTAACTTAATTAAACCAATGCGCTTACCGGCAGAAGAAGATTTCGGTTTAGAGAAAACCAACTGAGAGGGGAGAATGTCTCAAACCGTATTGCTCAAAAAACGGCATCGAAATTCACAGAGAAGATTAATTCAAAGTACCGTTCTAAGATGTTTTACTACGATATCCTGTAAGTTGTTGGCACAGAAACTCAAAGCCTGTCCGCAGCATTGATAAATGTCTGTAAACTTCTCTTCTTTTTAAAAATCATGAGAATAGTCTGTGCCTTTAAAGAACCCTAACACAGCTTGTCTATAGATGTTTTCAATTTTGTGTTCCTGTTTTCGCCTAGATTGCCAAAACTGTTCGGCAGCATGCGGATGCGTTGATAATTTAGAAAACCTGATCTCAGAAAAATAATGCCATCTCTTAAATGCATAGCAATATCCAGGTCATATTTATTAGGTGATAATTCAAATAACTGCATTTCACTGATAGTTGCTTTGAGATAATTGGCCAAATCCTCGATGCCGATAATTGCACGGTAAATATCTTCTCTGTCAACAGGTGTAGAGAAGGCTTCGTTCAGTGTTTGTAAAGTATCTGATTTTATAATGTCTGCTTCATCTTCTTTTCTGCTATTTTTTTACCGGTCAATTCAGAGCCGGTTTCCATATATTCTACTATCAGCTCAGCCATCTCAGCTACTATGCTATCTGTCGGTCCAGCATTCCGTAAAATCCGGAGAAGGCGGAAAGATTCGCTCAAAAGAATTTTTTCAGGATGGATGATTTTTTTTGAATTCATAATCAGTTATTTTAATTCCGAATAAATAACGGCATCAGCGAGTAAATAAAAACAGCTAACATGGCTGCTCCGGGAATAGTGAAGATCCAGGTATATAATATGGACTGCGCCTTACTCCATTTTACTCTTTTTATTTTATCGGCAGCGCCTACTCCCATAATAGATGAGGTGACAACATGAGTGGTAGATACAGGTGCTCCCAGAAAGGATGCACCAAAAATTACCAATGCAGACGTGAGCTGTGAATTTAAAGCATGTATGGGTCTGATTTTGAAAATCGAAAAGCCAAGCGTCCGCACAATTTTCCATCCACCTAATAAAACACCTAAAGTCATAGCAGAAGCACAGATGAGAATAACTCAATACGGAACAATGAATGCAGGAATAAAACCACCCAGCAAAAGAACGAGTGTTAAACACCCATGCTTTTTTGTGCATCGTTGGCACCATGCGAAAAGGATAAAGCAGCAAATTGTAAAGTATTGCTGTCTTGAAATTCTTATTTACATTGCGTTTGGCACTTCTCATTTTCAGCGCACTGCTTTTGAATAAAATACCCATGGCAAAACCCAATAAAGGCGATATTATAAGCCCAATCAGTACTTTCAGCACTCCGCTTATTTGATTGTCGTGCATCCATTCTTTATAGCCCCAGACAACATGATTGCTGCCAACAGATGCCATAACCACACCTACGAGCGCACCCATTAAAGCATGAGAAGATGAAGATGGCATGCCTAACCACCACGTGCCGATGTTCCAGATAATCACGGCTATTAGTCCGGATAAAATGATGCTGACGGAATGAATATTTTGTAAATCCCCGATAGAAACGAAATGACCGATGGTGTTGGCAACAGCAGTACCACCAATCAGCGGACCTATGAAATGAAAAAAATGCCACAATGATAACGGATTTTGCAGGCGACATAGCTCTGAGCAGTAACGGTGGCAATGATATTTGAAGCATCCGTGAAACCCGTTCGTAAAATCAAATACTACGACTAATACAATGGTAATGATGACTAATATAGTAACGATACTCAATGGTATTGATTTTATTTCAGAAAACGTGATTATGTAAATTTAGTGAACTTTGAGTGACTTTTAAGGTGTTGGTAATATGATTTAGCTCAGGTTTAAGGAATACAATTGATATATTGAGACAGTATTTGAAAGGAAATCTTATTGTTGAAAATAAATACATTTTTTTTATGCTGCTGTTGAACAATAATCTGTTTAGTTAGTTTTAGTAACATTACCACTAATTTTATGAAGAAAATTATTTTACTCTTTTTGCTTTTTCCTGTTATTGTATTTGCTCAGACAGGTGTTATTGAAGGACGTGTCTTTGACGAAATTAATAACGAACCAATTATCGGAGCCAACGTCATTATTAAAACTACCACGATTGGTGCAACCACCGATATTGACGGAAATTATAAAATTGAAGGACTCACCGCAGGCCTTTATAATATTGAAGTTTCTTATCTGGGATATGAAACCCAGACACGATTTGAAGTACAGGTTAGCAATGCAAAAGCGGTTCGCCTGGATTTCTCCATGAAGCAATCTGCGCAATCGCTCGATTCGGTTGTCATTAAGGCAAATCCATTTGAACGAAAAATTGAATCTCCCATCTCACTAACGTCTATTGGCGTCAATGAAATTCAGCGCAATCCGGGCGGTAACAGAGATATCTCACGATCCATTAAAAATTTACCCGGTGTTTCTTCAGGCTTTGGTTTCAGAAACGATTTACTCGTTCGCGGTGGTTCACCTAATGAAAATCGTTTTTATCTGGATGATATTGAAATACCGACCATCAATCACTTTGCCACACAAGGAGCCAGCGGAGGAAGTAATGGTTTGCTTAATGTTGATTTTATCAGCAACGCAGATTTTTATACGGGTGCTTTTCCTGCCAATCGGGGTAATGCATTGAGTTCGGTGTTGCAGCTGACACAACGCGAAGGAAGAAAGGACAGAGTGGGTTTTACGTTTACGCTGGGTGCCAGCGAAGCAGGTCTAACATTAAGAAGGTCCATTGACCAAAAAGAAAAAAACTACTTTTTTATTAAACGCAAGGTATTCATATCTGCAATTTTTATTTAAGGCATTCAAATTACCATTCTTGCCAACGTACTCAGATGTGCAATATAAAGTAGTACATAAGTTCAACAATAAACATGATCTGACATTTATTGGTGTTGGTGCATATGATATGTTGCGATTGAATTTAAAACAAAATGAAACGGATGCACAAAAATTTTTACTGCGTAATATTCCGTATCAGGATCAATGGAATTACACCATCGGTGCACGTTATCGCTATTTCATGAAGAGCAGTTTTATGTTGATCACACTGAGCAGAAGTTATTTTAGTAACAGCATTTATAAAAATTTTAATAACGATAACTCACAACCGCGTTTGTATGATTTGAAATCTAATGAAGCGGAAAATAAGCTACGTTTCGAACATGTGTTTCGCGTAAAAGAATACAAGGTGTCTTACGGTGTGAATTATGAATATGCACGATACACGACAAAGACTACGAATAAACTGACGCTGGGAGATACGGTGATCGATATTCAATATGCGTCTAAGCTGAAATTGCAGAAATACGGTTTCTTTGCACAGGCCAGCAAAGCTTTCTTTGATGAGCGTTTGAGCTTATCCTTAGGAGTTCGTGCGGATGGAAACAACTACAATAAAAAAATGGCGAATCTATTTCGTCAGTTTTCACCAAGATTTTCTGCCTCGTATGCCATTACCAATTATTTAAGCGTCAATTTCAATACAGGCTTGTATTATCAGTTGCCGCCTTACACCACTCTGGGATATGCGGACAATTCAGGAACTTTAGTCAACAAAGACAGACTGGATTATATCCGTAATTTCCAGACAGTAGGTGGTTTCTCCTCTACCATCAATTCTTCCAATACGAAGTTCTCATTGGAAGGTTTTTACAAAAAATATTACAACTATCCTATGTTGCTGAATAAAGGCATTTCACTGGCTAATTTAGGCGGTGATTTCGGTTGGATAGGAGATGAGCCTGCCGCTGCTACCAGTAAAGGAAAATCTTATGGGGTGGAATTCTCCGTGCAGCAGAAATTATGGAAAGGAGTATATGGTATTTTATCCTACACCTGGTTCAGAAGTATGTTTACAGATATCAACGACAACTACAATTCCAGCAGTTGGGATAGCCGTCACGTGGCCAACTTAACGATAGGATATAAGTTTAAACGCAACTGGGAAATCGGGGTGAAGTTTAATGTACAGGGAGGTTTGCCATATACACCGGATGATACTACCAACTTCGCTTACAAAAAAGTATATGATGCCAACGGTGGTGTGCCCTTGAAAGAATATTCCATGCTGAATTCTTTACGCACCAAAGTATTGCATGGCATGAATCTGCGCGTAGATAAAAAATGGTTCCTCAAGAAAATCAATATTAATTTATACCTCGATGTAACGAATGTATATAACGCAAAAGATGTATCACCTGCTAATTTAGATGTGGTAAGAGATGTGAACAGCAATCCTGTTATTCTCAATCCGGATGCACCGGTGGAACAACAGAGATATCAGTTGCAGTACTTGAAAAATAATGGTTCTAACGTGCTGCCAACGGTTGGATTAGTGCTGGAGTTGTAGATTGTTTTTACGTCATTGCGAACGAAACGTAGTGTAGTGCAGCAATCTGTTCAATTTTGCAATTGTTTTTCTTTAAACGTAAATACAAATACAACCAGCAGTAAAAATACCAACACTACGCTGGTTGCAAATATTTCGTTCAGTACACCATGTTGTAAGAACGCAGCAATACATAAGCCAAAACAAACAACACACAAAGCACCAATGATTTTATGAAAAACTTTTCCTTTGAAAAAGAAAGGAGAGAACAACAAGAACGCTGAGGCGATAGAACCCCATTTCAACCAGGTGAAAATATTCAGTAAACCTAAGTTTTCGATGATGTCACCAGTTTTGTAGTTTTGTAGGATGTGATAGAGCTGTAAATTTTCCAGTCCGTCAAATACGAGCATGGTAAGGCAAAACAACATCGCTAAAAACATTGTTTTCGCATTTGATATGCGATAGATACCCAAAGCAATGAACAATAATAAACCGCTGTACAAACACATAAACAGGTAATCAATGGCGTTGCCTGTTAATAAGCCTTGTTCATATGATAGCACATCTTTTACTTCAAAAAAATGAGCCACCTCCTGTGGTGACTGAATAAACTCAAAGGCAATAATTGGTGTGTAAAAACCTGCCGGTAAATTGTTTTCCGGTTTGGGATTAATGAATAGCAAAATGATGGCACAAGCCAGCAAGGCAATTCCAAAAAATCGGGCAGTTTTGAACGCATTTTGTTTCATTTTGAACTTTTTTTTGATTTTTAAATTTTCTTGATTTAAATCAAGGCGGATTAGTTAAACTTGGCTTAACTTTAAATTAATAAGAAACATAAACTACCCTACTAAAATTAAGAATGGCTGCACTTTAAGCAGCCATCTTTTTTTTATTTTTCGCGTTTATTCAATTCATCTCTGATTGCCGCCGCTTTTTCGTAATCTTCACTGGCCAGGGCATCATTAATCAGTTTTTCCAGTTCCTTTTGCGTATAAATAGAGTAGTCTGTTTTTTCTTTTTCCGGTTTTGCAGAGGAGGAGACCGTGGAAAATTCTTCCGGCAGTTCGGTTTCTTCGCTTTCCGGCTCTTCCATCAGCACAATGCCGGATGTTTCCAGGATATTGCCGTAAATGTAGATAGGGCAGCCGAAACGAATGGCCAGCGCAATGGCATCTGAGGTTCTGGAGTCGATTTCGTGTTCTTCGCCGTTAAAAATGCAGATCAGTTTGGAGTAGAAAACACCATCCATAAGATTGGTAATGACCACTTCGCTCAAAAAGATATTGAAGGTATCCATCATCGTTTTGAATAAATCGTGGGTAAGCGGACGTGCCGGTGGCATATTTTCGATGGCAACGGCGATGGCCTGTGCCTCTGCCGCCCCGATAACGATAGGCAAACGGCGTTTTCCTTTCACCTCACCCAATACTACCGCATACGAATGATGCTGGGTAAAACCTTGTGTAATATTGATGATTTCTAATTCAACTTTTTTCACAGGGTAAAGTTACGAAAAACAGACAAAAGTTAACAAATTAAGTTGTTCACTATATTGGAGAAGCTTTTAAAGTTGTGGTTAAAGGTGCTGGTTTGGGTGATACCATAGAAAGAATAAAGATATTACAGGTAAAAAGAAAAATGAAAGAGCTACATAAGATTTATTCGTCCTTATCTTTTCAGATAAATTCAAAAAAACTGAAACAGAACTGCTTGTCAGGATAAAAATCATGAAAATGCAAATGATTAAATACACTCCAACAGCTTGTCCGCCTTCTAAACTGCCACTAACACCTGAATACATTAGCTGTACACATAACCACGTAATAAAACAACTAAGAAAGAACGTTTTTATTAGGGTTAATGTCAATGTCTTTAGAATCTTTATTTCCATTGTATTGTAAATATATAAAAAAAGCCACTGAAATACCAGTGGCATTTTTATTCGAGACATTTGACCTAAGTACTCACAGATTTTATTTTAGGAATAATTTTTAAAACCGAACACCAACTCCAATTTTTACACCAAAACTATTTCTCCATGAAATATAATCATAGCCTGAATCTTTCCCTGTGTTGTTATTGGCAGGCACATCTTTATCTCTGAATTTAGATTGATATGCGTAATAAGTAAATAAGTCCAATGGCAGTGCAACATCTAAAAAGAATTTATTCTTTATATACTGGAACCCCGGTGCTACACCAAAAGTGTGAGAAAAAGATATGTTGTTGGTGGAATATGGCACTCCCTTGGTTTTTTCAAAACTCATGCTCATACTGGTATAAAAATCTACAAAAGGTTTAACAGGCACGTCTTTCTTTTTTATAAAAACCTGTCGGTAGGCATATAGGATATTGTATGAAATGGCTCCGCCGGTGTTTTTAGGAGTTGTTCGTTTATTTACGCTGGCAATTGTATTAAATCCGAAGCCAAAATTATGATAGTTTCCTTTCTTGTTTTCAATCATAAAGTTTACACCGGGATTAATTCCAAGATTAACAGCTTTGACATCCTTTTCGGCATAAATAATATTAATGCCCATAGAGAATTTTAATACCATACTGTTCACTTTTTTGCCGTTTGGAATACTGTCGCCGGCAAAAATGACAAATGTTGTTGCAACGAGTAGATTAAGTAAAAGAATTTTTTTCATAAAGTATCAATTTTATATTATAACACAAAAATATTTAATTTATTGTGTAATAGTTGATTTTCGTTAAATAAAAAAAGCCACCGAAATCTCGGTGGCTTTTTTTATTATTTTCATTAAAATCTCAAATCTGAAATCTCAATTCTCCAATTAATGTTGACTTGCTTTCAACGCTTTCACTGCTGCAGTCAGTTTCGGTACTATTTCAAATAAATCGCCAACGATACCATAATCAGCTGCTTTGAAGAAAGGCGCTTCCGGATCTTTGTTAATCACCACAATACATTTTGACTGGTTCACTCCCGCTAAATGCTGGATAGCACCGGAAATGCCGATAGCAATGTATAAGTTCGGACGGATAGCCACACCGGTTTGTCCCACGTGTTCGTGGTGAGGTCTCCAGTGTACATCTGCTACCGGACGAGAACATGCTGTAGTAGCACCTAACGCAGTGGCTAAGTCTTCAACAATGCCCCAGTTTTCAGGACCTTTCATTCCACGGCCTGCAGATACCACCAATTCCGCTTCCGGAAGTGGCGCTACATCACCTGTCTGACGGCTTACTTCTTTCACCGTTACTCGGCTGGCAGCAGGTGCAATAGCAGAAGCTTCTACCGTTGCTGTGCCGTCGCCTTTAGCAGCACCAAATGAATTGGGAACAACCGCTACTACTTTCACCGCTGTTTCTACTTTTACGTAAGCGAATGCTTTTCCGGAGAACGCTGCTTTTTTCACTACGAAGTCAGCATCCGGTAAACCTACCGCACCTGAAACGATACCAGCTTTTAAACGAGCTGAAACCACCGGTGCTACCGCTTTACCTGTCAAGGTTTGAGAAATGATAATAGTATCCGCACTGATTTGTGTTGCTACTTCAGCAATTGCTTTTGCGTAGGCACTGGCATCAAAATTATCAAAACCTGCATTGCTTGCGTGGATTATTTTTTTAGCACCATAAATGCCTATAGCACTTAAGGATGCATCATCTATTGAACCTAATGCAAGACCAACCGCTTCTTTACCAACGGAATTTGCATAATTGGAGGCATAAGAAGCAGCTTCAAAACTTGCTTTCTTTACTTTGCCATCTGCTATTTCTACTAAGAATAAGATTGCCATAATTATATTTGTTTTGCTTCTTCGTGTAATAATCGGATTAATTCTTCTGGTTGGTCTGCAGAAATCATTTTGCAGGCACCTTTTGCCGGAGGCAATTCATACTTCACTACAGAAGTCAAAGAGCCAACGCCTTGCGGAGCTACTACGTTTAATGGTTTTGTTTTTGCACTCATGATACCTTTCATATTCGGGATGCGCGCTTCCGCCATTCCTTTAGCACAAGAGATAACAAATGGTACATCTACAGATAATACTTCTTTTCCGCCTTCAATTTCTCTTTCGACAGAGGCCGTATTGCCGGCCATATCTAATTTAGACGCGTAAGATACAAATGGCAAGTCTAACAATTCCGCCAGCATACCGCCTAAGTTAGAACCATTGTAGCTGATGGTTTCTTTACCTAAAAGAATCATATCATATCCGCCGGATTTTGCCACTGCGGCAATTTCAGCTGCAATAGCGTAAGAATCAGCTTCTCCCGTTACATCGATACGGATAGCATCATCTGCACCGATAGCCAGTGCTTTACGGATAACCTGGTCATTTTCTGCCGGACCAACGTTTACTACTGTAACGTTGCCGCCGTTTGCTTCTTTTAATTCTAACGCGCGTACTAAAGCGTACCACTCGTCGTAAGGGTTCAAAATCCACTGTACTTTATCGTTGTTGAACTTCGTGTCGTTGTCCACAAACGAAATCTTAGTAGTAGTGTCAGGAACTAAACTTATACATACTAGAAATTTCATAACTTTGTTTTTAGTTTAAAAATTTTTCCAAATCCGAGGCTATCGGAATGGAACGCTAAAATAATTCATTTTAATTAATTCAATGCATGCATACAATTAGAATAGAACGTTTGAAATCGTTAATTGTTGATAACCCAAACGATACATTTGCATTATTTGCATTGGCAAAAGAATATGAAAAAGTCGGAGAATTGGAGAATTCCGTACAACTATTTGAAAAACTGTTAGTTGTGGATGATAAATACGTTGGTGCATACTACCATTTGGCCAAAGTTTATGAACAATTAGACGAGGTTAAAAAAGCATTAAATATTTATGAAAACGGGATAATAATTGCGCAACAGTTGAATGACACGCATACGCTGAGTGAATTGAAGAATGCAAAGATGAATTTAGAGATTGAAATGTAATATGAATATATTTGCATATATATAATAATAAGTAATGAAAAATGTAATAACATGTTCTGTCTTAATTGTTTTAATATTTAACAATGTTAAAGCACAGATCTCAAAAACCTTTACTGGACAACATAAATATAATTATGTACGAAATTATAACCCATTTTATGCTAAAGAAAACAAAGTAAAATCTTTGGAAATTATGACTCAGGTAACTGACTCTTTAAATAAAGTTGTTGTTTATCATGATAAAATATTCTTTGACAGTTTGGGTAATAATATGTTATATGAAGAATTTAATAAAAACGGCAAGTTGAAATATACTCAAGTCTTTGTAAGTGATTTGACTGAAATTAGAAATTTTGATAGTATAAAAAAGAAAGAGATCAGAATGTATGTTAATGACATAAATTCAATTAATATAAAAGAGTGTAAAAAATCCGGAGTTAGGTTTATTGTTATCTTGAATGATTCTTGTATCTCATATTTTGATATAAAGAGAAACAGACTGCAACTCAAAAAGTATATGATTTTTGATTCTTTTGGGAACGATAAATTTTTAAGATTTATTTCGGATGATATTCCAACAGATACAACGGATATTTTTTTTGATTTTGACTATATAAATAAATCATTTATTTCTTACAATTACTACAATAAGATAAAAATAATAGTTAGTGCAGGGGTCTTAAACGAAAATAATAGAATAATAAAAGAAAATTTCTATTGGTTACCTGTTAATGAATTTTCTGTAAAATCAATTGATTATATTTATCCAACAGAGATGGTGACATATTCTATTGATCAAAATGGATTAATACACCAAAGGGTTTCAATTACAGATTTAGATGGGTTCAAAATTACAATAACGAATAATAAACTATCAAGTTCAGAGATAGATTCTAATCAGGAAAAGGCTGTTACAAAAATGAGATACGAATATTACAACAAATGATCAGTAAAATTCAAACATACATCAATCATCATAACCTTGCCAATTCAGGTACTTCCATTCTGGTTGCCTGTAGCGGTGGGGTAGATTCTATGGTGCTGGTAGATGTGTTGCTGAAATTGAATTATAACGTTTCCCTGGCGCATTGTAATTTCCAGTTGCGCGGAAAAGAAAGTGATGCGGATGAATTGTTCTTGCAAGATTTTGCGATGAAACACAACATTCCTTTTTACAACATAAAATTTGACACGAAAGAGTATAAACAGAATAAGGATGTATCCACACAAATGGCAGCCCGTGAGTTGCGCTATAACTGGTTCGAGCAAATCCGTAAAGAAAATCACTACCATAGTATTGCTGTCGCTCATCATTTAGACGACCAGTTCGAAACTGTTTTATTAAATATGACCAAAGGCACCGGTATTAAAGGGCTAACCGGTATGCAGCCGAAAAACGGTTACATTATTCGCCCTTTACTGGAAATTTCCAAACAGGAAATCCTCCTTTATGCAAAGGAAAACAATATTCAATACAGAGAAGATAGTTCCAATGCGACAGACGATTATCAGCGTAATTTAATCCGTCATCAGGTGGTACCACAACTACAAAAAATAAATCCCTCTTTACACAATTCGATGATTGATTTTATTGACAGAATGAACGATTATGAAACGTTGACAAATCAACAAATTGAAGTAATAAAAAAGAAATGTTATTCTGAAAAAAATGGAATTGCAGAAATAAAAATGGGTTTTATCAAAGCACACAAAGCCGGACAAACTATTTTGTTTCATTTGCTGAAAGATTTTGGTTATAATTCGGATGTCGTGCAAAATATATTTGATGTAAAGGAAACAGGAAAACAATTCTTTTCGGAAACACATCGTGTTGTGACCGACAGAAAAAGTTTATTTATAGTACCCAAAAATGTTGAAAGAGAGAATTATCTTTCATTTGTACAGCTTCCAAATCAAATCGTTTTTAATAATTATAAAATTCAATGCTCTATAGTTGCGGTTCAGGAATTAAATATCAAACCATCTAATCGTTATGCCTATTTTGATGCAGATAAAATTGAATTTCCCTTACTGATTCGTTATTACAAAGAAGGCGATTATTTTTATCCGTTTGGCATGAGCAAACCGAAAACACCCGGAAAAGTGGGCAAGAAAAAACTCTCCAAATATTTTAAAGACGAAAAATTTTCTTTGTTAGATAAAGAAAATACTGCCGTGCTGTTTTCAGGAGAAAAACTAATTTGGTTGCTTGGTCACCGCATCGATGACAGATATAAAGTTACAGAAAAAACCAAGTCAGTTTTGAAGATGGTAATAGTTGACGAAAATGTCTGAACTATGATTTGTGTGATTAATTTGATTGCTATGATTTTTCTCTTTGTGAACTTTGCGTAATTCTTTGTGTTCTTTGTGGTTAAAAAATAAAAAATGTAACTTCGTTATATGCAAGTCTTTAAATACGGAGTCGATACACTTACAGTTGCTAAAGCCATTGATTTGTCGACTGGCAAATTAATTGGAATAATTGATGAAACGGCAAAACAAAAAATTAATCAGTCGCAGCAATATGTGAATGAGATAGTTGCCAATAACGATACGGTTTATGGCATCAATACCGGTTTTGGTATTTTATCGAATAAAAAGATATCAGAAGAAGATACCAAAACCTTACAATATAAAATTTTGCAATCGCATAGTGTTGGCGTTGGAAATCCAATTCCTAAACAGGTAGCAAAATTAATGCTGATTACAAAATTACAAGCTTTAGCACAAGGATTTTCCGGTGTTCAATTAACAACCTTAGAAAGAATTTTATGGCACATTGATAATGATGTGATTCCCGTAGTGCCGGAAAAAGGAAGTGTTGGCGCCTCTGGTGATTTAGCACCATTGGCGCATTTATTTTTGCCACTGATTGGGCTGGGAGAAGTTTTTTATAAAGATAAAGTTATTAAAACAGGAGAACTGTTTCTGAAAGAAAACTTATCTCCAATTAGACTTGGACCCAAAGAAGGTTTGGCCTTGATTAACGGAACGCAGTTTATTTTATCGTATGCCATAGCGGATGTTCAGCGTATGCACAATTGCCTGGAAGTAGCTGATATTATTGGTGCCATGAGTCTGGAAGCTTTGCAAGGAACCAAAGCACCATTTGATGAACGCTTGCATCAATTGAGACCGTTTAAAGGAAACCAATTGGTAGCGCAACGTTTGCGTTTGTTGTTGCAAGATTCTGAAATTATGAACAGCCATGAAGACTGCGACCGCGTGCAGGATCCTTACAGTTTACGTTGCATGCCGCAAGTGCACGGTGCCAGCCGTAACGCGTGGTTGCACTTAAAGGAATTAACAGAAATTGAATTAAATGCAGTCACCGATAATCCGATTATTTTCAATGCAGATGATACCATCAGTGGTGGAAATTTCCATGGACAACCACTGGCATTGCCACTGGATTATTGTTGCTTTGCAGCAGCTGAGTTAGGTAATATTTCCGACAGAAGATGTTATTTGTTGCTGGAAGGAAAGTTTGGATTGCCGATGTTGCTGATGAGTGAAGTGGGTTTGAATTCAGGGTTTATGATTCCGCAATACACCACCGCAGCATTAGTTACTGAAAATAAAACCTTGTGTTTTCCGGCAAGTGCTGACAGTATTCCAACCTCCTTAGGACAGGAAGATCATGTGAGTATGGGCAGTATCAGCGGTAGAAAATTATATCAGATTTTAGATAACTTAGAATATATTTTAGCTATAGAATTAATGAGTGCCTGCCAGGCGATAGAATTCCGCCGACCTTTGAAAAGTTCAGCCTTACTGGAAACCGCACATGACTTTGTGCGTCAGACAGTTTCATTCGCTAATGAAGACCGCATTTTTGCAGATGACATCAACCAAATCAAAAAAATAATTTCTGATTTTTCATTTATGAGCCATGTAGAAGAAAAGCAAGAATTGAATAAAGGTTTTGAAGAGTTTGAGTTATAAATACAAGATGAAAAAGTATATCATTATTATAGTAATGCTAATAGGCCATATTTCTTGTAAGAATAAGTTGAAATATATAAATAATAACCGGCAGCAAAGTAATGGTCAACTTACAGATTGGCCAAATAATGATACTCAATATGATACACTAACAGGCAACAGCGATACAACGCAGGAATCTTTAACAATAAATAGATTAATGCTGAGATTAGAGAAAGATAAATTTACAGTAAAAATAAATAAGCAATTAACAACGCCTTTAGATATTATTTTGTACGATGAAAATAAAATCATCATACTTAAAGATGTAGCTACATTTAAACTTTTTGCTCGTTCAAAAATAAGCGATAAACGAATGGAAAATACATTTCCTGATTTTACATTGTATGAAATGAATTTTAATAGTAACAAAGATGCTGAACGAGTGATTAAATGGTATCATTCAAGGAGCTCAAATTTAAAAGAATTAAAAAATGTTGATAAAATATTTAGCAAAGCAAACAAAGTATATTTTTTTGAAACCAGAGCAGAAATGTTTCGTGATTATATAAATAAATATGCTGAGACAATAAAATAAATTACAATAATTATTAAAATCTATTAATAATATGCAACTTCAAAATTTCCTATCACAATACGCCGCACATCCTTCTTACAAAGCACCACGCGGTAATACACTTAATGCAAAATCATGGCAGACGGAAGCGCCATTGCGCATGTTGCTGAATAACTTAGATGCCGAAGTAGCAGAAAATCCTGCCGAATTGGTAGTCTACGGTGGTATCGGTCAGGCAGCGCGCAACATACCGGCACTTCAAAAAATTATAGAAATATTATTAACGCTGGATGAAGACCATTCGCTCTTAGTGCAAAGCGGAAAACCCGTTGGCGTAGTGCGCACACACCCGCAGGCACCACGTGTGTTGATTGCCAATTCAAATCTGGTTCCGAAATGGGCAACCTGGGAACACTTCTATGAACTGCGTGAGAAAGGCTTGATGATGTACGGACAAATGACGGCCGGCTCCTGGATTTATATCGGCTCGCAAGGCATTGTGCAAGGAACTTACGAAACTTTTGTAGAGTGCGGCCGCCAGCATTTCAACGGCAATTTGAAAGGAAGATTGTTAGTAAGTTCCGGTATCGGCGGAATGGGCGGCGCGCAACCTTTGGCAGCTGTAATGGCTGGTGCAACCTACTTAGGCGCAGACATAAATAAAGCAAGCATTCAAAAAAGATTAGACACAAAATATATTGATTTTATGTTTGAGTCGTATGAAGAAGCACGCGACAAAGCACTAGAGGCGAAATCAAAAGGCGAAGCGATTTCGATAGGTGTGGTGATGGATGCCGGTGATTTGTTGCAGCGTTTGTTAGACGATAATATCATTCCGGATATTTTATCCGACCAGACTTCCGCGCATGATCCGTTGAATGGTTATGTGCCGCACGATATTACTTTTGAAGAAGCATTGGCGTTGCGAAAATCTAATCCATCTTTATATACAGAAAAAGCAATTGCAAGCATGGCACGTCACGTGCGATTAATGTTGAAACATCAAGAACGTGGTGCCATTACTTTCGATTATGGAAATAATATTCGTGCATTTGCAAAAGAAGGTGGTGTAGAAAATGCATTCGATTTTCACGGATTCACACCATTATATATTCGTCCTTTATTTTGCGAAGGGAAAGGGCCATTTCGTTGGGTGGCACTCAGTGGCGACCCGCAAGATATTTATGAAACTGATAAAGCCTTAAAAGAATTATTTCCGGCAAATACTGCGATGATTAACTGGCTGAATCATGCAAGAGAACGTATCTCCTTTCAGGGATTGCCCGCTCGTATTTGCTGGTTAGGTTTAGGCGACAGAGAAAAAGCTGGTTTGAAATTTAATGATATGGTGCGCAAAGGAATTTTAAAAGCACCCATCGTTATTGGCCGCGACCATCTGGATTGCGGCAGTGTTGCATCGCCTAACAGAGAAACGGAAAGTATGCTGGATGGCAGCGACGCGGTAAGCGACTGGGCATTGTTGAATTTGCTGAGCAATGCTTCCGGCGGTGCCACTTGGGTGAGCTTTCATCACGGCGGAGGCGTGGGTATGGGTTACTCACAACATGCCGGAATGGTGGTGTTAGCGGATGGTACAGACCGTGCAGATGAATGTTTGCGCAGAGTTTTATTTAATGATCCGGCCATGGGAATTTTCCGCCATGCAGACGCGGGGTATGATATAGCCATTGAGGTCAGAAATAAATTTGGTATTTTATGAATAATAATTTGTGGAGACCCCGAAAAAAAAATTTTTTTTGTTTGTTTTTTTTTTTTTTTTTTTTTTCCTAAATTTAAATTATTTTAAAAGGGGTGTTGTTTTTATTATTTTTTTTTTTTTTTTTTTCTTTTGTCTGGTCTAAACTACAAAAAAAAAAAAAACCCCCAAAACCACCCCACCAAAATTTTGCCGGGTGTGGCCCGGGTGTTTTTGGTTGGTTTTATGGGGGGGGATCTGGTCCCCTGCCGCCGGGGGGGGGCCAAAGGGGGGGGTTGGGGGTTTTTTGGCCTTTGCCCAATAGGGAAGGGGGGGAAAAAAAAAAAAAAAAAAAAAAGAAAAGGGGGGCGAATATTTGAGATGGATAAAAGAATGTAAGTTTGTTGGGAGATTGTCCGGGGGGGGGGGGGGGGGGGGAAGGGTCCTTGTCCCCCCCCCCCCGCCCGCCCGGGAAGGGGGGGGGGGGGGGGGTCGTAAACGGGGGTTCGGTGCCCCCGGCCGGGCCGGTGACGGGGATTGGTATAAAAATGGAAAAAAAAACTCCCCCGTCCGGGCCCCCCTCTCCCCCGGCCGGTGTGGGAGGGGGGGGGGGGGGAGAGGTTGGGGAGGGGGGGGAAAAAAAAAAGCACAAAAAAAAAAAAAAAACAGACAAAAAAACCCCCCCCGAAAAAAGACCAAAAAAAATAAAAAGGGGGGAAAAAAAACGAGAAACCCCCCAAACACCCCCCCGCCCCCCCCCCCCCCCCCCAAAAAAAAAAAAAACAAAAAAAAAAATTAATATTAATCTACACCTTAAATTAAAAAAAAAATTTAGAGGGGGGGGGGAGTAATTTGTAAACTATTCAGAATTTAATGCTCATCACCAACATCAAATATTTAGTTAATGTACGCGAAGAAATAAAATTGCTTCGTGGAAATGAATTAGCACATCTTCCAATTTTGGAAAATGCTTTTCTGAAAATAAAAGATAGCAAAATTGAAGATTATGGTTTGATGAGTGAGTTGAAAGATGACGATTTTAATGATGAAATTTACGATGCAAAGCAAGCTACTGTTTTACCAAGCTGGTGCGATAGTCATACACATTTAGTATTTGCAGCTACTCGCGAAAATGAATTCATTGGTAAAATAAAAGGATTGTCGTATTCAGAAATTGCTGCAAAAGGTGGTGGTATTTTAAACTCGGCCAATAAACTAAACGAAACTTCTGAAGGAATTTTATTGGAACAAGCACAAGCAAGATTAAACGAACTGATACTATTAGGAACTGGTGCTATCGAAATAAAAAGTGGTTATGGTTTAAGTGTGGAAGGCGAACTAAAAATGCTGCGTGTCATTCAGCAATTAAAAAAACAAAATTCCATTCCAATAAAATCAACTTTTTTAGGCGCACATGCTTTTCCGGCTGTATACAAAGAAAACAGAATGGCATACATTGATTTAATTATTAACGATATGCTGCCGATAATTGCCAAAGAAAATCTGGCAGATTATATAGACGTTTTTTGCGAACAAGGTTTTTTTACGCAAGAAGAAACAGAAAAAATTTGTTTCGCTGGTACTACGTATGGTTTAAAACCAAAAATCCATGCCAACCAATTAAATATTTCCGGTGGTGTGCAAGCAGGCATCAATACAAATGCCATTTCTGTCGATCATTTGGAAACCATTGGTGATGAAGAAATTCAATTGCTTTCTGCAACAAATTCTCCAATTGCAACCTTATTGCCAAGTTGTTCATTTTTCCTAAACATGCAATATGCACCTGCACGCCAATTAATAGAAAATAATGCTGCCATCGCATTGGCATCCGATTACAATCCGGGCTCTTCACCAAGTGGCAACATGAATTTTGTAGTTGCACTTGCCTGTATACAGTTGAAAATGTTGCCGGAAGAAGCTATCAATGCAGCTACCATAAACGGTGCTTTTGCGATGGAACTACAAAATGAAGTCGGTAGCATCACCAAAGGAAAACGGGCAAATCTTATTTTTACTCAACCAATTTCATCGCTTTCACTTCTTCCATACAGTTTCGGAACCAACCTGATCGATAAAATTATGATTAATGGTAACTTTATATAGGTAACTGTATTTTGGTATATTTATAGTTATTACACATAAATGAAAGTAGTGTGAACTTTATTTGACCTCATTTTAATCTTCATCTAACATCTATATACTAATTTTGCGTTCACTATGAGTATTTTAGGAGAAGACAAAAACCAGAAAGGTTCAATAGACAGAAGCAGAACAAATTTACTTCGTGGTTTAGAACAACCAACACTTTTATTTCTCTGTCGCATAATGCCAAAATTTTTAACACCGGATTTGCTCACTGCTATCGGCATGTTAGGTACTGTAATTGTTTTTGCAGGATTTTATTTTGCCAGCATCACACACGAAAAGATTCACTTATTATGGGCTATTCTGGGGTTTGCCATTAATTGGTTCGGCGATTCTTTAGACGGCAGAATTGCATATTACAGAAATACACCAAGAAAGTGGTATGGCTTTGCATTAGATTGTATTATGGATTGGCTTTCTCTTGTAATTATGAGCCTTGGTTTCTATTTGTATATCGATGATGCGTATAAAATATTTGTATTTCTTTTTGCCTGTAATTATGCATGGGTAGTTTTAATTGCTCAGTTGCGCTACAAGATTACAGATAAATATACCATCGATCCAGGTCCAATCGGACCAACAGAAGTAAGAATTCTTTTGTGTTTAGTGGTGGTCACCGAATGGTATTTTGGTAACATCCTGATTTATTTTTCTACAATAGGTAACGTATTGTTTTTTCTGATTAATGTAGTCGATACATTCAAACTATTAAAATTAGGAAACGAAAGAGATGCCGAAGAAAAATTAAAAAAACAAGCAGCACAATAAATGGTGAAGAAGAAATCCATATTGGTTTTTGGGAAAGCACAAATTTCTGCTTTTGTAGGTGGCTTGTGCGATTACGGAATCATGGTGTTATGTGTGGAATTGTTGCATCTTTCCTTGCGAAATTCAATTGTAATTGGTGGTTTAATTGGTGCTGTTATAAATTTCTCGATTAATAAATACTGGACCTACCAATCTGTAAAACCATCTTTAACCAGTCAGCTTTTGAAATTTTATATTGTAGTGGCTGGCAGTATATTCTTAAAATCCAACGGTACTTATTTTCTGACGCATGCATTGCATTTAGATTATAAAATAGCCAGAATTATCATCGACTTGTTTGTTTCCATAGGATTTAATTTTATGTTGCAGAAATATTGGGTATTCAAATCTTCACCCATTTCCGAAAGCATTAATAAAATGTCGGATACTACCTTGCTGGACGAAAAAGTCACAAAAAAAACTGTACAAAGAGAATTACAGGAAGTGTAGTTTATTATTTCTTTTTTTATTTTGATTGTGTGGTTTTATCTCAATAAATAAATTTCAGCTATAAATTTCTTACCTTTATTTTATGCAATACTTCACCTTTTATAAAAAAGAGTATCATTTAGCATTCACCAAAACACGCAGCGGTGAAACAAAATTAGGTGAGAAGATTCAGGCAATTTCTAATGAAAAAAAATGGCAGGATGAATTGAAGAAATCACCTGCAAAGTTTGTGTTGATTGGCATTCCGGAAGATATAGGTGTAAGAGCAAATTTTGGCGTCGGTGGCACACAAACTGCCTGGAAATCTTTTTTGCAGTCCTTTTTCAATATACAGCACAATCAGTTTTTAAGCGGTGATAGCATCTTGCTGTTAGGTGAATTTGACTTTTCAGAATTACAAAAAAAAACGAAAAATAAACCGGTAGAATACCTGCGAGAATTAGTTGCTGAAATAGATAAACAGGTCGCAGCACTAATAGAGAAAGTAGTGACTAGCGGTAAAATTCCAATCGTAATCGGCGGCGGACACAACAACGCCTACGGAAATATAAAAGGTGCTGCTTTAGGTTTGCAGGAAGCCGGAAAAATAAAGAAAGCACAAATCAATGTCATCAACTTTGATGCACATGCTGATTTTCGTGCGCTGGAAGGCCGGCATTCCGGTAATGGTTTTTCCTATGCCATGCAGGAAGGCTATTTAAATAAATACGGCATTCTTGGCTTACACCAAAACTACATGTCTCAATCCATGCTGGATACGATTCACAAAAACAAAAATATTCAGGCTCACTTTTTTGAAGATATTTTTATTACGCAAAAAATATCGATGGAGCAGGCGACGGAAGTGTTATTGTACTTTACAAGAAATACGTTTACTGGTATTGAAATTGATTTGGATGCCATTGAAAATGTACTGTCGAGTGCCGTTTCTCCAAGCGGATTTACCACTATACAAGCACGGCAATTCATTCATCAAACAGCCGCAAAAAATAACATTGCCTATCTGCATATTTGCGAAGGTGCTACCGAATTAGATAACGGATTGAAATCTTCCACTACCGGAAAATTAATCACTTATCTCGTCAGTGATTTTATAAAAACTATTATTTAGTCTTTATAGTAAAAAGTATACTTAAGTTTTTGAGAATTTTGCGTGTAAAATGTCCCTGAGATCGTTGCTAATGGAATTGTATGTATTGTCATGGTTTTAATTCTGTTATTATTTGCTGTATCAAATTCATAGGATATATTAACATCGGCTGATGCATTGAATGGATAATGAAATAATCGCGCTTCAGGTGTAACAGTATAGTTAAAGTGAATATGTTCAATTAGATTTTCACAATTTGTATTGAAAGTGGCGTTTTTTGTAAGTACAAATGGCTCGGCTATTTTTAAATTATATAATTGTGTCTGTCCAAACAGTCCTGTAAACTCAATTGTACGTATATATCCTAAATCGTTAAAATAATTCATATCCAATAATGATGATAGTATAATATCGTTAACATCAAAGCCGATTAAATTTTTTTGATTAGCATAATGGTTTGGATAAGAAATTATATATTCTCCTTGGTTATAACTGCTTGTATCGTAAGGAACACCAGGATCATAATAATTATTCAAATAAAAATTCAGGTCAATGTTATTTAAATTTTTGCCTGCATAGGAAAAAAAGAGTTGCTGCACTTTTCTTTGTACGATTGAATTAAGATTATCATACTTATCAAAATGGTTATCCTGCGCATTAGTGATTGTTTGCAGGCTTCCATTTGAATTATATTGGATATCTTGTTTATACTCATGCAGGTATGCGTCAACCGAATAAGATGTCAGGTATTTATGGTAACAAGAATTGAATTTCCTATTTACAATATAGCAGTAATCGGATAAGCTACTGGAAAAAAACAAATCAAGATGATTGCTTAACAAAATGCTATCGTTTCGCTCTTCGAAATTGATGCCTGATATTCCATTGTAAATAGATGAAGATGGAATACTTGTAGCTATAAAGTTTGGATTAGTAGTGATGGTTCTTGAATAATAATAATTTCCTATTGTATCTAAATATCCAATTGCAACAGAATCCAACTCATAAGTAGGTGGAGCAATTCGGTTATTGTCTTTCTTACAACATGTTGTCAAAAATATGCTTTTGTAAAATATTGATTATAAATAAATTATAAATGATTCTTGTCTCAATTGCTATAGTCCTTTTAAATTGGTAATTTTAAATGTAAATACGATCTATGAATACAGAAATCAATAAAATAAGAAGAAGACTTTAAAGAAAGGTTTGAATTCCGCTGTTTGAGGTTCGTCTGTTGTGTCGCACCAAAGCTTGTCATTGCGGATAATACTGATATTCCGTCACTTCCATAATGGCAAGGCTCACATCCGATATCTTTTCTACACCATGTTCTCTTACCGCTGCCATTAATTCATCATCGCTCAGTAATACCTCTTTCATGTTTTTTGGAATAATTTTACCTTCATAAATTAAGGTAACAGGTTCAGATTGTACCAGACTTCGAAAGCCTTTAAAACGGAACATTAAAAAACCCAGCAGCATATTCAAGGCAAATAAAACAGTGCCTGCCGTTACCCGCCTAACAGCGTGGTATTCTCGCCTACCATAGCATTTTGAACAGCATTACTGATTAGCCACCAGGCTAATCTGCATAGACAATTGGAAATTCCCTTGCCAAAAATACGGAAGGCGACAATCATAAAAATATACACACAACTGCTTCTGAAAGCAATATCCAGTAAGGAGTGATAATCTATAGGCATAATCAAAGTTAATAAATATTAAATACAATTTTCCTTAACAAATATTCACTCCCGTAATTTGACAGCAAATAATTGTAACAATATTTTTGCCCCATGCAATTTATACATCAACTCAAAAAACATCAGCGATTAGAATTTACCTTACTCTTAATGGCGTCCTGCTTCTTAAGCTTTGGATTAATAGTATTAAGGGTAATGGCCACTAGGCAATTACATTTCATCTTTCTGATTTGGAATTTATTTCTGGCATTCATTCCATTTTTTATCGCCAACTGGTTATACCTGTTTAAAGACAGATTTAATAAAATAACCGTGATTCCGGTGGTGGCAATGTGGTTATTATTTTTCCCGAATGCGCCTTACATAATTACGGATTTAATCCATCTGCATCCCGATAAGAGTTTTGGTTATTGGTATAATCTGCTGATTGTGGTTTCCTGTGCCTGGAATGCCTTAATCATGGGCTTGTTATCGCTCAACGACGTTCAAAATGTTATAACTGAAAAATTCGGGAAAATAACAGCATGGATATTGACTGTCAGTTCAGTTTTTCTGGGAGCATTTGGTATTTATATCGGCAGGATTTTAAGGTGGAACAGCTGGGATGTTTTCTTTGATACCAAATGCCTGATATACGATATCAGCGAACGGGTTATAAATCCTTCTGCGCACGGACGAACCATAGGAATTACCTTGTTTTATGGCATATTTTTACTGGTTGTCTATTTATTTTTCAGACAACTTATGATGAGAAAAGAAACGGTGTAGTTATTTCATTGCAACTGACTGCTGTGATTTTACCAGACTTTTTAATTCAGCCACTTCTTTCTTTAACTCCTCAATCTGTGTTTGTTGTTCCTGCATTCCTTTTGCCAGCAATGGAATCATTTCCTGGTAATTGACAGAATAATAACCGTTAGAATTCAGTTGAACAAAATTCGGATAAACGACTTTCAGTTCCTGAGCCATAAAACCAAAATGTTTGCCATTTGGCAGAAATCCGGTATATCCTGCAGGTGCCTGATATTCATAAGAATAAACATTCAGTTTATCAAAATTAGCTAAAACATTATTTACCGATACTATATTTTTCTTTAAGCGTTTATCCGAAAACGGCAGAAATTTGTCTGTAGAGTAATGTAGTTCCTGACATTGTTTTACTGTATCTGGAAGAAATTCATCTATGTAAATAGTGTCAGTACCAATTTTTACCGTTACAATAAAGGGACCAACTGATATGTTGTCCACAGTAACTTCTGCACCTTTCGCTACGGATGCAATTTTGGTGCTACCCAGATAAAAATCGGCAGTACCAGACGGCATGAATTCTCCGTCATTATGTATCATAACAGAGCCTGTATTGTTTGATGAACAATCGCTTTTCTTTCCGCAGGAGAAAATAAAAAGACTTAAAACAATGATGGTGAGTGATGCTTTCATAAATTATGTTTTTCTTAAAATTATACTTTATAGCGTGTATTCACAAGAATCTGTTTAATTTTAACGTTTCTAATTATTTATAAAAATACGGATGAAAATTTCACTCAACTGGCTCAAATCTTATATTCATTTCGATTTATCGAATGAGGAACTGCATAATTTATTAACGGATATTGGTCTGGAAGTGGAAAGCATTGAACCTTACGAATCAGTAAAAGGCGGTTTGAAGGGCCTCGTAGTAGGACATGTGCTGGAAAAGGAAAAACATGCTGATGCCGATAAATTGTCTGTCTGTAAGGTAGATGTTGGAAACGAAGTATTGCAAATTGTTTGTGGAGCACCCAATGTGGCTGCCGGACAAAAAGTAGTGGTTGCCTTAGTGGGAACAAAATTGTACCCAAGCACAGGCGAAGCGTTTGAAATCAAAAAAGCGAAAATCCGTGGTGTGGAATCTGTGGGGATGATTTGTGCGGAAGACGAAATCGGACTCGGTGCTTCTCATGCAGGCATTATGGTGCTCGACGAAAACACGGAAGTTGGCTTGCAGGCTTCTTTTTTATTCGGGGTGGAAAATGACTACGTCATTGAAATCGGATTAACACCAAACCGCACCGATGCTTTTTCTCATATAGGTGTTGCCCGCGATTTAGCCGCAGCGTTAAGCTTTAGAACAAAGAAAGAAGTAGAACTTAATTTACCTAAACTCACGACTCACGACTCACGACTCACGACTGATTTTCAAGTAACAATTGAAAATACAACCGCTTGTCCAAAATACCTCGGTATCATTTTGCAAAATATAAAAGTGACTGAATCTCCGGCATGGTTGAAAAACCGCTTGAAGGCAATCGGACAAAAACCGATTAACAATATCGTAGATATTACCAATTTCGTGTTGCATGAATTTGGCCAACCGTTACACGCGTTCGACCTGAAAGAAATTAAAGGCAACAAGATTATTGTAAAGAACCTTCCGGCAAAAACAAAATTTACGGCATTGGATAATTCGGTGGTTGAATTGCACGAAGAAGATTTAATGATTTGCGATGGCGAAAGCAATGGCATGTGTATTGCAGGGGTATATGGTGGTGCACAATCCGGAGTGAAAGATTCTACAACGTCTATCTTTCTGGAAAGTGCTTATTTCGATCCGAAAACTATCAGACGAACTTCTACCCGTCACGGATTGCGTACCGATGCAGCTACCCATTTCGAAAAAGGCATTGACCCGGCAGTTACACAAACTGCTTTGTTGCGTGCCGTACAACTGATTTCCGAATTGGCCGGAGGCGAAGTTGCATCCGAAATCTATGATGTTCAATCCAAAACATTCGAACCGTTTAAGGTAACGTTGGAATACAAAAACATCAAACGATTAACCGGAGCCAATATTTCTAAAGAAGATGCCAAAAAGATTCTGGCTCTTTTAGAAATTCAGGTGGCAGTAGAAAATGAAACAACATTAGAATTGCTTGTTCCGCCTTACCGCACCGACGTTACCCGCGAAGCAGATGTGATTGAAGATATTTTGCGTATTTATGGTTTCAACAATGTGGTTATTCCAACAAAATTGAATGCCAGCGTCAATTTCTCCAAATCCTTTGATGCGGATAAATTGTACAATAATACAGCAGATACCTTAGTGAATTTTGGTTTCTATGAAATGATGAATAACAGCATCACAAAATCAAAATACCAGTCTTTACTAAAAAATCAATCTTCTGAAAACTGGGTGCGTTTGCTGAGTTCCATCAATGTGGAATTGGATGTACTGAGAAATAATATGCTGTTTTCCGGACTGGAATCGGTTTCCCATAATATCAATCACAAGAACTCTAATGTCAAATTATTTGAATTTGGGAAAACATATCATAAAAATGAAGAGTACACCGAGAAGAACCATTTAGCCATTTTCATTTCCGGCAACAAATCGAATACCAATTGGAACACTCCGACGAAGAAATCTGACTTCTATTATATCAAATCCATAGTAGATGCGGTTTTATCAAAAATCGGCATTGCTGCCTTTGATGTGCTGGATAATGACCTTTCTGAAATCTTCAATTATTCACTGCTGTACAAAAAAGGAGAGAAGGTATTGGTAGAATTTGGGAAAGTACATACGCAGTTCACCAAACAGTTTGATATCAAACAAGAGGTATATTTTGCGGATTTTAACTGGGATGCTATTATTGCCACCGCTAAAAAGGTGAATATCAACTACACGGAGATTTCTAAATATCCGGCAGTAAAACGCGATTTAGCCCTGTTACTAAATAAAAAAGTGAAATTTTCTGAGGTAAAATCGATAGCGGAGAAATTTGGAAAGAAAATTTTGCGTAATATTGAGTTATTCGATATCTATGAAGATGAGAAAATCGGTCATGATAATAAATCCTATGCCGTAAGTTTTACCTTCAGAGATGACGCAAAAACACTGCAAGATAATGATATTGATGGTGTTATGAAAAAATTAATGGAAGAATACCAATCACAGTTAAACGCTATAATTCGTTAAAATGGCAAAGATTGATGACAAATGGGCAAGGATTTTTAAAAAAATTCAACTAATTTTAGAAAAAAATCAAAAGTTAGAAGAAAGTAATACTGGCTTCGAACTTAAGATTTCAGCATTAGAGAATAAAATTAGTGAACTAAATAAAGAAAAAGAAAGTTTAAAAGAACAGATACAATATATAAAAGCAGCAAAAGAAGTGCATTTATCCGAAAAGGAAAGAGCAGTGACAAAGCAACAGTTGAAAGAGTTTATGGAAGAAATTGACGACTGTTTGGCAAAATTGATACAATAATGGCAGAACCACTCAACATAAATCTATTAATCGCCGGAAGACCTTATAAATTAAAAGTGTCTACGGATGAAGAAGGCTATGTTCGACAGGCCGCCAAGGATATCAATGATAAAATAGCCGAATATCAAAAAACATTACTTACCCGCGACCGACAGGATTTCCTGTCTATGATTGCCCTGCAGTCGACCGCGGAAGTTTTGCAAAATAAAAATAAAGCCACTAACGCAAACATCGACGCCAAACTCGATGAACTGGAAGCCTTGCTCGACAAGCAACTCGGTATCACACTCTTCTGATTTTTCAGAGTTATTCTTATGCTGTGTAAAAGATAAAAAGAAGGATGATTTCTATATTCCTACTTTTACTTTAAGGGTTTTGATTGCTTTCCATCAAAAAGTAACAGAAATAAATTAAATAACAATATAAACAACAAACACAGTGGATCCAATAATAATAGCAATAATCGCAGGTGTAGTAGCACTGATAGTTGGTTTTGTAATAGGCAAATTAGTGTCTAAGGCAAACGTAGACAAACAATTAGCAGAAGCTAAAATCATCGAAGAAAAGGCAAAAGCTCTAGAAGAAACAGCCAAAGCAGAAGCAGAACTCATCAAAAAAAGCGCCTTAAACACCGCTGAATCTTTGAAAAAAGATAAAATGATGGAAGCAAAGGAGTTCTTTTTAAAACAAAAAGAAGAACACAATAAAGAAATCGAGCAGCGCAACCGCAAAATGCTGGAAGCGGAAAACCGTGCAAAGCAAATCGAACAATCGCTCAAAGATAAATTAACCAGTGCCAATAAACAGGAAAAGGAAACCGAAGCACTTAAAACCCGTCTGAACGAACAGATTGATTTGGCAACGGTAAAACGCACGGAACTGGAAAAAGCACACGAAGTGCATATTGCCAAACTGGAGCAGGTGGCACAATTATCTGCGGAAGAAGCAAAAGCACAACTGGTTGAACAACTGAAAGGCAAAGCACAATCCGATGCGATGGCGCACGTGAAAATGGTAATGGATGAGGCAAAATTGAAAGCAACGAAAGAAGCGAAGAAAATCGTTATTCAATCTATTCAAAGAACAGCAGCAGAAACAGCTATTGAAAATACAGTGTCTGTATTCAACTTATCCAGTGACGAGCAAAAAGGACAAATTATCGGCCGTGAAGGTAGAAACATCCGTGCGCTGGAAGCAGCTACGGGCGTTGAAATCATCGTGGATGATACTCCGGAAGCGATTATCATTTCCGGATACGATGCGTATAAAAGAGAAATCGCGCGTTTGTCGTTGCAGCGTTTAGTAGCGGATGGACGTATCCACCCTGCTCGTATCGAAGAGGTAGTAGCAAAAACAGAAAAACAACTGGAAGGACAAATCATGGAAATCGGAGAGCGTACCGTAATTGATTTAGGTGTGCATGGCCTGCATCCTGAATTAATTCGTCTGGTAGGTAAGATGCGTTTCCGTTCTTCTTACGGACAAAATTTATTGCAACACTCCCGTGAGGTAGCCAACCTTTGTGCTATCATGGCGAGCGAGTTGGGATTGAATTCTAAAATCGCCAAACGTGCAGGTTTATTACATGATATTGGTAAAGTATCGGATGAAGATCCGGAATTATCACACGCTTTGTTAGGTGCAAAATTATGTGAGAAATACGGAGAAGCACCGGTAATCATCAATGCGGTAGGAGCACACCACGATGAGATGGAAATGTTGTATGTGGTTTCTCCAATTATTCAGGCGTGTGATGCTATTTCAGGTGCACGTCCGGGCGCGCGTCGTGAGATTATGGAAAGCTATATGAAACGTATAGACGAGCTGGAAAAATTAGCCGTTTCTTATCAAGGTGTACAAAAAGCCTATGCGATACAGGCAGGCCGTGAGTTGCGTGTGTTAGTAGAAGCAGAAAAAATAGACGACAAACAAGTGGAGGAGATTTCGTTCAAAATTGCACAGCAAATTCAGGATGAAATGACTTATCCGGGACAAATCAAAGTAACCGTAATCCGCGAAACAAGAAGTGTGTCGGTGGCGAAGTAATACAAAGCTGTCCCGCTGAGCTTGTCGAAGCGATTGGTAGCGAAGAAAAAAGCGAAGTAATTTTACTTCGCTTTTTTTATTTGTCGGAATTAGGATTTTTGGATTAAAAGATGACAGGATTTCAGATAATTATAATCACCTAAACTCATATGTCGTTCCTCGCAACTGTGTCAGTAAGGTGTCAGCTGCATCCGTCGCTGTGGCACGCTTTTCTAAGCTTGGCGAAACCGGTGAATTTACCTTCAAATATTCCGTAATCACATCATGCAGCAGAATAGTAAGTTTTGTCGGATTTTTCACATGCTCCACCCTGCACAACGTATCCTCCGGGTCGCCTTCACGTTCACAGGCTATGATGCTATATTCTTTGGTAAGGTCGAGTGGCGCATTTCCCACTTTCACCCAGTTCAGGCGCTTGCCGTAATCATTGCCAATGGTAAAATTGACTTCCATTCCCTTGAACCGCACAAACCAACCGCCAAACCGTTTAGACGGATCTTTCGCAAAGGCATTCTCCAGTTCCTTCTCCAGCCAGACGTGTATTTGTTGTCCCGTTACCATAGCCGTTTTTGCTTCGCTGTTTACCGGCAGCATATTCCATAAAAATTCTTTAGTGATGGCTGCCACACCGGTCTTTTTATTTACAGCAAGCGGCTGACAAAAACGGAAACCATTCGACAACGCGATGTCCGGTTTAAACTTCCACATAATGGCATCCGTAATTAAATTATCCATCGGTGTTTCCATCACAAAATAACGTACCAGCGGTGTGCTGCTGGTGCCGATGACTTTCTGCAGTTCAGCCTTGTACGGCAGGTATGTTTTATCTACCATTGCCTGTATGGTTTTGTCGGCAGGATATTTTCCGGGGTCTACATCCAGCAAGTGATAACGGATGTCTTTGAGTTGGCCATTTTCGAGTATTAAATCGAGTTTACCCAGAAAGGAACCGAAGGCACCGCACTCAATCACTTTTGTGTATTTTCCTTCAATCGGTACCCGCACGCGTTCATGCGTATCCGCACCGATGATGCAATCCACCCCGGCAGAAACGGGATTGTTTGCCAACCCCACCTGCTGTGCCAAACCCATGTGGGTAGCCAGCAATACCACGGCACAGCCTTCCGTTTCTCTCAGCAGCTTTACATATTTGGCAACGGTTTTTTCCGCATGTTCGAAACGCAATCCCTCGCTGTAGGCAGGCGATTGACGTTTCGGAATGAGATGGTCGGTATATCCAATCACCCCGATTTTTACGCCGGCTATATATTTTATCCAATACGGCGGATAGACTAATTCTCCGTTGTTTTCATCGTCTGTTTTGTGCCACATATTGGCACATATTTTTGCCGCGTTCGAATGCCCCAGATCGTACAGCATTTTCTTTTTCTTGTACACCACTTCCCAGTTGCCCGGCAACAGTAAATCGTAATTCAGTTTATTGAAAATGGGAATCAGCGCTTCTCCTTCCGTGAGAGAGGCGATGGCATGTCCGTGAAAGAAATCACCGCCATCATACAAAATAGTATTGTCCGGATTTTCTTTTCTGAACGTGTCAATCATCGTTTTTAAAACAGCCAGTCCGCCACGTTTGCGATATACCGCCTGATTGTTTTCCCAGAAGAATTCATCATGCGTATTGAGTTGCGAATGTATATCGGCAGTAATCAGAATGGTGATTTTCTTTTTTGAAGTTGCCGGTTTTACAGGATAGTTTTTGGATGCATTTGCGACCGGTGTTGTTGAAGCAAAGTTGGCGACCGGTTTCAAAAATGCAGCCAGACCTATTAAAGCAGATTTCTTAAAAAAACTCCTGCGATTACCGGAGTCGTGTGTTTCGTTTTCTGTTGTGTTTTCCATCAGTATTAAATTCTTTTTAATCTAAATATGCAAAACTTTTAGTATTATTTTGTTTATACCTCACCCCAATTCCGACTTTGTCGGAACCACCCCTCTCCATATGGAGAGGGGAAAAGTCGTACGAAGTTCGACTTGGGGTGAGGTAAAAGAAAGCATATTTGGACCACTCGTTTAGATTACACCTGTTTTATGGTTTTCCTATATCGTTTTCTTTTTTTGTTTCCCAGCGTCTCTTTCTTTTTTCATGGCATCCAGTTTATCTTTGATTGGCTGGAATGGACCATACTTATGTTGTATTTCCGTGAAGCCATCTGCATACGGACCGAAGGGATGGTCAAATGGTTTTTCCTCTGTTTTCGGCCAGTCTTTTTTCAGGTCTTTTGAAGGCCTTGGCTGTGAGTTGACGAATGCCGCCAAATCCCAGGCTTCTTCATCGCTTAACTGAGTATTCAGGTAACTGGCACCGAAAGGCATATTGTATTTTATATATTTCGCAAAACTCGCCAGTCGGTACAAGCCTGCTCCAATATTGTAACTGTGTTCGCCCCAAAGCGGCGGATAGGTATACACAATGCCATCTGCGTCTTTAACGCCTTCGCCGTTCAGTTGATGGCAGCTCTGGCATTTTTGCACATACACCATTTTACCTTTTTCAGGATCTGCAGGTCTGTCTAAAAAGGCGATATCCTTAAAACCGGAGCCTGCAGCCTTTTCTCCTTTCGCTACGTCTTTACCCAGCCAGTTGATATAGGCAACAATCGCTTTCATTTCCACAGATGAAGAGTCCGGAGCTTTGCCATTCAGACTTCTTTCAAAACAGTCCGTTACACGCTTTTGAATGTTCTCTTTGGTGCCGGAACGAGGACGGTATTTTGGATAGTTGGCAAATACGGAGCCGTAGTTATTTCCGAAAACTTTAGTGCCGGCATCCAGATGACAATTCTGGCAGTTCATGCCATTGGTCGTTTGTGCAACACTTCCTTTTGGGCCTAAATAATAAGCAGTTCTGGAAATCAAATCTTTGCCGTATAGAATTGCTTCCCTTTCAGGATTTTTTTCCAACGTGCTTATATCCGGCGCATGCCAGTATTCGGTGCCAGTTGTATCTGCGATGCCCGCCTGAACCGGCAGGTTTTGTCTGCCCATCTCATCTGATTTGGTAAATACCACATATCCAAACACCCCCAACAGTCCTAAGGAAAACAGGAAAGTATATATAAGTAGTTTGTTGCTCATAGTACAGAATAAGGTAAGCCCGTTTACTCTAACGGTGTACAATATTACATAATTATAAGTAAAAACTCTATAGACTTACTATATTATTCTGTATCCAGAGGTGAAAATAGTAGTCAAGGGGCTTATGCCTGTTGCATCGCAAAATTGACACTCAGCCAGCTGCCGCCGTTTTCGCAGTTGATACCCTGATCGCGCAGAAACATCATGGCTTGTCCGCTTCTGTTGCCGGAAGCACAGCATAAGATGACAGGTTGTGGCATTGCCTTTATTTCATCCAGGTGTTGAGGAAGATCCTGCAGCGGAATATTGATGCTGCCGGCTACATGTCCTCCCATGAACTCACCGTAGCTTCTTACGTCGATAATGGTTTGTTTGTTTTGCATGATTTGTTATTTAGGTGTTTAAGTATCATTTTTGTCTTTCTGAAAAATATTCAGAAGTAAACCGCCAAGCAGGGCGCCATAAAGCGTACTATTCAACGGCCTTGAGGTGATGGCACAGGTACCGCTGGCACATCCAACATAGTAATAATAGGCAAAGCCTCCGGCTGCACCCAGCAATATTCCTAGCAGGGTGAGTTTGTATTTTAGTATGTATTGCATAATTTTTAGAGTAAAGTGGACGGGCAAACGTAATCCGTAATTTTAAATTTATCTGATTTTTTGATGGCAGCAAAACCGCCGTCCACATCTATCAGGTTATCATATCCTCTTGCTCTGAGGATAGAAGCAAATATCATAGAGCGATAACCGCCCGCACAATGCACATAATAGGTTTTGTTTTTGTCAATCTGCTGCATGCTTTCATTAATGAAATCCAGTGGTGTGTTCAAGGCATTTATAATATGCTCAGAGTCATATTCGCTTTTTTTGCGCACATCCAGAATATTGATGCTTGCATCTTTTTCTTCAGCAGTTGCAAATTCATCCACACTCACCGATATGATGGAATCCGTTTCTTTTCCAGCATTTTTCCAGGCATCAAAACCGCCGTCCAGATAACCGATGGCATGGTCGTAGCCCACACGTGCCAGACGGGTAATTACTTCCTGTTCTTTGCCCGGTGTAGTCACCAGTAATATTTTTTGTTTGATGTCGGTAATCAAAGTGCCCACCCAAACGGCGAAACTGCCGTCCACTCCGATATTGATGGAGTTGGGAATAAATCCTGCACCGAATTCAGCTGGCTTTCTGGTATCCAGAATAATCGCATCCGTTTCGTTGGCAGCCGCTTCAAAGGCATCCGGAGATAAAGCGTGCGTACCTCTGGAAATTACTTCGTCAATGCTGTCATATCCCTGAATATTCATCAGTACATTTTTAGGGAAATAGCTTGGTGGAGCTACCAGTCCATGTAGTACTTCTTTAATGAACGCTTCTTTGGTTAAGGCAGGATTCAGTGCGTAATTTGTTTTTTTCTGATTGCCTAAGGTATCTGAGGTTTCCTTACTCATATTTTTACCACATGCACTGCCCGCTCCGTGTGCTGGATAGATAATGATGTCATCCGCCAGCGGTATGATTTTATTACGCAGGGAATCATATAAATGAGCAGCCAGTTTTTCTTCCGTTAAATCAGCTACGACATGTTGCGCCAAATCCGGTCTTCCCACATCGCCGATGAATAAAGTATCACCGGTAAATAAGGCTGTTTCTTTTCCTGATTCATCTATTAGTAAATAGCAACTGCTTTCCATGGTATGTCCGGGTGTATGGATGAGTCTGATGCGTGCATTTCCCAGTGTGAACTCTTCACCGTCGTAAGCAATATGGGCGGCAAAACCCGTTTCCATTTTAGTAGGTCCATAGATGATGGGCGCTTCCACTTTTCTGGATAAATCCACATGGCCGGAAACAAAGTCGGCATGGAAATGTGTTTCAAAAATGTATTTGATTTTGGCACCTCGTTTTTCTGCCATATCAATATAAGGTTGCACCTCGCGCAGCGGATCTATGATAGCCGCCTCGCCGTTGCTTTCTATGTAATAAGCACCTTGTGCAAGACATCCGGTATATATTTGTTCTATTTTCATAAACATATAATTGTACAGCAAAAATATACAGTATTAGTAAACTTTTACGCAACTTATGTTACAAAACGAATAATAAAAGCATAATGAAATCCTTGTGAGAAAATAGATAGTGTGGTTTTCTGATTATCATAAAAATATTGTAATACATATTTATGATTATATTCGTTCTGCGGTAAGTATTTTTATAGTTTATTAGTAACATAAATCAAGGTACATTCTTTTTTAAAAGTATGATTTTAAATCTAAAAAAAATACTCAGTTACTTTTTCGAATTTTCAATAGAAAAAAGACAAAGTGAATTTAGCGGTGAGGTCGTGGTTTCTTTAAGCAAAGGGGAATACATGCTCAGTACACAAAACGCCATTTACTCTTACGGTAGAAATTATACCTCATTTGGTATGGCATTCAATGCTATCGAGATTCAGCAGCAAAAGATGGAAAGTGTTTTAGTGCTGGGTTTCGGCTTAGGCAGTGTAGTGGATTTGCTGGAAAATCATCCAACTATAAAAAATATAACAGCGGTAGATGCAGATGCAGTCATTATTGAGTTGGCAAAAAAGTATCTGCAATCGAATCTGAAAAGCAAAGTAACATATGTATGCGGCGATGCAGAAAAATTTGTGTTAAACGAACAACATCAGTTTGATTTAATTTTGTTTGATGTATTTATCGAAGAACTAACACCCATACAGTTTATGCAGCCTGTTTTTTTTACGTCGTTAAAAAAGTTAGTGGCTACAAATGGTATTTTATTGTTTTCAAAAATCAATGACTCCTTCAGAAGTAAAATTGAAAACGAGCAGTTTGAAAAAAACTTTTCATCCGTTTTTTCAGAAGCTTTCTCTATTGACGCCAACGGCAATAAAGTGTTTGCCTGGTACAATAAAGCATAGTTATCTTGATAAGACCACCGTCATTCTGAACTTGTTTCAGAATCCCATGACAAATAAATTTATTTTCTTCTGAATTCCCTGCGGTGAAGGAATGGCGTTAAGGTTCCTACAAGCGCGCCTACAGCATACCCGGTGATGACATCTGTCCAGTAGTGTTTGCCTGCTTTTACACGTGTAATACCTGTCAGTGCAGGAAGTATAGCGGCACCAGTCCACATCAGAGGTTTCCAGCGGGAGTGGGGATGATAATCGGCATATACCATGGCCATAAAGTAGGTGCTTGCTGCGGTTATAGAGGTATGCCCGGACCAGAAAGAAGACCTTGCATCTTTGCTGCTCTTGTTGCCATTGTCATAATCAGAATACACATAAGGACGATTCCGTTTAGCTAATTCTTTGGTAAACATCGTCAGTGCAGAGGTCATCGCAAATGTTTCCATCCATATCGGTAATACGGTGTTCCAGTCTTTGCGGATGTCTTTGTCAATAAATAATAATGCCGGACTTACCATTGCCGTGTATTGAAATACATCACTTGCTATGGCAGAAGCTTTAGAATGCTGGTAGATAGCATACCTGTCAAACTTGTTTACATCCGTTGGTTTCAGGTTGCTTAATTCGGTAAATGAAAGTGGCTGCTTTTTTTTGCGTAAAATCAGGCTCGTGGCTCCTGTACCAAGTGTAATTAACCCAATCGGAATATCTAAACCCAGACGGTATTTATAAACGCTTTGTCTTTTTAATGAATCCTGTGAAAAGGCTTCAAATCCGATTGCAAATGCAATAATTAATAAGATATACTTTTTCATCACGTTAAAATTAGCACAATTTTTGTTTTAAAAATATAAATATCAAACTATAACTTTACATTAGAGAAAAATGTAGCATATGAAACATCTGTACACCTTTATTATTTGCTTGTGTTGCGTATCTGTATTTGCTGAAGGAATGCACATCAAAGGTGTGATAAAAGATATGGATACTCAACAACCCGTCAGCGGGGCTTTTATATTGATAACCTTCTTTAAAGGGGTAGAGTTTTCAGATGTCACGGATTCTCTTGGCCGGTATGATATTACAACCAAAACTTTATTTCCTGTAGGGTATTATTCGGTTGAAATTGAAGCAAAAAATTATAATACACGCAGCGGATTTGCAAAAATTCTGAAAGAGAGTATTTTGGATTTTACAATAAAAAATAAAGACCCCAAAGTGGTTACAGCAGCAGCGCCCCTTATATTGAAGCCCGAACCCGTAAAACCAGTTCTGGAAGGATATGCAACGAACAATCTTGTTTTTCTCATAGATATTTCATCCTCCATGAATACAGCGGAAAAAATGCCCCTGCTAAAGGAGTCCATAAAATATCTGGTGAATGAACTACGGCCTACCGACAGAGTGGCAATTCTGACGTTTTCTAATTTTGTGAAAGAGGTATTGCCTTCAACGGCTGCTACAGATAAAGCATTAATTACGAAAACAATTGACGGACTGACATTTGGTAGCACCTCACAAGGCGGAGCTGCGCTGGATGTTGCATACAAAACGGCTCTTAAGAATTTTGTGCAAAAAGGAAACAACCGTATTGTACTTGCCAGCGACGGTATTTTTACTTCCGGTGAAAAGGATTATAAAAAAATGCAACAGGTGATTGAATCCGGATTAGATAAAAATATAACCTTGTCTGTATTTTGTTTCGGAAAAAATACGGAGTATGTAAAAACCAAACTTAAGAAACTGACAGCCACTGGAAACGGGAACTTTGCAATAATTACCAGTTTAGAAGAAGGAAAACAACATATGCTGGAAGAAGCCAAAGCCGTAAAGAATTAACTGCAGATAACGATTTTTTTTGTTTCAAAGAATTCTTCTTCGAATAATTCTTTTAATTCTACAATGCGGATATTTTTTCGGATATGCTGCAGTTCCTCTTTTAAATCTCCGCCTTTCAGGGCAATTATTTTTTTTGGATGTTTGTTTTTACTCCAGAAAATAAGGTCGCTCATTTTTGCCACAGCGCGTGTTACTACATAATCCACATCTTCTTTTATATTTTCCGCACGTTCCACCACCGCAGTTATATTTTTTAATTGCAAGGCACCAGCAATTTCTTTTACCACTGTAATTTTTTTTGCTATAGAATCTGTTAAAATAAATTTTGTTTCAGGAAAAAATATAGCTAATGGAATTCCAGGAAAGCCACCACCGGTACCGATATCTAAAACAGTTTCACCTTTTTGAAAAGAAATTACTTTTGCAATGGATAAGGAATGCAGTACATGACGCTCATAAAAATTGTCTACATCTTTACGCGAAATCACATTTATTTTTTCATTCCATTCCGTATATAGCGGCAGCAACTGTTCCAGCTGTTTTAATTGCTCGACAGATATGTCAGGAAAGTATTTTTGTATAATGTCCAATGTTTTTTTCTTTAATTTTTTAGTAACGTCATTGCGAGGTACGAAGCAATCTCTCGATTTTTTGTTAGATTGCTTCACTTCTTCCGAAGTTTCGGAACGCAATGATGGTAAGCTATTTCGCGTAAGCAAACGCATTATAATTTGCCATCACAAAATCCTGGTAACAACGTATCAGTTGTTCTTTAGAGCGTTCTACCATGTCAAATGAATTCGGGAATAACACAGGTGGATTTCCGAGTTTGCTCAATGTTGCAGCACTCAATGCATCCCTGTTGCCATACACCTGAAAATAAGAATAATCAAAAGCCGCGTTTCCGCTGCATTTTTGATTTTTAATATAATCTTTCGTCTGCGCATCATAAATAGTAGCATCACCAAAAACCTGAGCAGTTTTATTCATGCGGGTCTCTTTCACCTGACAACTTATCTTAGCATATTTCGGAATTTTAATGTCATTACCAAGAGAGTCTTTCTGAACATTCCCTCTGCTGTCCAGCACATACTGCCAACCGTCTTCAATCGTTTTTTCTTCAACCGTGTTCAGTTCTTTCAGGGCATCCGGTGAAACCTGAATATCGTATAAGTTCAGCTTTACTACATAATCGTACACAACCTTGTCTTTCCTTCTGTAATCAATATTTACCCATTGATCTCTTTGTGTCAGTTTTACATTATCTACAATGCTTTGTTCAAAAGAAGGAGGCACCATTAGTGTTGGATTCCTTTCTACTATAAGCAATACGTAATTTTTTCCCTTAGCCAGTGCCTGATCCATCAGCTCGTTTACGTCTTTATAATTAATATAGAATTTTTTTGACGCAGCAAAATAATCTAAAGACTGGCGGATGGAACTTTTAACTCCCGAATTTAGCAATTTCACACCTTGATCGTAATAATACTGTGCTGCATTCTGTTTCGATTCTTCTAAAACACTGCTAAAATTAAACGTTTCAATAATCGCTTCATCGCCATTAGTATAATGCAGCGGCAGTAAGCGTAACACACTATTTTGTCTTGTATTTATTTTCGTGTACATATCAAATATTTCTTCCCATCGTTCGCCGTTGTTCAGTGATTTTAGTACAGTAATTTGTTGTTTATCTCTGTCAAATGCAGCTTTATAAGATTTTTCAAACATGGAAAGCTCCTCATCATCAAAATTATTTGTCTTTAAAAATTGGGATATTACACTGTCATAATCCCGGCTTTCAAAGCTTTTTTTGATACTTTGACAGGAAAATATGGTTATACTGAGCAGAAGTATGGATAATTGTCTAAAAAGTTTCATAGATAATTTTTTGTTGTAAAGCATAATCAATTATGTATATAAAAACCGTACCAAAATAGGAAAAAATTCACCGTGAACTCAAATAACTTTTTAAAAGTTCCACAATATTTCATGAAAGTCTAAAGAAATGTTAAGCGTACATTAAATTCTTTTTTTTACTGTTTAACTTCTTTTTCAATCATTCTGATAATCAATAAAATACAATTTATTTAAACTCAATCTAAATAGAGAATTATCAACACTTTATGCGAATTAGCGGTTGAATACTATATTTGCAACCGAGAAAAATTAGATAAATAATGTATTCTTGTAAACCAATCAGAAAAATCCTCGCTTTAATAGTAATTACTTTATTTCTATCTCTGTCAGCCACTTCTTTTGCAGCGGTTGCTGTACCGGATGTTGCAGCTACAGATGCAGCAGGTGTGGAAAGAGCAAAGGCAGGTATGGCTTTATTTAAAGCAAACTGTACCTCTTGTCATGCAATAGACAGAAAAGTAGTTGGACCTGCACTTACTGGTGTTTGGGACCGATGGGAAAGTGAAGCAAAAATTGTTGCCTGGGTGCAAAACTCATCAAAACTTATAGCAAGCGGTGACGCTTACTCTAACAAAATTTTTAATGAGTATAACAAATCTGTAATGTCAGCATTTCCTCAGTTAACGGCTGAGCAAATTATGGACATTCTGATTTACGTAAAAAACCCGGGTGTAGCCGAACCGGCAAAAGCAGCAACTGCAACTGATGCAGGAGCAACTGCTGGTGGTGCTGAAAATAAAGGTGCTTCTGCATGGTATATTTGGGCCTTGGTAGCATTTTTGGTAGTTTTGGCATTATTGCTATGGACAGTAACGTCTAAATTAGACAAAGCTGTTAGAGAAAAAGCTGGTGAGGTAGTGGAAGATATTCCGTTGGCTAAAAAAGTATTCAGCAATAAAACATTTAAAGTATTAATGCTGATTGGTTCTATATTGTTGGTATTCAATATCTTCGGTGGGGCTATCGACTTAGGTCGCTCTCAGGGATATGCACCCGATCAGCCGATTAAATTCTCTCACGCATTACACGTTGGCCAGAATAAGATTGAATGTCAGTATTGTCATACCGGCGTTGAGAAAAGTAAACACGCAAGCATTCCGGGTACTCAGATTTGTATGAACTGTCACAAATATGTGCAGCAAGGTCCTAAATACGGTAAAGACGAGATTGCAAAAATCTATGATTATGCAGGTTGGGATGTTGACAAGCAAAAATTCACACAAGCTCCTAAAAATATCGAATGGGTAAAAATTCACAACTTACCGGATCACGTATATTTCAATCACTCTCAGCACGTGAAAGTTGGTGGTGTTAAATGTCAGACTTGCCACGGTAAAGTGGAAGAGTACGAAGTGATGAAACAATTCGCTCCTTTATCTATGGGATGGTGTATCAACTGTCACAGACAAACGGAAGTGAAATTTGCTGAAAATAAATACTATTCTGTATTCCAGAAATATCAGGACGAATTGAAAAAAGGCACTAAGTCTAAAGTAACAGTAGAAGATATTGGCGGTACAGAATGTCAAAAATGTCATTATTAATATTCAAGAACTCAATTAACCTATATATAAATGAGTAACAAAAAATATTGGACGAGCTTGGATGAGTTAAATGAAACTCCTCAATACAAAGAACAAGCTGCAAAGGAATTTAATTTTGAAATCGACGCAAACGATGCGGAAGATAATGGTGGTACCAATCGCCGTGACTTCCTAAAAGCAATGGGTTTCAGTGTATCTGTGGCTGCATTGGCTTCTGCATGTAAAATTCCTACACACAAAGCAATTCCTTACACGCTGGATACCAGAAAAGCAGTTCCTGAAGTAACACCGGGTGTAGCAGATTATTTTGCTACTACTTTTTACGATGGAAATGACTGTATCAATATTTTGGTGAAAACACGTGAAGGTCGCCCAATTAAAATTGAAGGAAATACTGATTCTCCTTTTACGTTAGGCGGAACAAACGCAAGAGCACAGGCTTCTGTATTGAGTTTGTACGATGTAACACGTTTAGCTACTCCAACCATTAAAAATAAAAAGGCTGACTGGAAAACAGTAGATGCTGAAATTACTGCAAAACTGGATGCAATTGCAAAAAGTGGCGGTAAAATCGCATTGGTTACAGGTACTGTTGCTTCTGTGATTACTAAAAAAGCAATTGAAAAATTTGTAGCAAAATATCCAACCACTACTGTAGTTAGTTATGATGCAATTTCTAACTATGCAACAAGAAAAGCAAACCAGACGAGTCTTGGTGCTGCAATCATCCCTTCTATTAATTATGATAAAGCGGATGTTATTGTTGGTTTTAATACAGACTTTTTAGGTACCTGTATTTCTTCTGTAGAAAATACAAAGAAATATATTGCAAACAGAGTACCGACTAAAGAAAATCCAAAAATGTCCCGCCACCACCAGTTTCAGTCAACTATGACGATTACAGGTGCAAGTGCGGATTACAGATATCCAATCAATCCGTCAGAAGAGAAACAAGCATTAATCAATTTGTTGGCAGCAGTTGGCGGTTCAGTAAGTGGTGTAAAAAACCTTTCGGGAAAAGACGCTAATGACGGTATTGCTAAAGTGGCTAAAGAATTAAGCGCTGCAAAAGGAAAATCTGTTGTGGTTTCCGGTACTAATGATGTGGAGATACAATTATTGGTAAACGCAATCAATGGAACTTTAGGTAATTACGGTAGCGTGATTGATACTGCAAACAACTATAATTTAAAATCAGGAAACGATGAAGCATTGGCTGCATTGGCAAATGATTTAAAAGCTGGTGCATACAAAGGAATTATTTTAGTAGGAGCAAATCCTGTTTACAACACACCTTACTCAGAAATATTTAAGGAAGCTATTAAAAAAGCAGAATTATCCGTTTCTACGGCAGACAGACCTGATGAATCAGCTCAGTTTAGCCAATATATTGCACCAGATTCACATTATTTAGAGTCATGGGATATCATTGCACCGAAATCTGGTTTCTACGGATTCGTACAACCAACCATTTCAGCATTATTTGATACCCGTCAGGCAGCAGCTTCTTTATTTACATGGGCAGGAGATACTACACCGATTGCACAAATCGTGCAAAATGAAGTAGCAGCCATCTCAGGTGGAAATTACCAGACAGCAATACAGGCAGGTTTCTTCGGAAGCGTTGCAGCTGGCAGCGGCGCAAGTGCTAATGTGGGCGCATCTGTAGCAGGTGTGAAAACAGAAACGGCTGCACCTAAAGGAATGGAAGTAATCTTCTACGAAAAAGTTGGTTTAGGTGACGGTAGCTATGCAAATAACCCGTTCTTACAGGAATTGCCGGATCCGGTGGCTAAAGTAACCTGGGATAACTATGTTACGATACCATATTCATATGCGAAAGCAAAAGGAATCGATCCTCAGCCATCTGAAAAAAATGTACCTATTGCAAAAGTAACCATCAACGGTAAATCTATTGAATTGCCGGTTGTTGTTCAATTCGGACAAGCAGCGAATACTCTAGCTATTGCTTTGGGTTACGGTCGTGAGAAAGCGGGTAAAGCCGGTGATATGGTAGGTAAAAGTGTATATCCTTTTGTAAAATCTGCAAATGGTGTCGCTTCTTATTCTACAGATGGTGCAACGATTGAATTGACAGGAAAAACATACGAGTTGGCATTAAACCAAACGTATCATACCCTAATGGAAGATTACAGTCTTCCGATGCGTTCTAAAAAATACAGAGGCGAAATCGTTAAAGAAACGACTTTAGCTGAATACAAAAAGAATGAGCACGCAGGTAACGAAGACAGAGAAAAAATTAAAGAAGAATTCAGTCACTCATTATATGACGGCTATAAACCAAATGACTATAAACAAGGTCATCACTGGGGAATGGTAGTGGATTTAAATGCATGTATCGGTTGCGGTTCATGTGTGGTTTCCTGCAGCATTGAAAACAACGTTCCTGTTGTTGGAAAACGTCAGGTTTACCGTTCACAGGAAATGCACTGGATGCGTATCGATCGTTATTATAATGGAAATCCAGATAATCCGGATGTTTCTTTCCAGCCAATGATGTGTCAGCATTGCAACAACGCACCATGCGAGAACGTATGTCCGGTGAATGCTACCAACCACAGTTCGGAAGGTCTGAACCAAATGGCTTATAACAGATGTATCGGTACAAGATATTGTGCAAACAACTGTCCTTATAAAGTACGTCGTTTCAACTGGTTGGATTATCAGGGAGCAGACAGCTTTGGTAAATTCAATGACGGTAAACGTTCATTCACAGATACAGAAGCACAATCTTATATGTTCGAAGATTTAACCAGAATGGTATTGAATCCGGATGTTGTAACACGTTCACGTGGTGTGATTGAAAAATGCTCTTTCTGCGTTCAACGTATTCAGGAAGGAAAATTAACTGCGAAAAAAGAAGGTCGTCCGTTGAAAGATGGAGATGTGAAATCAGCTTGTCAGACAGCTTGTCCTACAAATGCCATCACATTTGGTGACCAGAACAATAAAGAAAGCGTAGTAGCCAAAACTTTTGATACAAGTGGAAGAAACTACTATGTATTGGAAGAACAGCATTTCCTTTCAGCAGTTGGCTATCAGGTAAAAGTTAGAAATAAAGACGAAGAACCGGCACAATATTTCATTGATAAACCGTCGGAAGTTTAATAATTAATAAAAGTCGTAAAGTAAGATATAATGGCAAGTCATTTTGAATCACCACTACGCGAACCGTTAATATTCGGTAATAAAACGTATAAACAAATTACAAACGATATCGTTGGGCCAACTACCGGTAAAGTACAGCCTAAATGGTTGTTCTGGACTTTGGTATCTGCTGCTGTTGCGGGATTATTTGTGTTTTGTATCACCTGGGAAGTTTGTTTTGGTATTGGTACCTGGGGTGCTAACAAAACGGTTGGTTGGGCATGGGATATCACCAACTTCGTTTGGTGGATCGGTATCGGTCACGCAGGAACACTGATTTCAGCTATCTTGTTATTATTCCGTCAGAAATGGCGTACAGGGGTTAACCGTGCAGCAGAAGCGATGACGATTTTCGCGGTTGTCTGCGCAGGTCAGTTCCCTATCTTCCACATGGGGCGTGTTTGGGACGCATTTTTCATCTTCCCTTATCCGAATACAAGAGGACCACTTTGGGTAAACTTTACCTCTCCCTTACTTTGGGACGTATTTGCGATTTCTACTTATTTCACTGTTTCTTTATTATTCTGGTATACAGGTTTAGTTCCGGATTTTGGTACTATTCGTGACCAGTCTAAGACACCGGGCAGATGGAAATTCTATAATTTCTTAAGCTTCGGATGGGTAGGAAGTGCTAAACATTGGGAACGATGGGAATCACTTTCATTAATTTTAGCAGGTTTATCAACTCCATTAGTATTATCCGTACATACGATAGTATCCTTTGACTTCGCAACTTCCGTAGTTCCAGGCTGGCATACAACCATCATGCCTCCGTACTTCGTAGCGGGTGCGATTTTCTCAGGATTTGCGATGGTATTAACTTTGATGTTAGTGGCGCGTCACGTAATGAATTTACAGGATTACATCACTCTGGCTCACATTGAGTCGATGAATAAAGTAATGTTGTTAACCGGTACAATGGTGGGTATAGCTTATTTGACAGAGCTTTTCACAGCATGGTATTCCGGAAATATGTATGAAAGTTATGCATTCGCCAACAGAGCCTTTGGTCCGTATTGGTGGGCATACTGGAGTATGATGTTCTGTAACTTAGTATCACCGCAGGTGTTTTGGTTTAGAAAATTAAGAAGAAATCTATGGGTTACGTTTGCTATGTCTATTTTGATTAACATAGGTATGTGGTTTGAGCGTTTCGTGATTATCGTAATCTCCTTACACAGAGATTATTTACCATCAAGTTGGGTGTACTATTCTCCAACATGGGTAGAAATAGGCATTTTCGTAGGAACAATTGGATTATTTATGACCCTGTTCTTATTATTCTGCAGATTCTTCCCGGCAATTGCGATTGCAGAGGTAAAATCTATCCTGAAAGTTTCAGGAAATCAATACAGACAAGGACAATTAGATGAAGTAAAAGATCAGGAAGTATATAAAAATACATCAGTAGAAGCTGGAACCTGGGATTAATTTTTAAAATTCATTATTAGAAATAATATGAGCGATACAAAAAAATATTTAGTAGGAATGTTCGACGACGACGATGTGTTATTACACGCCGTTAAGGACGTGCGAAATGCAGGTTATGAAATTACCGATGCATTTACACCATTTCCGGTGCATGGTTTGGAACATGCAATGGGTTTAGAACCCACTCGTATTCATACAGCAGGATTCTTCTTCGGAGCTACAGGTTTAACCGTTGCGTTGAGTATGATTACGTTTATCAATAAGTTTAACTATCCGACAGATTATGGCGGCAAACCAAACTTTGGGTTGTTGGCATATGTACCGATTACATTTGAACATACCGTATTATTTTCTGCAATTGGTATGACTGTTTCTTTCTATTATTTATGTAAACTTTGGCCGGGTAAAAAGCCGAAAATCATAGATGAAAGAACAACAGATCATTTGTTTGCATTAACATTTGAACTAGACAGCACTAAAGATGCTAATTATGTAAATGCTGTCTCTGAATTACTGAAAAAAGAAGGCGCTATCGAAGTTTATCAAAAAGAAGTATAACATCATGTTGAAACAATATCAAATCATATTTATCGTTTTAGTGCTTGGTCTTACATCTTGTATCCGAAGTTCTAAACAGCCGGGAAGACAATACATGCCCGATATGGCTGAAGCAGTTGCTTATGAGGCCGGTTCTCCAAATCCTATTTTTAAGGATGGAAAAACGAATCAACTGGCACCTGCAGGAAGCATGGCAAGAGGAAAGTACATCTATCCGTTATCGGATTCAGATTATGAGAAATCCGCATCTCTGATAACAGATCCTTTTACATTTACGAAGGATGAAATAGAAGGAGAAGGTAAAAATTTATTTACTGTGAACTGCGCTATTTGTCATGGTGAAAAAGGAGACGGACAAGGGTATCTTGTTCAGATTAATAAATTCCCGCCTCCGCCGTCTTATTTATCTGAACCATTATTGTCTTTGTCAGAAGGTAAAAGATATCATACGTTGATGTATGGAAAAAATATGATGGGTTCTTACGCATCACAATTAAATCACAGAGAACGTTGGTTAGTGTTAAGTTACGTGAAATCACTGCAGGATGCAAGCAAACCTGCAGCAGCTTCATCGGCAAAAACTGACTCAACTAAAACTAAATAATAATTTAAACAGATTCTCGCAATGAATACATACGTTTTTGATTCGGGCACCAAGAAAAATATTTTTATAGCTTTTGGCATAGGAGTACTTTTACTTATACTGGGTGTGTTGTTTTTTGGAAATAGCGAAAGCCATAGTAATCATGCCACTGCCACACACGGACAGGCGGTAGAAGCAAAAGCAGTAACAGCTGAACCTGCTGCTGCGGAAGGCCATGGTCATGCTGCGCCAACCTTGAAAATGACGGTTATCGCAAATATTTACAATATTTTCTATTTCGGATTTTATATTGCATTAGCAGCTTTGTTCTTCCTCGCAGCAACTAATATCGCTTGGGGTGGTTGGCAGATTCAGATTCAAAAAATACCATTGGCTATGGCATCCACTATAGTTGTATTTTTAGTTTGTTTACTGGTAATGTTTCTATTTTTCAATCATGATATCTTTCACTGGACACATGAAGAATTATACATAAAAGGAAGCAAGACGTTTGATGAAACACTGAACACAAAACGTGATTTCTTGAACATGACAACATTCTGGTCTTTTTATGTGATAATAGCCGGTTCTTGTTTAGCATTAACATATAAATGGTGGAACACGCTGACAACAATGGATTCCAACCCTTCCAGAAAACTATTTTCTACCAGTCGTGTTATAGCTGCAACCACAATAGTTTTGATTTCATTCGTTATCAATACATTCGCAACATGGTTATGGTCTATGTCTATTCAACCACATTGGTATAGTACTATGTTCACATGGAATACAATGGCAAGTGCTGCCGTTACTATGTTATCCATTGTAATACTGTTTATACATTACCTGAAAGGAAAAGGATATTTACCAAAAGTAAATGACAACCATAAACATGACGTGGCTAAACTGATGTTTGCTATCAGTGTATTCTGGTGCTATACCTGGTTTGCTCAGTATATGTTAATCTGGTATGCAAATATCCCGGAAGAGACAGAATACTTCCGCTTAAGAAGAAATGTAGATAACTATGGTATCTTATTTCACGGAGCATTCTTTTTCAATTTCGTATTACCGTTCTTTATCTTAATGACCAGAAATTCTAAAAGAAGTAAAAATGTAACGATTGTTGCAGCTATTATCATAATTCTGGGACAATTTGCAGCATTCTTCTTAATGAATTGTCCTGCATTATTACCAAAAGGCGGATTTGGATTAATTAGTTTCGGATTGTTTTTGATGATTGGAAGTATATTTGTTTACCTCACTCTTGCAGTTTTAGCAAAAGTGAAAGACTTAGCATCTACCACTCATCCATACGTAAATGAAAGTTATCATCATCATATTTAAAATTTAGTCAGACATGGCAATTATATTAGGCTTATTAACGTTAGTGTTGTTGTACATCGTAATTGTACAAATAAGCAAGGCATCAGATTTAATCAAGTCCTTGCGTTCCGGTGATGAAAAAGAAGAGTCATTTGGAAACAGTGCATTATTTACCTCTATTATCGGTTTTGGAGTACTTGTTTATTCTATTGTAACTTGTTTTGTATATGGCCCAACGATGTTACCGAAACCTGCTTCCGAACAAGGCGTTTGGATAAATGATTTAATGAATGTCACAATTGTGTTAACAGGTGTCGTATTTATCATTACTCAGGCACTTTTATTCTGGTTTGTATATAAATATCATTACAGAAAAGGTAGAAAAGCATATTTCTTTGCAGATAATAATAAACTGGAAGTAGCCTGGACAGTCGTTCCTGCTATCGTGCTCACTTTTTTAATTGGTTTCGGTATACAGAAATGGTTTAAAATATTCTCACCCGCACCAAAAGATGCAGTTTTAATTGAAGCTACCGGTAAACAATATGCATGGTCAATACGTTATTCTGGTGCTGATCATACATTAGGAAAAAGAGACTTTTCCCTCGTGAATCCAGATAATGAATTGGGAATAAACTGGAATGATGCTGCAAGTCATGATGATTTCATGGCGGATGAAATAGTATTACCGGTAAATAAACCGGTTTCAATAAATGTTGGTGCATTGGATGTTATACATAATTTTTGGTTGCCTCATTTCAGATTAATGATGTCGGCTGTTCCTGGTGTTCCAACACACCTTTGGTTTCGTCCGACTATAACCACTGAAGAAATGAAAAAGGAAACGAACAATCCTAACTTCGAATATGTTGTAGCTTGTAATAAATTATGTGGTTCCGGACACTATAATATGAAGAAAAAAGTAAGAGTAGTATCACAGGAAGAATATGAAAAATGGTTCAGTGAACAAAAGTCTTATTATGCAACTGTTGTAAAGCCTGCAATGGAAAGCGGTACATTCAAAATGCCGGTTTCTGAGGTTTCAGAAAACACACCAGCAGCAGCAACATCTGCAAATGGATTTTCAGGCAAGCTTTCAACAGGCTTTGAATTAGTAGGTGCTGTGAATGGAGGAGTGGAAAATAAATTGGTTAATTTTATTCAAAGTGATAAACAGGTTGCTAAAGATATATGGTTTTCTTTTGACAGATTGTTGTTCGAAACAGGTAAGTCAACATTGAAACCTTCATCGCAGGAACAGTTGAAAAATATTTCGGAAATAATGAAAGCATTTCCTGCTGTAGAAATTAAGTTAGGTGGATATACCGATAATGTTGGAGATCAGAAAGCTAATTTAAAATTATCTGATAACCGGGCAAAAGCAGTAATGGCAGAGTTGATTAAATTGGGTGTGGCTGCTAACAGAATAAAAGCGGAAGGTTATGGTGACCAGTTTCCTGTTGCTACAAATGATACAGATGCAGGTCGTCAGCAAAACAGAAGAATAGATATTAGAGTAACTAAGAAATAATTAAATTTAAGTAGCCTTAAATTAACAATATATGCAAACGACAACAGTACATGAAACGCATGCAGATGTTCACGTTCACGGTCCAGGACACAGTGGCGGTCATCATCACACGGAAACGTTTATTTCAAAATATATTTTCAGCTTAGACCACAAAACTATCGGTAAGCAATTCCTGATAATGGGTATGGCATGGGCAATTATAGGCGGTTTCATGTCTGTATTGTTTCGTGTGCAGTTAGGTTGGCCTGATGAAACATTTCCTATTTTAGAAAGAATTTTTTCTACCTGGTTTACTGATGGAAAATTAAATCCTGAAGCATACTACTCTCTGATTACAATGCATGGAACCATCATGGTATTCTTCGTATTAACAGCGAGTTTGAGCGGTACTTTCGCAAATGTTTTAATTCCTCTACAAATTGGAGCAAGAGATATGGCGTCTCCTTTAATGAACGCGTTATCTTTCTGGTTTTTCTTTATCGCAGGTGTTGTAATGTTTGCTTCTTTATTTTTGCCAACAGGTGCTGCTTCTGCTGGATGGACGATTTATCCACCCTTAAGTGCACTACCACAAACTTCACCAGGTTCGGGTAATGGTATGACATTCTGGTTGATTGCCATGGTATTATTCGTAGCATCTACTTTATTAGGTGGTTTAAATTATGTTTCTACTGTTTTAAATATGCGTACTAAAGGTATGACGATGTTTAGATTACCGCTGACGGTATGGGCATTATTCTTTACAGCCATCATTGGTATCTTGTCTTTCCCTGTATTGGTTTCTTGTGTGGTACTTTTAATTTTTGACAGAGGATTGGGAACAAGTTTCTATTTGTCAAATATTGTAATCGGTGGTAAAGCCTTACCATATGCAGGTGGTTCACCTATCTTATTCCAGCATTTATTCTGGTTCTTAGGCCACCCGGAGGTATATATCATCATTTTACCTGCTATGGGTATGGTATCTGAGATTTTAGCAGTACACTCACGTAAACCTATTTTCGGATACAAAGCGATGATTTTTTCTATCTTAGGTATCACCGTATTAGGTTTCATCGTTTGGGCACACCACATGTATCTTTCAGGTATGAATCCTTTCTTAGGTTCAGTATTTACTTTATTTACACTGTTAATTGCGATACCATCAGCAGTTAAAGTGTTCAACTGGTTGACTACATTGTGGAGAGGTAATATCCGTATTACACCACCATCTATGTTTGCTATTGGTTTTGTGTCTATGTTTATATCCGGTGGTTTGACAGGTATCTGGCTCGGAAATTCAACTATTGATATTCAATTACATGATACCTATTTTGTGGTTGCACACTTCCATATTGTAATGGGTATCGCTGCATTCTTTGGTATGTTTGCTGGTATTTATCATTGGTTCCCACGCATGTTTGGCAGAATGATGAATGAAACAATGGCTTATATTCACTTCGCTATTACATTTATTGGTGCATACCTTATATTCTGGCCTATGCACTTTATAGGTTTAGCTGGTGTACCTAGAAGATATTACTCTTTTAACGAAATTGAAGCGTTCTCACAATACGGTGACTTAAATAAATTAATCAGCGTAGCAACTATCATTGTTTTCTTAGGACAGTTACTTTTCCTCGTAAACTTCTTCTGGAGTATGTATAGAGGCAGAAAATCTGTACAAAACCCTTGGCAGGCAAATACATTGGAATGGACTTCACCTATCGAAGGTATTCATGGAAACTGGGATGGTGAACTTCCTACAGTACATAGATGGCCATATGATTACAGTAGAGATCCGAATAGTGACATTGATTTCATACCTCAGACGGTTCCATTGACTGAAGAAGAAAAAAAAGATAAAATTCATCATTAATACAGAAAGATTAAATTGCTTATTCTAACGTGAAAACAGAAAGAATATATATTGACAGACCTTCATTCGGTAAGATACTTTCTTTAAAGATGAAAGATATTATGGAATTAACTAAATTCCGGTTATCTTTTCTGGTTGTCTTTTCTGCAGTAATGGCGTATCTGGTTGCTAATCCACTCACTGTTGAATGGCTGAAAATCGTTTTGCTTTCTTTAGGAGGTTTCTTGGTTACCGCCTCTTCTAATACCATTAATCAGTTAATAGAGAAAGATACAGACAAGCTAATGGATAGAACAAAAAATCGTCCATTGCCTTCCGGAAGAATGAAACCAATAGAAGCTTATTTAATTGCTGGATGTACTGGTGTAACAGGAATATTTATTTTGGGAGTGGTATTTAATCCAATCAGTGGATTATTAGGTGCATTAGCATTAATTTCATACGCATTTATTTATACGCCGTTTAAGAAAATAAGCCCAATTGCTGTATTTATCGGAGCAATACCAGGCTCTATGCCATTATTAATTGGATGGACAGCAGCAACCGGTACTATAGGATTAGGTGGTGTGATATTATTCTCTATTCAGTTTTTTTGGCAGATTCCTCATTTCTGGTCTATTGCATGGTTATTAAACGATGACTATAAAAAAGCCGGATATTATTTGCTGCCATCCGCTGACGGAAAAAACAGAACAACAGCATTACAAAATATTCCTTATTTACTGTGCCTGATTGCAGTAAGCGTATTACCATATGCATTTGGGTTCACAGGAAGAATATCATTAATAGTGGCTTTAATAGCAGGGTTGTTTTTTTTAATAAACGGAATTCAATTAGCAACGGATATATCAGATAAAAGTGCAAGAAAACTGATGTTTGCATCTTTCATGTACATTCCGGTAGTATTTATTGCATTCGTTTTAGATAAAGTATAAAATTGGCAGAGACAACGAAATATAAGATTAATAATCAGGGAGCACACCGTTTCACTATGTACTTATTCATAGTGACAACTTCTATGATTTTTGCAGGGTTTACAAGTGCCTTTTTAGTACGTAAAGGCGGCGGCGGAGCGTGGACACCTTTTGATATTCCGGCAATTTTTAAAGTGTCAACGTTACTGATATTATTAAGCAGTGTGTTTTTGCAGGCTGCTCATATAGCTAATAAAAAACAGCATAAACTAATGACGGCAGTTAGTTTATTTTTTACGCTGGTATTGGGCTTGTTATTCTGTTACTACCAGATACAAGGCTGGAAACAGTTAAATGATGTCGGAGTTTATCTTTCTTTTAATCCAAATCCGGCCGGACCATATTTTTTAGTAATTACGTTTATACATGCACTACACGTATCTGTTGCAATATTGTTTTTATTTATTGCATTTGTGCATTCGGTAATTTTATTAAGAAGATCAACGAGCATTGAAATATTAGATGAAATTGAAACAAAAGAAAAAGGAATCCTTAATATACGCACGGATTTACTGACTTTGTTTTGGCATTTCATGGGTATACTTTGGGTATATTTATATTTCTTTTTAACCTTAAATTTAAAGTAGAAAAATCATACTGTAATGGCAGAAGTTTTAGAAATACAAGAAGAGCATCACGCAGATTTATTGCCTACGCCAGATAATGGCGAAGGAGGTGAAAAAACAGCAATGAATATCAGTTATGGTAAAACCATGATGTGGTATTTCCTATTATCTGATGCATTTACATTTTCAGCATTCCTAATTGCGTATGCATCTATAAGATTAGCACAAGCATGGTGGCCAAATCCAAATTTGGTTTTTAAATCCTTTCCGGGTTTAGGACATGCAAATGCTCCATTAGCATTCGTGAGTGTGATGACATTTATTCTGATTCTTAGCTCTGTTGCAGTTGTACGTGCCGTACAGGAAGGCCACAGAATGAATCAGAAAGGTGTTATGCTTTGGATGATTGGTGGTATTGTTGGTGGTGCTATGTTCTTAGGCTGTCAGGCTTGGGAATGGAGTCACTTAATAGCGGAAGGTTTACGTCCTTTCTACAATCCATTCGGACCGGATGCAAATGGTATTACACATTTAGTAGAAGAACATATGGCTGTATCACCGGGACCCATCGCATTCGGCGCATTATTCTTCGGTATTACAGGATTTCACGGATTCCACGTATTTACAGGAGTTTGTATTAATATCTGGGCATTCTTTGCTACGGCAAATGGTACTTTCCAGAGAAGAGGTCATTATGAAATGATTGAAAAGGTTGGTTTATACTGGCACTTTGTGGATTTAGTATGGGTGTTTGTATTCTTAGCATTCTATTTAATGTAATTGTTTTATAAAAAATTAAAAGAAAGATATGTCTAGTCATTTATCAGAAGAACAATATCAGTCAGGTGTAAAAGCAGTCTGGAGAGCAACGGCAATTCTTAGTATTGTTACTGTAGTTGAAGTAGCAGTTGCACTAATATTAGGACCGCATTTGCCAAAATTAGTTATGAATACATTCTATGTGCTTGCAAGTTTAGCAAAAGCTTTCTTTATCGTAGGTGAATTTATGCACTTGAAATACGAGAAACGTGCCTTTATGCTTTCTCTTGGAGTTCCATTAGTTTTCCTGGTTTGGGCAATTATTGCATTTGCTACAGAAGGACATTACTGGAATATCTTGAATCATCCTAAATAATCTTTATTGAAAAATAATAAAAGAGTCGGGTTTATTGCTGCCGTAATAGTAGTTGCATTATTTCCGGTTGCATTCTTTCTGGTATTTAACTATCTGAATAAACATAGACCGACACTGGAAACGGATAAATGTTTGCCAATTTACGGTCCTAAAGAACCTTTTAAGTCGAAAGATTATCGTGACAGAGATATCATAGATACTGCTTATTTTAAAGTTCCTCCTTTTTCTTTTTTAGATCAGAACGGTGATACTGTTACAGAAGCTATTATGAACGGAAAAGTAACCGTAGTTGATTTCTTCTTCACTACCTGCAAAAGCATCTGTATTGATATGACCAGCAATCTGCATCTCGTGCAGGATAAATTTGTAACAGATAAAGACGTATTGATACTTTCCCATACAGTTGATCCTGAAACAGATTCTGTAAAACAATTATTCAATTATTCTGTTGAAAAGGATGTGAATTCCAGAATGTGGAGATTGCTGACCGGAGACAAGAAAGAACTGTATAAACAAGCTCGTAACGGGTATTTTATTACAGCGATGCAAGGTGACGGTGGTCCGACGGATTTTATTCACGATCAGAAATTTGTACTAATTGATAAGGAAAGACGAATCAGAGGATATTATGACGGGACAGATAAGAAATCAGTTGATCAGTTGATAAAAGACATTCAAATGTTACTGGTGAGTTATATTGTTCCCATGAAAAGGAACGACCCTAAGTACAAGAAAGAGAAAAAATAAATCAGAATTTATAGATTGTTCTAAAATCTTTATTGTATGCTTCAAAATACTTCTACTAAAACAATCAATCTTGTCATTGCAATAATTTCTGTTGCTGTACCCAGTCTGGTTATTGCTATGCTGAAATTTGCGCCACCTGCGATTACCCACAATATTGATTTGAGTTTTTTTCCAAAATTTCATGCTTTTGTAAATACAGGAACTACCCTTTGTTTGTTAACGGGATTGTTCTTTATAAAAAATAAAAACAGTAGCTCTCACAGAATAGCTATGTTGACAGCATTATTACTTTCCGTTGTTTTTCTGTTGTCATACGTTATTTATCATACGTTAAAGGCAGAAGATAGCAAGTTTGGTGGAGAAGGGGTTTTACGTTATGCTTACTTTTTTATCTTGATTTCACATATTATACTCTCTGCAATTGTATTGCCTTTTGTATTAAAAACTTTTTCTTTTGCATTTAAGAACGATTTTATACAACACAAGAAATGGGCGAAATTTACTTATCCATTGTGGCTATATGTGGCAATCACCGGAGTTTTGGTGTACGTGTTTATGGCGCCTTATTATTAACGCTAAATTCACTCTTCTAATCTAGTTATTGTGTAATTTTACAAGTATGCAAATCAGGAAATATATACCATTTATTTTTACAATACTTTTATTAAGTATTTCTATTCTCTCGCAGGCACAATGCGCCATGTGTAAAGGTACTGTGCAAACTTCTCAGTATGCAAAAAGTATCAATAACGGTATAGAATATTTATTAATGGCTCCTATTCTCTTGGTTGGCGTTATTGTGTTTCTCTGGGTGAAAAATAAAGAGAAATTTCAAACAAAAGAAAATTAGAAATTAATTTTCAACCTCAATTTATTCTCTGCTTCTGAATTCTTAAATTTTCTTTGTACTATTGTAATATGTCTCCGTCATTTCATATCAAAAAACCGGCGCAGGATTTTATTAATGGCTCCATTCAGTTAAATGGATCTAAAAGTATCAGTAATCGTGTATTAATTATTGATGCTTTATGTAAGAATCAGATTGCTATGGAAAATTTATCCAATGCGGATGATACGGTTTTTCTTAAAAATATACTTCAGTCAAAAGATAACGTTTTAGATGCAGGAGCAGGCGGAACCACCTTCCGTTTTCTTACCGCATTTTTAGCTACACAAGAAGGAAGGGAAGTGGTGCTGACCGGCAGCGAACGCATGCAGTTGCGGCCGATAAAAATCCTGGTAGATGCCTTAGTGCAATTAGGTGCAGATATCACCTACGAAAAGAATCAGGGCTTTCCGCCACTAAGAATCAGAGGAAGAAAATTAAAAGGCGGGAAAATAAGTTTGCCTGCTGATACTTCTTCACAATTCATTACCGCTTTGTTGTTAATCGCACCAACGCTGGAAGAAGGTCTTGAGCTTGAATTAACCGGTACTATTGTTTCTGTTCCATATATTAAGATGACGTTGAAAATGATGGAGTATTTTGGAGTTCGTACCAAATTTGAAGGAAACAATATAAGTGTAGAATCCGGCAATTATGTACCCAAACCATTTTATATAGAAGCTGACTGGAGTGCAGCATCTTACTTTTATGCGATGGCAGTTTTAGCAGAAGCTGCATCCATAGAATTAAAAGGATTAACCAATCAGCAAATACAGGGAGACGCAGTTATTGCTTCCATTGCAAATAGTTTTGGTGTAGAAACGACGTGGAAAGAAAATGCTGTTGAAATTCGTAAAATTAGCAAACCGGATATTAGTGTATTTGATTTTGATTTCCTGGAATGCCCTGATTTGGCACAGACTGTTGTTGCGTTTTGTGCCGCCTTGAATATAGAACTGCATTGCAAAGGTTTGCAAACGTTGCGAATTAAAGAAACAGACCGAATTGCAGCATTAGATACAGAATTACAAAAATTAGGTTTAGCTTCTTTAGTGGAGTTGGATAGCAAAAACTGGCAATTAATTTCAAATAAGCTTACGACTTACAACTCACGACTTACGACTATAAAAACATATGACGATCACCGCATGGCCATGGCGTTTGCACCCTTAGTCTTGAAATTAAATGAATTAGTTATAGAAGATGCCAATGTAGTTTCAAAATCCTATCCGTTATTTTGGAAAGACCTCGAAAAGTTGGGATTTGAAATTACAACAGCGATTTAATTTTGGTAAACATATAAAAAGGGCAGTCCACAGAAGATAAATTTGCCAGTACATCCGGAATTCCGCCACCCGGTGAGCCATATGCCTGATGTATCAACTCAATTTTTCCATTTCCAAGTGGAACAATTTTAAAATAACCTTTTGATTTAGGTATTCGTACGTATTTATCATTTTTTGGAATCAAATCAGGAGCACCATCTAAATTAATCATAATTACGCCTTTGCTGTCTGGTGGATAAAAAGTCATGTGCGTAATCGTTTCTCTGGATTTTATAAGTGGTGCAGAAATGATCATGTAAGTGTAGAAATCATTCTCATTATTTTTTTTTAGAACTTTCACGCTGCCTGCATCTACTTTGTACATCCATTTTTCATATTGTGAAATGTTTTTTAAAAAAGAAACCAACTTTTCAGATGTAATATTTAAAACAATAGAAGCTTTGTATTCTTTAAGTGAAGAATTCGGTGTTTTTCTGTTCCATATCTTAATTCCGTCTTTATCTTTTTCCAGCTTCCATGGTTCTTCAGCAGAAGCGTATGAAAAACTTAGTGTAGACAAAGAAAAAAGCAGCAGTAATAAGTTTTTCATATGGACAGAAATTTAAAAATAGTATACAAATATAATGCCTGTTTTTTGCATTTCATTTGTAACCAACAAAACTATAAAATGTTTAAAACAAAATGAAGACGGATGATTGAAACTTTAATTTCTTAACGAATTTTATGAAAATCATTTTTTCTATACCACCTCTTGCGGCTTGTAATTAGGTTGTATGGAGTCATCATAGTAAAATTGCTGTGCCCACATTCTGTATTGCGTCACAGGACCGTCACCCTTGGCTAAAATTGGCGGGTCAATATAAATCTTATTCTCCCAGATTTTAAAATCCATACTTACATCATGGCAGTAGCCTTTGTAGGCGCCATTTAGTAAAATTTTATGGACTAATTTCTTGGGTAATAGATTTAGTAAAGGTGTGATTTTATTAAAATTTGACATCTTTTTTATGCTCACTCCGATGCGCAGTTTAAGCTTGCCTGTGTCCGTAGGTGTTGGCAGTACAAAGTGGCGGGTATGCATGCCCAGTTCGGGAATTTCTGTATTTACAAAGGAATAACCTAAGCCATGTACATGCACGTTAAACTCTGTTCGTATGTTTCTTTTCTTACCCACAAAATCTGCGATGCGGTACATGGCATATTTTGCATACAGATAATGGTCGTGTGTTTCCATTTCATGTAAGGTTTCTACACCTGTATATCCATGTACAATGCCGAAATGCCCTACATCCACACTGTTTTCTGAAGTTTCCTGTGGATGTGAATTAAAATTGTATTCTGCAAAACGCACTTCAGTCCACTCACTCCAGTCTTCCTGCGGAACAAACCACGACGGTGCATTATTTTTTTCATCAAACCAGATTAAAATCAAATCGTTTTTTTCATCAGAATAGTAAGTAGGCAATTTTAATTTTGAAGATGGTTTTGAGTCGTAACCGGTTTTTGTACAGTCTCCTTTGGTGTCAAAACAAAAATGATGAAAAGGACATTTGATGTTTTCGCCTTCTACTTTTCCACCGTATCCGAAATGACCGCCCATATGAGGACAGTAGGGTTCTGTAATTGCCAGTTTTCCGGATGCTGTTCTGAATAATAAAATATCTTTTCCTGCAAATCTTCTGGTAATGATTTCTCCATTCTTCAGTTCATTGGAATGTGCCACAACATACCAACCATTAGGGAATGGTTTTAATGGAATTCTTTTGTAAGACGCCATAGCATATGGTTTAACGTAATTAAAAAAATAGCTTTCTATTGCAAAAATAATTGAAAAAATTAACAATCAGTATGTCATGCAGTATAACAAAATTGATAACAAATACTTAACTGAACCTTTTGACCAAACGTTTGTTATTCCAATGCGTGCATTGTATTTTAGTATGTCATTTTGAACGAATTGTCAAACCTTTTGAATTTAAAAAAAATAAAATCAATAAAAATGAGCGAAACATTAGCCGACGTAAAAAACTTACTCAAAGGCGGTGAGTTTTTAGTTAAAGAATCTAACTTTCAGGATGTTTTTACACCTGAAGATTTAAACGAAGAACAGCAAATGATTGTCGATACAGTCGTGTCATTTGTTGATACGGAAATTACGCCGATTTACGACAGAATTGAACATCAGGAACCAGGGCTTACAGAATCATTACTGATGAAGGCAGGCGAATTAGGCTTGCTGGGTTTAGCTATTCCTGAAGAGTACGGCGGGATGGGTAAAGACTTTAATACTAATTCATTGTTGATTGAGTATCTGTCTAAATCTCGTTCATTCTCCTTGTCCTTAGGAGCGCATATTGGTATCGGTACTTTGCCGATAGTTTATTTCGGAAATGAGCAGCAAAAAGCACACTATTTACCAAAACTGGCAAGCGGTGAATTGAAAGCTTGCTACTGCCTGACAGAACCAAGTTCAGGTTCTGATGCCTTAGGTGCTAAAACAACGGCTATTTTAAATGCAGAAGGAACACACTATATCGTAAATGGTCAGAAAATGTGGATTACCAATTCCGGTTTTGCAGATGTATTCATTGTTTTCTGTCAGATTGGAGGCGATAAATTCTCCTGCCTGATTTTAGAAAAAGGCATGGAAGGCTTGACATTAGGTGCTGAAGAGAAAAAAATGGGTATCAAAGGTTCTTCTACCCGTCAGGTGTTTTTAGAAAATGTAAAAGTGCCGGTAGGAAATTTATTAGGCGAAATAGGAAAAGGTCATTTAATCGCTTTCAACATCTTAAACGTAGGCCGTTATAAATTGGCAGCTGGTGTTTTAGGCGGTTCTAAATTAGCCTTGGAACAATCGGCAAAATATGCAGTAGAACGTCAGCAATTTAAAACACCGATTGCAACGTTTGGCGCAATTCAATACAAGATTGCAGAAATGGCAACACGTATCTACGCATTGCAAAGTTCTTGCTATCGTGCATCCGATATGATTGACAATAAAGAAAAAGAATTGGTAGCAAACGGAAAACCATATCAGGAAGCTATCATGTTAGCGGCTGAAGAATATGCTATCGAATGTTCATTGTTAAAATTCATCGGTTCAGAAGTTTTAGACTACTGTGTGGATGAAAACGTGCAGGTACACGGCGGTATGGGTTATTCAGAAGAGTTAGGCGCTGCAGGTGCTTACAGAGATGCGCGTATCAACCGTATTTTTGAAGGTACCAACGAAATCAACCGTTTACTTTCAGTAGATATGTTATTGAAACGTGCTATGGGTGGTAAAATTGATATGATGACACCAGCGATGGCCGTTCAAAAAGAATTAATGAGTGTTCCAGATTTTGGAGGTGACGACGATAGCACACCATTAGCAGCAGAAGTAAAAGCTATCAAAAATGCGAAAAAAGCAATTTTAATGACAGCTGGTGCAGCCGTACAGAAACTGATGACAAAACTGAAACACGAACAGGAAATCCTGATGAATGTGGCAGATATGTTGGCAGAAGTATACTCTATGGAATCTGCGGTATTGCGTACACAAAAATTAATCACTGCAAACGGTGAAGAAGCAAGTGCTACTCAAATTGATATGACGAAAGTATTTATTTCTGATGCGATAGAAAGAGTAAATTTACATGGAAAACATGCATTGCAATCTTTCGGCGAAGGCGATGAATTGCGTATTATGTTGATGGGCTTGAAACGTTACACGAAATATGAAACATTCAATACAAAAGATGCACGCAGAAGAATAGCTGCAAAAGTTTTGGAAGCAGGGAAATATATTTTCTAATACCGTTTTGTCATCCTGAACTCGTTTCAGGGTTATATACAAAGACCTCGTAAGTATTTTACTTGCGAGGTTTTTTGTTGTATCGCTACCTTAAATTATCTTGCAGACAGTTTTGTTAATTTAATTTATATTTGCTTTACATTAGTATGAAAGGGAAACGCATCTTCGAACTATTAAATGAACTGACGGTGACAGAACACAGGCAGTTGATGCATCATTGTTCAAAAAGCGAGGATAAACGACTGCAAATATTTTATAAAGTTCTTAAAATTAATATAGAGTCATTAGAAGAATTTAACTTGTGCCTTATTAAACATACCTCACAGATTTTTAAAGGAAAAACAAAAGAGGAAATTGAACATATCTGCCGAAGAAACCTGGATTATTATGCACTGGAGATAGAAGGGTTGATGATCCAAAATCAGTTAACAACAGATGAAAAACTTCGCAATATAATTATTGCAGAATCTTTAGAAAAATCAGCCAATCCTTATTTGTTGGATTATTACTACAGTAAATCGCATGTATCTGCCAAATTGTGGAGTGATAGTTATGTTGAAATAAAAGCCATAAGAGGAAAAATCAGATTAAATTTTAATACACAAACAGAGGCAGCTTACAAAGAGGCAGTAAAGTTAAATGAGCAGTTAAAAGTCAATATTGATACCTTTTATCATGATAAATATGTAGATTATTATAACAATATCTCCAATATCTACATAGAAAGTAATCTGCTTATTAACGTAGATGAACAGAAATTAATACAAGAAATCGAAATCAAAAAAACACACTGCAATATACTGCAGTTTCAGATAGGATATCTCATTTCTCAGGCAAGATTGTGTTATAAAAACGAGCAGTTTTTTACCTATATTAACGAGGCTTACAAATTATTAAATGAATCTGGTATAGATGAACGGTCAAAAAATATTTTAAAAAGAAAAATCCTTTTTCTGGAATTAATTATCGGTTTTTATTTTAATAAAAATCAGCAGGATTTAATGAATGTTATTGATGAAATACTGAAGATTAATAGTGAAAATAAATTTATAGACAATAATACATTGTTTCATAAATTACTGTTAATGATTATTCATAATCAAACAGAAGAAATTCTGGAAATAGTACACAAAGAGAAAAATTATTTTAAAGGAAAATCATCTGAACTGAAAGAATTTATCATGGCACTTGTCTTCTACAGAAAACAACAAATAAATAAGTGTATTAAGTTGATCAATGAATTAAGTTATTGTAATAATTACTTTATTGCTTTATTCTCAAAAATGATGAGTATTAAAATTCATATAGAACTTGGCAATAAGGAGTTAGCAGAATCACTCATTTACAATACAGAACGTTTTATAAAACGAAATACGGACAAATACACTGTGCTTGATTCATCTTTATATTCAGTTAATGTCTTGAAATCGAGAATTAAACAAAAGACGTATAAAAAAAGTGCTATATCTTCTGTAGCATTAACACCATTTCATGATTTTTTATTGCAATAGAATAAGCTGTTTAATCTATTGATTTTCACTGGTTGTAGTTTAAGTTTAATTATTTTTTATTTAGATTCTATATAGGGCAATTTACTTTTTTGTGTCCTGCATTTCGATTATTAGTTACCTAAATTTAATGAAGTATTTCGTTGTATAATTGAAATACTTGCTTGCTCTTTCCGTCTACAGACATATTACTCAATTCTTGTTTTTTAAATCAATTGTCTATGAAGAGAAATTTACACTTTTATACTTTGTTGTTTGTGCTGTTTATTTCAACTCAGAATATAAAAGCACAGACAGCAGGTGATTATAAAACTTTTGGAGCAGGTAATTGGGCAACTGCCGCAAATTGGTCAAGATATAATGGCACAACCTGGGTGAATCCTGCACCTGCAGCCCCATCTTCTACAGATGGTGTTATTACAGTAGATCACGGCATGACCGTAAATACAACAATTACCATCGACCAGACAACCATCAGTTCATCAGGTTCTGTGGAATTGTTAACTAGCGGTGCCATTACAGTAGCAAACGGACCAGATGCCATTGATTTAAATGTATATGGTACTTATAAACGTACTGCAACTGCAACAAATTTAACCCCAACTGGAAATGTTACATTTCAATCAGGAAGCTACTATATTCACAACGCATCAGGCGGTACCTTACCAACCTGTACATGGGATGCAGCATCCAATTTACAAATTGATGTTACTTTGGCTAATAATGAGTTTACAGAAAGTTTTGGTAACGTAATTTTTAACGGATCTGCTGATTGTAATTTGGCAACCGGTGCTTTTACCAGAACCATACAGGGAAATCTTACTATTTCTAGTACAGGTACTATCGGATTGTCTTCTTCAACTACAAATGCTGCGACGTTAACAATAAATGGTAATTTGATAATCAATGCAAACGGTAGTTTAATTTTAGACAGACCTACTGCAGCAAATGGCACATCACTCACTAAAAAAATTATTGTAAAAGGTAATTTTGAACAATCAACCGGTACACTCAATTTCTCAAACAACACCAGTACCACCATTAGTGCGCCACCCTCCAGAATTGCAGAAATAGATGTGGAAGGAAATTTTATACATACAGGGGGCACCATAACAGAAACTGCGTCTGATGCAGATTTTACGTCGAGGTTTAATATGACAAAAACTACCGGTACACAAAATATAGAAAGTACCGGATTCTCAAACGGAGCATCTAATATTATCAACTTCTTAGCAGGAAATGCCAATGCTAAATCTGTAGTTGCGACTGGTAAAACATTTACTCAGGCAGCCAATACTACCTTTACGGTTTCTGCCGGCACTTCAACACCGGATTTAGATATAGACGGAACATTAATAAACCAAGGCACTACGTCCTGGACAGTTAATGGAACTTGGGCTGTGAATAATAACGGAACGTATGTACATAATACATTAGCAGGTATTTCTACTCCTCTAAATTCTGCAACTCTTAATACCGGCAGTAACTTTATTTACAGAGGCTCATCTACTTTAAATACACCTGTTTCGTCCAGTGGCAGAACTTATTATAATCTTGCTTATGAAAGCACTTCCGGAACATATGCTCCTACATTTAGTGCAGGTTCAAGTGCATTAACCGTTAATGGAACACTTCGTGTAGGTGATGGCTCTGCTAATGCAACGAATTTAAGTCAGGGTGCATTTACAGGCACTTTAAATTTCAACGGTGATATTAACATCACGCAAAGTTCAACATTAAGCTGTAATTCTTTTACACTTGCAGCTGATAAAATTTTAACCTTATCTAATGCTTCGGCAAACAGTCTTTCTGCAGCATCAGCCAGTCAAACATTTACACTTAATGGTATAACCAAAGAAGTAAATACAAATGGATTTTCGGGTGCTTCAACAAGAGCCATTAGTAATACTAATTCACCAACAATTACATTAGGCAGTGCGGCAACAGTAGAATTTAACGGAACTTCCAATCAGCCAACTTCAGGATTACCTTCAACAGTTCCAAATGTTACAATAAATAATAATGCGGGTGTAACACTATCTGCTGGTTTAGATGTATCAACATCATTAGCACTTACTGCAGGGTTATTTACTATTGGAGCAAACAATCTTACCTTTGGTACATCCGCCACAATAAGTGGTACGCCATCTTCCACAAAAATGGTAGTGGCCACCAGCACCGGTGAATTCAGAAAAAATTATGCAGGCACCGGCTCCTTTTTATTTCCGGTAGGAGATAACACCGGAACAGCTGAATATAGTCCGGTTACTTTAAATTTTACTGCTGGAACTTTTTCTGCTGCGTATGCAGGTGTACGAGTGGATAATTCTAAACATACCAATAATTCCAGCATTACTGATTTTTTAAACAGATTCTGGACGGTTACCACGAGTGGTATCACTTCACCCACCTGTGATGTTACATTAGTGTATGCAGATGGTGATGTGAATGGAACAGAATCCAATATTTTTGGCGGTGTTAAAAACGGAAGTGTCTGGGTTTGCATGGATGGCGTTGCCGTTTCAACAAACACCATTAATAAATCAATCACCAACTTTTATGATGGAGTTTTTACAGGCGGTGATGCAACAGTTATGGTTTGTACGGTTTGTATCAATCCAACAAATGGTGGCAGTATTGGTAACGCACAATCCTATACTTGTGGCAGTTTTGATCCTGCTGCAATTACAAATACAGCAGCTCCGACCGGGCATACAGGTACTTTGGAATATCAATGGCAATTATCCACAACAAGTAATTCAAGTGGATTTAGTGATATTAGTGGTGCTATTTCTGATACGTATGATCCGGCTTCCATTTCACAAACCACTTGGTATAAACGATTGTCGAGAGTGGATTGTAAATCAAACTGGACAGGAGCTGCAGAATCCAATGTAGTTGAAATGACAGTGTCCTGTGTCAATCCGACAAGTGGTGGTACGATTGGAAATGCACAGTCAAATTGCGGTTCATTTAACCCTACCACAATTACAAATACTGCAGATGCAAGCGGTACATCCTGTACCATAGAATATCAATGGCAGTCTTCCACAACCAGTAATGCTTCTGGATTTAGCGATATCAGTGGTGCAACTTCATCAACATATGATCCTTCAACCATAACTCAAACTACCTGGTTCAAAAGAATAGCACGCTCAATATGCAGATTAGATTGGGTTGGTGTAGTTGAATCTAATGTAATTGAAATGACTATAGATGTTGCACCATCTATAACAACTCAGCCAGGCAGTCCGGCAGCAGTTTGTGCTGGTACAGGAAATCGAACATTTACGGTAGCAGCAATAGGAAGTGGTACGTTAACTTATCAATGGCAGGAATTTATTTCAGGATGGAATGATGTAACGAATGGCGGAGTTTATTCAGGGGCAACAACTGTTACTTTAACCATCACCAATCCAACAGCAGGAATGAATGGTAACAGATACCGTTGTGTAGTTTCAGGTACTTGTTCTCCTATAGCAACATCTGATGGAAATGCTACACTTACAGTGAACGATGTTCCTTTGAAAGCAGTTATTCCATTTCCCGGTGATGGTTCAATAAATATTGTTTTAGATCCGGATTTAAACTGGACAGACGGCGGTAATGCTGCAACGTATGATGTATATTTTGGCACCTCATCACCAGGTTCGTTTATTGGAAATCAGGCATCAGCAAGTTACACACCTGCAACCTTAAGCAACTCAACATTATATTACTGGCGAATAAATTCAGTTAATTCCTGTGGAACTACAACAGGAGATATCTGGTCATTCACAACAGAGCCGGTTACGTTTAATCCGGGTTTTGAAAACAATGTTGGGACAGCCAATGGTTGGATAAAAGATGCTTCCGGAAATATTGCAGTCACCATCGGAACAGCACCTTCAACAGCTGCCGTTCGTACAGGAAACAGACGATTGAATGTAACCGTAACAACCACGAACGAACGTTATGTTCAACATGTTGGATATCCTGTTGTTATTCCAGGAAGCGGTACAAATTATATTCATGCTATCGGATATATCCGTTCAGCAGATAATGCTGATTTAGGCAGAGTTTCAGCTATATCTACTGATGGTGGAACTGCTGTAAATGGTTCTTTAAGTGCAACAACTTCTGGTTCATGGGTGAGATTCACGGCAAGTGGTACCGCTACAAACGGAAGAACCTATATACCAAGAATTGGTGTGGATGGTGATAATGATGCGGGTGGAGATACTTACGGATTTGAAGATGTAATCATTTATACAACAACACTTTCATCCGGAGTGGATGTAACTGCACCAAATGTAGCCACAGGCTTATGTATTAATTCAGTTGGAAATAATAATGTTATAACCTGGACGGATGGAACAGACAATGCCACACAAACCAGTGGTATTAATGGTGTGATGATTTTACGTGCACCTGCCGGAACGTCATTGCCTACTCTGAATAATCAGGGTTATTATTCCACAGATTCAAAAATTGGCCCGAATACAATTAACGGCTGGACGGTTTTATCAAATAATATTGCACCCGGTACTCAAACTTACACAGATAATAATTCGGCGGGTACACCATTTATTTATGCTGTGTATATGCGTGACAAAGCATATAATTATTCCGCAGCAGCCAGTTTTACAACAGCAAATGGCGGTTCAGATCAAACACTGGCTTGTGGTGCAACAACAGCGACTATGGCAGGAACAGCAGCTCCGGGCGGTTATACTGGAACATGGACTTTGGTTAGTGGATCAGGAACAATTACATCTCCAAATTCTGCAACAACAACAATCACCGGTATCACATCTAATTCTATATTTAAGTGGTCAGTAACGAATGGTTCAGGCTGTTCAACTTTTGATTATGTAAATGTATATTCCTCTATTTTGCCTGATGGATATCCGTTGGATGATACAGTATATAATGAAACAGGTACTGCATCTTTTGGTACGTCACCAACATTTACTGCTGGCGTTACCTATCAATGGGTAGTTTATAATGGTACCACCTGGTCTGATGTTGTCAATGGTGGTGTGTATTCAGGAGCAACAGATACTGTTCTTATTATAAATAACCCTCCGTTCAGTATGAACGGGTATAAGTATTTTTGTAAACTTATGAGGAGTCCGTGCGACCTTACTCAAACATTACAGGCAACTTTATCGGTGTTGCCATTGACAATATTTTCTAATACAACTACAAAAGCATGTGGTACAGATTTTGGCAGTAGTTTCGGTACATTTACAAGAAATATAACAGTATCGGGATTACCAACACCATTAAACAATACAGGAGGCAAATATGTATTGCAGCAAATTGATATAAAATTAGGAAGCTCGTCTTGTAAGAAGAATCTAAGCACGTATGATTTTAGATTAACAGCTCCGGATGGTACTAATATAGACTTTATCACAGACTTAACTACTACCTCAACAAATGTTTGGGCTGATTTGCATTTCAGAGATCAGCCATCATTAGAGAAGATAAGGGAATATAGTAATACTGTACAAGGTTCTTATTATCCATACGGTATTGGTTATTATGCTGTAGATGGTGATAATAGTTTTCAAAGCACATTCAATGGGAAAAGCCCGAATGGAACCTGGGTGTTATCCATTAAAGAGAGTGTAAGCACAGGCAATGAGATTTCTTTTGAAGGTGTAAAATTATACTTTGGACCTGCATTTGTAAATAATGTTGTAACAACTGTGGATGCAAATAATGATTGTGTTTCCGCAACTTGTTTGGACACTAAAAGTAAGATAGTGGGCACAAATAATTACTATCCTCAAAGTGACCCTAATTACCCTGGAAACACAGTTAGCGGCGCCTGTGACTGGAATGCAGCAAACAATAACAGTACCTGGTTTTATTTTATAGCAAGTGCTACAACAGCCTATATTTCTGTAAGCGGTAACACAAATCAAACGGCTGGTTCAGATGACACACAGCCAATTGTACTTAGCCAGACAGGTGATTGCACGGGTAGTTTTAGTGTGCCAACCGGAGGATGCCCAAATGACGAAACAAGAAATAATACCGCATATCTCTCAGCTAATGGCGGAGGGATTACTACTTCGGGAAATATATATGTTAATGGTATAGCTGCAAATACTGAGTTTAATCTATCTGGACTAACAGTTGGACAAAAATATTATTTGTTAGTGGATGGGAATGGAGGTATTTCATCCACATTCTATTTGGAAGGTTTAAATGGTTGTGCTGTTTGTAATACATTACTGCCAATAGAATTACTGTATTTTAAAACGACCTGCGAGAATAACGGTGAATTAATTTACTGGGCCACGGCATCGGAACTGAACAATGATTATTTTGATATAGAAGTCAGTACAGATTCCAGAAACTGGGAAAAAATAGCAACCATAAACGGTTCGGGTAACAGTAATAATGTAAAAGAGTATTCCTGGAAAAATAATAAACCAATTTCAGGTATTAAATATTACAGAATTAAACAAGTAGATTTTAATGGAAAATACACCTATTCGTATATCATATCTTCAACCTGTCATTTTGAAGATGACAGCAATTTTTTAGTTTACGTAAACCAGAATAATGAAGAAGTTATAATATACGGAAATAATGGTGCTGAAGAAGATTATACTTTGTTTGATAACTTAGGCAGAGTAATAATCAAAGGGTTTATTCACGATAAAATATCAAATATTAATATTCAGCAATTACAAAAAGGTGTTTATATACTTAAGCTCGGAAATGAATCAATCAAAACATTTAAAATTGTGAAACAATAAATTTCTAACCAAATTTCTTCATACTTGTTTCCGCCACCTTTTTCAGGGTGGCTTTTTTTATCAGAACTATTTTTATTTGTATTCTGCGCAGGAATAACTACATATTAATTTTATGATTTAAATGTGCGTTTTATTTTCTGTTGTAACTGATTAATAGTTAATAAGATAAAGCAAAATTTAATTTGTAAATCAAGAAATATTTTAAATTTTAAGTAGGGCAATCGTAGAATATTATCACTAAGATAAACTTTGTTATACTCTTATATTTAGAAATAAATTTTAGTCTCTCAAACAATTTACAAATAAGATATCATGGCTTCAATGTTATATCATTTTAAAAAAATAATATTTGTATTTCTATTTATTAATGTTACAGGTGTTTACTCGCAAATTGTAATCAATGAAGTAAACCATAGACCTACAGATGCAGCACCATGTCCAACAAACCCTACTACTGGAGCACCTACTTGTCAGGGTTTAGTAGGTACAGGCAGAGAGTTTGTTGAATTATATAATCCAACTTGTAATGCTTTTGATTTAAGTGGTTTTATTATTGCATCTAGAAGTGATGTAGTTGGTAATGATTACGGAGGAGCATTCAGATTTCCTGCAGGTGCATCAATTCCACCTAACGGGATTGTATCATTTGGTTCTGGCGATGCCGGTGCACCAGCAGTAACTTATGGATATAATGCTGCTCCCGCCGGAGATAAAAGAGTTGGACCCAAAGGATGGTTATTGCCAAATACAGAAGGTTGGGTTGCGTTATACAGACCCAATGGGACTTGCTACCAATTAGTATATTATGCAAGTTCTGGAGAAGGTACTGCCTGTATTACAAACGGAAGCTCAGAGTTCTTGCAGAATCCACTTGTACCAACAAATAGTGGTGCAATAACATTATTAAGTGCAAATGCAGTATTCACGAGTACACCAGCTGTTTGCCAATATATTGGTCCATATGCCAGTCCAAATTTATCAATGGCAAGAGTGCCTGATGGTGGAACCTGGCAAACAAACAGGGCAGCTACACCAACTGCATGTAATAGTACTTGTAATGTTATTTCAACCATAAATTTTACGGCCTCTGTATCTCAACCAACTTGCGGAAATAATAATGGAAGTATTACTCTAAATGTTACATCAGCAGGCGCAGCAACATTTAGCTGGTCTCCTAATCCATCACCAACAAATACAACATCATCAACAACAGCTAATAATCTTTCAGCTACTAGCTATACAATAAGTGTCACTCAATCTGGTTGCACTAAAGATACAATCATTACATTAACTGCAACAGGTAAACCAAATGCAGGATCTGATCAAACGGGTGCCTGTGGTGGAACATCAGCTACATTAACGGGAACAGCACCAACTACCGGAACATGGTCGGCACAGTCAAGTAACCCAACCGGAGCTACGTTAGGTTCTACAGTTGGTGGCATTGCGTCGGTAGCATTTACTGCGAATGCAAGCGGAGTATATAACTTCATTTATTCATCGAGCGGATGTACAGATACTATGAATATTACTGTTAATCCTAAACCAAATGCAGGATCTGATCAAACGAATGTCTGTGCAGGAACTTCTGCAACCTTAACCGGAACAAATCCAACAACTGGTACATGGACTGCACAAACCGGAAATCCTGCCGGAGCTACTTTAGGTTCTACAGCTGGTGGCATTGCTGCGGTAGTATATGCAACAAGTTCAAGTGGAGTTTACAATTTTATTTATACCGCTAATGGATGTTCCGATACAATGAATATTACAGTAACTGCCAAACCGAATGCAGGCATTGATCAAACGGTCAATTGTTTTATCACAGGCACAGCTACGATGGCCGGCAGTGGAACTGGAACCTGGTCTTTTGCTACGGGAAATGCCGGTACAGCAACAATTACAACACTTAATAGCGCCACCACAACGGTTACAAATTTTAGTACATCCGGAACCTATAATTTAGTATGGACAAACAATGGCTGTAGTGATACAGCACGAATCACCGTAAATAATAGTTGTGCATGTCCGATAACGAATAATAATTTAACAGCACCGGTATCACCCAACTGTGCACCATACAATGGAACAACGATAAATGGAAGTACGGCAACACCTGCAGGCGGAACCTACACGTGGCAATACAGCAATGGCGGCGGATTTGCCAATGCAAGTGGAACGAATAATACCGAAGATTATACAACAGGAGTATTGCCATCAAACACCCATCAATTCAGAAGAATATATACCACCACCAGTGGTATCATTTGTTCTGATACGAGCAATGTGGTAACAATAGTGGTAAACGCCAAACCGAATGCAGGCATAGATCAAACGGTCAATTGTTTTATTACAGGCACAGCAACGATGGCGGGCAGCGGAGCAGGTAGCTGGTCATTTGCTACGGGAAATGCCGGTACAGCAACAATTACAACACTTAATAGTGCCACCACAACAGTTACAAATTTTAGTACATCCGGAACCTATAATTTAGTATGGACAAACAATGGGTGTAGTGATACAGCACGAATCACCGTAAATAATAGTTGTGCATGTCCGATAACGAATAATAATTTAACAGCACCGGTATCGCCCAATTGTGCACCATACAATGGAACAACGATAAATGGAAGTACGGCAACACCTGCAGGCGGAACCTACACATGGCAATACAGCAATGGCGGCGGATTTGCCAATGCAAGTGGAACGAATAATACAGAAGATTATACAACAGGTGTATTGCCATCAAACACCCATCAATTCAGAAGAATATACACCACAACCAGTGGAATCATTTGTTCTGATACGAGCAATGTGGTAACAATACTGGTAAACGCCAAACCGAATGCAGGCATTGATCAAACGGTCAATTGTTTTATCACAGGCACAGCAACGATGGCCGGCAGTGGAACAGGAACCTGGTCTTTTGCTACAGGAAATGCTGGTACAGCAAGTATTACATCAATAAATAGTCCGACAACAACAGTTACAAATTTTAGTACATCCGGAACCTATAATTTAGTATGGACAAACAATGGCTGCAGTGATACAGCACGAATCACCGTAAATAATAGTTGTGCTTGCCCGATAACGAATAATAATTTAACAGCACCGGTATCGCCCAACTGTGCACCATACAATGGCACTACCATAAATGGAAGTGCGGCAACACCTGCAGGCGGAACCTACACGTGGCAATACAGCAATGGCGGAGGATTTGCAAATGCAAGTGGAACGAACAATACCGAAGATTATACAACAGGTGTATTGCCATCAAACACCCATCAATTCAGAAGAATATATACCACCACCAGTGGAATCATTTGTTCTGATACGAGCAATGTGGTAACAATACTGGTAAACGCCAAACCCAATGCAGGCATTGATCAAACGGTCAATTGTTTTATCACAGGCACAGCAACGATGGCGGGCAGCGGAACTGGAACCTGGTCTTTTGCTACAGGAAATGCAGGTACAGCAACTATTACATCAACCAATAGCGCAACAACAACGGTTACCAATTTTAGTGCATCCGGAACCTATAATTTAGTATGGACAAACAATGGCTGTAGTGATACAGCACGAATCACAGTAAATAATAGTTGTGCTTGCCCGATAACGAATAATAATTTAACAGCACCGGTATCGCCCAATTGTGCACCCTACAATGGAACAACGATAAATGGAAGTGCGGCAACGCCAGCAGGAGGAACCTACACATGGCAATACAGCAATGGCGGCGGATTTGCCAATGCAAGTGGAACGAACAATACAGAAGATTATGCAACAGGTGTATTGCCATCAAACACCCATCAATTCAGAAGAATATATACCACAACCAGTGGGATTATTTGTTCTGATACGAGCAATGTGGTAACGATAGTGGTAAACGCCAAACCCAATGCAGGCATTGATCAAACGGTCAATTGTTTTATTACAGGCACAGCAACGATGGCGGGCAGCGGAGCAGGTAGCTGGTCATTTGCTACGGGAAATGCCGGTACAGCAACAATTACAACACTTAATAGCGCCACCACAACGGTTACAAATTTTAGTACATCCGGAACCTATAATTTAGTATGGACAAACAATGGCTGTAGTGATACAGCACGAATCACCGTAAATAATAGTTGTGCTTGCCCGATAACGAATAATAATTTAACAGCACCGGTATCACCCAACTGTGCACCATACAATGGAACAACGATAAATGGAAGTACGGCAACACCTGCAGGCGGAACCTACACATGGCAATACAGCAATGGCGGCGGATTTGCCAATGCAAGTGGAACGAACAATACCGAAGATTATACAACAGGAGTATTGCCATCAAACACCCATCAATTCAGAAGAATATACACCACAACCAGTGGGATTATTTGTTCTGATACGAGCAATGTGGTAACGATAGTGGTAAACGCCAAACCCAATGCAGGCATTGATCAAACGGTCAATTGTTTTATTACAGGCACAGCAACGATGGCCGGCAGTGGAACTGGAACATGGTCTTTTGCTACAGGAAATGCAGGTACAGCAAGTATTACATCAATAAATAGTCCGACAACAACAGTTACCAATTTTAGTGCATCCGGAACCTATAATTTAGTATGGACAAACAATGGCTGTAGTGATACAGCACGAATCACAGTAAATAATAGTTGTGCTTGCCCGATAACGAATAATAATTTAACAGCACCGGTATCGCCCAATTGTGCACCCTACAATGGAACAACGATAAATGGAAGTGCGGCAACGCCAGCAGGAGGAACCTACACATGGCAATACAGCAATGGCGGCGGATTTGCCAATGCAAGTGGAACGAACAATACAGAAGATTATGCAACAGGTGTATTGCCATCAAACACCCATCAATTCAGAAGAATATATACCACCACCAGTGGAATCATTTGTTCTGATACAAGTAATGTGGTAACGATAGTGGTAAACGCCAAACCGAATGCTAATGCAGGTTTAAATAAAGTATTAACATGTACCAATCCGACTGTTACTTTGGATGGTTCAAGCACAACAACCGGTGTTAGTTATTCCTGGACAGGTCCTGGAATTGTAAGTGGTGGAAGTATTGCTACTCCTGTTGTAAATGCATCAGGAACTTATACATTGACCGTAACCGTAAATTCAACAAATTGTCAGCAAACAGATAATGTTGATGTGACAAGCAACGGCGCATTACCAAATGCAGATGCAGGTTTAAATAAAGTGATAACGTGTACAAATCCAACCGTTATTTTAGACGGTTCAAGTACAACATCGGGTGTGAGTTATGCATGGACAGGTCCGGGAGTCGTTAGTGGAGGTGCTACTGCAAAACCAACTGTAAATGCTGCAGGTGCATATACATTAACAGTAACAATTACAGCAACTGGTTGTCAGCAAACCGATGTTGTTAATGTAACCAATAACACCACATTACCCAATGCAAATGCAGGCTCAGATAAAATATTAACATGTATTTTAACAGATGTGCTATTAGATGGAAGCAGTACAACATCGGGTGTGAGTTATGCATGGACAGGCCCCGGAATTGTGAGCGGAGGTGCTACAGCAACACCCGATGTAAATAAATCAGGAATATATACATTGACTGTAACGAATCCTGTTTCCGGATGTAAAAATACAGATCAGGTAGAGGTATTTAATAACGGAACATTACCAAATGCTGATGCAGGTTTAGATAAGGAGCTAACATGTACAAAAACCTCAGTAATATTAGATGGTAGCAGTACAACAACAGGTGTTACATATACCTGGATTGGGCCGGGCATCCTAAGTGGCGCAAGTTCTGCTACTCCGACAGTAAATACCACAGGAACCTACACCGTAACAGTTACAGAAACAGCCACAGGTTGTAAAAAAACAGATCAGGTATTAGTTACGAAAAATACTGCATTACCAAACATAAATGCTGGAAATCCTAAAGAATTAACATGTACAGCTACTACTGTTTTATTAAATGGCTCATCATCCACAATCAGTGCAAACCCGAGTTGGGCAGGCCCAGGAATTATTAATGGTCAGTCTACTTTTACACCAACAATAAATACCAGTGGTACATATACATTAACAATGACCGATACCATAAACGGGTGTGTTGCATCTGCTTCAGTTTTAGTTACTACGGATACTTTGCCACCGGTCTTAACAATTATCTCTAGTAAGAATCCGGCAGAATATAATGAAATTATTAACCTGACATTAAACAGTAATGCTACTATTTCTGCTGTTCAGTGGCAGCCTGCAGCTTTGGTAAGTGATTCTTTAGCAACGCAAGTAAGCGCACAAATAAGCAGCCCGACAACATTTATCGTGAACGCTACTGATAGCAAAGGATGTTCAGGTACGACTTCTTTATTTGTGAATCTCTTTAATGTAGATTGCATATATGTTCCAAATACATTTACACCTGATGCAAACGGAAAAAATGAAGTATTCAAACCCTTAGGCTCAAAATTAAAAACAATAAGCATATTCAGGATTTTTGACAGGTGGGGGAATATGGTTTTTGAAACAACAGATGTTAGTCAGGGGTGGGATGGTACCTATAAAGGGAAATTATTAGAACCCGGTGTATATGTATATTACATAGAAGGAACTTGTATTACCAATAACAAAGAAATTATAAAAGGTGATGTTACGCTTATTCGTTAAAATAATTTGTAGTTTGGTTTTTATCCAGACAATACAAGCACAGGAAGTTCATTTCTCTGCCATTCGTCAAATTCCGTATTTCTTTAACCCGGCATATACTGGATTTATAGAACAGGATGTTCGTGCCGGTTTAATCTATAGAAATCAGTCACCCACTTATTCCAAAGCATTCAATACCCTTGGATATGGAGCAGATTTTTCTGTGTTAAAGCAAAAAACAAATAATAATTCCATTATAGGTGTGGGAATCAACGGCTATTATGACAGATCAGGATCACTGAATTTTACAGATAATTCTTTCACAGCAAATTTCAGTTATATCCAGGCATTAGATAAGCGTCAGCGATTTTATTTATCTTTTGGAATTCAGGCAGGATATGCACTCAGAAAAATTGATATTTCCAAAGCAACTTTTGAAGATGGTTTTAATGGTAATGATGGTTTTACACCAACAGCAGGTTCTGATTTAGTTCCGGTATTGTCAAGAAATAATCATGTAAAATTAGGGGCAGGATTTATAGCATTTTTTAATATCAGCAAAAATATAAATTTTCACATTGGAGCTGCCGGATATGATTTAGCAGTACAAAATTTATCTTTTAATGAAAATAGTACCGTAAAACAAAAACCAAGAATTATTGCCAATTTCGGTCTGGAAGCAAAAATTAAACAAGTATCTATTTTGCCCTATTTTTTAATGCAGATGAAAATGCCGGAAAAGGAAATTGTTTTCGGCTCTATGGTGAAATACAGTTCCGATAATAATCAATTTAATTTTAATGAAAATAACTACAGTATAGGCGGCGGCGTAGGTTACAGATATTTAGATGCATTGATTTTATCAGCACAGGCAGGGTATAAAAATTTTACACTGAATTTTTCTTACGATGTGAATATTTCAAAGCTGTCAAAAGCAACCAGAACCGTTGGAGCACTGGAAGTCTCTTTAATCTATCAAAACTCATTCATAAAATCAAAAAAGAAAGGAAAAGCCCTGGCTTGTCCAAAAATGTCTTTCTAACATTTTACAGGTTTGTTTAAAACTAAAATCTTCCGGAGTTTCAAAACCTTTAAGGTTTTCTTACATTTGTCTCACAATGGAAAATTTCATCGTTTCAGCCCGTAAGTACCGCCCGTCCAAGTTTTTGGATGTGGTAGGACAGGAGCAGGTGTCTGAAACCCTGAAAAAAGCATTGTCCTCCGGAAAACTGGCACAATCGTTTTTATTTTGCGGACCACGTGGCGTTGGTAAAACTACCTGCGCGCGTATTCTGGCAAAAGCTATCAATTGCGAAAACCCGGGTGCTGATTTTGAACCCTGCGGTCAGTGTAATTCATGTACAGCATTTAACCAGAATGCGTCATTCAATATTTTTGAACTGGATGCCGCATCCAACAACAGTGTAGACGATATCCGAACACTCGTAGATCAGGTTCGTTTTGCCCCGCAAAGCGGAAAATACAAGGTGTATATTATAGATGAGGTTCATATGTTGTCATCAGGTGCATTTAACGCCTTTTTGAAAACACTGGAAGAGCCGCCAAGCTATGCTATTTTTATTCTGGCCACGACAGAAAAACACAAAATCATTCCAACAATTTTATCGCGTTGTCAGATATTTGATTTTAAAAGAATTTCTGATAAGGATATTGTAAAACAATTACAAAAAATCTGTGAGAGTGAAGGTGTGGCAGCAGAACCGTCTGCATTACATGTGATTGCGCAGAAAGCGGACGGAGGTTTGCGGGATGCACTTTCTTTGTTTGATAAGATTGTAAGTTATGCCGGTAAAAAAGTCACCTATCACGATGTTATCACCAATTTAAATATTCTTGATCACGATTATTATTTTAAAATCACGGAATATTTTATGCTGGAAGATTCTTCTTCCGTACTTAATGCTTTCAATGAAATTATCAATAACGGTTTTGACGGAGAGATGTTTTTGTTAGGAATGGCGGAGCATTTCAGAAATCTGCTGATTAGCAAGGATGAAAGAACGGTGCAGCTTTTAGAAGCGGCAGATGATATCAAAGATAAATATTTCAAACAGGCAAATCTGGTGAATGAAACTTTCTTGCTGAATGCATTGAATGTGATTAATCAATGTGACATAGAATATAAAACAGCCAAAAATAAACGCTTACACGTAGAATTAGCGTTGTTGAAAGTTTGTTTCCTCAACACGCAAATTGAAAATACACTTTCTGTGATTTTGGGTGAAAAAAAAAACTAAAATCACTACTACAGTTTTACCATAATAAAAAACATCCCGTTCCTGAAAATATTCAGCTTACGGAAGAGAGTTTGTATTTTTCTTCGATAGAATCAACAGAAATAGCTAAAAAGGTATCTGAACCTGAACATGTTGTAACTCCTTCACAGGTTGTAAAAGTTGAAATAAAAGAAGAAGTTGTTGAAGAAAAAATTGCACAGGAAAATCTCACGACTCATGACTCACGACTCACAACTGTAAAGCCTAAACGTGAATTGCCAAAGTCGTCTTCACTTGGTTCTATGTTTAAGGAAATTCACAAAGAAGTGGTTACCGTTCAGGATGATAATAAGGTAGAACTTACAGAGGAGAACTTACAATCAATATGGGAGAATTTTTTAAGTGAGCATAAAGACAAATTACAAAATGCATTTTTAAGTGCAGCACAGAATCAGATTCCAAAACTGGATGAAGATAAAGTTGTTTTTACAGCAAGTAATAATGTTTCACTGGAAATGCTGCAATTGCATAAAATGGATATTACTTCTTATTTTAGAAAAGCTACAACATCCACCACTGTAGTGCCTTTTTTTAAACTACAAAAAGACGAATCTCAGACTAAAAATTATAAAACATCAAAAGACAGATTAAAGGATATGATTGAATCAAATGTGGCTGTTTTAAAGTTGATAGAAAAATTTGATTTAAATATGGACTGATGAATAAGTGAACTTGTTTTATCATTTTGTCGTTATACAGCTATGAATAAGAAGACAGTAGTAATAGGTGCCAGCGCAAAGCAGGACAGATACAGTAACCGGGCAGTTCGAATGTTGCAGAAAAATAACCATGAGGTGCTTGCACTTGGTTTTGAAAATTCAGCAATAGATAACATTCCTATAGAAACAGCCTGGAAAAATTATGACAACGTAGATACTGTTACTTTATACATAAATCCGCAACGGCAAAAAGAATATTACAAATATATTTTAGATTTAAAACCCAAACGTATTATTTTTAATCCCGGTACAGAAAACCATGAACTGGAACAACTGGCTTTTGATAATAATATTCAGCCATTGGAAGCGTGTACGCTGGTTTTGTTAAGTACCGGTCAGTATTAGCAATATTTAGAATACTTTTTTACCTATATTAAACCTTTGTGCGTAACTTTAGTCTAAACAGAAAATTAAATAATATGAATACAGCAAAAAACTTTTTAGCAATTGCACTTTTACTTTTAATTTCTCTTCCGGCATTAAAAGCTCAGAATGATACTAAACTTACAACAGCGGCAGGACAACGGGTAAAAATACCTAAGAAAACACCTGAACAACGGGCAAAAATTTTAACTGATACTTTAAGTAGTGTGGTAAATCTGTCCGCAGATCAATATGAAAAAGCATACACCTCAAATGTAAAATTCTTCATTCAAAAAGAATCTGTAAAGGGTAATAAAAATTCAGGATTGGATGAAATAAAAGAAAAGATGAAAGAAATTTCAAAAACAAGGAAATCAGAAATAGCAGGTATTTTAACACAAGAACAATCAGAAAAATGGACTGAATGGAAAAAGGTAAGAAAAGCTAAAAATGTAAACAAGAATGGTGAAATAAAAACAAAATATAAGAATACTACAGGTGAGCTGAAAAGCAAATATGATAGTAGACTTAAAGACAGTGCTTCTTTGGATGATATTGATGATATGTAATTCAAATTTTAATTTATAGTTTAAGCCATTCAAATCTGAATGGCTTTTTTATTTTACAGCTTTTAAACTTTTTATTTTTCGCTAAGTCTAAATAGTATGCTTATTGAAAAAGATAAAATAAAACATTTATACAATCGCGCAGGTTTCGGTTTGTCGGTGCATGACTGGCAAACAAAAAATAACTGGAATAAAGTGCTTGACGATTTATTTAAGCCTTCGTTAACTTATCGTACCCTGCAAACAATTTCTTTGGCAGAAGTGGAAGCAACTAAAGCAAAAATGAAAACGTTGCCCAAAGAAGATGCAAAAGATTTGAAGCAGTTGTTGAAACAAAATGTATTAGAATTAAATAATTTATGGCTGCAGGAAATGATAAACAGTGAAGCACAATTGCAGGAAAAAATGGCACTCTTCTGGCATGGACACTTTGCCTGCCGTTCTGCAAATCCATATTTCGATCAGCAGTATCTGGATATTATCAGAGAAAATGCATTAGGAAATTTTTCGGCAATGCTACGGGAAATTTCTAAAACACCGGCAATGCTTCAGTTTTTGAATAACCAGCAAAATAAGAAAGATCATCCGAACGAAAACTTTGCACGTGAAGTAATGGAATTGTTTACGCTCGGCAGAGGAAATTATACAGAACAGGATGTAAAGGAAGCTGCCCGTGCATTTACGGGTTACGCTTTTGATAAAACAGGAGAATTTAAATTCAGAACACAGCAACATGATTTCGGAACGAAAACATTTCTGGGTAAAACAGGAAGCTTTACCGGAGATGATATACTGCAAATCATTTTGGAGAAGAATGAATGTGCCTATTTTATCACTAAGAAAATTTACCGGTTTTTTGTAAATGATAATGCAGATGAAACTATCGTAAAACAATTAGCTGCACATTTTTATGCTTCGAATTACGATATAAAAAGTCTGATGAAAGAAATATTTTCTTCCGACTGGTTTTATGAAGAAAAGAATATCGCTAATAAAATAAAATCTCCAATTGAGTTATTGGTTGGCCTATCACGTACAATACCCCTTGTGTTTGAAGATGAACAAAGCATTTTGTTTATTCAGCGTTCATTAGGGCAGGTACTTTTAAATCCGCCAAATGTGGCAGGTTGGCCCGGAGGCAGAAGCTGGATTGACAGTTCCTCCCTGTTGTTTAGAATGCGATTGCCACAAGTGATTTATTATGATAAAGATCTCGATTTCTCGCCAAAAGATGACATACCGGAACAGGGAATGATGCGCATGAAAATGACAGATACATTCATAAAAAAGTTAGTACAGAAAAAACTTGGCGCCAAGTCAGACTGGACAAATGTGCTGCAGTATTTTTCTAAATCAACCAATCTTACAGATGAGATTTCTAAAAGAGTTCTTGCAAAACAACCTACGGCATCAGCAATAAAATGTATTCAGAAAAATAAAGATACATCATCGCTGGAAAATGAAATTAAAAGTGTGATGATAGATGTATTGTCATTACCGGATTATCAATTGTGTTAAAGGGATAAAATGAAAAGAAGAACATTTATACAAACTACCGGCTTAGCTTCTGCTGCGATGATGATACCGAAATTTCTTAAAGCATCAGAGAAAGATACAGTAAATACGACAGATAAAATATTAGTTATTGTTCAGTTAACGGGAGGCAACGATGGCTTGAATACGGTGGTGCCTTTTGATAATGATTTGTATTACAATGCACGTCCAAAAATTGCCATTCCCAAAAATGAAGTTTTAAAATTAAATAATCAATTGGGATTGAATCCGAATCTTACCGGTTTTAAAAGTTTATTTGATGATGGTAAATTATGTTTGATTAATAATGTTGGATATCCGGATCCAGACCGCTCACATTTTCGTTCCATGGATATATGGCATACAGCGAGTAACAGTAATGAGTATAAAACTACCGGCTGGCTGGGAAGATACCTGGATGAACAATGCGGGGATTGCGATAAGCCTACACAAGTACTTGAAATGGATGATACGTTGAGTTTGGCGCTGAAAGGTGCTAAGGCAAAAGGATTGGCTTTAAAAGATCCTAAAAGATTATACGGTTCCACAACTGATCCTTTCGTTAATCAGCTTTCTAAACAACATATGCCAGGCGACCACCAGCACGACAACGCGGAGTATTTGTATAAAACACTGGCAGAAACAATTTCATCTGCAGAATATCTTTATAATACATCAAAAATATTTCATTCAGCTGCTACTTATCCAAATCATCAATTCGGGAAAAGTATGAAAACTATTTCGGAATTGATTATTTCAGGAGTCAATACAAAAGTATATTATGTTTCATTGGGTAGTTTTGACACGCATTTCAATCAGCAAAAAAGACAGGGAGAATTATTGCAGCAATTATCAGAAACAGTTAAGATTTTTATGGATGATATAAAAAGAAATGGTCGAGCAAATGATGTGTTGCTAATGACGTTTTCTGAATTTGGCAGAAGGGTAGAGGAAAATGCAAGTTTTGGAACTGATCACGGAACGGCCAGTCAGATATTTTTAATCGGAAATAATTTAAAGAAAAATGGAGTGTACAACGAAGCACCGAATCTGGCGGATTTGGATGACGGTGATTTAAAATTCTCGGTAGATTTTAAAAATATCTATGCTACGGTGCTCCAGAAATGGCTGCACACAGATGATTTAAAAATTTTAGGAAACAAATTCAGTTCACTTGATTTTTTATAAATAAGGATGGCGGCATTTAGCAGCCCTTGTTCACAACTGTTGAATATTCTTTAAAGTCCGAAATAAAATTACTATCTACTTTTATGTAAATGAATACGCAGATAAAATTTTCAGCATTTGTATTAACGCTTTGCTTTCAGCTAATATCCACTTTTGTTTTAGCCCAGGATATTATTGATATTGTAGATCCTTACGAAATGAAAGTATCCCGCTCAAAAGACGCAGATACATTTTACTTTTCTCAAAACGCAACTACAGCCCTTGCTGCTAAACAAAAACTGGATACGCTCAGAACATACGATGTTTTTCTGGAAGAGAGGCCAACCCCTTTTGGAACGGCATATATGTGTAATGGAAATGAAGTAACTAAACAAAAATATTTTGAATATAAAAAATTCTGGAATGCTTCAGGTGCCTGTAAACCATGCTTGTTGTATACATATGACGACAAAAATAAATTAAAATACACAGCATTTCAGTACGAAGACTGCTTGTGTGGCAGTTATGTTGCTTATTATCAGGATGGAACTAAAAAAGTAGAAGGACAATTTAAAAGAATACAACAGATAACTGGTTAAATTTAAAAGCAAAAAATATATGCAGTATACGCGATGGAGTTTGGACGTATTATACCTCAGATGGTGTTATTGAAAGAACAGAAACTTACATTGACGGAAAATTAAAAGATTCTGGCAATGCAACCAATAATTCCTCCGGTACATCTAAGTATAAAAAGGCAGCGAATACTGAATCGGAAGAAGAGAATGAAGACACAAAAAAAGGATTGTTTCAGCGGATGAAAGACAAAAATAAATAAAGAATAATTAAGATTAATCACGTAGGGGTATGTGGTTTTTATGTTTCTAAATCCTGACTAATGTCAGGATTTTTTTTATTTGTACTGGTTAAACAAAATATCACCATAAATCATGATTATTTGGCACAATAAACAATTGTTAAGAAAAATGTTATTGAATGTTAAGTTAATTTGTTTACTTTGTAAATAAAATTATAACAAGTATGAAGTACGTAAACAAATTTAGTATGCTTTTGGCGTTGTGCTTATGTAGTTTTACCTTATTGGCACAAACAACGTTGAAGGGTAAAGTTACTGATGGTAAAGAAGCCGTAATTGGAGCAAATGTTACCATTAAAGGAACAACAGAAGGAACCGTTACTGATATTGACGGTAACTTTGAATTAACAACACAACAGCCCACACCGATAACTCTAGTTGTTACGATGGTGGGTATGGCTACCTCTGAAATTTCAGTTGAAGGTAGTAAAGATGATTTGAGTGTTACACTCTCTGAAGAGACAAGCTTACTGAATGATGTAGTAGTTGCCGCATCTCGTGTGGAAGAGAAAATACTCGAATCGCCGGTAACTATTGAAAAAATGGATGCAAAAGCAATTAAAACAGCTTCTTCCGCAGATTACTACGATGATTTGGCAAAATTAAAAGGAGTTCAGACTATCAATGGTAGTATGACTTTTACATCTGTAAATACACGTGGTTTTGGCGGTATCTCCAACACTCGTTTTGTTCAGTTGATGGATGGTATGGATAATGCTGCTCCTTTACTAAATTTCCCTACAGGTAATATTGTTGGTATCGGTGAATTAGATATCAATAATGTTGAGTTGGTACCTGGTGCAGCTTCTGCATTATACGGTCCAAACGCATTCAACGGTATCTTACTAATGAATTCAAAAAATCCATTTGAACAACCAGGTTTCAGTATGCAAGTAAAAGGTGGTTTTGCTCAGGCAGACAATGGTTATGGTGTAAAACCATTGGGTAGTGCAGCACTTAGATTTGCACATGCATTTAAAAGTAAAAAAACAGGACAGGATTACTTGGCAATAAAAGCCAATTTCAATATTTTCCAGGGTACTGACTGGTATGCGAATGATTATACAACCGATAGAAACCTAGGAACTCAGGATAATGTGGGTAATCCTAATTTTGATGGTATGAACACATATGGAGACGAAAACAGAATTTTTGTTCCTTATGGTGCAATCAGAGGTAATTTAATAGGTGGCGCTGCTGCCAGTTTACAAGCTTCCCCTCTTTTTCAGGCAGCAGTTACTGCAGGCGTTACAGCTCAGGTAAATGCTCAAATACCAGCTATTACAGCAGGTGTTACAGCAGCTGTAAGACAGCAGGCTTTTCTTAATGCTCAAGCAGGTGGTGCAGATGTTGCAACTGCTAATGCTTTAGCTGATGCATTTATAGCTTCTCCAACAGGACAAGCTACGATAGCAGCGGGTGTTCAAAATCAGGTTAATACGCTTATTTCACAAAATGTAGCTTCACAGCTTCCTATTCAGGCGAACGCACGTGCAACTTCAAAAGTTGACTCTATCAGTTCTTTACTATCCTTGGATTTAAGAAGAACTGGTTTAACAGAAGATAAATTAATTGATAATCACAAAGCAACTTCCGTAAAAGGAGATTTTGGTGTTTACTTCCGCCCTTTTAAAGATAAATCATATGAATTCTCTTATAACTACAGAGTAGGGTACGGTAATTCAGTTTATCAGGGAAGTGAGCGTTATGCATTGAGAAACTTTACTCAACAATTTCATAAAGCTGAAATTAAAGGAAAAGACTTCTTCGTCCGTTCTTACATGTCTCAAACAAAAGATGGTGATTCTTATAACATGACTGCTTTAGGTGCTTATACCAATGAAGCTGTATCTGCATCTTCATCACAATGGGTGCCTACCTATCTGGGAAATTATGCAAACCCTTTAATTCAAACAGCATTGACAACATCTGCAGCAAATGTTTTGGCTAATGCAGCTGCATTAACTACTGCTTCTCACGATACAGCAAGAGCAAGAGCTGACAGACCATGGACAAGCCTTTCTGCCGAACAACAACAAGCTGTTATTGAAGGCGTTCGTACTGGGTTATTCCAAAGAGGAGGAGCAGGGTTTATCGATAATTCCCGTTTATTCCATACAGAAGCAATGATAGATTTATCCCGCTGGACAAAAAAATGGATTGATATACAGATTGGCGGTAACCACAGAATGTATAGCTTAGCAACTCAGGGTACAGTATTCAATGAGGATCCGGATGCAAGCGGAAACTATAAAAGAATCAAGATTCAGGAATACGGTGCTTTTGTACAATTTCAACGTAAATTCTACAAAGACATGTTTAAATTCCAGGCTTCGGTTCGTATAGATAAAAACCAGAATTTCAAATTGATTGTTTCTCCTCGTGCTGCATTTGTAGCAACATTAGGTAAAGACAGAAATCATAATATTCGTTTATCTTATCAAACTGGTTTCAGAAACCCGGATTCTCAGGCACAATACATTTATTTCCCTACAACAAATATCTTGTTAGGTGGTACTAAATCTAATGCTGAACGCTATGGCATTTATAACGGTGGTGCATATACACAAGCATCTTACGATGCATTTGTAAGTTCTGTATTATCTGGTGCTGCTGATTTAACATTACTGAAAGAATCTAATTTTGATTTTGTGAAACCTGAACAATTACAAGTGGTAGAATTAGGTTACAAAGCTGTTTTATTCAAAAAATTAATGATTGATGTAAACGGATACTTCAATATTTACAAAGACTTTATTACACAAATCACTGTAGTTAGTAAAGACAGTACAAGACATCAGGGTGTTTTGTTACCAGGGGTTTCTCAGGTAATTCAGGGTACATCCCGTTCAGCTACAACATGGAGACCATACGTAAACATCCCGGGAAGAACATTCTCTTACGGAGCAGGTATTGGTGTTGGTTACATGTTACCTAAGAGCATTATGGTTAGAGCAAGTTACAACTTCATGGATTATAAAGTTCAAGGCGGTCAGCCATCTATAGGTACAATTAATGACTTAGGATTTAACGCTTCTAAACATCAGATGTATGTTGGTATCACCGGCGATAAAGTTTGGAAAGGCTTAGGGTTCGGAGTGGATTACAGATGGCAGTCTGCTATTTCATGGAGCTCTGACTTTGCTGATGGCACAGTAAAAGCACGTGGTATGTTAGATGCTAACTTAAGCTACTTTGTTGAAAAAGCAATGACTACATTTAAAGTAGGTGCTACCAATATTGCAGGACCTACTTACAGAACAAACGTAGGTGGTCCGTTTATCGGAAGAACGTTCTATGCTTCAATTACATTTGATCAAAGCAAAATGTGGAAAGCACATCACAGCGAAGTAACTGGCGCTAAAGAATTTTAATAAAATCAGGTTACATAAAATACTAAGTCCCGAATAATTTCGGGACTTTTTTTGTTTATACACGCGAGTTAATATTTATACCTGCAAATCCGGATACCAGTGTATTACATTTGTTTTACCCATACTATATTAATCACTATTTATCATGTTTCGACATAGAGGAAAGAACAGAACCTATTTGCACAATCTTCGATTGGCAGCGCTGTTGTCATTTATTGCAGGAATGGTAAATAGTATCGGAGTACTGTCGGTCAAAGTATTGACGACTAATGTCACAGGTCATTTTGCTTATTTTGCTGAAGAAATGGTAGGTAAACATTATTTCAGTGCACTGGTTTTTTTGCTATACATAATATGTTTCCTTTTAGGATCATTTATATCCAACTTACTTATAGAATTAGTTGCTAAAAAGAATGTACGTATTTCACATGCCGCACCTATGATTATTGAAATTCTTATATTAGCGGGCATTGGTATATGGAGTGATACCATTTCTAACGGGCAATTTATTGCCTGTATATTATTATTCACAATGGGTATGCAGAATGCACTTGTTACAATGGTATCTCAGGCAACAGTTAGAACGACTCATTTAACAGGGCTATTCACTGATTTAGGTATCGAATTATCTCAGTTGTTTTTCTATAAATCACTCGAAGAACAGCATAAGCTAAAGAAAAGTATCTACCTCCGATTGGCTATCATTTTATTCTTCTTTATAGGTTGTGTATCAGGAGGCTATTTATACAATGTAATCGCCTTTAAAACACTGCTCCTCACAGCTGGATGTTTGATGATAGCAATATTTTATGATAATCTTCGCACAAGATTCTATGTCTTTAAAAGAAAGATCAGGGATTTTTAAAGAATGAATCAGACGACACTTTTAAGGTACACTTCTTGTGCAAGATGATTGCTTCCGTTTAGCTTGTTTATCTTACGCAAAATTTCGTGCGCTACTTCCAGACTTTTTAATCCATCTAAAGCAGTAACTTTCGGTTCTGTATTAAAAATTAAACATTCAGCAAAACTGTTTAACTCTTCTTTTAAAGCATCATACTCTTCCAGTACCATTGTTTCCGAATTCAGGTATTTGGTGTTTTCCTCCATCCGTAGTGGAACGGAATTGTGTTTTGCCGTTTCCGATAAGTTTAGCATTTCCGCTTCTCTGTGCAGAAAATCGAGAGTAATATGATTGTCTTTTTGGAAGAACAGCATTTTACGCATTTTCTGAACAGAAGTTCTGCTGGCAGTAAGATTGGCCACACAGCCGTTGTCAAATTCTATTCTTGCATTGGCAATATCTATCTGATCAGATAAGACAGATACACCGCTGGCATTGATACTTTTAATATTTGCTTTTACAACAGATAATACGATATCAATATCGTGTATCATGACGTCAAAAATTACAGAATCAGCAGTTCTTTTGGCGTCAAAATGAGATAAACGATGTGCTTCAATGAACATCGGATTCATTTCCAGATGCTGCAAGGCCAGAAATGCAGGGTTGAACCGCTCAATATGTCCCACCTGAAATTTAATGCCCGCTTCCCTCACCAGCTCTACCAGTCGTTTAGCTTCTTCAAAATTATTGGAAATAGGTTTGTCTATAAATACATGCTTTCCATGACGGATGGCTTTTTCTGCATAATAAAAATGAGAGTCTGACGGTGTCAGAATATCCACCGCATCGCACTTACTGATCAATTCATCCACATCAGAATAGCATTTAATGGTGTAATCTTCCTGAATGCGCTGCAATTTGGAAGGTTCCATGTCGAAACAGCCCACTACTTTAAAATAATCAGATTCCAACAGCCTTTCCAAATGCTGTGAACCTAATCTTCCAATGCCGATGACGCCTATCTTTATCATTAATAGAATAAAAATAACCTGCTATTTGATTGTATCACAATTAATTAATCCACGAATTGTGCATTATCCGTATTTTTGCACTGTGGTAAGCGACAAAAAAATAGCATTTCACACCCTGGGTTGTAAGCTCAACTTCTCGGAAACATCCGCCATTGCTCGTCAGATGCAGGAGCGGGGGTTTATAACCGTTGATTTTGAAGAACCCTCTGATGTATATGTGATTAATACCTGTTCCGTTACAGATCAGGCAGATACCAAGTGCCGTAATATAGTCCGCAAGGCAATGAAACAAAATCCAAATGCCTATGTGGTGGTGGTCGGTTGCTACGCGCAATTGAAACCAAAGGAAATCGCTTCCATTAAAGGGGTGGACTTGGTGTTAGGTGCGGCAGAAAAATTCAGGCTGCCGGAAATTATCACCGATTTAACCAAAAACCCCTGCGGACAGGTATTGGCTTCCGATATTTCAAACGCCAATTTTTTCGTGGATGCTTATTCGGTAGGCGACCGGACTCGCTCATTTTTGAAAATTCAGGACGGCTGCGATTACAAATGTTCATTCTGCACCATTCCGTTGGCGCGTGGCAAAAGCCGCAGCGATATACCAGAGAATGTATTAAACAACGCCAGAGATTTAGCAGCGAAAGGAGTGAAGGAAATTGTGTTAACCGGTGTCAATACCGGCGATTATGGCAAAGGGATTGATGGCGATTTTAATTTCTTTGATATTGTCGAAATGCTGGATGAAGTAGAAGGCATTGAACGTTTCCGTATTTCATCCATTGAACCCAATCTGCTTACAGATGAAATCATTGAATTTGTGGCACAAAGCAAACGCTTCATGCCGCATTTTCATATTCCGCTGCAAAGCGGCAGCGACAAAATGCTGAAGCTGATGCAGCGCCGTTATAAAAGCGACCTGTATAAAAGCCGTGTAGCAAAAATAAAATCCGTAATGCCGCATGCTTGTATTGGTGTGGATGTAATTGTGGGTTTTCCGCAGGAAACAGACGATGATTTTTTAGACACCTATAATTTTGTAAACGAACTGGATATTTCTTACCTGCATGTATTCACTTATTCCGAGCGTGCCAATACCAAAGCCATAGAAATGGACGGTGTGGTGCCGGTTCCGCTGCGCAATCAGCGCAATGCCATGCTGCGAACGCTTAGTGAAAAAAAGAAACGATTTTTTTATCAGCAGTTCTTAGGTTCGGAGCGAGAGGCTTTAATGGAGCAGGAGCAATATAGTGAAGTTATGCACGGCTTCACGGATAATTATATAAAGGTATCGATGCCTTTTGATGCTGCAAAAGTAAATCAGCTTGTCCATGTAGAATTACAGGATTTTGATGATGCCGGTAATGTGAATGCAGCGACTGTAAAAATGGCTCATTGATTTTTAATCCTTTTTGTATCTTTCTGTCATGTCAGAACCATTACTCCTTAAAAATTTAGCACGCTTCATCACACTTACCAAAGAGGAAGAAGCTTATCTGATATCCAAGCTGAAAATTAAAAAACTGCGCAAGAAGCAATATTTTCTGCAGGAAGGAGATGTATGCAAGTATCAGGGATTTGTTTACAAAGGTTGTTTACGTGCATTTGAGGTAGATGCTAAAGGAGTGGAGCATGTAGCGCAGTTTTCCCCGGAAGACTGGTGGATTGGCGATATTTATAGTTTTTATACCAATGAAGTTTCTCGCATGAACATAGAAGCATTGGAGGATACTGAGTTATTTATTTTTGATAAAGACAGTCTGGACGATTTATATGTGAAAATTCCAAAAATGGAACGCTATTTCCGTTTGCTGATGCAAAATGCGCTGATTTCACTCAGCCAGCGAGTAATTTCTTCTATGTCAAAATCGGCAGCAGAACGTTATTGCGATTTTATTCAGCGCTATCCGCAGATAGAGCAGCGCGTTCCTAATCACCAGATTGCTTCTTACTTAGGCATTAAGCCGGAATCGCTGAGTCGCATCCGAAAACAGTACATAAAACCAAAAGATTCTAAGAAATCTTAACCTACATCAATATTATTTCTTAAGACAGGTCATTCATTTGAACAGCATTTATGTTGCAACTTTGCGATATCAAAATTATAGTAAAATGAAAAAAACAATTGTATTCTTTTTCACAGCGATGAGCGCATTCATGCTGCAGGCACAAACACCTAAGACTGTTTGGAATTTAGACAAATCACATGCTTCTGTAACATTTGGGATTGACCATATGGTGATTTCTGAAGTAGAAGGAAAATTCAAAGAATTCAGCGCAGATATCCAATCTGACAAAGTTGATTTTACAGACGTTAAAGGTTCTTTTACAGTAGCGTTAAAAAGTATTGATACAGATAATGAAAAACGCGATGAGCACTTACGGGGTGCAGATTTTTTCGATGTGGAGAAAAATCCGAACCTGACTTTTGTAATCAAGAAATTTACGAAGGTAAACGGCAAGGTTTATAAAGTTACAGGCGACTTGACAATGCACGGTGTAACCAAAACCGTAACGCTGAACGGGAAATTCGGCGGTATCATTAAGGATCCATATGGTTTGACGCGCGCAGGATTAACGGTTACAGGTGAAATCGACCGTTATGCATTTGATTTGAAATATAACGCAGCTTTAGAAGCGGGAGGACTGGCTCTTGGACAAAAGGTGCGTATCAAGGTCAATCTGGAATTTACAAAGGCAAAATAATTTTTTGATTCTTATATTGAATACCGCAGTAATAGACTGCGGTATTTTTTATTTATCAGGATAATACTTAATCTGTACACAAGTAGGATTTTCAACTTTTATTTTCTTTCCTGTTTTTTTCAATAAACCTGTTTTCTTATTCCTTTTAAATACGATGATATTTCCCGTCGATTGATTGGCTACAATCAGAAATTTTCCGGTAGCATCGATACAAAAATTCCGGGGAGTTTTTCCTAAGGTAGATTGATAGGCAACAAATTGCAGTATTCCATTCTCTTGAATAGAAAAGATGGCGATATTATTTTCTTCCCCTCTATTTGTTGCATATAAAAATTTTCCATCCGGAGAGATATGAATATCAGCACTACTGAATTCAACTTGGGATTGTTTAGGATGTGTGGTAATTCTTTGAATACTGTCCAGTTTTCCGTTTTCATAATTATACACACTAATAGTGCCGGATAATTCTTCAATACAATAAGCAAATTTTCCGTTTGGATGAAAGGTAAAATGTCGTGGACCGCTGCCGGGCACTGCAAATGTTATAGGGTTTTCACTGTCTTTTAATATAGGAGCCTGAAAGCTGTCAAATGTATAACACCAGATTCTGTCTCCACCCAAATCAGGCAGGAATACATATTTTCCGTCGGGTGAAAAAACAGAAGAATGAATATGCGAATGTTCCTGACGTGTTTTATGGATGCTGCCTTCTGAATAACGAATGATTTGATTTGCAGGTGCAATATTGCCATCCTGCTGAATAGGATATACCGTGACGCTTCCATCGGTATAGTTGGCACTCAGTAAATAGTTTTCAGATTTTGATAAGGAAACATACACCGGATTTTCTCCGCCCGTTTGCCGGCTATTTATAAATGTCAGAGATTTTTCTGATGGATTAAATTTATAACTGCTGACACTTCCTGCTTTAGGTGTTTTTGCATCGGTGCAGGAATATAAAAATGTACCATTTTGCGATAGGATGAGATATCCGGGATTCAATACATCTTTAGCTGAAGTTACTTTTGTTAAATTGCCTGTGATAGTATTCAGTTCATATACATAAATTCCTTCTTTCGTTTTATCAAAATTATAGGAGCCAATAAAAACAAATGTTTTTTCTGCAAACACGTTCCATCCGTAAATGAAGAAAAAGATAAACAGCAGTAATATATTTTTCATTTTCAAAATATGTTGTTTGGATAGTTTTTAATAGAAATTATTTAAGAATGGCATCATCATATACAGCTTTGGCAATTCGAGCAATTACAGATTCTAAAACCGAATCTTCTGCGTAAGCATCATTCACAAAAATTGCCAGTGCAATATGTTTGCCGTTTGGCAGTATGATAATACCTACATCATTGGTGGCCGCTGTTATTCCCTTTTCTGTATCAGAAGTACCGGTTTTATGCGCAACAGGCGTTCCTTCCGGTAATAAGTTAACAATTCTGTTTTTGCCTGTAGTAGTTTCCAGCATCACCTGATAGAGATAATCTGTATTTGTCTTTGATAAGATTTTACCCTGATAAAACTTCGTCAGCAGCTGTACCATCGCGTTGGGTGAACAAACATTGCTGTATTGGTTCTGCCACTTCTTATGCATGTCCATTTCGTTGTATTTTATTTCAAAGTCTTCGATTCCCTGTTTGCGGATAAATTTTGCCACTTCTTTGGGCTTTCCCAGATGATGCAGCAGGGCATCGCAGGATATATTGTCACTTTGAGCAACCATGTAGCGAATCAGCTTATCAAATGTTACATTGATATTGCCGTTGTAAAAGGAATCGCGCATGAGGCTTGTTGTGTATTTTGCCACGTATTCCGGCGTGAAATGAATTTTATGCTGCAGTGAAAATTCCCCTTTATCTATTCTGTCCAAAATGGCGATTGCAACAGGATATTTAAACACACTTTGCATGACACACAATTCGTCGCCGTAATAAGAAACCGAAATACTGTCTTCAATAGCAAAAGCGGAAACACTTACTTTCCCTTTTGCATCCTGTGCAATAGTTTTGATTTTTAACAATAGAGAATCATTATCTGCAAAGGCTGAAAAAGGAAGAATTAAGTGGATTAATAGCAATGGAATAAAAACACAAAATTTCGGCATGTAATTTGTTTAATTATTACAAAGATAAGGAGCAGGTTTGTCAATTTTTTGTAACTTGCTTTTAATTTTTAAGAGCATATCCGTAAACATAAAAAATAAGAAAATGAAAAAACTCCTGCTTCCCTTCTGCATTTTATGCTATGTTTATTTTGGGAATTTTAATTGTTAAGGCCGGTGACAATAAAAAAAACACACCGCCGCCTGCACCTGTAAAAGATGTTAAAGCAGAAAAGCGAAAGGCAGATTCTCTTATGTATGTTAATTTTACTGTTGATACAAAAGATTATACCTATCAAAGTACACCCAATGAGGTATTACTGAATAACGGTATGAAAGTAACGATTGTAAAACTGACCCGTTTTCCGATTCCGAGAGGCGTGGCCGTCGTTATTCCGGATGATATATCTCAGCGGTTTGCTTACGAACTGGCTGAAGTGGAAATTAAAGCAACGAATACCACCTCTTCTGAGATTAAATTAGGTACCTCCGCTACGGATGCTTTGTTTGTTTCTTTGAAGTTTTATGCCACAGAAACCGGCTCTAAAGGCTTTGTATCGCAATATCCTTTGTCGTTCGGTTCTATCTACAATATGATGGAGCCGGCACAACCGGAAAAACTGACTCCTGTTTTTAAAGAAACACAGGCTATGATTAGTGATACATACAAACCTGGACAAACAAAAACATCCAAAGGTATCATTGTTTGTCTGGCAAAAGCGGCCAAACACATTGATAAAATAATAGTGAATAATCAGGAATTCGGCACCAATAAATCATATGGTTGCCCTGCGAATTTGTAAGAATTTTACTATTTATTCCATTCTACTGTTACAATGATTTCATTTTTTCTTCCGAAAAGCTGGTAAGGAGGATTGTATCCTAAATAACGGAAATTACCATGGTGTACAATACCTTTATTCATTAGTATGGTTTTGAGTTTCTCAGTGTTTTCTTTTATTTTCTCATCAGAAGAATAACCTCCGAATCTTATCGCTGCTACATATTCGTCTCCGGATTGTGTAAGCACTATTTTAGAATCTGTTGGTTTTGGTAAATTCTCAGTGTTGTATGCTTCAGGCATCACGAAACTCATGCTGGAACCCGTTTCTTTTATATCCATGTGTACCGGTGCTGTCATTGATATGTTTTTATTAGACGCATTTCCTCCGAAAATATATCCTGCAAGTTTTCTGAATCCGGCACTTGTAAATTCCTTGTAGCTTCTGGCATTCATTTGTATGGTTGCCAGTGTAGCCGATGGATAGAACCGTATTTCAATATCCCCGAGAGATTGCAGTAAGGTATATTTCTGTTGTTCGGTTTTAAAGATAGACATGGTGATATAGATTTGCGAGATAATAAATACTACCAGTAATACAGCAGTGGTAATTTTAAGTAGTTTCATAAAAACAGTGCAGATGTAGTAATTGTAACCAAAAAATATACAAGTTGTTCAATGTATATTAATACTTTAATTGTTTTCCATGCACAGAGAACTGCTGTACTATCCATTCGTCACAATACCTGGGATGAATAAATTTTTGAGTGCGTGCATGTTTCCATAACTCAGGAAAAGTATTTGGTAAACGATTGAAATACCGAAATGCGGAAGGCAGCGTGCCGAACATACATTCAGCCAGTAAGAAATGAGCGTCTTCTCTGGCGGCACCTGAAGCACGAATCATCTGGCGTTCAGCAGGATTGATGCGGTATTTTTTTACATATTCCAGTAAATTGGCGTGATAGTTTTTATCTTCCGTAATGGCCATAATGGAATGATACCGCGGATGCGTTTTATCCAGCATTTGCTGTGTTTGCAGCACCATTTCTTCCAGTCCGTCTTCAAACTGATCCAGCAATTGTAAATCATACACAGGATTGGCATGTACCACTTCGAGTAAATGGCAAATGATGGTATCTCGCGGCACCCGGATACCGATAGGGTCGGAGATGCCGGAAGGGTCGTTCAGAAAACGTAATATCTGATGAAAGGTAAAGTTGATGTTTTTGGTTTTGTAATAGCTGGCTGCACCCGGTGAAATGAAATAGCGCAGCATATCATAGGCGCCAAACCACAACTGCTTTTGCGAAGGAATCTGTTCGATGAATCCGATCTGCTGTAAACGCTGCAGGCGTTTGTTTTGTGCCGGCAAATAAAAGGTGTTAAATAAAGTGCTGATGAGTCTTCCCGTTTTATTGAAGATGACAGAAGGCGAGCCGATAGCCCTTATAATTAATTTTAAGGGATGTTGTTTCAGCCGGTCGGTAGCATCTTCGCTTTCCGGTTCTGCGGTATTTTTGAGATACTCATCCAGAGAAATGGTTTTGTTGTCGGCAATTAAACGGCCATAACTGTCTTTTTTTATTTCCGGTATGATATGCATTTTACAACATGTGGATTTCATTCAAAAGTCTACAAAAAATCAGCGTCAAAATGCAGTGGCAATAAATCTTTAATGAATTTAAAAACATACATCTCGCCGGTTTCCCCCATCAGGATGACTTCAATATCTTGTTTGTGTTTGCATTCCGCTTCAAAAATGGTTTGACGACAAATTCCACACGGGGCCGCAGGTGTAGTTACCGGATTATGCACACTGCTGCAGGTAATGGCAATGGCTTTTATCTTTTCATGAGAGGCTAAAGAAGCAGCGGCACTCAATGCGGTGCGTTCTGCACAAAACCCGATAGGATAGGAGGCATTTTCCTGATTGCTGCCATGAATGATATTGCCGTTATTCAACAATAAAGCCGCACCAACATTAAAATTGGAATATGGCGCGTAACTGCCGTCTTTCGCCTTGCGCGCTTCGGTCATCAAATGTTTGTAATTTTCCGGAACATCATCCCATGTTTCGTAACAGGTATAGTTGATTTCAAATTTCAAATTTTTATTCATCGAATAGCTTTTTCAATGTTAATAATGTCTGCAGCAACAGTTGTTATGCTTGTCATTGCAATAGTTACATAACGCGGATATTTAAAGATAGTTTTTTTAGTTAACTTTGGATGTACATTTTTTTATGAACAAATTATCATCTCTTTTTATTCTGCTACTTTTCTTAGTGTCCTGCAAGAAGCTGGAAACAGAGCCGCCTGTGGTGACTATCTTTTCACCAACAGCAACCGATTCTTTTTATGTGGCAGATTCTGTACGTGTAAACTTTAGCATCTCGGATAAAAATCTGACTTCCTATAAGATTATTATCTACAATTTTTATAACCGTAAAATTTATTTAAAAGAAGAAAGTGCCGTTTCGGATAATTCCATAATGATAGATAAGAAATTGTTTTTCTCCGTAAACGCAGATACTACAGCATACTTAAATATTTTAGGTATTGATAAAAACGGGAATACCGGCGGTGCAGGTGTTAAGTTTAAGATTAAGAAATAAGCTTATTCATTCATCAGTTTGTCCACTAACATTTTTACACCCACACTTGCTTTTTCGGTGATGTATTCCACATTTTGTATGTTGGAAATAGTTGGTTTGTTCGGGTCAACGACATACTTAGGAACAGTATAATCGGTGTAATGTACCAACCCTGCTGCCGGATAAACGACCAGAGAAGTGCCAATAACAATAAAAATATCAGCTTGTGATGCAATCTTTCCGGCCACTTCTATCATCGGCACTTGTTCTCCAAACCAAACGATATGCGGGCGAAGCTGTGCACCTTTCCCGCATTTATCACCAACTTTTAAATCCTGCTTCCATTCGTAAACAAGATGTTCATCCAGTGTGCTTCTTACCTTCAGTAATTCACCGTGCAAATGCAATATATTTTTGGAACCGGCGCGTTCGTGTAAATCGTCTACGTTTTGTGTAATGATATGTACGTTGAATTTTTCTTCCAGGGTAACTAATAATTTATGCGCTTCATTGGGTTCGCATTCCAATAATTGTCTGCGTCGCTGATTATAAAAATCAAGCACCAATTCTTTGTTTCTTCGCCAGGCATCAAAGGTGGCTACGTCTTCAATACGATGATTTTCCCAGAGTCCGTCGCTATCGCGGAACGTTTTTATACCGCTTTCCGCACTGATACCGGCACCCGTTAAGACTACTATGTTCTTTTTATTCAAGACGCTTATTTTTTAATTTCTTTGAAGCTGTTACCTAAATTATCAATAATATCAGACGCTATCAGACTTTCCATGCTTTGCTGCTGTAAGGCCAAATCGCCGGCTAAACCATGCATATAAACGCCAAGAATAGCGCTGTCCAGTGGTGAGTATTGTTGCGCTAAAAATCCCGTAATGATTCCAGTTAAAACATCACCGCTACCGCCCGTAGCCATACCTGCGTTGCCGGTAGAATTGAAGTATACATCTCCGTTTGTATCGCTGATACTGGTGTTTGCGCCTTTCAGTACAATAATGACCTTGTGTTTTTTTGAAAAACTTTGCTGTAAGGAAAGTCGTTCAAAATCGTTTTTCCATGTTCCTGCCATTCGTTCAAATTCTTTCGGATGCGGAGTGAGAATTGAATTAGCCGGCAGTAATTTTAATAAAGGTTTCTTTTTTGAAAGTATATTTAATGCATCCGCATCTGCAACGATTGGCTGTTTATATTGCTTTAAAAAAACTTCCAATGCTTTGATAGTAGAAAGGTGCGTGCCAATTCCGGGGCCAACAGCAATCGTATTGTACTTCTCATCTGAAGGAAATACAGTAAGGTGTTTTGCATTTTTGTCCATGCTGCACATTGCTTCGGGAAAGGCAGTTTGCATCATCTCGTACCCGCATGCGGGAATGTGAGTGCTTACCAAACCACAGCCGCTGCGCAAACAAGCTTTTGCGGATAAAACAGCAGCACCCATTTTTCCATAACTTCCGGCGATAATCAATGCATGACCATAAGTGCCTTTGTGCGAATATTTTTTTCGCAGATGTAATTTTTGTTGTACATCTTCTTTGGTAAGAAAATAAAAAGAAGTCTTTGCCTGTGTTATGTAATCAGGATGCAATCCAATATCCAGCACAGTAAAATCGTTAACATACATACCATTCTCCGGAAAAAGAAAAGCTAGTTTAGGGAATTGAAAGGTATATGTTTTACAGGCCTTGAGGGCAATTCCTTCGCTGTGTTGATCCGCAAATAAACCACTTGGAATATCAACGGAAATAAGGACGTTGAAGTTTTGCTGATTTATTTTTTCTATTACCTGATATTGAAGTGTATTTTTTTGTATTGGTTTATTTAATCCAGTTCCAAAAATCGCATCTATAATAATCTCATCAGAAGAAATTTTATTAATGAAATTAATGTCGTTAATAATGTGAATGTGCTTTTTATATTTTACGGAAAGCCTTGACAGATTTTCACTATAATCTTCAGAATATTTCTTTGATTTAAAAGTATAGACTTCCGCCTGATGTCCTTTGCTCAGTAATAGGCGAGCAATGGCAAGACCATCGCCACCGTTGTTGCCGTTTCCGCAAAAAATATGTTTCCTGATTTTTTTATCGGGATGTTCTTTTATGAGTTGTGTTACAAAAGCATTCGCCGCTCTTTCCATTAAATTTAATGATGAAACAGGTTCGTGCAGGATAGTATATTCATCTGCTTGTCTTATCTGTTCAGTATTTAGCAGCTTCATCATTTGCTGATTCTTTTTATGGAATGAAGTTGATGAGAATAGGTTTGTGTTGCTTCAAAGAATATTCCGCGCGCTTCCAGTTTGTCGATTCTGACTTTTCCGGATGCATGTATAATTTTAATGTCGTTTTTTTCTTTAATAACAATACCAACATGTATGATTCTTCCTTCCTGATTGCTGAAGAAGGCTAAGTCATTGGTTGCAGCATCTGCGAATTTTATTTTTTTGCCCTGTGTTGCCTGTTGATAAGCATCTCGTAATAATTTTATGCCGTGTACCCTGAAAACAACTTGTGTAAACCCCGAGCAATCAATACCCATAAACGTTCTGCCGCCCCACAAATAGGGGGTGTTCAGGAATAATTTTGCCGTTTGCAGAATAGTTTTTTTGTTTTCAGGTACTTTAAATTCTACCAAACTACCAAGGGGGTAGATACAATCCTTCTCTTTTTTGAATAAAGATGAAATAATGTGTTGCCTTTTGTCTTTTGTCTTTTGTCTTTTGTCTAATACCCATTGTTTATTGTCTATCCAGCCTTCGTATTTATCATGATGCAATTTTATTTTACTCCACTTTTCCTGTTTTTCGAGTATTAAAAAAGTCTCACCATAAAGCACCTGATTAACTATTTCTGATTTATCAGAAGGCTCTCTCCGCATAGGAATTGCCGCTAAATTATTGATACCATTCATACTATAAATATCTAAATTATTGTTCATTAACGAACATATTTTGCTCTTTAATACTTGTTTTAAATCAAAAAATAGATGAAAAATACGTTTTTTTTTGTATTAGCTATTGACAAATACAAATAAGTTGTGTAAACTTGCAACGAACATAAACCCCATGTCCAATGTATTTTTCATATCGCTTATTGCGAAGACTCATTCGGTCTTCTGATAAAGTTGTATATACAGCTTTGTTGTTTTGCGCATTTTCTATAGGTGCCACAACACAGTCGTATGCACAACTATCTGCTAACTTTACCATGAGTAAAGATCGAGGCTGTGCGCCATTGTACGTAACTTTCACTAATACTTCTACAGGAAATCAGGACAGTTGTTTCTGGGATTTAGGTATTAACGGAAATACTGCAGATGACTGTAACCCAAGTGCGATTTTTAATCAGGCAGGTACTTACAATATTAAACTTACTATTTTCAAAGGGGGACAAACTTCAACCATTACTAAAACAATTATTGTTTTCAAAGATCCTGTAGCAAAATTTGATGCACTGCCAAGAACCGGCTGTGTACCTTTTAATGTTCAGTTTACAGATTTATCCAGCGTTGGTGATGCACCGATTACAAATTGGCTTTGGGATATGGGAGATGGCAGAACAGAGGTGTTACAGAATCCATTACATACCTATACATTCAGCGGCAATCTTACCGTTTCTTTAATAGTTACTGACAGAAACGGTTGTAAAAATACATTGACGGTTAGAGACTTTATTAAGAAAGCAACTCCTCCATCTGTAAATTTTACTGTGAATAAAACACAAACCTGTTTAATTCCTTTTCCCGCAAATTTTCAAAGTACCGTTACTTCTTCAACACCAGTAACATATAAATGGAATTTCGGTACAGGAGATACTTCATCGGCACCTAATCCAATCTATTCTTATAACGGTGCGGGTAATTATAATGTATCTCTGACGGTAAAAGATCAGAATAATTGTTCAACTACAAAGTCTATTGTAAATGCAATTAAAGTAGAAAAATTCAAAGTGAATGTAAGCATTCCAACTCCAATGTGTACTAACACAACAGTTACGCCAAGTGTTAATTCCAGTTATTCACCTATTTTTTGTAACTGGAATTTTGGCGACGGTAATACTTCAACAAATACGGTTCCAACTATTGGATATACTACTCCCGGAAATTATCTGATTAAATTAAATTCTTTAAACCAGGAAGGTTGTACAGATACTTTTTCTCAAATGGTGACCGTTAACTTAGCACCTACAGCGGCATTCGCTGCAGATCAGGTTAAATCATGTATGCCTTATACAGTTAAATTTTCAAATACATCTTCCAACGGAAGTACCTACAAATGGATAATCACCGGCCCTAACGGATTTTTCACTACGTCAACAAATTTTTCACCTTCCGTTGCATTGCCTAATAACGGAACTTATGATGTGAAATTGATTGTAACGGCAGCAAACGGTTGTGAAGATGTGTTATACATGCCACAATATATTTGGATTGGCCCGGATCAGATTAATGCAGTTTCTGATAAAACAGAAGGTTGCGAAGATTTAAAAGTTTTCTTTCACGCAAACCTTACACATAATTGGATACCTACAAGTATTACCTGGGATTACGGCGACGGAACAACAGGAACGGGCGAAGATCCGGTTCATATTTATACGAATCCGGGAGATTATAATGTAAAAGTAACAGTTACCTATGATGCGCCCTGTCAGTCCTTAACAGATTTTATTGGCCCCATACATGTAGGAGCTAAATATCCTTTTACAGGCACGTTTGATTACGATAAGGTTTGTGTAAGAAAAGAAGAAGTAACCTATACGGCTACCGGAGGCATTCCAACTACAGAATTTATCTGGTTGTTTGGAGATGGAACAGGTCAGGGAAGAAATACCACCCATATTTATCAGGAACCTTCTCAGCCAAGAAAATATCTGGTGCAATTGATTGCAATCAATAACACCTGCAGAGATACACTGGATGTTAAAGAAATATTTGTGGCATTTCCTAAAGCGAATTTTGGATATACCTCAAGATGTAATAGTCAGAATGTTGACTTTGAAAATTTATCCAAAGGATTTACTTCTGCTACCTGGGATTTTGGTGATGGAACTGTATTGTCAACGATGGCCACAAATTTATCTCACACATATCCTCCAAATCTTACTGAAGTTACAGCTTCTCTTGTCGTTCATAATGATTCTACAGGATGCACCGATACAATGGTAAAGGTGATTAAATTTTCAAATGTTGATGCGTTTAAATTTAATGTTTCCACACATACAGGTTGCAAACCTTTAAAAGTGGTTTTAACAGCAGAACAGGATACGAATATTGTAGCATATTTATGGGATATCGGAAACGGCGGTTTTGTCTTTGGTAGTACTTATACCAACACATATTTAAATGAAGGAAAGTTTGTGGTAAAAATGTTTGTAAAATACAGAAATGGTTGTGTTTTGGAATCCACTCAAAAAGATACAATAGTTGTATTAGGAGCCAAGGCTGATTTTAATTTCGACAAAGCGAGCGGATGTGTTCCTGCTTTATTCAATTTCAGAGATTCCAGTATGGCAAGAAATTCAACTATATCTTCTTACAGATGGCAGTTTGATGATGGTTCTACTTCCACTGCAAATATTGCAACTCATACCTATAATGCAATGGGAACGTTCCCTGTGAAATTAGTAGTGGAAAATGCTATCGGCTGTAAAGATTCAATTACTAAAAGTGTTAGCGTTTCGGATGTAAAAGCTGATTTTGATGTAGATGTAAATGGTGTTTGTGGTGGAAAACCTATTAAATTCATTAACCAGTCATCTGTAAACGCAGCAACGTATTTATGGGATTTTGGTGACGGTACTACTTCAACAGATACATTTCCGGTACATACTTATTCTCAGGAAAATAACTACACAATTAAGTTAACTGTAACGGATGGCAAAGGCTGTGTGAATACGATGGTGAAACCGGGTTTTGTGAAGATTAAAAATATTCACGTAAACTTCACGGCAACACCCACCTTTAAAACTTGTCCTGATTTAATTAGTAATTTCCAATTGCAGGCTCCGGCGAATATGCAGTTTAAAAATGTCATGTGGGATTTCGGTAACGGAAACACCAGTAATGATAACAACCCTACTCCACAAGGTGTTTATACTCAATCAGATTCTTTTGACGTAAAATTAATTGTTGTGGACAATAACAATTGTACAGATACGATTGTAAAACCAAAATACATAATCGTTGCAGGTCCGGCAGGAGATTTCTCCTTTATGCCTGATTTCGGTTGCACGCCTTTCAATGTAACCTTTAATGCACAATTCAAAAATACCACGACGACCATCTGGGATTTTGGTAATGGCGATACAAAACTAGACAGAACACTCGCTACGCAAATAACCTATACTTACAGAAGAGAAGGTGAGTTTAATCCAACTTTAGTTTTGAAAGATGATTTCGGCTGTACGGTAAATATTGTTTCTAAAAAGAAAATTAATGTTGCCCGAATGGTGCCCTTCTTCGGTGTAGATAAAACAAGTGTGTGCGATGGGACAGGCAGAGTCAGTATCAAGGACTCCGTATATACTTCACCTAACTCTCCGATAAAGGATTTCTTCTGGACATTTACAGATTCTACCAACACCGTAACAAAAGGAGTGGGTGATACCTTTTTACCAGTATCAGCGGGTTCTTATCTGATTAAATTTTATGCAGAAAACACATATGGATGTAAAGCAAAAGACAGCGTGAAAGTAGGGGTATATACCAGACCGGTAATAACCTCAATTGACGATAAACTAATCTGTAAAGGTGAGCAGATTCCATTGAACCTGGTAGGTAACCCCACAAAAGTGGAGTGGACACCAGGCAATTCATTGAATGCTTCTAATGTGCAAAATGTTATTGCTAAACCGGACGCAACCACTCAATATATAGTTAAAGCATATCATTATCCGCAATGTCCGGTATATGACACCGTAAATGTGACAGTAAAAACATTACTGGATGCACGTGCATTTCCTGATACTATTGTTTGTATCGGTGATACCGTTCAGTTGCATGCACTCGGAGAAAATACTTCCCTGAATGATACTAAAATATACTGGCAGGCATCTCCTACAATTTCCGATGTAAACAGCTTGGATCCTTTGGCATATCCAAAAACAAATACGACATACTACGCCATTTTTGAAAACGGAAAATGTCAGATGCAGAAATTACCGGTAACGGTAAGTGTTAAGCCTTTACCAACTGTGAAAGCAGGTGAAGATCATATCATCATTAAAGGTTCTGAAGTTCAGATTGATGCAAGTTCACCAACGGCTGTGAGTTACATATGGAGCCCGGATTATAAATTATCCTGCACGAATTGTGAAACACCGCTCGCATCACCGGAGGTAGATACCTTCTATTATGTCACTGCGGTGAATCAGTTTGGCTGCAAGGCAACAGACCGTTTACGAATTCGTGTAATTGAAGATTGTGCCGGTAAAATGGTATACGTTCCGAACACTTTCACACCGAACGGCGACGGACAAAATGATGTATTAAAAGTATTCGGACCGGGTGTTTCTTCAGTGAAACAGGTGAGAGTATTTAACCGCTGGGGACAAATGGTTTTTGAAACTAATGACCCGGCAAATATAGGATGGGATGGTACTTTCAACGGACAGGACCTTAATCCCGGAGTGTTTGTTTATTATATGGATGTAGAGTGTATCAACGGAGAACGTACCATTAAAAAAGGTGACATTACCCTGTTGAGATAAATTGAGATATAACCCTTTTGAAACATAATTTTTTGAAACCCTAATTTTTGAGACATGAAAAACATTATTCTAGGAATATTGCTGCTGTTGCTGGCATATCATTCCAAATCACAGGATATAAACTCGTCACAATTTTATTCAGTGCCGTCCAATCTGAATCCCGCTTTTACCGGATTCTTTAACAACGATTATTATGTCGCGGCGACGTATAAAAATCAGTGGAGCAGTATCTCCACGCCGTTTCAAACGGTAGGTGCCACAGCGCAAATGTCTTTTTTGAAAAATAAACGACCGAATTCCATATTAGGTGCAGGATTGGATATTATTCACGATAGAGCAGGTACAACCAATTTCAATACGAGTATTTTTAACCTGAATGTTTCATTCTTACAGGTACTGGATGTAAAAAGACAACATATTATCGGTGTTGGATTTCAAAACAGTTTAGTGATGAGAAGATTTGATTTAAGTAAAGCAACTTTTGGTAATCAGTTCAATGGTTTTGACGGATTCGACCAATCAATCAATCCAATTGAGAACGGTTTGAATACCAAGCAGGTTGATTATAATTTAGGTATCGGTGGTTTGTATTCATTTGCACCGAAAGAACATTCCAATTTATATCTCAGTATTTCAGCATTTAATCTTACCCGTCCAAATGTATCTTTTTATGATGGACAAGAAAATAGATTGTACACTCGTATAGCGGCATTTGCCGGTGGTGAAGTAACACTTAAAGGAAGCTGGTCCATGTTGCCATCTGCCGTGTTTCAGGTACAGGGACCACATAAAGAAATTATGTTCGGTTCGTTTGCCAGATATGGTTTAGTAAAAAACAAACGTGAAAGAATGGCTATCAATTTTGGTATGTGGTACAGAGTAAATGACGCAATTATTCCTGCGGTAAAAATGGAATACAAAGGTTTGAATGTAACGGTTAATTATGATATCAATGTGTCTAAATTAACCAAAGTGAGCAGATTTAACGGGAGCGGAGAAATTTCTATTTCTTATTCCGGCTTATTTTTTAAAGAACATGTAAAAGCAGCAAAACCAATTTTTTGTCCCTCAGCAGCATTTTAAAAATATAGTTCATCATGTATTTAAGTTATTTGTAACAACGAATGGGTGTTCTAAATACGGTGCATGATGTAAAGAAAAGCCTGTCGTTTTTTTTTATTGGGGTTAGACGGGTGATTACCAAAGTACCAGGTTGATTAAGGACAGATCAACCTGGGTCTTTTTCTCTTTTAAAAATAAATGAACTAAAAAATAAAAACAAATAGAATGATATAGACCCTCCAACTGATTATAAAAATACCTGTCGTTTTATTTTGGGGTTAGACAGGATGTTCACAGAGCCGGGTATTCATGTTATGTTATCCGGCTCTAATTTTTATTATGTATTTGATTTTTTTTCTTGTGCCATTCTGATAAAATATTCATCGTGCTGCAGCAAATAATCTTTCATGGCATCAAAAGTGCGCTGTTTCAGTTCCTCCAGCTGATGAATGTGCATGCCCGTTGTTTTTATCGGAGTAAGATGTGTAATTTCCAAAGTACCGGGCTGCACTAACAAGGTGTCTACCCGGTTAATTTTTCGGATATTGGTAAGCACCACCGGTAAGATTGGAACCTGCGCATCTATGGCCAGTTCGAAGGCGCCATCATAAAAAGGAACCAAGGGATCTTTAGTACGGTTACGGGTTCCTTCGGGAAATATCAGCACGGAAATACCCTGTTTCAGTTCCTGCAACATGCGTACCTTGCTGGCATTGCGCGCTTCCTTGCTGCTTCTGTCAACCGGCAAGCACATCAAGCTGAACAGTTGTCCTAAGCCGGGAATTAAGGTTAATTCTCTTTTTACCAAAGGTTTTGCATTTACCCGTTGCCCGTATGCAGTTGCCATCATATCCGCGGCGTTTATATGGTTTACCACCACCACATAGGTTTGGTCTTTCACGATGTTTTCGAGTCCGCGTATTTTATAGCGCATACCCACCACTACCGACCAGATAAAAATGGCCGTGCGGTTGATGACATACACCCCATTGATTTGTAATTTGTAAGGAATTAATTTGAGCAACAAATAGCCAATAGCCATAGGAATCGTGAGTACTAAAAAACTAAGCACCGTCCATATACTGTAGAAAAACTTTAAAACTTTCAGCATGTACTCTCTTGATTGCAAAAATTAAAATTACTAAAATTATCGATTCATGTATCAATTTTTGATTTTGCAATTATAATAATCCGTACTTAATATTTGTTGTTCCGCAATGTCCCTTCTCATTACTAAACGATTTTTTTATCGCTTGCTTATTTTATTCAGGGAAATAGTTCTCTGCCGGCTGCATTTAAATCGGGTGATTTCGGCATTTCTTTTTTTTGCATGTTTCTGACTAACGCCGCTGTTGACCCGCTTTCTCCATAAATTAAAACTGCCGCGTTTTAATTCCTTTCGCATTAATGCAATGACATCGGCTTCCGAAAAACCGAATTGTATTTTAATGGCCTCAAACGGAGTTCTGTCTTCCCAGGCCATTTCAATAATTCTGTCTATATCTTGCTGCTCCATTGTATCTTATTTACAAAGATGTTCGTTTCCAGTTAACGCTTACCGCCGAACCTTCCGCCATAATGACTGAATCCGGCTGTTGACTGCTTAAGTGAGAAAAGTCATTGCCATACATAGCGCTAAAGTCGCAGTCGATAGAGTAATCATTTACTTTATTGACCAACCAGCTTGGGTGATTGACTTTGTATTCCTGTGTATGCCGTTCATCTATTTTGGTATACCCATAATAATGTTCAAAGATAAATTCCTCAATGCTGTTCGGCTGCATAGGCTCTTTTTCAACCGAGGTGTGTATGTTGATATGATTCCAGGCTTTGTTGATTTTCCATTGATAATTCACCTGCTTGAAAAGGGTACTGATTTCTATTTTATGTTTGGTGGGAATCGCCGTGTAATGTTCTTTGTATAATTTATTTGCCAGCCATGCAACGGGTTTGTAAGGAACGGTTTCATTGATAAATACAACGCCTCTTTTTACTGTATTGCCTTCTTTTCGTTTTACATAAAAACGCAAATTGATTTCTTCGAAGGTTCCTAAAAACGGAATGGGAATATGAAACAGACGGGTTTGCTTAAACATAAAACCCACCAGACTGACATACGTTTTATCCTGATAAAAATCCAGATCTACACCATGCGGCAAATACGGTGTCAACACATCAGGATGCACGGCGTAATTGACCATGATGATATTTTCCCAGCGGGCGGATAAAAAGGTATCTGTCATTTTAAGTTTGAAAACGTATGCGTGATTAATTAACCTTCAGCGAAGACATGCCTCCGTCTACATGAAAAATTTGTCCGCTTATCCAGCTCGCTTTTTCGGAGAGCAGGAAGGCTGCCATCGCTGCTATGTCTTCCGCGCTGCCCACTCTTTTCATCGGATGGCGTTGTGCGTTGGCTTCTTTTTTTTGTTCGTTATTTAAGAGCAATGCTGCCAGCGGCGTATCGGTCAGGGAAGGAGCAATGCAGTTTACTCTGATTTTGGGTGCGTACTCGGCAGCCAGTGCTTTGGTGAGGCCTTCCAACGCACCTTTAGACGCGGCAACCTGCGCATGAAAGGGAAAACCGCTTTGTACGGCAACCGTGGAAAACAACACGATAGACGCATTTTCTGCTTTCTTTAATTTCGGTAAAACCGCCTGAATAATTTTGATGGCACCGATTACCTGTAATTGATAATCCGCTTCAAAATCTGCAGGTTTGATGCGTTCAAACGGCCTGAGGTTGATGCTGCCCGGACAATACACGATGCCTGTTAATTCCTCGGGTATAAAATCCAGAGAGAGCGTTTCGTCTAAGACATTTAAGTGATGATAATGGATATTGGTGTCTTCCTGCTGTGGTTCATTTTTATTGAAGGTAGCTATTACCTGTTTTCCTTCCTTAGCCAGTTGAGTAGCTAAAGCCTTTCCTATTCCGCCGGAACCGCCGATGATTAAATACTGTTGCATGTTGCTGTACATTCTTTTGTACAACAACAATAAAGGCAAAGATTTGTTTTTATTGATTGAATGAAGAAACATGCCAGTCGCAAAATCAAGGCTGCAAGTGCGTTTCAAATAGGGGGTGAAAAATTAGTTTAATTTCCTGACTGCAGTTGCAACACTCCACTCTACATATACCAGCGCAAGAATAATGAGTATCTCTATAATAAAATAAGCCAATCCGAGGGTTGTCAGTTCCTGGAAATAAACGCATAAAAGTACCATTGTCAAGATACAGTAAATTAAATTGGCAATGCCTATAGCTCTTAAAAATGGTGACCAATTATGGTTAAGTAAAAAGTAACAAGCCGTGGAATACATACAAAAAGAGAGGGCTATTAAAGATAAGTATGTCAGTATGTATGCGGGCATACCAAAACAGGTATAGTAATTTCTCAAAATGACAAACAAGGAGAAGGCAGTTACCACTGCACCTAAAGCATCCATCAGAAAAAGTGTTCTGGGTGTTTTTATAAAGTAATTCGTCATGTTTTTAATTCTAGGATTCATTTTTTCTAAAATAATAAAACTTACATTGGTACAATCATGCTACAGCAAAATCAAAGTTGCATGTTAGAGCCAGTTTGCTTGTTTTGCACAAACCAATACTTATTTACAAATGTAATTTATTACACAAAACTTCAATTACCAAATCTACCACAACTATTGCCAATTTTATGTTAGTACTCGTTTTTTTCAACATAGTTTTTAAGTTTACCTAAATCAATTCCTTTTGCTTTGCTGAATTTCCAGCCATTATTATTTTCTATAGTAGCATACCAAGTAGTTACTTTATTATCTTGAATTCTATATATCATCAAACTTCCTTTTTGTAATTCTTTACTATTTGAAGAAAACCAAATAGCTATGCCATCGGAAATATAGTTTTCAATTCGATTATGAATGTTGTCGTTGCTAGACCGGTATTTATTAATTGACTTTTTTATTTTAATATTTCCAGTCGCTTTTGTCAAATAATATTTAGAATAAACAACTCTATTAGGATTGAATGGTGGAATTGATATTTTTTCTCTCCATTCTGGTTGCAATGCTGCGTCACGTTGCAATGCTTCAAGTCCGCCAAAATCAAATTTAATTACCGAATTTCCAGAATAGTTTAACCATTTATGGTCAAACCAATTTTCAATTTTGACATATACAATCTCTTTCACGTCATATTCATGTATAATATTGTCTATTGTATAATTAATTAAACTAATGAACGCATTACTATCATCATCTTCAGGTAATATTATGTTTCGTGATGTATTCATAAATGAGTGCTAACGGTCCGCCGCTAAAAAGCAGGCAGGACTCCAAATGTAGAAAATTTAATTTATGATTCAAAGCTCAATAGGGGGTAAGTCGATTGAACCGGCACGTCGTCCTGCTTGCTATTAGCGGCTGTTAGCACCAGTGGTTTCTCTCTCGTTGGTATGTGTGTCTGTCATTTGTCCGCTTATTAAAATTGCTTTTGTTTGCTAATCCACCTATTATTAAATCCTTCTGATTCTGAATATAAAATTTCAGCCTCGCCAAAAACTAATAATGTTCCTTGGTCTGCTCCAATTGTCTCTGTTAGTGCAGTGTCAATGTCAAGTCGCTTTTTGTCAATGCGTTGATTTTCCGAAATTACATAACAGTCTTTTAGGTTTCCCAACGCTTTAATTCGTTGTTTAATAAATTCAAACTCGTTTCCTTCAACTTTGTCAAACAGGTCTTCTCGCAAAAAATTAATATGAGATAAATCGTTTATGAATTTCGATCTTGTCTTTTCACTTTTAATGAAAGTCATATATCTTTCCTGCTTTGTCTTGATTACAAAACGCTGAATTACTTTTGCTTCTAAGTCAATGTTACTGGTCATTTCCCGTGAGTTAATCTAATTATTTTGCAGTCCCTTGAGTCAATAATGATTAAAAATGTTCCACCTAAATATTCTTCAGGAAGTGTCCCACCGATTACCCAATAACTGTCAATGAAGTAATTTTCATATGGTCTCTGTTTCGTAATGTTGTCTTTGCCGTAAATGCTGAAAAGAATTGGTTCTGCTATGTTTATTGCGGTCAAACTGTCTTTAATAATGGAAGTCTTGTTGTCAATAACGTTGTGTTGTGAATTGTCGGTAAGTGCCGATTTAAGTTCTTGTTCAGCGTAAGATTTTCCAAGTATAGTTCTGTCACCTTTTGTCTCTACACACGCAGTTAATGTGAAAGTCAAAAGTGTCAAAAAGTAAATTGCTTTTATGTTTGTCATTGGTCTGTTGTTGTGTCGTCCTACCATTGGTGCTAACGGTTGAAAATTGGCGATGGTTGTGCGTGTTTGGCACGAACTATCATTTATTTACAAATGTAATTTATTACTCAAAACTTTAATTACCAAATCCACCACAACTATTGCCCATTTTTTGTTAGCAGTAGTATTATTGCAATATGACTTTATGATGTTTCATGTCATAACTAAGCTGTTTAATTATAGTCCATTTTGTTTCATCATTTAAGTAAACTTCATTATAATCACATATTTTGTAAGGTAGAAAAATTAATAAATATCTTCGTTTTCTGATTTTTTTGTCCTTAACCACGCCGTACATAATACAATCATATTTTGTTGAACTGTCATTACTGAAATAGAGAGCAATTGAAGTCTTATGCTTTATTGTATCCATAATTGATAAAGGAATTTTAATTGAATCACCAATCTCTATTTTATGAAATTCTTTCTTTATCGTTTTATAATTTTTTATTCTTACTCTTTTTTGGTCTGAAGTTTCATAAAATTCACCTTTTCTAGATTTTTGCCATTTTTCAAAACGAGTTTGAGAAAAAACCGTGCAGAGATTAAAAAATAATAATATTATTAGTGATGCCTTCATAAATATTTCTGCTAACGGCTGAAAATTGGCGATGGTTGTGCGTGTTTAGCACGAACCGTAATCAACCTTCAAACTAAATTTATTATTTATTATTTGCTTTTCCGATCGAGCCACAACTAACGCCAATTTTATGTTATGTGTGGTTTTTCTTTCTCGTTGTCATTGTCTCTTCAGCCTTAAGAATACTCGTCCAGAAATATAAACTGCTGTCGAAATAATTTTAAGCAAAAACAAAACCTGTAATGAACGAAAAATTCCTTCCGGTGTCACTTGTTAGATTTCTCATTGCTTCGTTCTGTTCGTTTGTTGTTCTTTTCCTCCAAAACATTCCGTCCTTGTTAAGGTCATAGTGATTTAAATCCAATTGATAATAAATAGCATCAAATGTCGCCATACCTACAATGAACAAGTATAGAACTAAAAAACAGTCACACTTGTCCAAATCAATTTGTTCTTGGTAGAAAAAGTCTTTTACGATAAAAATATTATTGTCCCAAGTCCAACCAAACAAATAATTGTTGAGGCTGACTAAATGATATGGAATTGTTATTTCATCCAATTTCGTACTATTGTTTTGTTTATATGTTGTCCGGTTAGTTTGTTGTTTCGAGTTGTCCTAAAATCACATATAACGT
>JADKIQ010000021.1 GCA_016721245.1 Sphingobacteriales bacterium
TTATACTTCCGGATGGCTGGAGAATGAAGTAACCAGGCTGTTCAAACAGCACGGACTATCCATGCAGCAAATACAATGTGTTGAGAAATTCTGAGAGGACAGCATCCCAAGGCTGTGATGCTAACCAGATTACAGAGCGAATGATTGATAAGATGTCAAACGCCACACGCCTGGTTAAGAAATTAAAGCAAAAGTCTGGTCTACCAGAAAATAAATGCAAAAAGCAGGTGTGGCAGGTAGATACATATCACCGAAAGAGGGCGAATTACTGGAGAAGCTGGATGGGATTTTTAATACAGAAAGCCCGGAACACCTGCCAACCTGACAAAGCAGAACTGGAACAGTTTAAGCAAAATTCAAGTTAAAATCAAGGAACTAAATTTTTATTTAATTGTTTGTATATACAATAGTTGTTATTGCAACAAAAATAAAAACAAATAAAGGATACTAAAATGAACACAGTAATTCACAAAGCAGGCGACAGAGGACACGCCAATCACGGCTGGTTAAATGCCCATCATTCCTTCAGTTTCGCCGGATACTACGACCCGAAGAAAGAACAATTCGGTACACTTCATTAATATTGCAAGCGACGACATTGTGCAAGCCGGTTACGCAGTTCGGAATGCACCGCACAACAACATGGAAATTGTCACCATTCACGCTGGGGGGTGCCTTAAAACACAAAGATTTTACCGGTGGCGAAGGCGTGATTAAAACCGGCGATGTGCAGATTATAGTGCGGAAAGGTATCATGCATTCCAGGCATGCCACGGCAGACGAAGACGTCAATTTATTTCAAATATGGGTGTTCCCGAAAAAAATAAATATTGAAGCGCTTCAATTAGCGCACGTTTTGATGTAGAAGTGACCGGGAAAATAGAGAAGAGAAATGGCAGATCGTTAGACCGGGAGGAAACACCAGGCACTTTGGATCAATCAGGACGCTTATTTTTCTTTAGGAAATTTTGATACAACAACATCTTACCAAATAAATAAAACGAAAATGGTGTTTATTTAATGGTGATTGAAGGGGAAATTGAAATTGACGGTAACGTTTTAACCAACCGTGATGCGATAGGCATTACAGAAGCAAAAGCGTTTGAAATTAAATGCTGCAAGCTGCAAATTATTAGTGGTGGAAGTTCCATGAAGTATTGATGAGTAGGAAAGCCAGATAAACCGGCGAAGCCGGAGTATTAAGTTAAAGGCAGAATTTATGCAAAGCATAGATAAACAGCAAAAAGGCATTTAACGTTTGGCTAGGTGCAGTTACCACCCCGTTTATTTTCCTTGGTATCAGTCCAAAGTATACACTATTAAAGTAATATTCACTTTGCCGTCTTGACTATTGTCATTTTTGATAACGAAATTAATGTCGTCTGCGAAATAAAACTTTAGTCCGCAACTAACTGTCTCATTGTCTTTAGAAGAATAAGTTCTTTAAAACCCATGAGTGTCTTTCTTAGGCAATTTGAAAAGTCAGAGCAATGTTCTTTATTTGTCTAATTGGATAGTTGAATTCTTTGTCACCGAATGATTCTGTGGTTTCTATACTAGCGTCCTGTGTCCGAATTATAGGTTTCCGCTTCGCAAGTCGTAATATGTGTCCACTCGTCGTCAAACTTTAGAAAGTTACATTTATTTTGTCCTTAAGATCGTTGGTCAAATAAAATGATTGAACAAGTCCCCCTGTCAACTTATGTCCAATGTGTCGTTTTAGAATTTCTTTCCCTTTCAAAATGGGTGGTGCTCTCAAATATACGCACTGATGTATTAATACAAATATTTAAATATAAAATAAAACCGTTGATATTCAATAGAATAGTTTAAATGTGTACCGTTTTGCGGATGTTTTTTATGAAAATAATTCTCGAAAATCCAATTCTAAATACTATTTTTAATTCTATGGAAATACAACATCAACATCATTTAACAAACGGCGAATTTTTCCTTAAGAATGAGCAAAAACAGAAATTAGCAGTAATGACTTATGTAATGGTGGAAATGTCCAAGCGGTGCATTGAGTATAAAAAGTGAAAGTGAAAATAAGAGTGAGAGTGTGAAAACAGATACAGAAATCGTTATCATAAAAAACGGGCCATTGCAGATAAAAGGAAGTTTGTCTATCAAACATAAAGACGGAAAAGAAGAAACGCAAAAAGAAGTCTATCTTTGCCGTTGCGGACAATCAGAAAATAAACCATTCTGTGACGGAACGCACAAAAAATGCGGATTTAAAGATGAATAATTTAGTCGTTAGTCGTAAGTATAAAGTCGTAAGTTTTTTCGGTTTATATTTCTCACGACTCATGACTCACCACTTATGACTAAAATATGATCGTTTACACTTTAACAGCAAATATTGACACGGAGCTTGCGAAGAATGGCTGCAGTGGATGAAAGACGACGTGATTCATTTCGTTCAGGAAACACAACTAACGGTGGATTATAAAATATTCAAAGTGTTGAATGATAACGAAGGGGTTACATATACTTTTCAGTTCTTTTTTAAGGATGTATTTGTATACAAATTGTTTTTGAGTGAACACCATAAAAATTTCTCTGCTCTTTTAGGAAAGTATACGCCACCACAAGTGGTGTGTTTTAACACGCTGTTACAACAAATCTAAGCTGCCTATAAATTACCTTTTCTTATTGTTTGCTGGCATTTTCACTATTTTTAGCCGAAAAATAAGTGTCAAATCATCTTATTTGAATTATTGATTTATTTCACAGAAATTATAGCCACTTTAATTATTCCACACAAGTTGAAAAATATTTGTAAACATTTTGTGTTTATAAAAAATCAAAATACAGAAAATCAATTAGTTATAAAAATTACTATAAAACTTTACTAAATTTAGGTATTGCATAACTGTTTTAATTGAGTAATTTTGTTGTCCGCTCAAATTGAAAAATTACCATAAAATGCAAACTTCGGACATCATAACAGACAAAATAACCTACACACAAGACGAGGCAATCAGTGCTTCTCTCAAATACTTTAACGGCGATGACCTGGCTGCCAGAGTCTGGCTGAATAAATATGCCTTGAAAGACTCTCTGGGCAATATTTTCGAGAAAACACCGGATGATATGCACCGCAGAATTGCGAGTGAAATTGCCCGTATCGAACTGAATTATCCGAATCCAATGTCGGAAGAAATGGTTTACGACCTGATAAAAAACTTTAAATACATCATTCCGCAAGGCAGTCCAATGACCGGAATCGGCAATCCGTATCAGATTGCATCTCTTTCTAATTGTTTTGTAATTGGTAACGATGGCGCTTCGGATTCCTACGGCGGCATCATGAAAATCGATGAAGAACAGGTACAGCTGATGAAGCGCCGCGGTGGTGTTGGACATGATTTATCGCATATTCGTCCTAAAGGTTCTCCCGTAAAAAATTCAGCGTTGACATCGACAGGTTTAGTGCCGTTTATGGAACGCTATTCCAACTCTACACGTGAAGTAGCACAGGATGGAAGACGAGGTGCGCTCATGTTGTCCGTTTCCATTGCACATCCGGATGCGGAAGATTTTATCAATGCAAAACTGGAGCAAGGAAAAGTAACCGGTGCCAATATTTCTGTACGTATAAATGACAAATTTATGCAGGCAGTCGAACAACAAAAATCGTACACGCAACAATTTCCGGTAGATAGTAAAACACCTACCACACAAAAAGAAGTGGACGCATTAGCTATCTGGAAAAAGATTGTACACAACGCCTGGAAGTCAGCAGAGCCAGGCATTTTATTCTGGGATACTATTACTCGCGAATCATTGCCGGATTGTTATGCAGACTTAGGATTTAAAACGGTATCTACCAATCCTTGCGGTGAAATTCCATTGTGTCCTTACGATTCTTGTCGCTTGCTGGCCATCAATTTATTTTCGTATGTAGAAAATCCATTTACGAAACATGCCACTTTCAACTGGGATTTATTCAAACAACACATCGCCTATGCACAGCGCATCATGGATGATATCATCGATTTAGAATTGGAAAAAATTGATACGATTTTAGACAAGCTGAATATAGATCCGGAAACGGAAGATATTAAACACACGGAAATTAATTTATGGAATAAGATTCGCAATATGGCAGTCTTAGGTCGTCGCACCGGTGTGGGCATCACGGCAGAAGGAGATATGCTGGCAGCATTAGGTTTGCGATATGGGAGCGATGAAGGCATTACATTTGCCGTAGATATCCATAAAACAGTGGCATTGGAAGCGTACAGAGCATCGGTACATCTGGCAAAAGATCGCGGTGCATTCGAAATATTTGATGCGGAAAGAGAGAAAAATAATCCGTTCATGCTGCGATTGAAAGATGCGGATGCTCAATTGTATTACGAGATGCTGGAACATGGCAGAAGAAATATTGCGTTGCTGACGATTGCACCAACAGGCACTACGAGCTTAATGTCGCAAACCAGTTCCGGAATTGAGCCGGTGTTTTTACCGGTATACAAAAGACGTCGAAAAGTAAATCCGAATGATAAAAATGTACGCATTGATTTTGTGGATGAAGTAGGAGATAGCTGGGAAGAATACGTAGTATTCCATCATCGTTTTAAAGAATGGATGGAAGTGAATGGTTATAATACAAACAGAAATTTCACGCAGGAAGAACTGGAAGAGTTGGTGAAAAAATCACCGTATTATAAAGCAACTTCTAACGATGTGGATTATCTGAAAAAAGTACAAATGCAGGGTGCTATTCAGAAATGGGTAGACCATTCTATCAGCGTTACGATTAACATGCCGAACGATGTGACGGAAGAAATCGTTTCACAATGTTATATGGAAGCCTGGAAGTCCGGTTGCAAAGGTGTTACCGTGTATCGTGATGGCTCACGCTCTGGTGTGTTGATTAGCAACGAAGAGAAAAAGAAAGAAGAGACAACAGAAGGAACTGCACATTTCCCGATTACACGTCCGGCTTCTTTAAAAGCAGATGTGGTGCGTTTTCAAAATAACAAAGACAAGTGGATTGCCTTCATTGGTTTAATGGATAATAAACCTTATGAAATTTTTACGGGTTTGAATGATGATGAAGATGGCATTTTATTGCCGCGTTGGGTGAATGAAGGTACCATCATAAAAAACAAAGAAGCTGACGGCACTTCGCGTTATGATTTTCAATACAAAAATCAACGTGGTTATAAGACAACGATTGAAGGTTTATCGCACAAATTCAATCCGGAATACTGGAATTATGCCAAGTTGATTTCAGGTACTTTAAGACATGGTATGCCGATAGAAAATGTGGTGGAATTAATCAGCAGTTTGCAGTTAGATGAAGCCATTAATACCTGGAAAAACGGCGTGGTACGTGCCTTGAAACGTTATGTGCCGGATGGAACGATGGCGCAGAAATCGAAATGCCCGAACTGCGGTTCTACGAATCAGCAATATTTAGAAGGCTGTTTAACCTGCAAAGATTGCGGCGCTTCGAGATGCGGATAGAATTAAAAATGTAGAGACAAAAAAAGACCGCAACAATATGTTGCGGTCTTTTTTTTAATTCGCTCTCAGCTTAGACGGTTTCTTTCCGAAAACCATGTGGTAAATAGTTTTCATTAACACCATCCACGGACTCAGATTGATATCAGGCGCTTGACCTTTACCAATGCGTTTCAATTGCGCACTGTACCAGGCAGTTTCCATTAATCCCATTTTGTCTACCATGCCAAAGCCGGTTTTTATGGGTTTGACAGCAAGAAATGTTTTGCCTGAAATTATTTTATTGGGTGCATCGGTTTCAATAGCTAATAGTCTCGCAAGGCCAACAAAATCTACCGCACCGGAAGAAACGGCCTGTGCCATACCCTCTGCTGAACGGAAACCGCCGGTCACTGCTAAAGCTGTGGTACAAACTTTTCTGGCTTTTTCTGCAAAATCTAAGAAGTATGCTTCTCGTTGTATGGTGCTTTCTTTCACAGGTTCTTTAGATGAGTTGATGCCTGTCATAACAGGTGCCTCGTAGGTTCCGCCGGAAATTTCAATTAAGTCCATTCCCACTTCCGATAATACACGAATTAAATCCAGTGATTCTTCTTCGGTAAATCCGCCGCGCTGAAAATCCGCAGAATTTAATTTAATACTGATGGGAAAAGAAGCGCCAACTTTTTCTCTCATGGCCTTATAAATTTCTAATACAAACCGTCGGCGATTTTCAGGATTGCCGCCATATTCATCCGTTCTGATATTGTGATGTGGTGACAAAAACTGACTGACTAAATAACCATGTGCACCATGAATCTGAACACCGCTAAATCCTGCTTTTTGTACAATGGCTGCAGCAGTGGCAAAACGTTGAATAAGATCCTTAATTTCTGTTGCTGTAAGTTCACGCGGTGTTGGAAAGAATGCCTGCATGTCTTTTCGAAACGGAATAGCAGATGGTGAAACGGTTTCTTTGTTTAATCCTTTTGGTGCTTGTTTTCCGGGATGGTTGAGTTGTACCCAGCATTGTGTGTTGTGTTGTGTGGCTGCTTTTGCCCATTTTTGCAAGGCAGCCATATTGCTTTCATCTTCAATAATAACATTACCGGGTTCACCTAATGCACGATGGTCAATCATTACATTTCCTGTAACACAAATACCGATTCCACCATTTGCCCAAACACCGTAAAGTGTAGTTAAGTCCGGCTTTGGCGCGCCATTAGATTCGCCCAACGCTTCACTCATAGCAGATTTTAGTAAACGGTTTTTCACGACCGTTCCGTTTTTAAGTGTGTAGGATTGTGCAATGATTTTTTGTGATGACATATTCAGTGATTATAATTATAAAAATACAATCTTATTTTTTATAAAACAGTTTTATTAAACCAAGCAGATTTTTCTGGAGCAATATAAATTTAGACAAGGCTAAAAATATTATTAGACTGCATTTATAATTTATGATACATTTGTGCGTATGAAAAATGTAGCGGTACTTATTTTATGTTGTTTTTCCACGTTCCTTTTTTCGCAGGAAAAGGAAGTTGCATCGATTGGTTCTATTTTCACAGATCGACCGGATCAGACGGAGACACCGGATGTTTTGCCATTAAAATATTTCCAGATGGAAATGGGATTTAATGTGGAAAGTCAGCATGGAGAATCTGAGTTTTGTACATCCGACTATTTTATGGAAAGCCGGTATATTTAAGTCGACGGAAATTCGTTTAATTACGGATATTTCTACATACAAAGATTCTACCGGAAAATACAGAACCGGATTGTCACCCGTTCAGATTGGATTTAAAACAGCCATCTGTGAAGAAAAAAAAGCAAGACCTAAGATTTCATTTATTGCACACATGGCGGTGCCTTATATTTCCACTAAAAATCAACGTACCAAATATTTTGCTCCCAATTTCAGATTTACCTTGGAACATACGTTAAAAAAGAACCTCATTTTAGGATATAATGTTGGAATGGAATGGGACGGCGAATCACCGTATCCGTCGTTTATTTATACCATCGTAAACGGCGTGGATATCACGGACAAATGGTATTTCTATTATGAGTTTTTTGGAGATATTCCGGTCGACAGGAAATCCACTCATACCTTTGACGGAGGTTTTGCTTACTTGATAAAAAACAATATGCAGATAGATATTTCAGGTGGTTTTCAATTGTACCCTTTTGTAAAAGGCTGGTACACTTCGATTGGATATTCTTTTCGGGTTCCGCGATGATTTGTGCTGCTTCTATTCATAAACAAATATCTACAGTCTGTTTGGTTACGGATGTACAATGATGGTTCTGCTGTTTTGCTGAAAAGTAATCAGAATAATCTGACCGGAATTACTTTCTTTAATAATTGAATCTCCAGGTTGTATATAAGGTATAAATTCTTCAGGAACATCTATTACTTTGTCATTACTTAGTTTGGCAGAACGCTGCAAAGGTCTCCCGCGTACGTGTATAGATTTCTTTTACCGTGACTGCTGTTGATTGGGAGTGTCATAGAATGCCTGAGCATCTGTTTTATACAGTTTAAATATGATGTGCAACCAAAAATGATGCATAACAGTAAAAATCCGGCAATGATAAGTTTTGTAAACTTCATTTTTATTGATTTCAATGGAAGTAATCGGTGGTGAGTCTGCCTTTTTCTATTGTATTAATTAAGCGCTTTTATAAAATCTTTTAACAGTTGTTCCTTTTTTGTAAAATCTTTTAGTTTGGCTGAAAAATCTGAAATGATCAGCTCCTCCATTTGAGTAAGTTGAATAAAACATTTGACTGCCTTTGCCAGGAAATTTTAACTTCCATCTACTAGAGATGAACCAACAGATTTTCAATGGTAATGAATGGTATTGTTTTTAGTTCGTTGATGTCTATGGAAGATTTAAATTTTGCACCGTAAACAATATTCGGGAAAAAAACTCAAAATAAATACTTTTTTATGAAATTTTTAACTTCAGCATTTTTATTGGTTCTGTATAATTTTTTCTGATGTTGATGGTATTTTTTGGTATGTACTTCTGATTTTAAATGTTTATAGTTTGTAGTAAAAGTAAGTTTCTTTGGTCTTATATAAGTTGTATTTCCTAGGAAAAATTGATGTCAGTGGCTATCTTAAAAATTTAAAAACATGTTATACTAATTCTGGGATTCTTTTAGCGTTGAATTATTTAAATTAGCAGTGCGTCCCAGTCTTCATCTAAATCATCATCATTGGTTTTTGAGTAGGTTGTTGTCTTTGTTTTGATCTTTCTTCTCTGCTATTCATTTGCAGATACTGTTGAATTATTAGTTGAAGTTTGTTTCTTGCCTAAATAGGCATCTCTGAAATTGTTTAATAAATCTGCCAGTTCTGATAATTATAAGAACCGCTTTGAGTAAATTGAGTATAGTCTTCGTGCCGTTTACTTTCCAATCGGTGGAGATAAAATCAGATTTTCTTCACCTTTGCATTTAAAAATAACCGGCTGAATTGTTTCCTGAATGACAGCACCTTCTATGTCTTCCATTTTAAATTTATTGTATTTTCCGGCTTTGAATCAGGTCGTAGATATAACCATCTTTCACTTCAAAATAACCGTAATAGCCATTGTCAAAAGTTTTCAGGTAATCGTTTAATTTTTTGAGTGCAGGTTCATAGTTTCCTGTTGAAGCTGAATAACCTGATGTGCTATTCTTTGAATTGGCTGTATTAGGTTTTGAAATTTCAGACTGAGTTATTCCAGATTTGTTGCCACTGTTAGATGTATTTGAATTGCTTTTTTTTAATGTTGATATCAAATCATTTATTAGTTGAATAAATTCTTCAGTGTCAAAATTTTTATCTTGATACATTTTAAACCTGAATTAGTCTTACCGGTTGTAGTAGGCTCTAGGTAGCATTCATGCAGTTCTCTCCATTCAAACATCTGATTTCAATTGGTTGTTTTCTTTTTATTTGTTGTCAACAAGCATTTTACGCTTTATCTAAATCACTTATTAGATGCACTATCAATAAGTACCTAGCTTTATAATCGTTTAATAAAATTTCATTATTAATAACCTCAAAATATCCATAGTAACCGTTGTCAAACGTTATTTCCTTTACATTTAAGAGGTAATCGTTTAATTTTTTGAGCGCACTTTGATAATTTCCCGTAGAATTATTTTTAGTGGATGTTGTATTGTTACCGTTGTTATCAGTATTGGATTTTAAGCTTTCCTGTCTTCTTTTTTCTGCTGCATAATCAATGTTGTTTTCTCCGTCTTTATTTTAGTATTTGTTTCTTTTTACGCAGCAACTAAATTATCCAGTTAAGGAAATGAGTTCAGTGGTATTAAAGTCGGTTGATTGCGAAAAACTGAAACTGTTATAGTTCTGATTAGTGAACGTTGAAAATAAACAATTATCAGTTCCTTTACAATAAAGTTCAACCTTGCGTTTGGGTTCCTTTTCATAGCTTTCCCAATGTCAGATATTTTGCTTTGCATAGTTATTGCCATCTTTGAACCGGTCATATAAATAACCATCCTTAATTTCCAGATAGCCGTAATAACCAGTTGTCAAAAGTTTTTAAATAATCGTTTAATTTTTTAAGTGCTGTTTGATAATTACTATTAGATGATGTTGAAGTTTTATTTTCAATTAAAGCAACATCATTTTTATAATTACCAGTATTTTTTTTATAAGCAGTTAGTAAGTTATTTAATAATCCAACCAACACTTCTTTGTCAAAATATTCGGTCTGTGAAAAGCTAATATTTTTGTGATAAGAATCTGTATAAGTTGAAAATACGCAATCTTTACTATCAGTACATTCTATACTTACTTTATATTCGTTATCTAATGCAACAGCATTACCTAAATATTTTATTTCAGACTTGCTGTATTTGCCAGACGGAAATCTGTCATATAAATAACCATCTTTGATTTCCAGATAACCATAATAACCTTTATCAAACGTTTTCAGGAAGTCGTTAACTTTCTTAAGTTCTTCTTTGTAAGATTGGCTAAAACCAACGTGAAATAAGGTAATTAAGAGAATTGTTGCTGTTGTTTTTTTCATAAAATGGATGTTTATGGTATTATTTTTACGGTTACTTTTTCAAAGCTAATCACATTAAAATCAAACGTAAATTCTATCATGCCTGAATAGGTGCCGTCGCTGTTTTGTTTTAGTGCGGTTTTGGTAGTTCCTTTTTTGCCGATATACTCTTTTAGCGTATTGTAATTTTTATCAGCATTGTCGATAGAAACAACTTCTACGTATGTATCTCTTGGGATTTCTTTTTTTGTATTTGACAAAACATCTGTCATTGTTTTTTTTATTTGTACATTTTTTTCGGTTGAATTACTTTCCGTCATTTCTTTGTACAGTTGATCTCTTTCCAGTTGATTTTTTTTCAGTTCGGCATCAATTTTCTTCAACTCATCAGCATCTGATTTAGACATTCTTACAGGAATAGTGTAAGAATAATTAGTATTGATAGAAAATCTATCATAGCCTTTTACTTCCGTCAGATATTTTATGGCTTGTGCTTCGTTCATGTTTTCATTAAAATTTGAATTCTTTAGTTTCCAGGTGCTTGATTGATATTTATCTTCAAGAATCAGTCTGTCTGCTTCTGTGAAAATCTGGTTAGCTGGTCCGAAAACACTTACTACACGTATCAATTCATCATCATTTGTAGCGTAATTCGAAAAATTGCCATCGTACTGCAAAAGGAAGACACCTTTAAATTTATTTTTCTCGGTCCATATTGCTTTTGCATACGCATCCTGTTTCATCTTCTCTTCACGGGCGGCCTGTTCTATGCGGTATTTTTCCATGTTCGCATCAGTGGTCGCTTTTATACTGCTGATGTAGGAAGCGTCAGGTTTATTAATATTTACATTACTTTTTGTGCAAAAATACCAGCCTTCACTACTTTTGGGTTGCATGTTTTGTGCTAAGTGATAATTTTCATTTTTGGGAACATAAATTAAATGTGTCGATCCTAAATTAGCAAGCTGGTAGACTTTCATATCCACAAATACTGCATTTCTCTGAGCATCAATAATTTGTTTTTCCGTCTTCAAACCATCCGGCCGATATTGTACATCGCATAAATCTTTTAATTTCTTAAATTCTGCATCTGATAAGCCCAATGAGGTTTGTAATTCTTTATCACTAATATTATAACCGGCATTGTAATACTGGCCTTCAATACTTATCATATCCTGAATATATACTTCTTTTTTAGCTTGCCAATTCCCAAAACCACCGCCTTTAAACGGTTTGTCAATGGTAAATGCAGTATAGTTAAAAGCCGGGTTCATAAAGTCCTGTATGATTTCAGCATCTACGCACATAAAGAAACCAATGCCATCATCTGACAGCATTTCTTTCGGAGCATGTTTATTGCCAGCATTTCTGATAAAAATAATAGAGTATTGTCCATAGCTCCTGTATTCTCCATTATTTTTATCTGCTCTGAAGGTTAATACTCTTTCAAACGTTAAATTTCGGAATGCAAATTTGAACAGCGTATTGATATCCGGATAACTTTTATATAATGCTGGCCAGTTTTCATAGGCACATTGTTCCACTACCAGTTTAAGTGTCTCAGGAGTTAAGCTTGCCGCAGATGCGAGATTTTTATAATCCGATTTTTCAAAGGGTGGTTTTTGTTTTTTGGGTATGGCATTTGGATATTTTTCACTGAAAAAATCCGTTGGCCACATATACCCGCTCTTTGCTTCCAGGATTTTCAAAGTTGTGGCTGGGTCCTTTTTTACTTTGTTGATTTCTGTATTTGTTATACTAGTTGAAGTTGGTTTTGCTCCGGTATTATTTTCAGCAAGAACATCCGTTTTGGTTTCCAGTTCCAGTTTGCCGTTTTTATACACTCTGTTACTGGTCTGTTTTGTATTGGCATTATAGAATTGAGCATTGCCGTCAATCTTATCTTCTTTCCAGATACCTGTTAAATAAGAATTATCAGGATAGGTAATCTTGCCATTTCCCTGACGAAGTCCGTTTTTGAAGTTGCCTTCAAATTTTATTTTGTCAGCGGTATACTGAATTCCATTTCCATCAAATTTGTTATTCAGTAAATTGCCTTTGTAATATAAAGCTCCATCATTATAATAACATTCGGCAGTTCCGGAAATCGCATTGTTACTGCATTTTCCTTTTATGGTATAACCAAACGTTGATTCCACCACACAATCGCCGTTGCTGCAGTTGCCAGAAATGCAACTGAATTCAAATGAACTTAAAGGTGCTTTATTGAGGTTGGTTTTCTTTACATCCGGTGCTCTGTAAAATCTCAGTTCATTGTTCATAGCTGGTGCATCGCTTAATACTTTTGTCAGCAATTCCTTTTTTTTAAAAAGATAATGGAATATCATTAATGAAATTTAAAAAATCACCAACTTTTAATCCTGCTTTATCAGCCGGACTGTTTTTAAATACTTTTGTTACAATTACGGAGTCTTCTTCGTTTGTATAATAGGAAAAGCCAAAAATATTTTGGCAGTAAGATAATGTAGATATACATTGACAAAAAATTAAGAGTAGTATTCTTCTCACATTTATAGAATTTTATTACATGAAGTTAGTAATATTTCAATATTTCAAAAATACCATAAAACACGTATATCAAAAAAAATGCCAACCTGGAGGCTGGCATTTAATTCATCTGAAGCAGGTTTTTTAGCTTTGCAATTTTTCCCAATCTTGCATCAGTTTTTCCAATGCTTTTTTTTCTGTACCTAATTGCAACACGATTTGTTCATCATATTTACCGTCTTCGGAAAGTACTTCGATTTTTTCTTCCAGCTTCTTTATGTCAAATTCTTTGATACCGATTTCTTCTTCCAGTTTTGAAATCTGATTTTTGATGCGTTTCGCTTCTTTATCATCTACTTTATTTGCCGGAGCTGTAACTTCTTTTTTCTGCGGATTGTTAGTTGTCGCTTGCGGACTCAACTCCACCTCTCTGAAGTTTGCCACACGACGTTCTTCAAAGAAGGCTTCCACATCACCAACATGTTCCTGAACCACACCGTCTTTAAATTCAAATGTTTTCTCCGTCAAACCCACTAAAAAGTCACGGTCGTGCGAAACCACAATCACCGTTCCGGGATATTTGGAAATAGCATCTTTCAAGACATCTTTTGCACGTAAATCCAGGTGATTGGTCGGCTCATCGAGAATCAGTACATTACTTGGATTCAATAACAGATGTGCTAAACAAACACGAGCACGTTCACCACCGCTCAATACTGATATTTTTTTGGTGGCATCGTCACCGCTAAACATAAAAGCACCTAAAATATTTCGTACTTGTGCACGCATATCATTCGGAGCGGTGTCTTCCATGTATTGTAAAATAGTCAATTCTTTTGGCAAATGTTCTGCATGGTGCTGCGCAAAGAAAGCGATGTTTACGTTGTGCCCTATTTCTAAGTTTCCGGAATTATAATCCAACTCTTTAGCAATGATTTTTGCCATCGTGGTTTTTCCCATTCCGTTCTTTCCGATGAAAGCGACTTTATCGCCGCGTTCAATTTCTAAATTCACGTCATGAAAAACAGGTTTGTCGCCATAGCTCTTTGCCAGATTTTTTGCAGTAACAACCACCTTTCCGCTCTGTTGTCCCATTGGAAACTGAAAACGCATGGAGCGCACGTCATCCTGTTCCACTTCCACAATATCCATTCGGTCCAGCTTCTTCACTAAACTTTGCGCCATGCTGGCTTTACTGGCTTTTGCCTTAAAGCGTTCGATATTGCGTTCAATCTGTTTGATCTGGTCCTGCTGGTTTTTGAATGTCTGCAACTGCTTCTCTCTTCTCTCTTCCTTTAAAATCAGGTATTTGGAGTAATTGGCCTTGTACTCGTACATCTTGCCCAATTCCAGTTCTATCGTTTTATTGCAGACATTGTCGAGGAATGTCTTATCATGCGATACCAGCACAATCGCACCTTCGTATTTCTGAAAGAACTCTTCCAGCCAGATAATAGATTCGATATCCAGGTGATTGGTAGGCTCATCGAGCATTAACAAATCGGGATTCTGCAGTAATAATTTAGACAATTCCAAACGCATCGCCCAGCCACCGGAGAAAGTGGAAGGTGACTTTTCAAAGTCTTCGCGCTGATAGCCTAATCCCAATAAGACCAGTTCGGTTTTCTTGTCCTTATCGTCAATATCCAGATGCACCAGTCGGTCGTTCAGGTCACAAAATAGCTGTGACAGATTCATGTAATCATCCGTATCATAATCGGTACGCGTTTCCAGCTGGTGCTGAATCTTATCGAGTTCTTCCTGCAGGATATTGATATCCTTAAAAGCCGTCTGTGCCTCCAGCCATACGGTCTGTTCATTTTGTCCTCGGATTTCCTGCTTCAGAAATCCAATCGTATAGCCACCCGGTTTGGAAATGGTGCCTTCCTGAGCTGATATCTCCCCATTCAACGCTTTCAGCAGGGTGGATTTACCTACGCCATTCCGTCCTACCAGTCCAATCCTGTCACGAGGTTGTATGGTAAACGTAACATTGTCGAATAAAATACGACTGCCAAATATGATGGATAGATTTTGTGCCTGTAACATGGCGCAAAAATACTTTTTTTACAGATATTTTTTCACGATAAAACAAGCGATACTATTAATAAACTATTAATAGACAGTATTTTATATTAAATCATGGTCTTAGACAGGAAAACGGGTTTATGTAAGAGCGACCTCCCTTTTTACCGGCGTATTTTAAGCGTACTCTTTTTTTAATTGAATACTCTTTTTTTCCGTTTATATTTTACGTGCGGAGGCTGTTTTTACCAACCACAATGCCATAATAGTTAACAAATGATAAAAGTCATCTTTTTTATGTGAAATATATTCCTAAATTTACAAAGGATAAAAATATCCGAATATATTTAAATAAAATTTTAAACCAATTTTAAAGTGATAAATTATGTTATCTAAATCGCAAGCACGGTTGTTTTTTTTCGGAGGAACCATCGTAACATTCGTCATCTTTATCGGACTATCCTGGCACTCGCTCAGTGTGGAAGTTCCGAAAAAAACACATGAAGAAAACCTCACGGAACAGGTAATAAGAGGTAAGGTGATATGGGAAGAAAATAACTGCATGGGATGTCATTCCATAATGGGTGAAGGCGCCTATTATGCGCCGGAACTTACCAAAGTGGTGGAAAGAAGGGGTGAAGGTTACATGAAAGCTGTTTTGATGTCTAAGACACCCTGGTCACCTAGAGGAAGAAAAATGGTGGCTTATGGTTTTTCTGAAGAAAAGGCAAATGACCTGGTCGCCTTCTTTACCTGGATTGGTAATACAGACCTGAACGGATTTCCTCCAAAACCGGATTATAAATCAACTATTAATTCAAAATAAAACGAACTGTTATGAGATATAAATCACAAAAACTGGCGTATTGGTTCTTTGCCTTGTCCATGTTACTGTTAACACTACAGATTATATACGGATTCATCATGGCCTTTGCACATCTTGGGTATGACGGGCTGCATGCCATCACACCCTTTAATACTGCCAGAGCAGTACATACAAATCTTCTGGTGGTTTGGTTACTGTCAGGTTTTATGGGAGCCGCTTACTACATCATTCCCGAAGAGGCTGAACATGAAATGGTCAGTGTTAAACTGGGATTTGTTCAGTTGATTTCACTGGCCGTGGTCGGTGTGATTGCCATCATCGGATACCATTTCAATTACTGGGAAGGCCGTAAATTCCTCGAAATACCGAGGCCTCTGGATTATCTGGTCGTTGTAAATGTATTGACTTTCTTAGGATTGATTTTAGCGACCTTATATAAAGGAAAGAAACGAACCACCACCTCTTTGGTCCTTACCATGGGGTTGGTTTTTGCAGCCCTATTGTATTTGCCCGGCATGATCTGGTTTGATAATCAAACGATGGATTCATTTTTCAGATGGTGGGTCGTGCATCTTTGGGTAGAAGGTGTATGGGAACTGATCATGGGCGGTATTTTGGCTTTCTTATTAATCAAGATTACCGGCGTTGACAGAGAAGTGATTGAGAAATGGCTGTATGTAATCGTAGGTCTGACCTTCATCTCAGGTGTACTTGGAACAGGACACCACTACTATTATATCGGCACACCGAAATACTGGCTGATTATCGGAGGTATTTTTTCTGCGATGGAACCGTTGGCTTTCTTAGGAATGGCCTTGTTCGCCATTGCCATGTACAGGAAAGGAGAGAAGAAACATCCCAATAAAATCGCCTTGAGCTGGACACTCGGCACGGCCATCGTATCATTTGTAGGTGCCGGATTGTTAGGATTAGCGCATACCTTACCGCAGGTGAACATGTACACACATGGTACACTGGTTACGGCTATGCATGGTCACCTCGCCTTTTGGGGCGCTTATGGCATGATTGTACTGGCCATTATCAGCTATACATTACCAAATATGACCGGCAGAAAATTATATGACAGCAATACCGGAGTGCTTGCATTCTGGCTGTCAAATATCGGTATGCTGGGAATGACGGTGGCGTTTGGTGTTGCCGGTGTGGCTCAGGTTTATCTGGAAAGAAAGATGGGATTGGATTTCGGTGATGTGCAGAAAGAAATTCAGGTGCATTTCCTGATATTAATCATATGTGCTACCATGTTCACTACAGGAATCGGTTTGTTCATTTATGAGTTTATCAGATACGGATTGCCAACTGACGAAGCGCTGGAATCTTCAAATTAAAAAAATGTTTCATTAAATCGTTAAATCAGGTAGTTTGTATTACATCTGTAGTATCAGCTACCTGATTCTTTTTTAAGTATAACCATGTCCGCAGTAATTCCATATTATCATCCCGTTTCAAAGGAAATGGAAGTCTTTGAACAATGCTACAAAAATAAAATTCCTGTTTTACTGAAAGGGCCGACCGGTTCAGGGAAATCAAGGTTCATAGAATTCATGACTTATCAGTTGGGTAAAAGACTGATTACCATCAGCTGTCATGAAGAGACTTCTTCTACCGATCTGATCGGACGCTTTATTATAAAAGGTGCGGAAACGGTCTGGTTAGACGGACCGCTTACGATGGCCGTCAAAGAAGGAGCCGTAATCTATCTGGATGAGGTGGCGGAAGCGCGGCCGGATGTCATTGTGGCAATCCATTCACTGACAGACCACCGAAGGGAATTATTTATAGATAAGTTAGGACAGACGGTCAAAGCACATGAAGACTTTATGCTGGTGGCTTCGTTTAATCCTGGGTATCAGAGAGGCTTTAAGGAGCTGAAACCATCCACCCGTCAGCGGTTTGCGGCACTTTCCTTTAATTATCCCGTCGCAAAAATTGAAACGGAAATTCTGGTCAATGAAACGGCTGTAGAAGAATCCATAGCAAAGCAACTGGTCAGCATCGGCAATAAGATACGGAACCTGAAAGAACTAGGCTTGACAGAAACAGCATCCACGCGATTGTTGATTGATGCGGCAAAATTAATTCACAGCGGTTTGCCCAGACGGCTTGCTGTAAAAGTGGCCGTAATAGAACCCCTGACGGATGATCAGGAGATAATTGATGCCTTGACGGATCTGTGCAATCTGATGATTTAATCTCTTATGGAGCTCGATGAATATCTATATGGAAAATTTGTAAAGTATTTTCGAAACAAAAGGAAAATAGCTTCTGATATTCAGAACAGGACAGCCACACTGGAAAATTTAAGGTCCAGATTAACCATACTGGCCAGTGCCGCAACAGGCAGATATATAGAAATCTATCCGGCAGAAAGAGAAGGCGGATATAAAAACAACAATTTCTTTTTACCGGTTTCCTTTTCCCTGTTTGAAACAAAAGAACAGAACATTTCTTTTTATTTTTTTCGTGTATTATACCTTGCCATTCAGCAGAAGCTGGGATTTAACTGGAATGCCGGCGATGCTTTTACACCTGAACTGTCTTTAAAAAAAGCGGAAGAGCATGCAGATAAAATCCTTTCGGTCCTGTTTCTGGAATATCCGGTTACAGAAACCATGCATAAGGAATTTAAAGAAAAACTGACGGATGAAACACCCGATAAAACATTACCCGATTATACCTGGCTGTATGGCAAGTGGATGAAAAATGATAAAGAAGCGGAAAATGAAAATCAACTCAGGAATTTTACCGATAAAGTGAAAGCCATTGAAGAAAACAGGGCAAAAACCATTTTGAAGGCAAAGCCTGTAGAGGAAGTCGTAAGCGTGGAAATTGATAAGAAACAGCAGGAGGACTACGTCCTGACACACAATTTTGAAAAGGTGGAGACGGCGGAAGAATTCAGCGGCGTCTGGAGGGATTTTGACGGCGATGACGAACTTGAAAAACATCAGGATGCTCTGGATGAATTGAATATGAAATATACGGTCAGGACAGATGACACCTCACACAGTGTTTATCAATCTGATTTTGTCGAGAATACTACGGTATCAGAAAGTGATGCTCTCAAATCAGAAGATTATTTCATTGCCTACGATGAGTGGGATTTCAGCAAGAGAATGTACAAGAAAGATTTCTGCAAACTGTATCCTAAAATCCAGCAAGAGAAGAATACGGCTTTCTATGATGCCACTATCGCTGCCAACACTTCTGTATTGGCGGGTTTGCGAAAGATGCTGACCAGCATTAATAATAAAATGCAGCAGCAAAGAAGACAAACACAGGGAGATGAATTTGATATCGACAGTGTTACGGACTTGTTTGTCGATGTTCATACGGGACATACGCCTTCTGAAAACATTTATATTTCAAACAGAAAGAAAGAAAAAGATATTTCTATTTTATTGTTGCTGGACATCAGTTTATCCAGTGATGGTTATGTGGACGGAAACAGGATTATTGATATAGAGAAACAGGTGGCCGTTTTGTTCGGGGAGATCATTCATGAGTTTAATATTGATTTTGCCATTCAGTGTTTTTATTCCAAAACGCGCAATTATTCTACCTATTTAACCGTAAAGGGATTTGAAGATGACTGGAATAAAGCAAAATACAGGATTGGTTCTGTGGTGCCCAGCGGCTTCACTCGAATAGGCACAGCGCTGAGGCATTCAGGGGCTTTGCTGGATGCCAGAACTTCAAAAAATAAATGGGTCATACTGATTTCTGACGGAAAACCCAATGATTACGATAAGTACGAAGGAAAATACGGCATACGGGATGTCAGACAGGCATTGCACGAACTGAAACAAAATCAGGTCAATTCGTATGCACTGGCAATTGAAGCAACGGCGAAGTATTATTTACCTCAGATGTTTGGTCAGAATCACTATCAGATTGTTTCTTCACCAGCTGATTTGGTAACATCGTTGGTGAAGTTGTATGAAAAAATAAAATATCAGACGCCGCTCCGCTTCTGACCGAAGTCCCACCTCTGATTGATAAATCTGTTTAGTTGATTCAGAATGAATGAGATCTGTTGAAGTTCTATTAGAAATTAAACAGGAATAAAAGAAACAAGTGCATGCGAGATATTCATATGAAATATTAAACACATGATAAAAATAACCAAGATTGTGCATTTCGAGATGGCACATGCCATTTACGGATATAATGGACGTTGTAAAAATATTCATGGTCATTCCTATGAACTACATGTAACGGTAACTGGTCGGGATACTGCGGACACCTACATTCCCGCACCGGGTTTTGTGGTTGATTTTAAAGAATTAAAGAGGCTGGTTTACAACCATATTGCAGATATTCTCGATCACCATCTTGTATTGTCTGAAGAGTATCTGAAAAGTAATCCAGAAGTATCTGCACTTGAGCATCTCTTGGTATGGAAGCATGAGCCTACGGCGGAAAACATATTATACTACATAAAGGATAAGCTTGGAGATGTTTTGCCGGATCATATCAGGCTGAGACAACTAAAGTTGTATGAGACAAATGATTCTTACGCAGAATGGATATCGGATAATGGTTAAAATGCCATTGTTTTCCTTTACAGGTTCTGTTGATTTAATTCTTTAAAATATACAGCGACATTGTGACGAGTATTATCAGTAAGGAAAGTGTTATTCTCCAGAAAAGATGTGCCTTTTTCAGCTCCATAAACTGAAAGGCAACGAGGAATAATTTTATATCTGCAATCAACAGGATGACAATCAGGGCATACTGCTTTCCTGATACAAAAGCAGTGATTAGTGTAAATAGTAAAAGTAGTAGTAATACAATTCTGTTTTTCATTAGCATAACGGTTAAAAAATAAGATAAATAACGGGAAACAGCAAAAGCCAGATCAGGTCGCACATGTGCCAGAATGCAGCACCGGCCATCATATCGGTAAGTTGCAATGTTTCCTTTCCCCGTTTCATAGCCACATAAAAATAGATAAGGATGGATAGCCCGATCAGGACATGTATCAGGTGAAAAGCGGTAAGCATCCAGAAAAATGCGTAGAATGTATTGGTTGTGAGAAATTCACCTGCCTGTATTTTCAGATAGTAATCAAACGTTTTCAGGCATACAAACAATAATCCGAAGATAATGGTGAGCCCTGTGTAATCAGCAGCTTTCTTAGTGTTTTCTTCTTTTGTAAATTGTACTGCAGTAGCCATAAAATACGAGCTGCTTAGTAAAACTACCGTATTGACGATGGCGATATTCAGATTTAAAGTCAGAGAAGAAGCATGAAACAAACTGGATTCCGCTTTTCCATAATACACCATTGCAAGGAGACCTAAGCTGAAGGTGATTAATTCTAAAAAGATGATTATCCAGATAAGGATTCCGCCCGGCGGATAAAAGATGTTTCTGTAATCGGTTTTGGATTCAGTCATGCTCATTCCGGGATTATTTATTGGTCAGTTCCATTATCTTTTCTATGCTTTCTGTCGGTTCCTGTGCCAGTCCGATTTGCTGATAAACTATATTCCCTTTGCTGTTAATGATATGAATGATGTTGGAATGGTCGAAGTTGCCATCTTTCGTCTCGCTGATGCGTACATTCAGCACGTTCGCTATTTCCAGCACATCGGATTTCGATCCGGTGAGCAGCGTCCATCTTTTTGCATCCAGCTGATGTTCCGCAGCAAATTTTGTCAGCTGTTCAGGCGTATCTCTAGCCGGGTCCATGGTAATCAGGAGAAATGTAATATCCTTCAAGTTTTCTTCCGGAATTTCTGCTTCGATGCGTTGCAGGTCAGCGGTGATTCTCGGGCATGCAGACTGACAATTGGTGAATATCATGGCTGCAACGACGGCCTTGTTCTTAAAGTCAGCCAGCTTTACTTTTCTGTTGTCCTGAGTGGTCCATTCGCTTGTGATGTCGTGCAGCGTGATATCGCTGTTGAATGCCTTAATGCTGTCTTCCGTTTTGGGTTTCTTACAGCATTCTCCTTTCTCTTCGGTTTTGTGTTTACAGGATGACAGTAACAGGATGACGGCACTTATCATGAATACTATTTTTCTCATTGTCTTGTTTATTTTTGTTTCATAAATTGCAGGGTTATTTTACGCATCTGAATCCGACATTCGGAATGTTGTAATTTGCCTTTAAACTGGACCGCATGGCATATCGCATAAATGCGGCATAGTTTCCCGGATTTTTTGCACCTTTTCCTCCCGCACCGCAGAATTCATTTTTATCCAGGTTGTTTCCGTCGCGGGAATCACGTGTGGCCAGGGCAGAAATGAAATCCAGGTTCCATTCCCAAACCAATCCATGTATGTCGTACACACCGTATGCATTCTTAAATTTTTTTCCCACATTCGGTAATTTATCTGCGGAGGCATTCCCGTACCAGTCCAGTATTTTCTGGTAAAAAACCTTATCATCCGATGCGTTTTTTTTCGTTTCACTGGCCAATGCCACATATTCCCATTCTGCTACGGTCGGCAATCGTTTACCCTGACATTCGCAATATTTTTTAGCAGCAAACCAGGATATATTTACTACAGGACTGTTCTTTAAAGTAATGGAATCCTTTCCTAATTTATTCGAATATTGCCAGTGTTGTAAATATTTTTTGTCCGCATAAATAGGTTTGACTTTACCTTTCTGCCATTCTGGATGCTGTGCCGCAAATTTTTCAAAATCAGCATTTGTAACGGGAAATTTATCCATGTAAAATGAAGCCACTTTTACTTTTCCTGTATCCAAAGAGTAGAGCGGCACATAAGTGCCGCCCTCAATATAAACCATACTCTTTGGGGTTTGTCCTACAGACAAATTGAAAAAATACATCATTATTATGAACAATAGTTTTCTCATTATTTAGTGGCTGTTGCCGGACCCGCTTTCCTTATTGCAGAAACCTGTGCCGGTGTGACTTCTCCGCCGCCGTTTCCAAAACTATTTAAGACATAAGTAACCACATTAGCCACTTCTTCATCACTTAATGTTTGCGTAGGCATGACACCGTTATAGGCTTTTCCTTTCACAGTAATTGCACCGGATAAACCATGTGTTACCGTATAGATTATTTTAGATGGATTTCCTTTAAAATAATCAGAACCCGCTAACGGAGGGAATGCACCCGGGATTCCATTTCCATCCGCCTGATGGCATGCCTGACAAGTAGATGCAAATGTTGCTTTGCCTGCAGCAATCCTTTCATCTTTAGTTAACAGTTTTGCAGGTCCTTTTGCTTCTACAGGCATGTTTTGTACAGTACCGCCTTCTCCCTGATATATTCTGTCATCTAACTGACCTGAATAAATTGTTTTATTTGGTTCACCCTCTATTTTTAAGATTCCAAGTGTACCTTTATTAAATGTCCTGAAAATGGAGTGATCCACTAAAATGTAATTTCCCGGAATTTCACATCTGAATTCTACGATGGAAGAGCCACCGGAAGGAATCAAGGTAGTTTGTAGATTATGATTGATTAATTCACCACCTTCCACATAAACATTGTCAAAAATTTCTCCAATTACGTGGAAACTGGAAACCAGATTCGGACCACCATTCCTACGAATAAACGAACTTTTTCACCCGGTTTTTGCAGTTAACGCTTTATCGCCGGTTAAAGCACCAACTTTTCCATTGAATAAAACGTAATCCGGTGTTTCGGTTAATGCTTTGGACATTTCAAATGGTTGCAGTCCGGCTTCGCCATAAGCACCTTTTGTATAAAAGTCACCTTGACAGATATAATATTCTTTGTCCACCTTAGGCAATCCTTCTTTAGGTTCTACTAAAATCATTCCATACATGCCATTTGCAATATGCATACCTACCGGAGCAGTAGCACAATGGTAAATAAATAATCCTTTATTTAATGCGGTAAATGAAAATACGGTTTCATGCCCCGGAGCAGTAAATGTTGAGGATGCACCGCCACCCTGACCGGTTACCGCATGCAGGTCGATGTTGTGCGGCATTTTGGAACCTGGATTATTTTTAAGATGGAACTCCACCAAATCGCCTTCACGAACACGGATGAATTTTCCGGGAACCGTTCCGCCAAAAGTCCAGAACATATATTTTACACCGTCCATGATTTCCATTTCTTTCTCTATTACTTCTAACTCTACGATTACCTTTGTCGCGTGGTCACGCGTAATTGCGGGTGGTACCATTGGTGGGTCAGTCAGTATGGCTTTCTCTTCACCAACAATTTCCTCTGTCGGTTCGGTCGACCAGGAAGTGCTGCTTCCTCTTGAGGAGTCTTTACTTTCACATGCGGTAAAAAGTGCCGCGCAGCAACATGCAATGATTAAGAATTGCAGGTGGCTGATAATACTAGTTTTTTTCATTTTCAGTTTGTTTAATATGAATAATACCTGTTTATTGGTTTTCGCTATTTTTTTCGTATTTAAATAAGGATGGTTTAAGTGTAATCATGATAAAACTCCAGCCGTTATAGGCTTTTCTGCTTCCACCTTTTATCGCTTCCATTGAGGAAGTGGCTATCATAAAGGAATATCCTGCATTGATGGACATAAAATCTAATGGTTTGTAAGAACCGTAAACATCCATTTCGAATCCTAAAGGAAGTTTTAAATAATTTCCTGCATTTTTTAAATCTGATACTTTATTTCCCAGGAAGAAATAATGAGCATCCAGGCCAAGCATTCCTTTAGGTTTTGGTCTGTATTGTCCTCTTACGTATAGATCCTGAAGTCCGCCATTTTTTGTGTCAGCAGGGATATCAAGGAAGAAATCCATGTGTCCGTAATATTTATGATTGGTAGGGTATAATGTATGAAAAGATTGGAATTTACCGTTGTTTTTTTCTGCATTATTTCCCGACAGGTAGTCATATCCTAAGCCGACATTTACTTTCGAAGAGGTATATTCACCATATGCGTTTACGAAATAGGATAATATTATTTTGTTGGCTGTTGTTTTCCCGGTTTGTATATATGCACCGATGTTTCCGTTAAAATGTTTGTATTTCATTGTTGCATTGGGACCGGCTGTAAACCTGAAATAGGTTATAGGAATACTGTCTTTATTTGGAATACCGTCTGTAATGGCATAAAGGGATAAGGATGTTCTGCCACTGTCAAGTTTTTGATTTAACCAGCCATAAGCTAAGGCCTTATAGTTGTTAAGTTTATAGATAGTTCCGATTAACTGCTCGCCGGACTGATTAAAGCATCCGCCAAGATGTAATGCGGTGTTCTTTTTCTGTATTTTCACAACAACGCCATCATGGCTTCTTCCTTGCTGTGCCCAGTCCAGATTGCCCAATAACCTGTTGTCTTCATAAGAGATTTCCTGTCTTCCTAATTTTACAGAGGCGATATTTTTTATATTAAACTCTGCCCAACCCTCATGTAACCCGAAACTCCCATAATTCTTCACCTGCTCTTCATTTCCCCAAACTCTGTAATCTTGTAATGAGACATAGAGTTTTATAAATTTATAGGAATACATGGCATTCAGCCTTAAACGCTCGGAAATAAAAAATGCGCTTTTGCTGTTTAACGGAGCTAAATTCCTGTATCCGTGTCTTTGTTCCATCCGTGGTCTGAATTCACCGCTCAATTCAAATTTTTGTTGAGCAGATACGCTAACTGACATAACAGTTAAGAGTAGCATTAACCACTTTCTTTTAAAATAAATTTCCATAACGATTGGTTAAAAGGATAAAAAGGTATTAATATCATAAATAAAGTTACGGTTACTCTTTTTGATTTTAATGACACATGTCAGTCAAACAGATGACTTTTCTCATGTTTTATCTACAGTAACTTATTTTTACTATTTTTATCAGATAATTCCAATACGGATATGATATTTTCAAAAAGTTGTGAATATGCGCTGCGAGCTGTTTTGTATACATATATGAAGAGTGATAGTAATGCTAATTTAGGTGTTAAAGAAATAGCGAAAGAAATCGGGTCCCCGGTTCCGTTTACAGCTAAAATCCTGCAGCAATTGACTAAAAAGAAGATTATTTCATCCGTAAAGGGCCCCAATGGCGGATTCTACATCGACCCTTCCTCTAAACCTGTTTCAATATATCAGGTAGTGGAAGCGATAGACGGAACGGATTTTTTTGAGCGGTGTGTGATTGGATTAAAAAGATGTTCTGAAGCTAATCCTTGCCCCTTGCATGTCCATTTTGTTGGCCACCGCAACGAAATAAAGGAATTATTTAAAAAGAAAACCATTTATGATTTGATAGTAAATCATGAGGGGAAAATAAATCTGAAATAGCATTCAAGTCAGGAAACAGCTTAACTATTCTCTTTTCCTTCTTCCCATTCCCGGGTCTTGTCTGCAAGATCCATGCAGAATTGTTTAAGGTCTTCCTGTACAAACGGGTTTTGGGTGGCGCGCTGATAGGTGTCTCCAAGGCTTAACAGTAATTGGAAAAAATGCGTGTGCATCTCATCCACCTGCATGTCTTTCGTCCATAAATCTATGCGCATGGTGTTTTTTTCATGTCCATCCCAGAGACCAATCATCATGCTTTTACATTCTTCGCCTTCTCCCTGAGGTCCGTCCGTTGCCGTCCAGCTGATTTTTTCCGGCATATTCTGATTGTCTAATTTTATTCTGAACTTAATTTCTGTTTCTCTTGCCATATTGAAAATTGAACTGCAAATATAAGCAACTGATATTAAACAGTATTTTATGTAAATGCTACCTATCTCACTTGATATGTGTCAAATAATTGTAGTTTACACAAAATTAACTTGTTAATTAAACGTTTGTTTAAGTAAATTTGACTCATTAAACAAACGTTTAATTATTTATGACACAGGAAAATAAAATACAGGACAAAAGGGAGGATATTCTGGATGTGGCTGAAAGATTATTTGCCGAACAGGGATTTGAGGCGGTCAGCATCCGAGAAATATCCAAGGAAGCGGATATAAATATTGCCATGGTGTCTTATTATTTCGGTTCCAAAGAGAAGTTGTACGAGGAGGTAATAGACAGAAAGCTGATTTCCACCAATATGCTTAGCAACCAAATTGAACAGCATGCCACCTACACAGATAAATTATTCGCACTGGTGGATGTCTATATTGATAAATTTTTGAAAGACGTTTATTCCAGAATATCATTTTCAGGGAAATGGCCATGAATCAACGTTCTGCCATGACGGAAAAGATTGCCGAGCAGGTACATCAGAATTTCCTCCTGACTGCGGATATCCTGCACAAAGGCATAAAAAACCACGAATTTAAAAAAGTGGATGTGGAGATGACCGTAATGTCTGTTGTAGGCATCGTACGTATGTATACCACCTCGGGTATCATGTCCTGCAAGATATTAAACCTCGAAGAGGTAACGGATGTCTTTGAACAGAAACAAAAGAACAGACTCAGGAAATATTTGCGAGAATTATTAACCAATCACTTAGGAATAGAATCAAAATAGATATGAAGAAGTTATTTTATTTTACAGCATGTTTCGTTTTACTAAGCAATGCATTTGGACAGGATATAAAGAAAATATCATTACAGGAAGCATTTGATTTAGCTGCACAGAACAGTAAACAATTAATGGTAGACAGCCTGAAAATACAGGCATTGGATTTTAAAGAAACAGGCGCAGAATGCATGCTGCCGGTAGTTGGTGTTAGTACAAGCTATACCAGATTAAGTGGAAATATAGATGAATTGCCTCCAATTAATTTTATGGGCAAAGATATAGTTTTAAATAAACAGATTTTAAATCAATATAATAACCGTGTTTCTGTACAGCAACCAATCTTCCAGGGACTAAAAAACTGGAATACGATGAAATCCATCGGTCAGTTAAAAATAGCTACGGACTTAGACAGACAAAAGGATCAGCAGGATATTAAACTGAATGTCATTCAGACGTATTACAACTTATACAAACTGCAGCAGACAAAAATAGTACTGGATTCAAATATTACACAAACGCAAGTTCGTGTGAATGATATTTCTAAATTTAAAAATGCAGGATTGGCGTTGAATAATGATGTAATGCGCGCCGAATTACAAAAAACAAATTTACTGGTTTCCCAGGCAGATGTGGAAAGCGCTATTGATATCACCAACTTTAACATGTGTATTTTGCTTGGACTGGATATAAGCACAAAAATTGAAGTAGAAAATCCGGAAGTAGTGAAAGATGCGAATACGACCATTCAGTCATTAATCGCATCCTCTTATGCAGACAGAGCCGAATTTAAAGCACAAGACTACAGAACAAAAGCGGCAGATTATCAGATTAAAGCATCTAAAAGCGCCTATATGCCAACGGTTAGTGCGGTAGGAAACGGTTATTATAACAATCCTAATCAACGCATTTTTCCTCAGGAAAATAATTTTAAAGCAACCTGGGATGTGGGCGTGAGTGTGAGCTGGAATATCATGCAGCTTTATACGGCACGTGCTGTTGTAAGTGATGCAAAAAATCAAAAAGCTCAACTACAGCAGGCCACCGCACAAATTAAAGACGGAATTTCCATGGAAGTAAATGCAGCTTATGAAACATTAAAAGTGGCATTACTTAAAATTGATTTAGCGCAGCGCGCTATTGATCAGGCAACTGAAAATAAGAGAATCCTTGATAACAGATTTGGCGCACAGGTTGCTTTACTGAGCGATGTGCTGGAAGCAGACCAGTTTTTATTGCAGGCACAAACTAATTTATTAAACGCACAGGCGGATGCTGCAATTGCCAATTATAAATTACAAAGAAGTCTAGGAGTTATTAAATAAATTTTATTCAAAATCGGCAACTATGAAGATCAACTATCTTGCAATATTATCCACTCTTTTGTTTATTTCCTGCGCGAATACAAGCAATCAGGAAATAAAACCCATTCGTAAAGATATATCTGAAATCGTATTTGCTTCCGGAAGCCTGGAGTCGGATAATAAATATAATCTTACGGCACAAACTGATGGAAATATCATAAAGCTGAATCTGGTGGAAGGTGCTACGGTTGCTGTCAATCAGCTGGTAGCGGTAATTGATAACAAACAAAATATCATCAGTACAAATAACGCTGCAGAACAATTAAAAATAGCACGATATAACAATACAGATAATGCGCCTTTGTTGCAGCAAATTAAAGCTAATATCGATGCGGCAAAAGAAAAACTAAGTCAGGATATCACTCAGGAACAACGCTATCAGGAATTATATAACCAAAGTAGTGTTACCAAAGCAGAACTGGAAAAAATGCAATTAAGTACGAAAACATCCAAAGCAAATTTAGCAGCACTGGAGCAGCAATATAAATCGGTACAACAACAAAATAAACAACAATATATTACACAATCCAATGCGGTAAAAGGCAGTGTTGTTAATCAGGAAAACAATCAGGTGAAAATTGTAGCGGCAGGAAAAGTGTATAAGAAAGTTAAACAGGTAGGTGATTATGTTCGTCGCGGTGATGTGATTGCAATTATTGCCAATGAAAATTTATTATACGCTAAATTAAATGTAGACGAAAATTCAATTGATAAAGTAAAGGTGGGACAAACCATAACTATTCAGCTAAACACACAAAAGAACAAAAAATATAGAGGAGTGGTTAGCGAGATTTTACCTGTTTTCGATGAACCGTCACAATCTTTTATAGTAAAAGTACAATTTACCGAAAAGCCCGATTTTACGATAAACGGCACACAGCTGGAAGCAAATATTTTAGTAGGAGAGAAAAAGAACACATTGCTGATTCCCAGAAACTACGTGTCTTTTGGAAATAAAGTGCAATTGAAAGGCAGTGATGATTTGAAAACTATAGAAACCGGAATTGTTTCCACAGAATATGTGGAAGTACTAAACGGTTTAACTGAAAATGATATTCTGGTTCCGGTAAAACCTAAAAAATAATGTCTGTAAAAAAACATCCTGTAAACAGCGAAGTGGCATACACTTATATTGTAAGTAATAAAAAACTTACGATGGTGGCTGCTTTGGGTGTAACACTGGGTAATAGCGGTTTTTATTTTTATGAATTCGATGTTAGCAGGATTTGACAAATCATCTTCAGAGGCTTTTTTAAATCGATTCCCCACATCAGAATTTATAAAGACGATGAAATTTCTAAACCCATCGTAAATCAGTCGGGCAAAAATATTCCGGTTATTGTCAATCCAAAAGTAGTTCCTTCCAATAATACGATTGTAAATCCGAAGCAGGTTATCCAGTTATTGAAAAATCAGCCGGATGTTGCATTGGTAACACCACAATTAACTGTGGGAATATTTTACAACAATGCAAAAACGCAGATAAGCGGACGCGCCATCGGTATTTTACCGGAAGAGGCTAATCAGATGTTCAACATGGAATCATATGTGGTGGAAGGGAATGTGAATAATCTGAAAAACAATATTAACGGAATTCTGTTAGGTTCCGGTGTCGCTGCAAAAATGAACGTCAGAGAAGGAGATAATATCAGTATTACATCTTCAGTTGGTATGACAAAAGTGATGAAAGTAATTGGTGTTTTTCAGACTAATAATTCTGTGGTAGATAAAACAACGGCATATGTCAATATTTCGTTTGCACAGCAATTAATGAAAAAAAATTCTTCTTATATCACCGATATCAACGTGAATATTAAAGATTACAATAAGGCAAAAGCATACGCACCTGAACTGGCACAACTAACAAATTACAAAGCAGAAGACTGGGAATCTGCCAATGAAACCTATATGGCTGCTACCAGAATGCGTGCTATCATTATTCGTTTCGTATCCATATCTATTTTACTCGTGGCAGGATTTGGTATTTATAATATCCTAAACATGACGGTGATGCAGAAAATTAATGACATTGCTATTTTAAAAGCCATTGGATTTAATGGCCGTGATGTTATTCGCATTTTCGTATCACAGGCACTCATCATCGGGTTAATCGGAATTGTATTCGGAGTACTGTTTGCATCCATTATGGTGGCTGTTTTGCAAAATTATTATGTAGGAGGTGATATCGGTTATTTTCCGATATACTTTAAACTGAGCAATTTTTTAAAAGGTATATTTTTCGGTTTCGCCGTTACTTTTCTGGCAGGATTTATTCCGGCGCGAAAGGCAGCTAATATTGATCCCGTTTCAATTTTCAGAAAATAAGGAGATGAAAGAAATTATTTTAAAAACACAATCTATTACCAAGCACTTCCAAGATCCGGTGGAGTTTAAGGTGTTGGATGAAATTTCTTTCGAAGTATACAAAGGAGAATTTCTGACGGTTATCGGAAAGTCCGGCTGCGGAAAATCTACGCTGTTATACATCCTGTCTACAATGGATACAGAGTTTGACGGAGAGTTATTTATCGACAACCAAAACATATCCAGATGGAAACAGGATAAACTAGCAGCCATCAGAAATGAAAAGATAGGTTTTGTTTTTCAGTTTCATTATCTGCTGGGGGAATTTACCTGTTTGAAAAATGTAATGATTCCGGCGTTACGTTTGGGAAAATTACCTTATGATGTAATTGAAGAAAAAGCCTATCAGAAGCTGGAATTGCTGGGCTTGAAAGATCAGGCATTAAAGCCATCTTCTAAACTTTCCGGCGGGCAGCAGCAACGCGTTGCCATAGCACGTGCACTAATTAATGACCCTTTAATTATTATGGGGGATGAACCAACAGGAAACTTAGACAGTATGAATACGCAGAATATATTCTCCATTTTCAAAGAACTTACACAGGAGTTCGGGCAAACCATCATCGCGGTAACACACGACCAGGATTTTGCCAAAGCATCCGACAGAACGATTGAAATGCAGGATGGTAAAATTATTAACCAGAATTATAAATTTATTTAATCAACAAATATGGAAGAGACAACACAAGAAAAGAAATCACCTAAAAATTACTTAAGCCAATTATAGGTATTATCATTTTAGGATGTGCGGCATTGTTTGCATACAAAAAAATATCCTATGCACAACATAACGAAGACACGGAAAACTCACAGATAGAATGTAATATCGTTCCGATAGCACCGCGTATTTCAGGTTATATTGACCAGATTTATGTAAAGGAAAATCAGCGGGTACACAAAGGAGATACTATTCTAAAGCTCGATGACAGGGATTTGAAAATCCGTTTGCAACAGGCTTTCATAAATGCTAAAAGCGCAGGAGCAAATGTAAGTGTGGTAAAAGTAATGCTACATCCGCAGATGCATCTGCCAGTGCTACCTCTACTTCTATCGTTACTGCACAGGCAAATATAGAAACAGCAAAAGCAAATGTAGAATCAGCAAAAGTGCGCGTATGGAATGCAACGGAAAATTTTAAACGTTACGAACAATTATTTAACCAAACCTCCGCTACAGGCACAATACGATGCTGCTTTGGCAGAAAAACAATCTGCAGAAAAACAGGTGTCAGTATTGGAAAGACAAGTGCAGGTGGCACAGGCACAGTTAAAAGCGGCACAGCAACAATCTGCCGCATCGCGCACACAGGCAAATGGTGTTGGTACACAGGTGAGTCTTGCAGAAGTAGGTATTCAGCAGCGTAATGCAGATATTGATTTTGCACAATTGCAATTAACCTATGCATATATCATTGCACCGTGTGATGGTTTTATTTCTAAGAAAAATGTACAGGTAGGACAGCTGGTAAATCCGGGACAAACTTTAATGAGTCTGGTAGATGATTCTCAGTTATGGATTACTGCCAACTTTAAAGAAACGCAAATTGAGAATATGAAAGAAGGACAGGATGTGGAAGTGAAAGTAGATGCGTATGAAGGTAAAACATTCAAAGGGAAAATAGAATCATTACAGGCTGCAACAGGCTCCAAGTTTTCCTTATTGCCTGCGGATAATGCAACAGGAAATTTTGTGAAAGTAGTACAACGTGTACCGGTTCGTATTGCATTGCTGGATGATAAAAATGATAAATACGATTTACGTGCGGGGATGAATGTAACCGTTGCGGTGAAAGTAAAATAGTATAGAGTATTTAGTACTGAGAAGAGAATCGTTTTGAATATTTATAAAATCTAATTGCTAATTACCAATTACTAATTACTCAGAGATGACACAGGAACAAACGAATAGTTTAATAGAACACGGCGCACGTCGTTATATCATTACAATAACCGTAGTATTATGTACACTGTTGGAGTTAATTGATACAACCGTGGTAAATGTGGCAACGAATACCTTGATGGGGAAATTTAGGCGCTACACTTTCTGAAGTAAGCTGGGTAATTGCGTCATATGCAAGTGCCAATGTAATCATTGTACCGATGAGCGGCTGGTTGTCTTCACAATTCGGAAGAAAAATTTACTTTGCCAGTTCGGTAGCCATCTTTACATTCGCTTCCTTGATGTGCGGATTATCCGGTTCTATATGGACATTGGTTTTCTGGCGATTTTGTGCAGGGATTGGCGGAGGTGCTTTATTTGCTACTTCACAAACTATTTTAAAAGAAATTTATCCCCCAGAAAAAATTGGGATGGCAATGGCAATGTTTGGAATGGGTGTAATCGTTGGTCCAATTGGTCCTTATTTAGGAGGGTATTTAGTGTATAATTATTCGTGGCCGGTGATTTTCTTTGTGAATATTCCCATCGGAATATTGGCAATTTTTTTGACACTGACATATATTCGCGATAATCCGTTTGATAAAAAAACAGATGCAAGTGTCGACTGGTTAGGTATCATTTTATTAATAGTTGGAATTGGTTCTTTACAATTAGTATTGGAACAAGGTGAACGCAACGACTGGTTTGAATCGCAATACATCATAACATTCACTCTGTTAGCTGTAACAGGTATTATCGGATTTATTATAAGAGAATTAACTGCAGAAAATCCGATTGTAGACTTACGTGTACTGACAAAAGGAAATGTAGCTATAGCCACCATCATGAATTTTGTACTCGGATTTATTTTATTCGGCAGTGTATTTATTTCTCCAATTTATATGCAGCGCTTTTTAGGCTTTACCGCCCAAATGTCTGGTGCGATGTTTATCCCCGGCGCTTTGTTGAGTGGAATGCTGATGCCGGTTGTGGGAGGTTTGTTATCTAAAGGTACCCCACCTAAATATATGATAGTTGGAGGATTTTTAATTACGGCTATATTCGTTTTTTGGTCCTCGTTTATATTTACTACAAATACAGGAACTGAGCCTATGTTCTGGCCTTTGCTGGTGCGTGGTTTGGGAATGGCTTTTTTGTTTGTACCTCTTTCCGGTTTAACGTTGGGTGGATTAAACGGAAAAGATGTAGGGCAGGCATCCGGTATTTCTAACATGATACGACAAATCGGTGGTTCTATGAGTGTTGCTATTATTGGTGTTTTGAACGAAACATTAAGTGCTGAACACAGAGCGAATATCCTGGAACATGTAACACCGGATAACCCTTTGGTGAACGAACGTTTAAATGCGATGAAAGCAGGACTCATGAGCGCTACCAGTGATGCACAAAGAGCCTCACAACAGGCACTGGCCTTTCTGGATTATAACATCAACAAACAGGCAGCTATTTTAAGTTATATCGATATCTTTCATTACCTGACAATATTTATTTTGATATCTGTTCCGCTCGTGTTGTTTGCCAGAACATATAAGTTGAATCAGGATGCGATGGGCGGCACTAATTCTTAAACGTTGGTATTTAACTTGTAGAGATCCAAAATTGTCTATTATTTTGATTATTTTTGCGATTTAAAATTATTGAATATGAATGAAGAAAGTGAAATAGAAGATATAGAGCGAAGAAGGGAATGAAAATATAAAAATTGAAGTCCCTTTTGATCCTTCTCAAATAAATATAAAAATTGTACCGAGAAATATTGGACAATTGGTTGAATTATTAGAAGATAATCAAATTTTGATTCCTAAATATCAGAGACTTCAAATTTATGGAATGATACCAAAAAAGTAGGTTCATTGAATCTCTGATGTTAGATTTGCCCATCCCTTTATTTATTTTGATGAAGGTGATGATAAAAAATGGTATGTATGGATGGCCTTCAAAGAATGAGTACTTTAGAGCATTTTATGATTGGAAAAGGCGTAGTAGGAATAATAAGAATCAATTAATTCTTCAAAATTTAGAATTTTTAACAGAATATAACGGAGAAATATGGGATAACTTACCTAAGGATATCAGAAGAAGAATTAATTCAAATCAAGTTACTATAAACCTTATAGGTAAAAGGAACACCTGATGAAGTAAAATATACAATATTTAGTAGGATTAATCAGGAGATGTGCCATTGAAAGCACAAGAAATTAGAACAGCTTTGTTTCAAGGATATAGAGTAGATTTCTTAGAGTCATTAATTTCTGAAAAGTCAGAATCTGGAAATTATTTTACAAAGTAACCGACGGTTCGGTAAAATCTAAACGACAAGAAGATTTAGATTTTATTTCTAGATTTCTTTCATTTTATTTAATCGATTACAATTTATATGAACCAGATATGGATAGATTTATAACTTTGGGTACCAAAAAATACCTTCTGTTTTAGATGAGCAAAATAAAATTATTTTAGATTTTATAAAAGCATTAAACACTACTTTTGAAATATTTGGGAGAGATTCCTTTAGAAAAAGATTGAAAATGTCAGATTCAAGAAAGCCTATAAATAAACCATTGTTTGAAGTTATTTGCATTTCCTTTTCTAAACTTACTGAAATACAAATATCAAATCTTATTTCTAAAAGAATGAATTTGTAAATGAATTTG
>JADKIQ010000022.1 GCA_016721245.1 Sphingobacteriales bacterium
ATGGCTTCGTAGCTAAAATGGATGCGGATGTCATAAATGGAGCTGGAAGTTTTTATTTGGAGGCAACGTATGTATCCGGCACCACTAGTGCAGATAATCATATTCTATCAAATTAGACGCATCAAAGAATGTTTATATTACGAATTGTTACTACATCCTCCAAATTTCCCTGTAAGTTTAAGGTGCCTATGATGCTTAACGCAAAATGGAGGTAATGATGCGTTTCTAACAAAGATTAACAGTACAGGAACAGCCCTGATATTTTCAACGTTTATTAGGGTACCGGTGGTGATGACGCTAACTTCTTATATATAGATGCCGCAATGGGAGTTTTATCTTGCCGGTGCAACACCGGGAAGCAGGTTCCGACAACTGCTGGTGCTTACGACGTGACATATGGTGGCGGAACAGTGATGCGACCGCACATAAATTCAACAGCACAGGTTCTACACTATTGTATTCAACCCTTTTATGGTGGTGCTGGTAATGATGATTTTTTGTCTGGGACCGGAAGGTGCTAACAGTCTGGTTGCTGGTGGTACCACAACATCTGCAAAGCACAGCCAATGTCATGGCAGAAGTCGAGGCCTTTTCAAACAACGCTTTCAGGAGCAGAACAAATGGAGGGCTTGTTATTAAATTTAATACCACTACCAATGCCCGTACCTGGGGTACATATATTGGGCCTGTATCTGGTAACTCTTTAACGCTGACTTGTGGTCAGGTAGACAATGGAGGGTAATATATATTTTGGTGGTTATACAGCTGGCGTTGTTCCGGCATGTCGTGCAGCAGGAGTATATGATCCTTCATATAATGAGTGGTGCAAATGATTTTTATCTGGGTAAATTAGCTTCAACAGGTGCTTCTTTAACAGCAGGTACATATTTTGGAGGTAGTGGATAAAGTTAACCTGATGGGGTTAAATATTGATGATTTTGGAAAGTATATACATTTGGATTACGACATCAAATTCACCATCATTAACAACCCCATCCAATCCGCCGCAGGCTACTAATCTGGGTGGTCGGGATGCAGTATTTCTTAAAATCTCTTCTGACTTTGTTACATTGGAATATCTTTCCTATTGGGGTGGTTCTGACGATGAAACAGATCAATTGGCTTCTGACGTATAAAAGTTTAGTAAGTGTAAAGCTTATACTGCAATGACGACGGAGTCACGAAATGCCCTAATGACCAGAAATGGTTTCAAGTAAAAAACAAGTGCTACAACAATTTTGAACCGGCAGTAACTGTATGGGCAAATCCACCGGATGTAAATGTTGATACAATTACCGGAGATGAAAATGTATGCTTTGGTTCATTACCATTATTGGATATTAATGGCAGCCCTTCTTCTTATATATTATCAGATATTAGTAGAAATGGAGTGTACCCTCATCTACAATGGGAGTATTAACTTATACCTGGTCAAAATCAATAGATAGTATCAATTTTATTCTTATTCCTGGTGCAACAGGGCAAAATCTTACAACAACTGAAATTGGTGTATTCCACAAACTACTTATTTCAAACGAAATATTGGATCAGATTTTGTAAAGGAGGCACAATTGTCGCTAAAAAGTAATTACAATTCCAATTCCGGATGGTGTAGAACTTAATGGGAGTAATATGTCGTAATGGAACCATATCGCTTTCTGCTACGGGTGGATCTGGAGCAACATTTAACTGGACAGGCCCGAATGCATTTCTGCAGTTGGTGCCACGCAGACGGTATCTAATGCACAAGTAGTTAATGCCGGAAATTATTTAGTGACTGAAACTGTATCCGGATGTACATCTTTGCCTGATACAGTTCCTGTTTCTATTATTAATTGTCCGCCTGATGCAGTTGATGATAACTACTTTGTAAATGAAGACCAGGTGTTGTCTGATGATGTAACAACAAATGATACAGATCCCAATGGAGATATACTTACTATTACTTTAGTAAATGGAGGAACAGTTGTTGCGAATGGTACACTTGTATTGAATACAAACGGAACATTTACATACACACCAAATCCAAATTTCTATGGAATAGTTTCCTTTATTTACAGTGCATGTGACAATGGTGTACCTTTACCTGTTTTGTGCGATACCGCAATTGTAAACATCACGGTTAACCCGGTGAATGATGTACCGACGGCAGAAGCAGACAATTCAACAGTAAATGAAGACGACACGAATGTATCGATACCGGTCTTGGTAAATGATACGTTTGGCGGGGGACCAGCACAGGCACGATCACGATACACACCACCGGCGAACGGACGGCAAGTGTGGATGCCGGCACACCGAATGATCCGACGGACGATGAGATCGTACCACCAATCAAACTACAACGGGCAGATGCAATCATCTATGAGATATGCGATGCAAACGGCGACTGCGATACCGCAATTGTAAACATCACGGTTAACCCTGTGAATGATTTACCGACGGCAGAAGCAGACAATGCAACAGTAAATGAAGACGACACGAATGTATCGATACCAGTATTAGTAAATGATACGTTTGGCGGCGACGGACCAAGCACAGGCACGATCACGATCACGACACCACCGGCGAACGGAACGGCAAGTGTGGATGACAACGGCACACCGAATGATCCGACGGACGATGAGATCGTATACACACCAAATCAAACTACAACGGAGCAGATGCGATCATCTATGAGATATGCGATGCAAACGGCGACTGCGATACGGCAATGTAAACATCACGGTAACACCGGTAAATGATTTACCGACAGCAGAAGCAGACAATGCAACAATAAATGAAGACGACACGAATGTATCGATACCGGTATTAGTGAATGATACGTTTGGCGGCGACGGACCAAGCACGGGCACGATCACGATCACGACACCACCGGCGAACGGAACGGCAAGTGTGGATGACAACGGCACACCGAATGATCCGACGGACGATGAGATCGTATACACACCAAATCCAAACTACAACGGACCAGATGCAATCATCTATGAGATATGCGATGCAAACGGCGACTGCGATACCGCAATTGTAAACATCACGGTTAACCCTGTGAATGATTTACCGTTAGCAGAAGCAGACAATGCAACAGTAAATGAAGACGACACGAATGTATCGATACCGGTTTTAGTAAATGATACGTTTGGCGGCGACGGACCAAGCACGGGCACGATCACGATTACCACACCACCGACGAACGGAACGGCAAGTGTAGATGACAACGGCACACCGAATGATCCGACCGACGATGAGATCGTATACACACCAAATGCAAACTACAACGGAGCAGATGCAATCATCTATGAGATATGCGATGCAAACGGCGACTGCGATACCGCAATTGTAAACATCACGGTTAACCCTGTGAATGATTTACCGTTAGCAGAAGCAGACAATGCAACAGTAAATGAAGACGACACAAATGTGTCGATACCAGTCTTGGTAAATGATACGTTTGGCGGCGACGGACCAAGCACCGGGCACGATCACGATCACGACACCACCGACGAACGGAACGGCAAGTGTGGATGACAACGGCACACCGAATGATCCGACGGACGATGAGATCGTATACACACCAATCCAAACTATAACGGAGCAGATGCAATCATCTATGAGATATGCGATGCGAACGGCGACTGCGATACCGCAATTGTAAACATTACGGTAGCACCGGTGAATGATGTACCATTAGCAGAAGCAGACAATGCAACAGTAAATGAAGACGACACGAATGTATCGATACCAGTTTTAGTAAATGATACGTTTGGCGGCGACGGACCAAGCACAGGCACGATCACGATTACGACACCACCGACGAACGGAACGGCAAGTGTAGATGACAACGGCACACCGAATGATCCGACGGACGATGAGATCGTATACACACCAAATGCAGATTACAACGGAGCAGATGCAATCATCTATGAGATATGCGATGCAAACGGCGACTGCGATACCGCAATTGTAAACATCACGGTAGCACCGGTGAATGATGTACCGTTAGCAGAAGCAGACAATGCAACAGTAAATGAAGACGACACGAATGTATCGATACCAGTATTAGTAAATGATACGTTTGGCGGCGACGGACCAAGCACAGGCACGATCACGATCACAACGCCACCGACGAACGGAACAGCAAGTGTAGATGACAACGGCACACCGAATGATCCGACGGACGATGAGATCGTATACACACCAAATCCAAACTACAACGGAGCAGATGCAATCATCTAGGAGATATGCGATGCAAACGGCGACTGCGATACCGAATTGTAAACATCACGGTAGCACCGGTGAATGATGTACCATTAGCAGAAGCAGACAATGCAACAGTAAATGAAGACGACACGAATGTATCGATACCGGTATTAGTGAATGATACGTTTGGCGGCGACGGACCAAGCACAGGCACGATTACGATCACAACACCACCGACGAACGGAACAGCAAGTGTAGATGACAACGGCACACCGACAGATCCGACGGACGATGAGATTGTATACACACCAAATCCAAACTACAACGGAGCAGATGCAATCATCTATGAGATATGCGATGCGAACGGCGACTGCGATACCGCAATTGTAAACATCACGGTAGCACCGGTAAATGATGTACCGTTAGCAGAAGCAGACAATGCAACAGTAAATGAAGACGACACGAATGTATCGATACCGGTATTAGTGAATGATACGTTTGGCGGCGACGGACCAAGCACAGGCACGATCACGATCACAACACCACCGACGAACGGAACAGCAAGTGTAGATGACAACGGCACACCGAATGATCCGACGGACGATGAGATTGTATACACACCAAATGCAGATTACAACGGAGCAGATGCAATCATCTATGAGATATGCGATGCGAACGGCGACTGTGATACCGCAATTGTAAACATCACGGTAGCACCGGTAAATGATGTACCGTTAGCAGAAGCAGACAATGCAACAGTAAATGAAGACGACACGAATGTATCGATACCAGTTTTAGTAAATGATACGTTTGGCGGCGACGGACCAAGCACAGGCACGATCACGATTACGACACCACCGACGAACGGAACGGCAAGTGTAGATGACAACGGCACACCGAATGATCCGACGGACGATGAGATCGTATACACACCAAATCCAAACTACAACGGAGCAGATGCAATCATCTATGAGATATGCGATGCGAACGGCGACTGCGATACCGCAATTGTAAACATCACGGTAGCACCGGTAAATGATGTACCATTAGCAGAAGCAGACAATGCAACAGTAAATGAAGACGACACGAATGTATCGATACCGGTTTTAGTGAATGATACGTTTGGCGGCGACGGACCAAGCACGGGCACGATCACGATTACCACACCACCGACGAACGGAACGGCAAGTGTAGATGACAACGGCACACCGAATGATCCGACGGACGATGAGATCGTATACACACCAAATCAAACTACAACGGAGCAGATGCAATCATCTATGAGATATGCGATGCAACGGCGACTGCGATACCGCAATTGTAAACATCACGGTAGCACCGGTAAATGATGTCCGTTGCAGAAGCAGACAATGCAACGGTAAATGAAGACGGCCGAATGTATCGTCCGGTCTTAGTAAATGATACGTTTGGCGGGACGGACCAGCACGGCACGATCACGATCACACCACCGGCGAACGGAACGGCAAGTGTGGATGCAGGCACACCGAAGATCCGACGGACGATGAGATCGAACACCAAATGCAAACTACAACGGGCAGATGCGATCATCCATGAGATATGCGATGCAAACGGCGACTGCGATACCGCAATTGTAAACATCACGGTAGCACCGGTAAATGATGTACCGTTAGCAGAAGCAGACAATGCAACAGTAAATGAAGACGACACAATGTATCGATACCGGTTTTAGTAAATGATACGTTTGGCGGCGACGGACCAAGCACAGGCACGATCACGATTACGACACCACCGGCGAACGGAACGGCAAGTGTAGATGACAACGGCACACCGAATGATCCAACGGACGATGAGATCGTATACACACCAAATCCAAACTACAACGGAGCAGATGCAATCATCTATGAGATATGCGATGCAAACGGCGACTGCGATACCGCAATTGTAAAGATCACGGTAGCACCGGTGAATGATGTACCGTTAGCAGAAGCAGACAATGCAACAGTAAATGAAGACGACACGAATGTATCGATACCGGTCTTGGTAAATGATACGTTTGGCGGCGACGGACCAAGCACAGGCACGTCACGATCACGACACCACCGGCGAACGGAACGGCAAGTGTAGATGACAACGGCACACCGACAGATCCAACGGACGATGGATCGTATACACACCAAATCCAAACTACAACGGAGCAGATGCAATCATCTATGAGATATGCGATGCAAACGGCGACTGCGATACCGCAATCGTAAACATCACGGTAGCACCGGTAAATGATGTACCGTTAGCAGAAGCAGACAATGCAACAGTAAATGAAGACGACACGAATGTATCGATACCGGTCTTGGTAAATGATACGTTTGGCGGCGACGGACCAAGCACAGGCACGATCACGATCACAACACCACCGGCGAACGGAACAGCAAGTGTAGATGACAACGGCACACCGAATGATCCGACGGACGATGAGATCGTATACACACCAAATCAAACTACAACGGAGCAGATGCAATCATCTATGAGATATGCGATGCAAACGGCGACTGCGATACGGCAATTGTAAACATCACGGTTAACCCTGTAAATGATCCACCGGTAGTGCCTGATACGACGGTAACGACACCTGAAGATACACCGATAGAAGTATGTGTACCATTCACAGATGTAGACACAGGCGATGTACATGTAGCAAGTATAGGATGTGGACCAACTAACGGTACTATTACAAGTGGACCAACAGTAAATGGCAACACCGTATGTTACATATACACCGAACACGAACTACAATGGCAGAGACAGTATCTGTATAGTAGTATGTGATAACGGAGGCTTATGCGACACAGGAGTAATTATAATAAATATACCACCTGTAAATGATCCACCGGTAGTACCGGATACGACAGTAACGACACCTGAAGATACACCGATAGAAGTATGTGTACCATTCACAGATGTAGACACAGGTGATGTACATGTAGCAAGTATAGGATGCGGACCAACTAACGGTACAATTACAAGTGGACCAACAGTAAATGGCAACACCGTATGTGTTCATATACACCGAACACGAACTACAATGGCAGAGACAGTATCTGTATAGTAGTATGTGATAACGGAGGCTTATGCGACACAGGAGTAATTTATATAGATATACCACCGGTCAATGATCCACCAGTAGTACCGGATACGACGGTAACTACACCTGAAGATACACCGATAGAAGTATGTATACCATTCACGGATGTAGACACAGGTGATGTACATGTAGCAAGTATAGGATGCGGACCAACTAACGGTACTATTACAAGTGGTCCGACAGTAAATGGCAACACCGTATGTGTTACATATACACCGAACACAAACTACAATGGCAGAGACAGTATCTGTATCGTAGTATGTGATAACGGAGGCTTATGCGACACAGGAGTAATTATAATAAATATACCACCTGTAAATGATCCACCGGTAGTACCGGATACGACGGTAACTACACCTGAAGACACACCAATAGAAGTATGTGTACCATTCACGGATGTAGACACAGGTGATGTACATGTAGCAAGTATAGGATGCGGACCAACTAACGGTACTATTACAAGTGGACCAACAGTAAATGGCAACACCGTATGTGTTACATATACACCGAACACGAACTACAATGGCAGAGACAGTATCTGTATAGTAGTATGTGATAACGGAGGCTTATGCGACACAGGAGTAATCTATATAGATATACCACCTGTAAATGATCCACCGGTAGTACCGGATACGACGGTAACGACACCTGAAGATACACCAATAGAAGTATGTGTACCATTCACGGATGTAGACACAGGCGATGTACATGTAGCAAGTATAGGATGTGGACCATCAAATGGAACGATAACAAGCGGTCCGACAGTAAATGGCAACACCGTATGTGTTACATATACACCGAACACGAACTACAATGGCAGAGACAGTATATGTATAGTAGTATGTGATAACGGAGGCTTATGCGACACAGGAGTAATTATAATAGATATACCACCTGTAAATGATCCACCGGTAGTACCGGATACGACAGTAACTACACCTGAAGATACACCGATAGAAGTATGTGTACCATTCACAGATGTAGACACAGGTGATGTACATGTAGCAAGTATAGGATGCGGACCATCTAACGGTACAATTACAAGTGGACCAACAGTAAATGGCAACACCGTATGTGTTACATATACACCGAACACGAACTACAATGGCAGAGATAGTATCTGTATAGTAGTATGTGATAACGGAGGCTTATGCGACACAGGAGTAATTATAATAGATATACCACCTGTAAATGATCCACCGGTAGTACCGGATACGACAGTAACGACACCTGAAGATACACCAATAGAAGTATGTGTACCATTCACGGATGTAGACACAGGTGATGTACATGTAGCAAGTATAGGATGCGGACCAACTAACGGTACTATTACAAGTGGTCCGACAGTAAATGGCAACACCGTATGTGTTACATATACACCGAACACAAACTACAATGGCAGAGACAGTATCTGTATCGTAGTATGTGATAACGGAGGCTTATGCGACACAGGAGTAATTATAATAAATATACCACCTGTAAATGATCCACCGGTAGTACCGGATACGACGGTAACTACACCTGAAGACACACCAATAGAAGTATGTGTACCATTCACGGATGTAGACACAGGTGATGTACATGTAGCAAGTATAGGATGCGGACCAACTAACGGTACTATTACAAGTGGACCAACAGTAAATGGCAACACCGTATGTGTTACATATACACCGAACACGAACTACAATGGCAGAGACAGTATCTGTATAGTAGTATGTGATAACGGAGGCTTATGCGACACAGGAGTAATCTATATAGATATACCACCTGTAAATGATCCACCGGTAGTACCTGATACGACGGTAACGACACCTGAAGATACACCAATAGAAGTATGTGTACCATTCACGGATGTAGACACAGGCGATGTACATGTAGCAAGTATAGGATGTGGACCATCAAATGGAACGATAACAAGCGGTCCGACAGTAAATGGCAACACCGTATGTGTTACATATACACCGAACACGAACTACAATGGCAGAGACAGTATCTGTATAGTAGTATGTGATAACGGCGGCTTATGTGACACAGGAGTAGTTATAATTAATATAATTCCAAATATTGATACAACTCGTCATGAAGTTCCTGAATTTATTACTGATACAATTTGTGATATAACATTGCCGCTTGGTGAGAATATTGAAATTAAATCTTGTGATGGAAGTACAACAGGTACAACAGTATTGGGTGGAACCTGGAGTATTGATCCTCTGACTACATGTTTAATATATACTGCTGGTCCGACAAAAGGTAATGATACCTTGTGTATAGTTGCTTGTGACACATTAAAACAACAATGTAATACCACAACTGTAATTATAACTGTAACGGGTTATCCACCGGTAGCGGTGAATGATACGACTAAAACGGATCCGAATGTACCAGTTACTATACCGGTATTGGTGAACGACAGTACATTTGATGAGGATCCTCTGACGTTGTGTTCAAATGCCATTGTTACGCAACCGGGTCATGGTACTTTGGTTGTCAATCAGGACGGGACGATTACGTATACACCAGTAACGGGTTATACAGGGGTAGACAGCTTCCAGTATCAGATTTGTGATCCTGAAGGCAGCGATACGGCATGGGTATACATCACTGTGGAAGGTTGTATATACTCAAATGGTTTCTCACCAAATGGTGACGGCATCAATGACGTGTTCGAGATACCATGTGCGGAAGGTAATGTATTATTCAGTGTTTGGAACCGTTGGGGCATCGAGGTTTACCGCAATGAGCAGTACCTGAATGACTGGGATGGCACATACAAAGGCAGTCCATTACCAGATGGCACGTACTATTATGTGTTGAAGTACACGAAGAGCAGCGGCGAGGAAGTGAATAAAGCAGGCTTTATAACGCTTCACCGTTAATAAGAATAAAATTTAGGCAAGGCTGATTATTCAGCCTTGCCACAAAAAGATAAAAATAAAAGCAAAAGTAAAAGCGATGATAAAAGAGCTAACACAAAGAATTCTGGTAATGCTGTTTTTTGTAACAGTATTTTCGGGCGTATCGTATGGGCAGCAGGATGCACAGTACACGCAGTTTATGTATAATAAATTGCCACAGAATGCGGCCTACACAGGAGCACGCGAGGTATTAAGTATCCGCGCCTTGTACCGCGACCAGTGGACGGGCGGCAAGAACGGCGGCATCGCAGGTGCACCGAAGACGACGAGTTTCAGTATTCACAGTCCGTTGAAGAACGACCATTTTGCACTGGGCTTCTGGTTTGTGAACGACCGCTTAGGGCTTGAGCATAAGAATCAGTTTAATGTTACGTATGCGTACCGTTTAAATTTAGGGAAGAAGGTAAAGTTGAGCCTTGGGATGAATGCGGGTTTGCTGTGGTATAAACTGAATGCGACGGATGCCTTACTGACGGATCCGAATGATCCGGCGTTTTCACAGAACGTTAGCCGTGTTTTACCGGATGTTGGTGCAGGCTTGTATATTTACCATCCGAACTTTTACTTTGGAGCGAGTGTGCCGAACTTTATCAAAGGTGACTTAACGGCGAAGAACCAGTCTGGTAGTGACGCGAAACGCACGGCGCACGTAGTGCTGATGGCGGGTGGAGTTATCCCAGCGGGCAAGGTATTAAAAATCCGTCCGCAGATCCAGTATAGATACCTGGCGAATGCGCAGTCTAAGATACCGCACACGATGGATTTTAACTTAAGTTTGCTAATCTATAACCGGGTGAATATCGGCGGTCAGTACCGCACGTCGTTTGGCAATAAAAATGAGGGAGTGAAACTGACGAATCCGGACAGTTTTGATTTTATGTTAGAGGTGTGGCCGACCAAACAGCTGATGATTGGTTATGCGTATGATTATACGCTGACGAAACTGGCGAACTACAACCGCGGGAGCCATGAGGTTATTATCGGCTACGACTTTGCGTTCGAGAAGAAAAAAGTAATCACCCCGAGATACTTCTAAGGAAAGAAAAAGGAAACAACCAAGAATATAAGCTAAATATGAATACGACACCAACACTATTAGCGAAGAGCAAAGAAGTAATAATGGCGCTGCTGTTATTGCTAAGCATTAACCTTCTGCACGGTCAGGATATAGAAGGGGGCGGCACGAAGGCGCCGGAGATAGGCGGTTACAGCAAAGCGGAGAAGCTGTACAATGCGCTGGCCTACCATGAAGCGATTCCGTTGTATGAGAGCTATTTGCAGAAGCACGACAGTGCACGAGCAATGGCCCACCTTGGGGATTGCTACCGCCTGACGTCAAGATATGATAAGGCGGAATACTGGTACAGCAAAGCGGTATCAAAGGGCGATGTGGAGCCGAAGTACAAGTTGTACCTGGCACAGATGGAGCAGGTAAACGGGAAGTATGAAGACGCTGCGAAATGGTATGCGAAGTATAAAGAAGAAGTACCTGAGGACCGACGAAGCACGAATGAGATGAAAGCATGTTCGGACTACGGACAGTTCCTGCTGAGCCGGGACCGCTATACGGTAAAGAACCTGAGTTTTAACAGTGGTGGTTATGACTTTAGCTCGGCGAGCTATGACGGTGGCTTAATATTCTCCTCATCACGCGACAGTGCAAAAGCGATCAGCAGAGAGCACACGTGGACGGGTACGGAGTTTTTTGATATGTGGTATGTCAAAGGCGACAAGACGAGCTTTGGTAAACCACAGCGTCTGAAAGGGGATGCCGCTACGAAATACCACGAAGGCGCAGTAAGCTTTACGGGCGACAGCAAGAAGGTGTACTATACGAGAAATAACTATTTTAATAATAAAGTAAAGACGAGTTCGGATAAGATCGTGAAGCTGAAGATTTACGAATCGGATGTGGATGGCAGAACGTGGAAGAACGACAAGAGCTTTGCGTTCAATAACGATGAGTACAGTGTGGGTCACCCTGCGCTGACAGCGGATGGCAATACGATGTACTTTGTGAGCGATATGCCGGGCGGCTATGGCAGCACGGATATCTATGTAACGAAGAAAGAAGGCGAGACATGGAGTACGCCGAAGAACGTAGGACCGGATATCAATACGGAAGGCAGAGAGATGTTCCCTTATGTAGATAAAGACGGAGAGCTTTATTTTTCGAGTGATGCACATGGCGGCTTAGGGGGTCTGGATATCTTCCGGGTGAAACCGAATGCGAAGACAGGGAAATGGGGCAAGATCAGAAACATCGGCGCACCGATTAACAGCAGCTACGATGACTTTAGCTTACACTATGGCACGGATAAGAGCTACGGGTACTTCACCTCTGACCGCCCGGATGGTCATGGGTTGGATGATATCTATACGTTTACGGACGATGGCATCTTTTTGGAAGGCATTGTAGTGGATGCGGAGACGGGCGAGCCGATTTGTGCGAGCAAGGTGCTGATGAAGGCGAAGGCAGATGGCAGTGAAAGAGGAAGAGTGACGACGGAATGCGACGGAGAGTTTGAGTTCAATGTAGTAAGAAATACGGACTATCAGTTCAGCGGCAGTGCGGATGGCTATAATACGAATGACAGTGTAACGGCGACGACGAAAGGCGTAGGCCCTGGCGGCAAGGTGTTTGTAAAAATCCCTTTGACGAAGAAGAAGAACTATGCGATGAGCATCACGGTGTTGGGCAGAACGCCGAAGAGTCCGAAAGACAGTGCAGGCACGCTGATAGCGTTACCGAATGCGAAGATCTTGTTGTCGAGCCAGTGTGAAGGGTGGACGAAAGCGTTTACGACGGATGCGAACGGTAAGATCTGTGAAGAGGTTAGATGCGACTGTGATTACATTGTGGTGGCGAATGCGAAGGATTACCTTCCGGGCAGCACGAGTGTGTTGAAAGACGATAAGGAATGTGTAATAGACCGCAAGTGCGGAGTGAATCCGAAGGAAGTGGAAGTGATACTGGATGCGATACCAGGCGGAGATGAACCAGGTGGTCCGATAGAGCTGAAAGATATCTACTATGACTTTGACAAATGGTATATCAGAACGGAGAGTGAAGGAGAGCTGGGCAAGCTGTTAGGTTTTATGCAGGAGAATCCGGATGCGATTGTGGAGATCGGCTCTCATACGGATGCGCGAGCACCGTTTGATTACAACATCAAGCTGTCACAGCGCCGAGCACAGAGTGTGGTGGACTGGCTGATAGCACGAGGAGTTAGCAAATCGAGACTGAAGCCGAAGGGTTATGGAGAGACGCAGCCGAGAAACGGTTGTACGGATGGTGTACCATGTTCAGAGTATGAACACCAGCGAAACCGAAGAACGGAGTTCAGGGTAGTAGGCGGTAACATCAACGTGAAGTCGCTGGAACGCTTCGACATGCAGGTAGACCCTTGTAAAGTCTGTCCGTTCTAAAGAGAGTATAAACTGAATAAAAAGCCTTCCATTTAACGGAAGGCTTTTTTATGCAAAAAATACAGTTTAATTTATGGAATTCGGCAGTTAAATGTATCTCAATAGACAGAAGATACTTTTATGCAGGAGCGATTGTTACACTTTATCTGGCAGAATAAATTATTCAACACAAAAGAATTTAAAAACGCTGAACGGCAGCGAGCTTCAGATTCTTGATTTTGGAAAATACAATACAGACGGAGGTCCCGATTTCTGGAATGCAAAAATCAAAATTGACGATGTTATTCTGATTGGAAATATTGAATTGCATATACATGCGTCCGACTGGAAGTTGCACAAACACGAACAGGATAAAAAATATAACAATGTAATTTTGCATGTCATATATTTTAATGATGAACCAGTTTCTAATCTTCCAACATTAGAGTTAAACGGACGCATTCCCGCTGTTTTATTAGATAAATATGAAGCCATGATGCTTTCTCAGAAAAATTTAATCTGTGAAAATTTATTCGATACTATTGATGAGTTTACGTTTGAAAACTGGAAAGAAAGACTCGTAATAGAGCGTATGGAAAGAAAGTCAGCAGAAATTTTAGAGAATCTGAAATTAAATAATAACGACTGGGAACAAACGTGTTATCAGTTGCTTGGTAAATATTTCGGAAGCCATATCAATAAGGAACCCTTTGAATTACTGACCCGTTTCTTATATTACAAAATCTTATTAAAGCACAAAGAAGATGTTTTTCAGCTGGAAGCCTTGCTGTTTGGTGTTGCAGGGTTTTTAAATAAAGATTTTGTCGAAATATATCCAAGAGAACTTAAGCAGGAGTATGAATTTCTGAAGCATAAATACGACTTGAAGCAAATACAGGAACACCACTGGCAGTTTCTGCGCATTCGGCCGGTTTCTTTTCCGACGATACGTATTGCCTGGTTTGCAAAAGTAATGCAGCAAATGCCTTTGTTAAATACCATTTTAGAATCAAAAGAAGAAAATCATTTTTTAGATAATATTGAGGTGTCCGAATACTGGAACGAACACTATGTATTAGATAAATTAAGCAAACATAAATCCAAAACCATAGGCGAAGATTTCAAATCCATTCTAAAGATCAATGTATTTGCGCCGGTTTTGTTTGCCTATGGAAAACACCGGAATGATGATAGTTATACGGATAAAGCGTTCCAGTTGTTGTATCAAATACATGGCGAGTCGAACACGAAAACAAAAATCTTCGAATCAACTAAATTTAAACATGAAAACGCATTTGATACGCAGGCAATGATAGAATTATACGATAACTACTGTACACGCAAACGATGTCTGGAATGTGCCATCGGACATAAAATTTTACGCACGAATAATCCCGAACTTATTGCAAATAATTTATAACTTTAAAACATGTTAGAAAAACCGTTCAGATTATTTCAATCCCGTTCGTTGCGTGACGCAATAGAAATGAGCGTATATGGCGTTTGTTCATACCTCGGCAGAAAATTATCCATGCCTTCCAAGCGTGTGCGACTCTTCTTTATTTACACCTCTTTCATCGCATTAGGTTCTCCCATTATCATTTACCTCATTCTTACATTTATACTCAATATGCGTTATATGATTAATAATAAACGAAACCCTGTATGGGATATTTAATAGAGTTGTGAGTCGTAAGTAATAAGTTGTAAGTAATGAAATCTGCGCCGCTTTCTGAAGAACAAATCATCAAAAAACTCGAATCTTTTTGTGCTTACCGAGAACGCTGTGAATCGGAAGTAAAACAAAAATTATATCAGTTGGCGGCAGATGTAAAAGAAACGGATTTCTACATAAACTATTTGAAAGAAAATAATTTCCTGAATGAAGACCGTTTTATCGCAGCATTTGCACGTGGGAAATTCAACATTAAAAGCTGGGGTAAACGAAAAATAATTCAGGAACTGCAGGTAAAAAGAATTGATTCAAAAAAGATACTGCAAAGTATTGAAAATATAGACGAAGGGCAGTATTTTGTGCGATTGCAGGATTTGCTGGAAAAGAAATTAAGAACAATAAAAGAAATCGATGTTTTTAAAAAGAAGCAAAAACTGATGCAATATGCTATGCAAAAGGGCTATGAAATGGAATTAATTATTGAAGCACTGAAAGAAATAAATTTATAATAATGAACAGACAAACGTACACAGAAGGCTCGCCATGGGAACCCATCGTTGGTTATGCAAGAGCAGTAAAAATCGGAAATGTAATTGAAATATCGGGAACCACCGCCAGTGTAAACGGCGAAGTTGTAGGGAAGGGGGATGTATACGAGCAGACAAAATGTATTCTGCAAAAATTTGAGAAAGTGCTAAACGAATTAGACGCTTCCATGAATGATGTGGTTCGTACGCGTATTTTTTGTACGGATATTTCACAATGGGAAGCCATCGGAAAAGCACACGGAGAATTCTTCGGAGAAATAAAACCCACAACCGGTATGTATCAGATTTCTAAACTGATTTCTGATGATTTGCTCGTAGAAATAGAGGCTACGGCGATTCTCAGCGAATAGTTGCATATTAAAGGATAGTTTTTTATCTTTATTGGCATGAAGAAGAACCTTGCCTACTTACTATTGCTGTTTTTTAGTTCAGTAATTATCATGTCTTGTCACGAAGGTGTTGGCTGCCCTGCCGACCAATATAACGATTGGAAAAAAATTGAAGCGAACAGAAAACAACAATTAAAAAGCCCCAAAAACCCAAATAGCGGAAAGGGTAAAAAAGGCTCCAACGTTGTTGGTAACGGTGTGGTGCCTAAATAAAATACATGCAGAAATATATTTTTCTCCTGTCACTTTTTTTGTTTGCCTGTAAAAAGGATGATAACGACCCGAGAATTCTCACACGGCAGCAACCTTCTAAAATTACAAAATATGTATACGATACAGCCATAAGCACTGAGAGTAAGGCTTTCGATATATCATTGTATTATAATTTTGAAAAAGAACGATACGACAGTATTCGTTTCGGGCAAAGCAGGAGTTTTGTTTTTGATTATACCCGCTTCGCCTCCGACTATATTGCAAAGGCAGATTATTCCGATATTTCCAACGCATATGATCAGCTCTTTTTTGATATTCAAAATAATGTGCTGCAGAAATACACAACAACAGGTTCGCCTGCCACGGATTCCACTTTGCTACAATATGATTCTATCGGCAGAATAAATAAACTGCAATATTATACAGCAAGCTCTTTTTTAAATTTTACTATTAAATACAATTACAAATACGATACTATTTTTCAGTATAAAAGTTTTGAGGATGCAAGTTGCCGGACAACGGATACCATTCTTTTAACCGGTAAAAGATTTAACAGTCAGCTTCCTTATTTATTATTGCTTAATTTCTACACTAAATGTAATGTATCCATTAGCACGGGTTTGTTATATGCCTTACCTATATCTACCTATAATTATTATATTCCGAGAAAAGTGATAAACGGAGAGATTGTTGTGACTTATAGTTATACAGCAGATATCAAAGGGAGACTTGCGAGTTTAACCACTAGTTCTGTAAATATTTCTACCTTGAAAATAATCAGTCAGGAGAGATTTGTATTTGAATATTAGGATAAACAGCATTCTAATTGCTTATGATAAAAAGCTATAAACATCAGGTATTTATTGTCATCGGCATTCTGTTGTCCTTGTTTCTTTTTGCTTCAAATCCCTTACAATTGGATGATAAAGCAGCAACAGTATTAGCTATAGCCTTCCTCGTTATTTTTCTCTGGATTACAGAAGCTATTCCCATGGCGGCTACAGCATTGCTGCCTCTCGTACTGTTTCCATTGCTGGATATCATGCCGGTAAAAGACGTGGCGAAATCATACGGCGATCCGATCATCTTTTTATTTATGGGCGGATTTTTTCTCGGCTCGCCATCGAAAAATGGAATTTGCATAAACGCATAGCCCTCAATATTGTCCGCATTTCCGGAACCAACGGCAACAGTATCATCTTAGGTTTTATTATGGCAACAGGCGGCATCAGTATGTGGCTGAGCAATACGGCGACCACCATGATGTTGTTTCCGATAGCAACATCTGTTATACTGGTAATGAAAGAAAATCATACGCAGGGAAATCAGCAGAATTTTTCTATCGCACTGATGCTGGTCATTGCCTATGCCTCCAATTTAGGAGGTATTGCTACGATTATTGGCACACCGCCCAATGTGGCGTACGTTGGTTTTATCAAAGATAAGCTGCATCATTCCATTGATTTTTTCGACTGGATGAAATTGTGTATGCCTTTGTCTATAGCATTATTGCTGATGCTGTACATCGTTACCACGCGTTTTTTATATCCTAATAAAATGGAGAAAAGCGAAGCGACGGCAAATTATATTAAGGAAGAAATAAATAAACTCGGTAAAATGTCCGTTACCGAATGGCGCGTGCTGCTTATCTTTTTACTGACCGCATTTTTATGGATTACACAAGCAATCTGGAACAAATTATTTCAGCTGAAATTAGACGATGCCATCATTGCGCTCATCGGTGCGTTGCTGTTGTTTTCCGTTCCTTCCGGAATGAAGAATGAAGACGAAGAAAATGCTGCTTACCTGCCAATTTTAGAATGGAAAGATACGAAGCGAATGGCCTGGGGAATCCTGATTTTATTTGGCGGCGGCTTAGCGCTGGCAAAAGGACTGGAAGAAGCAGGATTGATACAATTGCTGGGAAATGTATTGGCGCAAATAGCACCCGATAATTTATTTTTACTGATACTCTTAATCACCACATTGTCTGTCTTTATCAGCGAAGTGATGAGCAATGTGGCACAGGTAATTATCTTCGCACCCGTCGTGACAGCGTTAGCTGTTTCTTTAAATATTAATCCCTTACTGCTCGGTATCCCAATGTGCCTGGGAGCCAGTTGTGCCGGTATGCTGCCCATGGGTACACCACCTAATGCCATTGCCTTTTCCAGCGGACAAATCGCTTTAAAAGACATGTTAAAAACAGGCTTCGCGATGAATGTCATCAGCATTCTGTTTATCACATTAGCCTGCTATTTCTTACTGCCGCTGATGATGGATTTGAAATGATACAGTCCGAAGTTTAATCTTCGAACTGTATGCAAATTTCCGAATAGATTTTTAGGTTTCTGTTACTTTCTCTGGCCTCCCGGGTAAAATGGATAACTTCTTCTCTTAATTCGCTCAGTTCTTTTATTCTTTGTTTTGAAAGGTAATCAGGCTCATCATATTTTACCATTGAAGTGAAATTTTTAAGATTGTGAAAATTGATTTTAGATTTAATCATTTCCAATAAAATTTCTTCTGCTTCATTGGGTGTAAATGTTCCTGCAATAAGATCTAATGTTTGTATTGATTCCATGATAAGTAGTTTAAGTTGATTTAGTGATTAATTTAAAAAGATGCAATCCTGTAATGATGCAAAGTGCACTGTACAATTCTCCAGATATAAAATCTATGGTATGATGTGAAACAATAACACAGCCAAGCATTACGGTTAAAAAAAACACCACTTGTATAGTCTGAAGAGTTGATTTCATTGGGATGATTTTAATGTTTAGAAATTTGGTTGCTGTTACTGCCCGTGACCTAGTGCAAAACCCGGCTCTCCGTTAAATAAATACAGATTCTCTGTTTTAATGGTATCTATGTTTTGCAGTTCGGCGTTTTGCAATAGTTGTATAATATTTTCTTTGCTGAATCTCTTTCCATTCTCTGTCATAAAACCGGCATCTCCAGTGATCGGTACAAAATGTTTTTTGAAACCATTTGGCCATACTTTTATTCCGCGATTGGTGATCATTTTCAGAACCGTATCTTGTGTTTCTATTTGCTTCAGTAAGAACGCAAGTTCATTTGGCTCGGAGCCGTTCCACTGAACGAAGACATCCACGCCGGTCAGTTCTTTTTTGCACCCGGCTTGCGTTTGTACTTTGGCAGATGTAATACTGCATTGTTTGAATACGATACAGGTTGTAATAATGATGGCTGTTTGCCTAGGTTGTCTATGATTGCTTCTGCAAACTCCTTCGTCCCAACAGCCTGTTTGCTTACACCTTCTGCAAAAATATCGTACGTGTGAATGCCGTCTTCAATGGTTTTTAACCAGGCGTTGTGAACTTTTCAGCTACCTCTATCTGTCCGATATGATTCAGCATCATAATAGCTCCATGCAGTAATCCGGAAGGGTTTGCTTTGTTCTGATTGGCAATTCGCGGAGCGGAACCATGGATAGCTTCAAACATGGCACATTCTTCTCCGATATTGGAAGAGCCTGCGAGTCCTACAGAACCTGCAATTTGCGCTGCTACATCAGAGAGTATATCGCCATATAAATTAGGCATCACAATCACATCGAAAACTTCCGGTGTATCGGCCAGTTTCGCCGCCCCGATATCTACAATCCAGTGTTCTTTTTCTATCTCCGGATATTCCAGTCCTATTTCATCAAAGACCTTGTGGAACAAACCGTCTGTCTGTTTCATGATATTGTCTTTGGTAAAACAGGTTACTTTTTTCTGCCATAGGCTTTTGCATATTCAAAGGCATAGCGCACTATTTTTTCACAGCCGGGCCGGCTGATGAGTTTCAGGCACTGCACCACTTCGTTCGTATGTTGATGTTCTATGCCTGCATAAAGGTCTTCTTCGTTTTCCCGGATAATAACAAGATCCATTTTTGGATGCTTGGTGGCTATATACGGATGAAAACTAATACAAGGACGAACATTGGCGTACAAACCCAGAAATTTTCGAGTGGTTACATTGAGGCTTTTGTAACCCCTTGCCTTGCGGAGTGGTAATAGGTGCTTTTAAAAACACCTTGTTTTTCTGATAACATCCCATGACGTACTTTCAATACCGGCAGGGTTTCCTGCCAGATATACTTTTTCACCAACTTCTATTTCGTCAATTTCCAGTTGTGCGCCGGCTGCCTTTAAAATATCCAGCGTGGCATCCATAATTTCAGGGCCAATTCCGTCTCCTTTTGCTATCGTAATTCTTGTCATAAAGTTCTTTTTGTTTTTAATAATGCAAAGTTGAGTATTGTAGTTCATAAATAATATTTTAACTTTGTAATGATTAGCATAAAAAAAAATTATGAATTATACCTTGAATCAATTGCGCATCTTCTTAAAAGTGGTGCAAACGGAAAGTATTACCAAAGCTTCGGAAATATTGCATTTAACGCAACCGGCGGTTTCTATACAATTGAAAAATTTTCAGGATCAGTTTGAAATTCCATTGACAGAAGTTATTGGAAGAAGGTTGTATATAACTGATTTCGGAAGAGAAATAGCAGATGCGGCAGAAAAAATTTTGGAAGAAGTGAATACCATTGCATCTAAAACGGAAGCTTATAAAGGAAAACTGACCGGAAAATTAAAAATATCCGTAGTGTCAACAGGTAAATATGTGATGCCTTATTTTTTAGTGATTTTTAAAACAACATACTGGTATAGAATTGTTGCTGGATGTTACCAATAAGGCGAAAGTCATAGAAAGCATTGAAAAAATGAAGTGGATTTTTCGCTGGTATCCGTATTGCCTTCCAATATGAAACTGGATAAAATAGAGCTTATGCAAAATAAATTATTTGTAATAGGCAATCAGGAGATAAAATTTTCCAGAAAGGAATACGATAAAAAGATTTTCGATACAATTTCCCTGATTTACAGAGAAAAAGGATCGGGTACCAGGTATGTTATGGAACGATTTATTGAGAAAAATAAATTACCGGTACATAAGAAAATGGAATTGACTTCTAATGAAGCGGTAAAACAAGCGGTAATAGCTGGGCTTGGTTTTTCTATTATGCCCCTGATTGGCATTAAGAACGAATTGAATAGTGGTAACCTGCAGATTATTCCAGTAAAAGGCTTCCCGATAAAATCAGTGTGGAATTTAATATGGCTGAAAGAAAAAAATCTGTCACCTGTGGCTTCGGCTTTTTTGCAATATGTTCGCAAAGAAAAAAATAATATTATTAAACAAAAGTTTGAGTGGTTTGAGCAGTACTGATTTTGCAGTTGCTTAGAGCATAGCTTTTAAAACTTCCATGTCTTTATAAAAATGTTCCAGATGTTTTTCTTTTGTTGTCTGAATGGCTTTTAATGCGTGTTTGATGTGTACCGCTGCTTTTGCTTTGTTACTGGAAACAACATATGCACGTGCCGCAGATTCATACGCATAAGCCATATAAAATCCATCGGGTTTTTCGGTTTTACAAAGCAGGATATTTTCTTCTGCGAACAATAAAGCATTTGCACCATCGCCAATGTGCGCGTAGGCTCTGGAAATTTGCCACAGGCTGATGGAAGTATGTGTGCTTGTATGTGCAGGTACTTGCTGCCATAAATAATAAGAAGTATGCACCAGATTTAATAAACTTATTTTTCCTTTTCGTCAGCTTCTTTTTATCCAGATATTTCCAGGCTTCATTAAACGTTTGCTTAGCCAGCTGCTGCAGGATGTTTACCGGCTTTTTCTTTTGCATCTTTGTTGTTATAATTTCTTCTTATAAAATACGAATTCCTCTGTCCATTCTTTTTCTTTATCGTGCATGCTTAGTTTAACCACCAATTTATTTTTAATACGCTGATAGGTCATTCCGTTGAAGTAAGCGGTTTGGTTTTCCACTTTTATCAACTTAAATATAGTCCAGTCTGTTTTCTCTTCCCAGGGTGATAAGTCAGCGCTGAAATGTTTAAGTTTTACAGAAATCGTACTGTCACTTTCCTGAATAAGATGCATGTATTCGGTAAACTGTAGTTTTCCTTTTTCATAAAAACGGAAAATGCCCTGCATGCTGTTGTCGTTTGCTGTCATCCAGAGTTCATCGCAGTTTCCACCGAGACCGGTTCCTTTCCAATTGCCTGCAAGCCAGGACAATTTTGAAATATCGGTTTTCTGCTGCGTCATACCGTCTTTAAGTTTTAAGATTTCCTGTGCCTGCACAGCCTTGCAAAATGTAATTAAAAGACTGAAACAAATAATTATTCTGGTGTTCATACGTGAAATTTAAGGAGAATTTTTCAGACTGTCAAACAGCCTTTTTCTTTGTAGTATGTTTATTGCAATACTAAATACATGAAGTAAGCAACACATAAATTGTAAAGAGTCTATCCGGAGAAATAGGAATCTTATTTTAAACTATCCAATAATTTTTTGCATACACACACTGTTCTCCACGTTTTCATATTGTCCGTAATTAGGAATTATAGTATAGCCTGATTTCTGATACAGATGAACGGCATCCGTTTGTTTTTTGCCGGTTTCTAAAACCGCTTCTTTGTAGTTGAGTTCGACTGCCCAGTTTTCCAGTTTTTTTAAGATAAGGCCTGCAATGCCTTTGCCGCGTGATTCCGGTACTACATACATGCGTTTTATTTCTACAGATTTTGTGTCGTATGCTTTAAATGCACCACAACCAAGTGGAACCGTATCTTCATAACAAACGACAGCATTTCGCAGCGTATCTATCTTGTTATACTGCGCATAAAAGGCATGTTCATCGCCATCAATGATGCTGAGGTATTTATCCAGATGTGCCACCAGCTGCTGAAAGTCTGCATCGTCTGAAGTGGTTCTTTTTATGGTGAGCATGAATTAAAAATCTTGAAAAATAAAGATACTTTATTTTTTATCACAAGTTACCTGCGCCCCTGCCTTTGTTGGCTTGTAGCCAACAAACAACCATACCGATGATATTCGTAAATCCATACTTCACAGACAGTAGTTTGTTGGTTGCAAACCAACAAAGGCGAGGTTAAAATTAGTAAAATTTTCCCTAACAACGTCAACGAGGTTCGCTCAGGGTAAGCCATGCAAACCTTGTCGACGTTTGCGACTACATTGCCTTTGACAGGTTTTGCAACCTGTCAACCATTAGATATCATGAAGACCGATGAGAAAAGAATATTAGTTGGTTGTAAAGTAATTTTTGGACAGTAGATGAAAGGTGACAACACCTTTCGCAGTTGGGCTAATTTTTTAATCATTCTATATTAAGTTACGAACTTATAATACAATGCGACGAAGACGTTCGCCGAGTGATGCGATACTTCACTTATCTTGGTGGTATCATTTGTATATGATAATAATTATGGGAAGATTAATCAAAATTAGCACTTTGAAGATGTTTTAAGGAAACATCAATATACTTTGGATTCGAGAACATACTACGTTTTCTGTCACTCCATTCTTCAAGTTTTTGAGTAATTATTTGAGTTTCAAAACTCTTTTGGTTGATAGTTATGTAGTCAATTGAAGACAATAATTCAAGTGCAAAATCCGAATAGAATCCATTTAAAAAATGTATGGTTTTATTTGCAATTTTCAAAAGATCTTTATTGTCTTCAATATGATTTCTTACAGTATCATATCCATCAGCAACTAAAGTTAATGGTTCAAAAGGCTTTTTATTCATATCACTATAACCCAGTACATAGCTTCCATTTAGAGCATTCAATACAAATCTCACTTTTCCTGAATAGGGTCCATAAAAATTAGGTTCAAAGTTGAGCTTAAAATATTTTTTTGCTCCAAATCTTTGTAGAAAGTAACAGACTTTCTCACTGGAAAATTCTGAAACGTACTCACCGTTTTTTATTAAGTCGAATAAAACATAAAGCAAAAGGGCTCTGGCATTAGTAAGTTTTACTCTTTCCTTTTTAAGGTGTTCTTTAATTAAAGTTGTAGGTTCATAAACATAGATATCTATATTTAGATTACTGAGTCTATTTTCAATAATACTTTTTACTTTTTCCCATTTTAATCCACCATTGCCTGCACCTAAGGGGGGGATAGCGATGCTTTTTATATTATTTTGTTCAATTAGGCTAACAAGTGCATCTAACCCTGATTCAACATAACTATATTCTGATGGTTTTCTCCAATCAGTCTTTGTCGGAAAATTTATTATGATTTTTTCGCCAGAACTAAGATTGTAGTCACGAGTAAGAAATAATTTTCCGATTTTTAGTTCACCTTTTTTGCATGCATCTAAGTATGCTTTATAATTATGCGGGTAAATTTTTTTGAATTGTAATGCGATGCCCTTTCCCATTACACCTATAGTGTTCACAGTGTTAACTAGTGCTTCCGCATCACTTTCCAATATATTCCCTTCTATGTAGTGTATCATAATCTAAATAATTTAATAATAAGCTTTAGGAATTATTTTTATTTTCTCATCGTCAATTCCTAAATTGATTAATTTATCTTTAGCATCTTGATTATAACAGCCAAAGCCTCTTATAATATTAGAAGGAAGATCATTTGAGACTAAAAATTCTGCTTGTTTCTTCCTTTTTAGATTCAAGTTTTCTTGACCACCCCAATACGAAGCTCTAATAGCATCCCAATCAACAATGGTTGGAAGTTCTTTTATCTTTCTTTTGTCATAAAATGTAGTCAAACTATCTGTTCCATGACCATCTGAAAAATAGTAATCATTGCCGAGTTCAATAACACGGCTTAATGGACATGCTAAATAGATTATATCTTTTGCTGGAGTTGCACGTTCTACAAAGTTTCCTCCATTCTGCATTACATACAACATTGGCATTTTAACTCCAAAGTAGAATGGAATATAATCTCCAAGAGTAATTGTTGGAGCGTTAAAGTTTAAATAATTACCATTATCAACACTCACTACTTTTGTGCTTCTAGTATCTATCAAACTTATATCTCCAATTGTAATAAACTCGTTATTTGCAAAGGGTGAATCTTTATGAGTAATACCATATTTAATAATATGGGGTATATTTTTAATATGGGTCATGCGATATATATTTATTTCAGCCAATTTCATTTACAAAGCATTCTAACATCAAATATAATCTTTTCCTTTGCATTATTAGTAATATCAGCGCGAACTCTATTTTCAAAATTTCAAGGCATCAAAAATAAATATTGGTTAGGAATGCTATATATATCATTCCTAACTAATATTCCTCCAAACACTATTGCTTCCTTTCTGGTGCTGACCTCACCCTGTCAAGCTTTGCTTGACGTCCCTCTCCAAATGGAGAGGGTGGCTGTGTCGTAGACACAGTCGGGTGAGGTAATACAGCGTCTCTGTGCCACTCTGTGATACATCACTCAACTAATATTCCTCCAAACACTGTTACTATTCTTTCTGGTGCTGTAAATAATATTTCAAGGCAGCGTTTTCAGGTTTTTCTAAAGTGGCATCTTCTTCCAGTAAAGCAATCGCAGCTTTGCGGGCTTCTTCTATAATGGGTCCGTCGGTGGCAAGGTTGGCAATCTTCAAATCCACGTTGCCGCTTTGCTGTGTGCCTTCCATATTGCCCGGTCCGCGCAACTGCAAATCCACTTCGGCAATCTTAAAACCATCGTTGGTATCTACCATCGTTTTTATACGCGTCTTGCCATCGGCACTAATCTTATGCGTCGTCATTAAAATGCAATACGATTGTTCCGCGCCGCGCCCAACTCTGCCGCGTAACTGGTGCAGCTGCGACAAGCCGAAACGTTCCGCGTTTTCTATAATCATCACACTGGCATTTGGTACGTTCACGCCTACTTCAATCACGGTAGTAGCCACCATAATCTGCGTTTCGCCTTTCACAAAACGCTGCATTTCAAAATCCTTGTTTTCCGATTTCATTTTCCATGCACAATACTCACGTTGTACTGCGGTAACGGAAAGGCACGCGATATACTTTCAAAGCCGTTTTGTAAATCCACCAGATCCAGTTTCTCACTTTCTTCAATCAACGGATATACAATATAAATTTGCCGGCCTAATTTTATTTCATCGCGCATAAAATCAAACACACCAATGCGCTGTGTTTCGTAGCGATGCACGGTTTTAATAGGTTTTCTTCCGGGCGGCAATTCATCCAACACAGATACATCCAAATCGCCGTATAAAGTCATGGCCAACGTGCGTGGAATCGGTGTTGCCGTCATCACTAAAATATGCGGTGCAATGGTATTTTTCTTCCAGAGTTTTGCGCGTTGTGCCACACCAAAACGATGTTGTTCATCAATCACCACAATGCCCAAATTTTTAAAGATGACATTGTCTTCCAGCAAAGCATGTGTGCCTAATAAAATATGAATTTTGCCTTCTGCTAAATCCGCCAGCAGTTCTTTGCGGTGTTTGGATTTGGAAGAACCTGTCAGCAGTTCAATGCGCACGCCGATTTTTTCACATAGTTCCTTTAAACCTGCATAATGCTGTTGTGCTAAAATTTCTGTCGGTGCCATCAACGCCGCCTGATAATTATTGTCAATTGCCATCAGCATCATCAGTAAAGCCACAATTGTTTTCCGGAACCCACATCACCTTGCAGCAAACGATTCATTTGTTTGTTGGACAAGGTGTCTTTTCGTATTTCTTTCAGCACGCGTTTCTGCGCATTCGTCAGTTCAAATGGTAAAGCTTGTTCGTAAAAGTTTTTAAAATAATGATCTACTTTTTCAAAGAAGATACCGGCTTCCCGTTTTCTGATAATTTTTAATTGTAATAAATTCAGTTGTATCAGAAATAATTCTTCAAATTTCAGTCGTTTTACGGCTGCGGTTTTGCAAGGCTAAAGTTGAAGGCAAATGAATATTTTGATGGCTTCATACCGGCTCATCAGTTGGTATTTGGACAAGATGTCTTTCGGCAGATTTTCAGAAATATGTTCCGGTTTCAGTTGCGCCAGCAAGGTCATCATCAGTTTGGAAATGCCTTTGCTGTCCAGACTTCTGGTCTTCATTTTTCTAAGTGTTGTACATTGCACGAAAGGTGCCGGCTTCTTCCGATGTGTATGCAGACAGCGGTTCCAGGTCAGGATGTGTGATGTTGAGCTTGCCGTTAAACCAGCTCGGTTTGCCGTATAACACGTATGTTTCTTTGGTATTCAGGCTTTCACTAACCATTTCCACACCTTGAAACCAGACCATTCTATTTCTCCGTCAGCATCATAAAAACAGCAGTCAGACGTCTTGCACGTCCTTCGCCTAGTTCGCGAATGTCTTTAGTTTTCCTTTAGTTGTATAAATGTTTGTGTGTTGTCGATATGCTGTGTGGAATAAAACTGTGTGCGGTCGATATAGCGATACGGATAGAATTTCAGTAAATCACCAAAGGTGAAAATCTCCAATTCTTTTTTCAAAATGTCTGCACGCTCCGGACCAACGCCTTTCAGATACTCGATAGGAGTAGCCAGAAATGATTTTGTTGCGGTAGATTGCATTAAGGCAAAGATAAAAAATAAAATCTCAAACAAATTTGCTTAAAACGATATGAATAATTAACTTTATTGATAGAATGCAACCCAAGATGCAAAATATGAATTGCTATGAGCAACAACAACAAGAAGTACAAAACTTCATCAATGATTTATTGCGAAAAAACAACAGGTAATGATTTTAATGCGTCCAAATACAAAAGAAAGTATTGAAAGTATCTACCTGGTCTGAAAAAGAGGTTTCCGTTTTTGAAAGAAATAATAAACTATTTAAAAAATGGACGCCAACCACTTGGTAATTGACACATCTGTTATTATCGAATTTCTTCGTTCTAAAGATAAAAAGAATACAACATTGTATTTAATTCCTAACAGTAAGATTATTTATATCACAGCGGTTAGTCTTTATGAATTATACGTTGGTGCGACAGATAAAACGAAATGGAAAGATGTAAAATTACTAACAGATGATTTATTGCAATTGCCATTTAATAAAAATGTAAGCATTGAGGCTGCGAAAATTTATCATCAATTAAGAACAGATAATAAGATGATTGAATTTCGATATTTTTATTGCAGCAACTTGCAAGGTGAATAAGTTGCCTTTGTTGACACTAAATAAAAAGCACTTTAATAGAATCAAATCATTGGAAATTCTTTAAAATTGATAGCTAGGAAAAACTATATTTTTGAATAGCTAATTTTAATTCTTATTTTTATAGAATGGGAAAAAGAATCAACGCCTTTACCGATGATGCACTCGGTACAATGGATGCAACTGAATTAGCAGCTGCAATTTCAACAAAAAATATCCGTAAAAGAAGTAACCGAAGCAGCCATTGCCCGTGCGGAAAAAGTAAATCCAACCTTAGGTGCCATCGCTATTAAGATGATGATGCACGAAATAACGATAAACTAAATCAAG
>JADKIQ010000023.1 GCA_016721245.1 Sphingobacteriales bacterium
GGTAAATTTTTTTTGAATTGTAATGCGATGCCTTTCCTATTAACTCCATAGTGTTCGGTTACAGTGTTAACTAGTGCTTCCGCATCACTTTCCAATATATTCCCTTCTATGTAGTGTATCATAATCTAAATAATTTAATAAATCAGCTTTAGGAATTATTTTTATTTTCTCATCGTCAATTCCAAATTGATTAATTTATCTTTAGGATCTTGATTATATCTGCCAATTCCTCTTATAAAATAAGGAAGACTATTTGAGACTAAAAATTTCTGCTTGTTTCTTCCTTTTAGATTCAAGCTTTGACCACCCCAATACGAAGCTCTAATAGCATCCCAATCAACAATGGTTGGAAGTTCTTTTATCTTTCTTTTGTCATAAAACAAGTAAACCATCCGTTCCATGACCATCTTGAAAATAGTAATCATTGCCGAGTTCAATAACGGCTTAATGGGACATGCTAAATAGATTATATCTTTTGCTGGAGTTGCGTTCTACAAAGTTTCCTCCATTCTGCACTACTACATTATTGGCATTTAACTCCAAAGTAGAATGGAATATAATCTCCAAGAGTAATTGTTGGAGCGTTAAAGTTTAAATAATTACCATTATCAACACTCACTACTTTGTGCTTCTAGTATCTATCAAAAACTTATATCTCCAATTGTAATAAACCTGTTATTTGCAAAGGTGAATCTTTATGAGCAATACCATATTTAATAATATGGGGTATATTTTAATATGGTCATGCGATATATATTTATTTCAACCAATTTCATTTACAAAGCATTCTAACATCAAATATAATCTTTTCCTTTGCATTATTAGTAATATCAGCGCGAACTCTATTTTCAAAATTTCAAGGCATCAAAAATAAATATTGGTTAGGAATGCTATATATATCATTCTAACTAATATTCCTCCAAACACTATTGCTGCCTTTCTGGTGCTGACCTCACCCTGTCAAGCTTTGCTTGACATCCCTCCTTGGAGAGGGTGGCTGTGTCGGAGACACAGTCGGGTGAGGTAATACAGCGGGGCTCTGTGCCACTCTGTGATACATCACCTAACTAATATTCCTCCAAATACTATTGCTATTCTTTTGATGTTGCAAATAATATTTCAAGGCAGCGTTTTCTTGTTTGTCTAAAGTGGTATCGTCTTCCAGTAAAGCAATCGCAGCTTTGCGGGCTTCTTCTATAATCGGTCCGTCGGTGGCAAGGTTGGCAATCTTCAAATCCACATTGCCGCTTTGCTGTGTGCCTTCCATATTGCCTGGTCCGCGCAACTGCAAATCCACTTCGGCAATTTTAAAACCATCGTTGGTATCTACCATCGTTTTTAAACGCGTCTTGCCATCAGCACTAATCTTATGCGTCGTCATCAAAATGCAATACGATTGTTCCGCGCCGCGCCCAACTCTGCCGCGCAACTGGTGCAGCTGCGACAAGCCAAAACGTTCCGCGTTTTCAATAATCATTACACTGGCATTCGGCACATTCACGCCTACTTCAATCACGGTAGTGGCCACCATAATCTGCGTTTCACCTTTTACAAATCGCTGCATTTCAAAATCCTTGTTTTCCGCTTTCATTTTTCCATGCACAATACTCACGTTGTACTGCGGCAGCGGAAAGGCACGCGATATACTTTCAAAGCCGTTTTGTAAATCCACCAAATCCAGTTTTCACTTTCTTCAATCAACGGATATACAATATAAATTTGCCGGCCTAGTTTTATTTCATCGCGCATAAAATCAAACACACCAATGCGCTGTGTTTCGTAGCGATGCACGGTTTTAATCGGTTTTCTTCCGGGCGGCAATTCATCCAATACAGACACATCCAAATCGCCGTACAACGTCATGGCCAACGTGCGTGGAATCGGTGTTGCCGTCATGACTAAAATATGCGGTGCAATGGTATTTTTCTTCCAGAGTTTTGCGCGTTGTGCCACACCAAAACGATGTTGTTCATCAATCACCACAATGCCCAAATTTTTAAAGATGACATTGTCTTCCAGCAAAGCATGTGTGCCCAGCAAAATATGAATCTTGCCTTCTGCTAAATCCGCCAGCAATTCTTTGCGGTGTTTGGATTTGGAAGAACCTGTCAGCAGTTCAATGCGCACGCCGATTTTTTCACATAGTTCTTTAAGACCTGCATAATGTTGTTGTGCTAAAATTTCTGTCGGTGCCATCAATGCCGCCTGATAATTATTGTCAATTGCCATCAGCATCGTCAGTAAAGCCACAATGGTTTTTCCGGAACCCACATCACCTTGCAGCAAACGATTCATTTGTTTGTTGGACAAGGTGTCTTTTTCGTATTTCTTTCAGCACGCGTTTCTGCGCATTCGTCAGTTCAAATGGTAAAGCTTGTTCGTAAAAGTTTTTAAAATAATGATCTACTTTTTCAAAGAAGATACCGGCTTCCCGTTTTCTGATAATTTTTAATTGTAGTAAATTCAGTTGTATCAGAAATAATTCTTCAAATTTCAGTCGTTTTACGGCTGCGGTTTGCAAGGCTAAAGTTGAAGGCAAATGAATATTTTTGATGGCTTCATACCGGCTCATCAGTTGGTATTTGGACAAGATGTCTTTCGGCAGATTTTCAGAAATATGTTCCGGTTTCAGTTGTGCCAGCAAGGTCATCATCAGTTTGGAAATGCCTTTGCTGTCCAGACTTCTGGTCTTCATTTTTTCCGAAGTGTTGTACATGGCACGAAAGGTGCCGGCTTCTTCCGATGTGTAAGCAGACAGCGGTTCCAGGTCAGGATGCGTGATGTTGAGCTTGCCGTTAAACCAGCTCGGTTTGCCGTATAACACGTATGTTTCTTTGGTATTCAGGCTTTTCACTAACCATTTCACACCTTGAAACCAGACCAATTCTATTTCTCCGTCAGCATCATAAAAAACAGCAGTCAGACGTCTTGCACGTCCTTCGCCTAGTTCGCGAATGTCTTTTAGTTTTCCTTTTAGTTGTATAAATGTTTGTGTGTTGTCGATATGCTGTGTGGAATAAAACTGTGTGCGGTCGATATAGCGATACGGATAGAGTTTCAGTAAATCACCAAAGGTGAAAATCTCCAATTCTTTTTTGAGAATGTCTGCACGTTCCGGACCAACACCTTTCAGATACTCGATAGGAGTAGCCAGAAATGATTTTGTTGCGGTAGATTGCATTAAGGCAAAGATAAAAAATAAAATCTCAAACAAATTTGCTTAAAACGATATGAATAATTAACTTTATTGATAGAATGCAACTCCAAGATGCAAAATATGAATTGCTAAGTGAGCAACAACAACAAGAAGTACAAAACTTCATCAATGATTTATTGCGAAAAAAAACAACAGGTAATGATTTTAATGCGTCCAAATACAAAAAGAAAGTATTGAAAGTATCTACCTGGTCTGAAAAAGAGGTTTCCGTTTTTGAAAGAAATAATAAACTATTTAAAAAATGGACGCCAACCACTTGGTAATTGACACATCTGTTATTATCGAATTTCTTCGTTCTAAAGATAAAAAGAATACAACATTGTATTTAATTCCTAACAGTAAGATTATTTATATCACAGCGGTTAGTCTTTATGAATTATACGTTGGTGCGACAGATAAAACGAAATGGAAAGATGTAAAATTACTAACAGATGATTTATTGCAATTGCCATTTAATAAAAATGTAAGCATTGAGGCTGCGAAAATTTATCATCAATTAAGAACAGATAATAAGATGATTGAATTTCGGGATATTTTTATTGCAGCAACTTGCAAGGTGAATAAGTTGCCTTTGTTGACACTAAATAAAAAGCACTTTAATAGAATCAAATCATTGGAAATTCTTTAAAATTGATAGCTAGGAAAAACTATATTTTTGAATAGCTAATTTTAATTCTTATTTTTATAGAATGGGAAAAAGAATCAACGCCTTTACCGATGATGCACTCGGTACAATGGATGCAACTGAATTAGCAGCTGCAATTTCAACAAAAAAAATATCCGTAAAAGAAGTAACCGAAGCAGCCATTGCCCGTGCGGAAAAAGTAAATCCAACCTTAGGTGCCATCGCTATTAAGATGTATGATGATGCACGAAATAACGATAAACTAAATCAAGATGGACCATTTTATGGTGTTCCTACTTTCGTAAAAGATAATGATTTTATTAAAGGATATCCGGTGCAGAAAGGTACCGGTGCATTTGTTTCCAAAGTTGCGAAGAAAAACAGTAAATATGTCAATCAGTTTTTTTCTTCCGGTGTGAACTGTATCGGCAAAACGACCATGCCTGAGTTTGGATTTATTTGCAGTACAGAAAATGAAAAATGGCATGTCACCAGAAATCCATGGAATACAGATTATACAACGGGTGGCTCATCCTCCGGTTCTGCTGCCATGGTGGCCAGTGGTGTGGTGCCGATTGCCACTGCGAATGATGGTGCCGGTTCTACTCGTATTCCTGCATCTTGCTGTGGTTTGGTAGGATTGAAGCCAACACGCAAACGATTGTTTTATATGGAAGGCACGGAAACCTTGCCGGTGAATATTGTCTATCAGGGTGTGCTTACACGCAGTGTACGCGACACTGCTGCGTTTTATGCTGCTGCGGAAAAATTTCATTACAATAGCAGATTGCCAAGAATAGGACATGTACAAAATCCATTGAACAGAAAATTAAAGATTGCCTTCTTTGAAAATTTACCGGAAGGCAAACAAGGTCACATGGATGAAGATACCTTTCGCGTGCAGTTGGAAACGGCGAAATTATTAGAATCCTTAGGACATTCAGTTGAGATGATAAAAGTACCTTTGGATATAGAATCACTTACCTTGCATTACCTGACCTACTACGGTTTTTTATCTTATATGTCTATCAATTTCGGAAGACTGACACATGGTGCAGCTGTAGATAAATCTGTGTTGGAACCATTTACATTAGGCTTGGCAGAAACATTTGCCAAACGAAAAACAAAATTATTAAGCAGCATAAGCACGTTGGTGCGTTCCGCAAAAGAAACGGAAGATAAATTAGAGAAAGATTATGATATCATCATGACGGCAGTAACGACTAAACGCACACCGGAAATTGGTTATTTCTCACCTTTATTAGATTATAAAGAAATCGCCTGGCGTGGTGCTGATTTTGCATCCTTTCTGCCTTTGTTCAATATATCAGGTTCGCCTGCTATATCTTTGCCATTAGGAACAGCATCCAACGATATGCCTGTAGGTGTGCAGTTTGTAGCGCCGTTCGGACAAGATGCATTACTGCTTGAGTTGGCCTTGCAATTAGAAGCCGCACAACAGTGGAAGTATATTTATGATAAGTAAGATTAAGTATCTCACTAAAATTCCTTGTAACTATTCTGTTTTTTTGATTTTTTAAAACCAACAACAGTCATAGGAATGCCTGTAATTAAACATGCGGTACTTGGTGTGTATCCCATAATTCCAACTAAAGCGGCAGCAAAATTACCGATGTGATGATTGGAATAATTATCTGATACGCCATAAATAATTACGAAAGGTGTAGTGGTTAAAATACCAGCGCCACCTAAACTGGTAAATACGAGGCCTGTTATTTTTAAACGTTTTGCACGTTTTGAATTATCTTCTGAATCAGCCTTATCTTTCTTATAGTAATCAGCTGAAATAATCAATTGACTTTTTTAGCCGTTATCTTTTGATTACTTGCTGAAAAATCAATGGTAGTTGTTTGCTGTGCTTTTACTGTTATGTTGAAAAACAATAATATGATTGCTGGAATATATTTGTTCATAAAACAAAGATAATAAATGTGTTTTAAATAAGTGGTTTAATTTTACTTCCACTGCAGCGTTTCGATAATATGCTCTACATCTTTGCGGAAGTAGGTAACCGCCGGTGCAATTGAATCGGCATTTGGTGAGGCATAAAAATACAAGGAACCACGCAGAAAATGCTGACTGCTGTCTGTAATGTAAAACTGTACGGCACTGGCTGCATTGCCGCCTACATCATACATAATTCCCGAAACATGTTTGTTCTTTCCGCTAACAGGTGTTTCGTCTATGTAGTCAGCTTTTACGGTATGTTTGAAAGTCAGCTTGTAACTGTCTTTGATTAATTTATCCAGCGGATTGGAAGCGCTAATGGCGGTATAACTTAAATACACTTTTGCTTTGTATTCCGGAAAGATGATATTGAACCAGCACGGATGCTCGTGCATTTCCTCTACGTTAGACGAATCCTTTTGTATCTTTCCATAATCCGCATATTCGAATGTAAATGGACAGGTTGCGTTGTCGTAGGTGATGAAATTACGCTGCTTTGGAAAATCAATGCGGAAATATCCATTGCGCTTCGGGGTATAGTTTTCCTGGCAGGATGTGAAAAGGATGAACAATGAACAATGAACAATGAACAATGTGAATTTTTCTAAATTCTTATTTTGCATTTCTTCTAAAGATTTTTAATTGTTAATCGTTCATCGTTAATTGCCTAATGTAACCTTTACTCTAATCACCCTTGTCTTATCCGCTTCTAAAATAAGAAACGTAAAATGCTGGTATTTTAGTTCGTCGCCTTCAATCGGAATTTCAGAATTTAATTCTAAAATCAAACCAGCCATAGAATCCGCATCGCCGCGCGCATCATCAAACGTATCCGTTGGAATTTCCAGTACTTTACAAACATCGTTCAACGCCGTTCTTCCTTCAAAAATAAAATTGTGATTGTCCAGTTTTTTGAAATCAATTTCGCTTGCATCGTCAAACTCATCTTTGATATCACCAATCACTTCTTCCAACACATCTTCCAGGGTAACAATACCCGAACTGCCGCCGTATTCATCTACCACAATGGCCATATGTACACGTTTGGTCTGAAAGTCTTCCAGCAGGTCATCTATTTTTTTATTTTCCGGAACAAAAAGAGCCGGTTTTATAATATCAATCCATTTAAAACTATCATCTGCATCAATATAATTCAACAAATCTTTTACGTACAAAACACCGATAATTTTATCGATATCATCTTTGTAAACCGGAATTCGCGAATAACCGGATTCTCTTACAATGGCTAATAATTCTGTAAACGTAGCATCATGGTCAACACCAACAACTTCCATTCTGGAATGCATAATTTGAGAAACGGTAATGTTTCCGAACTTCACGATGCCTTTCAGAATTTTGGTATCGTTCTTTTCAGAGTCCGTTTTATCCAATGAATTCGTGATGTCAATCGCCTCATCGATATCTTTTGCCGAAACACTATTATTGATGCCTTCCAATCGTTTTTCGAAAAAATTAGAAGTGGCAATTAATGTTTTTACGAAAGGTGCAAAAATGGTATCAAAAATTCGCAATACATGAATGGTATATCTGGATACTTTGTAATACTGTTGCGTAGCATAAAGTTTAGGAATCACCTCAGCAAACAATACTATTATAAATGTCTCAAATGATATTTTAATGATAAATAAAAGCGTGCTGTGTGTTTCTGCAAATTCGTGTTTTAAAACAGTCTCCAGCATGTTCTCAAACACCAGAACTATGGCAAGCGTAAATAATGTAGTGGTTAAGACAAAGGTGGCCAGAAATCGCCTTGGCTTTTTGATGAAATCCAGAATTATGGCATCTGTGCTGTCGGTACTTTTTTCCAGTTCCTGAATTTCCTGATGCTTAAACAGAAAGATGGCAACTTCAACGGCGCACATCATGGCGGTGAAAATCAATAAAATCAGAATAAAAATGACTTCATAGATAATTGCAGCATCGAACGGATTAAAAATTTCGCTCCACGGAATTAAAAGAAGGAAACTAAACAAATAAGGTATGGGTATGCCGTCGTCCAAGGTTATAAAATTACTGTTGTATTAAAATGGCAAATCATCATCAAAATTTGGTTCAGTTACGGTTTCTGACGATGTTGTCGTTTCGGAACCGGTTTTATTTTCATTATTTGCAGCCTGTGAAGTGCCGCTTGATTCTCTTTTATCTAATAATTGGAAATTCTCCACTACAATTTCTGTCGTATAGCGTTTGTGATTTTCTTTGTCTTCCCACGAACGCGTTCTCAGTTTTCCTTCCACAAATATAGTACTTCCTTTCTTAAGAATACGCTCTGCTCTTTCGGCAACACCACGCCACATCACAATATTGTGCCATTCCGTCTGTTCTGTATAAGATCCATCCTGATTTTTATAAGATTCATTCGTAGCCAACGGAAAATTACAAACCGTTGTTGTGGCATTTATCTTTCTCACTTCAGGATCTTTTCCTAATCTGCCTATTAAAATTACTTTGTTGACACTCATAGAGATGCATTTAGATTACAAAATTTTAAATTTTGATGTTTGTCAAATAAATTCGCTTATCTAAGTTAAAAAATTTAATCTATCTTCCAAATAGGTGCGTATAATTTTTGGAAAGGCAAAGTTCAAAATATTCTTTTTTTCAATTTTGAGATAGGATTTTTCCAATTTTGGCAATTTTGACAGTCTTATTTCATAGAAATGACCATTAATATATTGGTGAGAAAGGGTTTGTTTGTAGGATAGACAATGGTCAAAGGACGATTGTCTATAGTTTATTTTTTGCAAGAACTTACTATCAAACATTGACCATTGACCAACAACTTCTTCTACAGGAAACTCAAATAATCCTTTCCAGATGTCATTTTCGGTGCGTTGCTTGATGTAGATATTTTTGGAATCGAATAAGACAAAATAATGAAAATGCCGTTCAGACTTAATGAGTTTTTTAGCTTTTACCGGTAATATATTTATCTTATTTAGTTCCAGCGCTTTGCATTCAGAGCTAAACGGACATTGCTCACACAACGGATTTTGCGGTTTGCACACCAGTGCCCCAAAGTGCATTATTGCCTGATTGTGTATAGAAGGCTTCTTTTTGTCTAATAATTGTTGAGCCAATTGCGCAAATTGTTTTTTGCCATCGGTGCTGTCAATTGGTGTTTCTATGCCAAAAACTCTGGATAGAACCCGAAAGACATTGCCATCTACAACAGCATGTGGCAAATTATAGGCAAAGGATGCGATAGCGGCTGCCGTATAGTTGCCAATGCCTTTGAGTGCTACTATATCAGCATAAGTTTCCGGAAATTTTCCTTGATGTATTTCCAGTATTTGCTGTGCGGCAACATGCAAATTCCTGGCTCTGGAATAGTAACCTAGTCCTTCCCAAAGTTTTAATACATCATCTAAAGGTGCGTTTGCCAGCTTTTTTACGGTTGGATATTTTTTTATAAAAGCCAGATAATACGGAGTTCCTTGTTCCACACGGGTTTGCTGCAAAATAATTTCTGATAACCATATTTTATAAGCATCATTGGTTTGTTTCCACGGCAGATTTCTGCTGGTTGGATTATACCATTCTACTAACTTTTTGGAGAAGGATTTCATTTCATTTAAGTAGTAAAATAACTATTTTAAGGCAAATCAATTTTCAGAAAATTGTATTTTTATACATCAGCTAATTCATATTAATTAATCAGTCGCTATATTAAAAAAATCCTAATTTCGTGTATATTAGTAAGTTAGTTAGAAAAAAAGTTGCATTTTTGTAGTCCATTTAAATAATAACCATGAGAAAAGCAGACATCATCACCACTATTTCAGAAAAAACAGGCGTTCCTAAAGTTGACGTATTAGTAGCCATGGAGGCTTTCTTCAAAGAAGTTAAAGATACTTTGGCTGACGGTGAGAATCTGTATGTGCGCGGTTTTGGTAGTTTTATAGTTAAAACACGCAAAGCGAAAATTGGACGTAATATCAAGAAGAATATCGCAATAGAAATTCCTGAACACCAGATTCCGGCGTTCAAACCATCTAAAGTTTTTGTTGAACAAATCAAAGATTCTAGCGCAAAACGCTTGATTGGTAAAGAATAGACTACAAACGTGCAAAAAGGACAGATAGCATTAGGTGTAGGTACAATAATTTTAGCATTAGCACTTTATTTTGGCGGCAAAACTGTTGTTAAAAAAGAACAAACAGCAACAGTTAGCACTGGTTCGTTTTCTTTTGAGCAATATGAAGAGCAACAAACTGCAAAATTATTGCCTGCAGAAAAATCACAGTTAGCTGCTATTACCGAAGCTTTGAAAGCAGTAAAACCTGCAGATACCGCTACCTTTAAAAAGCTATATCTGCAAACTTCCGATTTCTGGAAAAATCTGAATAATCCGGCTTTGGGTGCTTATTATTTCTATCAATTTGCCAAAGTTGAAGGAACTAAAGTAGCTATGGAAAATGCCGGTGATGTGCTTGTAAGTGCATATAAATCAACGGAAGACTCTGTTATTTTAAATAATTTAATTACCTTTGCGCTCCGTTCTTACGAAGATGCCGTTCTAAAAGATGGCAATGACGTTGATTTGAAGATAAAACTGGCAGATGCATACGTGCAAGGTTCGCAGGAACCGATGAAAGGAATCGGAATTCTACGTCAGCTGTCAGATAGTCTTCCGGATAATGTTCCGGTGCTGTTAGCGTTGGGAAGATTGTCCATTCAATCAGGTCAGTATGATAAAGCGAAAGAACGGTTGCAGAAAATTCTGCAGTTAGAACCGCAAAATACAGAAGCTTTGTATTTTCTGGCAATAACGGAAGCACAACTTGGACATGATGATGAAGCAATTCGCTTGTTTGAAATGTGCAAATTATTGGTGAATAATATAGAATTTAATAAAGAAATAGACGAAATCGTCAAAAATTTAAAAAGTAAAAAAGTTTAATTATGCCTTGCGGAAAAAAAAGAAAGCGTCATAAAATTGCGACGCACAAACGTAAAAAGAGACTAAGAAAAAACCGTCACAAGAAGAAGTAAGTCGCAAGTCGTAAGTTATAAGTTGTGAGCTATAAACTCTCACGACTCACGACTCACGACTAATAAACTCATCAACAATGATTAAAGAATTAGTAATACACGCTAATTCCAAAGGTGTTGAAATTGCTCTTCTCGAGAATAAAAAATTAGTCGAATACCATCTTGATGCGTACGAAAAAGAAGGTTTTGCAGCCGGTGATATCTACCTAGGTAGAGTGAAAAAAATAAATCCCGGATTAAATGCTGCCTTTGTAGATATCGGTCACGATAAAGATGCTTTTATACACTATTCAGATTTAAGTCCGTATATCCGTTCTGTCCGTAAGTTCAGTTCGGAAGCATTCAGGGCTGAGCAATCGCACTTATTGGATAAATTTGAGTTTGAACCCACTATTCAAAAGGATGGTTTAATGACGGATGCTTTGGAAAAAGGCGATATCCTTGTTTTCCAAATTTCAAAAGAAGCCATCTCTACGAAAGGTCCACGCCTTACCTGCGAGCTTTCCATTCCAGGAAGATATGTTGTATTGGTGCCTTTTACCAATTCCGTTGGAATTTCCAAAAAAATAGATAAACCTGAGGAACGTGAACGCCTGATTCAGGTGATGCAAAAAATCAGACCAAGAAATTTTGGGTTTGTAGTGCGTACCAATGCAGAAGGTGTTGGTCCGGATGAACTGAAGCACGATGTAGAGAACCTGATGAACAAGTGGAAAGTGATGACGGAAAATATCAAATACCAGAATCCACCAAAACTGTTGCTCAAGGAAATGAATAAAACATTTTCCATTGTGCGCGATTTGATGAACGACAGTTTCTCAAAAATTATTACGGATAATCCTTCTTTACACGGCGATTTAAAAGCGTATATAAAAGAGCACGCGCCGGATCAGGTGTCTATCCTGAATAAATATGATGATGCTACACCTTTGTTCGAAACGTTTGATATCAGCCGACAGGTAAAAACAGCCTTTGGAAAAACCGTGACGCTGAAAAGTGGCGCGTATGTGATTTTGGAACACACAGAAGCTTTGCACGTAATAGATGTGAACAGCGGACCGAAAGTGAAAAAAGACATTGCACAGGATACGCTGGCATTTAATATCAATGTGGAGGCCGCACAGGAAATTGCACGTCAATTGCGATTGCGCGATATTGGCGGAATTATTGTAATCGATTTTATTGATATGAAAGCTGCAGAGTATAAACACAAATTATATGAAGCAATGCTGGAAGCGATGAAACCGGACAAAGCCAAACATGTTATATTACCTGTCAGCAAATTTGGTTTGATGGAAATCACACGTCAGCGCATGAAAGAGCAGGTAGTGGTAGATACGCGCGAGCCATTATTGCATGCAAACAGCAAATACAGAGTTGATCAGCCATTACAGATTATAGATAATATTGAAATGGAACTCAACCATTTAAAGTCTCATAAAGAGAAAAATTTCCTGTTGTATGTGCATCCGTTTATTTATGCATTTATGAAAAAAGATACTTTTTCTTTCAGAATGAAATGGTATTCTAAAATAGGAAAAATTGTACGTCTGGTGCAGGATTCTTCGCTGAGTTTAGGTGAATATAAACTAATGACGAAAGGCGGCGAGAAAGCTTAGTTGTCAGCCTTTTTTTACAATATGATGCTACCGTAAATACAAATGCAATTTTCGGTATTACTTACCAACTGTGTAGTTGGTCTTGTCTAATTCACCTAAAATTATCTCTTTAATCTTTAGAGTTTCAGGATTTAAAAAAATATTTAATTTCTCATTTTTGTATACTAAAATACTGGCGTCTACATAGTATTCACTCAGCCAATTTAAATCATCAGTTAATTCTAATTCTGGCTGTCCTAAATCAGTTATAATTTTTTCTTTACCAATGTTACTAATGGTTTTAATGTATTTTCTTGACATTCTCATTTTTTTGATGTGAGCATCTTTTATCTCAAGAGACAAGCCACCGGCTAAATGAATCCAGCCATCATTTTCTTTTATTTGTTTAAACCTTTCTTTTATGGTAAAATCTGAATTCTCACCTCCGTTTTTTTTCACATAAATATCATTGATTTCATAGAAATCAATTTCGGATAAGGTGCCATTAATCTTTAAATTATTAATTCTGAAAGATTCAACAGGAAATTCTGCAGTTAAGATGCGTTCTAAAATTGTGGTGTCGAATTGAATCATAGACTTCGTATTGTATTTACAAAGTAATGTATGGAAAAATAACGGTTTTAATTGTAAAAGCTATAATAATATAATGTGTTTAATAAGTATTTAATTGTCAGAATTTCTTCTTCTTTCTTCACCAATATTTTATCTACTTACATTCAAAATCCAAAATAAATATACTAAATTTAGATTAAAATCCAAAATTATTATGTATTTTTAGGATTATAATCCAAAATAATGATAGTTCGTACTCAGTTAAAATACGCACAAGACCGATTGTTTAAAGGTAAAGCGTTACTTATTTTCGGTCCGAGACAAGCAGGAAAGTCTACATTTGTGGCACAATTACTAGCCCAAAATAGTAAGAAAAAAGTGTTGCAATTAAACGGTGATGATGATGATACCAGAGAATTGCTTGCCAAGCCGAACAGCACTAAACTAAAAAATATCATTGGCAACAATGAAATACTTTTTATTGATGAAGCACAACGTATTCAGGATATTGGCATCGTTATAAAAATAATAATTGACCAGCTAAAAACAGTACAAGTTATTGCTACCGGTTCATCTGCTTTTGAATTGGCTAATAAAACTAATGAGCCATTAACCGGCAGAAAATACGAAATGTATTTGTTCCCATTTTCATATAGTGAATTAGTGAATGAATTTGGTTTTATAGAAGAAAAGCGACAATTAGAACAAAGATTAATTTATGGCGCATATCCTGAAATAGTTGTAAATGCTAATGATGCAGAAGAACACATAAAATTACTGGCAAATAGTTATTTGTATAAAGATTTATTTAGATTAGAACAAATCAGCAAACCTGCATTGTTAGAGAAAATTGTAAAAGCATTGGCTTTGCAAATTGGCAGTGAAGTAAATTATAACGAGCTTAGTCAATTAGTACAAGCAGATAACAAAACTATTGAGAAATATATCGATTTATTAGAAAAAGCTTTTGTTGTATTTCGATTGCCTGCGTTGAATAAAAATGTTAGAAATGAGATTAAAAAAGGTAAAAAATTTTATTTTTATGATAATGGAATTATCAATGCAGTGACTGGAAATTTTTCACCAATTCATAAACGATCGGATGTGGGTCATTTATGGGAAAATTATGTAATTAGCGAACGCAGGAAATATTTATTTCAACATCAACTTAGCTATGAATCTTATTTTTGGCGAACCACACAACAACAAGAAATAGATTATATCGAATTACAGAAAAACAATTATTTAGCTGTTGAAATTAAATGGAATCCGAAATCGAAAGTAAAATTTTCTACAACCTTTTCAGGTGCATATAAACACAAAGAATTGGTGGTAACGCCTGAAAATATAGAAGAATTACTTATGTAAATAGTAAAAGGTGTTCAAAAATGAACACCTTTTTATATTTGCCAACTGTCAATTGAATTTAAATCGTCATAATCTCTTCTTCTTTCACCACCAGCATCTTGTCTACTTTCGTATTGTATTCGTTGGTTAACTGCTGAATGGTTTCTTCAGAATCTTTGCCTATATCTTCACTTAAGCCATTTTTCACCAGATCTTTTATCATTTCATTGCCGTCTTTTCGTGCATTTCGAATGACAATCTTCGTTTGTTCGCCGTGACCTTTGGATTGTTTTACCAAATCGCGTCTGCGTTCTTCCGTCATAGGTGGAACTGATAATCGGATATTTTCACCATCGTTTTGTGGTGTAATGCCAATATTGCTTTGAAAAATAGCACGTTCAATATCGCCGATAATTTTTCGTTCAAATGGAGCTACCAGTAAGGTTCTGGCATCCAGCAGTTTGATACTTGCTACCTGATTAATCGGAGTTGGAGAGCCGTAATATTCAACCGTAATGCCTTGCAGCATATCCGGACTTGCTTTGCCGGCACGTACTTTGCGCAATTCTTCTTCCAAATGTTTCAATGCCTTAAACATTGCGTCTTTTGTTTCATCCAGAATCATTTGTACTTCTTCTTCCATCGTCGTTATTTTTTCAGAGGCAAATATAAAAGAAATTGTTTGCCGATGCAATAAAAACCACAGCTGTAGAATAGAAATCTATACATCTTATGAGCTACCGTTTAAACGGATAGAATATTTGCCAGAAAACAGACGCGTGTACCGGATTTTTTTCAATGCCAACTTCCATGTTTTCCGGTTGATGGTAATGCCTGTAAGTGCCGAATAATTTATCCCAAAATAAGGTTACCGTACTGAAATTATATCCTATTAAATTTTCCGGCGTTTTTAGGTGATGCATATAATGTATTTTTGGAGAGACAAAAAAATATTCCCACCAAACCGGAAAATCAAGCTTTATGTTGCAATGTGTCAGGAAACTGAAGATTCCTAAAGTATAACCCATTATGACCACTACTTCTTTCGGCGGACTTAAAAAAGCTAATGGAAAAATAGTTAAAAACAGATAAGGTACAGCATCGAAGAATAAATTACTACGGTTGCTCTTCAAAAGATGCATGGTGTTGCTACTGTGATGTACAGCATGAAACATCCATAAAAAATAGAGTGTGTGAGAAAGTCTATGAAATAAATAATAAAAAAAATCAAACACCAAAAAGGCCAAAAGTACCTGAAAAATAAATGGAATTTCTGCAGGCCAAATGGAAAAATGAATATTTAATTTCATTTTTATAAGTTGAAGTAAACTGTTTGCTTTTACGATTATCAAGGTATTAAACAAGTATAAAAAAATGTCATTCCAGCTTTGCTTGTCTTTATAAAATAACCAGTCTTTTCTAAACGGGAAAAGTATTTCCAATAATAAACAAATAAACAGGAAAGATATAGAACACAAAAACAATGCTTTTTCTACAGGGAAATTTAATTGTACTAAAATGTATAAACTTCCATATGCATAGAGCACCAGAAAATACACTAAGAATTTAGGTAACATCTTATTGCGTAGCATGAGTTTCTGATTTTAGTTTTAAAAATCTCTTTTCAAAAAACTCATACGATAGAGTAGCAATTAAAATGGTAAGAGCAGTTATTGTTAATGTAACAGCTATTCTTGTTGAGAGTGAACTCGTATCTAAACTCCATTTTTTTATTTGATATACTATGATGGCAATGGCAAAATTGTGGTAAATATAAATGCCGTAAGATATTTTCCCGAGATAAGAAATAACTTTATTTTCTAACCACACTGTCTTGTTTTCTATGGCATAAATCATAATGATGCAAAACAGAAAACAATATAATTCACGTACAAACCAATAGAAAAAAATGGACTTTGCAATCATAAAAACAAAGACAGCACATGCTGTAAATGCAACGTATTTATTGCAATAGCCAATTATTTTCTGCGAATGGTGTATGTATAAATAAGCACTTAAAGAACCAAGTAACATGCAGCAAAAAGAATTTACAGAAATGAACATTAATACAAACACGAATACTTTATAGTTAGAGATTTTGAGCAGCAGTAAAAATACAACCGGTAAAAAATAATAACCAACAGTTAGTGTTGACAGTGTTTTTACGGTTTTTCTTGCTTTCCATAATACAAGTGGAATGGTCATGTAAAATAATTCTTCCACGCCAATGCTCCATAGATGCGGAGCCGGATAAAGTGTTGAGTTCGATAAGCCGGAACAAATTACAGCAATCTGAGGAATGAAAAATAGATAACTGGTGAATGCGGTTGCCCAGGAAATATTTTCATCAAAAATTACAAACCTGCCGGTCATTTGTGCCGGTAAGTCATTCAACATTGTGCCCATCGATAAATTGGGTACAATCAGCCAATACAGTATTATTGCCAGAAAATACAATGGCCAGATTCTTAAGATTCTTTTGAAATAAAAAAGCCTTAATCGAATAGTATTCGTTTTTTGTTTTTCAATAAGTAAATAATACGTAATCAGAAAACCACTCAACGTAAAGAACAACGAAACAGCAATTTCGCCGGCAACATAAAGGTATGGTGCATCGGATAAATAATTCGGCAATCCGTTATGTTGCTTTATGGCAGCCGTGTGCAATATGATTACCATAAATGCCAGTAAAAAACGGATGCCGTTTAAATTGTTGAAATATATTTTCATTTATGGTTATTCAAAGTAGTTGCTTACTGATTTTTTCCTAAAATGCTTTCCATATATTTTTTGTGTTCCTGATTAAGAATCACGTCACAATGTACATTTGCGGTGTCTTCTCTTACACTGTTCAGCGCTGCTATAAACCGCTTGTTGTTTGCTTGTTTTGTGCCTCTGAAAGCAATCTGCGGAAAATTGCCAAAATATGTTGCCTTTTCAAGTGCTAGTTCAATGATGTCTTCAGAGGAAGCAATCGTGTTCAGTAATTTGTATTGCAGTGATTGTTCAACAGTTAACGTTTTGCATTCATAACAGATTTCCTGCATCGCAAATCGTCCTAAAATATATTCAGTCATCAGGCCTCCTAATGTACAGGCAACGCCATTTTTTAATTCAGGCATCAGGTATCTGGTGTTGCTCGTGCCAATGCGATAGTCGGTACACAATGCTACCTGAAATCCAACGCCGATTGCGTAATGATCTATTGCCGCTACCAGTGGTTTGCTAAAAGATAATAGCTGAATATAAAAGTCAACGATGTTATTTAGGTAGGTTGCAATAATTTCTTTGCTGTTTAATTCTTCCATGATTTCTTTAAAATCGCCACCTGCACTGAATGAGCGATTTTTTCCACCATATAGTATCACGGCTTTAACCGATTCGTTTTTATCAGCTTCAATCAATAGAGTAGTAAGCTCACGTTGCATCGCTGCATTAAACGGATTTTGAGGTTTTGGATGGTTAAACGTCAGCAGTAATACATCTTGGTGCATTTCAGATAGAATCAACATATGCTTTAGATTTTTGGATGAGTGATGGTAAATTTATTTCAGATATAGTTTTATCCTGAACAAAGAATGCTTCATACAGATAATACAAAAAAACAGACTTAAGAATATAGCCGTTCTCATTTTCGATATTCAGCACTTTAGAAAATAATTTATCGATACTGGTGCCGTGTGTCAGCGCGGTTTTTCTGTTCCAGGCAATGTCAGGATGCGTGAGTTTTTTTTCTTCCGACATGCTTCTTAAGATTATTTTTTCAGTGGTATTGTTTTGAATACAGGCTAATGGCAATGATAAAGCAAAATCAATCAATGCTTCGTTCCAAAACGGATAAAGTAATTTGCTGTTAAATGAAGCCGCTAAGTAAGGACTCAATTCTCCTGTCCACGAAGTGCGTCTGCACCAGGCGGCATTTATCTTGCCGATGTCTGTATCGTTTTGCGGCTGATGCATGTTGCCTAAAATCAAATCAGCACCATAACCGGTAAAGCAAACTGCAGAATAAGTTGATGCATGTTTCAGATAGTGATAGAAAGCAACAAAGCCTTCTGCATATAACGGATCGCAAATTTCATTATAAAAAACCGAATGCAGTAATCCTTCGCAGAACATGTTGTCATCTATATAGATTTCATGATGCATACTGCGATGTAGTTCTGAAGAGATTTTTGCTTTTTCATATTCGTTACCAAATTCAGTTCCGATAGAAAAAGTGTGAACTGTCTTATATCGTTGTGCAAGCAATCCTAAAATAGTACCTGAGTCAACACCACCGGAAAGTGCCAGAGATACCGTTTTGTCTGCAGGTGTTTCAGTCGTAGTAGCGTCAGAAAGAATGTGATGCAATTTGTTTTTTGCTTCTTCAAAATCTATAGCAACGGTTTTTGAATTTATTTCTTTAAGTGTGGTTGATTGTATAATTGAAGGTGTTTCTAAAGAGAATTCATACAATGTTCCTGGTATTGCTCTATTGCAATCCTGCAGAAATGAAAATGTTTGTGGTACAGCGATGGTGTATGTATATCGATAGCTTTCAACAGGTATCATTTTTCTGTTAAACAACGTCGTGTTTCTAAAAGCTTTTATTTCGGAAGTAATAAAAATCTGATTTTCCTGTTGAAGAATATATCCTGGAATATGTCCTGTTAACGAGATAAAGAATAATAATTTAGTTTCCGTCAATACAAATAAAACAAAACTGCCATGCAGTTCAGCAATTTTTTCTATAGTAAAAGTATTGTTTAAAACAGTGGAGGCATTTTCAATTGTACCAATATAAGCAACAGATAATTCGTTAATTTTTTGGAAGGAAATTTCAGAACCAAAAATAAAAGTAGCCTGCTTTTTTGAAACAGCATCCGATAAGCCAATTGAAAGATTAGACGCAATAACGGAACAGTCAATTTGCAAATCTCCAATATGTATAAAGTAAGATGCCGTATTATTTATCATAATAATTCTTATTTAAGACAAATATAAGCATCTCTGTAGGTTGCAGCTTTGTTAAATTCATTTTTGTAAATTTGAACATAATTTAGAATACTTTTTGGTACAAATAAATAACTGTGTCATAAAATAATTAATACAATTTATTTTTATTATATTGATTATGAGTGTTTTATTTGTGTATTTTAGGTAATATTGTCATAAAAAATTAATGCCTTAATAATCGTAATCCTGATAATGAAATTCAAATCTATTGTTTTTAATAAAAAACTGTTATAAGTTGTGTTTCGAATTTTGGCATATTCAATGCGAAAGATAAACATCATTTAAGATAAGAAAAAATAGACAATGCATCTTCAATTTCCATTAACGAATTCTGGTATTGGCATCATGGCTACAGATGTTGAGTCAGCTGATTTTTTTTTAAAAAGCAATATCGAAAAATTACTGGACGAGTATCATTTTATTGTCATTAAAAAGCTTGACTGGACCACTGACCGATTGCATGCGTTTTTAGAGCAGTTTGGAGAACTTGTAAAAAACGAAAAACGAAAAGACGAAACAATGCTTACATTGGATGGCAGCCAGCACGCAAAAGAAGTATTACGCGGAACAGGCAGAATGCCTTTGCACAGAGACGGATTACTTATGAATGTCGATGTAAAATATGTAGGCATCTATTGTTTGCATGTAAATGAACTGAAAAATGGCAGAACCTATATCAGCGACTCTGCAAATGCTTTTAATGAGTATCCTGAAGAAATAAAAAAAACATTACAGCAGAACGGATTAGAAGCGATGCCGTTTGATACTGCTTACTACCTGAAAAATGAAAATAAATACTATCATTTTGATGGTGTTATATCAAAAAACAACAAGACTTTGCCAAACGGCGGATTGCATTTTAAAAAAGAGGAACGGGCAAGTTACCATTTAAGATTTTCGAATGTTGATGAAGAAAAATCATACGAATATTTTGAAACGCTGGAGAAAATACTCGAAAGTCCAACCTACACGTATTATCATACCTGGGAAACGGGTGATTTAATATTGTTTGATAATTATTATGTAATGCATGGTCGCGAAAGTTATAGCGGCGAACGAAGCCTGATTCAAATGCAGGTAAAAAATTAATGTCAAGTTCCATAAAATATATAAAGCCATTTGACGGCATGCGCGGAATCGGTGTGTTGATGATTATTCTGTACCATTTTCCGGGAAAGTACATTACCATTTCGCATGGCTGGGAATTTATGCAACTGTTTTTTGTCATGTCAGGCTATCTCATTACCATGGTTTTGCTCGAAGACAAAAGCAAATATTCATTTAAAGACTACAGTCTCTTTTTTTATTTAAAACGAATTTTGCGCTTGTTTCCTTTGTACTTCGCCTATCTCTTTTTTTGGATAATTGTTTTTATTTTTTCTAAAGGAATTGTACTGCTGCAGCTGGCTTCTAAAGAAGTGGTGCAGCATGCACCTTATTTGTTTACGTATACCTATAACTATATGACATTCGTTAATTATTTTATGGGTTGGGATTATAAAGCAGGTATTATAACCACACATTTATGGACACTTTCTGTAGAAGAACAGTTTTATCTGGTTTTTCCATTTTTTGTTTATTTTCTTGAAAAAGAAACACTAAAAAAAGTAGTTTTAGCAGCCATTATTATCGCACCTGTTTTCAGGATATTTTTTTATTTCTTTTTAAAAGACATCAACCCAAACGATATTTCATGGGTTTCCCAAAACCTAATTCGGATTCCTTTTTCGCAAATGGACTCAATCGCTATTGGTGCGGCACTGGCTTTGTTTAAGCTGGATTGGATAAAAAAACCGGTGCGTATTTTTTGGATAGCCACTCTTGCCGTTGTGATGGTGTATGCAGGAAATATTGCGTATGTTTATTTTGTTGAAGGTACTGATTATTACACCATCACTTTTGGGAAAAACTGGCAGAAAACTGGATTACACACAACTATTTATTTTCATATCTGATATCTTTAGTAAACATCTGGTGTGCACTTGCGCTGTACTGCGTTATTAAAGGAAACACGGTAAAATGGTTGCTCGAGAATGCCGTACTTGTTTTTATCGGAAGACTGTCATACGGAATTTATATCCTGCATTTGCCTATAATGTTTACATTTGGAATCCTGATAAATTCCATTCCATTTGTCAGAAATCATGCAAATAATATTTTCGTAGAAGCTGCTGTGCTAGGATTGTTTCTGCTTGTTTTGTTAGTTATAACGTACATAAGTTTCCACTATTTCGAGAAAAAATTTATAAATATGCGGCATCGGATATTTGTGCCTAAATTGCTTTAATTTTAACACCGCATGTCAGTTATACTGGAACATATACGTCAGCATAAAAGCAACCATATTGCCGTAGCAGATGAACAGAGAGCGCTTAGTTATCCTGAATTATTTATTGAAATAAACCAGCTTGCAGAAGACTTGCGATGCATCTTTTCGGGCAAACACGTTCGGGTTTTAGTAAGCGGAAATAATAAAGTGGATTTTCTCTTGCTGGTTTTGGCATTGCTGGAAACCAATGTTGAATTTCTATTGTTGGATCCAAAATCATCCGAACAGGAAATTGATGATATTTGTAATGGCATAGATATTAATTATTACATTTTTGAAGCACCTGAAGTTGATTGCGTTGAAACGGATGCAACAGCTGTTATTGCCACTGTAAATGCACGTTATCATATTAAACAGATTTCTGCTAATGGAATACAGCCACAGCCAACAAAAATATATCTTTCGTCGTCAGGTTCTACCGGTAAGCCTAAGATTTTCGGGTTCACGCAAGAACAGTTATTACAGCAATTTTTAAACGTGGCAGCAGCATTAAAATGTACCCAAGAAGATGCATCACTTTGTCCGTTAACGATAACACATAGCCACGGATTACAGATTAGTTTTCCTTTGTTGTTAAACGGCGGAACCGTACATTATTTAGCACCTGCACATTGTAAACCAGCGTTCATCATCCATTATCTGAGTCAGCATAAAATAACCATTTTAACCGGTGTTCCGTATCAATATAATCAGATGTTGCATTTGGATGTGTCATTAAAAAATCCTTTTCCATCCTTGCGACTTTGTTTATGCGGAAGCGCACCAATGAGTAAACATTTGACAGATTCATTTTACAAAAAATTTGGTGTAAGATTAAATCAGGCATACGGACTTTCAGAGATTGGGCCAGTCTGTTTTAACGTAGATGTTACGGATGAAAATTATATGTCAGTCGGAAAAGTGACCAGTCAAATTGAGTATCAGATTCTGGATGATAATGGTGTTCAGATACTTGATGAAAAGGAAGGCGAATTAATTGTGCGTGCTGCATTTATTTGCAATGGTTATATTAACGATAGCGAGGCCACTGCAGCAAGTTTTAAAAACGGTTGGCTGTATACCAAAGATATTGTAAAACAAGACAGGAACGGCAACATAACGATCTTAGGCAGAAAATCAAACTTTATAAATGTTGCAGGATATAAAATATATCCGGTAGAGATAGAAAAAGTATTATTAAGTATGGATGGTGTTAAAGAAGCGATTGTTGTCGGACTAGAAAATGAAGAAAGAGGACAGCTAATAAAGCCTATGTTTCTGCATTTGTTCCAATGGATGCAATCAGCATACAAAATTTCTGTAAGCTGCATTTGCCAAAATATAAAGTGCCGCATGTAATTCAAATAGAGGACGAGTTGAAACAAACTTCTATCCATAAAGTAGATTTGAGTAATTATAATAAAGGAATCTGATTAATTTGTAACGATGTCATTTTTGTCTGTAGAACATAAAATTGAACTCTTAACTGATAAGTTATCTTTTTCAGAATTTGAATCGCAAAACAATCGCGATATACTAAAGGTAGTGCACCTGGCGATGGTGTAGTGTGTGGTTACGCAACGATAGAACAAAAAGGTGTTGTGCTGATCATCCAAAATCACCATCATATGCATGGAACAATGGGTGAGGAACATTGCCTGAAAATAGCAAATGCTGTAAACAAAGCGCTCAGCCTGAAGGTGCCGATTGTCATCGTCTTTGAATCTGCAGGCTTGCGTATTCAGGTAGGTGCACATGCTATGAATCCTGTTGCATTAATTTTTAATAACCTGGCAAAAGCTTCCGGACAAGTACCGACTATTGCCATTATGGTAGGTGTCAATTCAGGCGCACCTGCTTATTCTGCCGCGTTGATGGATTTTACTATTATGGTGCGCTCCAGTACTATGTTTATAACAGGTCCTAAGGTGATTGAAAAAGTGATAAACGAAAAAAATGATATAAAAACCTTAGGTGGTACCGACGTGCATGCAAGCATCACAGGTTTGGCGTCGTTGATAGCAGAAAATGAACCGGATGCATTTAATATAGCAAAGAAACTGCTTGGTTTTTTAACTCAACCATCAAAACTTACATTAGATACAGTTAATAAGAAATCGAAATCATTTTTCAGAAACCATACAACTAAAGCAATTGATGATGACATGTATGCCATTATAGAAAATGTTTTTGATGAAAATTCTTTTTTAGAAATCCATAAACAGTACGCAAAGAATTGTATTGTTGGCTTTGCAGAAATAAATAATACATCTGTTGGAATTGTTGCCAATCAATCTGCAGTAATGAGCGGTGCAATTGACGTCAATGCATCCAAAAAAATGTATCGTTTTCTGCAGATTTGTGATGCGTATGATGTACCGGTTGTCTTTTTAGCAGACACACCAGGTTATTTACCAGGCAAAGCAGAAGAGCATAGTGCTATTTTAGGTGTCGGTGCACGAATACTCAGTGTGTTGGCAAATTCGACAAATAGTAAAGTCACCATCATCACCGGAAAATTATTTGGTGGTGCTTATGCGGCCATGTGTCCTAAAACATTAGGTGCAGATTATGTATTTGCATGGAATACAGCTGAAATTGGAATTATGGGCACAGAGGCAGCCGTGCATTTATTGTTCGCCAAACAAATTGAAGCCAGTAAGCACGATGCAACGTTTATTCAGCAAACAAAAGATGCTTATAAAACGCAATATCTGTCACCGGAAGTTGCTGCTGAAAATCATTTGATAGATGGAATTATTGCACCGGCTGAAACCAGAAAAATTATTATTAAATGCTTGAAAAGCTTAGAACATAAAGCAAGCGGTCAGCAAAAAAAAAGAAAAATTATTACACCAATGGGTTGAGTAATAAATATTTTTTGTTTGCTTTAGCTCACCAGCGTTCCGATTTTCTCACCTTGAAGTATGCGTAAGATATTGCCACGTTGTTTAATATTGAAAACGATAATTGGCATTTTGTTTTCTTTGCATAAAGCAAAAGCCGTCTGATCCATCACGCGCAGGTTTTTAATCAGAATATCATCAAATGAGATGTTCTCAAATTTTGTTGCATTCGGATCTTTTTGGGGTCGGCGGTATAAATTCCATCTACACTTGTTCCTTTTAGAATCACATCCACTTCAATTCATTCGCGCGCAAGGCTGCTGCTGTATCGGTAGTAAAATAAGGATTTCCGGTGCCGGCAGCCATAATAATGCAACTGCCTTTTTCTAAGTGACGCATGGCATTTCTGCGGATATAATGCTCACAAACCTGAGAAATATTTAAAGCTGACATCAATCTTGTATAAACACCCTAGATTCTAAGGCACCTTGCAGCGCCATGCCATTTATAATCGTTGCCAGCATACCCATGTAATCGCCCTGGCGGCGTTCAATACCGATATTTCCGGCCTGCAAACCACGAAAAATATTTCCGCCACCAATCACTACTCCTACCTGATAACCAGCTTTAATACTTCTTTAATTTCATCAGCAAAATAACAAAGCGTTTCAGCTTTGATACCGAATTGCTGGTCGCCCATTAATGCTTCGCCGCTAAGCTTTAAGAGTACGCGTTTGATTGGTTTTTCCATGGTTGTTTTAGTTTATTGAATTTGATATGATTTTAATTTGCTAAAACTTTTAATTCATCAATATTATTGAAATGCTTGTCTGCTGTACACAATGGTATGTTATTTGTTACACATATTGCAGCAATCCAAATGTCGTTTTCAGGAATTGGGTTACCTTTTCTTTTAATTCAAATCTAATAGAAGCATAATTTTGCGCAACTACTAAATTTGAATCCAATAGTTCAAAGCTTTCTATGAACTCAATATAGCGTTTGGTATTTTTTATGGATAATCTTGAGTTTTTTGCTCCGAACAATAACTCACCACAGACAGTAATAGGCAAATAAATTATATCGAATTTGCTTAAAACAGAATAAATATTGGGTTGATTGTTTAACAATGCTATTGCGATGTTTGTATCAATTGCAACACGTTTTACCATTCGCCTTCTATTGAGTTAAAATTTTCATTGATACTGTTGGTGATGGCGGAAGCTTGTTTGTTATTTAAAAGACCTGCAAATTGTAATACCTTATTTTTATTTGGTGCTTTCTTTTCAGCTTTTTTTATTGTCTGAATATATTCAAAACATTGTTGCAGCAACTGTGGATTGCGAATTGCATTCAAATCTTTTAATATATATTCTCTTAAACTCATGTAGTAAAATTACTATTTTGATTTAAATTTAAACAAAAAAAAAGAGAGAATAAAAATTCTCTCTTTTAAATATTACGATAAGGTAACTCGCTTGAACGATACTACCGTTAAATCTTTATCTGTTGATTTAAGGTACTGTTCTACCGTTTTGCCTCCGTCTTTTACGAATGGCTGAGGTAACAAGGTGTTTTCTTTCAGCATCGTTTGTACGGCACCTTCAGAAATTTTATCCAAGATGTTTTCAGGTTTTCCGGCAGCGATTGCTTTTTCACGAGCGATTGCTTTTTCTCTGTCTTTCATTTCGTCAGAAACACCTGAAGCATCAACGGCTACCGGATTCATTGCTGCGATTTGCATCGCTACGTCTTTACCTGCAACAGTAATAGCATCATTTAATGGCAAGTTCAGTTGTACTAAAACACCCATTCTGTATCCCATGTGGATATAGGCAACAACACCTTCGCCTTCCAGTACTTCGTATTTCTTTACTTCTATTTTCTCGCCGATTTTAGCTACGGTATCCAGTAATTTATCTTTGATAGAAACACCGTCTAATTGTGCATTGTGTAAGTCTTCCAAAGTTTTGATTCTTCCAGCCAAAGCAACATCTGCAATAGATTTTGCCAGGTTGATGAAGTCTTCATTTTTAGCTACGAAGTCTGTTTCAGAGCTTAAGTTCACGGCACAACCGAATTTTCCGTCTTCGCTTGTTAAAGCTACCACTACACCTTCGTTTGCTTCTCTGTCTGCACGGTTAGCTGCTATTTTAGCACCCTTTTTTCTTAAATAATCGATTGCTGCCTCAAAATCACCATTGGTTTCTGTTAATGCTTTTTTGCAATCCATAATACCTGCTCCGGTCTCTTGTCTTAATTTATTTACTTCTGCTGCTGTTATAGTTACAGTTGACATGTTTAATTAATGTTGAATGTTAAATGATAAATGTTTAATCCCGATAAATTATTCTGCTGTTTCTGTTTCCACAGAAGCTTTGATGTCAGCTTCCGTTTTTGTTTCAGCTTCTTCTTTATCTTTTTTACGTTCTGCCAATCCTTCTTTAATCGCTTCTACCAGGTAGTTAGTGATTAACTGAATAGATTTGGTAGCATCGTCATTTGCAGGAATAGCAAAGTCCACTTTAGTAGGATCACTGTTTGTATCTACCACACCAATTGTTTTGATGCCTAAGTTTTTTGCTTCCGCTAATGCGATATGCTCGTGTGTGATATCCACTAAGAACAAAGCAGCCGGGATACGAGGTAAGTTTTCGATACCACCTAATACTTTGTCCAGTTTTTGCTGCTGACGGCCTAACATCAATCTTTCTTTTTTAGTGATGTTGTTTAAAGCGCCATCACCTAACATCTTCTCGATGTTTTGTTTTTTCTTGATAGATTTACGGATAGTCACGAAGTTCGTCAACATACCACCTAACCAACGCTCTGTAACGAAAGGCATGTTTACCTGTTTTGCTGCTTCCTGCACGATTTCTTTCGCTTGTTTCTTAGTAGCTACAAACAAAATCTTTCTGCCGGATTTAGCAATGGAACGAAGTGCAGCTGCAGCCTCATCCAGTTTTTCCTGCGTTTTATTCAAATCTATGATGTGAATACCCTTGCGCTCCATAAAAATATATGGTAACATTTTGGGATTCCATTTTTTCTTTAAGTGACCGAAGTGAACTCCGGCGTCTAACATTTCTTGCTGAGATAATTTAGAAATTGCCATATTATTTTGATAAATTTTTGAAGATTAACGTTTACTGAATTGGAAGCTCTTACGTGCTTTTTTCTTACCAAATTTCTTGCGCTCTACCATACGTGAGTCACGAGTCATTAAGTTTTCCGCTTTCAAAGCAGGCTTAACCGTTTCGTCGTTTTTCACTAATGCGCGTGCAATACCTAAAGAAATAGCTTCTGCCTGTCCTTTGATACCACCGCCTTTCACGTTCACGGTAATGTCAAATTTATCGATAGATTCTGTTACATTTAATGGTTTGATAGCTCTGTCTACCAGTTGTTTTAAAGAAATGTATTCTTTAATGTCTTTACCGTTTACGATAAAAGTGCCTTTGCCGCTTTTTAAATAAACACGAGCAACTGCTGTCTTACGACGACCTAATCCGTTGATTGTTTCCTTTGCCATTTAGATTATATATTTTTGAATTTTAAAACTTCCGGTTTTTGTGCTGTGTGCGTGTGCTCAGCACCTGCGAATACATGTAATTTTTTGAACATTGCTCTTCCCAGACGTGTACGAGGCAACATATGACTGATGGCGTTTTCCAAAACGAACTCAGGTTTTTTAGCCAAGGCTTCTTTTGGTGTCATAAAACGCTGACCACCAGGATAGCCTGTGTGACGGATATACACCTTGTCAGTCAGTTTTTTACCTGATAAGTGTACTTTTTCCGCATTGATAATGATGACATGGTCACCGGTATCGATGTTTGGCGTGTAAGAAGGCTTGTTTTTGCCTTGTAAGATTTTCGCGATTTCAGATGAGATTCTACCAAGTGTTTGGTTTTCAGCATCTACAATGTACCATTTACGCACGGTGTCTTTCGGCGTAACGGTTTTGGTTCTGTAAGATAATGTATTCACTTTATAAAAATTTTCTTGTTTTCCTTCAAAATTGGAGTGCAAAGATAATTTTTCAAAGTTGATAAACCAAGAAAATGCTGAAATATTTTATATTGATTTAACACAACTCGTTGAAAATGAGTCAAACGATGGACAAAGTTTTTTTATTGAACAAGGCTAAAATGAACAAAGGCATCGCTGAAAACGATGCCTTTGTATTAATTATGTATGTTGTTCATCTGCAGAAACTGGTTCAGCATTAAAATACAGTCTTAATCCCTTCTTCTCGCTCCTGCAAAAATAGAAATGTAATATAAAAGAGTAACCAGTGAACCCAAAGCTGCTACCACATAGGTAGAAGCTGCCCATTTTAAGGCATTTTTAGCTTTACTGTATTCATCTCCTACTAAAATCTGCGTACTGTCCAGCCATTTCAGTGCTCTTGCGGAAGCGTCAAACTCTACCGGCAAAGTGATAAAACTGAATAAAGTAGTCATGGCAAACAAAATAATTCCGATTAATAAAACCCATGGAATCTGCGTAAACATTAATACAGCCAGGCCGCCTAAGATAATCCATTGTACATATTGTGAACTTACCTGTACCACCGGCACTAATTTAGAACGCATGGTGAGCCAGCTGTAAGCGGTGTTGTGCTGTACGGCGTGTCCGCATTCATGTGCTGCCACTGCTGCGGCTGCTACATTGGATTGTGCATATACCCAGTCGCTCAGGTTTACGGTTTTGTCTAAAGGATTGTAATGATCTGTTAATGCGCCGGGCACGGAGATTACTTTCACGTCAAAGATTCCGTTATCACGGAGCATTTTTTCAGCCACTTCTTTTCCGGTCATTCGAATCGGCATTTGTGAGTATTCTTTGAAATGGCGCTGCATGGTAAAACCTACGTACCAGCTTACGCCCATAATGATAATTGAGATTAAATAAATTCCACCCATTTTTTCGTTTTTTTACTTTTTAATATAACAAAGATAGCACTAAAATAGTTCCGTTTTTTACGATTTTAAAACACTGAAATACTTTTTAAAACACATAGAAGCATAGAAAATAAAAGCAATATGTTCTGTTGTAAAAAAAAGCGTGCAGCTGAGTTACATATAGAAGAAGCGTCGCTTCTTTCTATTGATTTTCTATGCGTTTGCGGAGAATTCGCTTTCTTTACAACTATTTAGAAATAGAAACTATGTGTCTATGTGTTTAAATTTATAATCTTAAATATCACCTCTTAATTTTCTATAGCGTTTGCGTGCTTCGATGGAGAAAGTGCTGTCTTTATAATCCAGAATAATTTTTTCATAAAAGCCTTTTGCTTTCTCGTCATCTTTCAGAAAGTTCTGATAAATATCTCCCAGATAGAAGAGGGCATTGTCTGCTAAAATATCTTTGCCGTAGTTGTCGACTACCTGCTGTAAATAGTCTGCAGCTTTATCGTAATGCTGTCTGTCTTTTTCTATTTTATATTTCAGAAACAAGATGTCATCCTGCAGGGCGGTTTGCGGGTAATTTTTTATGATAAAATTCAAGGTGTCTTCCGCCTCATCCAGTTTATTCTGATAGCGCAGCAAATCCGCTTTGGCAAATTTTAACATGGCAACATCCGTATCATCCGTATTCAGGTTGTCTAAAATAAAAACAGATAAATCAATGGCATCATTGGAAATAAATTCCGACGTGTTTGCTTTAATAATTTTCAGTTGTGTTTGCGCCCACTCGAAGTCTCCTTTGTAATAAGCCAGTTTCGCGTTTCTGAATTTTGCCTCTTCGCCCAGCGGGTTCCCTTTTTCGGCTTTTTCTACCTGTGTATACAACAGTAAACTTTCCCAGGGCTGGTCGGCAATAATGTAATAATCACCCAGGTACAATTTTGCTTTTCCAAGCAAATCTTTTTGCATTCTTGAGTTTTCTGTAATCGGTATCAGCATGGCAATAGCCGTGTCAATTTCGTGAATATACAGAGCTTCCAGTTGTGCCAGTTCTAAAGTGGCGTTTGTTGCTGTATAATCGTTTTTGTAAATTTTTATAAAGTCCTGATAGGTTTGTTTTAAAGAAAATAATTGTTCTCTGGTGTAGTTGGGAGAGTTGACAATCTTATCTCTTTTTACATTAATCAGTTCCAGATTGGCATTTACAAACCAGGGGTATTTTGCACCCTTGTCAATGACGTACTGATAGCCTTTCATGGCAGCATCGTAGTCTTTTTGCACCGCTGCGGTTTTTGCAATGCGCATCACATTTTCCCCGTCTTCGCCACGCAGCAAATCCAGTGATTTTGCCTGTAATATAGCGGCGTCAAAGTCGTTGCGCTGCATGTATAACCATATGAGTAAATCCTGATAAACAAATTCATTTCTGCTGGTTTGTGTACGTTTTAATAATTCTTTTTCCAGCGCGTCTTTTGCTTTTTCGTCCTTCAGCCCTTTTTGTAATCCGTTTTCAATCAGTGTCAGATTATTTGCCTGATAAGGAGCTTCATTCAGGTAGGCATTGATCATGCCCGTTAAATCATTTTTCAGAAATAATAAATTGGCGATTTCCAGATTGAATGCATTTTTATCTTTCAGTATTTCTTTGCCTCTTTCGTATGTTTTTTGTGCATACTCCAGTTGTTTCAGCTGAATAAATTTCAATGCAACCTGCCCGATGGTATATCTGTCCGGTTTTAATTCTTTGATGGTTTTGTTAAACTGCTTTTCCGCGTCTGCTTCTTTGTTTTGTTTCAGGTATAAATCAGCCAGATCCAGCAAATAAATAGCATTATTATCAGACTGTTTATAGGCGGTTTTAACTACTTTTTCCGCTGTTGTAAAATCTTTCAGCTGCACCAGAATACTGAGGTAATCATCATAATATTCTGACGGGTTTTGATTGAACAAGCCTGCGTAATATTCAGCCGCTTTGGCATATTCACCATTTTGCAGAAACTGACGGGCTAGAAAGGCATCGTAATCACCGTCCTGTGCATGTGCAACAACAGCAATGAATAAAGACACTATGAATAAGATTTTTTTCACGTACTAAACATATCAAAAATAGTGCTAAAAAGGAATTATTTTTGGTGAATAATTGTTATTCAACGTGATGAAGAAATATTTGAAGGAAATTGTATTTACGATACATGCAGTATTGTTTGCCGTTTGCCTGATTCCATTTTATTTGCATAACAAGACATTGGGTCAATTGTCTTTGGCACTCTTGATTCTTAATTATATTGGTGTTTTATGCAGTTTGGCTTATTTCTATGATGACAAGGATTTTAAATTTTACAGCGCTTTTGTAGTAATCACAGGTTTTTATGTTTTTATTCCATTGACAATTCGAGATTACAATGAAAAGAAAGAGATTGATGAATGTCCTGTTTATACAAACGTAATATTAGACACAGTAATTTCGTATTCAGGAAAAAATCCTTCCGATAATTTAGAAGCTACTTATGTGGTTGATGATAAAAGATATAAGTTTAATGGTCAGCAGCGTTATAATTGCGGCTTAAAAAAAGGAGACACTATTGCTATTGTTTATGCTTGCAGATATCCGGAAATAAACAGAATGCTATATCAATCGGTAAAAGATTCTAGTTTTTACTACGAAGAAAGCAGATAGTGCTTCGTAAAAAATATTGCCAAAATTACCCCAAAAACATTGGCTGCAATGTCCCAGACATCAAAGCTGCGGTGTTGTATGAGGGAGGAGCTTTGCACAAATTCTATTAAGATTCCCTGCGAGATACAGAGTGCAGATGCCGTTGAAAAAGCACCGGTATTTTTTGCATTGAAAATTCTTAAAATCAGCAAAAACAACACGAAGTACAACACGGCATGAACAATCTTATCAAAGTAGATTTTATCCAGCCAGTCTTCTTTGGGCAATGCGCTGCCGGGAAGGAAACAAAGAAAAAAAATAATTCCCGACCATAAAATGGCGGGAATTATTTTTGATATTTTATTTGAATTGTTCAACAGATTGCTTCGGTCGCAAAGATATGACCAGATTACCCAATCAGTGCCTGATAGCCTGCAGCATCAAACAGGGTAGCGATTTCATCAGGATTGCTGATTTTTATTTTCACCATCCAGCCTTCGCCGTAAGGGTCATTGTTCACCAACTCCGGTTTATCTTTCAGTGCTTCGTTAAATTCAATAACTTCTCCGCTTACCGGCAAGAACAAATCAGAAACGGTTTTTACCGCTTCTACGGTTCCGAAAATAGCATCTTTCGCAATGGTTTCACCCACTGTATCAATATCTACATAAATGATATCACCTAATTCACCTTGTGCAAATGCGGTAATGCCCACGATTGCCGTGTCACCTTCTACGCGTAACCATTCGTGTTCTTTCGAGTATTTTAATTCTGCCGGAATATTCATTGTGTTTATTTTTTACGAAAATAAGATTTTTGCAGCAATTGTAATAAGATGTGCGGGAAATATTCAGAAGATTTCTCGCTTTGATCGAAATGACATTAAGGTGTCAGTGAAAAACGGAAGGTAATACCCCCACGGTGTGTACGTGTCGGATAGGATGCCAGTGTTGCCGGAGTGGTTCTGCGGAAATCGTAAAATACACGAACATTCAGCTTGTTATTGATGATATAATCAATGGTTGCGGCGAGTGAAATTGTTTTCTGTCCGCGGGTTGGCTCTGCAATATTCTGGTCTAAGCGGTAGTTGACGGTTTTATCGTCACGATACGAGAAATCGGCGCGTAAATTAATATCGTTGTTCAGTGTTATTCGTTTTCCTTTTATTTTAAACGGAATTTTGAATTTTGCCAGTTTATATCCCAATGCAGCCACATATTCTGTAGAACGTGTTTCCGTTAAGCGATAATCCAGTAAACTCAGGCCCAGTGTTCTTGATTTTTTAAATTCGAAATTTGTAATCAAACTATTTTTCCATGCGATTTCGATACCTAACAAAGGAGACAATTGTTCTGTAATGGTTACCTGCGGAATAGAATAGTAGGAGTAATAGTTCCCGGATAAAGAATCTATACGTTGAGGCACATAATACAAATCCTCATTGAAATATCCCGGAGTATTCAGGTAGTTCAAATTCGTAATGTAAGAACCAATGCTGAATGTTGAATTGTATCCGTGTGTGATATTGAAAGAGGTAAATAATTTCTTTCCCCATTTTGTTTTTGCAATTCCGTTGTAACTTATACGCCAGTTTGGCAACGGCATTGTTTTCAATGGATTTAAGCGCACACTGTTTGGGTTTTTACCCGTGTATGCTGCGATTAATGATGGCACTAAGACATCCTGCGAGAATGGTCCGTAACCTTCTTTGAAGTTGGGAAGTTTAATGCTGTCGTTAATGTAAATAGTATCGGAGTTTGGATTGAGCCCGCCGAATTTTTCAGAATAGGTTGCGCGCAATTCCTGGAATTTATAGAATGCATTACTGAAATTATTTTGATCCACTTTTCCGAAAATTGTTTTCAGCATTAAGAACGACATGGACATATTTCCGTTTACCTGTGGTGTAAGGTGCTGGAATGGTGCTCCGGCAGAAGTAGTTTTAAAGAACTCAGAATACGTTTCGCCTTTCGTTTTTTGTAATGAAATATCTACGCGTAAATCTCTGTAAGGCTCTAAAGAAACTTTCAGGTTGATGTTTTGCTGTTTGGTTTGAATAAACTGATAATTGATGGTGGTATCGCTTGATATCCATCCTTTTGCGGCAATTTTATTCAACCAGTTAGTGTCTTTCTGCGCACCGAATAAAAATCCTGCGCCGGGTGCTTGTTGTTTAAAGTCTTCACCAAACAATAGCGGTGAAGGCAGGAAGCCTGGTAGTACGGTGGTGCGTTTTACATCATAACTGAACGAGGCACGTTGTAACATCATTAATGGTCGCATTATATAATCTAATGCCGGATTTGCAGGTTCCAGTAATTTGCGTTTATCAACTTTTAACTGACGCAAATCATTCTTCAGTTGTTTTTTCTCTGCCACCAGTTTTTTGATATCTTCTTTTGTTTTTGAGGTGTCTTTTTCAGCTCTCTCTATGTCATCAATTTTACGTTCGATGTCTTCTTTTTTCTTAATGATTTTAGTTTGTGCAGCATTATCCAGCTCTTTGTATTTTGTGAATGCATCTGCATATTCCTGTTTTGTTTTCTTGATGTCAGGTTGTGTGTATGGCTTTAAAAATTTAGATTTCTGGTATAAATTCTTAAAGTTAACATCTGCCGTTATCTGGTAATCCTGACTGTTGCGGATGGTGTTTCCTAAACTCGTTAATGCCAGAGGTGACGCCACCCATGAATAGGTAGCACCATAACGGGCTTTCACATTAATCCAGTCCAAAGAAGGGAATAACTGGAATGGTAAATTATAAGAAGCATTGAAGATATGGTCGTAGCCAACATTTCTGCCGAATTTCCAGAAATTGCGGCGAACGGTATCTTTTTTCTCTTTGGTATCCAACGCACCAACAGGTTCATCAATACGGGCTTTGTTATTTGCCGTGAAATCTATGTTGATGGATTTTGTAAGGCTATATTTTACGCTCCAGAAACGATCCCATGTAAAATATTTATCGAAAGTGGGTTTGATTTCCAGATCATCACCGCTGATATTTCTTATTTTCTGAAAACCATATTGTCTGTTTATGTCTGTTCTGAAAGCAACAGAATTCGGTTTTAAGTTGATGTTGAATTCTTTAATAGGTTTCAGGTGAATACTGTTATTCTTAACCTTTTTAAATGGTTGCCAGATTAAAGGTTTCGGTGAGAAATTCCATCCAATAGAACCTCTGTGTTTGCTGATAACTTCTTTTTCAATCACAGGATTTCTTCGGTCGGTTTGCGTAAAGGCATAGGTGAAATTGAAATTCTCCACGTCGTATACGCGTGGTTGTTTATCCGGATTGGTTCTTACTTTTTGTAAATTGGTGACGTTGATACTTTTGATAGTCGTAATATCTTGTGCAACCCGTTTGGTAGAATCTATCAGTTCTTTTTTTCTCGATTTCGATAAAGCATCATCTGTGTTAATGACCTCAAATTTATCTTTCAGTTTCACATCCAGTTCATACGGATCATATTGCGGTGTGCTGATGGACTGAGAGAATTGTGTGTATACCGGAATTTTTAAACCGGCTTTTTCAGGCAATAAATTTCCTAATTGCAAATTGGCGGCGATATCGTATTGGTAATAATTGTCTCTGTATCGCTGATTCAGTCGTTGTTCCAAATCACCGAAACCAATCGTATGAATATTACCAGCCATAATCAGGTTTCCTAAATTTCCCAGCTGTAAATCCACTCTTCCCAGGGCTGCCCAACCGCCCTGTTCATCAAAACCTGACATGCGCAATTCATTCACCCAAACCTCTGCACATTTGGATTGTCCGTCATCTGAATCTTCATTTTCACCAATAATTCTTCTCGGATTTTTTACCCCAATCATAAATACGGAAGCAACCCCTAAGTCGGGATTTCCTTTAATACTTATTTTGTCGCCGTTACCCATTGTTACATCGTATGGTAATATTTGCGATGCACTGCTTTGGTTACGCAATTGTTTCACTTTGGTAAGACTATCCAGCAAGATATTCATTTGGTTCGAGTCCGGCCAGATTAACCTTCTGTCTGCATCACTCTCCGGATTATAAGTTCCGGGTTGGGTTACTTTTAACGGTATTTCGTATTCATAGTAATTGTCAGTAAAGTCAGAACCAATACGGATGAACGCATGAATATCATTGTCCTTAATCGGGAACAAACCGCCTCGATCGCCCGGGTAATTTTCTGCGTGAGTAAATAATTTGATGCGTTTGTAATTGCGCAAATCCAGATTGGTAACTTTAAAAACAGCACGTGCATCGCCATCCTGCAATTCACAAACCTGTAAACTCATGGCTTGCTCATTTTGTAAAGCGTTATTATAGCCACTGATATTTTGTTCACGGTTGATGCCCGGAGGAATAGCATAAGGTATAGGTAAACGGCTGGAATTTTCCTCTACGCTTACAGAGGTTACATTAAAGTCAATATTTGTAGTTTCGTCACCCGGCAATTGTTCGCCAGGGTTAGACAGTGATAAATCATATTTTCTCCATTGATTTCTTACCAAGCCAAACTGTGCAAAACGCATGGTTACACTGTCCGTGAAATCTGCCAGTACCATACGCACAAATCGAATAGAACGGAAGTCTGAAATATTTCCTACACGTGATTCGTATTCTTTAATTGGTATTTTTATCTGATACCAGTATGCATATTGATTGCCATCAATTAAAACTGAATCTTTACTGGCAACGTACGGAGAGGTGGATAGGAAGTTATCGTCAAATGGAATTTTGTACTGGAAATATTCTTCTGTTTCATTCAGCGTATTGTCATTATTCAAATCTTCATTATCCGGTTGTGTCTTAGAGTTTCCGTTTACATTACCACTGTTCAGGTTGTTAGAAGAGTTTCCTTGTGTATTTGAAAAATCCTTGTAACGTGTAATTACTCCATCATCACCTACAAAACTGCCATCTCTGTTAAATTTGTAATTGTCCCCCGAAGGGTCGGTATTTGCTTTATCTAAAACAGTTGCGTTAGAAACCACAGTAGATAATTTGCTCAGATAAGGCGAAAAGTAATTTTTTTCGGCATCGTCATCCAAACCATCTAAACCAACATCTTGTTTTTTAATGACGTCGGGGTCTGCATCAAAACTGTTGGTTAACGCATTTTGTATGGTTGGTGTTACTCCCCAGGAAGAAGTATCAACCGTGGTACCGCCGTTCGGACGAGGTAATCCGTTTTCATATTGTTTTCTGGAATCTTTTAGAATGTCTTCAGATAAATTTCCTAACTGCAGATATAAATTTCCTTTTCTGTTCGCTCCCGGGAATAGAAATGGATCTAATACCCAGAACTGAATGAATTCTATATTGGCAGCTTCAAAATCACTGGTTCCGTCGATGGTTCGCATAATACCACCCCAACGTGTTTCCGGATTGTTTAATTTTCCGCCTGCGTTTACACCTTTAGAATAAGGAGTAGGGTCAGTTTCATAATTGTAAGGACCTCTTTCTTCCGGAAAATAGGAGAGGTCTAGTGTAAATAATGGAGGGTTAGTAACGGTAGTATTTTGTCTGTTTTTAAAAACATCCTGCTCAAAATACTGGCGTGTATAAGGATTGTTTTTAGTTGCCTGCTCTGTTGCACTATTCAGGGGATTGGTGCCGCCGCCGCCCTGAAAAACAGGATCTATAGAGTACCATGATAGTTTAGCTCTATTGAAGCCATATACCAGGCTATCGCTGATTCGTGCTTCCGGAAATTTTTCTGCGCCAAAAGCATTGAGCATGCCTTTTGGAGCTGAAGCTAAAGACCAGGTTAAGTAACTGCCTTTTAAGTCGAAATTAGTGCTGGCACCTTCAAAGTCATCCACATATACCGTCCCTGCATCATCGACATTTATTGCCTTGGAATGTCCCGGCATAAAATAAGCTGCCTCTGCTGCCACAGAAACTTTGGAGGCTTCTTTGGTGTCCTGAGCAGTAATTTTATTAAACGCTCTGGTTAGTCCTTTGGATTCGGTAGCGTAATTGATATCTAATCCGATGATATTATTTTTTACCGGATCGTCGTTGAAATTTACTTTTTGTGTAAACGGTTTTTCAGCGAGACGCATGTGTGTAAAACCGATAGTAAAATTTTTATTGACGGTGTAATCTAATCTTGTTCCGAACAAAGATTTATTTACTACGCCAAAGAGAATATTGTTTTCAAATTTTATATCGATGGGAATCCCTGAATTTAAAACACCCTGATTGATAATGACTACTTCGCCGATACCGTAATTAACGGTGTAGTCAATATTTTCTTTCAACTGATTTCCGCCGGCACTCACGCTTACAGAACCTTGCGGCAAATTGAAAGCACCAGGCAATCTGAATGTGCTGTTGTCTGTACCGCGGTAAGATCCTTTTAAAACGAAGCGGTTAAATTCCGGAAATTGCTGTGCAGCGAATTTGGTGGTATCGTACAAATAGCGGTAAGCATATCTCGCTGCAATTGCCGGATCACCAATTGCGTTTGCCAGAGAACTTCCGAAAGGCTCCAAAACAGGGAAGTATATTTTTCCGTTTCTCGGGTTAATTGTTACGTTGGGAATAAAGTCGAAACGTCCATCGTTCTGCGGGTCCAGCTGGTTGTTTACGTTGTCGAGATTCAACACCTGTAATAGTTGCTTACCTGTAATATTTCCTGCATCTGGTAAATATCTTTTTTGACCGCCACCCGGATCTATGTAATAGATATCAAAGAAAAACTGATCAGGGCTAACGTTAAACGCATTTAGTGAATACACGTTTTTCATCATTAGATCCCAAATTGGTTCTGCCGTTCTTACCGAAGTGGCTTTTAGCATCTTTAGTGCTAAAATCTGATCTTTTGTTTTTGTCGTATCTGCTAACGGAGGTAAATCTGTAGCAAATTCACCCAGCTGAAAAACTTTACCATTTACAGTATATTGTATTGCCACACCCAATACTTCATCGGGACGCAGTTGCTGGTTTAAAGATATATATCCTAACTGCGCATTAAAAACATATTCTGTGGTTGCCAGTTTTCGGGCGCTTACTTTTTCAAAATCATCCACTGCTTGTAATCCGTTACTTTCTAAGAAACTGATACATCTGCTTGGGTCACGAAAATCTCCGGAATTGGTTCCTCTGGTTATAATGTTGTATAAATTATTGGAATTGCTTTCAGGGTATATTCCTCCGTTGCTAATAACAGTAGTGGTATTATAAATTTTATTGGTTTCTCCTAAATCTTGAAAGGCTACAATTTCTCTTACTTCTTCTGTTTGCCTTGTTTTGTTGGTAACCCAGACTTCAATTCTATTAATAACAGTTTGTGAACTTACAAAAGGCAGCCTGCTTAGGTTCTGTTCGTATGCATCTCTGAAATATTGTGCAATGAAAAAGTGTCTGTTGTCTTCGTATTCATCCGCTTTAATGACAAATTTTTTGGTTTGAGCTCCATTTTCAATACGAACATTTTCCGTTTTTGATTTTTGCTGAGCCAATACATTGGTAATAGTTAAACGACCGAATTTTAACTGCGTTTTTACCCCAAATAAATTTTGAGGACCTTTTATTAAAGCACTTCGCAATGGCATGCTCACATTACCAAACTCTAATGCCTGTATGATATCATCTTCTTTTCCTTTGTAGCCTAATTTTAACTGATTTTCAAAAGCGAAACCGGATTTTGTGTTGTAATTAATACCCAGTTTCATTTTGTCACCTATAGATGCCTGTAAACCCAACTGTATGTTCATATCAAAATCGAAGTTGATATTACGACGCTGATTTTGCAGTAAAACAGGATTATCTATACGCTGTGAGTTGACGCCTATTGTTACATCTACATTTCCCTGCGGTTTTATTTCAATTTTAGTACCGCCTAAGAAACGGTTAAATAATTCCGGTCCCTGATACAAAAATGGTTGTTTGCTTTTTCGTTCTGCCAGGTCTATTGCCCGGGAGCGTTGCTGGAAATAGGTCTGTTCAGATTCCTGGCTTGAGTATTGTAAAAATTCATCATATGTCATGTAGGTGGGTGTCTTGTAATAAGTGTCACCAATTTTTTCATACACTACATATTTGTTAGTTTGCGGATCGTATTCGACTTTCTTGTCTACAATCTTCGGGTCTTTTAAATCGATGGTAGCCTTTGGTTTTGTAATTAAAAAGTCCGTATTTCTGTCTTCAATCGGATAGCGCAAAGCAGGTTTGGTACTATCTGTTTGGGCAATACCATTCAGTGAGCTACATAAAATAGCAAAAAATAGGAGCGTACTTGTGGAAGTAGTATGTATTTTTTTTCTCACTAAATAAAAAGTGTGTGCTGCAAATTTACAAATTTTTTAGGCTCAATTTAATCAATTCTTCAACTGTTTGTATTTGAAGATTATCTTTTATTGCTTTTTGTACAGCCTTTTCTGCTTGTGCCTTCTGAAAACCAAGCATACTTAAGGCCGCCAAAGCTTCATCTGTAATTACAGATTGACTTCCATGCAGCAATAGAGTGTCCATTCCTTCCTGTAACGGTTCTTTTTTTAATTTGTCTTTCAGTTCTAAAATTAATCGTTGTGCCGATTTGGGCCCAATGCCCTTTATAGATTGTATTAAACGTACATCTCCCTGAATTATTGCCTTCTGAAATTCATTTACAGACATAGAAGAAAGCACCAGTCTGGCTGTATTAGGCCCCACACCGGATACGGATATCAGATGCAAAAACATATTTTTTTCCTCTTCACTGAAAAAACCATACAATACATGTGCATCTTCCCGCACCACCAGATGCGTGAATAATTTAACAGTTGAGGTATTTTCAATTTGCGAAAAGGTCGTCAGTGATATATTGACAAAATATCCAACTCCGTTGCAATCCAGATAGACATGAGTGGGTGTTTTGTAAGTGATTTTTCCGTTTAGGTATGCGAACATAGTTTATAGTTGACTACAATATAGGCTTGTTGGGCAAAAATACCAAAAATAATCCTGAATTTTCGGGAGAAAATCAAATATCCAAGGAGGTCTTCAGCCATTTGTAAGGCATGTAGTTGACCACTACAGCAGGTTCATTTGTATCAATAAGGAATGCTTCCTGTTTTATCTTTTTAAAAGAAGAAGCAGAGAGTTTCAGGGTATTTTCTTTCAAAATTAAACTTAATGCATCTTTGTAAAATCTGGCTACCGCTAAAAAATGAATATCAATCTCATTAATCAGTTTAGAACGCAGTAAATTATTAATTTCTTCAGAGGCTAAATCAAATTCTTTATTAATGATGTAATAAATCGTATTTACAAATCGGAAATAGATACGTTGTTCCGGCAGCAAGACGGAAAAATCCGTCGGAATCATCTTTTTTAACTGAGGCGCATCTTTGATGAAGAGGTAACAGATTACTTTGAGCAAACGATACTTTTCTTTCAAAAACTCATTGGATGGCTTAATGTGTTTTTCTGCATCATTAATAACCTGAAGGGCTTTTTCGTACTGATTTAGTTTGGTCAGATTTACCGCGTAATTATACAGGTAATAGGCTTTGTTGTGCAGCTGAGAGTCAGGAGTTTCGCTGAAAAATTTTTCAAAATATACGGCTGCTTTTTCAAAATCTGCAGACATGGAAAAATCGGTTGCAATTAAATTCAACACCCGCATATGTTCCTGTTGGTATATGGAAGCATCTTTATTGCATTTTTCCAGAACCGTTAATGCCTCCAGCAAAATATCAGTCTTTCCCTTGCTTTGAAATGGAAACCACTTACCCACTAGATTAAAATATTCATTAATATGTGCGCTAAATTGCTGTAGTTCTATCTCCGCCGTTTTTACAGGGATTTTATTTCCTTGTTTTATCTGATATTCCAGACGTAATTTATTTGCGTTGCCTTCCAGAAACGAAGTGTAGGCATATTGCCGTGCAAGGAAATAATTGGAGTATAAAATATTTTCGTCAATGAGTTTGTCAAATATTTCCAATCGCTCCTTATAGTTGCGGATGTGAAACTGAACAAATTCAAAATAGTCGGCGTTTAATTCCAGTACATACTGATACTGATATTGCTCCAGTGCCAGTGATTTTGCCTCTTTCCAGGTATCTACATAAAACTCAAACAAATCAAGGTTTTTATAAACGAGCAGTTGTTGTTTCAGTTGAAATAAATTATCGGATACGAGTAGTTTTTCAACCTGCTCTTTAATCAGGATGGATTCTATTTTTTCAACGAGAAGACGCATCTCATTGCGGAGAATATAATCATTGGCAGTCGAATACTTCTTTTTGAAAATTTTGTAAAATAATGCATCTCTGCCAATGACGGCTGTGCCTGTTTTTTTGAGCAATAGAAATAATTGCAATAAAGACTTGCGCTTGTCTTCTTTCAGGTGTTTTTCTATAAGGCTTATCTGATTGCCTCTGAGTGCATCAATAATCGTATATAGCTTTGAATCTTTCAATGATTAAATATACTACAATAGTTATTTGCATGCTATTTTCTTCACTTTTATTAAATCACCTTTGTGTAAAACCGGTGTTTTTTTGAACCCGTTCCATTGCATTAAATCCTGCACAGTTGCTTCGTCATATTTTTGTGCAACAGACCAGAGTGTTTCACCTTCTTTTATTTTGTGTGTCTGGAAGCAATCTTTTTTAGATAAGATTTTTACCGGATTAATTTTATCTATTAGTGGTGTTTGTGCTTTTTGTTCTTTTGTTTTTGTGTCAACATCTTTTTCTTCCTGTGTGGTGATTTTTCCGCTTAGTTCATCTTTGATGTTTTTACTTAAGTAATTAAACCGGACAAATTTTTTGAGATCATTTTTATGTACATAAATCAATAGTTCATCGTTCACATTAATGTTGTTTCCGCTTAAATCATTCCAGCGTCTTATTTCTTTTACATTGCAGTGAAACCAGCCGGCGATATTACCAAGGTTGTCGCCTTTTTTTACTTTATAGGCAATTGTTTTATAGTTATTGTCGTCTTCTTTTAATGTGTTTTCAGAGCCTTTTTTTACAGCGGTTTCAGTATTTTTTTGAGGTGATTTTTTTACATCAGTAATAACAGGTATCTCTTTCCATTCTTCTTTTGTTTTGCTTTTTGAGGTAGTTGTGTTTTTACTTACAGTATTGCCTGCAGAATTATCATTGACAGGAGTAACATCATCACCGCTCGTTTCTTTCGGAGAGTTGGTGGGTCTTATAATACTGGGAACAATTAATTTCTGGTCTTCCAGCTCGCATAATGCTTTCTGGTACAAAGAATCCTGCAACTGATTAAACGAAAATATTTTTGAGGACGGAAGATTTAAGGTAAAATCCGGCGGGATAAAAGTAGTCAGCAATGATGGGTTCTCATCAATAATAGTTTGCCGCGGAATGTTTAGTAAACTCTCCAAATCATTCACGGTGATTTTCTGACGTACGGTGACACGCTGTGTGTTTTCCCGTTCAACAATTAAGGGCGAAATGCCATATTTTCCGGCATATTTCATGGCGTATACTATCGCAATAAATGAAGGTACATAAGCCCGCGTTTCTGCCGGCAGGTAAGCACGGATATCCCAGAAACTGGTGGAGCCACCCGCTTTTTTGATAGCCCGGTTTACATTTCCCGCACCGCAATTATAGGAGGCAATGGCCAGCTGCCAGCTGCCATAAAAATTATACATTTCTTTCAGATACTTTGCCGCAGCTTCGCAAGCCGCATAAGGGTCACGGCGTTCATCCACGCGTTTAGAAATATTCAGTTCGTAACGCAATGCGGTACTGTACATGAACTGCCAAGGTCCGCTGGCACCGGCTCGTGAAACAGCAAACGGATTGAGCGCCGATTCCACCACAGCCAGATATTTCATTTCATCGGGAATACCATATTTTGCTAAAATAGGTTCGAAAATCGGAAAGAATTTTTTTGACCTGCCCAGCATTTTGGCAACATGCTCCTTGCGTTTGGCATCGGTATTATAGGTGATGTATTTTTGTACATGCTCATTGTAATCGAGCGGAATCGTTTGTTGTATCTTCTTTAAACGAACTGCGATTTGCGCACTCATAACCACGGGATCGGGATCGTTTTTGAATAATTGTTCTTCCGTCGGAATCACTAACTCGTCTGAAGCATCTTTATACTGCGAAGGGGGCGAAGTTTGTCCCAGTGCTGTATAAGTGAAACTAAAAAAAACAAAAAGTATATATAAAGAGGTAATTTTCTGCAATCTCATTTTTGCAAGATAGGAAAATTGTGCTTTTTATCGGAAAAAGAAGCGTTTTTTAGGATTTTTTTAGGATTTTCTAAAAATCAGTATGCTGATAATTAATTAGTTATGTAGAATTTAGACCATTAAGGAATTGGAGAATGCCAGTAGTTTTTCTTCCTGCCATCTTCCTGCCATAAATTGCATACCAATAGGTAAACCTGACTTAGTTTTATATAGAGGAAGTGATATTCCCGGTATTCCGGCAATATTTGCCTGAACGGTAAAGATATCACCCAGAAAAGAAGCGATGGAATCCTGCACTTCTCCGATTTTATAGGCCGGGGTTGGTGCGGTAGGACAAAGAATAAAATCGTACTGTTCCAGTGTTTGTTTTGTTTTTTCAGCCACAATTCTGCGTACTTTTTGAGCTTTGGAATAGTAGGCATCGTAATAACCGGCACTCAGCACGAAGGTTCCGCTCATGATTCGGCGCTGTACTTCTTTCCCAAAGCCCTGAGAACGGGTAAGTTTATAAGTTGATTCTAAATCACTTGCTTCTTTTGCATGATAACCATACTTCACGCCGTCAAAACGGGATAAGTTGGAAGAAGCTTCTGCGGTAGTTAGCACGTAGTAAGCCGGAACGATATAATCCAGTTCAGCAAACTCAATCGCCTCTACTTCATGACCTTCATTTTTCAGGCGTTCAATCATGTGTAAGCTCGCTTCCCGCACTTCTGCGTCCACCCCTTCATGCTCCAGCGCATTTTTATAATAGGCAATTTTGTATTTTTTGTCTATGGAAAGTTGTTGTGCGTATGCCGGAACTGCTTTCTGTGAACAGGTTGCATCATAGGCATCACCGCCGGCAATCACCTCTAAAATGAGGGCGGCGTCTTCAATGTTATAGGTGAATGGTCCGATTTGATCGAAAGAAGAACCATAGGCAATTAATCCATAACGGGAAACCCTTCCATAGGTTGGTTTTAAACCAACAATGCCGCAAAAGGAGGCAGGCTGACGGATAGAACCACCGGTATCGGAACCTAAAGCAGCTAAACATAAATCGGCGGCCACGGCTGCCGCTGAGCCACCGGAAGAACCACCGGAAACACGTGTGGTATCTACAGGGTTTTTGACAGCACCATAATAGGAGTTCTCATTACTGCCGCCCATGGCAAATTCATCGCAATTGGTTCTGCCAATAATGATGGCATCTTCTGCCAGTAATTTTTCGATAACAGTAGCAGAATAAGGCGAATTGAATCCTTCTAAGATTTTAGAACTGGCAGTAGAGAGGTGATTTTTATAAACGATATTGTCTTTGATGGCAATCGTTAAGCCGAATAATTTTCCCAAAGGCTGATTAGATGCAATTTTCGCATCAATTTGTTGTGCAGCAGCCAAAGCACTTTCTTCAAATACTTCAACGAAAGCATTCAGGTCTTTTTGTAAATGAATTTGTGAGATGGTGTGGCGGGTGAGTTCTGTTGCTGTTATTGTTTTTTTATATAAATCTTCTTGCAGCTTCTTCAGAGATCTGTACACTTCCACTATAGATAAATTTAGGATTATTTGTTTTCCGGCAATTTTTTGGATTCGTCTTCTTTCAATCCTTTTTCAAACTCATCCTGTAAGTTGTTTTTCGCGCTGTTAAATTCGCGAATTCCTTTACCAACACCACGCATTAATTCCGGAATTTTTTTACCGCCAAAAAGTAACACCACTATCGCTAAGATGAACCATAATTCCGGTCCGTGCATTCCAAACATAATTAATTATTTGATACAAAATTACTACTTTTTCGTGTTAAAATCCATTTTTGACTGAACAGAAGTGTTATTATTTATTTAAAAAGGGTTAAGTTTTACTCCTCAATATCTTTGAATTTATCAATTTCACGCCTGTCTCTTTTGGTGGGTCTGCCAATTCCTTTGTCTCTTACTTCATAAAATGAAGCAGGAAACAAGAGTTTATTCTTCTCTTCGGGTGGCGTAAGGTCTTCGTAGCACTCTGCAGCTAAAGGAGCACCCACCCGTTTTTCTATCAGCTTCACCGATTTCAGCGTCCATTTTTCGCCTTGCCTGTTCATTTGTATCGTTTGACCAACCTTTAATAAATAAGATGCTTTAACCGATTCTCCCTCAATTTTAATTTTTCCGGCAGCGCAGGCTTCGGTAGCCAGCGTTCTTGTCTTGTACATACGAATGGCCCATAACCATTTATCTATTCGTATTTTTTGGATTTCAGACATTTTTGGCAATATATTTGTATAAGTGTTATTGTGTGATGTAAATTTTATAATTTTAAGCAAATTAATTCAGATAAGAATGAAAAATCTTTTTTTAGCAATCTTTTTATTATCGGCAACTTTGTTCTCCTTTGCCGGAAAACCTCCGAAAACAACCAAATTGCCAAAACCTAAAAAAGGCGGAGAATGGGTAGAGCCAAACAAGACCGTTTCTCCTAAGAATATATTCGGCAGCTGGATATGGATTGAAACAGATTGTTGCGGCATTCGTCATGGTATTTCCACGCCGGCAAGTACCAGCGATAACATTGAACTGGAATTGAAAAACGATAACACGTTTATGGAAGTGCATACAAAGGCAAACACCTTGCCCAGAAGCGGAAATACTATTTTATTTAAAGAGAATACTACAGATATGATTCAGTTTAATGACGAACGTCCGGCACAATATTATTTATCTGCAAGGTGGCGACACGCTTACGTTGAGCTGGAAATATCTTGAATTACAGACAGAAAAGTATATTCGTAAAAAATAATTAGCTTACTTTTTTTCTACAAGAGATTCGATTAATCCGATGACGATATCCATTTCTGATGAAGTGGTGTTTTCCCAAGACTGAACCGGATTGATTTTTCAGCTTTCTCTTTAGAAATTCCCATTGCCGTTAATACATGAGATGGTAAATTTTCCGCTGATGTACATGCAGAACCGGTAGAAATTGCCAGTTTACTTTTGGTATGTCGAATGAAATCCACTGCTTTAAATGGAAAGCTGATGTTGGAAGTGTTTGGCAAACTGGATGCGCCAATTCCATTTACTTCAATAGTATTGCCAAATTTTTCAGTAAGGTTTGTTCAAATGCATCGCGCATAGTTTTTAAGCATGCATCTATGAAATAATTTCACATGCTTTTCCAAGTCCGACAATTAAAGGTACATTGAGAGTGCCGCTGCGCAAACCTCGTTCGTGGCCGCCACCATGTATCAGCGGTTCTAATGTTACACGCGGATTTTTTCTCCGCACATATAAGGCTCCGATTCCTTTTGGTCCGTAAAATTTATGTGCTGATAAACACAGAAGATCGATGCCATCTGCCTGAACATCCAAAGGAATTTTACCGATGGCTTGTGTTGCATCGCAAAAGAAAATAGAATTCTTAGCGTGTACTATTTTTGAAATTTCACGAATATTCTGAATAACACCGGTTTCATTATTGGCATACATCACACACACCAAAATTGTTTTCTCTGTGATAGCATTGTCCAGTTCCTTCAAGTCAATCAAACCATTTTTATCTACTTTCAGATATGTAACTTCTGCACCTTTCTTTTCTAAGAATTTGCAGGTATCCAAAACAGCCTTATGTTCTGTTGCTACCGTTACAATATGATTTCCTTTGGTTTGGTAGTTGTTGTAAACACCTTTGATTGCCAGATTGATGGCCTCGGTTGCACCGGACGTAAAAATGATTTCCTGTGCTTCGCAATTAACCGTTGCAGCCACCTGAGCGCGTGCATTTTCTACGGCATCTTTAGCTACGGCACCGGCAAATGCGTACTGCTGGCGGCATTGCCAAACTTCTCCGTGAAGTATGGCAACATCGCCAGCAGTACTTGTTCGTCTACCGGTGTAGTAGCATTATAATCGAGATAAATCACGATGTAAAAATAGAAATTCTATTTATCAAAAGCGAATATCTGTAACATGCTTGATTTATTCGCAATCCTGCACGGTGCGTTGTAATAATGACATATTAACTCCGAATCCTGCCCAGCGCGTGATGATGTCTTGTACCTTTGTTTCATCCATTTGAGGTGTTCTGCTTAAAATCCACCACGTAAATTTGTTTTTATCTGAAACTACCGCATATGAATAGTCGTCTGCGATTTCTACTATCCAGTAGTTAGGTTCTGCTGGTTGCTGACCAAAAAATCCAACGCGTAATTTTGCATTTCCGGAATTTGGCTCTACGGTTGCTCTGCCTACAATTTCCTGAGCTGATCCGTCTTGTGTAATTTGTTTATTGACTACTTTAACAGATCCGTCAGCATTGAGGCTGTATTCTGCAGTAACGCATTTTGCATTGAAAGAAAAGACCTGCGGCAATGCAGCTATCTGATACCATTTTCCCAAATATCTGTTTAGGTCAATAGTGGTGTCAACTGTATTAATTGGATTGAGGTTGGTTGGAATGCAACCTGATAAAAGCGCTACGCAAGCGACTAAGAGTAATTTTTTCATAAGTTGTTTGTTTATGGTTTACTTTATATTTGTTCTTATAACACGCTTAGGTTTGTTTTGTTTAATAAAAAATGAAAATATTAAACAAAACAAGTTTGTTTAATGAATGCTTAGATTTAGATTATAAAGAGTAAAAAAAATGAACATGAAAAAAATAGACCATATTGGTATTGCGGTAAAAGATGTGGAGGCATCCAACGAGTTATTTTCAAAACTGTTTAACAAAGCGCCGTTTCATCAGGAACTACTGGAAACGCAGCATTTGCAGGTATCTTTTTTTGCGTTGGAAGATACCAAAGTGGAACTGATACAACCTGTTTCAGAGAAAAGCACGGTACACAAATACTTAGAAAACAAAGGCGAAGGCATCCACCATGTGGCGTTTGAAGTGGAAGATATTTATGCAGAAATGGAACGACTGAAAAGTGAAGGCTTTCAACCGTTGACAGAAAAACCGTATGTAGGTGCGTTGAACAAACTGGTGTGTTTCTTTCATCCAAAAACGACCAATGGCGTGCTGGTGGAGTTGTGCCAGAAGGTGAAGTGATTTGAGATTTATAAGAAATTATCGTTTCTTTACTTGAGTAGTGGTTTATTTATTTTTTAAACTCATCGTTGAAAAAAGTAGGTGTATTGGGTTTCGTTTTTTATTTGTCTTTTTCATTTTACAATGTTTTTAGTGTAAACCTATTTCAGGACGAGACAGTTTATTTTTCATCCTATTGTGTTGTCGGTTATCCATTGTATTAGGTCTGAACTTACTTTTGAGTTTTTGGAAAACCAATCTGTGCTTTGAATTCTGAAAAATCTCCAACCTGCTCTTTCCAATATTAGTTGTCTGTTTATATCTTCTTGAATTTTCACAATGCCTGAATGATAAGTGAAACCGTCACATTCAATTGCTATTTTTTTATTGTTTATAATAAGTCCAAAGTCTATACAATATTTTCCGACTTCAAATTGAGGATATAGATAATCTCCTAATCCATTATTGTAAAGTAGTTTGCAAACGCTTTTTTCAAAGTCGCCTGAATTCGCATCTGTCTTATTTAATAGTGATTGTAGATTTTTTGTCGAAGTAGGTTTATTCGTTTGATTTTGAATATTAGCGTAATAGTCTATTAACTTTTTTCTATAACAATCTTGGTTCATAATGCCAACTGCATCAGGATGGATGCTGTGAATAACAACAGATCTTTCTTTAGCTCTACTTGCAGCAACATTGAAAATTCGCATATATTCTTCGGTTGTTGCAGCTCTTGGTGGTTTAATCTCAAAACGATTTTCTTTTTCAACAATGCTATGACTGGCTGTAATTGTCATATACATAATATCTCTTTCATCGCCTTGAAATTCTCTTGATGTTCCAATTAATAATTCAAGTTTGTCTTCAAATTGTTTTATTAGTTCGTTCTGTGATATTTGACGAATAAGTTGATTTTGGTGTTTTATATTACTGCTGTCTAAAGTCAATATTCCAATTGTCGGCAATCTCTTAATTTGCTGTTGTTGAAATTGAATAATATAATTTTCGATTTCGTCAATTACTTTTTGTACAATTAATGGTTTGTATTCATCGTCTAAATTATCTTCGACATAATGAATTTCTATTGGTTCTCCGAAAGTTTTTTCAGTCGCTGTTTTTAGTGGAACAATATCAGAATTATAGACGTACTTGTTTGAATAACCAATGATTTCGGGTAAACATCTAAAATGTTCCGTAAGTGTTACAATGTTTGGATAAATAACTCCACTGATTGTGTAAATACTGTTGTTTTTATTGTTTACGTCAAACTGTGTTTTAAATCTATGTGATATTAAATATTTGTCAAGTAGTTCATTTGTTCTATCAATAGTAAATAGACTTCTGTCTGCAACTACAGAAGTTTGATTTTCATCGCCTACTATTAAACATTTTTTACAACGAAAAACTAAATTCAAACTGCTTATATCACATTGACTTGCTTCATCAATAATCAATAAATCAAATTGTTCAGGTGAAGCATCAGGAAAAAATGTAACTGCTGTATCTTGTGGCATAATCCAAATAGGAACTGCGTCTTTTGCTACTTGCATATTTGTTATTGCTGATGCAATATTTCTTGCTGTATTTTTCCGTAACCTTTGCCAATATTAATTAGGTCGTTTAGCCAAGCATTTAAAGCCGCTTTTTGTGTATCGCTAACTTTTTTTGATTTATGATACCAAGTTTTGTATGATATTGTTTCTGCTGTTTGTTTTTCAATACTTCGTTTCAAAGTTTGAAGATTGGCTAAAAGTTTTTCCGAACCATTGGTTTGTGATGTTACAAAAGTTAGAAAATCATTTAGTTTTAAATTGAAAATATCCAATTCAATTATTTTTTTATCAATCGTGTATTGGTCATCAATTAAACATTTATTTTTTACAAACAATGCTGTTTGAGGTAGTGTTTTACTAATTTCGTTTAAGAGATTTTCAAACGCTAATGATTGACTTTGTTTTTCTCTACACTTTCTATATTCGTCTAAATAGAGTTCGTAACTTGCCCTGTCCGTATTTTCAATTGCGTCTGCAATTTTATAAATTATAGGATGTGGTTTTGAATGAGGGATTAATTTCTGTTTGGTTTCTTGTAAAAAGGTTGAGATTGAAACAAATTCAGCATAATAATTCACATTCTTGATGTAGCTAATTTTTTCTGTTAAATCGTCAGATGTGATTGAAACTTGTGGTAAATTTCTTGTTTTTAATTGTGAATTAAATTCAATTATTTCTTTTGCAAATTCTACCGCAAAATCAAGTTCTTTTAATGTTTCTTGAATGTTATTTTGCTTCGTAATGCCAAAGCTATTTAGGTATTTATTAAAAGTTATAGAAAGTTGTTTTAAACATTTTAATCTGTTTATTTCGATTTCTAATATTTTGAATTGGTCAATTTCATTTACTGGATTGAAATTAAGCTTACACTCAAAAAAACGTTTTAATGGTTTTTCTAATGTGCTTTTAGTAAACCAATTAAGTGTTTTGTTTTGACCAAATTTTACAATTATTTGATTTATCTGTTGATGTAAAATGTCAGCGTCTGTATCTTGAACTGTTGACAAATCAACTTCGTAAGACAAAAGTTTGCTATTTGCAACTTCAATCTGTTTTCTTAATCCATCATTTTCGTTTAAAATATTAACTAATACATCAATCCTAAAATTTGGATGCTTGTATACCTGTTCTGCAATTAAGTTTGTTTTGAATGTTCTAAAAATATTTTCATAATTGAGAATAATATTTTTTAGATTTTCGTCTATCGAATTTGTTGGAATGTTACTGTAATCTAATGGATTGATTTTTTCATTAATTTCCTTTAGCTTAATATCATATTTCCTAATCTCATTTAAGTCAATAAAAGCATTATCATTTAAAAACTGAAAGTTTATTAAATCAAAATCATCTCTTTTGAGATTGTTACCAATTGCTACTAAATCAACTAATTTTTCTGCTATGCCATTTGTTTCAGTTTCGTAAGAAACTGTATCTTTTAATAATTTATTTTCGTAATTTGTTTGTTCAAAATGGTAAACAGCCCAATCGTAAGCTGATTTATTTTCAAGTTCATTTGTGATTGGGTTGAAAATCTTAAGTGTTAAAGCGTTTGCTTGAACAGCTTTGTAAATTTGATTTAACGTGTTTGCGTAATTACTTTCTAAATTAGTTAATTGCCGTTCTAATTCTGTAACTTTTGTCTCTTCATATCTCTGTGCCAAATTTCTAATAATAGCATTGACAGAGCCTTTTAAACTTTCATTTCCTTTGCCTTCGTTTACTAACGAAACAGCAAGTTCTTGAATTCCAATTGGCAATTTATCTTTTAATACGCTTAATGCTTTTGCATTATGTGAAACTACAAGTATAGATTTTCCTTGTGCAACAAAGTGAGAAATATAGCAAGTTTGCTTTCAACAATTTTGGTTTGAATTATTGGTGAAAAACTAAAAGTTAATTGATTTTCAATTGGTGTTTTTTGAAAAGAGTAATTTAATGTTTCTTCATTGAAAAAGGCATATTGTTTTTTAGTAAAAACGCTTAATATTTCTAGACCTTTGTCAAAATATTCAGTTCTTATAAAATCACTTTCAAAAATAAATTCACGTTGCTGTGAATTGAAACTATCAATATTTAGTAAAACATCTTTTTTGCGTTCTTCAATTATTAATTGATTTTCATTTTGAAAATGAATGTCTAATAACTCCACAAAAAATTGTTCGCAAAATATTTTACTTGAAAAAGTATCAAATTCTAATTTGAATTCTTGGCTTTTAAGAGTTAGTTTTAATGGAACATTAAAAAGAAAATTTTTATAGTCTTGGTTTCCAATTTTTCCACAAACTAAACCAAACGAAATATAAATTCTTTTGTTGTCTTTTCCTTTTAATTCATAATGTAGTGTATGTAAAGCATCGTAAATTCGATTTGTCTTAAAAGGCAGTTCAAATTTTTGATAGAATTCGGAAAATTCTTTTTGAAAGTGGTTTGCTATTTTAACAGTGTTGGATTGTCTGCAAGAACTATTTTGTTTTTTAGTTCTGGTTTTCGCAAGAATTTGTTGTCTGTTAAATCAATCCAATCTACCAAAGAATTTGGTAAAGATAAATCGAACAAAGACGTCAGTCTTTGTTCCTTGTATTTTTCTAAATCATTTATTCTTTGTGTTGATTGTTCAAATTTTTCAACAGTTTCAATTTCTTGTTTAATTGTAAGTATTGGGATTTCGTTACTTCTATTAATTTCAATCCAACTTTCAAGTTCTTCTGGCTGTTTTGGTTCGTCAGGTATTGCAATTCGTCTTAACTTCAATAAAAAGTCGAGAGGATTTAGATTGTTGTTAATCGCTAAACTAAATTCTATAATGTTTTTCTGTTCGCATTTTTTAGCAAGTGTCAAAAGTTCTCCAACTTCCCAAAAGTTTACATTCTTTGACTTCGGATTGTTTTTGTCTTTCAAGTCAAAACAAATTTCCAGGAATTGTATAAAACACCCTTTGTAGTAAAATAGATTTTGTAATGGCGTCCTTTTTCTCATGTCAGTAATTGTTGGTCGTCCACGCGACTCTCAAAATAGGCGAAATTGATGTATTTTCAAAATATTTGTACTTTTAATTATAATTAACTATTTGTCAATAGCTTAGATTTACTGGCAATACAAAATGCGTACTTCGTATTTTGTATTGTTTTAGCTTTGGGCAATACAAAATGCGAACTTGCAATTTAGTATTGTAACTGTAAAAAATTACTGCTGTACAGCCGTTACTTTCAGTAAATGTTTATTGTTAATGTTCAGCGTGTACCATCCTAAAAAGTAAGCGGTTAAAATAACAGACGGTATCAGCATGATATAGAACCAGGCATTGTAGTTGATGTAATACATGGAATTTAAGGCAATAAAAGCAATCAGCAAACGCGCGTATTCTGCATATTTCACCCAAACTTTTTGTTCCAGTATGGCACTGCAAATAACCGTAGAAAGCATCAGCACGCTAAAAGAAAGAACATTATAAAACATCGAGAGTTTCTCAAAATGATACAGATAAGCACTTAGTCCTGCAATGATAAATGCAAATTGCACCAGCACGTAGATATTCAACCCACGGCTCACTGCTTGTATATCGTATTTTGCTTGTTGTGGATTCACTTCCGGTATCGCCAATTGTCCGCCTAAATAAGCAGGCTGCCAGCCCGGCTTGGCAAACACCAGCTTCAGTTTGTCTTTTATCGAGTTGAATTTTTTGCCGGCCTGATACATCTCCACATAGTAATGAATATTTGCCCATGCCGGATTCCAGCTGTTCAATGGCTTGGTGATGCCATATGTTGGTTCTTCTTCTTCTTCCTGAAACGTGCCGAATAGTTTGTCCCAGATAATGAACATGCCTGCGTGATTTTTATCTATGTATTTTGGATTTACACCATGGTGCACACGGTGGTGTGCCGGTGAGTTGAAGATGGCTTCGAACCATTTCGGCATGCGTTTCACCGCTTTGGTATGTATCCAGAATTGATAGAAGGAATTAAGACTGGCAACTATGCCAAGTGTCAGAATGTCTACACCTAAAAAGGCAATCGGCAAAAAGAAAACAAATGCCAGTAAGCTGTGAATCCAGGATTGTCTCAACGCCACCGTTAAATTGTATTCTTCACTTTGATGGTGTACCACATGCGCGCCCCAGAAAAGATTGACTTCATGTCCGACACGATGTGCCCAGTAAAAACAAAAATCAAACAAGATAAAAACCACCACATATGCCCAAAGACCGCTCAGCTCCACCATGGCGAAATGGTCTTTCGTCCATACATAGGCTCCAAACATCAGTCCTGTAGTAAGTAATTTAAACAGCAAATGACTAACGCCTACATTTAAATTTGTTAAGGCATCGTTCAGTCGGTAATATTCCGGATGTTCTTTTCTGGTGGCAAAATATTCCACCAAAATCATTAGTAAAAAAACAGGAATGGCGATGACGGTGCTGAGGTGTTCCATTGGTAACTATTTAAATTATTGTAGATTTTGTATTATTATTTGTTTGTACTGTTGAATTTAATCTAAGTTTAGCGTTGAAACAACAGAGAATGCCTAATTTAACAATACTTTAGCTAAAACAAATACAGAATAGGTTTTCTAAAAAGTCAATTATGATCAGATACATTAAGCATAAAATAAAAGCGTATATCCTGAAGAAAGCAACGGCGAACAAGATGATTGATATTGTGGAGGTGCGCACGCAGGAAATCGGACTAACGTCGGTAAGAACGGAAACAGATATTCGCATTAAAAACTCTTTTTTTCTGCCGATAACCATACTTTCCATTAAAACCGATTTGCTGAATCGCGATGGACTGAAAGTTGGTAAAATGAGTTATGAAAAACCTACACGCATAAAAGGACATCAGGATGAAGTGCTGACGACGATGTCTGAAATCAGTATTATTACATCTTTATTTCAGGCCATCTCATCGCTGTTGTCTCAGCATATAAAAATGCAAAGTGTTGGTGTGGCACAGGTGAAATTTCTCTGGTGGATTATTCAGATTCCGGTGAATGATTTTTTTGAAATCCATCCGAGTAAATTGAAAATTACCAAACCGGAAACAGAAGAAGAACGTCTTGTAAGATTGCAAAAAGAAGCAGCCTGGAAACAAAAGTACGAAGCCGAGAAAGCACAACGAAAAACTGCACGAAAAGAAAAAGAGGCAGCCTGGAAAGAAGAATTGTTAAAACGCAGGTATAAAGAAAATTATATTCCAAAAGAGCAACGTTCAAATACAGATGGTACGCAAACAACTCCAGCTGTAGTTTCTATAGAAGAAGCTTCTTCAGAAATAAATACGATGGAAGTGGAACTGGATGCTGCAAATATATCAAAAATGGCAGATGATCTTGCAGCATCCGAAACAATAAACATCGAACCTGTTAAAGACGAAACTGCAGATAATACTTAAAGTAATTACAGTTACTTTGAATTTCTTTGTAATAAGCTGTTTGAGAATAATTGTCTTTTAATCGTTTAAACATCGGTCTTGTGGACGTGCTGTACAGTAATTTGTAATTACCATCATATCCAAAATAGTTATCGTTGTTATTGGCAAAGAACAAATCGAGTTCACATTTAGAAGCCTGAAAGACAGATTTGGCTTTCAGTTCATTATTGGAAGAAATGCTTTCTGCTTTTATAAAAAAGTCATATGCTTTTTGCGGATTATTACTGGTGATTAATCCTGCTCCTTCATTATAGTTATACGATTTTTTAATAGTGTTTGCTGTTGTGTTGTATCCGTAGAGATAAGACAAATAATAATTGCCCGGTTCATAGTAAAAGAAGTTGCGGTAATAACCCCAATGCGACGTATTATAGTAAAAATTGCCCAATAAGAAATTCGCTTTTGCGGCTTGTTCGTCTTTGCCTGCAGCCATTTTCTTTAACTGTATCATAGCTTCCACTAACTGTTGTTTGTTGAGTGATTTGCGAATGAAATCAAATGAAGTATAAGTGTTATCAGAAAATGCATTTTCTTCTGAATTGTCGAAATAGGTTTGCACCTTGCTGCTGAAAATACCGGCGTAAATATTGCTGTATCCGTTAAAAGAACCTTCTTTTTCTATGTAGGTATTTTTGTCGTAGTCGTATTCATGCAACTTCAGGAAGGATAGATTCTTCGGAACTTTTTTGTACCAGATCAGCGCATTTTCCAGATCGTCATTTTTAAAATAATGTGTGCCTTTCAAATCATATAACTCTGCCAGAGGTTCTTTACTTGTAATTTTATCTGCAATTAATTTTTCTTCAAAAGCAGATTTGTTTTTCGTGCCAACAAAATCAATCAGGTCATTAATGATAGCAATATTTAAAGTGCCATACAAACCGGAGAAATTATTGTGACATAAAAAAGCTTTAGCCAGGTTTTTTTGCAGGATGTAATTATGTCCCAGGATTTCAAACACAAATCCTTTTTGTTTATCGTCCTTGTTTTTTAAAAAATGCTGATAGATTTTTGCTTCTGCAGTGGCATCTATCGTTTTTAAACTGCCGATGTAGGCACAGAATTCTGTTCTGTCTTTTTGTGCCAGAATTAGGTTGTCGGTTGATGTTACCTTTTGCGCGGTAGCTTGTGATTTCGCATAATTACCATTCAATAAATACAGGTGCGCTAAGTAGACTTGCCAGAAATCGGTGCGTTTTACCTTGTTTTCTTTTAGTAAGGTTTCCGTAAATAAAATAGCTTTCTGTAGATACACTTTTCCGGATGCGTTCATCAGCGGAAAAGTACTTTTATCATTGTATTGATTCGGAATTTGAAATGCAGTATGTTCCATTTGCAGCAACGCACGGCAAGCCATCAATTCCAGGTAAGCACTGTTGGGTGCAACGGAATAAATATTTTTCATTTCAGATAAACCATTGGAAAATTTATTAAAGCCGCGCAGCACGTAGAGTGCAGCTTTTTCGTTTGGTGTTTTACAAAGTAAAATTGCCTTGTCAAAGCTCATCTGATTAGAGATGCGAAAACTGGCATAGCATGGAATTTTTCTGTCAGTGGTATTGTGAAAGACTTCCGCAAAGGCACAACCGGCTTCCGCAAATTTTTTCTGGTTGAACAAGGCACCGCCTTTTTGTTCTAACGCATAGTAATACAACAGCGTTTTTTGTTTCAGGGGTTCCACATAGGTATTGAAATAACGGATGGCATCGTCATTGAATCCGCCATAGTGCGACAGGCGAACCAGCTGGTAAGCAATACGCAATTTGACATCTGTGTTTTTGGTGGCTGCATATAAAATGTTACCATCTTTTGCCGTTGACATAAATTCCGGTTTAGTCATTTTTCTTCTGACGCCCATATAACTCCAAGCAGCACCTTCTTCATCCTCGGCAAACACAGCAAATTGCTCACATTTTTTGGCTAATAATAAATAATTAATCGCTTCAATGCCTTTTTCTGTTAGATAGATTTTTTGCTTTAAGGTGTCATTGATTCCTTTTAATGATTTGGCGGTAATAATTTTTTGCAAATCGCTTGAAGAAGAAGAATACACCAGGTACGTTAAGTCGCTTATAGAAACCTGGTTGTCAAAATACTTGCGCCATTCTTTGATATTGTAATCCGTTTCGTCTTTTTTAGAGTCATAGGTGCCGTATAGATCATCGGTATAAAATGTCATGTCATACGTTAAAAAAAACGGCAATAATGATTTATCTGAAATCAGTTGCTGGTCGAACAGGTTGTAATAGGTGGCATCTTCTGATGACCAGGAACAGGCCTTTGTTTTATTCATGAAAATACCTGTCAATAGTAGCGCGATAATATATTTTTTCATCTGGAGATGGTTTTTAAATCGTCAATTGAATAGTGAATTAAATTTGAGGAATCTAACTGAAAAAAGATAGTAGTTAGTTCCTTATTTTTTATTTTTTCTCTAATATTTTTCTGTGCAACAACTAAATCCTGCTTCGTAATTTCTTCTGCTTTGATGACAAAATCCTCATACACGTAACTTCCGTTGAGGTAGTGGTCTTTTTTTACCAGGTAAAAATTCGGTTTTATTTTTTTGTAGCGTGATGTATCCTGCAGGTCTTTATTTCGGATGCCATTCAGTAATCTCTTCTCACCCAATTGATTTTCAATGATGCCCCAGCTGTAAATGGGTAATGCAACATCTAATGGAATGGGATATTTTTTCAGTTCTTTGATGTAGTTATTGGCAAGTTCATTTTCCAGAATGGAATTTTTATCCTGAAAATCTAAGGGATTCGAGGTAGCATAATACATTAACACGCCTTTCTTAACTGGAGGAATGCCTGTTTGTTTTTTATCTTTTATCTGATGCAGACGGATGGTCGCAGAAATACTGACTCCCGGATGTTTTAGTTTTATCCGACTCAAAAAATAGAAATACTTGTTGCGTGTGGAAGAGGTCCAGTCGCAGTCGAACTGGATTTCCTTTATTGGCTTCACAGAGATTTTCGGATAAAAGAATTTAATTTCTTTTTTTATATTTTCTGCAAGTGTTTCAATCGTTTGCTTGTCCAGTGTTTTAAATACTTCGTTCGTGATAAAAACTACCGGTATGATTTCCTGTTCCGTATTTTTTTCTTCTATGTTGATTTCTCCGACGGGAATGGCTTTGTTATTTTGGATGTCGATGTCAAAGAAGCGGACATATAGTTTCTGCACGTTCAGGCTGTCTAAATAGTGCCGCTCAAATGGTGAAACGCTGTAAGTGGTTTTCCAAAAGTAAAATGAAGTATCGTGTTGCTCTTTACATGCGTAAAAAAACAAAATAGTAAATAGTATCAATAAGGCTTTCTTCATACAACTCTGCAGAACGAAAGTAATGAGATGGACTTGTAAAAAGAATAAGTATTTGTTGGTATTTTACAGAAAAAGCAGAAGAATATTACTCATTCATCATCTTCCACAACTTATCTTTTAGTTCCATGATGTTTTCGTTAGCCATCGCGGAAAAGAACACATGCGGAATCTTTTTGGGCAGTTCTTTCGCCAGCATCTTTTTCAATTCATCATCCAGCAAATCCGATTTGGATATACCTATGATTCTTGGCTTGTTGACGAGTTCCTTGTTGTATAATTTCAATTCTTTAGCAAGAATTTTATATTCTTTTTTGATATCGTCGCTGTCGGCAGGAATCATAAACAACAAACAGGAGTTGCGTTCAATATGTCTGAGGAAACGAACACCTAAGCCTTTGCCTTCATGTGCGCCTTCAATAATGCCCGGGATATCTGCCATGATGAAGGAACGATCTCCGCGATAAGGAACCACACCTAAGTTCGGCACTAAGGTAGTAAACGGATAATCGGCAATTTCAGGTTTTGCCGCACTGATGACAGAGAGCAAAGTTGATTTTCCGGCATTTGGAAAGCCTACCAAACCTACGTCTGCCAGTACTTTTAATTCCAGTATTTTCCAGCCTTCCTGGCCCGCTTCACCTGATTGTGCAAAGTGCGGTGCTTGTCGTACCGAGGTTTTAAAATGTGTATTTCCCTGTCCGCCGCGACCACCCTGCATCCATACAGCTTCCTGTCCGTCTTCTAAAATCTCAAATTCTTTTTGGCCGGTTTCAGCGTCTTTTGCTATAGTACCCAAGGGCACTTCAATGATGATGTCTTCACCGCCTTTACCGCTGCGCATACCGCCTTCGCCGCTTTTGCCGTCGTCGGCATGGATGTGTTTTCTGTATTTTAAATGGAGTAAAGTCCACAATTGCTTGTTACCACGTAAAATAATACTGCCGCCTCTTCCTCCATCTCCGCCATCCGGTCCGCCCATCGGTACGTATTTTTCCCTGCGCCAGTGCACAGAGCCGCCGCCGCCGTTTCCGGAACGGACGAATATTCTTACGTAGTCTATAAAATTGCTTCCTTCCATTTTGTTGTTGTAAAGATAGAAAATAAAAAAGACCTTGAAGGCTTTAAAACCTTCAAGGTCTGTATAATAGATGATTTCTATTTTACTTTGTTGATTTCAACTTTTAAGCTATCAAATATTTCATCAATAGTTCCTACGCCGTTGAGTGCAACAAACTTATCTACTTTCTTGTAGTGATCTGCCACCTGTGCGGTCTCTTTCAAATATACTTTAAAGCGGTTTCGGATAATAGTATCATCTAAATCATCTGCTCTGCCGGATGATTTACCGCGTTCTTTGATGCGTTGTACAATTTCATCTTCTTCTACCTCTAATGCCAGTACCAGACTGATATCAGTTTTCTTCAAATCCAGTAATTTGTCCAGTGCTTCTGCCTGAGGCTGTGTACGGGGAAACCCGTCAAAAATGAATCCTTCTACTTTTCCTGCATATTCATCCAGTTTGTTGGATAACATACCGATGGTTACTTCATCCGGCACCAGTTCGCCTTTATCCATGTACTTTTTAGCTTCCACACCAAGAGGTGTTTCGTTTTTCAGTTCAGAACGGAATAAATCGCCGGTTGAAATGTGATACAGATTGAATTCTTCTGCGAGTTTTACTGCTTGTGTGCCTTTTCCGCTTCCCGGAGGACCAAACAAAATTAAGTTTATCATTTTGGAATTGATATTGTAAGCAGCAAAGATAGCAAAAAGCTATATTTCTATTATTTCGACAAGATTAAGTAATTGTTTTATGATAATATAACTAAATAAGGCTTCCGATATGATAAATATCATATGAATTGGCTGGTAAATGGACTAATTTTATAAAAAGCAAAATGTATGAAAACGATAATAGTCCCAACTGATTTTTCCAATGCAGCCGATAATGCGTTAAAAGCCGCTAAAATGATTGCCCGAAAAACAAAAGCAAGCATTCATCTGGCAAATTTTTATTCCATTCCTGCAGCAGATTATTCTTATCCCGACATCAGTATGCCGGCAGAAATACTGGAACAAATTCGCAAAGCGGCAATTGAGGGGATTGGCAAGTTATCCGACGAACTGAAAGCAGAAGGCTTTTCTGTGGAATCTACCATAGAAATGGGTATGGTATCTGATGAGATTGTGGATTTGGGAAATAAAATAAACGCAGATTTGATTGTAATGGGTACCACCGGTGCCAGCGGAATCGTGAATAAAATAATTGGAAGTAATGCCGCTCATGTTATGCGACGAACCACACTTCCGATTATGCTGGTTCCGCAAGGTTGTGTTTGCGATGGTTTTAATAATGTGGTGTATCTCGACCAGTTGAAGGAAGACGACACAGCGGTATTATCAAAACTCTTTGCCTTTGGTGATGAAATGGGAATCAGAAATATTAAACTGTTGAATGTAAACACGGGATTTTTCTTTCAGCCCATCAACGAACACTTAATGATACAGCTGGACAGAGCATTTGGTTTGGAAAAGATAAAACTGGAAACGGTGGACGGCACTGACGTAAAAGAGGGAATAGATCATTATCTGGAGAATCATCTGGTAGATTTGGTGGTGATGTCTACGCATAAGAAAACATTTTTAGAAAGAATTTTTGAGAGCAGCAATACGAAAGAGATGGCGCTTTACAGCAAAGTTCCTTTACTGGTGTATCACAAAGAATAGTTTAAGAATTCGATGGTTCAATCAAATCCCAAAGATTGCCGTACAGGTCTTCAAATACAGCAACGGTTCCGTATGCTTCTGTAATTGGCTGCCTGATAATTTTAATGTTTTGTTTTTGCAGGTTTTCAAAATCTCTCTGAAAGTTATCAGTATATAAAAATAAAAACACGCGACCTCCTGTTTGATTGCCCACGCTTGATAATTGGGATGCTGATGCTGCTTTTGCCAGTAATAAACGGCATTCCTGAGAGCCTTTCGGGGCAACAAGTACCCAACGTTTAGTATCACTCAGTACAGTATCTTCAATAAGATCGAAATGTAATTTTTGTGTATAAAACTCAATTGCTATATCATAGTCATCTACGACTAATGCTATATGTGCAATATGTTGTTTCATGTTTAGGTCAGGAATGTTAGTACAAAATTCTCGCCTTGATGGTGTTTTTTACTTTTTTCAGATCTTCCATCATTTCCAGATCCGCGTTTGCATCCACGTCTAATACAACATAGCCAATCGTTTCATTAGTTTTTAAATATTGTGCTAAAATATTTACGTGATGTTTGGAAAGGGTGGAGTTAATCTCACTCAACACACCCGGTACATTCTGGTGGATATGCAATACACGTCTGGTATTGTGCTGCACGGATAAACTGATTTCCGGCACAGACATGGAGCCTAATGTGCTGCCGTTGTCTAGATATCCTGTTAGTTTTACCGCCACTTCCGTGCCTATATTTTCCTGCGCTTCCTGAGTACTTCCGCCCACATGCGGTGTGAGAATTACACTATCTAATCCAACTAAAGAAGACACAAAGCCCGGTCCGTTTTGTTTAGGTTCAGAAGGGAATACATCAATGGCTGCTCCGCCCACTTTGCCACTCTTTACAGCTTCCGTTAAGGCTTCAATATCCACTACCGAACCACGGGAAAGGTTCTGGAAAATTACGCCGTCTTTCATTAGTGCAAATTCCTTTTCGCCAATCATGTTTTTGGTTTGCGGCGTAGCCGGAACGTGTAAAGTTACAATATCAGATTGAGCCAGTAATTCTTCCAGCGTATCTACCGCATTGGCATTTCCCAGTGGTAATTTCGGTTCAATGTCAAAATAAATTACTTTCAAACCCATGCTTTCTCCCATCACAGATACTTGTGTGCCGATATGACCATAGCCCACAATTCCGATGGTTTTACCGCGCAATTCATAACTTCTGGCTGCTGTTTTTTGCCAGTTGCCTTCATGCATGTATTTATTTTTTTGAGGAATGCCACGCAGCAGCATAATCGAATTTCCGATAATCAGTTCTGCTACGGAACGCGTATTGGAGTAAGGTGAATTAAATACCGGAATACCCAATTCTGTTGCTTTCGCCATGTCTACCTGGTTGGTGCCGATACAAAAACAACCAATCGTCATCAGTTTTTTAGCTTTCTCCAAAACAGCTGCCGTTAAATTGGTTTTGGAGCGAATGCCGATAATATGATAGTTTTCTATGCAATCCAGCAGTTCCTGCTCGGTCATTGCTTCTTTGTAGCTATCAATCGTAGCGTATCCTTTTTTATGAAATTCGTTGAAGGCAGATTGATGTAAACCTTCCAGTAACAGAATTTTGATTTTGTCTTTCGGGAATGAAACTTCTTTTGTCATGATTATCAAAAATAAGAATTATCAAACAGATAATTTTATAATCAGTATGATAACAATGTTTATTTAAGGTTTTGGTAAAAGTGAAAAAGTATTTATATATTTGTATTAATAAAAAAATATGAGATTATACTTTTTGCCAATTTTTATTTCAATTATAGTTTTAGGTTCTTGTAAGAAATCTAATAATAATGAAACACCGAAAAGCAAAATTAAAAAAAATAAGGGGGCGGGGGGGGGGGGGGAAAAAAAAAGATGGGGCGATAAAAACAACAAAAAAATTGCGAAAAAAAGGGGGGAAAAAAGAGTTTTTTTAAATTATAATTTTTTAGTTAAAAAAAAAAAAAATTTTGATTGTGGGGCCTTTCCCCCCCCCCCCCCCCCCCAAAAGAGGGGGAGGGGGGGGGGAGGGTTAAAAAAAAAAAAAGGTTTCATTTTCTACGCGCCTCAAAAACAATGAATGCATCTTTAACTTATTTTCCAGATGGTGGTGTAGGAATCTCAGGAAGCACTTTAAATGCAATAAAAGAATAGTTTACTCAACAGCATTATTCAAAAAATCAATAAAAGGTTTTACCGTAACGGAAAGTTCCGTAATAGTTTTTTTAAAATCTTTAGAAGTCAGGTCTTCATCTTTTAATTTCTTGAAAACAGTAAAGCCTTTTAATTTTAAATATTCAATGGCTTCATTCGTTTCTTCGTAGCCTTTTGGTGGTCTTTTTAATTTATTTTCAGTGCTTAAATCACCAAAGCTATCTTGGAATTTTTTGGAAGAAATTATCTTTTTGAAATCAGAAAAATTATAATCGATTTCCTGTCTTATTTTGGCTAATTCATCCGGCATCGGCATGTAATTTCCTGCACCGAAAAAGCAATTACCCGGTTCAATGTGCAGGTAAAAGCCTGCCGTATTACTGCCTTTTCCGCCTTTGTTTAAATAAGCACCCAAGTTGTTTTTGTAAGGATCTTTATTGGCAGAAAAACGAACATCCCGGTTGATTCTGAAAATACATTTTTTAGATTCTAAACCGATGATGGACTCATCCTTTTTACCATAATTTTTAATCCATTCATCTACAAAAGATTTTATCTCGGTTTGTGCGTTTTCGTATCGTTTCCTGTTTGCCTCAAACCAGTTTTTATTGTTGTGCTTCTTTAATTCCGCTAAGAATTTAAGCGTATCACTTGATAACATTTTTCTTCAGTTTTTGCTCGTTTTTGATAATCATTTCCAGGGTATCTTTTTTCAGCAATTCCACCGTTTCATTGCGTATAGCTAAAAAAGCATGGCGGATGCCACAGGTCACTTCATCCTCACATTCATCGCATTTTTCGTAGTATTTATGCGTTACACAAGGCAATAAACCGATAGCTCCGTCGAAATAGCGAATAATTTCCGCCAGATTTACATCCGCCGGGTGTTTGATTAAATAATAGCCGCCGCCTTTTCCTTTTTTGGAATTCAGAATACCGGCATTGCGCAAGTCCAGCAAAATGGTTTCCAGGAACTTCTTGGGAATGTGTTCATGTTCTGCAATTTCACTGATTAAAACCGGCTCTTTCGGAGGTTTTTTTGCGAGATACACAAGGGCATTGATGGCGTATTTGGTTTTTTTAGATAACATGGCTTTTCAAAAAATATGAGCTAATATATCATTTTTTACCGGTGTTTTTTAATTATCTATAGATTAAGTAGGTTTTTTGTTGAAATGTTTTTCCCTGTGAATAAAAACTTATTACTTTTTACTTACTCCTTACTACTTTTACACTATGAGTTTTAAGTATAACGCAAGCACTTTAACCACCTTAGAATCTATTTTCAAGGAGAATCACTATGTGATTCGTTATGAAAAAGGCAGATTTCAGTCCGGCTATTGTATTTTGGAGGATAAGAGAGTGGCGGTTGTAAACAAGTTTTTTGAAACGGAAGCACGTATCAATGCGTTAATTGATATTCTGTCGCAAATCCAAGTAGATGTAAATTTGTTAGACGAAAAACAACTCAAATTATACGAACAACTGGCTCAGCAGAAACTGGAATTGGAGTAATCTTACCCATCATTTACAATTATATGAAATTCACTTTTCTCGGCACAGGCACATCACAGGGCGTACCGGTTATTACCTGTACATGTGCAGTCTGTCAGTCTGCAGATAGAAAAAATAACCGCACCCGTACTTCCTTAATGATTCAATCAGAAACCACCACGGTGGTGATTGATACCGGGCCGGATTTTCGTGCACAGATGCTGAGGGAAAATGTGCAGGACTTAGATGCCGTGGTTTTTACACACGGACATAAAGACCATGTTGCAGGCTTGGATGATATTCGCCCGTTTAATTACTTGCTTGGTAAAACAATTGATGTGTATGCGGAAGAACGCGTACAACAAATTTTAAAGAGAGAGTTTTCGTATGCGTTTGAACCGCAGGATTATTTAGGAGCACCGCAGATAAATTTAAAAACAATAGATGAAATGCCTTTTATGATTGGCGATATACCTTTTACACCTATTCGTGTATTTCATAAAGAGTTGCCGGTGCTGGGATTTCGGGTAGGCGATTTTACCTATATCACGGATGCTAATTTTATAGCGGAAGAAGAATTGGAAAAAATAAAAGGCAGCAAAATATTAGTGTTGAATGCCTTAAGAAGAGAAACACACTATTCTCATTTTAATTTAGAACAAGCCATAGAAATTGTGAATAAGATAAAACCGGAACAGGCATATTTTACACATATTTCGCATCATTTAGGATTGCATGAGGCAGTAGAAAAAGAGTTGTCTTCCACGATGTTTCTGGCCTATGACGGATTGGTGATTAATAATTAACGATTAAAATTGTACCATTGGCAATTTTACAAGCCCATCGTTCATCGTTAATTAGTCTTCGGCTTGTATTTAGATGCTGTCAGGATTTTTTGACCGTCTTTAATAGCAACCAATTGCTTTAATGTCGTTTTTGGATTTTCCTTCATATAGGATTTTACAATTTGCCAACCCAGCCAGGCGCCCACTCTTCCGGGGCTTTCTTTAGGCATGCCGTAGGTAGTAGGGCCATCTTTTACATATTTGAATTGCTCGAAATCTGTATTATACAATATGTTTTCATTTAAAAAGAATGCCCATATCTGCGGTTCACTTTCTACGCAAAATTTCCAGTGCTTCTCGTCGTATTTGATAATATCATTTTCTTTCTTGTCGGGAAGCAAACTCTGTATGAAATATAAAATTTTACCTTCAGCAATCATTTTATCCAATAAGGTCGATTTGTCATCAGGAGCGGGAATAATATTAGCTGCCAATACATTTGCACAATCTATCGCCATATATTTTTTGTCAAAAGTCGGAATCATAAAAGATGTTTCCGCAAAGACGGAAGGATAATATATATACTTTGGTCCCAGGTATTTATCTAATGAGATACCAAGAATAGAATCTGTAGCAGTAAAAACAGAATACGAGAATTCAGAAATACAGGTTACAACTTTTGGTGTTGGCTTTTCAGGAAAGTAACTTTTGTAATTGGCAAATGCTGTTTGTAATTCCTCCTTTAAAAAATCGAGATTGCCTAATTTATACTCTACCGTATCATACAAACCTTTCATGGCTTTCTTGGTAATGAAATCCTGCATTACATTCAATTGTGTTCCTATGTCACCGGCTGCAGGAATATTTAATACCTGATTGTAAAATATGTTGTAAAACGTTGGATACTTCTGCTGCAATTTGTCTAAATCAACATCTAATTTATTGGGATCACAGGCAAATAGTTCTTTCTCAAACCTTATTATATCTACGTTTATTTCTGACTTTTTTACCTCTTTCTCTTTTTCAGGAAGATTGGTTTGGCGGTTACAGGTGCAGGAAATGATGCCTGTTAAAATAAAAACGAATAAGATTATCTTTTTAAGAGAGTTCATTTTACAAGATTTGTGTTGCAAAAATAAGATAAAAAACAGCATGTCAATATTTATTTAACTTAACTTATTACATTATACTTAGTACTTTTGAATCATGAAAATCGGATTAGCACAGCTTAATTATATGATTGGCGATTTCAACGGCAATTTCGAAAAAATGAAATCTGCTATTGAAAAAGGAATCGCCGCCAATGCGGATTTATTATTGTTCAGCGAATTGTCTGTTTGCGGTTATCCTCCGCGCGATTTCTTAGAATTCCATCATTTTATAAATGAGTGTGAAAATGTTATCCATAAATTAGCTGCGGTTGCCGGCAATAAGATTGCCATTATTGTGGGGGCTCCTTCAAAAAACCCGACAAAACACGGGAAGGATTTATATAACTCTGCTTATTTTATCGAAGACGGTAAAGTAAAATTTCTGTCACACAAAGCTTTATTGCCAACGTATGATGTATTTGATGAGTACCGGTATTTTGAACCTAATAAAGAGTTTAATCTGGTAGAATTTAAAGGCAAAAAATTAGCGATTACCGTTTGTGAAGATATCTGGGATACAGGGGAAACAAATCCCTTGTACAGAATAAATCCGGTAGCGGAGCTGGCAAAACTACAGCCGGATATATTAATCAATCTATCCGCATCGCCTTTTAATTACAAGCAGGCAGCAAAACGAATTGATGTGGTACGTAGAAATGCTATGCAGTTCAATTTGCCGGTATTTTATTGTAATTGCGTAGGCGCACAAACAGAATTAATTTTCGACGGTGGTTCTGTGGTGATGAATGCAAAGGGTCGTGTTTTTAAAGAGCTGGATTATTTTCAGGAAGAAGTGTTCTTTTGTGAACTGGAGGATGTTGAGCAAAATGAAATAAATCATGAATTAGACAAAAATCCAACAAAACTAATACATGATGCATTAGTGTGTGGCGTTCAGAATTATTTTCAAAAATTAGGATTTAAAAAAGCTATTTTAGGATTGAGTGGCGGGGTGGATTCGGCATTGGTACTGGTGTTGGCGGTGCGTGCGCTTGGTAAAGAAAATGTATTGAGTGTGCTGATGCCCTCGCAATTCTCTACGTCACATTCGGTGGATGATAGTTTAAGGCTATTGGAGAATTTAGATTCGCCGCATAAAATTATTCCCATTAAAGAAGTGTTTGACGTTTATGATAAAATCCTGCAGCCGCATTTTGAAAATAAACCATTTGATGTGACGGAAGAAAATCTGCAGGCCAGAATCCGCGGAAATTATCTGATGGCCTTGAGCAATAAATTCGGATACATCTTATTAAACACCACCAATAAAAGCGAAGCAGCGGTTGGCTACGGAACCTTATACGGTGATATGTGCGGCGGTTTAGCTGTACTGGCTGATGTTTACAAAACGCAGATTTATGAAGTGTGTAATTACATTAACAAAGACGAAGAAATTATACCAACTCATATCCTGACGAAAGCACCGAGTGCGGAATTGCGTCCCGGGCAAAAGGATTCAGATTCATTGCCGGATTATGATGTGCTGGATAAAGTATTGTTAGAGTATATCGAACATCATCAGGGACCGGATGAAATAGAACAACTTGGTTTTGATGAAAAATTAATTACCAGAATTTTACGTATGGTGAACCGGAATGAATTTAAGCGCCATCAAACGCCACCTATTTTACGCGTATCGCCAAAAGCATTTGGCAGCGGGCGAAGATTGCCTATTGTTGGGAAATATCTGGAAAGTTAGAACATCATGCAAATCAATTTCCTCAGAAATAAAATCATCGATTATCCGTCCGGCTCTGCGCTGGAGTATCGCAACAATATATTGTATGTGGTAGGAGATGATGTGAATTATATTTTGTGTTTGGATAAGAACTGGAATGAAGTTAATCATCTGAAGTTATTTGAATACGATGGTGTTCGCATTCCAAAACCGGAAAAACCCGATTTGGAATGTGCTACGATTATCGGGGATATGTTGTATGTGGTAGGTTCCGGTTCTGTATCGCCTCAGCGAGATGTGGCATTTTTGGTTAATCTTGCGGAAGAAAAAATAAAGAAAATAAGTACAGCCGCATTTTATTCTATTTTCAGAGACAGAAATCTGATTGCAGAAATGAATATTGAAGGGTTTACTGATTGCAAAGACAAATTATTATTTTTTAATCGCGGAAATACACAACAACCTAACCAATTAATTATTACCGATCAGAAAATTTTAAAGAAACAATTTCCGGACAGATTTAAAGTCATGCCTGTAAAGATTGGCAAACTAAATAATATCAATCTTGGAATTTCCGGTGCTTGTTACGATGAAATAAATGATATTTTATTGCTGACCGCCTCTGCTGAAGATACCAATAATGCATATGATGACGGTGAGATTATTGGGAGCACAATTGGAATTGTTTATAATGCTTATAAAAAACTAAACGAGCAAGAAATTGTGATTGATGAGTTAATAGAACTAGATGCAGTACATCCTGTTTTTAAAACAAAAGATAGAATCCATTTGCATTACTAATCAGTCAGAAAAAAAATATACCTGTACTTTAGTTGCCGATAATGATGACGGGAAATCGGTATTGTTTGAAGTGGAAAATATTATAAAAAGTCATCAGGTAATTGATGCCTTTTTCTTTAGTTCTTAAGTCTGTAAATTATTTTTTATTTTTTGTATCCAGTGCGCTATTAATTACATAAGCGATATGCGCTCTGTGTGCCGGTGTTGCAGGATCACCGCCGGTATTTGCTTCCATCCATTTAAGAATACGCTGCACTTCGCCAAATGCTGCTGACTTAGATGTATATGCATACGCAGATTTTGTATCTACCATATTTAGTAATCTGCCTACATATTCTTCCTGTAAATTCTGACGGATGGTAGAAACGGAAGCACCTAAATCTTCTGTGAAAATACCGTTTGTTACATCTTTCAGCATGGCATTCACACTGTATTTATTGCCATACAATTTAGAATCTGTTAAGTCGCTGCATAACCGTGTTGTTTAGTTGATCTAAAACACCGCGTTGTATGTTTAAAATTCTGTCGTGAATTTTCGGGTCTTCATTTTCTCTTCTGAAATCATACCCTCTACGTTGCATTTGCAGGTAATGGTGTAAATTTCATTTGGTGTTTTAAAGGCATTTTTGAAAAAGCATATTTGAGTTATTGCCTGCATGGCTCTTTTTGATCGTGTAATGGAACCGGTGTAAATGGTTTTGTTGTGAATCTTGTCCCACGAAATTTCTGTTTACATATACACCGCCAACATATCTGCTGATTACATTTAAACTACGTGCATAATGGCCGGAAAGAGCAAGATAGCCATTGCGTAATTCATGATATGATTGATCTGGCGTGCTGTATTTTTTAATAATTTAGGCAACGCATCATTCACCATTTTTATATTTCCTATTGCATATCCTATTGCATCATCAGACATATCGTAGAAATTTGCTCTCGGGTCAATTCCTCTGCCACCTGAACGCATGTCATCCGCATCATTTTTAAAACGGTTTTCTTTTTTACAGATTCCGCCAGTATTTTTTCAAGGCTGTTTTTTCTTCCGCTTCATCCTGAATTTTGTATATCCATATTGAATGGCCCATTTGTCATAAGGACCCGGTTTGATATCAAAAAATAAACCTTGTTTGGTTTTATCCGGTGAAATATTCGGTATGGTATAATCCATCACAGAGGCAGTTAAGCCAATAGTAGCGCCCAGTACCGGATCTTGTATCTCCTGTGGCGTGTGTAATTGCGAAGCAATAAAATTATGATTTAATCCAAACGTATGTCCAACTTCATGCAATACTAAATCATATAAAGCCTGTTTAAAAACTCATCTTTATCAATTCTGAGAAATCAAAAGCATTCAGCATTTGCTGTTCCGTATAAAATATTTTGATGCATAGCTTCACCAAAGCACAATTATCATAATTTAAAGTTGCTTTCCGGTTGCAAATTATCTAAAGCCGCAATATCATAAAGTTTTTCCAAAGGCAATCGGTTTGTCATAAAAATAAATTCCAGCATGATATCTGCACCGAGAATTTGTCCGGTACGCGGATTTACAAAACTTGGTCCATAACCGCCATAAGGCGGGCGAGGAGACGATGTCCAGCGGATTACATTATAACGGATATCCTGCGCATCCCAGCTTGCCGTATCAGGTTGTTCGTAGCATTCAACCGCATTTTTAAATCCAGCCGTTTCAAAAGCTTCATTCCAGGCAAGTACGGCATTTTTAATAATTGGTCTGAATTCTTTAGGTGTGGTATTTTCAATCCACCAAACGATTGGTTTTACTGGTTCTGATAATTTTTCGGTAGGGTTTTTCTTAACCAAATTCCAACGGTGAATTAAATCTTTCCATGGCGTCGGACTGGTAGAGGTTTGATCTGTTACTTTTTCCATAAAATAACCTACGCGCGGATCATCATATCTTGGTTTAAAATTATTTTGCGGTACTTCAATTAAACTGTGTTGTAATTTTACGGAAAGCTATTTTCCGGATAATTATTAATTGACAGGTATTTGGATTTTTTGCTGCTTAAGGTTCCCAGTGTAAATGCATCTGCTTTGTCAGTAGGCATTTTAGTTGGTTTTATTTGTGTGAGATTTTCTCCCAGAAATAAATTATCTGTTTCAATCAGATAGGTTTTCTTTTTAGATTTATCATCCGCAGTTAAAGCAGCGATTTTTTCTGAATAGAAAAGCGGCTGGTTGATATTTGCATTTTCAGCTTTGCTGAGTTCGGTATTTTTATTAAAATAATAATTGGTGTTTTGTAAGATAAAATCAATTCTGTCAAAATAACTTACAATCTTAAAAACAGAATTGTCTTTATATCCGCCACGCGCATAACCGGCATCCAAATATGCCATCTAAAACATAAGCAAAATAGATATACTCTTTCCGATTTTATCTTCTGAAATTTCCAGATAAGTTTTGCCTGTTGTGGTATCCTGATAGATGTTGAATAAACCAGTATATTTTTACATTTTTCAGTTAACTTCTTTAATCGTTTTAAATTGAGGTTTGCTGTCTTTTTTTACGGTAGTATCTTTTTACAGCCACTTTTACAGAATCAGTCATTGTTTTTACAACAACTGGTTCCTCTTTTTTCTTTTCTTTTTTAGCATATAAAACGGATATTGAAAATAATCCGATAGTTACAAATAGTAGTTTGGGGGCGAAAAACTTCATTTAAATATTGTTTATTTGAACAAAAATACCAAAAATATGGTGGATTTTAAAAAATAAAAGCCATCCTGATTAGTAGGATGGCCCGATAAAATATTACAATTTTCTGTTTACCGTTCGTATTGACAGCACTGCGGGAGATTTTTATAGGTATTATCTTCAGTCTTATACTTTTCCGTATCATGGCCGGCTTTTGCTATGTTCTGCTGTATCTGATCAACGGATATTTTAGCCGGAGCGAATGTCACGGTTAAAATTTGAGTGTCGATATTCCAGACCGCACTTTTTACGCCTTCTGTTTTTGCTGCCTTTTCAATTCTTTTCTTGCAGGATTCACAGTTGCCATTTACTTTAAATGATGCTTTCGTGGTTTCATCTTTTGCAAAAGTAAGCGTTGTATACAAAGTGAGAAAAGATAGTATCAATATGGAGATTGTCTTTTTCATAAATTGATTTTAAGAATTGATTTATTTTTTTTCCATTTCCATGTTGCATTTAGAGCATTTCCCCGGTTTGTCGGAGCAAATCTCTTTGTGCATCGGGCAGGCATACATCCCAGTTGCTTTCTTCATGTCTTTTTCGCAACATGCTTTCTTTTCACCCATACCATTCATACTTGCCGAGTCTTTCATGCATGCCGAGGAGTCTTTTTTGCAGCAGGATTTTTCTTCGCCCACTTTGCATTTGTCACAACATTTGTTTTCTGTTGTGCATTTGTCGCTGCACTTATCACAGCACTTTTCATCTTTACAGCAACTTGCCTTTTCACATTTTTCGTCACCTTTTTTACAGTTCTTGTTGTGGCATGCTGTAAGGCTAAAGATAGTAGCAGTTATTACCATAATAACTACTGCGATTGATTTGATTTGTTTTTTCATGATTGTTTATTTTAATTTTATCAGTTAATAAATATTCGGAAGCCACCGTAAACAGTTGCACCCATGATGGGAGCATATACCTGATAGGTGTCAAAGTAGGAAGTATTTGGTACTCCTAAAATAGGAATTTTTTGACGGTAATTCGTTATGTCTTCACATCCGGCAAAAAGCTCAGCATGTTTGAAATATTTTAAGATTTGAGCGTTTAATAAAACATAATGAGGAGAATAACGTTTTCCGGCATCGCCTTCAAAACTATTGGGTAATCTTCTTTTACCGTTAATGCTTGTGTTTACATCAAACTGCCATTGCTGATTAGGCGTTTTGTAGCTCAATGCAATTAATCCTTTATTCAGTGCCTGTAAAGGTTTTTGCAATAAGACACTATGATAAGTGGTGCGTACATCTTCCAAACGATAGGCTATTTTTACATCTAAACCTTTTAGTGCTTCAAAATTAAATTCTACGAGCAGACTATTTGAAAATGATTTTCCATGCAGGTTCGAGATTGTAGCATTTCCATCCGCATTATCTATATCAATTACCGCCTGTTTTAAAAAGTCAGTTCTGAAAAAATCAACGGATAGATTTCCTTCCCGGTTAAACAAGTTGAATTTTTGTGTCAAAGAAATTCCATAATTCCAGGCTACTTCTTTTGTTGGATAATCTTTAAAAATGATATTCCTTGAACTCGCCAGTAAGGACTGATTTTCGGTCAAGATATTAGGTGCTCTGAAACCGCTGCCAGCTGCAATCCGTAATGTTGTTTTGTCTGTCAGAGAAAACTTCGCATGAATTCTTGGATTAAACTGGAAACCTGCACGTGAATGATAATCGCCGCGAACACCCGTAACAATGGTTATTTTATTATTCCATTTGAACGTGTATTCTGCGAAGATACCGGGTACAATATCATTTCTGTTAAATTTAAGCGAATCTAATTGCTCATCAATTTTATCGTAAATAAAATTAGCGCCACCCACTAAAAGATGATTATCATTTTTTACAGTAGTTTGATACAAAACGGTCCCGGTGAAACTTCCCTGTTGTGGTGTTAAAATCTTTTGAACCGAAATTGGATTGTTGCTGATGATAAACTCCGGAAAACTGTGTACCAAGACTGTTTTCTTCAGAAAAGATATATCCTGTTTTGGCAAATGCTTCTACACGCTTCGTATTGATGTTAATATCATACAGAGGCAAAGAATCATTTTGGTGATGATGTAATGATGTTTGTCCTGCAACACGATTTTCACTCAATACTTTAATCATGTATTGCCCTTCTACTTTGTCGGCATGATAATTCCAGCGGTTCAGTAGGTTATATTGTTTTAAAACAGGCTGATCTAAAAAACCGTCATGGTTCATATCTTGCTTCAAAGGCATAAATGCACCATTTGCCATTAGCATTGTTCCCAACTTAGGATTGATTTTATGATTTAACAACAGGTTGGTTTCAACACGACCATTCTGGTTGCCAAACATGTCAAAAAACAATCTTGTTGAATCATTAAAACTACTTTTGAATTCTATGTTCATTGACCCGGAGATACCTTCGTAGCTGTTTTTGACGGATGGCACACCTTTAGAAACAGCAATGGATTTCATCCAGGGAGCGGGAATGTTGTCTAAGCCGAAAGTAGCAGTTACTCCACGCATAACCGGAATACCTTCCAGTAAATTCTGTACGTAAATTCCGCTCAACCCTAGTAATCTGATTTCTTTTGCACCGGTTACCGCATCGCTGTAATTTACATCGGCAGAAGCATTCGTTTGAAAGCTTTCTGATAAGTTGCAACAGGCTGCTTTTTTCAATTCACCCGCTTCAATCTTTTCTGTTTTGATTGGATTAATGGAAGAAATAAAATTGGTTTGTCGCTTTCCTTTTATTTTTACTTCACCCAGCTGTATTTCAGGTGCTAGCTGAATATTTACGTCGGTTGGATTGCTTATTAAAATAGTATCCGTTTGATAGCCTACGTAAGTAATTACGATATAATCCGGTAAACTATCCGGCTTGTCGATGTAAGCTATTCCATATTCATTAGTTGTTGCACCAATAGCTGAATGATGCCATTGGATATTAGCCCCGTATAAAAACTCTTTCGTTTTATTATCGGTAACCGTTATTTTTATTTTTTGCTGGCTAAATGCAAATTGACTTAAACTAAATACCAATATCAAAAAACCAAAATTTAGTTTTTTCATTTTTATAATTAACAGATGAAGAATATTGTTTTTTGAACAATAAAATCACCTGCTAACAACGAAAGGTTTGCAATTCAACAGGAGTTGGTTGAAGTAAAGATTGTATCTGGAAAAAATTATCAGGAGCAGGAAGTCCTGAATAATAGCTTTCAAAAAGTTGTTTGTTGTATTGAAAGAAATAGGCAAGGAAAAATTTTAAACTTATTTGTTTTTCCAATGGTTTTAACTGCATTTTTTTTACAGTAAATCCCTCTACGGAAAGTTTACTGAAAAATTGTTTATGATCACAGCAGTTTTTGGATTTAGCGATTGCGGGTTTTTCTGTGCAGCATGGTTTTACCTCTTTTTCCATCTCACAAGCCGGCTTTGTGAAAAGAGAATAGCTGTGTGTGCTGGAAGTATTACAAATGTGTTCAAAAACGGCAATTCCGTTACCTGCTAAAAAAACAATTGTAGCAAGCAGCAAAGCAGATATGTTGGTTTTAAACTTCATTGCGAAATAGTATTCAAAATTAGCTTCAATAATTGAATAATGTGGCACAAATTTGTTTATATATAGTTAAAATTATTTTTTCGAATATTAGCATGGTTTAAATCAGATTGATTAAGTTTGATACAAAATGGCATTGAAGGACATCATAAAGAGTATTACGGATCCCAAAGACACGGACGTTTTTTTAACCAGTTTCCCAAATAAAGTAGGGTCATATGGTTATGATCCCTGGGGATTTAATATCAATGGGATAAAACCCTTTGTGGGTGCCGGTAAATTCTTTTACGAGAATTATTTCCGTGTGGAGACACATGGACTGGAAAATATCCCTAAGCAAGGAAGATGTCTGATTATTGCAAATCACAGCGGGCAGCTGCCATTAGATGCTATGATGCTGGGATATTCCATGGTGACCAATAAGTTTGCACCACGGGCACCCAAAGGAATGTACGAACGTTTTGTACCGCAGGTACCATTCATCAGTTCCATTTTTTCGCAATGGGGAGGTACGGTAGGTGATCCTGAAAATTGTATAAAGATGCTTGAAAATGAGGAAGCAGTAATGGTGTTTCCGGAAGGTGCCCGCGGTATCTCTAAGCCATTTAAAAAGCGTTATCAGCTACAGCGTTTCGGCCTCGGGTTTATGTATATGGCGCTGCAAACAAAATCTCCGATTATTCCCGTAGGTATCGTAGGATGTGAAGAATCTATCATCAATTTCGGTAATATAGATTTCTTGCAGCGGCTTATAAAATTCCCTTCTGCTCCGGCATTGATTCCATTTGTTTTTCCATCAAAAGTGATTATCAACGTAGGTAAACCTATGTTTTTTGAAGGAGATGCATCCCGTGAATACCAGGTACAGGAAATGGTGGATGAAGTGAAAACAGAGATAAAAAAACTGATGAATACAGGTTTGAAAGAAAGAAAAGCAATTTTTAGTTAGATTATACGTGTATTATATGTATAATAAAATACAACATCACTAAATTAAAAAACTATTGCATTTTTTACTTTCTTCTTTTCCAGTGCCAGTTCCAGTACCTCATCCATTTCTTCCACATAGTGAAATTTCAATCCTTTAATAAAATCAGCTGGAACTTCATCAACGTCTTTTTCATTTTCTTTACATAAAATAATTTCTTTAATACCTGCTCGTTTTGCAGCTAATATTTTTTCTTTGATACCACCTACCGGTAATACTTTTCCGCGCAACGTTATCTCGCCGCTCAGCGCCGTATAAGATTTTATTTTTCGTTGTGTAAATAAGGAAGTTAATGCAGAAAGGATAGCAATACCGGCACTTGGCCCATCTTTTGGTATGGCACCTTCCGGCACGTGGATGTGTAAATTCCAGTCGGTGAATGCCTGTTTCGGTATTTGCAGCATATCCGCTTTTGTTTGCAGATAACTCAACGCCGTATTAAACGATTCCTTCATTACATTACCCAGATTTCCTGTAATTGTTAAGGCACCTTTTCCTTTGCTCACAGAAGATTCTATAAATAAGATATCGCCACCCATCGGTGTCCATGCCAAACCAATAGCCACGCCGCAAGGATTATTTTCAGAATACTTATCGTGGTTGTATTTCGGTTTTCCCAGAATGCGTGTAATATCTTCCACAGAAATAGCAGGATTATATTCTTCTTCCGTCGCTACACTTTTCGCTACATTACGCATGATAGAAGCAATCACTCTGTCCAGTTCACGCACACCACTTTCATAGGTGTAGAAATGAATCAGATGCTGAATGGCTTTGTCATTTAATTTTACCTGACTTGCTTTCAATCCATGTGCTTCACGTTGTTTGGAAACTAAATGCTTTTTGGCAATTTCCGTTTTTTCTTCCAGCGAATAACCGCTTAGTTGAATCACTTCCATTCGGTCGCGTAAGGCAGGCTGTATTTCACCTAAACTATTTGCCGTTGCAATGAATAAAACTTTAGATAGGTCGTATTCTAATTCTAAGAAGTTATCGTAAAACGTGGTGTTTTGTTCCGGGTCTAATACTTCCAGTAAGGCAGAAGACGGATCACCGCGGTGGTCTTTTCCTACTTTATCAATTTCATCCAGAATAAAAACAGGATTCGAAGATTGTACTTTTTTCAAAGATTGAATAATTCTGCCCGGCATCGCACCGATATAGGTTTTGCGATGACCACGAATTTCACTTTCATCATGCAAACCACCCAAAGACATGCGCACATATTTTCTGTCCAGCGCACGTGCAATGCTTTTTCCTAAGGATGTTTTACCAACGCCCGGAGGTCCGATAAAACATAAGATTGGCGACTTCATATCGCCTTTTAATTTTAATACGGCAAGATATTCCAGTATTCTGTCTTTTATTTTATCTAATCCGTAATGATCTTCATCCAGAATTTTTTTACCGCGTTTTAAATCAAAATTGTCTTGTGTGGTTTCATTCCAGGGTAATTCTACCATCAAGTCCAGATAATTCAAAATAACGGAGTATTCTGCCGCAGCAGGGTTGATGCGCTGCAGTTTTCCTATTTCTTTTTCAAAAGATTTTGCAATCGTTTCCGGCCATTTTTTCTCTTTTGCTTTTTCTTTCAGGCGGTTTACTTCTTCCTGATACATATCGCCACCCAGCTCTTCCTGAATAGCGCGTAACTGCTGATTTAAGAAGTAATCGCGTTGTTGCTTGTCAATATCCGTTCTGGTTTTGTTGTGGATGTTTGCTTTCAGTTCCTGCAACTGCAATTCCATGTGCAGATATTTCAACACTTGCTGTACGCGTTCATGAGCATCATTGGTTTCCAGAATCTGCTGCTTCTGCGGTAATTCTATATTCAGGTTAGACGTAATAAAATTGGCTAAGAATTTTATCGTATTGATATTGTTCAATACAATTTTTGCTTCATTCGGAATATTCGGCGACAGTTCAATGATTTTATTGGCCATGTCTTTCAGGTTGTCCATCATGGCTTTTTCCTGCTGCTGGTCAATCATCGGAACATCCGTAATATATTCCACTTCAGCTTCGATAATCGGGTCGGAAGCAACATTTTGTTTCACAATAAAACGTTTCACCCCTTGCAGAATCAGCGTATTTCCGCCATCCGGCATGGAAAGCATTTTAATGATTTTTGCGGTAGTGCCCATTGTATACAGGTCGCCCGGCTCCGGTTCTTCAATTTTGGTATCGCGCTGCGCAATAACACCAATGTATTTATTCTCTTTATAGGCTTTTTTGACCGCCTTGATAGATTTTTCCCTTCCGACAGAAATAGGAATGACAACTCCCGGAAACAAAACATTGTTTCGAAGTGGCAAAATGGGTAACACTTTCGGAAGATGGTCGCTGTTGGTATTGTCATCTTCCTCGATAGACAGTAAGGGCACCATTTCTACATCATCTTCCATAATATTGGATAATTCTATTTTTTGAAACATTTGATAAATTTAATTCAATTTCGACAATATGGCATAAACCTTACGATAAATAAGGTTTTTTAATAGTTGCAAGATGTGTGCCGAGCTTTTGTTTTGATAAGAGACAAGAAAAAATGGCAGAATTCAGAATAAATTTTGTTCCCCAATTTTTATTCTTATTTTTGCATCCCGTTCCGAAGTTTCGGAATCGGGACAAAAAACGGAGACGTGTCCGAGTGGTTGAAGGAGCACGCCTGGAAAGTGTGTATATGGGAAACTGTATCATGAGTTCGAATCTCATCGTCTCCGCAAAAAAAAAAGTGCTGATAATTCAGCACTTTTTTAATTTCAGAATTATTATTACCACGACCGAGTGGCTGAAGGAGCATCCCGATAGCTATCGGGAGAAAGTGTGTATATGGGAAACTGTATCATGAGTTCGAATCTCATCGTCTCCGCAAAAAAAAAACGTCAAGAGAAATCTTGACGTTTTTTTATTTAGTTTATTTAAAATGTTAATCTAACGTTTTTCCGCTCAGCACACCACGAGAAATTACAATACGTTGTACTTCGGAAGTTCCTTCGTATATCTGTGTGATTTTTGCATCGCGCATCAGTCGTTCCACATGGTATTCTTTTACATAGCCATAGCCGCCGTGAATCTGAACGGCTTCTGTGGTCGTGCGCATAGCCACTTCAGAGGCGAATAATTTTGCAGTAGCAGAGGCAACGGCATAATCTTTATGCTGATCTTTCAACCAGGCTGCTTTATACACCAATAAACGAGCTGCTTCGATTTGTGTAGCCATATCTGCCAGCTTAAACTGAATAATCTGGTGATTAGAAATTTCCGTACCAAATGCTTTACGCACTTTGGAATATTCAACTGCTAACTCATAAGCACCAGCAGCGATACCTAATGCCTGCGCAGCAATACCGATACGACCGCCTTCCAGTGTTTTCATGGCAAATTTAAAACCAAAACCATCTTCTCCGATTCTGTTTTCTTTGGGCACTTTCACATCCGTAAATAATAGTGAATGTGTGTCGGATGCGCGGATACCCAATTTGTCTTCTTTAGCCCCGATTTCAAAACCCGGCATTCCTTTTTCAACAATTAAAACGTTAATACCTTTATGTCCTTTTTCCGGATGCGTTTGTGCAATAATTAAATAGGTATCTGCCTTGCCACCGTTGGTAATCCAGTTTTTAGTACCATTCAGTAAGTAATAATCGCCTTTATCTTCAGCTGTTGTTTTTTGAGAAGTAGCATCGCTGCCTGCTTCCGGTTCGCTCAATGCAAATGCACCCAATTTTTCGCCTTTTGCCAATGGGGTAAGGTATTTTTGTTTTTGTTCTTCCGTTCCGTAGGCTTCCAAACCCCAGCAAACTAAAGAGTTGTTTACCGACATGGCTACCGAGCAAGAAGCGTCCAATTTGGAGATTTCTTCCATAGCAATACAGTAAGAAACCGTATCCATTCCGCCGCCGCCATATTTCGGGTCTACCATCATACCCATGAAGCCTAATTCACCCATTTGTTTCAGAAATTCTGTGGGGTGAATCATATCGCGGTCGCGGTCAATAACGCCCGGTTTCAGTACATTTTGAGTAAATGTGTGAGCCATTTCGCGTATTTGCTGATGTTCTTCGGTAAGTTGGAAATCCATGTTGTTTTTATTTTTTGAGAATGCGAAAATACGATTTTTGATTGACAATTAACGACTGTGCGATTGACAATTTGCTATTTTGATTGAATAATTTTTGTAGTAGAAAAACCTTCCAACAACGGAATGATAACAGTTTTTCGTGCAATATGGTTGCCGACAACTTCTTCTTTTTTGTAATCGCCTCCTTTTACTAAAATATCGGGTTGTATTTTTTCAATGATTTGTAAGGGGGTATCTTCAGAAAATGAAACTACGTAATCTACCATATCTAATTCCGCTAAATGCTTCATTCTTGTTTCCAAGCTTTCAACTGGTCTTGTTGCGCCTTTTAACCGTTTTACGGAAGCATCGTCATTTACGGCAACAATTAATACGCTGCCCAGTTTTTTTGATTCAGTAATAAGATGCAAATGACCTTCGTGTAATAAGTCGAAACAGCCGTTTGTAAAAACAATTGTTTTGTTTTTACAACGTAAGGTTGCAATAAACGAGTCTAAATCTTGGATTATTTTTGAAGTATCAGGATGCTGCATCTTCAACTGTTTTTTTAACGTCTTTATTATAAACAGCCAAAAATATTAAACTTAAAATTCCTGCTATAATTACAGAGGCAGTTTGTACGGTCCAGGAAATCCATCCATAAGATAAACCTATAATTTCACCTATGCCATATGCTACAAGAATTTTTTGAATGACGATTTGGAATGCCCCTACGCCACCTTGTGTAAGTACCATAGCGAAGCCGCCAAAGAATACAGCTGCCATTGCTGCCGTTAAACCTAATCCTGCAGTTTCTTCCATGCATTTAAAGCCAAAATAAGGCATTAAAATATAGCATATCCAAATGGCAAAAGTATGAAAAATGAACTCCCATCTTTCTTTTAAGTCTTTAATGGAAATTAAACCTTGCCATAAGCCTTTTAGTTTAGCAATGATGACATGTTCTTCCCTTACAATTTCGTTGTGTATTGCTTTTTTCTTGTTTAAGAAGTAAAAAGCAATAATTCCGGCTATTGTAGCAATGACTCCGGCAATACCAACCTTTACAAAATTTATTTTTGCAGCTATTTCTGCAAAAAATACATAGAAACGCTGGTATTCAAATAATAAGATAATTACGCCCAGAACCAAAATACACACTAAATCTATGATACGTTCAAGCACCATCGTTCCAATAGATTTTTCTACAGGTACCTTTTCATATCTGTATAAAATAGTGCAACGCATTAACTCGCCTAATCTTGGAAATAAAAGATTGAAAAAAAACATAGCCATTACGGCAGAAAATGTATTCCAGTAATTTGGATTATAGCCTATTGGTCTTAATAATAAGCGCCAACGTTGCGCTCTGAAAAAATTGCTTGCCAGTCCAATAAACATCAATAAAAACAACCAAAAATAATTAGCGCTCTTAAATGCATCCAGTATCATTTGTTTTTGCTCGGCTGTAACATCTTTTAGTGACCAGAATACTAATCCGACTCCAATACAAAGTGAAATGATAAATTTGAGAATATTACCAAAGTGTTTTTTCAAGAATAAACTGTTTAGACGAATATACTATTAATGTTTTACTTGCTGGTTGTTTTCATTTACATAAACAGCAACCGGCGTGTAATTTTTAGCTTCGTCTAATGGTAACATACCATAAGCAATTACAATCAGTTTATCGCCGAGTTGTACTTTGCGGGCAGCCGGTCCATTCAGACAAATTTGTCCGGAGCCGCGTTCGCCTTTTATTACGTATGTCTCAAATCGTTCACCATTATTGATATTTACGATTTGTACTTTTTCATTGGGAAAAATGCCGGATGCATCCAATAAATTTTCATCAACCGTAATGCTTCCCATATAATTCAGGTTGGCTTCGGTAACAACTACGCGGTGTAATTTTGCTCTAAAAACGTGTACTAGCATACTTTTCTAATTGAGTGCAAATTTATGGATATTTATGAATAGTCAAATTATGGCAGGATTAAGAAAATAGCAGTTGATTTTGCTGTTTATTGTATAATTACGTTGTCAATCAACCTTACTTGTCCTACTTTGGCAGCTATTAAAGCCGTTAAAGGTGTATTTTCTTGATATAAATCAACAGGTTCGAGTGTTTTGCCGTTTACTATGGTTAAATATTCCACCTGAATTAATTCTTCTTCTGACAATAGTTTCAATTGTTGCTCAATAATTTCCGGAACAAGCTGCTCTTTTATATGATCTCTGATGTAGAACAATGCCTGCGATAATTTTACGGATACAGCCCGTTCTTGCGGATTCAGGCGTGCATTGCGGCTGCTCATGGCTAAACCGTCTTTTTCCCGCAGGGTATCGCAAATTTCAACCTTTACCGGCAACTGATAATGTTCCACCAGTTTGCTCAATACCATACATTGCTGGTAATCTTTCTGGCCCAGAAACAGCAAATCAGGCTGAACGATGTCCAGTAAGCGTTTTACTACCTGCAAAACACCTTCAAAATGACCGGGCCGGTGTTCACCGTCTAATGTTTTTCCGATAAACCCTAAATCCACCGTTGTTCTATCCAGGGTGCCGTTTGGATAAATTTCTTCCACTGTGGGAACAAAAACCACATCACAATGTGCTTCCAGCAACATTTCCAGGTCTTTATCTATCTGAATGGGGTATTTTTCGAAGTCTTTTTTGTCGTTAAACTGGGTTGGATTTACGAAAATACTGCAAACGGTGATGTCGCTTTTTGCCTTCGAGGTGCGGATGAGGGATAAATGACCTTCATGCAAGGCGCCCATCGTTGGGACAAATCCAACCATTTTCTTGCCTAATTGGCTGATATTCAGTAAATGTCTTTGAAGTTCTGCTACTGTCTGGAAAACCTGCACTGTTATATGTTTTACGTTTTTTCAAACCGGTTTAATTTATTTCCGGCAGATTAGGAAGCGGCTTGAATCGACTTAATCGTAAGTGTAAAGAATACTTAAAATCTGATTTTAAGTCAGTTCCTGAAACAATTATACCACTTTAAATGCGTACCTTTGCACATTATTTAACCATAATAATTAAAAATTAACAGAACAGCGGCGCATGGAAAAGAAAAAATTATTGTATGTAACACAGGAGATGGATCCGTATCTGGTATTGACCGAAGCGGGGAACATCGTAAAAAGGCTTGCTCCTTATATAAATGACAGCGGATTAGAAGTGCGGGTATTAATGCCTCGTTTTGGTATTATCAATGAACGTAGAAACCGTTTGCACGAAGTGGTTCGTTTGTCGGGTATAAATATCATTATCGATAATGATGATTATCCTTTAATTATCAAGGTAGCTTCGTTGCCGGGAGCCAGAATTCAGGTTTATTTTTTAGACAACGAGGAGTTCTTTAAACGAAAAACGGTATTTCACGATGAAGACGAAAAATTCTTCGACGACAATGCTGAAAGAATGGTGTTTTTCTGCAAAGCAACACTGGAGACAGTTAAGAAATTTGGCTGGCATCCGAATATCATCCATTGCCATGGCTGGATGACCAGTTTAATTCCGGTGTATATGAAAACACAGTTTGCAAAAGATCCGGTGTTTTCTAATACAAAAATGGTGTACAGTATCTACGAAAAATCATTTACAGAAAAGCTGAATAAGAATTTCCTGAAAACAGCGTTAATAGGAGATGATATCAAAGAAAAGGATTTGGCAATTTTCAAAGAATTAACCAATGATGCTTTAACACTGGCAGGTGTTCAGTTTGCCGATGCGGTGGTACAAGGTTCTGACAATATTAAAGATATGGCAGCCATTAAGAAAGCGATTGGTAAAAAGCCATTTCTGGAATATCAGGAACTGGATAACATATTGCCAAAATATGCTGAATTCTATCAATCCTTATTACAATAAAATCGTTATACAAACAGATATATTCTTATCAATGAAAAAAAGCTATTTACTATCCGTCATTATTTTACTTGTTTTTATTTCTTCCTGTAAAAAAGATAACAGCATTGGTGCAGGAATTCTGCCATCTGATGATTTACTGAATGTAAAATTTACAGACACTTTTTCATTGTTTTCTAAAACATTAACAGATACTTTTTTAAGATCTGATAAACTGGCTAAGAATTATTTAGGAGTAATCAATGATACTAAATTCGGTTTTCAGAAAGCAAGTATTGCTGTGGAAGTGGACAGGCCAAATACTGTATATGATGATACCTTAATGACCACGTTTACGGTCGATTCAGTAGTGTTGTTTTTAAAATATAATTATGTGTACGGTGATACAACAGTTGCACAGAGTTTTGAGGTAAATACGATTAGTAATAAAATTAACGAAACAAGTTTGTATTATTCAAATACCAACCAGTTTCCATCAAGCGGTACTATTGGAAGTATCAATAATTATCTATTTACGCCAACGACCAATCCGGTACATACTACTACTACAGATACAGTAGGTATCGCAGGAATCGTTAGAATCCCGTTGAATAATACACTTGGAACTTCTATCCTTAGTTTAGGTCAGACAATTCTTAGAGACTCCTCTCAGTTTAAAAATGCATTTCCAGGTATTTTTGTCGAAAATTCAACTGCTGCAGGTAAAGCAATGGCCGAAATAGATATTAGTTCCAGTTATAGTGCTATCGCCATATTTTATAAAGATAAAAACGGCAAAGCAAGAGATATGAGATTATACACCTCAATCTTACAATATACGGGTGGTGTAACCTCTACAAGGGTAAATAGCGTTAATTTATTTTCAAACACTTTGTCATCTGATGTACAGAATATTGCCGCATCCGGATTGGTTTCAGATTCTGTAAATTATTTGTTAGGACAAGGCGGAACTACTATTCGATTAACCTTACCTACTATTAGCAATGCAGGTAAAATTGCAGTGAATAAAGCTGTTCTTCAGGTAACACAAATACTGGCAAATAATCCCAAAGAATTTTCAACACCATATACATTAGTATTACTAAAAAGAAATACAAACGGATTGTTGGATATATTGCCAACAGCCGTAACGTCAACATCAACAAGTGGATTAAATTATGTTTCTTCGGAAGGTGCTGGTTTTATTGATTCAATAGGATTGGATAATGCAGGAAACAAAATAGTGAGATATAGTATAAATATTTCAAAATACATTCAAAATATCGCGGCAGGAAAAGAAGTGAATAGCGATTTGTATTTAAGTATGTACAGAAGTGGTGGTTCAGACGGTACAAACAATCTTTTAAACTCATTTGCATTGATTAGAGATAATCAGATTGTTCAGTTTAATTATACTCCATCAAGAGCAATTATAGCAGGATCTACTTATTCAGATGCTAGATATAAGATGAAATTAAATTTGACGTATACTGTGATAAAATAACTTTATTTTATTAAATTTTCTTTCTAAATTGGTACATCATTTGAATGTATTTACACTAATTAAATTTATATGTGCGGAATTGTAGGTTATATAGGTAAAAAACAAGCCTTTCCTGTTATTATTAACGGGTTAAAGAGATTAGAATACAGAGGTTATGACAGCGCTGGTATTGCCTTACTAAGCAGCTCCGGTCAATTAAATATTTACAAAAAGAAAGGAAAGGTCATTAATTTGGAAGAAGTTGCTGAAGGTAACGATATCTCAGGAACTATTGGAATCGGCCATACGAGATGGGCTACCCATGGAGAAGCAAACGATACCAATGCACATCCCCACTTCAACACCAACGGTGATTTAGCCGTAATACATAACGGTATTATTGAAAATTATTATTCTTTAAAAACAGAGCTACAATCCAGAGGATATGTATTCCGTTCGGAGACAGATACGGAAGTTTTAGTCCATCTGATAGAAGATATTCAGAAAAATGCAGAGGTAAAACTGGAAGAAGCCGTTCGCCTTGCTTTAAATGAGGTCATCGGAGCATATGCAATTGTAGTGCTTTCTAAAAATGATTCTAATAAATTAATTGTCGCAAAATTAAGCTCACCATTGGTGGTAGGTATTGGTGATGATGAATTATTTGTAGCATCGGATGGTTCACCATTAATCGAACACACGAAAAAAGTCTCGTATCTCGAAGACGGCCAGATGGCGGTATTGCACAGAGATGGAAGGCTGGACGTGAATACCATTAAAGATAATAAAGTACACGTACCATATATTGATGAACTGCAGCTCAAATTAGAAGAAATTGAGAAAGGCGGCTTCGATCATTTTATGATGAAAGAAATTCATGAGCAGCCAAACGCTATTAAAAACAGTATTCGCGGAAGAATTGACAGCCAGCAATTTTGGGTAAATCTGGGTGGTGTGCGTGAGCATGAAGCAAGATTTAGAAACGCGCACAAAATAACTATTGTAGCCTGCGGTACTTCCTGGCACTCTGCATTGATTGGTGAATATTTAATTGAAGATTTAGCTCGTATCAATGTAGAGGTAGAGTATGCCTCTGAGTTCAGATACAGAAATCCCATCATAACAGAAAATGATGTGGTTATTGCAATTTCACAATCCGGAGAAACTGCAGATACGCGTGCAGCGCTGGAATTGGCTAAGTCAAAAGGTGCTTTAGCTTATGGAATTTGTAATGTGGTAGGCTCCAGTATTTCCCGCATGACGGATGCCGGTTCCTATACACACGCCGGCCCTGAGATTGGTGTGGCATCCACAAAAGCATTTACAACACAGGTAAGTATTTTAGCACTGATGGCATTGCAACTGGCAGAAATAAAAGGAACATTGTCACAATCAAAGTTTCACGAATATATTACAGAGTTGGAAGCGCTGCCAGCAAAGATTGAAAAAATATTAAAGGCAGATCCTTACATACAGGAAATAGCCGAGACATTTCAGGATTCTACCAATTTCTTATATCTTGGAAGAGGATATAATTTCCCGGTGGCGTTGGAGGGTGCTCTGAAACTGAAAGAGATTTCTTACATCCACGCGGAGGGATATCCTGCGGCAGAAATGAAACATGGGCCGATTGCACTGATAGACGAGAATATGCCGGTTGTCGTACTGGCACCATATACACAACATTATGAAAAAGTGTTGTCAAATATTGAAGAAGTAAAAACACGTAAAGGACAGTTGATTGCCATCGTTACAGAAGGTGATACCGAAATAAGTAAGCTGGCTGAGTTTGTTATTCAGATTCCGAAAACAGATGAACCATTTACACCTATTTTATCCGTTATTCCATTGCAATTATTAGCATATCATATTGCTGTTTTAAGAGGTTGCGATGTAGACCAGCCTCGCAACTTAGCAAAATCTGTAACAGTAGAGTAATGAAAAAAAATATTCTTGTTTTTGCGTTGCTGTTTGCAGGAATAATTGCCTCCATAGCTCAGCCTGTACCATATAATGTCAATAAAAGAAAATTCCCTCTTGGAGAAGAATTTCAGAAATTGCTGCCGTTAAAATTGGGCAAATGGAACCGTTTTGCGTTTCATGATTTCGTTCCCGGACAAGAAATGGGAAAAGTCTATTATCAGCAGGATAACAATCAGATTTATGTAACCTTTGGTAAGGAATATTCTCAGGCAGGTATAAATACTACATGGACAAAAATTTATGACGATGCCACGGATGGCAAAGAAAACCAGATTAAACAAAAAAATACAACAAGTGCCTCCAATAAATATTTGCTGATGAGCGGTAAGTCAGGTTATTTTTATGCCTGGACGAGGAACCTGTATTACTTTAGTATTGAAACAAACAATAAGGCAATTGCTGATGATTTCATGAAGTTGTTTCCGTACTAACAATCTCCAATCTCCTTTTTTCTTGTCAGAATAATGTCTTATCTTGGATAAAATTATTTTCTGATGCAGACCAATTCTTCCGTTTTTCTCGGCGATAAATATTACAATCGCGAACACCTGAATTTTATTTTGTTTGATGTATTGAAAGCTGATACGGTAACCAAATACGAATACTTTTCCGACCACGATAAAGAAGCGCTGCAAATGTATATCGATGCGACGGACCAGTTTGCCAAAGAATATTTGTTTCCGCATTTAGTGGAAATGGACAGGAAACAACCTGAACTTGTAGACGGTAGAATTCGAGTACATCACGTACATAAAGACATCATGCTGAAAAGTGGAGAAAATGGCTGGATCAGTATTCTTGCATCTAAAGAAGTAGGCGGATTACAGATGCCTGCGGTATTTTCAACTGCAGCAAGTTTTATCTTAGGCGCTGCCAATTATTCAGGTTGTGTGTTTGTAGGGTTAACGATGGGTGCCGCACATTTAATCGAAACATTTGCCGATAAAAAATACCATGATGTATACTTGCCTAAAATGTTTGCCGGACAATGGCAGGGTACCATGGCATTGACAGAACCTGGTGCAGGAAGCTCCCTGAGCGATGTAGTAACAACAGCAGAAAAACAGGACGACGGCACCTATAAGATTGTAGGGCAAAAAATATTCATTTCCTGCGGCGACAGTGACGCGGTGGATAATGTAGTACATCTGTTGCTGGCGCGCGTGAAAGGTGCACCTGCCGGAACGAAAGGCATCTCTATGTTTATCGTACCGCGCGAACGCATTAAACAGGAAGGTATATTGGAGCACAACGATGTAACGAGCATCGGTGTGTATCACAAAATGGGTTACAAAGGAGCACCCATTGCACATTTGAGTTTTGGTGAAAATAATGACTGCATTGGCTGGCTGGTCGGCGAGGAAAATAAGGGACTTTCGTACATGTTCCAGATGATGAACGAAGCGCGTATTTCCGTGGGATTGCATGCAACTTCCATTTCTTCTGCCGCGTATTACGCGAGTTTGAAATATGCGAACGAACGCTTACAGGGCAGAAATATCGCGGAAAAAAATCCGGAATTGCCGCAAACACCGATTATCAATCATGCGGATGTAAAACGTATGTTGTTATTTCAGAAAACTTTCATTGACGGAGCTTTGTGTTTGGAGTTGCAATGCAGTTATTTCTCGGATATGGCGCGTGTAACGCAAGGAGAGGAACAGGAAAAATATCATTTGTTACTGGAGTTGCTGACGCCGGTAGCGAAATCGTATCCTGCGGAAATGAGTAATTTTTCTACTTCAACAGCGATACAAATTTTCGGAGGTTATGGTTTTACCAAAGATTTTATTGCAGAACAATATTATCGCGAAACACGCATACACACGATACATGAAGGCACGACTGCTATTCATGGCTTGGATTTATTGGGAAGAAAAGTGATGATGAAAGGCGGCAAAGCCGTGATGTTCCTGATGCAGGAAGTGATGGGTGATATTGCAAAAGCAAAACAGCACGACAATACGAAAATGCATGCAGCCACTTTAGAGAAGAAATTAGGACAGTTGCAGGATTTGTCCATGCATTTGATGGGTGTGGCGCAGAAAGAAGGCGTGGAGGCCTACCTGAGCGATGCGACGCTGTATCTGGAATTGTTTGGTACGCTGGTAATGGGCTGGCAATGGCTAAAGATGGCAAATACCTGCAATGAAAGTGCAACGCTGGATGCTGATTTTAAAGACAGCAAATTCTTATGCTGCAATTATTTCTTCGAATATGAATTGCCGAAAGCAGAAGGTTTATTTACAAGATTAAAAAGCACCAACAGAGTTACGGTTGGTATTGATAGTAAGTTGATTGATTAGCAAAAATCTCGTGCCACGGTTATTGTGGCACGAGATTTTCGCAGCTTTGCGTATTTTGCGCCATTACATGAAAACAAAATAATTAAATTATGACGACACTACAGCAACTATCACTCTATGTAATGGTCTTTTTATATGCCGGTGCAGGTGTTAACCACTTTGTCAATCCGAAGTTTTATCTGGGAATTATGCCGAAGTTTTTTCCGATGCCAAACTTATTAAATCAGGTAAGTGGTATTGCTGAAATTATTTTGGCAATCGGTTTATTGTTCGCATCAACGCGACCCATATCTGCCTACTTAATTATTGCGATGCTGATTGTCTTTTTTGCTGTACACATTCCACATTTATTTCAACCGCCAAAAATGGCACAAGGCAAAGAATGGTTCTTGTATGTAAGAATTGTATTGCAGTTTGTACTGATTTATTGGGCTTGGGTGGTGAGTAAATATTAGTCGACATTCAACCGATCACATTCCACCGGATTTCTTTGGACTATAGTCCGTCGACTATGGACTTCCTTAAAATATAATCATTCAACCAGTACGGACCGTAAGCTATATCCGTTTTTTCATACAATTCAAATCCCATTTTTTTGTAGAAATACATCGCCGTATTTTTTCGATGCACGTTGAGTTGAATACAAGGACAATGATTCTTTTGGGCAATTTTTATGACTTCATTCATTAATAGCTTACCAATTCCTTTGCCTTGTGTATCTTGTTTTATATAAATGCGATGTAAATAAATGATATCATTTTTTAACAAACCATATACATCATCTTTTATTTCATACGCAACAAATCCCAATATTTTTTCATTTTCCAGACACATTAAATAGGTGGTGCCAGTTTGCATTTGCCATTGAATAAATTCAGGTGAATACATCTTTTCATACATGTATTCTACCTGTTCTTCAGATAGAAAAGCACGATAAGTTTGTTTCCAGACAGCATCGGCTACTTCAATAATTTTTGGAATATCAGGAATAAATGCAATTCTGATTTTATGCATGATGCAAAAGTAATAGATTTATTCAATTTCTTTCATGTACACTTTGTAGTTGCTATACATTTTAAGTAGCTCACTTAAGTTTGCTGTTTTATAACCTTTTTGCTTATTCTGTACACATACTTTCTTTAAGTAATAAAGATGTCGTACAATTTCTTTCCAAGCAAAAAAAATAGAGTGAGTTGGATCATAGATATGTGTTGGTTCGCTGCCTGCACCATTCGTTTCGATAATGGCAAATTTCTTTCCATCTTCCAAGTCTTTCCAATTGTCAAATTTTATATCCATTCTTCCAAAATGATATCCTGGTATTTGTCTGCAAATGTTATTAAAACTTTCAGTAAGTTTCGGCGTTATTTTATGAGAACAATCTATGAATTTTGAACCACGAAAATGACTGCCAAATGGAACAATAATCAATTTTTCATCTTTTTGTAAAATAGTGTTCCATTCATTTTTAAATTTAGTTGATAGATAAGGAAGTTGATAATACGTGCGTGCATCCGCATAAATTAGTTGTTCTAAAGTTCGTTTCCCATCACCAATTACATGCAGATATTCTTTGTATACAATGCCTGTTAGTTTTCCTCTTTCTTCGTTTGGAAATCTGACCCAAAATAAACCGATTTCATGCTGAAACTCAACCAAACGTTGAATTAAATATGGGTGTTTCGCCGACTGATGATGTGTGATTAATTCAGTTTCATTCATTATTTTCTTTACGCCAATGCCTTTGTGTCCGACATTAGGTTTGGTAATTAAAGGATATGAAATTTGAACTTTTTTTATTTCATTTAATATGAGATTAAAATCTTGTTTTGGCTCAACATAAATTGTAGTTGGATAATATTGCATAGGAATGTGCTTGTAAATTTTAATTTTACTTTCCATCAGGAAATTCATTTCACCATCGTGCGGGTTCGCCACTACAAAAAAACCTGCAGCACGCAGCCGAAATGCCATCCATGCATAATACGGGTAAATAATAGCATAAACAACTTCCTGTGGCCAGTATTCCCAATACAGTAGTTTATGTATAGTATATTTTATTTTATAAAAAACTCTTTTTGCTAAATTCATTTGCAGTTATCCTGTATAGTTTATCGTCTAAAATATCAGCATGCGTAAACGTATTTATTTTCTCTGTTAATACGATTTGCGTCACACTAAATGTCATCAGCTGATTATTTCTGTTAATAATAAAACCATTTTCAAGGTCTTTTTCCGAATGGTGAAACTTCAAAATATCTGCAGGGCTTAGTTTCTCGTTTGTATCCGTTAATTGCTGATATAAATTGCGTTTTAATTCTCTGAACTCCCTGTCATACAAGGTTACTGAGGACCAGATATGTCTCTCCTGAGTTGATTTCTCCGTAACAAATTTTTCAATGCCATTCCAAATACATTCGTATAAATGAGAATCGCTGTATATGACAAGCGTAAAAGGTTCAATAGCTGCAAGATCATAACTTTTGTATTTTTGTAAACAATTTTCTTCACTAATAATGTCTAATACTACTAATCCTCTGCTTTTTTTATAAGGTGGATTAATTGTATGTTTTTCAAATGCACCATTCAGTAAAACAATCACAGTACCGTCGTTTCGCAACACCATCCAGGTGCCATTTGCCTGCCCATCTTTACAATAAATCAACTGAAATTTTTCAGTAGTATAGACTTGAGGAGGCAAAGCCGCGGGACGGCTGTGGTGTTCATCTCTGTTGGATGTCAGAATGATTGTGTCTTTGTCATTATAAAAACTTACTGTACACATTGTTGCTTAAATGAAATGGTTGAAGGTGCATACCCGAAATTTTCAGGTAATTTAAAGTTTTTATCTAATGAAATAATCGCCATACGTATGATGGCTGAATGATGAATAACATGCTCTGTTACCACATCAATTTCTCTGTAATAAGAAGATGTATGTGTACCTGTTTCATTTATGGATGTAACACAAAGCACTTTATTGTCTTTCAGAGATGCTTTTTGTAAAGAATCAATCAATTCGATTGCCAATGCTTTATTTGTCTCAATTTCATTACTACGCTTTCTGTTTGCAAAATTTACGGCACCCGATTCATAGCCGTTTATTAAAGCTTGCCAGTGTTCAATAATATGCCTGCAATGATGTCCGATAGTTTGCTCGTCTAAAATAAATATTTTTTCTGTGTAATAAGAATCCGGCAATGAGTGTAATATTTCCATTAGCCCGTTTGTATTTTTTATTAAAGGCGATATCATATTCTTTGTCTTATAAAGTTAATAAGAAATGTTTTTTGCTGAAAAATAATAATCGCACAACAGGTAAGTGTAATTAATGCTGAAAGGAATAATGATCCCTTATCATTAATTAAATTATTTTGTTCGTTGATGTAGGAAACCTGAATTCCTAAAATAAATAAATGGGAAATAATGGCACCACTCATGGTGCCTGCTCCGAAGATGGCACCAAACACAGAAGTTTTCGGATATACTAATAATATTCCGGCAATCAATTCAATCATACCGGTACCTATTCTGCCATAAGCTTCATATTTCCCCATTAGCGTTGAGAAGATGTGAACAGGTTCCGGTGCTGCGGTAAATTTAAAGTATAATGTTTGCAGCATTATAATTGCCGGTACGATACGGATTGCCCAAAAGATAAGTTTACTCATGATTTTATTTTTTAATTTATTTTGAAAGTGTAGTTTTCCAGTTACTATCCGCCTTTGTTTTTAAATTAGATTCATCTTTGTTCCAAAGAGGTAATGTGTTGGTGAAACCTTTGTTGTAAAACAGATATAGTTTTCCATCGAGGATCTTAAACGTTTCCGGGTCAATTTCTACCTTTGTACCTTTTGCACCCATGGCATACGCACACCAGCCGCCATATTGAGGCTCATATTTCGAAGGTGTTTTTACTAATAAATCTTTATTAGTTTGTGATGAACAGTAATAAATTACTCCATCTATACTTACGGCTAAATTTTTATTACCTTTTACTGCTTTATTTTGTATAAAATAAGCTACCGGATCGTAGCCTTTAATGGCTACGCTTTTTTCAATATTAAAATGCTTTGTTCTGAGCCCGGAAGTTTGTGCGTTGACGGCAACCGTTAAAAACGCAAATACTAAGAATAAAAATGTTTTTTGCATAAATTTTACTTTTCTATTCTATACGAATGAATTTATTTTTCCTTACAGTTTTTTAAAAATTAAAATGATATTCTATGGCTACTGCTACTTTGCGTGTCAATCCATCCGGCCTTACTTTGCGCACGACCAAAGGTGTTCCGGCTGATAATTCTAAACTATGATGTTTGTTGATATTGTAGGTTATGTTCAATGCAACATTCAGTGTATAGCCTTGCGAACCGTTAATTTTTTGTCTGTTGCCAAGATGATCAACGTAAGTATCTTTGCCTAAATGAACAATATTCAGCACATTTGGCTTAAACAGCCATTTATAATTTTTCGTATGAAGAACATAGCCGAATCTGAATAAAAAATCCGGTTTTCTTCTGAACAGATAAGTAGTGGCAAATGTATCTTTGCCCTTATTAAACACAATAGGATTGTTTTCTTTTACAAACGTATTTTTATTAATTTGCCCGACGGGTATCTGAAACGCACCATTTATCTCAAAGCCACGAACGATATAATTTACACCAACAATGAAATCAACCGTAGCTAAGCTTGGCTGGTAAGCCATGGGTAAAGGTTGTCCGTCTTTCTTAAAATTAGCCGTAGAAAATGGGATTTTAATTCCTCCAATTATGTTTAATCGTTGATGTAATTTTGGCTTTTTATCTTTTAATGATATTGAAGTATTGGTTGCTATGTAGATATCAGAAATGTAATTGACATTTGCCACCTTGCCCTGTATGAAAGCAGATGTGAGTTTGGTTTGCAGTTCTAAACGTTTTGTCAGTTTTCTATTGTAAATTAAAAAAGGATTGAAGTTATTATTTTTATCTTCACCCAATCCATAACTAAACCCGACACCAATCGTATTTTTTAATTCTTTTTCTTCTAAGGAAGAAGAGTCTTTTTTCTCAAAATCAAAATTAGATTTTAAGCTGCCCAATGTGCAAAATCCGGCATCGCTGCAGCCCTGACCATAGGCAAAACTTCCGAAACCGACTATGGCTAAAAAGAGGATTATTTTTTGCATGTTTTTAGTTTAATTCTGCATAAGAAAATAAATGATCGTATGCTTTGCAATGCACCAGTGCATACTTGTAACTTGCAAAATCAGGCATCCCGGAAATAGTGTAGATTTGCCCGCCATTCGTAGATTTTAAAGCACCTAAATCAATATAATTTATGGGTTGCACTTCTTTGCTTAAATATACATGTAACGCAGGTCCGTTATTAATTAAAAAAAGACTGTCAAAAACTAAGGTCAACATGCTGTCCTTAACATAAATAGCGGCACTTCCTTTTGCATTGCTGCCATAAGGTCCTGTTTGAAAATTACCTTTGTGCTTAAGCATTGCCGTGGTATCCGGTTTTTCCATTAAATCGGCAGTAGGTGTGTTTTCTTTGGTACAACTGATTGCAAAAAATATCGCTAAGAAACCAATCAGTAGCGATGCGTGAAAGGTGTTTTTTATAGAAATCATACTTTTAATTTCTACTATGTACGAATGCGATAATATTTCCTTACAAAATGGAGGAATTATTTTTCTGATTCAGTATCTATTTGAAGCTGTAGTGCCGCTTTTTGTGTTTCATCTAATTGTAAAACTTTTGAATCGTAGTTTTCATTATTTATTTTCTTTAAATGCTGATGAAGTAAAGCAGACTGAATATTAAATAACTGACAAACTCTGCAGACCAGAAGATGTGCCTTCAGCTGAATTTTTTCTTTTAAAGAAATAGCCTTTTCCTGTTTTTTGCAAACAAGCAAAGTGGCTTCTTTACACGTAATTAATATTTGTTTTTTGTCTGCCATTATTTCCTAAACCAGTTTTTTTCTAAACATTCACGCAGTTGCAATTTTGCACGATGCATCATTACCCAATAGTTAGACGAAGTAATGCCAACTTCCTTACAGATGGTTTCAGTGGCTTCATCATCTATATATTTCAAAGTAAACACAGCCGCTAATTTTTCAGGCATTTTTTTCATGCAATCTGCTAAAGTTGTATTGAATTCAGAGTTTTCTATAGTTTTTTCAGGATTATTCCAATCTTGTGGCTGCTTTTTTTCAAACCAGTGAAACGACGTTTCTTCATTGAAATAATCGTTGTTGGTATTGTTGTCGATGGAGTCGGTAATCTTTGACTGCTTGCCCAGTTTGCTTCTGTAATAATCGATAATTTTATTTTTGAGGATGGCGGTCAGCCAGGTCTTCTCATTAGCAGTTCCGTTATACGTATGCTGAGATTTGAGTGCGGATATAAACGTATCCTGCATCAAATCTTCCGCTAATGCTCTATCTCTTAATCGAAAATAAGCAAAATTCAACAAGTAATCAGCATATAAGGTTATCCAGTTTTTTGGATTCAGCATATTTTTGGATTCTAACTTCAGCATAAATATACAATTCTGATACAATTAATGAAATGATGAAATTTTATAATTTGTTTGTTGAAAGAAAATCTGTTAATAATCCAACAATTATAATTTATAATGATTAATTTTATTGCTACTCTGGGAGTGCCGTTCAGTTGGCTGAGAAATATCCTTTGAACCTGATTTGGTTAATGCCAACGTAGGGAACGAGTCTTGCAGATACGCATTTCCCGGAGTTTTCTAAAGAGATGAAATGCAAATAACCATCAACAATCAGTCTTATACTTTCGATGAATATGTTTCACTGGAACATGCGGTTGAGTCATTGTCATTGGAAGATACCACCGGAATTGCGCTGGCACTAAACGAAGAAATTATTCCACGCAGCCAGTGGAGCGAAACTATATTAACGAACGAAGATAAAATCATCATCATCGGCGCCGTTGCTGGCGGATAATACCACCTGTCATTTCGAGCGAAGCGAGAAATCTTCTGAAATAAATCATAAATTTCAAATTAGTACAATATGAAACAAGATAAAATACCAACACAGCAAGTGATTTCCACCACACCTTTTCCAAATTCTAAAAAGGTGTACGTGAAAGGAAAACTGAATGACATTGAAGTTGCCATGCGCGAAATTTCTTTGTCGGATACCAAACTGAACGGAAAGACGCTGCACAAAAACCCGCCAGTAACCGTATATGATACAAGTGGTGTTTACACAGATGAAAATTACGAAGTGGATGTAAAAAAAGGCATTCCGCGTTTGCGCGAAAAATGGATTATGGAGCGCGGCGATATAGAACGCCTGTTTGAATTCTCTTCCGAATACGGCACACAACGCATGGCGGATGAAAGCTTAGACGCTTTGCGTTTCGAGCATATCAAGATGCCATTACGTGCCAAGGAAGGCAGAAATGTGACGCAATTGCATTATGCGAGAATGGGCATCATCACGCCGGAAATGGAATACATTGCCATCCGCGAAAATCAGCGCATCGAAGAATACAATGCGTCGCTGAACGGGCAAGCGAAAATGTTATGTCAGCAACACGCGGGCGAAAGCTTCGGCGCGAATACTCCGAAATCATTCATTACCCCGGAGTTTGTGCGCAAAGAAGTAGCGGAAGGTCGTGCCATCATTCCGAGCAACATCAATCATCCCGAAACGGAACCGATGATTATTGGCAGAAATTTTTTAGTGAAAATAAATGCGAACATTGGTAACTCTGCCGTGACTTCTTCGATTGAAGAAGAAGTGGAGAAAGCCGTGTGGGCTTGTCGCTGGGGCGCTGATACCATCATGGATTTATCGACCGGAAAAAATATACACGAAACTCGTGAATGGATTATTCGCAATTCACCCGTGCCGATTGGTACCGTGCCGATTTACCAGGCATTGGAAAAAGTGAACGGTAAAGCAGAAGACCTGACCTGGGAAATTTTCAGAGATACCTTAATCGAACAGGCAGAACAAGGCGTGGATTATTTCACGATACATGCGGGCGTTTTGCTGCGTTATATTCCGCTCACGGCAAAACGGGTGACGGGCATTGTATCGCGCGGCGGCAGCATCATGGCGAAATGGTGTTTAGCGCATCATAAAGAAAACTTTTTATATACCCATTTTGAAGACATCTGCGAAATCATGAAACGTTATGATGTGGCATTTTCATTGGGTGATGGCCTGCGTCCGGGTTCCATTGCAGACGCGAATGATGCGGCGCAATTTGCCGAATTGGAAACGCTGGGCGAACTGACAAAGATTGCCTGGAAGCACGATGTGCAGGTGATGATTGAAGGACCGGGACACGTGCCGATGCACCTGATTAAGGAAAACATGGACAAGCAATTGAAGGAGTGCCATGAAGCACCGTTCTATACGCTGGGGCCTCTGACAACCGATATTGCGCCGGGTTACGACCATATCACTTCTGCGATTGGTGCGGCGATGATAGGCTGGTTTGGATGTGCGATGTTGTGTTATGTAACGCCGAAAGAACATTTGGGCTTGCCAAACAAGGAAGATGTGCGCGTGGGTGTCATCACCTATAAATTAGCCGCGCATGCCGCCGATCTGGCGAAAGGACATCCGGGTGCGCAGTACAGAGACAATGCGTTGAGTAAGGCACGTTTTGAATTCAGATGGCAGGATCAGTTCAATTTGAGTTTAGATCCGGAGAAGGCACTGGAATTCCACGATGAAACCTTGCCTGCTGATGGTGCGAAGATTGCGCATTTCTGTTCCATGTGCGGACCGCATTTCTGCAGTATGAAAATTTCGCAGGAAGTGCGGGATTATGCCGCCAATGAAGAAGCGGAAAAAGGCATGCAGGAAAAATCGAAAGAGTTTTTAGAAAAAGGCAGTGAGATTTATTTGTAATGATGAATGAAGTAATACAATAATGAAATAAAATATGTCTGGAAAAGAGTAACTTATTTGATTGGTGCGAGTGCAAATGCATTGCCTGTAGTGAATGGTATGATTGAAAGAATGGTTTTTTTTAAAATAATAAATTAAAGAGTTGGCATCTGGTAATGACATTGATAAACTTATAGATTTGGTGAGTAAAATAACAACAGACCTAATAATTGATACATATGATATGTAATTATAATATAAAAATATAAAAATATAACTTATTAAATTTAAACATATTATTTGAAATCAGTAAACAAAAATCATGAAAACTAAAGTAAAGCAGTTTATTTTTTTTAACTTAATTCTATTATGCTACATTCGTTGTACAAATGATTCTGACACTACACTTCCTATAGTAGCAACATACGATATAACTGATATTACAAATACTTCTGCAAAAAGTGGTGGTATAATATCAGAATATAGCAGTTCGAATATAACAGCTCGTGGTGTTTGTTGGAGCACTTATGAAAACCCTACGATTGCAAATTCAAAAACTTCTAATGGTACTGGATTTGGAGAATTCAATAGCTCTATTATAGGATTGTCATATAATACTACTTATCATGTTAGAGCTTATGCAACAAATAGTGCAGGCACAGCTTATGGAAATGATTTAAGTTTTACTACAGTAATTGTTAATGGTAATTGTGGTACTATTAGTGATATTGATGGAAATATTTATAATACAGTAACTATAGGCAACCAATGTTGGATGAAAGAAAATCTTAAGACAACACGTTATAATGATGGAATAGCTATACCCAATGTAATAGACAATTATGCTTGGGGCTGGTCAACTACTGGTTCATGGTGTTACTATAACAATGACACAAGTAATAATTATACATATGGCAAACTATATAATTGGTATGCAGTAAATACAGGTAAACTTGCTCCAGAAGGTTGGCATGTACCAACATACATGGAGTGGGTAACATTAATAAATAATTTAGGAGGCAATAATGTAGGGAGTGGAGTTCTAAAAGATACAACCTTGTGGAATAGTCCAAATGTAGGTGCTACTAATAGAAGTGGATTTAGTGCTCTTCCAGCTGGCTTCCGCGACTTTGATGGATTTTCTGGTATTGGCTATAGTGGTAATTTTTGGTCTTCCACAATAAACTATATTCCATTTCCGACTTCAATCTATTTCCAAAATCACAATACAATTATTTATTATAACGAAACTGACGGTAAAAATTCTGGATTATCTATTCGCTGTATAAAAGATTTATAATTACCAGTTGCACGGTTTAAATATTTAACATAAAATCATAAAATTGGTTTTGTAAAAAGAAACAAAAATAAAATCAAACTACATCCAAGATACCAACAAAATACACCGAAAATAAAAGAACGTTTAAAAGCAATTGGTGTTAATTTATTTGAAGCAGCAGAAATCTATGATGAAGTCGACCAATTTTTCATTCCACCAGAATTATAATAAAAATAGAACAACAACTATACTATTTATGAAGAACCTTTTTTACATACCTATCTTTTTATTATTTGCATCATGCAATAATAAAAACAAAGAAAAACTACTAACCTACGAAGACTATCAGTTACATGCTGCGAATATGATAGCACAACCCGGATTTTCCGGCGATAGCATGCTGTATAAAATGACAGGTGCTGATGCAGAACTCGAACGGTTTTATGTTGATACCAAGAAAGTTATTTTTTCATGCCTGTATACCAAGTTGGATGATGTGCTCAGTAAACTGGCTATTTATAAAGACAGTGTTAAAGTGAACCGACCTGTTGAAGAGGAGTCAGATCCGGATACCAAAGTGTCTTTTGAAATGAATGTCAATAATTTTAAAATTGATACGAGCAAACTGATCGAGACAAAATATAACGGTGCAACGTACAAAATCACGATTCCGCAAATGGTCGGTTTTATTACGATGAAAAGTAATTTACAAGGCGGTGCATTTGCCGTTACACCTTCAGGACAAACCATGATTAGTCATGGTGTCGCAGTTGCAGTAAAAGGCGAGCCATCCTTGTCTGATTTGGTAAAACAGTTAACGGATAAAACTAAATCAACGGAAGCGAATGCACAGAAGTTATTAGATTTTGTTACGAATGAAATTGAATACAGTGATGCAGAAGCTAATAGCGGCGGAGAAACCATTAAACGGCCGGATGAAGTTTTGTTTACGCGCAACAGTGATTGCAGTGGCAAGACCATTCTATACGCGTCTTTATTGCAGCAACTCAATTGTAAATGGTGCATATTATATTACGACCGGCATGTGTGTATTGGTGTTGCCGGAAATTATACTCCAACCAATGCGGCTAAGGTTATACTTGACAGTACTACTTATTATGTTGCCGAAATCACTGCGCCGGGTGCCTTGATAGGTGAAAATTATTGGCAGGAAAAAAGAAAGGCAAATGATGTTGAGTTTTATCAGATTCCGGAAAATGGTTCTGCCGTTATAGATTATAAAACGAAGAAACCATTGGAGTTTTTAAAGAAAATCATTCACGAAGAGTAGAAGATGCAGATCATTGTTTATACACCGGAACAGGAAGTCGAAAACGAAATCGGGATCATCACGCAATTGCTGGATGCAGGTGCAGATTATCTGTATATCCGCAAACCGGAACTGGATGATTATTCACTGGTGGATTATGTAGAAAAAATTCCGGAGCAATACTGGAAAAAATGTATTGCTACCTCCATGATTATTACCAAAGAATTTAACTTAGGTGGTTATCATTTCACCAGAGATATTGTACAGAAAAATGAATTGTATAATGATAAGGTATTAAACTGGCTGCATACGAATAATAAGATAAGTTCTGTTTCCGCACACAGTATGGAAGAGATTAAAAAATATGCGGGTAAATTCAAACATGTAATTGTTTCGCCATTGTTTAAAAGTATTTCCAAAGAAAATCATAGTTACGATTGGAATTTTGAAGAGTTAAAGCTCACGACTCATGACTCACAACTCATGACTAAATTATTTGCCGTCGGCGGCATTAATTTGTCTAAGATGGAAACGGTAAAAAATCTTAACTTTGATGGGGTTGGATTGCTGGGTGTGCTTTGGAAAGATCCGGGAAATGCAACAACTAATTTTAACAAGATTCTTCACGTTGTTCAGAATGACAAAAAGGAATGAAAAAAAACAGACCATACGTATTAAGTATTGCAGGTTATGACCCCTGCGGTGGTGCCGGTGTGCTGGCGGATATCAAAACATTTGAAATCATTGGTGTGTACGGACTGGCCGTAACGACAGGGATTACCTATCAGAATGATCATAAATTTGCGGGTGTACACTGGTTGTCTAAAAAGAAAATAAAAAATCAACTTTATCCCTTGTTAGAAGCGTATAAAGTGGAGTATGTCAAAATCGGATTGATAGAGAATCTGGAAGTGCTGAGTGAAGTGATTGAATTGTTGTTGGGCTATAACAACGAAATTAAAATCATCTGGGATCCGATTCTGAAAGCCAGTGCAGGTTTTTCTTTTCATAAAAAAATATCTAAAAAATACCTGAAGCATATCATTGATTCCGCAGCATGGATTACACCGAACTGGGAAGAAGTGCAGTCGCTGACAGGAGAGAGCGATGCCGTAAAAGGCGCAGAACAACTCGCAGTACATTGCAATGTATATCTGAAAGGCGGACATAATGTAGAAACTCCCGCCACGGATATGATCTGGATAAACAGAAAACTGGATATTCTGCATCCGGCAAAAATCAGTGAGCTGGAAAAACACGGAACGGGTTGCGTATTGTCGTCAGCTATTGCAGCCTATATGGCTTTGGGAAATTCACAACACAAATCCTGTGAACTGGCAAAAGAATACACCTATCAGTTTTTAATCAGCAACGAAACAAATCTGGGTTATCATAAAATGAATGATTAACGATTTACAATTGACAATGAAGAAAAGTACAGAAATCAATCAATCAATCAATCGTTCATCGTTCATCGTTCATCGTTTTCATTATCTCACACAGGATTTACCCGATATTTCACATCAGGAATTAGCAGAAATAGCTTGTGAAAATGGGATTCGCTGGATTCAACTGCGTGTGAAAAATAAATCTTATGAAGAATGGCTGCAGATTGCTAAGGAGGTAAAATCTGTTTGCGATAAATATCAGACTATCTTAATTATTAATGATAACGTAGAAATATGTAAAGCAATTGATGCGCATGGTGTGCATTTAGGAAAAAATGACATGTCTGTTGCAGAAGCACGAGCGATTTTAGGTAAGGATAAAATCATCGGCGGCACTGCAAACACGGTTGAAGATATAGAATACTTGCAAAGTACCGGAGTGGATTATATCGGTCTTGGGCCTTATAAGTTTACTGAAACAAAAAAAAATCTAAATTCAATAGTAGGTTTGCAAGGATATTCTGCAATGCTGCAATTCTACAATTCTACAATTCCTGTAATTGCTATCGGTGGAATAAAATTAGAAGATGTAAAATCATTAATGAATACAGGTGTTTATGGTATAGCTGTTTCTTCTGTTATAAATTTGGCAGAGGATAAAGCAAAAGTCATTAATTCTTTTCTGGAACTTCTTTAACTAGCAGATATAGATCACAATCACAGAAAACTTCTTTTTTAAAATTATAGTTTGCAGGATTATTCATAAAATTAATCCAGGAAGAATCTGACGTCAGATGCGGATCTCGGAGTGTAGAAGGAGTGATGATGACAATATCTATTTTCGCTGAGTCGATATAATGAGTAAATGGCTTACTTTTCTTCTTGTCAAAAATGGTATTTATTTCTTTGAAGGTAGTGGGCAGCAAGCCGCGCACAAAAGGCATATTCGTAAACAGAGTATGCGGCGTGTTTGCATATTTTTTTTCGAGATGCTGAATCAGTTTTTTGTTGCACATAGCATGTGTATCCGTACTGAATTTCATAAAAGAATAGCTTTGCACATTTGGGGTAGCAAGAAACAGCAGGATGCCAAATGCAATAAAAAAAACCGGTTTTAAAGAAAGATATTCAAAAATAAAACCAAAGGCACTGATTAGAATCAACAGGACGAACAACATCTGCAAATACAAATAATGGTCTCTCGGGAACACTACCATACAGGATAGTAGAGTAGGGGTGATGAAGCAAAATAAAATCAGCAGATAGAATTTATAAGAATAAATTTTCTGCAGAAAATATACTCTGGATTTTTTTCTAAGCAGTAATGTTATAAAAGTTACGATAGTGAGGAGGGTAAGCAGCAACTGCATTTTCTTTCCGTGAAAGATTCCAACAGGAAAAACATAACTGCATACTTTTAGTAGCTGCAGTAAGTAGGTTCTCACATTAAATAAGGTATTGCTGATGAAAATTCCGGGCTGTGTTTTAATGACACACCACATAGAGTTGCAGTCGCCGAATTGTTTTTTAGCCAGATCTTCCCAGTATAGCCAGGCGTCAAAAGTACCATTCGTTCTCATTTTGTAATTCCAGGCATAATGCTGGTAGAATGCTGCCACACCGCGGTTGTAGCCAAAAAAATCGTTGGATGGAAACCGGAAAATAAAATGTAAGATTCCGATTAGAATAACTATCCCGGAGAAAATGTAAATATCTTTTCTCGTTAAAACAGATTTATTGTAATAGATACAAATGAATGTAACGATTACCATTATAACAAAGGATAGATAAAACTCCGGACGTGCATACGCATTTATCAAACACATTATTGTAAACACCAGACACTTGTAAATATTGTTTTTTAGAAAGGATATGATGATTAATGCAATCAGACAGAGTACAATACAAAAATGGGAAATGCGTGGCCATACGGAAATATTCAAATCACTCACCAGCACGCAAAAGGAAATGAATAACGCAAAAGTTGGTTTTACGGATATGCGTAATAAGAAAAAATAAAGTAATACACCAACCAATACCGAGGTAATCATAAAGTTTAAATAGTAGAGTTGAATTGTATCTGTAGTAATAAACGAAAGACATTTATACCAAAGCGCATACATTGGTCCCCAATTTCGATTCATGGTTTCAAATAAATCCAGTCCGAAACGGATATAGGCAGCTTCATCGGCAAACTGAACATCCATGCTGTTTTGAATACCATAATAAAGTTTTATGCCGCAGGATAAAAGCAGCATACTTCCGAAAATAAACTGCCAGTTCATTTTAAATGAAGAGGTGTTGCTCCTCCTGGAGGAATACTGTTTTTATAAATACGGAGATTCTTTTAAACATTACTCTTCTTTTATCAGCAAATAGCTTTCACAATCATTGGCAAAATTCACTTTCTTAAAATGATAGACTTCCGGATGTGCAGTCAGATTTAGCCAGGTAGTATCTTTCTTTAGTCTGGTTTCTTCCATTAATTGTTCATTCATCACAATGATGTCGATTTTCTTTTCTTCCAGAATGTCTTTAAATGTCACAGATAACGGCAGTTGTTTTAGCATGTATTCTGTGTTGAATTGTTCAAATTTTTCCGGTTCATTAAACATCATATGTACATTCAGAATATTGCTAAAGATAGTATGTTTGCCTTTCCATTCCTGCGCATTCATAAATCGGATAAATTTCTGAGTACATAGATTTTTCATTTCAGGTACAGCCTGAATGGTATTGAATATAGTTGCTTTTGGTGAATAAAACAATAACACAACAGCAATTGGCAAAACAAACAGCCGGTTGATTTTGAGGTTTTCCAATACGGATGAAAGCAGAAATCCTAATAGTAATGCCACCCATATTGTCTGCATCATAATATAATGCTGACGTGGGAAAATAACGACACAAATGCCTATACTCGGAATGCTAAAAGCAAACGTTAAGAACAATGTTATTTTATGTTCTTTAATTTTGGCTATAAAAGCACTTCTGGTATTCTTGTTGAATAATGCAATTAGTATGAACAATACGAACAGTCCAATTAACACTTGTTTCTTTTTCATACTTGGGAAAAGATAAAGTGGTGTCACAAAATTTAAAACAAATAAGGCAAAGGAAACCACATACATTTTCAGCGTAAACAGAAAATGCGGGATGCACAGTGTGAAGTGTTTCATTAGTATTTCAGGAACGGTTTTACAGTCGCCGAATAATGGTTTGGTGAAATCTATCCATTCAATAATGGCGTTTAAATTGCTGTGCGTGCGCATTCTGTAGGCAATGGCATAATGCTGGCAAAATGCAATATACATGCGGTTAATATTCGAATAGGTGTCGGCAGGTTTTCCGTACACAAAAAATAAAATGAATGCAGTTGCAAAAAGCAAAATCAGTAAGGGGATTTTTGAAGTGATATTTTTGTAATCACGAACGGCGAGTAAGACTGCAATTACACCGCTTATTTCCGCCACAATCAGTAACTCAGGTCGTGCAAATGCCGCTATAAAAGATACAAAGGAAAACAGGATTACTTTGGTAACTGTTGATGTAATATTTCTGACAAAAATAAAATAGAGTAAGTACATAATAAGCACGAAGTTGGATATTCTTGGCCAGGCGTTTATGTTTACATCTGAAAACAGATAACAAAAAGCAATCAGGAAGGCAACAACTATATGAATATTATATCGCAGTAAAAAAATAAACAATAAAATGCCTGCACCTATTGCTCCAATTTTATAATTGAAATAATACAATGTCATTGGATCGGTAGTAAAAACAGATAAAAACTTGTACCATAAATTATAGGTTGGGCCCCAGTTTTTTGCAATTTTATCAAACAGGTTTAAGCCGTTGCGTAAATATTCTGCTTCATCCGCTAATAATATATCCAGATGTCCCTGTAAGCCTGCAGCCCATTTCAATCCGGAAACAATCAAAGCAACTATACAGCTTATAATCAATAAATAATATGTTCGTTTATTGTTGAGCATCTTTTATTTTACAACACTTTTCTGATAAAGCTTCACAATATATCTGTCTTTCCAGTCTAAGATAGGTTTTTCAAATTTGTTATAGGTTAATTTTGAAAAATAATAGAGCAGCAGCAGATAGAATAGTAAGCCGGTAAATTCGGAAATAAATACGGGCAGTTTTCTTTGTAATATTTTTGCCAATAATAATCCAAACGGCAGAAAAATAAATTGAAATATATACAGGTTGTAGGTTAATACGCCGAGTTTTACGAGCAGCTTATTAGTGAATATGGTGATTTTATCAGGATAGGCAATTACAGCACCAAACAGTACTATACAAAAGCAATTCGCCAGTGTATCCAGATAAGCATATCCGAAATTTAGATAATAGTATTTGTCTTCACGCAATGCTTCGTAAAAAGGAATATTTAGATTGACAGAAGTGAGATAGCTTGTGTAAATCATTAAAAATAAAAATAATGAACCAAAGAAAATGGTCAGGTAAACCCAGATTTTTTTTCTTTCTACTTTTATTAAGGCTAAAAGAATTCCGTAAAAGAAAGTGTCTATCTGAAACAAGGCATTGCGCGATAAAATGAGCGTCACAAGTTCATGGTCGTTCGTGTTTTTATTCATTTGCAGATAGCCAAGGATACGTACTATTGGAATAGCCACCAACATAAAAATGCCAACAGGCTTCAGAAATTGTTTAGGTGTAAAAAATAAAAAGAAAAAGAAAACCACATAAAACTGTTCTTCAAAACTCATAGACCACAGATGAGGTGTATAGATAGTATGCAAGGTCATTTTTTTATCCACGATATACTGAATTGTTTCACGATAATTATAGGTAAAGGTGAGCAGCATAGAACCGTATTGCTTAAATTCTGTGAGCAGTCCGTAATCCGTTTTGAACACCTTCATAAAGATAAAATACAACAAGACCAACATTCCTAAATAAAAAAAGTATAAAGGAAACGTGCGAACAAATCGTTTAAAACAATATACTTTCATGCATTGCCACATAGATGTGGTTTTTTCCATGTCTTTCAGCAAAGTCTTGGTAATAAAATACGCAGACATGATAAAAAAACTATGCAACCCGAAATAGGCGATATAGGCAGGCATATTGTATGTGGTGAAGCGATAATGTAAAATCAAAATCAGCAAACAGCAAAAACCGCGAATTCCGTCAAAAGACTTGAAATATGAAATGCTCTTAGGTTGTACAGCGTTTTCGGTTGTCATGAATCCTTTTTAAGCTTCGCAATTAATTTATCTTTCATGTTGATGAAATACAATTCATACTTGTAATAACTCAGTTTAGAAAATTGAATGATGGATGTTAAGCAGACAATTAAACAGATTAATTCGTTTAAAAACAACGGAATTCTCGTCTTCAGGAATTCATACACCAGGAAATACGTTAGGAAAATAAAGATATACTGATACACATAAGAACCGAAAGAGAATTTACCGTATTCTACCAAGTGTTTATTTAACAACAACGGAAACTCATTCGTTGTATTAAACACCAGATACAAAAAGGCAAAACAGCCAACATTCAGTAATATATCAATATACATGGCAGCCCCGCATCTTGCATAAATATCATACCGTGATATCATTTCATAGAATGGAATATCAAATCGCTGTTGAATAAAATATAAGTTGATTATTTCCTGTACGATTAATACCGCGATGGTTCCGTAAAACAGATATCTTATTTTCTTCAGTTCTATTTTAGGATATAAAGCAATCAGAATACCGTAAAAGAAAGCATCAAACTGAAAGAAACTATTGCGTATCATGGCGAAGCCAATCAGGAAATAATTATCAGTTTGTGTGTGTAAATAAAAGTAACCCAGTATTCTGATTATCGGGAAAGCTAAAATCATTGTGAAACTAAGTCGCTTCAATGATTTTTCTGATAAAAAAAATACTAAAAACGGTATGATGATGTAAAACTGTTCCTCCATGGAAATCGACCATAAATGAGGAAACATATTGGACGTATTTTGTGTATCGTCCACAACGAAAATCGAAATTAAGTCTCTGAAATTATAAGTAAACGAAAAAAGCAATAACCCGTATCGTTTTATTTCAGTCAGCACACCGTAAAAATCGTGGTGGAAGAAAAATTTGAAAATAACGGCAAACAGGATAAATCCCAAAATATAGCCGAAATACACTGGAAAAATCCTCAGAATTCTCTTAATGTAAAACTGCTTAAAGAAAAAGCTGAAACTGTTCGTTTTCTGTTTGTCCTTCAAAAGGATTTTGGTAATCAGAAATGCGGAAGCCACAAAAAAACTGTGCAAGGTGAAATTGGCAAGTGTGCTCGGCACTTTGATATACGTAAAATGCAAATGCAAAATGAAAATGGAAAAAGCCAGCAGGCCCCTCGCACCATCAAATTGTTTGAAATAACTTATTGACTTTACCGGCTCTTTTGTAGTCATAACTTGCAACCAAAGATAAAATAAAAATAGTATAGATTAAATTATTGATAGAAAGTATTTTAGGTGTCACTTAAATCTATTTTTGATTTATCTTTACCACCGTTTATGCCAAAAGCCATCGTCACCGGAGCAGCAGGTCACATAGGATATCATGTGACAAAAGTCCTATTGTCTAAAAATTACGACGTTCATTTGCTTGTTCGCAGCATTAATACAAATATTATTGAATTACAGGAAGCAGGAGCCAAAGTATATCCCTGCAATCTGTTTGAAACTGATTCTTATGCTGCCATTCTAAAAGATGCAGATGTACTGTTTCACCTGGCAGCGGAAAACACCACTTCCATGTCAAACGCATCACGCGTACTGGAAAATACGGATAAGCTGACACAAACCGTATTGAATGCCTGTCATGAAAATCAAGTGCAAACAGTTATTTATACCAGTTCTGTAGTCGTAATCGGCAGAAGTCCGGACGCGAGTTGTCCTTTAACGGAAAAAGACGTAAATCCGTTTGCAGAAAGTCCATATGTGTTAGGAAAGATGCAGGCAGAAAAATTTGTAGCTAATTTCATCCAACAGCACAATTACGATATTCGCAGAGTGTATCCGTCATGGGCTGTTGGAAGCAATGACCCTCGCTTAACACCGCCGCATAAAGTCATAAAAGATTTTCTGGAAAAGGGAGCACCGGTATATTTTGACGGAGGCGTATCCATTGCTGCTGTAGAAGAAATCGCCAAAGGACATGTGCTGGCATATGAAAAAGGAAAATTCGGAGAAACCTATATTCTTTCCGGTGAAAATATCACCTTCAAAAAATTATACGAACTATTGGTCGCAAATAGCCGTCAGAAAATGCCGTTGCTCAAGCTGCCAAAATTTGCCATTGTTTTTGCATCCTGGATTTTTACCAATATTTTTAAATTACTAGGGAAAGAATTTCCAATAAGTCCTGAATATGCAAAAGCCGTTGTCGGTTCTTTTTCCTGGTACGATTGCAGCAAAGCAAAAAACGAATTAGGATATCAGACACAGCCTGTGGAAGAAATTTTAAAGAATGCCGTTGCAGATGCCAATAGAAAAATCTTGGGTGTTCATTTGTTAGGAAAGAAAACGCACTCACCCCTAACCCCTCTCCAAATGTAGAGGAGAAGTTGAGCTTGCTCGATAAGGGTGAGGTTGCTGACACTCTCTTAATCACAGGTGTTCCGGGCTGGCTGGGAAATCGAATGATTGATATTTTAATTAACGGCGACAGGTTCGGGAATCATCAAAGCAACAGAAAAGTACGTGTGTTGTTAGAACCAAGATTTAAAGGCTTACTAAACCTTCCGTCTAATTACGAAATCGTATATGCAGATATTACCAACAAACAACAGGTAAGTGAAGCAGTAAAAGGTGTAACAGCCGTTTTCCATCTTGCAGGTGCCATTTATCCTAAACATATTGATGTACTGTATAAAGTAAATGAAGAAGGCACGAAGAATTTAGTAGATGCCTGCATTGAAAACAACGTGCGCCGCATAGTATTTATGTCAACGGATTCTACCTGCGGCCACGGAACAGATGCTAAACCTGTTTTTGATGAACACACGCAGGCAACACCGTATAAAAATTATGGTAAGAGCAAATACTTAGCAGAAAAATACATTTTAGATAAAACAAAAGAAGGAAATATTGACGGCACCTCCTTGCGCGGTTTCTGGTTCTTCGGACCTTTTGCGCCGGCACGTCAGCTGACCTTCGTAAATATGTTTCACTGGCCACGGCAAATTGTATTTGGAAACGGAAAAAATTTGCGCAGTATTTCTCACACGGATAATATTATCGAAGCATTTTTTCAGGTGGAAAATAATCCGGCTACTTTTGGTAACTGGTACTGGATTGGCAACGATCAGCCGCATCCAACGGTAGATATTATTTATTCAACCATTGCACATGCATTGGGTGTTACTTACAAACCCTTCTATATTCCGAAAATCATGTGCCGTGGTTTTGAACTGTTTGATGATATTCTCGGCAAATTTAATTACCTGCATCCCACCATACACGCTGCCGGAAAATTCGATTACGATATCGCCGGAAATATTGATAAAGCGAAAAGAGACTTTGCTTATCAGCCGAAAGTTACGCTCGAAGATGCAGCAAAAGAATTGAAAGAAATGACGGGGGTTGATGTCGAACCTAATCCAGTCTCTTAAATCCCATATTAAATGTAAATCCCTGATATTTGCCATTCATGACAAATTCATCGTCGGTCAGGTTGATGATTTTATGATTTTCCGTTCCGTCTTTATCTACCGTCACTACTGTTTTGGTTGAATGGTTATAGGTCCATTTGCCATCGTATTTTTTACTGCCCTCAAATTCCTGTAAGTTTCCGTCTGCTAAGAAAATCAATAGAGAAGCAGGGAGCTTTGCCGGAATTTCTTTTTTCTTTCCCTTAAATTCTAAATAGGTCAGTTTCCATTTATGGCAAAACAATGTTTTTATCTGCGCTTCTGACATGGATGAAAAAGAATCCTTTGCTACAGCAACGCCTGATAGCAACGTTAACAACATCAATGATAGAAATATGCGCTTCATATTTATGATACTTTATTTGAAGTATAAAGGTATATAATTTGTTTTGAACAGGATTTTTGAAGTTTATAATATTGGTTAAATTTTAGATTTTGCTTTCTCCTTTATACGTTATACATTTACATCGTGCAACATGAATTAATCATCGCAGGTAAACAATTTTCCTCCCGTTTATTTTTGGGAACAGGAAAATTCGGTTCCCCTCAAATTATGCAGGAAGCCGTTGTCGCTTCCGGTACGCAGCTAGTAACGATGGCCTTAAAACGCATCGATTTAAAAACACAATCAGACAATATTCTTACGTATCTTAGAAATACTACTGTTGATTTACTGCCGAATACCAGCGGTGTGCGAACCGCCAAAGAAGCTGTTTTTGCTGCACAGGCGGCGCGGGAAGCATTACAAACCAACTGGATAAAACTGGAAATTCATCCGGATCCGAGATATCTTTTGCCGGATGCCATCGAAACCTTAAAAGCAGCAGAAGAATTGGTGAAACTAGGTTTTATTGTATTGCCATACATTCATGCAGATCCTGTTTTATGTAAACGCCTGGAAGAAGTGGGTACACAGGCGGTAATGCCTTTGGGTGCACCTATAGGCAGCAACAAAGGACTGGAAACAAAAGAATTTTTACGCATCATTATCGAACAAAGTAAAGTGCCTGTTATTGTAGATGCAGGCATCGGTGCACCCTCACATGCAGCACTTGCCATGGAGTTGGGGGCAGATGCCGTATTGGTCAATACCGCTATTGCCGTTGCACAAAACCCGGTTCAGATGGCAGAAGCATTTAAACTGGCCGTCATTGCCGGACGAATGGCATTCGAAGCCAGACTGGCTAAAATATCTGATACGGCACAAGCCAGCAGCCCAATTTCTTCTTTGTTGGATTAATAACGTCATTGCGTTCCGAAACTTCGGAAGAAGTGAAGCAATCTGTTCAGAATTCTATAATGGTTATATTACATGTGATGTGAAAAATATTAACTTTATTTAAAACCAAACCTATGTCACAACCATTAAAGTGTCCGCAATGTGGTGCCAGTGAAGCTAATTTATTACAGGATAATATCTATCAATGCAAGTTTTGCGGTTCCATCTATGAATACGGAGATGTAAAACCTGTTTTTGAAACCACCGTAAGGCCGCAGAAACCAATCTCATTTGATGACAAAAAGTTACAGGAAATTCCGTCTAAAATAATAAGATTTGTAATCATTGGTTTCGCACTGATGATTTTTGGTTTTGCCGCGACAATTATTATTTCTGTTCTTACAAAAGAAAAACTTCCTCTTCTGTTCCCGCTAAATTATACAAAGACAATAATGAAACAAATAGCAGTTTCACCCTTGTAAATACAAAAGAAGGTCCGCAGGTCTGGACGATTTCCAGAAGAAATTCAGACGGATTAAAAGAAGTAAGTTATTTTCTGAATAAAATTGACGCGAAAGAAAATAAATTGATTGCATCGCAGCCGATTGGCAAAACCATTACCTGGGAACAAAGCCTGAAAGATGCATACAGAATGGAAGGGCTGAAGCCGATGGGAAATATCTGCTGGCTGATTTATGGCGAACAATTATTCGGATATGATGTAAATACACAGCAGGAAGTTCTTAATAATGAGTTGCTGGGGAAGCAGTTTAAGGAATTAAAAAATGGTATTGCCAACGTGGAGGATGTATACGATATGGATGGTTTTAAATTAACTACGAAAGATGGTTATACTTATTATTATGAGGCAGTTTTAAACAAACTATTTACAGAACAGCAGTATGAGGATAAATCAAGTCTTGAAAAAACGTTTACAGATAAAACGGAATATTGTTTTACAGATGAAGAACGCCAGCAGTTATATAAAATCACCAGAAAGGTTGGGGAAGTAATTAAAAAACCTTTATCGGCAAATATTGTTAGCAGTCTTGTGAAAGAGAACGGAGATTGGTATAAACGAGTATACAAAATAAGCTCCTTTGAAGAGTTTACTCAGGGTATAATTTATTTCAAAGCAAGTGTATTGTATTTTGATGAAAACAACATAGTGCTGATTTATCAGAATGAATTGGGAGAGGATGCACCCATTATTCTTAAATGTCTGGATGCGGATAAAAAAGAAATATGGTCGAAGACAGGAGAGGAAACTGCGTTGTTAAAACCCTTTTTAAAATCTACTAATTCAGTGAGCTTTTTAAATGGCAGTCAGCTGGCAATTATGCAGCCCTATCAGTTGGGTGTTTCTTTGAATATAGAAAATGGTGAAATCAACTGGTCATTTAAACCATATTAATAAAATTCGCCATTGAAAGTCTGCGGACATCTGTATTTCAACTTGCTTCATGGATTAACCTGTTTCAGAATCCAAAAACCTGAAAAATGCGTTCGCAATGACGAAAAATGCGCTCCTATCGGCGCTTTATTTAATTACTAACTACTAAATTCTAACAACTTTAATGTACATTAACTTTCGTTGAAGTGGCTTTGTCACCATCCAGCATCTGGATAATATAAATACCATCCGCCAGTTTGTTTTTGATGCTCAAATCAAAACGGTTGTACCCGCGAACGACTTGTTTGTTTTCCTGATGAACTAATTTTCCGGAAACTTCGTACACATTAAAACCAACCTGTTTGTCTTTGGTAGAATTTACCTCCACCACTACTTTTGGTTGTGTATAGAAAATATGCACGCCATTTACTTCATTACATTTTACCTGAATAAATGAATAAATGGTTTGCTGATTATTATTATCAACTTCTATCAAACGATAGTAGCTGCTATTGGCATTTACAGAAGTATCTGTAATACTATAACTTCTTGCCTGATTGGAAAAGCCTGCGGCTAATACTACTGCAACCGGTGTGTAGTGTACACCATCTTCCGAACGCTGTACAATAAACTGTTTGCTGTTGAATTCACTGGCCGTTGTCCAGGAGATTCTGGAGATTCCGTCTTCCAGACAGGTACCGGTGAAGGAAGTTAATTCAACAGGTAAGGGATTTGGAGCTCCGCCGCCAAAACCGAAATTCGAGAATCCTGAAATTCCGCTGCGTGAAACAGTTGGAGTTCCTGTACTTCCTGTTGGTTGTAAATGCGTGCCCGGAGTTGTCCAGTTGCCAGCGCCTACTCTTTTTAATAAAGTCAACTGACATAAGTCTGTTACCGTGCTGAAATCTTCACCGGTGATAGATAATTTGTATACACCATCGCCTAACCTGCTTGCTTCCGGTGTGGCAATCCAATAACCTTCATCTTCTGTAGAAGTTACATCAAATGATGATGTACAACTTCCAACTGCAGGAATACCTGTTATTGGCAAGCCTGCCAATCCCATATTCACCGGATTGAAATTGACATCCAGATAACCACCAGTTGGATCCGAAGAATATTCAATCAGATATTTTCTGTTTTTCAACGTGCCGCTTTTATCTTCACCTAATGGGTATAAACCGCTTGCAATTCCGGAATTTGTTCCATCATACCATCTGCGCATATTTCCAATCACATAACCGTCAGTATAATCCAGTGTCCCTCTGTTGCTCACATCTTTACCTAATTCAACGCGATTGCTGCCGGTGATAATATGTCCGCTGTACATTCTCAATGCACTGTCTGCTCTTACAGAATTTGTCAAAGTAACTCTATCTGTAAGATTTGATTTTAATACATATAATGACTTAACAGTGGCAGGTAATCCTGAACCACTCACCATATTTCCGGGACTCACAAAGCCATAGCTCGCATTGGCATTAAACGTTCTGATATTTGTACGGATATTTCCGGCAGACGGATTGGCGGCTCCTACAGTAGGCTCTAAACCTGTGCCACCACCTGCAACGGTAGTAATGCCAAATGGACTGCCATAGGTTAATCCGGCACCACTTAAAATGTTTACATTATTAGATGTATTGCCGGTAAATTTATAAATGAAATCATTACTGTCCATATTCAGTATGGCAGGTGCATTTACATTCATAGTGCCTTTCAGTGTGAAGCTGCTGGTTAAATCTACATTGCCAGGTCCGGTTGATGTTAAGCGTGCTTCATCTGCATTAATTTCTAAATTATTGTATTCTACTACTTTAGATGGACTTCCGTAATTTCCTCTTATTTGCTGACGATTGCCAAGTGCAATTGTACCATAAAATTCTATCGTACCGCCCGTAAGAGTATAAGGTGCATTTATGCCTTCTAATTCAGGGTTGGTATCTGTTCGTCTTCGTATTCTTAGTAAACCATTATCCATTATTAATCCGCCATTACCTGTAAAAAGAAGCTGCAGACCCTGTTCCACCTGTAAAGCAATCTACAATTGGAGTACCGGTAATAATCAATGCAGAGTCGATTACGGTGGTTTGATTTAAGTTCTTAAATGTACCAGTGGTGTTATTGCCGCTGTATTTTACATACTTGTAATTATAAAACGCATTGTCAGAGCGCAATCTTTGATATTGATGATTTGTTCCGGTACCACCTAATTCAATAGTACCACCCGTAAGTACATATGGAAAACCGGAGCCGTCCATTCTTGGAATATCATCACCAGCACCAAATGGATCTGTTGAACTTCCTTTTACAATTTTATATAATGTACCTTGAGACATGTATAAAGTTCCGGTTGAGCCTTCAATGTATTCATCTTCTGTTTCAATTACTTGTCCTTTTCTAATATCTAATTTTCCGCCTGTTGGGGTGATTGTTGTAGCATCTGTAACACCAAAAGAAACTGTTGGTGTTAATACAAGATTTTTATTCGCCAATCACGAAATAACAACTTTGGCATCGGCACTGGTTGATAAAGTGACATTTGGAGCATCACCTGTTTTCTGATCAGCTTTTCCAATATACCAGAAAGTAGCAATCGGACTGAAGGATCTGTTTGATTTTGCTATAGCTTGTACGTTTCCTGTGTTTGCCGTTACTCCAGCTGCCGTATATGCTGCTCTGTCCCATTCATCATACAAACCATCCGGTGATGGATTTTCAAAGTGCTCCTTGTCTCGATTCGAATCCTGCTCCCGAACTATAAGTAGTTTCAATCAATGGCGTATGCCGTTGAATCCAAAATCCAAAGGCACCACCAGTACTGGCGGTTACTTTGCACTATTTCCAAGTTCCAAATCGTCACCTAGTTGTACATATGCACCATTTCCAACATTGAAGTTGATATATTGATTTCTGGTGGCGTTGGTTGCTGAAATATTTATAACTTGAGTAAGGTCAGGAGCTGTGCCGTCACCAATACCGTTGAATACAATAATTCCATTTTTAGCGGTACTTGCATTGGTTAAATTAGCAGTTGATGCAACTGTTAAGTCGCCTTTAATTCTTAAGATACCGGTATAACTTGCATTATTAGTGGCATTGAATGTAAAATTACCAGTATTGGTAATAGCCATGCTGCTGTCAATATTCATAGTCATATTGGTAGTAGTACTGCTGCTGCAAAATCTTAAAGCACCTGTTCCATTATGTATAACCTGACCTTTGACATTTAGAACGCCTGTAATAGCAGAATTTGAAAAATTGATATTATTTCCAAAGGTACTTTCAATAATCAATCTTCCTCCAATTGTTGTATTGAACCCTGATCCTGCATCTGCCATTCTTACATCAGATGTACCGCTTTTAAAGACCACATTTCCATGCGCAAGATTTTTTACAAAACCGGAAGGAAACAGACCCATTGCTCCTGAACCTGATGCTCTTTCAAACGACATATTTCCAAAGCAAGCTGTAAAACCGTTGTATGTATTTTCAGTAATATCATCTTTATCTTCAATAAATAAGAAACCTGCTGAATTTTGTAATTCAGTTAAAACAAAATTAGATTTTGGATGGAAATTTTCTACACCATTCCAAACACTTGTACTTCGTGAAGAAGAGTTAGTATAGGCATAAATAAATGTTCCTGCACTGTCCACTTGCAACGTTCCATTGATATTAAGTAAATTACTCATGTTCATTGTGCCACCTGTCTTTACTAATAATGTACCTGCGACTGTGCAAGGTCCGCTTGTCGTAGTTAATTGCGCGCCACTATATATTGTCAGATTGTTTACACTTCTGGAACCATTCGTGTTCATTGTTGCATACAAGTGAACATTTGGATTGCCAGTATTAGGGTATCCTAATCCGCCACCGCCTCCAGGTGCACTTAAAGAACCGCTGATTACTTGCATCCAATTGGCTGCGTTATTCCATAATAATCCTGTACCCGTTATAGAGTGCCAATCGCCGTTTACATAAGTAGTGATGTCAAACGGATTACTGGTTACACTTGTTAAAGAACCACTGGTTGCTGTTAAGGTAAGTCCTGTACCGGCAACTGTATGAACAACCGATGCATAAGTAGAAACACCACTAGATGGTGTTGCACTAATCGGGTCACCTGTCATAGTGCCTGTAGATGTTATACTGATGCTTGTCGCATAATCTGCATCTGTTCTGTTGTATGCATCTGTCGCTCTAACACTTGGTGATGGTGACATAGTTGAACTGATAGAAGATGTTGATGGTTGCTGAACAAATAATAATTTTGTTGCCGTAATTTCCACTCTGTTTCTGTCGTTGCCATTGCTATTATCAGATTGAGCAGCGCCGCCATCTGCTGCTGCAAATGTAGAACTGCTGCTGCCAGCTGTTTACACCGCTTACCTGGAAAACTAATTTTGTATTATCGATTACTTGTGTTTCTTCAAACGAAACCCTAAGATGTATAATTCTTTCACCTGAACCAGCATTCTCAACATCAACTGCTGTAACATTGGTGCCACTCATTCCTGTAAATACTAATTCTGTACCAACTTTAGAAGCTGTTGCGATTACAGTTCCTGCTGAAGTAGTTAAAATTGCTGTTTTAATTTGTGCCAGTTGATTGGCCGCTAAATGATCTCTTACCGTAAATTTAATGCCGGTTAATATCGTGTTTAGTTTATCCGCATCTGTCAGGTCATTTCCACCATCCTGTATTTTTAATTTCATCGGTATCATTTTACCTGTTGTTGTACTTGTTGCATCTATGAAATTAATGTAATCAGGATTGATGTTAAACTCTGGTGTAGTAGATGAATAACTTGGTGTATTATCAACAACATTAGACTCATTACTAGCTGCAGCTGTTATTGCAATAACTCGTGCTGTGCCGGTACAACCTAAATAGGATGGTGTTACCGATAAATTTCCGGAAGTTGCACTGGTAGAAAAATCAATGGTAACTGAGTTGGAAGGCGCACCCGTAATAGTTGCACCACTTCCGGAATACGACCAGGCGTAACTTACGCCACTCACATTGCTTACTGTATATACAACGCCTGTCTGACCTAATGCAACTGAAGTGCTGCTGGTTGTAAACGTTGGTTGTGCCGGTGTATTATTGGTGATCGTAATGCCAGATGATGTTGCTGTTGTCGGTGAAGCACAAGTTGCTGTGCTCGTCATTACACACGAAATAACACTGCCATCTGCTAAAGATGAATTAGAATAGGTGGTGCTGTTGGTGCCAACATTGCCGCCATTTAATTTCCATTGATAGGATGGTGTGCCGCCATTTGTAGGTGTAGCAGTGAAAGTAAGTGCATTGCCAGTACAGGTTGGGTTTGCACCGGTAGTAATGGAAATACTGACAGATGGTGTTACCACTGCATTTACTGTCATGGTTATTCCACTTGAAGTTGCCGTTGGTGCTGTTGTACAGGTAGCACTCGTTGTCATTACACAGGTTATCACATCAGAGGTTGCTAATGTAGTACGGGTGCCATAAGTAGAAAGGTTGCAATATTGCTGCCGTTTAATTTCCATTGATAGGTTGGTGAGCCGCCGCCGTTAGTAGGTGTGGCTGTAAAGGTTACAGATGAACCGGCACAAGTTGGATTTGTACCTGTTGTAATAGCGATACTCACCGATGGTGTTGTTGCTGCTGTAACAGTTATATCACTTCCATTATCATTGCCACTTTGTGTTGCCGGTGTTTGATTCACCACTCGGACACGATAACCTGTTCCAGCAGCTTGTGCCGCAGGTATCGTTGCAGAAATAGGTGAAGTAGATGTTCCGCTGCTAATTAAATTACTGGTTGAATTTGCAGGAAAACTGCCACTCGCATCTGAAAGCTGTACAAAAAAGTCTCCTGTATAAGTTCCTGTAGATGTAAACGCCACACTGATTGCATTTCCTGATGCATTGCAAAACGGACCATAAGACGCAGTGGTTGTGGTGATGGTATTCGTACAAGAAATCGCGGTTAATCCTAATGTTCTTGCCATACTGGAACCACAGCCATTATCTGCTGTTACAGTTAAATTACCGGAAGTGGCTGATCCTGAAAAATCTACCGTTGCTGATGTGCCACTTGGTGTAATGGTTGCACCCGTACCGGTATAAGACCAGGTATAACCACTGGCACCTGAAACTGCACTTATTGAGTAAGTATATCCTGTTTGTCCCTGACAGACGCTTGTTCCTCTATTGGTAATAGTTCCCGGTTGTGCCGGTACGTCATTAACTATATAGCGAGCCGAATCACTGGGAACAGGACAACTGCCACTGGAATAAACAATACATCTGAAAAAACGGGTAGCTGCTGCTGATGAACTGGCCACTAACCTAGCGGATGTGTAGCCGCTATAAGTAAAAGTACCGGAAGTACCGGATGTGATATTTGCCCAACTGCCACCACCGATGCTGTCTTGCCATTGATAGGTAAGAGATGTACCTGTTGCCGCTACCGTAAAAGTGGTGTTAGTGGCTGTACAAGATGATTGTGGTGTAGTAGGTTGTGTGCCAATGGTTGGATTGGTACATGCTGATATTATGGTTTGTGTTCCACCTGCTGTTGTTGCTGATGCTTTAATGCCTGAAGAAAATGTAAGATCAGATGAACCAAGAGCATTAACACTAATCGTATTGCCACCACTGGCTGAACTGGCTGCTATATCTGCTGTAATAAAAATATAACCAGTTGTTCCACCGGTAATCGTTTGTGAAGTAAACGAAGGAAATGTTTTAGAACCTGCAGCTCCGGGACTGCTTAAAGTACTTAGTGTTGCATCTAAGCCATCCAATGTGGCATCTGTAGAATAGCGAACTTTTAAATTGGTGATGTCTGCAGCATCATAAGCACCTGCAGTGGTGCAAGTCATGCCTGTTAAGTTTGGATTAAAACCAGAAACAGCATCAATTTTTATTTTATTTAAAATATGAGCTGTAGTGCTTTCATTTACATTGGCTGCTGCTACTTGTGTACCGTTGTCTGAAATATAAATCTTAGGTAAAGCATTTGCATATTCTATATCATCCAAATAAATATAAGCTGCATTTGATGCGCTACTTT
>JADKIQ010000024.1 GCA_016721245.1 Sphingobacteriales bacterium
TCAAACGACATTGCAAAAAATGAACAGACAAGCCAACGCTTCAGCAAAATCAAAAGAGCTGCAACCCCACGCACAAGCCGACACAGTTGCAGCACATTTGCTTTTGCCCAAACGCACCTCAACAAAACATAGTGCCGTATGACAATTCAAATTCCCAACATACGACCATATTGACCAAATCAGACATCTTAACAACAAATATCTGATTACTCATTTGACCGATGCTCAAAGACAAAACGGCTTTATTCGTATTGAGTATGACCGAGACGACTTACAACAAATAATTACAAACAAAGAAATTGTAATTGCAATAAACGGAGAAAAAGTAATTGGCTACTATCTCATTGGAAGAAAAAGCGGCAAAGCCGCTTTGGACTACCAAAAGAACAAAGCCAACAGTTTGTATGATACTCACGGAATTTCTTTTGCCAAAATCGGCTATGGTTGTCAAGTTTGCATTGACCAAGAATATAGAGAGTTAGGTTTATCGAAATTGATGCTTAATAAACTTTTAGAAAATGTATTTCAAAAGTATGATTATTTACTAAGCACCATTTCTAGTGAAAATATAGTTTCACTTCAAAATTCCACCGCTATTGGCTGGAAACCAATAAATTTATTAGAAAAACCAGTGTTTTATTTACTAAAAGTTATATGAAATTCTATTGCTTACACGAAGATATATACGAAGGCGTTCAATTACGTCTAGACCAACTAAAGGATGCTTGCGAAAGATTAAATATTGAGTTTATTCCTCTCTATAATCTTACAGTAGATTACAGCAAGTTACCAAAACTTGGCAGAACTGATTTACTATACAATTCAGCAAGAGGTTCACAAACGCTTGAGAGTATTTTGCTAAACGAGAATGTTACGACCTTTTACATTAAAAACCCAACATTAAACCAAACCTTTTCTACAACAGATTGGAGCATTCTGCACGACAAAGCAAATTTGCTTTCGCCCAAAACCATTTTCAACATTACAGCAGACAGACAACTACTAAAAAAACTATGTGGACTATTTAGGCGGTTTCCCATAATCATAAAAGCAACTGGAAGCACAAGGCATTGGCACAATGAAAATCGACAGTTGGCAAAATCTTACTTCAACGGTAGACTATTTAATGACAACAAGCGATAAATTTATTCTTCGCCAATTTATAAATGCTAAAAGCGGTTGCCGACTAATTGTGTTAGGTAGTGAAGTAATTGCAGGGGCTGACTTTACAATGAATGAAAATGACTTTCGGAATGCAGTAGATTTAAAACAAGTAAAATACTTCAAACGAGAATATTCCGAGGCGGTAAATCAAGCGGCAATAACAGCCACTCATTTAGCCAATACAGAATTTTCGGGAGTTGACTTTTTAGAAGATGAACACGGAAACTTCTATTTATTGGAAATCAATTTCCCAACGGGCTTTAGCGGATTGATTGATGTTTGTGGTGTGGACATTCCTTTTAAAATGGTTGAGTATTTAAAGAAAAAAGCCAATGGAAAAAATTAAATTAATCGAAGAAACAATTAATAAAATTGACGCCTTAATAAAGGAGCAATTACCCGAAAGCAAATACCAGTTTGAGCTTTACGACCTGACCACCAACACCAAACATTTTAGAGGATTGGATGAGCCATTTCATTGGGGTTCGGTTTACAAACTTTTTGTAGTTGCCGAAATCATTAAGATGAGTGAAGAGGGTTGGTTTAAAATGGACGATGAAATTGAATTACATAAGAATGTGCATGTAAATGGTAATGGTGTTGGTATTGTTAAATACTTAACCCACTTAAATAAACTAACATTTACGGATGCTTGCAAAATGGTGATGGCTGTTTCTGACAACCTTTGTGCTGATGAGTTATTAAATATTGTTGGTTTTGACAGAATAAATTTATTGCTAAATCATTCGGGTTGCCAAAATTCAAAACTTTCAGTAAATCTCGATACAATGGTAAGAGATGTATTTGCAAGAATTGAAAATAATACTGGTGCTACTTATTACCAAAGCGAAAATTATTTCAACCAATTTAATATTTCATTATCGGAACTATTAAAAGAAAACTACACATCAGTAAAAGACATAAATGCAAGTTTTGATTATATACTTAATTCATATCTGACAGAAAAAGGAAAAACCCTTTTAATGCAATTTGTTTTAACACCAAATGTTCATTCAAGAATATCTGCCTGCACATTTTTTAGCAAATATCTTTTAAGAGGCAAAACTGGTGCATTAGGTTTCGGAACAGTTAATTCTGAAACTGCCGCAATTATTGATAAGCAAAACAATAGTATAAAAGGTTATTTCACAGTTTCAACTAAAGAAAACCGAAAAAGAAATTTCATATCTAATGACGTAATTGCTTTGATTGGTTTAGAAATCGTAAAACTTTATGAACAACTTGATAAGCAAACTAAATAGCGGTTGGTTGCAATATGCCGTTTTAGTTTCCTTGTTGGTTGCTATGAACATTGGCATAGAAGAACTAACAGACAAAGGCATTACAGAGCAGAAATTTTATTGCTTCGTAGTATTTGCAATTTAATTGCCGCCATTTTTATTGCGGCAAACAGCAGAAAGAGCATTATACCTAAACAGCCAAAATTGCAGTTCGGTGCTTTTATTTGTTTAGGCTTGAGCTTGCTTTTAATCTTTACAGCCTATCAATACATTTCAGCAGGTTCAGTAAGCACCTTGCAACGGTTAGACATTCCGTTGTTAGTTATTATTGCTGCATTTGGCAGTCAATCAAAATTATCACAAACTCTTTTGGCTTTTTTCGCTTTTGCACTTGTTGCATCATTACTCATTCTAAACAAAACCACAGACGAAGACCCGATTGGATATTTCATTGTTTTGTCTGCCGTTGTAATTCTTTGCATAAACACATTACTTCAAAAGAAAATAGCGGTAACAGAAAACATACAAACCATCATTTTAATTTCCAGTTTGAGTTCGGTTTTTTGGGGTGGTATTCGTTGTTGGCAGACACATTCAACTTTTGCAAACATTCAACTTGACAGTTTATTGCTAATAGTTGGTTTAAGTTTTGCAAACCTCTTAATCTTCTACATTGTTAACGACCTTTACAAAAGAAAAGTCCCAAGTAGTTCGTTATCCTTATCTGTTAGCCGCCTTTCATGACAATGATAACCGAAATGATTGTTGAGAATAAAATCTTCAATCCAATACTAATCTTTGGCAATATTTCAATTCTTATCGTGCTGACACTATTAGTTAGAAGCCGTCACAAAAACCTAATGACAAATGGAACACAGTAATTCAGCCAACGCATTTGGTGGCACATTTGCATTTTTGCCAACGCACAAAGCCAAACAAAAAAATGCAAAAGAGCCACCAAGCCAACACACGACAATCCGCAGGGACACTGCAAACTTGACACAACAGACCTTCGTGGACGGAGAAGCACGAACCGCTAACACGGGTTTGGCAAAAGTGGCGGTTCAGTGCTCCGCAGACACATTAGTGGTTAATCAAAGTTTGGTTCTCCGCATCAACATTTGTGGTGAAAATCGCCACCTTCGCCAAGCCCGAAAACGTTAGCTGCAAGCATAATTTTTTTCAACATGGGATCACATATAGGAGTATATTCCGAACAAATAGAAAACAATGATGAATGCCACCAATTCATCAATAAAATTCTATGACTTTGTAATTAGCGGAGAATGTATGGAGAAAAAAGTATCTTAAAAGCAGGTACTTATTACGGCTTAGATTTATCGCCGCTATTGAAATTAGTATATCAAGGAAAAGAAACAAATTCAAGTTACATTGCCGAAAATACTCAAAATACAGAATCATTATTATCTCTAATCAGCATATTTAAAGATAAAATTCAAAAAGATCAATATGTTTGTAACAAAATAGATTACGTATGGTATTATTCAGCTAATTACTTAATAGCAGATATTCCAAAACTAATAGAAGATGTAGGAAGCGAACTCGCAGAAAAACAAATCAAATTAGTAAGACAAATTGAAGAAAAGAATAAAAATAGTCCAGATCCATGGAAATCTTATTTTGAGAAAAAGAAGATTGTTAAAGATTTAGATGACTTACTAAAAAATATTTTATGCCTAAAGAAAAGGTGCTACTGAAATTTATCTAACTGTAACATAAAAATTAAGCCAGCAGCTAACAAAAAATTGGCGTTAGTTGTGGCTCATTTGGAAAAGTAAATAATATGTAATAAATTTAGTTTGAAGGTTAGTTTTGGTTCGTGCTAAACACGCACAACCATCGCCAATTTTCAACCGTTAGAGCGCAATTTTAAGCCACTGCAAAACAATGAAAACTGTAGTGAATCTCAGAGGAGCAAAACGATAGTAAAAACTGAAAGATTTTTACTTTGAGTATTGGCGACGAATTGGGAAAGAGTACTCTTTAAAGCGTGAGACGCTTACAATACTCAGCAAAGTTACAGAAAAAAATTGAGAAACAATATTTTGAGTGTAACTTATCGTTTTGATAAAATGAGCTTTCACGACAAAAAATGACTGCGGAAATACAAGTATTTACGACAATAATTTTTATCTAAATGTTTTGCAGTGCGAGCAGCTTAAAACTGGAACTGTTTTAGTAAATTGCATAAACTAAAACAGCGCCTAACAGGCAGTTTTGTAAAATGAGTTGACCTCCTTTAAATAGTTCATCGGTGTCAACTCACTTCACAAAGCTGCCGGACGTTATATGTGATTTTAGGACAACTCGAAACAACAAACTAACCGACAACATATAAACAAAACAATAGTACGAAATTGGATGAAATAACAATTCCATATCATTTAGTAATACCAACAATTATTTGTTTGGTTGGACTTGGGACAATAATATTTTATCTAAAAGACTTTTCACCAAGAACAAATTGATTTGGACAAGTGTGACTGTTTTTTAGTTCTATACTTGTTCATTGTAGGTATGGCGACATTTGATGCTATTTATTATCAATTGGACTTAAATCGCTATGACCTTAACAAGGACGGAATGTTTGGAGGAAAAGAAATAACAAACGAACAGAACGAAGCAATGAGAAAACTAACAAGTGACACCGGAAGGAATTTTTCGTTCATTACAGGTTTTGTTTTTGCTTTTAATTATTTCGACAGCAGTTTATATTTCTGGACGAGTATTCTTAAGGCTGAAGAGACAATGACAACAGAAAGAAAAACCACACATAACATAAAATTGGCGTTAGTTGTGGCTCATTTGGAAAAGCAAATAATAAATAATAAATTTAGTTTGAAGGTTGATTACGGTTCGTGCTAAACACGCACAACCATCGCCAATTTTCAGCCGTTATAGGCAAGGAAAGAAAAATGAAAATACTCATAACCATATCAATTGTACTTTTGCCTTGTTTAAAGGTGCTTTCTCAAAATATTGATTTTGAAAAGAAGGCTACCATTGACTCAATTGTGAACAAGTACGCTAAGGTATATTCTATAGTTGGTTTGTCCATAGGGATTATTGATAACGGTAATGAATTTACTCAACACTATGGAAATACGGATTTAAATAAGAGACATATAGTATCTGATAGCACAATGTTTCATTTAGCTTCAATTTCAAAATTATTCACGGCTACCGCAATATTGCAACTTGTCGAGAATAACAAATTAAGCCTTGAAGATAAGTTGGTGGACATTCTTCCTGATTTTAAAATGAAGGATAAACGATATGGCGAAATTAAAATAAAACACCTTCTTACTCACTCATCTGGGTTGAAATGGAACAATAAACTAAAGAAATCACCTGATGATACAAGTTCTGTTTCATTGTATATTCAAAATTTGCAAAAGGCGAAATTAAAATTTACCCCAGGAGAAAAAATGTCCTCTGCAACATATAGCAATGTAGGATATGACTTGCTCGGAATTGTGGTTGAAAGAGTCTCTGGGCTAAGGTTTGATAATTACGTCTCTAAAAACATCTTACAGCCTATAGGGATGTATCGAAGCACTTACGATAATGAAACAAATAGATACTATTCATCTAGCTGTTCCCCAAATGTTGCAGGAATTCAAGAAAAATTAAACAGTTAAATTATTTTGGAATAGATAACAAGAAAAACCCTATCGTTAATGGAGAGCCTCTACAGTTAAAAAGTCATAATGTATATGGAGAAGAATATGAGCACAATCCAAGTGGGAATTTAATATCTACAGCGAAAGAACTCAACTTATGGATGCAACATCATTTAGAGATGTACTCAGATTCTACATATATTTTGTTATCAAACAAATAAATTAAATGAAATTTATCAACACAAAAAGCATTTTACAAGACACGACTTCAATCTTGGATTAGCATGGAAATTGGATGAATTCAAATCATAGAAATTAAGACATGTGTATTGGAATAGGATATAATGCAATTTCAAAATATGAAACAACTTACTGAAAAAGTTTATAGAATCACTGAAAATTAGTTAGAAAATGCTAACATACAATGAAAAAAGGTCGTTATCAAATAACAGTTGAAATTACTAAATATAGTTCAGAAACTAAAACAGCAGCTTAACAAGAAATTGGCACTAGTTGTGGTAAATTTGGAAAATTAAGTTTTTGTATTATTGTAATAGGTTTTGGTTAGTGCAAAAACGCACAACCAGCGCCAATTTTCAACCGTTATATGCCATTTTAGGACACCCTACAACTAAACAAAATTTTCAGAAATTTGTAGAATGAATGATAACGATACAAAAAGACTTTCGAGACTTGTAGCAATTTTAACACAGTTGCAAGCAAGACGACTTGTAACATCTACTAAACTTGCTGAAAAATTTGGTGTAAGTACAAGAACAATTTATAGAGATTTAAAAGCATTAGAACAATCAGGTGTTCCTATATTGACAGAAGACGGGAAAGGTTTTACTTTGATGGAAGGCTACAAAATTCCACCAATTATGTTTAGCGAAAACCAAGCAAACGCATTGATTATTGCCGAACAATTAGTTTTAAAAAACAAGGATAGCTCATTAATCAAAGATTATGCCGAGGCAATTGACAAAATAAAAGCTGTTTTAAAACAAACCGAAAAAGACAAAGCTAATTTACTTTCTTTAAGGACAAAATTTGCAAAGCTTGACAATTATGAAATTAAGAGCAACATTTTATCTTACTTGCAAAATGCACTTACCAATTTTCAGCTTGTTAAATTTGAATACATCAATGCTGAAAATAAAGAAAGTAACAGAATTGTTGAACCTTTTGCTTTATTAAACATAACAGAAGGTTGGTTGATGGTAGCTTTTTGTCGATTAAGAAAAGAATTTCGCTATTTTCGTTTAGACAGAATTCAAAACTTACAAATTCAGCCAGAAAATTTTATACCTCACAAAATGACGCTACAAGAATTTTTTGAAAAATTTCAAGACCATTAAGTACCCTTGACATAGGGTTGTCACAAGCTCATTTTACTTTTGCCTTATTAACAATTTAAAACAAATTTAAAATGATAAAAAATCTTTCAAAAATCAATTGGTTAGCCGTCTTGCTATCATTAGTGTTTTACTCTTTTTTCGGTTGGCTTTGGTTCACCGTTTTATTTCCAAATCAGTATGCAAGCACATTGGATAAATTAGGAATGATGCCTACAAAGCCAGACCCGATTTATTTTTATGGACCAGCTTTGGCAATTTTACCTACAATAATTACAGCAGCTTTGTTGATGTTAGTGCTAAATATCAATACAAGGAAAGTAGCAATAGAATTCGCTTTGGTAATTGGTTTTGGGTTTTTGGTTGCCAATACATTTAATATTGCCATTAACCCTAATATTCCACACCCTATGACCTATGGACTGTTAGTTGGTGGATTTCAATTGATTTGTATATTAGTAACTTGCATTATTTTGCAAGCAATGCGTAAAAAATGAACAAACAAGAAATAGAAGAATTCTATCCAGAGACCAAACAGCATTTGAGAAAATGGTTGCAAAAAAATCATTTAACAAAAGATGCTGTTTGGCTTATTTTTTATAAAAAGCATACAGGCAAACCATCAGTAGCTTGGACTGATGCTGTTGATGAAGCCCTATGTTTTGGTTGGATAGATAGCAAAGGGGAAACCATAGACAAAGATACATTCAGACAATATTTCTGTAAACGCAAACCGAAAAGCACTTGGAGTAAAATCAACAAACAAAAAATTGAGACCTTAACTGCAAATGGATTAATGGCAGATGCGGGTTTTAAGGTAATTGATATTGCCAAACAAAATGGCTCTTGGACAATTTTGGACGAAGCAGAAGAACTTATTGTACCACCAGAATTGGAAAAAGCTTTCAAAAAATTTGAGAACTCAAAGGGCTACTTCTTAACGTTAAGCAAAAGCAAGAAAAAGGTTTTACTATATTGGATGGCACTTGCAAAAACGGACACAACACGTCAAAAACGAATTTTAGAAATTGTAGAAAACGCTTATCAAAGACAATTACCAAAACAATTTAGACCGAAAAAAAACGGCATATAACAGGGGTTTTGCAAAAGCTGGGCTTCAGTGCTAAATTGAACATTTGGAATTCTAATGAACATTATGCTAAATTTGAACATTCGTACTTCTAATCCCAGCCTTCGCAAAGCCCCAAAACGTTGTAAGCAAGTATTATGAAAAGACACTACTTAAATATACGGCACTTTATTCCACCTTAGTTTGTAATAATTGCAAACTAAAATATATACAAGGAAAACATTATTTTTAATATTAAATTACCAAAAATGCAAAAATTAAAATTAACATCAATTATTATCGCTATCATAGCGACATTTGCAAGTTGCAAAAAAGACACATTAAAAACAGAAGAATTAAAAGATGCAATTACTAAAAACATGAGTATGAACTATCATGGCGAACAGCTTCAGTATAGTGTTAAATTCTCACGCACTTCTGAAAAAGTAATTGTAGAAGGCAAAGATGCAGCAAGAGTTAAAGAAATTGTAAATACGAACAAAAACGCATTTGCATACTTTAAATCAGAAACTGAAATTGAGATGTATAACAATGTTAATGACTATTACATAAGAAATAATATGGTTAACAATGGCAATCGTGTTGGCGTAACATCTACAACAAATTCAACAACTGGAAACGGTGGTGTAAGAGTGTATTTTTACAGACATGCTGACTTTAGCACTTTATACCAAACACATTATGTAGATTTTAGTTCACCACAATATTCATTTAAAATGTATGTATATAATGGTAGCGACCTTGATAATTCTACATATGCTGGTTACACGCGTACTTTATATGGTTATACAAACTCTTGGGTAGGTAATACACAAAATGATTCATATAGTTCAATGCGGATTGTTAGAGAAGACCCTACGATTTATAATTATAATTTCTTTGAAGTTATATTATTCCAAGATGCAAATTATGGTGGCAAAGCATTAGGTATTGTTATGCCATTAGGACAAGCGAATAAGGATGTTGCACACCTAAGTGATTATAGAAAAAGTGGATTATTAGGTACTTGGAATGACACAGTTAGTTCAGATTACGGATTTTATAATTACTAGTTATGGAACGGATAAAAATAAAATTCATAATACTAGTTGTGTCTCTTTCATTATTTAGTTGTAAAAAAGACCGTTTCAAATTATCTGATGTAACAGAAACAGATATCATGGGAAATCTTGTTGGAAATGTTAACCAAAATGATTGGAAATTGTATAAATTATCTCAAGCTACAGATTTTGATATGAAAGTATTTAATCAACTAAATACTGGTACTCCATTCAATGTAAATGATTATCATAGTTGTGACAGTATATACAATTTTAATTTAATTGCATACCCAAATCCAATTATTAGTAATTGTATGTTAAATTTTAAATTAACTACAAATATTGAATATGTAAAGGCGCTACAGATTGTAGTAAGTAAAGACGGAAAGTTGATAGAAAAAAGTGGTGTTGATCCAGGTTTTTTCCCAGATTATAAAATCAACGCCTTGGTAAAAAGAGATTTTATATTTTATTACATATTTGTAACATCAGATTCTTGTTTGTACTTTGGGAAAGGAAATGTAATTGGTTGTACAAATTAAATACCTGCTTACAACATCGTATTGCTAAAATGCGGTGTGAAGTGCAAACATTTACAGTCATTTTATAACTTTACATTAATTACATTGCAAAAAGTGCGGTAGTAAAATACCGCACTTCAGCAATACGTAGCCGTTAGCAGTAACCATCAGAACGAATTCATAAAAAATCACATGAAAAAGGGAGCATTTTATTTACTTGTAAACTTGATTTTTTTTTCAAATTTAGCAAATGGAAAAGCGAAAATGATTATTTCAATACAGGATTGCAGAAATTCGCAACTTGAATATTTATCTGAATTAAAAGTACTGAAAGACGGGAAAATATTTAAAATCTTAAATCCAAAGTATGAAAATCAACAGTCTTTAAAAAATCTTGAGTTAGGCACTTATAGCTTAGTTTATAAATCATTATTTGAAAAAGAAACAACACAAATAGTAAAAATTACAGAGTACATAAGTTATAAGGTCGAATTATGCACTAACTTCATTGATTATGAAAAAGAAACTTATAAGCCAATCATAAATCAATTAAAAGAAAACGATTCATACAAAGTTGAAATGTCCTCACAAGGTTGTTTTCACTCAGAAAAGGACTCATTTACGATAACCAGGAAAAGTCAAGATGATTATTACATTCATTGGAGTGATAAATCTAAAAAACTCAGTGAAAAAGATATTGAGTCAATCGAGCATTTTGAAATCGAATTAAACTATATGAATAGATTTGGCTGTACAACAGTTGATACATATTCTGTAGTTTATAATGGAAACTCAAATCTAATATTAGATGGAAGTTGTGGCTGGGATGGTTTTATTTATTTAAGAAAAGAAATATTTGGTAAATAAGTTAAATGGCTACTGCTAACAAAAAATTGGCAATAGTTGTGGTAGATTTGGTAATTAAAGTTTTGTGTAATAAATTACATTTGTAAATAAGTGTTGGTTGGTGCTAAACACGCACAACCATCGCCAATTTTCAACCGTTAGCTGCTATATTCTTTGACGATGAATAAGTTTATCTACATATTCTATTTTGCATTTACAATATTTTTATTGTCTGCTTGTACATCGAATAAATTTGTAATTGGAAGATATCGAGACAATTTTTCAGCATTTGGATTATCTATGACCAATATTATATTCAATAAAGATAGTACGTGCAAATATGTAGAATCTAGACATCTTCAAGAAGACAATGAATTAGATGGTATTTTTTTTATCAAGCGAAATAAATTATACATTAAATTTATTGAACCCAAACCATGCATTTTACAAGACACGACTTCTAATCTTGAATTACCATGGACAAATTGTGATGAATTCAAATCATATAAATTAAGACATGAGAATGGAATAGAATATCACTGCAAATTCAAAATAGGAAACAACTTACTAAAAGTTTATAGAGTAGACAATGAAAAATTAGTTAGAAAAGTGCTAACATACAATGAAAAAAAAGGTCGTTATCATCGAACTTTTTACATGAAAATAGTTCAGAACTAATACAGCAGCTAACAAAAAATTGGCACTAGTTGTGGTAAATTTGGAAAATTAAGTTTTGTGTATTATATTTAATTCGTAAATAAGTTTTGGTTGGTGCAAAACACGCACAACCAGCGCCAATTTTCAACCGTTAGCACTCATTGCCCTGACCCAACATATACAACGATATGAATTCAATTTATAAAATAATATTTATTTGTTTTTTGTCTATCCTCACTTCTTGTAAAAACAAAACAGACATAATTGTAACTGGACAGGTGACGGACGAAGCGGGTAATCCAATTTCCAATGCAGAAGTTCGCGTTTCATGTTGGTATAATCATGACATTTATGACGTCTCTTTAGACAATAATACAACAAAGACAGATAACAAGGGTAATTTCCAAGTCACTTTTGAAAAGGGCTACAATGTTTATATTGCAGTGAAATCAAAAGACTACGAACCTATGACAGCAAGCCGTGATCTTGCTGAAAGTGAAATTAATATTCCGATAAAATTAAGAAAATCCAAAACGAATCCGACAATTATTGCTTTAACAACTACAGACCTTGTTGAAATTGAAACAACTGAAAAAAGTCCTTATTTACGAATACGGATTCAAGGATTAGACAATAATAATTTAGACTTCAATAATATTAAAACATTTGGTTTTGACTTCTCAACTCTAACCACTAATACAGATGTCACGCAATGTGACTGTTGGTTTAAAATAGAAAAAAAAGAAGGTCAGCCGAATATTCTTCAGACAAATAAAAATGGTGGTTTGATCCCAATCCTTGATAGTGAAATTAAATCTTCTTTGCTTTTTGAAAAAAACGTAGCCCCAACTAACGGATACAAATCGGAATATAAATTGAACGGAAATGAAGCTGGTTTTTTTGTTTTATGCAAGGATGGTAAGACATACGCCAAAATAATATTAGACAAATCTCTAATTGACATAAGTAGCCCCGACGGGCAAGGTAGTTTTTACAAAGAATTCGGACAAAGATTTCGTTATTTATATCAACCAAACGGTACTACAGACCTATCTAACCCTTACACAGACATTGACTTAGAAAGTTTATAAAGAATAAGGATATAAGCAACGAAGTGCTAACATGGGTTTGGCAAAAGTGGGGCTTTATTACTAAATTGAGCATTTGTACTTTCTATTAGCTTTTGTACTAAATTTGAACTTTGGTGCTTTCTAAACCCCACCTTCGCCAAGCCCAAAAACGTTAGAGCGCAATTTTAAGCCACTGCAAAACAATGAAAACTGTAGTGAATCTCAGAGGAGCAAAACGATAGTAAAAACTGAAAGATTTTTACTTTGAGTATTGGCGACGAATCGCGGAAAGAGTGTACTCTTTAAAGCGTGAGACGCTTACAATACTCAGCAAAGTTACAAGAAAAAAAATTGAGAAACAATATTTTGAGTGTAACTTATCGTTTTGATAAAATGAGTTTTCACGACAAAAATGACTGCGGAAATACAAGTATTTACGACAATAATTTTTATCTAAATGTTTTGCAGTGCGAGCAGCTTAAAACTGGAACTGTTTTAGTAAATTGCATAAACTAAAACAGCGCCTAACAGGCAGTTTTGTAAAATGAGTTGACCTCCTTTAAATAGTTCATCGGTGTCAACTCACTTCACAAAGCTGCCGGACGTTAGGCGCATAATTAAACAGCCGATCACCATAGTCCGATAGAAGAATTATTAATACAAATTATTTAGACCAAAACTGTTTGGTTTAATTGTTGACGAAATTATTATGAACTAAATTGGTTGTAACCATTTACGCAAGCACAAATAACGCTAGACATCAATATGGTTAAGACCAACAAAATAGTTTTGATTTTTTAAGAACCAAATTACTTTTTCGACATTAAAGCGGTTAAGACAATCTGTTTGGTCAAGACAATTTAATGGATAAAGCCGCACACAATTGTTTAGCTATAATTAGGACTTGTTTAGTAGAAATGCATTGAGACAAATCACTTGGTTGAACTCATTTTTACAAGTGCTAAACTTGGACAAATAGGGTGGGACAGATTGCTGCAGTATGGATGCTTAAATTACGACGCCCTAACAGCCGCTAATACCAATGCGGGCTGTGTAGCTACTCAATCATTTGGTTCTTTAATATTCTTTTGTACATTTACCAAGCAAACGGTACTTCTAATCCCGCACTGGTTTTAGCGGCACAACGTTGTGGTGATGCTCAGATTGTTCTTGCCCCCTGTTTTTAGTCATGAATTGTGTAAACGCTGCTTAAAGGAACGCTTTGTGAGAACATTGACCAAAACCTACGCTTATGGAATTTAGTAGATACAATAAAATTTTAAATAGTGAACCGTTTAATCAATTAACAAAACTAGGCTTCAAAACATATAAAACAAACATTGTCGAATACATGAAAACATTTTGATGACAATGAAGTTTTACCTAGTTTTATAAACACAATTGGACTAAAACCGCATAACGGGTTTGGCAAAATGGCGATACCCGCATTTGTGGTTATCAAATTTGGTTCTAATCAACATTTGTGGTGAAAATCGCCACCTTCGCCAAGCCCGAAACCGTTATCGGTTATTCTAAAAGACACACAACACTATGGACAAAATAATGGACTTTGACGGCTTTTCACTTTACAAAGAGTTTGAAAAACTTGTTCAGACAATTTTTGAAAGCAACGGATTTAAAACTGAAATTCCTTCTAAGGACAAGGGTTACGATTTTTTGGCGACCATTGACAACACGTTTGCTTATGTAGAAGTGAAATTTTATAAAAGCAAACTTCCAAAACTCGACTTGTTAAGACAAGCATATCGTAGACTACTTTCTCAAAAGGACAACGAAAATGCTAAACTAATTTTAGTTGTTTCAAGCTATGTAACACCAAGTTTAAAAGAGGAAATATTTAAGGAAAGTGGCGTAATAATTTGGGATGCAAAGACACTTTTTGCTCTTGCGTTTGACTTTTCTACAATATACTACGACCTTGAAAATATTTTAATCAGAGCTTTTAATGGACAATTGGACGACCTTATAATCGTTGACACAAACTACAAATCAACAATTATCCCATCACTTAAAAATGCTTCAACGAATGTTAAGCAAAAGAAAACAGACGATAAAGGAGAAAAACTTTGCAAAGAATTAAATGCTTTAAATCCAGGACGACCAGACGCAGCAAATTTTGAAGACAAATGCACAGAAATTTTAAAATATCTTTTTGACAATAACACAGACTTGACTTTATGGGAATTGCAGCCAACTACTGATGATGGTTTGCATCGATTCGACCTTTTGTGTCGTATTATATCCTCACACGAAAATACATTCTGGACAGAGTTAGCTCACGACTTCCATACAAGATATGTCTTGTTTGAGTTTAAGAACTACACCGAAGAAATCAAACAAGGACAGATTTATACAACTGAAAAGTATTTATTCTTGACAGCATTGCGTTCAGTTAGTTTTATAATAGCAAGAAATGGAGCAGACGACAATGCCGGTAAAGCCGCAAAAGGAGCATTGAAAGAAGCAGGAAAACTAATTGTCATTTTAACAGCAAAGGACATTTGTGAAATGCTCAAACTAAAAGACAAAGGTGACGAGCCATCAATAATTCTAAGAGCGAAAATTGACGAAATGCTTATCAAATTGACGAGATGACGGAAAGAAGAACAACCGATAACAAAAAATTGGCACTAGTTGTGGTATATTTGGTAAATTAAGTTTTGTGTATTATATTTAATTTGTAAATAAGTGTTGTTTGTGCTAAACACGCACAACCAGCGCCATTTTTCAACCGTTGGCAGTAATTTTAACAAAAACGACGATTAAAATAAATGTTCGAAAAAAAATCAATAGTTGACTACTTAAAACAATACAATTTATTTACAGATAGTGAAATAAATGAATTTATAAGTTTAGCGACTATTTCTACGATAAAAAAAGGAGATTTTTTCATTAAACAAGATGAAATCTGTACCACACTTTCCTTTGTGAATTTTGGCATTTTCCGTTCGTTCTATTATTCTAATAATGACGAAGAAATAACCTATTGTTTTACCTTTCCCAATACGTTATTAGTGGCTTATTCTTCATTTATTACACAGAATAAATCAGAAGAAAATTTACAAGCTTTAACCGATTCTGAAATAATTTCAATTTCAAAAAAAGAATTAGAAAACCTTGCGGAATCAAACAATAAATGGTTGAATTTTTTAAAAATAATTGCTGAAAAAGAATATGTTGAACTCGAAAAATGGATATTTAATCATCAAAAATCCAACGCCCAAAAACGATATGTAGATTTGATAAACAACTATCCACAATTTGTGCAACAAATTCCACTTCACTACATAGCTTCCTATCTTGGAATTACTCAAAGACATTTAAGTAGAATAAGAGCATCAATTTAATTATTAGACAAATGTCCTACGTGAATAGTATAGCAGGAGTGTAATTTTGCACTTCAATTTTAAAATAATTAAATAGATGAAAACAGTAATTTTAATAGGTGCTAATGGGAAAATGGGAAAAGCAGCACTGACAGGTTTAGGAAAACACAAAGTGATTACAGCTGGTCGTTCAAATGACGGTTACGACTACCAAGTTGACATTACTAGTGAAGAATCTTTGAGAAAATTATTCAAAGAGGTTGGTCACTTTGATGCGGTTGTGAATACTGTTGGCGTATGTGAATATGCGACCTTCGAGGAAATGACTGAAGCGCAATGGATGACTACAGTAATGAGTAAAATGATGGGGCAAATCAATATTGTTAGAATAGGTCAGGAATACATTGCTGATAAAGGTTCTTTTACGCTTATTACAGGTATACTAAATTTAAAGCCTATTCCTTTTGCTATTGCAGATGCAACTACAAGTGGTGCCATTGATACCTTTGTAAAATGTGTAGCCTTCGAAATGCCAAGAGGTATTCGTGTAAATTCAGTAAATCCAACAGTTTTAGCGGAGGCTTGGGATGTTTACGGTGATATGATGCCAGGATTTCAACCTGTACCAAGTGCATTGGTTGGTAAAGCGTTTGAGCGCTCGGTTGATGGATTTATTACTGGTCAAGTGATACTTGTTGATGCATAATTAACAAAAATTACAGCATATAGTCTTTTCAAAAAAGAAATTGACTATATGCTGTTTATTATAAAATAAAAAGAAAAATGGCATTAAAACTGTACCAAATTGACGCATTTACAGATACCATTTTTGGTGGAAATCCTGCTTGTGTGGTGCCTCTTGACAATTGGTTATCAGACGACATTTTGTTGAAAATAACTAAAGAAAATGCCGTTGCAGAAACCGCTTTTTTTGTAGATAAAGGAGAAAAAATCCATTTGCGATGGTTTACTCCAGAAATTGAAATGGATTTGTGCGGTCACGCCACACTTGCAACAGCACATTGCTTAAAGACAATTTTAGATTACAAAAAAGATGAAATTGTTTTCGAAACATTAAGTGGCGACTTAATTGTTAAAGTTGAAGATGGACTATACAAAATGGACTTCCCATCAAGAATGCCTATTGCAGATACTTTACCCGAGACAATTTCAAAATCTTTAAATATCCAACCTAGGGAAATTTTAAAATCAAGAGACTATGTTTTGGTTTATGAAAATGAAACAGAAGTTAGAAACATTGAAATTGATAGACAATTATTCGACCAAATAAATATTGACCCAGGAGGTGTAATTGTAACAGCAGTTGGTGATAAATGCGATTTCGTTTCAAGGTTTTTTACACCACAAGCATCAATTCTAGAAGATCCTGTAACAGGTTCTGCACATTGTTCTTTAATTCCATTTTGGTCAAAAAGACTTAATAAAAAAGAACTTTATGCCAAACAAGTTTCTGAACGATTAGGAAAGTTGTATTGTGAAGACAAAGGAGACCGAGTGATTATTAGTGGGCAAGCAAAAACATATTCAATTGGAAAATTTTGGACAGAATAAAACTACTGCCAACAGCGGTTTCGCGCTATTGCTGGTTTTTCTTGAATTGAACTTCTATCTTCACGAAAATATTTTATCTTAGCAGACAGTACGCAGTTCGCTGGAATCGCAACAGACGCGAAGCCGCGAAACGTTAGGTGCAATTTTAGAGAGACACCCTACTACGAACAATCCTTACAAATCCCAACAAGAACACAATTCATTTGTTGGACAACATATTTTTCAGGAACAGAAAACTCAACAAGTGTTGGCAAACATTCAATAGTTTCACATTTTGTGCAACGAAAATGAAAATGATTTCCTAAAACAGGAATATCATCGCATTTCACACAGACAGCAAAATACTGTTTCCCATCATCGGCAACAATTTTGTGAACAATCCCATCTTCACAAAAACGGTTTAAAATTCTGTAAATAGTAGCCCTATCAGCATTAACTTCCATTTGCTTTACAATAGCGTCTTGGCTCATTGCCCTTCTTTTGCTTGTCAAGACAGACAAAACAGCCTCTTGTGTTGCGGTATTTCTACGTTTCATCATAGTACAAAGTTAGTTAAAAATATTATTGCGACAAAGGTGCAATAATTTATTGCGATAATGTCGCATTAGGGAAAAATATTCTTATCTTTGCCGAACAAAATTGTAAAAAATGACTTCAAGACGAAAATTCATACAGCAAAGTAGTTTGGCATTAACTGCCTTGGCTTTGCCATTTCCATTGACAGCATTTTCAAAATATAACAAAATGACAGACAACAAAAATTTTGACGTTATCATAATTGGTGGCAGTTATGCAGGTCTTTCTTCGGCAATGGCATTAGGACGTTCTTTGCGAAATGTTTTAATAATTGACAACGGAAAACCTTGCAACATTCAAACACCACATTCCCATAATTTTTTAACACAAGATGGCAAAACACCAAAAGCAATTTCTACAAGTGCTAAAAAAAAAGTTAGAAAAATACGAAACTGTAAAGTTTTATAAAGGACTTGCCATAAGTGGCGTAAAAACAGAAAATGGTTTTGAAATAACAACAAACACAACCGACAAATTCACAGCAAAAAAATTGATTTTTGCAACAGGCATAAAAGACACAATGCCCGAAATAAAAGGCTTTTGCAGAATGTTGGGGAATTTCTATTGTTCATTGTCCCTACTGCCACGGTTATGAACATCGTTATCAAAATACAGGAATTATAGCAAACGGACACAAAGCGTTTCACCTTGCCTCAATGGTAAACAACCTTACAAAAAACATCACGATTTTAACCAACGGAAAAGCAGATTTTACCACCGAACAATTTGAGAAACTTAACAAACACAACATAAAAATTATAGAAACCCAGATTTCAGAAATTGAACATAAAGACGGGAAACTGAAAAATCTGATTTTCAAAGATGGAAATAAAATCGCTTTTGATGTTGCGTATGGTGCAATTCCATTTACACAACACTCTGATATTCCAGTTTCACTTGGCTGCGAACTCACCGAACAAGGTTATTTAAAAATTGTGTTATTCAAAAAGACAAACGTTCCAAACATTTACGCTTGTGGAGATAATTCAATTATGATGCGTTCTGTTGCTAATGCAGTTTCAAGTGGAAACACAGCAGGTGCAGTAGCAAATGGAGAATTAGTACAAGAACAATTTTAATTTTATGGTAGAAGTTTTTATAACAGATATTCAAAACAATCTTCAAGCAGACATCATTTTGAACAATATTCAAAATGATAATATTGACTTGAAAATAAACTTTGACCTTAACGAAACGGACTTATCTTTTCCTTGTGGACACACTATTTTAAGAGTTGAAGGCAGTAAAATATATTCAGATAAAATTATGAAAATAGTTAGAAAACAAGGTTTTCATTGTGAAATTTTGGAAGACAAAATTTGCACAAAAACAGAAAAGTTATGACAGAATTTTGGGAAGAAGCATTTAAAGACAAACAAGAAATGTGGGGTTTAAATCCTGCAAAATCAACTATATTGACAAAGGACTTTTTTGTTGAGCAAAAAGTAAAAAGTGTTTTAATTCCAGGCATTGGTTATGGACGAAATGCTCAAATTTTCAGAGAAAACGGAATGACCGTAACAGGAATTGAAATTTCAAAAATTGCCATTGAATTAGGTAAAAAGCATTTTGGAAACGAAATGAAAATTTATCACGGTTCTGTTACTGATATGCCTTTTGACAACAATTTGTATGACGGAATTTATTGCTACGGATTAATTTACTTGTTAGACAAACACGAAAGAGCAAAACTAATTCAAGACTGTTATAACCAACTCACAGAAAACGGATTTATGGTTTTCACAGCAATAACAAAGCAAGCAGTAACTTATGGACAAGGAACTGAGTTAAGCAAAGACAGATTTGAAATGTTTGGTGGAGTAAAAATATTCTTTTACGACAACGAAACAATATCAGAAGAATTTACCAACACGGGACTTTTGAAGTAACGGAAGTAACAGAAAATTATCCTTTTACCTCATAAAGTGCAAAAAGAACACGACAGGGAATTGACGACAGAAAAAAAACTGCACCTAACAGGGGTTTTGCAAAAGTGGGGCATTTGTACTAAATTTGAACATTGGAATTCTAATGAACTTTGGTGCTAAATTGAACATTTGTACTTCGATTTCCCCACCTTCGCAAAGCCCCAAAACGTTAGCCGCAGATACGCAGATTTCACTGCCAAAAATGCATCAATAGCACAAATATTGTTTACATTTGAAATTAGCTTAATTCCTATTCCTTCAAATGAAACACATTTTTTCAGTTTGTCTTATTCTTTTTTCGTATAGTATAACGCTCGCTTCCCCGGGGGGATTGGTATTAAACGGAAGTTGGTCATTTAATGTTGGGAAAACAACCGTTCGTATTACCGGCGATGAAATTACCAATGAGAGTGACTATGAAACAAGTGGAAGTTTCTTGCTGGAAATGTACCTCACGAAGCAGAAATACGACGGAAATAGTTTGAGTGGACAAAAAGTTTTCTCTCGCAGTTACAGTTCGATGGAGCCAAATTCATATTATGGTCCGATAGATATAACTCACGATATTCTACCGGTAAATCCGGGAACGTACTATGTTACATTGGCGGTGTTAGAATACGTTGATGGTGAATACATGGTGGCTGATTATCTCAATTTTGATGCAATGTGTACAATAAGCTCAAACGAGAGTACCACTGCACCACAACTCGAAGGAAACTGGTCAGTGTCCAATTCTCTCAATGGTGAGAATAAGAACCAACTGAGCATAGCAGGTGGTACGATTGTTAACAACTCTGAATATGCAACAGACAGCATTAAACTGAAGATCTTTGGATCAGTGGAACCTTTCGACGGGAAACTGTTAAACGGCTACACGCTTTGTGAGGTTAATTACGATCCATTAGGTGCAAAGTTTGCTTTTTATGACAACAGCTTCCCTTACGTTCTAGAAATGCTACCGCCAAATGGCAGGTATCATGTAGCAATACTTTTGTATGTCAAAGAAAAAAACGACTATGTATTAGCAGATTACAACAACTTGTACGAGACGATTATTTTTCGTTAAGCGCGTTGTTGTCAAAATAATCAAGCAAAAGTTCCACAGAGACTCGATTCCGATTGGGGTTTTAGAATTTTAAAAGAAATTGACCAGCTGCTTGGGAAACGATATTGGTTATATAAACTTGACCTAAATGAAAATATCACGTAGACAATACGACGTAAATAATTTACCAGCCACCAACACTTACTATGCGGTCATTGCTGGTTTTCACTAGCTTCAGCTCTATTTCGATGAATAAATTTTATCTTGGCCGAGAATACTCGTTCCCCTTTGAACGCAACGTCTCATAGCAAGGGAACGTTAAAATTAATCTCAGCTCCCACCCTCTTTTTGTTGCTTATTCCGCTCTCGCGAAATGGACGGCCTTTATAGAAATGACAGTACTTATGACGAGAGCATATGAAAAATAAAGTGCTAAAGCTCTACCCATATAAATTTCATAAAATTTCTGTAGATTTAATTTGGGTTTAAGCTAAGTCAGCAGATACTATTTCCTGAATACCAGAGCCGGTGCGGACAATTATAAAAATATTAATCATGAAACAAACAGGCATCTTACTTTAAATATGAGTACTCAACAGCAGCAAAACTATGCCTACGCTTTTACCACGTCAAAAACTCCCGATGCAGTTTTTTCACTGTTGCTGGATATAGATAAATGGTGGTCGGGCTTGTATGCGGAACAAACTACAGGGAAAAGCGAACACCTGAACGATGAATTTACGTTTTCTGCGGGCGGCAGCATGCATTACTCCAAACAAAAACTGATTGAACTTATTCCTGACAAAAGAATAGTCTGGCTGGTTACGGAGAGTAAGCTGACATTTCTGCAGGATACGAACGAATGGGCAAACACAAAAATCAGGTTTGATATTACATCGGATGGTGCAGCAACAACCGTAACCTTTACGCATGAGGGTTTAGTACCGCAAATAGAATGTTACGGAGGCTGTTCAGGCGCCTGGACAAAATACCTGGATAAGCTGAAAGAGCAGCTACAGTAATATCCTTACAGAACTCTATCTAAAGCACTAATATTACTGTATATTTTAGGTTTATTTGATGGCCTTTAATAAATTCTGCGTGATGCTGAACCAAAACACTTTCATGCCGTTTTACAACAGTTATTTCTCTATAAAACACAAACATGACACGGCAATTCTTATTTCTACTTATTCTTCTGTTATCTGAATTTTGCAATGGACAAACAGATTATGACCAACTCATCACTTATTATAAAACATCAAAAAACTTTAATGGTGTAGTTTTAGCGGCAACTAATGGTAAAATTGATTTCATGAAGGGAACTGGCGTGGCTAACAGACAAACTCTAACACCTATAAATTCATCGTCTGTATTTAAGATAGCATCCGTTACCAAAACTTTCACCGTTGTTTTGATTCTTAAACTTTACGAACAAGGTAAAATAGACTTAAGTGCTACAATTGGAACATATCTTCCGGAGTACAATGGTGAAGCAAAGGATAAAGTAAGCATTCACCAATTAATTACATACAGTTCCGGCATACCAAATTGCGAAGGCAAAACAGGAATTGGTGTGTACCAATCTCCTGTTTCTGTTGACGACTTTATTAATAAATATTGTAGTGGCAAACTGGAATTTGAACCGGGAAAACAATTCAGTTACGACAATGGAAATTACATCATACTCGGTCGCATTATTGAAAAAATTACAGGAAAATCTTTCAGTCAAAATCTGAAAGAATCCATTTTAGCACCGCTAAATATGATGAACACCGGTTTGCTTTATCATAAAAATATTATTCAGGGCTTGACAGAGACTTACAATATAGACGACAGCACAAAAGTATTCTACAAAGACGACCCCATGTATATTGAAAACTACTATTCGGCTGGTGCCATGTATTCTACAGCAGAAGATTTATTAAAATTGGATGCCGGTATTTTTCAAAACAAACTACTAACAAAAAAACTGTTGACTTAATGCTGACACCATATCCGGAATTATATGGGGTTGCTTATGGTTTCTGGGTTACAGATACTAAATTTGGAGCTTATACTTATAAAGTTGCCAACCGGCAAGGTTCTATCTGGGGCGCAAATGCAAACTGGCTGCACATAACAGACAACAACAAAACTTTTATCGTTTTAAGCAACACGAACGCCACGAACTTAGAGGAATTAACAGAGCAATTAGTTTTGATATCTACCGGACAGAAAAATAGCAATGAGTATTGGATAAATAAACAATAATATAGATACGCAAAGTAAGCCTGCTTATAATTTGAATGCCTTTTTCAAATAAAACATGAAACTAATTTGCCAGCGATTCGAGATTAATTAGTTATTTCAAATCCCAGTTCTGGTTCATGAAGGAAATGCCGTGGTGGTGCGTTAAATCAAACTGCACGGGAACGATGGACACATAGCCGTTTTCCAATGCCCACACGTCGGTATCTTCACCCTGGTCGTGGTTGACGAACTTTCCGGTCAGCCAGTAATAGTTTTTTCCGTTCGGGTCACGGCGCTCGTCAAATTCTTCTTCCCATTTGGCATTCGCCTGACGGCAAATTTTCATGCCTTTAATTTCTTCCAGCGGCAGTTTCGGAAAATTCACGTTCAGTAATGCATCTTTCGTGAGTCCGGTGTTCAGCATATTGCGGACAATCTTCTCTACATATACTTTTGCGGCAGAGAAATCTGCATCAAAGGAGAAATCCAGTAAAGAAAAACCGATGGCAGGAATGCCGTCTATCGCCGCTTCCATCGCCGCCGACATAGTGCCGGAATATATCACATTTATGGAAGCATTGGAACCGTGGTTGATACCGGAAACGCACAAATCAGGTTTGCGGTGCAGAATCTTGTCAATGGCAATCTTCACGCAATCCACCGGCGTACCCGAACACTGATACGAGGGAATTCCCAGATCGTGAAATACATCCACTTTCTGCAGACGCAGCGGGTCATGTATAGTAATGGCGTGTCCCATACCCGATTGCGGGCTGTCGGGCGCTACTACGGTTACATCGCCGAAAGGCATCACGGCTTCCACCAGCGCACGAATGCCCGGTGAAATAATTCCATCATCATTGGTCACTAAAATAACTGGTCTGCTCATGACCACGAAATTACAAAATTTAGTTTCTTAAAACCACCGAAAAAAAACAAAGAAACATTAATTAAAATTTTAAACACATAGAATCATAGGCTTAAGTACTACATAACACTGATCAGGCTGTAGATAATAAAGAGTAAATTAAGGATAGCATAGTTTCTCGCCAAAGGCGAGCTAATGATTTCCTTAAGGATTTCCCAAATGAGTACTACTGTTTGTAACGACTAAAATTACTATGTGTCTATGTGTTTAAATATTAAATGGTTTTTATAAAAAATATCTGTTTTTTATGTAGGTTTGGGTACATGAGTTCGAACGTAAAAAATATACTGATTGCCGTACTTATTTTAATAATTGCACTACTTGGCATCAAATTGTTCATCAGTGATTTTTTTTCTAAAAAAGACCACTCCACGGTGGATAGCACTATTGTGGTACAGCGCATTCAGAAAGTGATGAAGCTGGTGACGGTGGAAGGCAATTACTCCGAACTAATGCGTTACAATGATTTCGACTATATCGACTTTCCCGGTTTCCGCAAAGATGCCATAGTAAAAGTGGATGCGAAGGTATCCGTCGGCTACAATCTGGAAAAGCTGAAAATCAGCACGAACGAAAAAGACAAAACGATTGTTATACAACAAATGCCGAAGCCGGAAATCATTTCCATCGACACGGATATCAAATTTGAAAACCTGAGCAGCGGTTTGTTTACGGATTTCAGCGAACAGGAATTATCGAAACTGAACAGTCTGGCGAAAGACAAAATACGGCAGAAAGCATTGAGTACGGAACTGGTAAAACAAGCCGAGGAGCAAAAGAAAGACGTGATGGATTTGATTTTCTATATGGCCAGTCAGAACGGTTATAAAATTATCGTGGAAGGAACGGAATTGAAACCGCTAATGATTAACAATGTACAATAAGGATTTAATAAACCTCACCCCGATTCCGGCAAAGCCGGAACCACCCCTCTCCATATGGAGAGGGGAAAAGTCAAACATAGTTTGACTTGGGGTGAGGTAAACACTATAATTAATTAAAAATTGGAAGTCAGCATTATCATCACTATCGGAATTATCTTACTCGTTGTAGGACTGGTGAGCTGTGTACTGCCGCCGCTGCCGGGGCCGCCCATTGCATATGTGGCATTGGTGCTCGCCTATTTCGGACTGCATGCAAAGGATGATTTACCTTTGTGGCTGCTGGTTCTCTATGCGGTTATCATTATACTGATTACCATTATCGATAATTTCATTCCGGTGTGGAGCACCAAGAAATTCGGAGGCACAAAAGCAGGAATACGAGGTTGTTTTATCGGTATCGTGGTCGGTATCATCTTCGCTACTTTCGGCGGCATTTCCATAATTATTTGTCCCTTTTTAGGCGCGCTAATTGGTGAACTGATAGACGGACAGGAATTTACACTGGCTATAAAATCGGGCATCGGTTCTTTCGTAGGTTTCTTATTAACCAGCGGATTGAAAATTATTTTAGTGCTGATGATTTGTTATCATTTTTTCAAAGCGGTATTTTAGGATAGAGGCATAAGGTATAAGACAAAAAAGGCATGAATAGATTTCAAAACGTATATTTAGTTCGGCTTTTCAGGCAAAATAAAATGCTGTTTTATTTCATTTTGATTTTTGTGTTTTTTCAGGCCTATTTTAATCAAAAACGTATTCACTCCTTTCCATGGTTTGTCTGGGATATGTATTCGCGGACTCAAGCAATGCCTGATACCATTATTCAAACGGAAGTATTTATAGATGGCGAGCGACTGGATATCACTAAAATTCCTATCTGGGAAGAGTTATCCATACTAAATACATACAAAATGTATAACTGGCAGCGGATCAATAATTATAATGACCCAATGAATGAAGCGGTGTTGTCAAGAACCAAAATATTTCCGGAGCAAGTATATGCATTTGTTGCTTACAAAATAAACAACCACTCTGACGAAGCGGCGACATATCCTGCATGGCTCAAAGAATACCTAGAAAAAATATTACATAGGAAAATCAAGACAGTAGAACTGAGAGATGTGCAATACAAATGTGAAAACGGAGAGTTTAAAGAAATACATAACAGCTGGAGTGTTTTAAAAATTGAATAGTGAAAAGCCTGCTTAACTTCCATATCAGCAACAGGGATTCTTTTGCAAGAGTAGTATTCGGATATTTCCTGATATTACTTTTGTATCGGTTTCACAGTAGCACTTTTCTCGTGTATGCTTACGGACAACCCATGAAAGGCCCCGAGCTGGATTATACATTCTGGCTAAGTCTTTGCAGCGGTTTTCCTCATTACATTATACAACACTATTGGGCATGTATGATCATTGATTTTGCTGTGGTATTTTTCACGATAGCATGTCTGGTATCCGGTAAATACAGATATCTGTTTTGCAGACTGTTAATCATCTTCTTTTTTATACAACGTATAACCATAGAAACTTATGCCTGTGCGCATTCCAAAAGCATGAGTGCCGTATTTATTGCATTGCTGCCTTTCTGTTTGAAAAAAGATAGAGACTTTGATTTATTGATGGAGTTTGCAAGATACTTTCTGGTCTTTATCATGGTATCTTCAGCCTATCATAAATTCAGCAATGGCTTACTCTTTTCTCCGCAGAATTTCGTGAATGTATTAATCAGCCAGCACAGTGATTTAGCCACATTAAATCCACAACATATTTGCTACCGTATCGCATCACATTTGATTACACATCCGAACCTGGCCGCTCTTTCATATTTAATGCTGTTCTTCTCACAGGCAGTATTTATAATCGGATTTTTCACAAGACGTATTGACAGAATTTTATTTCTGGTTTTAGTTATATTTGCAGTAATTACTTATTTTATCATGAGAATATATAATTTAGATATTACGATTTTAGGTTTAACTTTAATTTACTTTTCAAACAATAAAAAAACAGAGGTATGAGAAAATCGCTTTTTTTCAGTTTCGTAATTGCTGCGTCTATCGGATATTCTCAAACGGGCAGCATACAAAAAACGGAAGCACAACGACCGTCAAAACCAATAACGGAACTGTAAAAATACAACCCGGTACATCCAACCCAAACGCTAAGAAGTTTTCCTTTTTGGGCAGCTACACAATGAAGTTTACGAATAAAGATGCAAAAGGAAAAACAACTACCGGCGAAATAAAATCAGCGTACGACGAATACAAAATGGCTACCATACCTTTGTTTTCAGACGAAACGGAAAAAAATATCCGCAGCATTTTTGATGTGCGGGAAAATACTATGACCATGCTCATCGATGATTTGAAGAAGAAAAAGAAAAGCGGCATGGTTATGAGAATGCCGAAAATAAGCGTCAGCGGTAATAAAACAGAAACACCTGCCGTAAGTGTAAGTATTCAGAAAACAGCAGAAACAAAAATCATAGATGGTTTCAAATGCAACAAATGGGTACTCACCTACAGTGACGGCGCCAAATGCGAAGCATGGGTTACCAAAGACATCACCATCAACACGTCGGAAGCCTTGTCATATTTCACGGCAGGCATGAAAGGCAAGAAATCCTCCATCAATACGGACTGTGCCAATATTGACGGATGCGCGCTGGAATCCACCTATACCACTAAAGACGGAAGCTCTGTATTTATGAAATTAACGGACATAAAAAAAGGAAAGCCTGCACCGGCATTCTTTTCAGAAGATGGTTACCAGGTGATGGATGTTACAGGCGTTGAGTTCTTCAGATAGTTTTTACCACATCTTTAACAATAAAGAAAAACACAAAGACTTTTTTATTTTTATCTTCATAGCTCTAACTCTAAAAACATAAAAGCTATGCCTGTATTAGATTTCGATAAATTTAAGGAAGACTTCAGTCTGCACAATCACCGCATCAGAGTATTTACACATCCCTTTTTCGGCACCCTGATTTTAAGTGCAGGTTTGTTTATTCTGTATAAACTGAATCAGTATGTGGATCCGTGGCAATCATGGAGACAGGCCCTGGGCAATGCGACGCATTTCTGCGAGATGAATCGTTTCGATCAGCTAATCGTACAGCCATCTAATACCTGGTCCAATCTGGGCTATATCATCATCGGTTTAATGTTTATCAGTATAGCGAAAAATGACCACAAATATGAACACCGCCACAACGTAAATAACCTGCTGGCAAAATTCCCGGGCTTTTCTTATTTAATCGGATTCTCCGCATTATATATGGGTTTCGGCAGTTTTATGTATCATGCTACTTTAACCTTCTTCTTTCAAAAACTGGATCAGACAGGTATGTATTTCCTGTTTGTTTCATTCTTAGCGTATGTATTATTTAAACTGTTTCCCCAGATAAAATTTCGTGGCAAAACTTATGTATCCAACAAATTTTTTATCGTGAGTGCAATCATTGTACAATTGCTGTTTTTCTTTTTTCTGTGGAAATTACCGATTAATATTTTATTCCCTGCGCTGACGCTTGCATTCTTTGCCGTTAATTTTATACTGATTACAAAAATCAGAAATTCCGTTTCTGTGCTCAGTCTGTTAAAAGCTTCTTTTATTACACTTTTAATAGCTTTTTCTATCTGGGTGTTGGATATTACCAATAAATTATGCTCTCCTACCAGCATCTTTCAGGGACATGCCATGTGGCATTTGTTAAATACGGCAAGCATCTTTTTAGCTTACTTATACTATAGAAGCGAAACTTTCCTGTCACCGGAAGAAATGGAAGCAGCAGAATCTGTTTAAATTGGCATAGTTTTAGGTATCTTTGTTGCATAGTTTATATTTTATGCAAAAACAACTCACTATTCTGCTTTTAGCGTTCACTTCTATCTTTTTTAGCAGCTGCGATGCTCTTTTACAAAACATACAGAAATCACAACAGGCACAAACTGCAGCGAATCAGGCGGCAGGAAAAGCGCCTAAACGGGCTTATACATTAACCCTGCCTCCCAACAAAGACCGGATTCTGCCGGATGGCTACGCGCAGGGTGATATTATGGTAACCAATCCGAATCCCTGGGGAATCCGCTACAAAGAATATATCTATACTGATTTTGATGTCCGTACGGAATATTATAAAAAAGGCGCACCCATGTGGGATGGCAGCAAAAAAGACATCATCATGGATATTATAACACCCAGAAATGATGCGGAGAAGAAACGACCTTGTCTGATCTTTTTATTCGGCGGCGGATTTGCCGGTAAATTCGATGACTGCACGCAGGAAGTTTGTAAAGGCATGGCGCAAAAAGGATATGTGGTGGTGGCAGCCGATTACAGAGTAGGATTTAAAAATGCCTTGCTGGCTGGCCAGTGTGTCGGTGATTTTAATTCCGGCATGTATCCGGCATATGTACGGGCTATTCAGGATACTCGTTCTTTAATCCGTTATTTAAAAGCAAATGCAGAAAGACTCGGAATTGATCCGAATCTGATTTTCATCAGCGGGCAAAGTGCCGGTGCCTTGGCAGCGATTGGTACTGCTTTAATGGATAACAACAATGCTCCGAAAGAAGTTATGAGTCAGGTGGGCGGAAGCCTGGATCCGATGAATGACAATATGCAATACGATACCAAAGTGGCAGGTGTTATATCTATGGCAGGTGCGGTGATTGATCCGAATCTGGTATTGGGTAAAAAAATCAGTACGCCGATGAATTTTATTCACGGTACCTGCGACGAATTACTGGATATGTATTCCGGCAGCCCGTTCCGTTGTGCAGACAGAAAAACATTTCCCATTGTATATGGTGGTGCCGCTATTTATGAAGCATCCAGAACGCAAAACAATCCCGTATACCTGAATATGATCTGCAACGGCTCACATAGTATGAGCGTTATCGGATACAATAAACTGATAGATTTAATCAGTGATTTTACCTACAGTGTAATTCAGGGAAAACCAATCACCGGAAAACAAATCGTTCCGGCAGAAAAAGGTGTTTGCAACAAACCGGAGCTTTGTAAATAATCAGATATTATCCATATCCAGGTATTTGAATTTAAGGAAGCGTTTGATTTTGAAAGTGGCATCGGCAGATTCCTTTATAGCTGTTGTTAAAGCCGTATTCAAATCATCGTGATACGCGGAATTATTTCTTAAGTAAATATGTACATAGTATCCGTTCTCTTTACAGATCGTATATCCCAGATAAGTAAAATTAGTGTTCTTATCCACCATATTATAAATCAGCTTGCAATTGGTCCAGTCGTAACTTAATTTTTCTTTATCCGCGCTGGGAAAGCCAATCAGCACCACATCTGCATTTGCCTTGTCAAAATAAGTATTGGTCAGTTTGTGCGTGGCAAAATACGCATCTGTAAGACCATTATAATCATAACATTTTGCTTTTACATAATGAGGAAAAACGCCTGCATCCCCAAACAGCACATGGATTTGCTTCTTGTCAATATCTTTTATTTTATTGATGTTCTTTGCCAGTAAATAATGCGACCGCGGCACAAAGAAAGCGGAACCTGCATTATTGGTAACAGAAGCCAGTTCTATGAAATTCTCATCGTACAAACCTTTGGACAGAATGATGAGATTTAAAAAACCTGCGATTAAAATAATTTTTACTTTGTCCAGATGGCTGCTGTTTTCCAGTTCAATAATGGCAAACAAAATAAACGGAAAGAACAACTGGAACGGAAAGCGATCTGCGAAATTCATTACCAGAAATGATTTTCCATACAACCCGAAAAAGACTAAAAAAGAAACCATCCCCAGAAAAAACAAGAGCTTTGTTTTTCTGAAAAAGTAAAACACCAGTCCTGCACAGATTAAGTAATACCAGGACGTATACATATTGAAGATGAACGCGAATTTACCAAACTGGTTATCCATTACTTTATGATAAAACGGCAATGGAAACAACAGTCCAAAATATACAAATCTCCATACAAAATAGACTACACCTATGATGGCCACCACCGCAATGGCCGCATAATTGATTTTTACTTTTCTGTAAAACTGCAAATACAGCAAATAGAAAAACGCATAAATCGCGCCTTCCGGACGGGTTAAAGCCATCAACAGACAAATGCTCCACAACCACCATTGCTTTTTTGCTGTGACGTCTTCAGCTTTTAAAATAAAGAATGACTCTAACAGCAGCCAGCACCATAATATGGTTTCCAATCCCGAGAATGCATGCACATACACCTGCCAGTTGGTAACGATAATAAGAATAGCAAATAAGGCAATTTTAAAAGAAGCTGTTTTCTTATACACTCTGTAAATCAGTATTAGCAGGAGTGCCAGACCCACTAATTTTATAAAAACATGCGGCGGAATATGCAGCAAATACGGGAAGATGGAAAAAATGGCGTAAATAAAACTGGTGTATGCTTCCACCGGTTTACCTTCCGTACTCCAGCTCCAGACGCCGTGATGTACTAAATTATAGCCATACTTAAAAAAGATAAATGCATCATCTATTACAATTTGAAAGAAAATAAGAATTCCGGCCAATAGAGAAAAAAGGATCAGCAGTATTGCGCCGTATTTTTGGATAGTATCTTTATTCATTACTGTAACAGATTAACAGGTTTATTTAAATTTTAAAAATCTGGTTTCAAAATACTTGTAAGAAAGATGTGCAATCAAAAATGTAAACACATATGAAGTCAGATATACAAACACATTGAAATAAAGTACGTTGTCTATATGCATGGCCTGCGCCAGATAGATAAACAAAAGGGTGATTACGATATGATACAGATAAACTCCGTAGGTAATAGAACCAAAATAAGAAACCACTTTATTGTCCAGAAATTTATACTTCGAAGTTTCTTCCGTCAGGTGTAATAAAAGTATCGCTGCCAGCAAGGCATAAATCTCATGCACTACAATAGGAAATTCCACGCCGTTCATAATCATGATAATAAAAACCACTACGCTTGCATACACCACCCATTTTTGGCGGAAGAAATTCAGATAGCGATGATTATTGAGATACAAATACGCGAGCACACAGCCGATAAGCATGCAATACAAACGTGTTAAATACAAAAACGTAACTATCGTAAGCACTATGCTTGATACATAAGGATTATGCAAAAAGAAATGATTAAACAACAGCAACAAAACCACTAATACATACCAGATATAAATGGCAAACAGCGCCCATTTAAACATCTTCTTGTAGTTTTTAAATTTATTGACAAACAAAGGCCAGAAAACGTAAAATAATTCTTCCGAACCGATGCTCCAAAAATGGCCGGCATACACTGCCATCCCGCCGAACGTATGTGCAATAGCACCTGCCAGCTGCGGCAGCAGCACCAGATACAAGCCTAAATATACATACTTGGGAAGATGCATCTCCATTCCGGTGGGATGCACATTAGTAAAAAAAACAGCATCCGTAAGCGGCTGCAAAAATGAATGCGGCATCCAACCCCAGTAGATGATGATACAGAAGAAATACAATGGCCAGATTCGAAAGATTCGAGACCGGTAAAACTTCTTCAGGTTGATTTTTTTCTCCGGATGCTTTTCTTTCTCTACAAATAAAAAATAAGAAATCAAAAAACCACTCAGTGTAAAAAACATAGTGATGGCTGTGGTGGCAAAGGGATTCAGAAATTTATAATCATGAAAATAGGTAGGCAATTTCAACACCGATTTTATCTCCTCTATATGAAAGAAGATGATATAAGAAGCCAGGTAAAAACGGATACCGTTAAAATTATGAAAATACTTTTTCGCCATAAAAAAGACACCTGTTCTGTTTAAATAAACTCACTCAACTCTAACCAGCGCAATTCTTTATCATCTAAAGATAGAATTATTTCCTCTATTCGCTGTGCCGTTTTTTGTATCTCCTCGTGGTTAGATAATTCACCGGATAGCTTTTCCGTCAGCACTGCTTTCTCTTTATTCAGCAACTCGATATCTTTTTCCAGTTGTTTAAATTCTGTTTGTTCTTTAAAACTTAATTTCCGTTTCGGGGCAGCGGCAACAGCAGTTTTACTGTTTTCCAACTGCAAACTCTTTTCATCACGCACTGCCTGGCGCTGTTCTTCTTTCAGCTGCAAACGGTATTCATTATAATTCCCTAAGAAGTCGCGCACTTTTCCATTCCCTTCAAACACAAACAAATGCTCTGTCAGTTTATCTAAGAAATAACGGTCGTGACTCACAATCACCAGACATCCTTTAAAGTCCATCAGAAAATCTTCCAGCACCTGCAAAGTCAGAATATCCAAATCATTCGTAGGCTCATCCAGAATCAGGAAGTTCGGATTCTTCATCAGAATCGTCAGTAAATACAAGCGTCTGCGCTCACCACCACTCAGTGTGGAAACCAGATTGTATTGCTGCGAAGGTGTAAATAAAAAACGTTCCAGCACCTGCGAAGCCGACAAAGTCCCCTTGCCTACCGGCAAAAACTCCGCGATATCTTTGATCACATCAATCACGCGTTTATCTTCTTTCAGCTGCAACCCTTTCTGGTTGTAATAACCAAACGCCACCGTTTCACCAAGCACCACATTACCGCTGTCGAATTTCTCCGTACCAATGATAATATTTAATAAGGTAGATTTTCCGCTGCCGTTTCTACCCACAATACCCACCCGTTCGCCACGCTGAAACTTATGCGAAAACTTATCGAGCAATACATTTTCTCCATACGCTTTATGAATATTGTGCAACTCCAGAATCTTGCCGCCCAAACGCTGCATTTTCACTTCTATCTCTACTTTCTTATCTTCAATTTTTGCAGTCGCAGCAGCTTTTACATTTTCAAAATTATCCACCCGAGATTGCGCTTTCGTTGTGCGCGCTTTCGGTTGCCGGCGCATCCACTCCAGTTCTTTGCGGAAGGTATTCTGTGCTTTTTCCACGTTTACGCGCTGGTTTTCTTCCCGCAATTCCTTATTTTCTAAATACTTGGAATAATTGCCTTTATGCTTATACAAAATACCATTATCAATTTCCAGAATCTCATTACAGATATTTTCCAGGAAATAACGGTCGTGCGTAATCATCAGCAGCGTAATGTTATTCTTCGACAGGTATTCTTCCAGCCATTCAATCATATCCATGTCCAAGTGGTTGGTTGGCTCATCCAGAATAAAAATATCAGGTCTGTCCAATAGTAAAATAGCCAGCGCCAGACGTTTCTTTTGTCCACCCGACATCGTTCCTACCTTCTGGTCAAAATCAAAAATCAGAAACTTGGATAAAATCAGTTTTACCTGTTGTTCATAGTCCCAGGCTTCCAGTTCATCCATCTTGTTCATCGCGTTCTGCAAATCACCGTGACCATCCAATGCTTGTTCATACTCCAGACTCGCCATCAGAATCGGATTATCCGCATGCATTATCGTTTGATAAACGGTTTTGTTATCATCAAAATCAGGTTCCTGTACTAAGAAACCCGCTTTTATATCCTTGTGAAACTTAAAATCACCGCTTTCCGGTGGCTCCAAACCTTGTAAAATTTTGATTAAAGAAGACTTTCCCGTACCGTTTTTAGCTATTAAAGCTACTTTCTGCCCTTTATCTATAAAAAAAGTAATGTTTTCAAATAAGAGTTTATCGCCGTAATATTTAGAAAGACTGTTGACTGTTAAATAGTTCATGCTGCAAAAATACACTTACTACCTAAATTTATTTTAAATTTATTGAGTGAGCCGTTTTACTAAATTGATACCAGCTGTCCTCTTTTGTATGTGTTGCCTGTTTACCCATGCAGCACCGAAGGTATATTCCTTTACTACTTCCAAAAGCAAAGTCAGCTTTCCGTTTAAAGTGTTCAATAATATCCTGATTGTGGATGTTAGAGTCAACAAAACTAAAACACTGAAGTTTATTTTTGATTCCGGCTGCAAAAGCACCATTATCATTCATCCAAAATGGCTTGATTCCTTTGATATTCCGTATAAGCAGAAAGTCTACTTTTCCGGTTTAGGGTTTAAAGATTCCATTGAAACCATGAAAGTGGATGACGGAACGCTGGAGCTAGGGCAACTCAAGGGTGAACATATCCCTGTTTTTATTTTGAGTAAAGACTCCCTGAACCTCGACCATTATCTGGGAACGGATGTAGATGGTATTTTCGGAGCAGAGATTTTTGAGAAATATTATGTACGTGTCAATTATAAAACAAGACTGATTGAACTGTACAATCAGCGGCCGGGCAAGAAACTAAAGAACAGTTACCAAAAAATGGCGGTGCAGATGCGCAAAAGTAAAGGCTATTTGTCCTGCATGATTCTGAATAATAAAAATGAACTCTTTATGTCAGAATTGCTGCTGGATACAGGCTCTAATATTCCGGTCATTATTAAAAACAAAGAACCGGCTGATTTACATCTGGATAAATATATTAACGCGGAAATCGGGGAAGGTTTATCCGGTGCTTTGTATTCAAAAGTGAGCAGAATTAAACGCATCTTTATTGACACTCTGAAACTGGACAGCGTCATTGTGGCGTTTAACGAAACACCTATCACCTTTAAAGATGTAGATGAAAATACGCTCGACGGCAATATCGGTAATGATATTCTAAACCGTCTCGATATGTATTTTGCCTATCCTGAAAATGCAATTTATTTCAAACCAACACAACGTATAAAAGAACCTTTTGATTTTAATATTTCCAATATTATTTTGCTGGAGAACAAATCCAAAAACAATGGCTTTATCATAAAGAGCATTGCCGGTGATTCCCCGCCTTTGCTGGCAGGCTTGCAAAAAGGCGATGAAATCATAAAGATAGACCGTTATAAATGCAGCGATATCAATATTGAAGATGCCCTCTTATTACTCAATAAACGCATCGGCAAAAAAATCACCATACAGTATCAGCGTAATAATGTGATTTCAAAAGTTACGTATAAACTGGTGAGTATAATTTAAGAGCCAAGAGTCAGGAAAAATATTCAAATACAAATCACTGAAACCTCACCCGACTGCATCTACGATGCAGCCACCCTCTCCATATGGAGAGGGATGTCAAACAAAGTTTGACAGGGTGAGGTAATACAAAGCAAATAAATTCGTAAATTGTAATTCATAAAATTCAATCTAAAATTAAAAAACTATGCAAGCCATCTATTTAGTTAAAAACGGAAAAACAAAAGAAGCCTTTGAATTCAGAGATATACAAATCACCGAACCGAAAGACGATGAAGTCGGCGTCATCGTCGAAGCCTCCGGTATCAACTTCGCCGATGTAGTAGCACGTCTGGGACAATACCAGGACTGTCCGCCACTGCCCACCGTGGTTGGCTATGAAGCGGTTGGCCGCGTGGAGAAAGTAGGAAAAGATATCAAAACCGTTCAGAAAGGCGACCGCGTCTTAGTGTTCACCCGTTTCGGTGGCTACAGTCAATATGTGCTGCAAAAAGAAAACGCCATTGCCAAAATCAGTGAAGAAATGGATGCCGGCAAAGCCCTCGCGCTGGCTACGCAATACAGCACTGCTTACTACGCCAGTTATGTTTCCACCAATATATTTCCCGGCGAGACCGTCTTGATTCACTCCGGTGCCGGCGGTGTGGGCACTGCGTTGATACAGCTATGCAAACTGAAAGGCGCAAAAATATACACTACGGCCGGCAGCGAAAGCAAACTCGAATACTGCCGCAAACAAGGCGCTGATGTAGTGATTAATTATGTGAAAGATGATTTCTCACAAGTCATCAAAGAACCGATAGACGTTGCCTTTGATGCCGTAGGTGCGGAAAATTTCCGCAAGAGCTATAAACTGCTGAACCGCGGCGGACGTATCGTGGGCTATGGTGCTTCTTCGATGACGGATGCACACAATGTATTTTCCAAAGCAAAAATGGGACTCGCCTTCGGACTCTACCATCCCGCACAGCTGCTGATGGAAAGCCGTGCCATGATCGGCGTGAATATGCTGCGCATTGCCGACTACAAACCGGACCTTTTGAAACACTGCATGGAAAGTGTGATACAATTACTGCACGAAGGAAAGATCGACCCGCACGTTGGAAAAATGTATGCTGCCAAAGACATCTACCAGGCACACGACGATATGGAATCCCGCAAAACCATTGGAAAGATTGGGATTGTGTGGTAGTTGAACTCACCGTCATTGCGAGGCACGAAGCAATCTATGCATTCAGCAGTAGAAATAATCTTCCAAATCCGGCTTCTCTTAAGAGAGGAAGCCATGTGGAGAGAAAAATCAAAGCATCTTCAAAAAAAAAAGAGGCATTAATAAATTCAATTAACCGAATGGGTTGATTTGTATGTAAAAACTGGAATGATAGGAATATTCTATAGTAATTTTTGTTATTCCAATTTAGTCTTATTTTGTTACGGTGACGAAATTAAACGGACATACTGCTGCAAACAATATCAAACAATGGGCCACAGAACTCGGCTTCAGCCACTGCGGTATTGCCAAAGCCGAATTTCCTGGAAGAAGAAGCACCCAAACTCGAAGAGTGGCTGAAACGCAACTATCAAGGTGAGATGCACTATATGGAAAACCATTTCGACATGCGCCTCGACCCGCGGATACTGGTGCCCGGCGCAAAATCCGTGATTTCTCTTACTTATAATTACTACACCGACCAAAAACAAAACAGTGAGGCATCGAAACTGTCCAAATACGCCTACGGCGAAGACTACCACCACGTGGTAAAAGACAAGCTGAAAATCTTATTGCGCAACATGCAGCAAGAAATCGGCGAGATACACGGCAGATGTTTTGTGGACTCCGCGCCCGTGATGGAACGTGCCTGGGCCAGCAAAGCCGGCATTGGCTGGGTGGGCAAACATTCCCTTCTCATTAACAAAACACAAGGCTCTTTTTTCTTTTTAGCGGAAATTATTGTGGATGCCGAACTGGCATACGACGCGCCTTTTGCCACCGACCACTGCGGCACCTGCACCGCCTGCATGGACGCCTGCCCTACCGGCGCTATTGTAGAAAACAAAGTGGTGGACGGCAGCAAATGCATTTCCTATTTTACTATAGAGCTGAAAGATGCGATACCCACAAGCTATAAAGATAAACTGGACGACTGGATGTTTGGCTGCGATGTTTGCCAGGACGTATGCCCCTGGAACCGTTTTTCCAAAGTACATAATGAACCAAAATTTACACCGAACCCGAAACTGCTGGCGATGAACCGCCGCGAATGGCAGGAAATTACCGAAGACGTCTTCAACGAACTCTTCAAAAAATCTGCGGTGAAGCGAACGAAGTATGAAGGATTGAAAAGAAATTTGAAGTTTTTGGAATTAAAATAATCGATTACATTTTAATTTTTAATAATATAAAAGTATATTTAAATGTTACATTAAGAAAAAACTAACCTTTGTAGTGTAAAAAATTAAAAAGAATAAACCTAAACTAATGAAACTTGAGAAAATATTAGAACAATTAAACTCCTTTGAAAAAAATTCATTTCTTAAAATTATTGATAATATTTTAGCTAATAAGCCAAAAATGCAGAAATTGAAAAAATATTATCGGACAATAGTAGAGATTTAAAGAACATGGATAATATTAATGTATCTAAAGTTTTAATCTTGTACAAGAAGAATTTACTGAATTCGTTAAAAGTGAGTTCGTCAACTCAACATCACAACTTGACATCTTAATTGATTTAATTTCCAGAGATGGAAAATGCATCTTGAAACAAGATTGGTTTGCGCGATTATATGAAAATGAAATTAAGAATTTCAAAAACAAACTTCTGCTATTTCAAAATGCAATCGAAAATGAAAAATCTGAAATTGATGAAATAAGAAGAAGAGATTATAAAATTTATTTTTCTTGTTTAAAAACTGCATTTCATAATGATGAAACAAACAATCAAGATAGAAAAATAACTAAAGATGAACAATCAATGTTATTAACTCTTTCGACTCAACTAGGTCTTTCGCAAGAAGAAATAAAATTAATAAACTATTTAATAATACCGATAACCACATACAATGTAGACAATGTCATAAACGATTTAAAATCATCAGGAGTAATATTCTTCTCAAAAAAGACAAATACTATTTATGTAGCAGATGAAATTGTTAGAATACTACGAAAAATTAGAGGAAAAGAAGTTGGTGATAAATATTTTAGAAGGGTACTTCGTCTATTTCGCGAACCACAAATAAATATTATTTGCAAAAAACATAATTTAGACTGGAGAAAACCAATTGATGAAAAGATTCAAAATATAATAAATGCCGGTATTTCATTCAGTGGTATTTTGATTAATGATATTCAAAAAGAAAAGGCAACTCTAACAGAAAAAAAACAACTTATTAATGAATTTTGTGATAAAGAGTTAAATATTTCACCTCCGTTGAAAGGATTTACAATTGAGGAAAAAATCTCAAATCTTATCAAATTTTTTGATGACATCGAACAGGATGAAAAAATAGGGATTTCTATTGATGGATATGAAAAACTAATTTTAGAACTAGGTGAAACCCTTCCACAGTTAAATCAATCAATTAGAGAAAAATTAGAATTACAAGAATCAAATGTATTAAATAGTCAATTTTTACTTTGTTACAACATTAAACCAAGGGATATTCTTGAAATGGTTTCAACTACAGAACTTAATCTCTTTGCTAATTCCAAACAAATAAAAACAAGAGGTGATTTAATTAGTAATATTCTTGATACTTACAAAGATTCTGCTAATCTATATTTAGAGAATTATACAAATATTGCTTTTAGAAATTTAGCAGCATTAAAGGAAAATGGAATCATTATCAAAGAGAGTGAACTTGGCATTAAGTTTGAAGATTTGACTAAAACAATATTCATAAAACTTGGATTCAATGTAGATGAAGAATTAAGACAAAAGTTAAATACTGAAAAAGATAAAACTGATATTGTGATTAATCTTGGAAATAATGATTTAATACTTATTGAATGTAAAACATCCAAAGATAGTGGATATAATAAATTCAGTTCTGTTTCAAGACAATTAAAAGCTTATACCAATTTAGCTAAACATAATAATTTTAAAATTGTAAAATCTCTGTTAGTTGCTCCTGATTTCTCTGATGACTTTGTTAAAGATTGCGGACTTGATTATGAATTAAATTTATCGCTGATAACAGCTTCCTCATTAAATAAAATATTAACTGGATTTAAGAACTCAAAACACAAACAGTTTCCACATAATTTATTAATGAGAGATGTATTAATTCAAGAAGATAGAATATTAAGCGCAATTGGCAGATAAACTTACCTGTGATATCAATAAATAAAGCTAATTATTCCGTAGGAATAAAATAGTGGTAGAAATTTATTAAACGGAAATGAAGTCCTGTAGGGACGATATAAAAACATGGCAAATACCTACACACAAATACACATTCAATTTGTTTTTGCAGTTAAGTTCCGGGATGCTGTCATTCATTCATCCTGGAAAGATGAGTTATACAGGTATATGACAGGTATTGTACAAAACAATAAACACAAACTGATTGCCATAAACGGAATGCCGGATCATATTCATATTTTAATCGGAATGCGTCCCACGCAATCTATCTCTGATTTAATGCAAGACATAAAAGGAAGTTCTTCAAAATGGATTAATCAAAAAGGATTTATAAAAGTAAAATTTGAATGGCAGGAAGGTTACGGTGCATTTTCCTATGGAAAATCTCAGGTAAAAGATGTGATTGCATATATTGAAAATCAGGAACAACATCATTCAAAAAAGACATTCAGAGATGAATATATGGATTTCCTGAAAAAATTTGATGTTGAATATGATGAACAATACATTTTCAAAGAAATGATTTAAATTCCGTTGATATATGGTGCCTACAGCACCATTTCCGTTTACTATTTTATTTCTACCAATATTGTGTGCTTACAGCACAAGTCTTCATCCTCTTGCGTGTTTCCCAAAAGACAACTCATCTGTACTAAATCACCCGGTCTCGAACGGTTTTTGCAAATAAAGTTTGTACATTTATCTCCCAAAATACATGCAAAGCAAGCAATGAATAACACCAACTTTTTTACAAAAACCACAACCATAAGAAGCCCAAAATTCCTGCTTCAACTGCTCTTGATTATTCTATTTTCTATCTGCCATCTGAACGGCTCTGCGCAACAAAAAGAAGCTTTCAACCCCAAGAAGGTCTACAAATCCAAACAGCTAATCATTACGCAAATCACCCAAAATACTTTTGTACATACCTCTTACAAACAAACCGATGAATTCGGAAATGTTCCCTGCAACGGCCTCATCGTGCGCAGGGGCACTGAAACCATTATTTTCGACACACCTACTACCGATAAAACTTCGGCTGTTCTTATAAAATGGATACAGCAAAAACTGCACTGCAGCATCAAGGCCGTCATTCCCACGCATTTCCACGACGATTGCCTCGGCGGTCTCCAAGCCTTTGATGACAATAACATTCCTTCTTATGCCAATAGCAAAACGGTGGAATACGCCAAAGAAAACAAGATGGCAGTGCCCAAAAACAGCTTCAACGATTCCCTGCTCTTGAACCTCGGCGATGCATACGTTACAGCGAAATTTTTCGGCGAAGGACATACCAGAGACAATGTGGTGGGCTATTTTCCCGAAGACCATGTACTGTTTGGCGGTTGCCTGGTAAAAACTATGGATGCCAGCAAAGGCTACCTCGGCGATGCGAATGTTGCCGCCTGGTCGGCCACCGTAGAAAAGGTAAAGAAGGCCTATCCGCAGGTAAAAATAGTAGTGCCGGGACACGGCCCCTACGGCGATCAAAAATTACTGGATTACACCATTCAATTATGTAAGAACCCGTAAAAGAGCTGCACAAAAAATATACCTGTACAAATATGAGCACAATGCTGCTTGTAAAAAAAACAAATCCAATAAGAAGTACTTTCTATTTCTTCGCCAACTCCACAAAAATATCCCAGAGCGTTTCGTATGGAATGATTTCCCAGTCGGCGATGATGTAGTTATTATGTTTGCGCAATTCCGCAATTTCCGGCCAGTCTGCTTTTGCCATTTCTTTGTTACTGAATCCTGATTTTTCTGCCTTTAACAAAACACTTAAAAATAAATGGTTTCGTTTGTAGGTATTATCATTTAAATAACGGGTTCGATACACTCGCAAGGCATCCATTTTGGAGAAAATGAGATTATAATCTTTTCGTGCGGCATTAAATAAAATTTCAATGACACGTATAGCAAAATTATAGCCCGATTTATCTTTTGAATTTATTGGAACATCATTTAAAAACTTTGGTAAGCTAAATTTATATTCTCCTTTGTTTAGAAAACTATCCATAAAAACCAAATAAGCATGGTATATTTTCCATTTTTCTGTTAGTTCTGCAACCTGACGTTTAAATGATTTATTGTTTATGACCTGTTCATAAACATTGTATGCTTCCTGTATTTTATCATCTTGCAGATACAGTTTAAATTCTGTCTCTTTCAGAATATACCAATTCATACTGGTCTCCGGAATTACAATAGTATCATCATTATTCAATAATTTTATTCCAGTGTCAAATTGCCTGTAATGTAACAATGCCTTTACTTTGTACAATAGCATTACCATTCTTCTGGTGTTTGTTACAATATTCGGATTAAGTTTCATTAACTGCTCAGCTTCGTCACAAATAGAAAGAATCTGATCCAGTTCATTATTGCTTTCATAATATAAGAATGCCAGATAAAAATAATAGAAATCAATTTCCGGATTATTAATCTCTTTCCTCAAAGTAAAAAATCTGCTTAAATTATGTTTTACATCTGATAATAATTCATTTGTAATGGGTATAGGTCTGTTAAAATCTACAGCAATTTTCATATACAAATACTTGGCAAATTGTTCTTTCTGAGCTAAATCAAGATAGACCAAATATTTACTTTCTTCTTCAACCAATGATTTTTTATCTCCTTTCAAACTGTAGTAGGATATCAAGTAATATGAATAATTCTTCAGTATATCGTACAGGTTATACTTTAAAGCCTTTGAGTAATCTTCTTTAACCAATTCATACACGAGCTTTGTTGTTCCTGATAGTTGTATAATTATTTCAATTATCTGGTTATTTGTAAGGCATTCATAATAAACTCTGCCTCTCTCATTATTAAAGATTTCCTCTATATCAAATAACAATACAGACTTTAGAATTTTATTTTTAAATCTTGATTTTAACTTTCTGAATTTTGCATCCTTATCTTCGCTGTCGTACAAATATTTTGCCGCAGAAACATCATCAGTAATTTTACCTGACTCCAAACCTTCGTAAAGTGTGTAATATAAATTACTATTATTCTGATTCAAAAATGTCTTATCAAAGACATCAATTTTAGATAATCGCTTCCTGTTAACAATTTTTACCAACTCTTTTAAGGTATCCATTTTGTCACATTTTAGTTAAATAAATAAAAACCAACTCTCTATTAATAAGATAGTTATAAATATATTGGGCAATATAACACTAATACAACAAAGTCACAAGTACTAAATCAGTGCTATTGATTTAGAGTTGCTTTAAATACAACTTCGTTGTGTAAAGCAGTATTTTACTTCTTGATGAAACCAGTAAATGCCCAACATAACTGCGTTTTCATTAGTCCCTGATAGAACATTACAACCCGGATTAAAGAAAAATACTGCTTAAAGAACATTATTCACAAAACCCAACAGAAAAAACCTTTGTCACAAAAAATGAAATAAAAACCCGACAAAATAACATATAACTGTATGATTTTCAATTATTTGAAATTCATAAATCATAAATACCCTATTATATGAAGAGTCACACTTATGCATAAACTGTAATCTTCATATTGCAAATTATACCCATATTTGTATTACAAAAAAAAAGCAAAATGGGAATTATTGTAGCACTTATCTTATCATTATTAGTTAATTCTTCAAAAGGAATTGACCCTACAGGAAATAAAGGAATAGATCCAACAGGAAACAAGATTGTTATTGATCCAACCGGAAACAAAGGTGGTATCGATCCAACTGGAAACAAAGGTGGAATTGATCCAACTGGAAATAAAGTAATTGATCCAACTGGAAATTAATAAGTTTTTTCTCCCCCCCACTATAATAATAAATAGTTAGTAGTTTAGTTCTTACACGGAGTGGTTTCGCCACTCCGTATTTTTTTGTTTAAAAACAGACAAATACGTTTACAAAAAAAGTAAGTTGTTTCAATTAACTGCACAAGAGTCAATCAAGTATTAAAATCAAACCTGAAAATTGCTTATTTAGAACGGAATAGGCACCGAAGTTGCTATCAAATTAGAACTTGCTTTAGACAGCAGTTTATTTTCTTCGTTAAAAAGCTTTGCCTCTGCATGCATAATGTTTTTGCCGGCACGTATTATGACACCTTCACCGATTACTTTCTCTCCGGCTTTGGCACTGTTTAAGTAATCTATATTCATATTAATAGTGGCATAGCCGGTTGGACGACCAATCGTAAATCCGGCAGCACCCATCAGTTCATCCAGCATGGCCGCAGCTATACCGCCGTGCAGTATTCCAATCGGGTTCAGCATATATTTTTCTACAGTAAACTGCATTTTTACTGTCCCTTCATCTACTTCCAGCACTTTCGCATTCATCCAATCCATTAACGGATAGTCAAACAACCATTTTTCCTGACCTATTTGTGTTCTGAATATTTCTACGCGCTTGTTCATGCTGTTTGATTTATTTTATTAATCGTATTGTTTAGGTGTATTATGCCACTACTTCATCTCTGTTAAATTCAGAGGTCAGGTGGAAATGAATTTCAGGATAATCCTGCTGGGTTAAGCGTAAAATCCATTCTGAACTTGCCAGAAAAACAGGTTTGTCGTCTTTATCAAACGCAATATAATTGGATTTTGTTCGGATAAACTCCGTCAGTTTAGCAGTATTGTCACTTGTCAGCCAGCAGGCTTTATAGTATTGCAGCGGTTTAAACTGACAGGATGCTCCGTATTCATGCAATAATCTATATTGTATTACCTCAAATTGCAATTCTCCCACTGTACCAATTATTTTAGCCTGGGTGGTATGCACGGTAAACAACTGAGCCACACCTTCTTCGGTCAGCTGACGAATACCTTTCTCCAATTGTTTGGTTTTCATGGGGTCAGTATTCACCATCTCCTTAAAAATCTCCGGAGAAAAACTAGGGATTCCTTTGAAATACATTTGTTCTCCTTCCGTCAATGTATCGCCGATTTTAAAATTCCCGGTATCATTCATCCCGATCACATCTCCGGGATAGGCATCTTCTACAATATTTTTGTCAGAAGCCATAAAGGTCACCGGATTACTAAACCGAAGTTCTTTTTTCAGACGTGTGTGATAGAAGAATTTATTACGTTCAAACTTACCGGAACAAACCCGCAAGAAGGCGATTCTGCTGCGGTGATTCGGGTCGATATTCGCATGTATTTTAAATATGAAGCCGGTCATTTTTTCTTCTGTAGGCTGCACAACACGTGTATCTGTGTTTCTGCCTCGAGGAGAGGGAGCAATCCGTATAAAGGTTTCGAGTAATTCCCGAACTCCGAAATTATTGACTCCCGAACCAAAGAAAACCGGAGCAATTTCCCCTGTTTTATATTTTGCTTCATCAAATGTTTCATACACACCGTCAATCAGTTCAACATCTTCCCGTAGTTTTTCTGCATCGTGTTCTCCTATCTGTTTATCCAGTTCGGCATCGTTCAAATTATCAATACTTACAAACTCTTCTTCCACTTTAGTTGATGAAGCTCTGAATAGATTCAAACGATGATCATACAAATTATATACGCCTTTAAATAGCTTACCGCCGCCGATGGGCCAGGAAAGCGGACGCACTTTAATGAATAATTTTTGTTCGAGTTCATCCAGTAAATCAAACGGGTCCTTCCCGTCGCGGTCCATTTTATTGATAAAAACGATTACCGGTGTATTGCGCATGCGGCATACTTCCATTAAACGCTCTGTCTGCATCTCCACCCCTTTTACGCAATCCACCACTAAGATAACGCTGTCTACCGCCGTCAACGTTCGGTAGGTATCTTCCGCAAAATCCTTGTGTCCCGGTGTATCCAGCAGGTTAATTAATGTATTCTGATACTCAAATGTCATTACGGAAGTCGCCACGGAAATACCACGCTGCTTCTCGATTTCCATAAAGTCTGAAGTAGCTGATTTTTTTATCTTATTGGACTTTACAGCACCCGCCGTTTGTATGGCACCGCCATATAACAGAAATTTTTCCGTTAAGGTCGTTTTTCCTGCATCCGGGTGCGAGATAATGGCAAATGTTTTTCTTCTGTGTATTTCGTCTAAAATGGCTGACATGTTACAAAAATACAGCGAATACTTAGTACACTATGCATCCTTTTAAAATTTAATTGCGAGTTAATAAGCATAAAAAAGCCGCCAACATACGTTGGCGGCTTTTTTATAAAATAATATTTCAGAGCCTAAAGTGGTTCACAATATAACTCATTTACACTTCCAGAAACACTGCATCCATCTTCAGAAACAGTATAATTAAGTACCTGTCTGTTTGATGACAATGGAATAACATTTCCGTTACCGCTTTGCGAGCCAAAATTCCATGAGTAATTAGTAAAATCTGATGGGCAAGAAGCATCTATGTATGCCTGACAAAGCACAAAATCAGTGGATACTGAAGCCGTAAGTACCGGATTTATTACCACTGTAAAATCTCTTTGAGATAAAACAGACTGGTCTGTTGTGCAAACAACTTTTACACTTATTGTTTTTGTAATCGGGCTACATGTATTATTAGCCGAAAAATCAATTGAAACTGCATTACCGGAGAACGTTTGACCATCTAAAGTCCAGGTAGTAGATGTTTTTGAAGCATCACCGTTAACAGCAACTGTACCTTTAACAACACCGCTACCGCAGATTTTAATTTTGTCAACACTTACATTATTTACTGTAGGGCAAACTGATGGGCATTGTTGAATACAAAATTGCTGTGGAGTAATGCAAACTGTAGATACACGGGATGCTGAGCATCCACTGCATTTTTTCATAATATAGAATAAGCCACTCAATTTAACACAGGCCAAAGTCTTGTATTGAGCTCTTAATACACTTATACTGTATGTAATCCTTGTTTCTGAAACTGTGATGTTGGAAGAAGCTACATTAACACTGCCAATTTTAGCACCACTTGAATTATATAAGTCCAGACTTATACAAGGCGTTATGTAATACTGGCAGGTTCTGCCGTTGCAATCACGCTTCCAACCGATTACAGACGATGGGAAATACAAATCAACATAAAGGTTGTTCGGATCATTCCAAATCTGGTACTTGTAGTAACAGCTGTTGCTGTAAATCAGCGGAGAACCGCAAATGCCAGGAATGGGTGCAAAACAAGCTGATGCTGCATCCTGAGCACTATTTTTGTTGGGTTTCAACAATAAGTTTGCAAGAGCGGTTGAGTCTTGTTCATCAGATGCTGCTTCCATCACTTCTTTTAAAAGCAAGGCTGACGATTGGTTAGTAATAAGATTTTTTTTAGGGCTTAAATCTTGGTTGGTTTCTAGCAGAGTCTCTTTCTTGCATGCTGTAAATGCTAACATTAAGCAACATGCAAAAGTAATTAAAGAGAACTTTTGCATAAAATTGGTTTTAAATTAAAAAATAATAATTCTACGTAGTTTAGTAATGCAAAGGTATGACTTATTTTGCATCTTATCAAATTATGCAGTGCCTATTTTTGACATATGTCAAGTTTGTGATATATGATTTATATCATTAAACTTAGTAAAATCGACATAAGTAGAACTATCAGTGCTTACTAATATTTTTTCAAATTTTGCATTCCAGATGATTTCTTCCTTTCGGTATGAAGTATTTGTAAATGTATCCTGACTGTAGGAACTATCATATACTTTTAGCTGCATAACAAATTCCGGTTCACTGTTTTGAAAATCTATTTGTGTCATTTGAAAAAACGGACTTTTATCATCAATTGCATGAACGATAGTCCAGGAAGAGGCGAAATAAATAATTTCTTTTCGTTCTAAATCCAGCTCATAAAACTGGCGAACCGGCTGTCCGTCCATGTCTGCAATTAAAGAAACTATAAGTCTTACCTGTGCATTTTGCAATTGTTGATTTAACTTATTTCCAATTCTGAACATTACGGCAGATCCGTCTTTATAAGGAGCAATTACCCCTTTTTCTGAAAAAATTATTTTAGGAACCGGTTTTGAAAACCTCCCGTATAACAAACCTGTTACTATTGCAAAATACAATACGCCTGAAAGGGCATCCAACACGGCAATAAAACTGGCAATATTGGTGGCTGGGTTTATACGGCCATAACCAACGGTCGTACTTGTTTGTGCACTAAAAAAGAAAAGTTCCCAGTAATGACCGGCAGATGTAGTGGATTCAATACCATGAAAATGTTCAGCTCCTAAACATATGTCGTATACAAACGCAAACAAAGAACTCGACAGAAAAAAACCTGCTACCACCAGTAAAAAAAATGTAGACCATTTAGTATTAATCATCCAGTGGAAGAAACTGAATCGGTCAAAAACAGATAACCCTACTCTGTTTAGATTGTAAGACCCATCTTTATTCAAAATACGCTGACTTTTACCAACGGTATCATTCCCGAATCCAAATTCTTTGCTGTTTTGTTTTATTCGTTTGAACATAGCTTGATTTGAGTACAAAGATGCTATTTTACAGATAAATGTTAGCTATTTTTGACTGAAATCGTTAATTTCAATTTATCAATTCCGGAGAATGCTTAGAAATTTTTACATCAAACTCATTATATTATTTTCTATTACCGCTTGCTTTTCTTCGGCAAACGCCACACATATTGTTGGCGGTGTGATGAATTACAAATACCTGGGAAACGACAGATATGAAATTGAATTGTATGTATACAGGGATTGTATAAACGGAGTTCCACCATTGGATGATCCTGCCATTATCAGAATCTGGGATGGTGTTTCCGAAACATATAGTTTCCCAAATAAACCTTTTGACAGTATTTTGGATCCGGGACTTCCTGATGCTTGTGCAAGAATTGATGTTCCCGTTTGTGTGAACTGGACCAGATACAGGGATACCCTTATTTTGCCACCGAATGATTTGGGATATAGCATCTATTATCAGCGATGCTGCAGAAACAATACCATCCAGAATTTAACCTATGATTCCAGAGGATTTGGGGTTATGGATTGGGGTGCAACCTATACTATCAATATCCCTCCATCCAATTTTAACGGTCAAAACACTATCAACACAACTCCTTACTTTGTAAATTATCCGCCTGTATATATTTGCGTAAACAAGCCAATAAACTATGACAATAGTGCGATAGATGCGGATGGTGACTCACTGGTATATAGCTTATGTACGCCCTATTCCGGTGCATTCCCTGACGACCCCTTGAATTATTACATTGAGGAAACTCCTCCTTTTGAGAATGTAGTTTGGGATTCAGCATACAGCGTAAATGATATGTTGGGAGGTGTTCCATTAAGAATTAATCCGGTAACAGGATTGCTCACCGGGACACCAAATACTACAGGACAATTTGTGGTAGGGGTTTGTGTGGATGAATACAGAAATGGCGAATTGCTGACACATACTACGCGTGATTTTCAGTTTAATATTATAGATTGCAATTTACAGGTGGTCAGCAGTTTCTTTGCACCCAGTATTCAATGTAATGAATTTACAGTAAATTTTCAAAATCAGAGCAGTGGTGCCACCGATTACAAATGGTATTTTGGCGATGGAGATTCTTCTGTAGCAGCAAATCCATCTCACACCTATGCAGATACCGGGAAATATACTGTCACGCTCATCAGTTTAAACAGTATTACCAATACCTGCCTGGCGCAGTACACACAGCTTATCTCTATTCAATACAAAAAAATACAGGCTGATTTTATAACGGATGTTGCAAGCTGTTTATCCAGAAATGACCAGATAAGATTTACAGACAGAAGCACCGACTCTCTGAATGTAGTGGCGTGGAAATGGAATTTCTCTAATGGTGATTCTTCCATACTGCAGAATCCTGTAGTTTTATACAACGGAACAGATACTGCACTCACGGCTACACTTACCGTCACCTCTTCCAATGGATGTACTTCTACGCTTACAAAAACTATAAAACTGTTTCCGAAAGCACCGTATACTTTAAACCGTGTTCTAACAAAATGCACGAACACCGGAGCTGCGCAACTATCTTTAGAAATGAGTGGAAATAATATTTTTTCATGGTCACCAATAACAGGTTTAAATAATCCGAATATTCAAAACCCAACGACCAATACCAATACAAACATAACTTATTACGTCACTATAAAAACCCCCTTATCCAATGGAGACACTTGTGTTCAAAGGGATAGCGTGCAGGTAAAAACCATCAATACGGTTCAGATAAATGCAACAGATACCATAAAAGTATGCAACGATTCTATACGCTTAAGCGTGCCTTTGTCGCCAGGGCAAACCGTTATCTGGTCAACCTCCAACACATTCTCTCCTGTTATCGGAACTACTGCAAATATCAGCATCCGTCAAACTGTTTCTATACAAAAATACTATATCAAAATAACGGCACAAGGCTGTGAAGCTATTGATAGTATTGTTGTTGTTTACAATGATACAGTTCCACAAATTTCTTTAGCTGATAATCTGTTACAATGCTCCAACCAAGTAGCTTTAAATGCTTCAGTTAATTACAATGATAATATTACATGGTCAACGTCTCCATCCTTCGTTCCTGTTTTATCCAATACAAATACATACAACACAATACAGATTCCAAAGACTGTAAAATATTATGTAAAAGCCAATTACAAAACATGTTACAATACGGATAGTATAAGAGTAACCGTGCAAGACACTTTGCCTCTAATTTCATTAAGTGACTCTGTTAGTATTTGTGGCGGAAGCACTATACAGATATCTGCAACTGTTAGGAAATTTACTTCTTTAATATGGTCTGCTTCTCCTGATTTTACAGGCATTATCGGTACATCACAAACTATTTTTATATCGCAGACACAACCAAGGCAAACCTATTATATTAAAGCATTTTACAGAGATTGCTTTGTAACAGATAGTATTGTTGTCAATTTCAACAACACGGCACCAGCTATTTCATTAGAGGACAGTTTGTTTTTTTGCAGTAATAATGTGCTTATAAATGCAACCATCACTAATGCAGATAACATCACATGGTCTGCAAATCCGAATTTTGTTCCGGTACTTTCTAATCTGTCATCATTAACCACCACTCAAACAAATTCAGTACAAAAATATTACGTAAAAGCATCTTATGGTTTTTGTTCTGCAACAGACAGTATTCTAGTCAGAACACAGACAAACATTCCGCAAATCTCATTAAATGATTCTGCCTTTGTGTGTGCCGACTCCGTGAGAATTAATGCAACTATTACAAATTATGATTCCGTAAAATGGTCTTACAATGCTGCATTTACTGACATTTTCGCTATCACTCCTAATGTAGTATTACCACAGGCATCAGCTGAAAAAAAATACTTCGTAAAAGCTTTTTCAGGAAACTGTGAAACAACAGACAGTATTACCGTTTTCTACAATGATAGCTTACCATCTGTTAGCTTATCATCCCCTAATAATTTTTGTTCGGATACTGTTTTTGCTTATGCTTTTGTAGATTTCGCTACAGAAACAGAATGGTTTGACAGCAGGGATTTATCGCATCTGATTGGCACCAATCTAACTTTGCAAATTACACAACTGCAAGGTGAAAAATGGTATTACTTCAGAGCGAAATATAATTTCTGTTCTGCTATTGATAGTATACAATTAGGAAACCGAACAATAAAATATACCCGTCAAAATGCAGCTGTTTGTGAAGGTGAAAAAGCAACATTAAATTTAAATGTACAAACTGCTTCTCAGTATGGCATTATATGGTATACAAACACTGATACTATTGAAACGAATAATATTTCATCCATTGAAATTACACCATCTTCATCACAAACAGTGTATTTTCATATAGATAATCTGTATGGTTGTGCTATAAATGACAGTCTTCAAATTACACTTAACATTCCACCTGGTATTGATGCCTTTGTAGACAAACCAATCATTTATCGCGGAGAGCAGGTACAACTATCTGCTACGCAAGGGCAAGGCTATTCCTACAACTGGACACCAGCAGCTTTAGTATCCAATGCAAGCATTTACAATCCTGTCTCCTCTCCAGTACAAACCACATTATATACGGTTGTTGTTTCAAATAATAATCAATGTAGTACACAGGATACTGTAAGGGTTCAGGTAATTCAATACGAGTGTATTCCTTCTTCCATATATATTCCTAACGCATTTTCTCCAAACGGAGATGGAGTGAATGATACGTTTAAAGTGAGAACTGCCACTCTAAAATCAATGCATCTGGAAGTATACGACCGCTGGGGGCATAAAGTATTTGAAACTGATAATATTACAGATGGATGGAATGGTACATATAAAGGACAGCCCGCACCATTTGATGCATATGGATATTACTTTAGCGGCGAATGCCTCCAAGGTGAAAAGATTTCGCTGAAAGGAAATGTAACTTTACTCAGGTAAAAAAACTGCCACTTTCTAAACTTTTAGCCTAAGAACTCTTTTTTTAACCTGCTATTTCTATTATCTTCGTACATGAAGTCGGTGTAAGGACTATTTTCTGATTCATAAGCCCTGAAATTTATTATTCTAAATTGCAAACAATTACAATTGTAAAATATAGCTGTGTATGAAAAAGTTGCTTTTAATTTTATTGACCATTTTAAATATATTCTGTTTTGCTAAAACAAATATTGACAGCAGAATTGACTATGTAAAAAATAACGGACAATGGGAAACGCCGGTATTATTCAAAGCTGACTTACATGGCGGCTGGGTATTTCTGGAAAAAAATGCATTAACCTATAAATTTCTAGAAAATACGCATCTGCATGCCGCAAAAGAAAAAAAAACAGGAGATAACAACTCGGTAATAAAAGGTCATGTATATAAAATAAAATGGCTGAATGCAAATATTGATTCGAAAGTGTCGGAAAGCGACCAACAACCATATTACAATAATTATTTTATCGGAAACAACGAAAGTAAATGGCAATCCAAGGTTGGCATTTACAAAACCATTAATTACAATAATATCTATCAAAATATTGATTTCAAAATATACAGTGAAGCCTCTACGATGAAATCAGATTACATCATTCACAAAAACGGAAATGTACAGGATTTAAAATTTCGATATGATGGTGTGGATGCAATTGCAGTAGAAAAAAACGGACAGTTAAAAATTACCACTTCCATAAATACCGTTTATGAATTAAAGCCTTATGCTTACCAAATTATTAATGGCGAACAAAAAGAAGTGGCTTGTAATTACAAACTCAATAATTCTGATTTATCTTTTGAATTACCCAACGGATATAATAAAGATGCCGATTTAATAATTGACCCAACCTTAGTGTTTTCAACTTATTCCGGAAGTTTCTCAGACAACTGGGGTTCTTCTGCTACACATGATAATGCAGGCAATATGTTTTTGGGCGGTATTGCCTTAGGCTCTTCCTATCCAGCTACAACCGGTGCTTTTCAAACAAGTTTTGCCGGTGGTTCAGGTAACGAACCTTCAGATATTGCCATTACAAAATTCAGCAGCAATGGAACAACAAAATTATATTCTACTTATTTAGGTGGTAGTTCCAATGAATTATTAGCCAGTTTAATCTGTACTCCTGCCAATGAACTGGTGGCTGTTATGACAACCAGCTCTACGGATTTTCCTACAACAGCAAATGCCTATGACAGATCGTTTAACGGAGGGTCGCCTCTCATTGCCTATGATATTAATTTACCAAATGGCTCCGATTTGGCGGTTACAAAACTGAATGCTGCCGGTTCTGCTTTAATTGGTTCTACTTTTTTAGGTGGTTCCGGAAATGATGGCACCAATTTAGATGATGCAACTGCATTCAATTATGGGGATGAATCCAGAAGTGATGTTGCACTGGATAATGCAGGAAACATATATGTTACTTCCACCACAACTTCTACAAATATTCCAAACACAACAGGAAAAGCACAAGCCAGCTATGGTGGCGGCTCCTCTGATGGGTTACTGGCAAAATTCAACTCTAATCTTTCTTCATTAACATGGGCAACTTATTTTGGAGGCTCTCAGGCTGATGCATCATATAGTATGGCGCTTGATAAGAATAATAATATTTTCATATGCGGTGGAACAGGCAGTACTAATTTACCTGGCCGAGCAAATGGTTTAAATACTACATACAAAGGTGGGACCACTGACGGATTTATTGCAAAATTTGACAACAACGGAAACAGTATTCTGGCTTCCACCTATCTTGGAACTGGTGATTACGATCAGGCGTACATTATGGACTTAGACAATAGCGATAATATTTATGTATTCGGTCAAACTTTAGGTATTTATCCGGTTACATCTGGTGTGTATTCAAATTCTAATGCACCACAGTTTATTCACAAATTAAACAATGCCTTAAATACCACTTCTTTTTCTACAGTTTTTGGAAGTGTAAATGCAAGTACCATAAATATTACTCCAACTGCTTTATTGGTAGATGTATGCAGCAATATCTATGCAGTTGGGTGGGGAGGTAATAATGTAAATTACAGTGGAAATACTTTTGATATGCCTGTAACTAATGACGCACTAAAAAGTATAACGGATGGAAATGATTTTTATTTAATTAATTTAAGTGCTAACGCCACTACACTTAAATACGCTACTTACTTTGGTGAAAGTGGCGGCGTTGGTGACCACGTAGACGGCGGCACCAGCAGATTTGATAAAAATGGAATTGTATACGAAGCGGTTTGTGCAAGCTGTGGCGGCTCGAACTCTTTCCCTGTTACCTCTGGTGTTGCAGGCCCGAATAACAATGCCTCCAACTGTAACATGGCCGGTTTCAAATTCAGATTCGACTTAAACGGATTGCAGATAATTACTGCAACGGCAAATCCATCCAGCGGGTGCGCACCATTAGCAGTTAATTTCACCTACACTGCTACGCAACCAGGTACTCAATATTTCTGGGATTTTGGAGATGGGGTAACATCAACTACTCAATTTCCATCACATACATATACCGTTGGAGGAACATACACTGTTCGATTTATTTTAAGAGATCCACAGAACTGTAATCCTGTGGATTCTACCACATTAACGGTAACTGTTGGATTAAGAAAAACATCTACTGTTAACAGAACGATTTGCCAGGGGCAATCAGTTACAGTGGGTAATCAAACTTTCTCCACTAATGGCACCTTTAATATAACCTTTCAAACACCCGGTAATTGCGATTCAATTGTAACATTAAACCTTACTGTTACTAACAGAATTATAAATAATATTTCAAGAGAAATTTGTCAGGGACAAAGTATAATCGTAGGAAATCACACGTATATTCAAACAGGAAATTATTCTGATACACTGCGCTCCAATGCAGGTTGTGATTCTGTCATCAATTTAAATCTGATTGTCAATCCGAATAAAACAGCTGATATTTCGAGAACAATTTGTGAGGGGCAATCAGTTACTATAGGTAATCAAACATTTTCAACCACAGGTAATTTTACTGTCAAAATTCAAAGTACAAAAGGATGTGATTCCACCATTAATCTAACGCTAAATGTAAATCCGAAAAAATCGACCACTATTACCAGAACCATTTGTCAGGGACAATCGGTTACTATCGGAAATCAAAGTTTTTCAGCTGCCGGAAATTATGCTGTAACCCTGCAAAGCGCACAAAGCTGTGATAGTATTGTAAATCTCACGCTAATCGTAAATCCAACTAAAACTAACAACTTACCTAGAACGATTTGCCAGGGTGATTCTGTGACAGTTGGCAGTCAAACTTTTTACACTTCAGGAAATTATTCCGTTACTCTACAAAGTTCGCAAAGATGTGACAGTATAGTAAATCTCGCACTTACTGTTAACCCTACCAAAAACACTACATTGACTTATACTGTATGTACAGGCACAGTTATTACCATCGGAAATCAGAGTTTTTCAACTTCCGGAAATTATTCCGTAACGCTTCAGGCTTCTAGTGGTTGTGACAGTATTGTGAATCTGAATCTGAATGAACGTGATACTTTAACAGAGAATATCAGCAGAACCATTTGTTTAGGACAAAATTATGTTGTGGGGAATCAGTCTTTCAATGTGGCCGGAGATTATGTTATTCGATTAAAAGCAACAGCCGGCTGCGACAGTACGGTGAATTTATCCTTAACGGTTTTGGATACTGCAAGAGAAAACGTAAGCAGAACTATTTGTGAAGGTGATAGCGTTACCATTAGCACAGAGGTATTTAAGACTGCAGGAAACTATACCATTTTATTGGCTTCTTCAGCTGGGTGCGATAGTTTGGTTAGTTTATCATTAAGTGTTTTACCAAAAAAATCTTCTGAATTTAGAACTGAAATCTGCCAGGGAAAATCGGTGACAATTGGCAACCAGACATTTAACGAGGCCGGGAATTATGCTATCAAATTAACTTCATCTGAAGGATGCGATAGTGTTGTAAATCTGACTTTAATTGTAAATCCTTTGCCTGTAATAGATGCTGTTTCTGACAGAACATCCGCGCTACCAGACCAACAAATACAATTAGATGTTATAACAACAGAATCCTTATCCTACAACTGGACACCAGCTGATTTAGTCAGCAATGTAAGTATTCAAAATCCAACGGCATTAATCTCATCACCTACCTGGTTTGTGGTAGCGGCCACCAATCCAAATACACAATGTATTTCAATTGATTCTGTTTTTGTCGAGCGTGATTTCCTGCCATGCACAAAGGAGAATATTTATATTCCAAACGCATTTACACCAAATGGTGACGGCGTGAATGATAAATTCTACATTCGTACCACTATTTTGAAAACTATGCACCTGGAAATATATGACCGCTGGGGACATAAAGTATTTGAAACTGATGCGGTTACAGATGGCTGGGACGGCAATTACAAAGGACAACCTGCTCAATTTGAAGCGTATGGCTACTATTTAAAAGGTGAATGTGTACAAGGTGGGCAAATATCTATTAAGGGAAATGTGACGGTATTAAGATAAATTTAGATTTTTTTCTGTAAAATTTTAACATACTGTTCAAAACTGCTATATTTGCATTTAAATACCATGAAACTTTTAAAATCTAGTTTTCATAATCTCCCTATAAATTATAAGTATTTTTTTTAAAATTAATGATTGTTACTGACAACTGTCTTTAACTTTATCAGCTATCAAAAAAACAATAAAACGATGAATAAATTTACATTTTTTACCTTTTTGTTATTCTTAAGTAACAGCTTTCTGTCCTATTCAAAACCAAGTTACAATAACAATCTTGAATTTGTTCAAAATGCAGGACAGTGGGAATCACCAGTAAAATATAAAGCTGATTTACATGGCGGATGGTTGTTTCTGGAGAACAACACACTTACTTATTTATTTCAGGAAAGCTTACACGACAAAGCACACGGCGAAAAACAGCCTAAATATCTGGATGTAAACAATGCTAAAGTAACGAATCCTAATTATTTAGAAAGCAATGAAAAAATTATCAAAGGACATGCTTACAAAGTAAAATGGCTAAATGCCAATACAAATCCTGTAATCGAACAAGAAAAAATACAGAGTTATTACAATAATTACTTTATCGGAAGTGATGTATCTAAATGGAAATCAAACGTGCCGGTATGCAAAGTATTAAAATACAACAATGTTTACGATAATATAGATTTTAAGATTTACAGCGAAGACCAAAATTTTAAAAGTGATTATATTGTTCATAGAAACGGAAAAGTAACTGATATACAATTTAAATATGACGGTGTTGATGATATAGCAGTACTAAGCGATGGAAGACTAAAAATAACAACATCTATAAACACTGTTTATGAATTAAAACCATATTCATATCAAATAATTAATAATCAGGAAAAAGAAATTGCCTGTAGCTATTCACTTAAGAACAATGTATTAACATTTAATATTCCAAAGTATAACAAAGAATATGATTTAATAATTGATCCATCTCTCATATTCTCCACATATTCTGGAAGTAATGCAGACAACTGGGGTTCATCATCAACGAATGATGCACAAGGTAATATGTTCTTAGGTGGTATTGCATTAGCATCTGGATATCCAAGTACTGTAGGTGCATTTCAAACTACTTTTGGTGGAGGTTCCGGATCCAACTTAACAGATGTTGTCATAACAAAATTCAACAGCACAGGCAGTGCCAGAATCTATTCCACATATCTGGGCGGTAGTTCAAATGAATTATTACAAAGTTTGTATTGTACACAGCAAAATGAATTAATTATACTTTCTACAACCAGCTCTACCAATTTCCCAACATCTGCCAGCGGATATGACAAAACACATAATGGCGGCGCCAGTACGTCTGCACTATTGGCAAGTATATCATTTCCAAATGGTTCGGATATTGCTGTTACAAAACTAAACGCTGCGGGTTCTGCATTAATCGGCTCTACATTTTTTGGTGGATCGGGAACAGATGGATTAAGTTTAAACACTACCTTGGTTAATAATTACGGTGACGATTCCCGTGGTGATATTGCCGTTGATAATTCGGGAAATATTTATATTGTTTCAACCACAACATCCACTAATATTCCGGGAACCACAGGAAAAGCACAACCAACAAATGCCGGTTCATCTGATGGTGTTATCGCACAATTTAATTCAAATTTATCTGCATTAAACTGGTCTACATATTACGGTGGTTCTGGTGCAGATGCAGCTTACAGTTTGTCTTTAGATGCCGCTAATAACATATTTGTGTGTGGTGGTACGCTTAGTAACAATATACCTGGTCGTACAGCCGGTTTAAACACAGCATTCATCGGTGGTTCTGCGGATGGATATGTTGCGAAATTAAATCCAACTGCAACAACAGTGTCTGCTGCCACCTACTTAGGAACATCATCATTTGATGAGGCCTATATAATGGATTTGGACAAAAATGATAACGTGTACATTTTTGGGCAAACACTTGGTGCATATCCTGTAACGGCTGGAACTTACAGCAATACCGGAGGAAAGCAGTTTATACATAGATTAAACAACAATCTGAATGCAACAGGATATTCTACAGTATTTGGTACAACCAATTACCAGTATGTAAATATATCACCTACTGCATTGTTAGTTGATATTTGCAGTAATGTGTATGCCGTAGGCTGGGGTGGCGGTATAAATTTTGATGACTTCCCAAATGGTGGAAATACCAATAATATGCCGACCACCGCAGACGCATATAAGTCTAATACAGATGGAAAAGATTTTTATTTGATAAACTTAGGTACTAATGCATCTAGTTTAAAATATGCAACTTACTTTGGAGAGCAAGGTGCCGGTACAGAAGGTGACCACGTAGATGGTGGAACCAGCAGATTTGATAAAAATGGTGTTATTTATGAAGCAGTGTGTGCCAGCTGCGGAGGAACGGATGGCTTTCCGACAACTGCAGGTGCATACAGTAACACTAATAATTCTTCAAATTGTAATATGGCCGGATTTAAATTCAAATTCGATTTACCTTCTTTGCAAATAACGGGTTTAATTGGTGTTCCTTCACTTATTTGTGCGCCACAAACATTAAATTTTTCTTACACAACTACTACCACACCTGTTACGGTAAAATGGTATTTTGGGGATGGTGATTCTTCTGTCTTAAATTCTCCTGCACATACTTATCTTACTGCAGGAACTTATACCATTACGTTAAAAGTATTTGATCCAACAAATTGCAATCCGGTTGATTCTTTTAAAACCACTATAAATGTACTGCCTAAAAAAACTACAAATTTAGTTCGGGTAATTTGCCAGGGTGAATCTGTGACTGTAGGAACTCAAACATTCTCAAACACAGGAAATTTTGTGGTTGTATTACAATCTTCTCAGGGTTGCGACTCCACGGTAAATTTAAACCTTACGGTTAATCCAAAAAAGACAACAACTTTAAACAGAGAAATTTGTCAAGGTCAAAGCGTTACGGTGGGTTCTCAAACATTTAATACACCGGGAACATTTACTGTAACCTTACAAACATCGAATTTTTGTGATTCAGTAGTTACTTTAAATCTGGTGGTTAATCCAACAAAAACCAATACGATTACACGAACTATTTGTCAGGGTCAATCTGTTACAGTTGGTACGCAAACGTTTAATACAAACGGAACCTTTGTTGTTAACTTATTAACCTCAAAGTTATGTGACTCTATTGTAACTTTAAATTTAACCGTTAACCCGACAAAAACAACCCAAATAACCAGAAGCATTTGTCAGGGACAATCGGTTACTGTAGGAACACAGACGTTTAACACAAACGGAACATTTGTCATAAACTTACAAACAAGTGAGCGATGCGATTCAATTGTAACTTTAAACTTAACCGTTAATCCTGTCAAAACAACTAACCTTGTCAGAAGTATTTGCCAAGGTCAAACTTTTACAATTGGAAATCAAACTTTTTCTTCATCAGGTAATTATTCTGTTACATTACAATCTTCACAATTATGTGATTCAGTTGTAAATTTAAATTTAACTGTAACAGCAAGAATAATAAATAATATATCCAGAAGTATTTGTGAGGGTCAATCTTTTACGGTTGGAACTAAAAATTACACACAAACAGGAAATTATTCAGATACGCTGAGATCCGGAGCAGGTTGCGACTCAGTGGTAAATCTTAATTTGACCGTAAATCCAATAAAAACAACAAATCTATTCAGAACCATCTGCCAGGGTGAGTCTGTAACGGTTGGCACTCAGACTTTCAATACGAATGGTGTTTTTACAATTCGGTTGACCACAACCCAAACATGTGACTCCATTGTAACTTTAAATCTTACAGTAAACCCGACTAAGACAACTTCGTTAACCAGAGTAGTTTGTCAGGGTGAATCTGTAACAGTGGGAAATCAAACATTCAATGCCTCAGGTTCATACACAGTCATTTTAAAAACCTCTAAACTTTGTGACTCTACAGTTACATTAAACTTGACGGTAAATCCTGTTAAAACAACAAGCATAACAAGAAATATTTGTCAGGGGCAGTCAGTTACTGTTGGAAATCAAGTATTCTCTTCCAGCGGAAACTACACGGTTGTATTAAAAACATCCGCTAATTGTGATTCTACGGTTAATCTCAACCTGACAGTTACGTCAAGAATAATAAATAATATAACCCGTGTAATTTGTCAGGGCGAATCTGTTACAGTAGGAAACAGCACCTACAATCAAACAGGAAATTTCACTGATACATTACGCTCCTTAGCTGGTTGTGATTCAGTGGTGAATTTACAGCTTACCGTTAATCCAAAAAAACAAACCACACTAAACAGAACAATCTGCCAGGGTGAATCTGTAACTGTAGGAAATCAAACATTTAATACTACAGGCAGCTTTACCATTCCATTACAAACATCTCAATTTTGTGATTCTACGGTTACCTTAAACTTATTGGTTAATCCTAAAAAGCAAACCACCGTTAACAGAACAATTTGTCAGGGTGAATCCGTAACCGTGGGAAATCAAACATTTAATACCGCAGGCAGCTTTACGGTAACACTGCAAACTTCTCAATTTTGTGATTCGGTTGTAACCTTAAATTTAATAGTGAATCCAATTAAAACTACCAACCTTACAAGAGCTATTTGCGAGGGTGAGAGTGTAACAATAGGCAATCAGGTATTTTCTGCTACAGGTAACTATTCTGTTGTTTTAAAAACATCATTATTTTGCGATTCTACCGTTAACCTGAACCTAACCGTAAATCCGAAGAAAGCAACTGTTATAACAGATACCATTTGTCAGGGTGACAGCATTATTGTTGGCACTCAGGTATTCTCGACTACCGGTACATTTGTAGTAAATTTATTGAGTTCAAAAAATTGCGATTCAACAGTTACGTTAAACTTGTTTATCAATCCTACTAAAACCATAAATCTTCCTCAGGTAATTTGCCTCGGCGATTCTGTGAAAATTGGGAATGAAGTTTTCAAATCCGGAGGAAATTACTCAGTCGTTCTGCAAACTTCTAAAGGTTGCGATTCCATAATCAATTTAAATTTAACTGTTTTAGATACAACTGTAAATACATTTGTAACAACTATATGCGACGGAGATTCGATCAAAATAGGCAACGAAGTGTTTAGATTTGAAGGCTTATATACTGTTAAATTGAAATCTACATTTGGTTGCGACAGTACTATAATTCTTGATTTAAGAATTAAACCGACACAGATTGTAAATATAAATCAGACTATATGTGAGGGTGAAAGTTATACGGTAGGAAACCAGTCATTCTCTACACCTGGCTTATTTTCGGTTGTATTACAAACATCACGTGGCTGTGATTCGATAGTCAACTTAGATTTAAAAGTAAACCCGAGCACCAGAACAAATATCTTCAGAATTATTTGTCAAGGGGAAAGCTTTACAGTGGGTAACGAAGAATTCACCGAATCCGGAAATTATGCTGTAACCTTGCAAACCCAATTTGGTTGCGATTCTGTTGTAAATTTAGATTTGCAAGTAAATCCTATTAAACTAACAGAATTAAAAGAATCAATCTGCAGAGGTCAGTCTATTTCAGTAGGAAGTCAGGTATTTAGTGAAAGCGGACAATATACCGTTAATCTGCAAACATCAGAAAGTTGCGACTCTATCGTAAATTTAGATTTAACAGTCACTGAACCTGTAACCAATAACATCAGCTTTAAGTTATGCCAAGGCGATGCCTATTCCGTTGGTGATAGTGTTTATACAAAAACAGGAAATTACACTAATATTTTAGAAGCGGCATCCGGCTGTGATTCCATTGTAAATCTAAGCTTGATTGTAGATGAGAATACTGCTACAAATCTAAATAAAATCCTATGTGAAGGTGATTCTGTAACCATAGGTAATCAAACTTTTAAAATAAGTGGTATTTATCAGGTTGTTTTGGAAAACAGTAATGGGTGTGATTCTACCGTAAATTTAAACCTAACAGTAAACAGTATTTCCACAACAAGTGTAACAAAAAATATTTGTAGTGGTGAAAACTTTATTGTAGGGAATGAAACATTTACAGAAACAGGGGAATATACAATAGTATTGCAAAATACTACAGGATGTGATTCTACCGTTCTCCTTAACTTAATTGTCAACAACTTACCATCCATTGACGCAACAGCAGATCAGCCGGTTGTTAATATCGGACAACAAGTACAATTAGGTGTATTAACAAGCGAAGCTTTAAATTACAACTGGACACCTGCTGATATAGTAAGCAATCCTGCCATACAAAACCCAACAGCGGTTTTATCGCAGTCTACATGGTTTTATGTTACGGCAACAAATAGACAAACCAGTTGCAGCTTTACAGACTCGGTATTTGTAGAATTAAACGAAGTGACATGTAGCAAAGAAAATATCTTTATTCCAAATGCATTTACACCAAATGGTGATGGTATTAATGATTTATTTATTCCTCGATCATCTATCATCTTAAAATCAATGAAATTAATTATAATTGACAGATGGGGAAATCAGGTATTTGAAAGCACAGACATCACTGTTGGTTGGGACGGAAATTACAAAGGCCAACCAGCAACGGTGGATTCTTACGGTTACTACTTTGTTGGCGAATGCTCTCAAGGAGAAAAAATCACTATAAAAGGAAATGTATCCTTGTTGAGATAAAAATTATTAAAATAAATAAACTATATTAGCGCATATGAAAAAGTATTTAATTTTAGGCTTATTAGTAGTATCAGCAGCTAAATTTGCGTTAGCTCAGGATCCGCATTTTAGTCAAATACAATACAACCCTCTATATTTGAACCCTGCATTGGCGGGCGTTACAGAATACGGAAAAGCCAATCGTTTGGCAGGGCTATACAGAGATCAATGGCGTACCTTGCCGGTACCTTACTCTACCACCACGGCATCGTATGACCGGGTACTTAAAAAATTTCCGAAAGGATGGCTATTGGGCGGTGGCGTAAGCTTCCTGTACGACAAAGCAGGTGACGGAAATTTAAGTATTTTCAACCCAAACCTTACCATGAACTTTGGTAAATACTTCAATAGTGACAAACAGTTACTAACCTTAGGTATTACTGCTGGTATCACAGTAAAATCATTAGATGCATTAGGCTTACAGTTTGACAATCAATACAATGGTTCTTCATTTGACCCGAATTTGCCAAATGGTGAGACATTCTCCAACAACAATGTTTCTTATCCAAATTTCACACTGGGATTAAATTTCAGAACTAAGATAAAGGAAAAAAGCACGCTGGATATTGGTGGTTCTACCTCTAATCTTCATCAGCCAAATCAGAACTTTCTGTTCTTTACTTCTTCTAAATTACCAGCAAGACACTCAGCCTATGCAAAAGCAAAAGTTGCAATAAAAGACAATTGGAATGTTCAGCCGGGTGTGTTCTTCCAAAATCAGAAAAAAGCTAATCAAGTATTGGTAAATGCAATAGCTGAAGTTCGTTTCAGTGAGAAAAAAGATTTCGGAGTAGGATTTGGTGCTGGTTACAGAGCTATCGGTAATGATGCAGCAATTGCATACTTGTCATTTCTATACAAAACATTGCGTATAGGTGCTGCATATGATTTCAATGTATCCGGTATCAGAAAAGCAACAAAATCTCAGGGTGCATTTGAATTGGCATTGAATTATGAGTTTGGTGAGGTAAAAACCAAGAAATGTCCTAAGTGTCCTGTTTATGTTCCTGCTAATGTAGAAACCAAAGTTCGTATCAGATACGAAGATTCAACAAACAACTTAGTGGACACAGTACTTAATCAGATTATTCCGGCAGATACGGTACCTCATCAATATATTGATTCTATTGAATTGGTATTGAAACCGATCTCATTGAAAACAGATAATCCAACAATTGTAATTAAAAACACTACCGAGAAAATCATGTCAATGTTACCTATCGAATTATACTTCGATAATGATATTCCAAAAGCTAACAGTGATGCTAATTATGCTGACTTATATACTTCATACAAAACCAGACAGCCTGTATTTGCTTCAAAATCAGTAGATGGAAATAATGAAGTAGGTTCATTCTTCTCTCAAATAGATAAAAACTATTCCCGTGTAGATGAAGTTGCCAGAGAATTATCAAGTCTGGTAGACAGTGGCTATGTAATCACGCTGGAATTCAGAGGGTATACTTCTCCTTTAGCTACAGAAGCATACAATAAAAAATTATCTGAACGTCGTATCAGCAGTATTATTAAATTCTTTGATTCCCGTTTAGGTGATAACTTCAAGATACTAGCTAAATCTGCATTAGCAATTCCGTTTGGTGAAACAATGTCACCAAAAGAAATAAGCGACAGCGGTAAAGACAGATCTAAATCTGAATTTGGTATTGCGGCTTCTAAACAACGTAAAGTAGAAATCGTTGGAATCAGAATTGAGAAACCTTAATTCATCCGACTCAATATAAAAAAGCCCCGCAGGATTGCGGGGCTTTTTTATTTACTCAAAAGATTGGAGAAATTACAGCTATGTAGTATATTACAAAATTATTTTTTCTCAAACTATGGAAGCAACGGAAACAGAAGAACATGCAGACTTACATCCCCAGGATCAGGATGCAAGCAGAGTATTTGAACAATATATTGAACGCAAACCAAGTTCCTTATTTGTTCGTTTTTTAATTACAAACAGACATCTCACCGGGCTGCTTTTAGGCGGGGGTTATGCATATCTTCGCCACCGACGGGCTACCAAAGCAAAATTCAGTATTTCAAAAGACATCTTTCTACGTCTGTTTTTATGGTTGCACTGGCCCTTGTTGAAAAAGAAATTGATCAAACAGCCTTTTGCCGTTCAACTCAGAAGACGTTTGGAGATGTTGGGTGCCACTTACATCAAATTAGGGCAGATAATGAGTTTGCGGGAAGATATGTTGCCAAAAGACATTACGGATGAACTAAAAAAATTATTAGATACTTTACCAGCCATCAGCTACGACCGTTTTGCCGAATTAGTGGAAGAACAAATTGGTCAGCCTATTCATCGAGTTTTTACCGAAGTCAAACAAAATCCATTGGGCTCCGCCTCTATTGCGCAAACACATCGCGCTACTCTAAGAACCGGCGAAGAAGTGGTATTGAAATTAATTAAACCCGGAACACGTGAACTTATACAGACAGACAGCAGAATCATAAAAGTAATGGGTAGTTTTCTGGAATTATTTATTCCTCAGCTGCAACCCAAAAATATGTTTACCGAGTTCTGTGATTATACAAACCGCGAAGTTGATTTCCGTTTAGAGGCTGATAATGCAGAGGAATTTGCTATTAACTTTATTAAACACCCGGAAATTCACTTCCCTAAAATTTACAGGGAATATTCTACCAGCGATTTGATATGCATGCAGTTTATCCGGGGAATAAAACCCGATGCTAGAGCATACGAGCGCTACAACGAAGAAGACCGAGGTAAAATTGTTGACTACGGTGCTTATGCCATTATTCAGATGTTGTATCACGATGGATTTTTCCATGCAGATTTACATCCGGGAAACCTGATGATTATGGATGGCCCCAATGGTCCGCAGGTTGGATTTATTGACCTTGGTATGGTAGGACGTTTTGAAGAAAATACGCGTAAAACCATGCTCTATTATTTCAATAGTTTAGTAACCGGTGATCCTGCCGGAGCAGCTCGTTATCTGACACTGCTAGCACGAAAAGGCAAAGGCACGGATGTAGAAGGATTTAGAAGAGAATTCATCTCTGTTGGAAATAAATGGCTAAAAGCACCTAATTTTAAGGACTTTTCACTGGCTAAACTAATTCTGGAATCTGTTGCTTTGGGTTCTAAATATCGCATGTATTACCCATTAGAACTCGTTTTGATGGTAAAAGCAATTATTACCTATGAAGGTGTGGGCAATGTAATTATGCCCGGATTTGATATTCAAAAAGTGAGTAAGAAACATATCCGAAAAATGCTGCTGGGTGAAGTCAATCCGATAGATTTATTAAAAACACAGCTGCAAAGTGCACCGGAGTTTATGGACATTATCACCCGCTCACCACTGGTTTTATCAGAAGCATTTAAACGTTTTGAGAATGAACTGGTGGAAAAGAAAAGACCAATTGGGCATGGAATACAAAATACCATTTTCGGCGGCTGCTGTATCATTGGCGGTTCTATTCTTGCAGCAGCAGGATTGCAGTGGTTTGTGTTTACTCCATTATTAGTACTTGGATTTATTCTGGCGTTAAAATCATAATCTAAAAAACCATATTAAGATGAAGAAACTTATTTTATTATGCTGCCTTGCTAATGCATTATATTGTTCTGCTCAATTAAAAGCAGTTACAGAAAGTGGCGATGAAGTTATTTTGTATGATAACAAGACATGGGATTATTCCAATGCAGAAGTTAAAGAAGAAAAAGAAATAAAGACAAATTCAGCTACCTTTTCTAAGTCTAAAGACGCTTCATTTTTCCTGAAAAGTAAAACAGTAACGGATTTAGGTATTTATTTAAATCCTAAAAAATGGAGCTTTAAAAAATCAGAAAGTGATGCGGAATCTGAATATACATTTGAACTCAAAGGTAAAGATGCCTATGGGATGATTATTACCGAAAGAATTGAAGTGCCTCTAAACACCTTAAAAGGATTGGCCATTGATAACGCAAAGAGCATTGCTCCTGACATTAAGGTGGTAATGGAAGAATATCGCATAATAAATGGTAAAAAAGTATTTTGTATGCAAATGAACGGTACTACACAAGGTGTTAAATTCTCTTACTTCGGATATTATTATGCGTATGAACACGGAACTATTCAGTTTATCACATACACTTCTCAGAGTTTACTGAATGAATATAAACCTGACATGGAAGAGTTACTAAATGGGTTTACTATTAACGAGTAATTAATCGTTACTTGGCTTTAAACATCGTTTTCTTATTTCTCTTGTATTCGCCAAAAGAAACCATTTTTTGCTGTTGTTCATCCCACAGATTAGAACGCAATGTTTTCAAACTTTGCCAGAAGGTAATGGTATTCGTATGCTTTAAGAAAACAGGATTTTCCTTATGGCATTTCGGTAAATTATAATTCGGAATAGCCGGGCTTAAATGATGAATGTGGTGATATCCGATATTTCCCGAAAGCCAGTGAAATACACGCGGCAACTTATAATAGGTACTTCCTTTTACAGCAGCTACCACATAATTCCAGTCTTCTTTTTTTGATTTAAAAATATGCTCGTACTGATGTTGAATGTAAAAAAACCAAAGCGCGTAAATTCCAAAGAAGAATAAATTGGTAAACTGAACCACTAAGAATCTCTCTACCCCGAAAATATAGGCAAACGCGGTATACGAAACGATGAACAATACATTGCTCAGATTTACACTCTTTTTTACTTTCTTGAAATAATCGCTGTCCACAAAAGCAAAGCGATTATAAATCACCACATAGATAAAACCACCGATAGTAAATAAATACAATGGATTTCTGTAAATGCGGTAATATAATTTTTGTTTCCAGTTCGCATTTGCATACTGTTCTGTGGTAAACACTTCTATATCTCCGATATCACTTACTTCCAGCTGCCCGTTGTGCGCGTGATGGAAACTATGGTTTTTTGCCCAGTAACGATACGGAATCAGCGTGCAAATACTGCAAACGGTACCGATGATTTCGTTCAGTGTTTTATATTTCGTAAACGAGCTATGACCGCAATCGTGCTGAATGATGAAAATTCTGGATAAAATAAATCCGTTTAATAACGCTACAATGGCTGAAAAGAAGAATGACTTATCATACAAATAGAATTGCAGCGCGAGTAAAAAGATATAAAAAACAAAGCTGTTTGCTAATTGTAAAATAGCTTGTTTCGTGTTCGGAACCTGATATTTTTTGATCAGTTGATTCCAGTTTTTTAAATCGTCAAGAAGTTGTTCTCTGTTGAAGGTGTTCATGTATGTAGTTGTAACACAATATTAGTGAATATAGTTCAAAAGAATCAACATACACGAAATAGTAAGATTTACTTAAAATTCTTCCACATCATGCTTTCCATCGGTTTTGGAGAGCGCTGATTGTATTTGGCATTTGGCTTTTTGTTGTAAGCATTTTCAATATCGCCATCCACTACAAAGTAAATCAGCTGTCCAACCGGCATACCGGCATAAATACGCACCGGTTGTATGCAGGAAATCTCCAGCGTCCAGTGATTGCAGAAGCCCACATCCCCTTTTCCTGCAGTAGCGTGAATATCGATACCCAATCTTCCCATACTGGATTTCCCTTCCAGAAAAGGCACGTGTGCGTGTGTTTCTGTGTATTCTAATGTAGAACCGAGGTATAAGGTGCCAGGCTGCAGAACAAAACCTTCCTCCGGTATTTCAAAATGAGTGATGGTATTATGTTTTTTTGCATCCAGTTCATTGCTGTCGTAAGTAGCAAAATATTTGCTAAGATGCACATCGTAAGAATTTGTACCCAGGCATACTCTGTCATAAGGCTTTATAATGATAGTGCCTTTCTGCATTTCTTCTAAAATCCCTTTATCCGTTAAAATCATGGTGCAAATTTACAAACGAAATAATAAAACAATGAATTAATTTAATAATGAAACAGTTAAATGTTGAATTTAATTATTTTATTACTTCATTATTGTATTACTGCATTATCACGCCATCTGGTTTTCTACCAGTTTATAGCCTTGTCCGTGAATATTCAGGATTTGCAAACGCTCGTCATCTTTCAGGTATTTTCTGATTTTAGAGATAAACACGTCCATACTGCGGGCTGTGAAATAACTGTCGTCCTGCCAAACATGTTTCAGCGCGAGTTCTCTTTCCAGAATCTGATTTTTTTTCTCAAAAAACAAACGCAACAATTCATTTTCTTTCGTTGTCAGTTTTATTTCGTTGCCTTTTACTTTCAGTTTGTGATTTTTATAATCCAGCACACAGTCACCGGCAGTATATTCATCCAACGCAGTTTGCACTTCGTGTTTTTCCGTTCTGCGTAAAATTGCATTCATTTTCAATTCCAGAATTTCCATACTAAACGGTTTGGTGATGTAATCATCCGCACCAATCGTCAATCCTTTTATTTTATCTTCTTTCAGCGATTTTGCCGTCAAGAAAATAATCGGAACTTCTTTATCATCTTTTCTGATTTCTTCTGCAACGGTGAAACCATCTTTTTTAGGCATCATCACATCCAGCAGAATAATATCATACGAATTTTTACGAAAAGCAAACAATCCTTCCACACCGTCTCTCTTCAATTCCACTTCAAAATTTTTATGCTTTAGATATTCCTGTAATAGCATACCTAAGTTTGGATCATCTTCTACAAGCAAAACTTTTTTCTTCATTACTGTGTTCATGTTGTTTAAATTTATTGTGATTAATTTTTATTGTATATTTCCCGGTATTTGAATTATAAACTTTGAACCTTCTTTCAGTTTACTTTCCACCCATACTTTTCCATTATGTTTGTCAACTATAGACTGCACATAACTCAATCCTAAGCCAAACCCTTTTGTGTCGTGAACATTTCCTCTCGAAACACGGTAGAACTTCTCAAATACTTTCTGCTGATCTTCTTTCGATAAACCAACTCCATTATCTTCTACCTCAATTTGTATGCCTGTAATGATATTGAATGTGTTAATTTTTATTAAGGGTGCTTTATCGTTATATTTTACAGCGTTATCAATCAAATTATTAATAACATTGGTAAAATGCATTTCATCCACTTTTAAAATAGGATGTTCAGCCCGTAAGTTCAACTCAATTTTACCATTCAGTTCTTCCAGTATCAGATTAAACCTACCGGCTGTAGCAGTAATAATGGTATGTATGTCGCGGTCTTCCAAATTCAACTGCAACTCTCCTTTCTCTAAACGTGCAATTTGCAATACTTGTTCAACGTGATTATACAGTCGTTTGTTTTCATCAAAAATAATACTGGCGTACTTTTCGCGGTTATCTTTTGATTCCGAGATGGAATTATCTTTTAACATTTCACTGGCAATAGAAATCGTGGCAATCGGCGTTTTTAGTTCATGCGTCATGTTATTGATGAAATCCGTTTTCATATCAGACAATTTCTTTTGCTTGAATATTATCTGAAACGAAAGTATAAATGCAGCAACGACCATCAAAAAGAAAATGGAAGAAGATAAAATCATCGGAGACATAGACGTGTACAGGAATTTCTTTCTGTCAGGGAATAATAGTTTCAATGTTTTGCTGTCATCAAACATGCTTCTTCGGAATAAATCAACAGAATATGGTGTTTTGAATAATTCCGACAAAGGAGCATTTTTAGAAAGCAGCACAAAATTATTCGGTGCATATTCTGTTACGCCATAACGAACACGTGTTTTAATACCATGTGCTTTCAGAGAACCGTCAATAATTTCTTTCAGTTTAGAGGTATCCAGAATTTCGGTGATAGGCTGCAAACTCGTCATTTGCTGCGCCATAAATTCCTGCAAATTATCAATCTCTATCGGATATGAATTATCTGAATTGCCAGTGTTGGGGTTTTGCAACAAGGGACCGACACCATCGTACTGATTTCCGTTATTAAAACTGTTAACCGACGGATATGCTTCCTGTTTCAGTTTATATTCACTTTGGTTGCCCTCCGCGTCGGACATTTCAATAATTATTTCGCCATTCTCGTTGGCATGCACTTTCTGAGATTGAAGCATTTTGGAAACAATCGGATGATAAGACAAGTCTTCGATTTTCGTAGACATATCATTCATCGCTTCAAAAACGGCCTTATCAAAATCCTGTTCTCTGGATTTAATAGCTCCTTTCAACCAGAATATCTGCACAATCCCGATACCGAATAAACCGAGGAACAATAAAACAGAAGTAAAAAGGATGAGATTCTTATTCACACTTTAAATTTACAACTGCTTTGAGTGGCAAAATGTTAACAATCCTTAAAGTGTTAATTTTTTCATATTTAATACTGTTTTACGTGCATTTGATTGAACAAAGTACTGAAAACATAAATTTATTACCTTTGAATCAGGATGAAAAAGATACTGATTTTCTACTGCCTTACATTTTTGTTGCTCTTACAAGCTTGCAGCCAGCAACAGAAGATAGAGCGTGGTATAGTTTACAATGATTTTACACTTAAGAATGATACTTCTTTATCTTATGCCATTTATGTTCCTGTAAACAGTGAGCGAAAAGATTCGCTGGTGTTTATATTTTTCGACCCGCACGGTAATGGCGAACTGCCCGTAAATATGTATAAAAATCTGGCGGATAAATATGGAATTACCCTCATTGGAAACAATAATTCTGCGAATGGAATTGATTTTAATACCATCAGTTCAAATTTCTCCGCGCTCCTAAACGAACTGAAATCATCATACAGCATTGCTGAAAAGAACATTGCACTTTGGGGGTTTTCCGGCGGCTCAAAAGCAGCAATTTACAATACCAGTTTAAACAATAACATTGCTTACTGTATTTATGGCGGGTCTGTAATGAATGTACAAAATAAGAATACAGAATTGCTGGGTTTTAACGGAAAACAAGACATGAACTATACGGATTTACTGACGTTTGCATCGCAACAGCAAAATAATCCGAAGCATTTTCAGATAGCGTTTAATGGCAAACATGCCTGGCCGGATACGACTACAGCCGAAGATGCTTTCAGATGGCTGATCTTAAAAAAAATGCAAAAAATAGAAATACCTGCAAACAAAATTTTTGCAGCAAAATGTTTCGCATATTATAAAAAAAAAACCGACAAACTCATTCAGTCTAATCAATTGACGGATGCATATCAGACCTGCAATAAGAGTATCCATTTTCTTCAAACACTTACAGCAACAAACTATTTTACTAAGCAAAAAGATTCTATTTCCGGAAAGCCTTTATTCAAAAAACAAGCACAGGAACTACAAGCTACGTTTGTAAAAGAATCACAGTTAAAAACACAATATCAAACAAACTTTTTTTCAAAAGATACGCTTTACTGGAAAAAAGAAATCGAACAATTATGGACGTCGGGCAAAACTGATCCGACGGGTATTTACAACCGATTACTGGGATTCTTATCACTCGCCGGATATTCCTATGCTAATCAGGCGTTTCAGTCAAATGACATTAAAGCATTAGAACAGATTTTATTCATTTATCAGCACTCCGACCCTGCTAATCCGGAACAAGCCTATATGCGGGCAAAGTTATATGTACTGAAAAATGACAAAGAAAAAGCCAAAACGGCATTGGAAGAATCTATCAAAATGGGAATAGATAAAAACAGAATTACAAATGATATTTTGCTAAAAAACTTATAATCTATGAAACAGATTATCTCACTACTGCATAGCCACCGTTTTTTTAGCTTCTTCGAGTCTATGGTTAATTTGTCCGGTCAAAAAATGAAAATACATTACAAAATCTGAGCCTAAACTGTATAAGGGATATTGAAAAGTAGCCGGTTTATTTTTCTCAAATGCAAAATGACCTAGCCAGGCAAAACCATAACCAACCACCGGCAATAAAAACAACAGTTTAGCATTACCGAAATAAATTGAAGCAGCCACTACCAGAAACAGACCGGTTGTACCGATATAATGTGTAGCCCTGCAAACCGGGTCGCTGTGTTCAGTCAGGTAATACGGATAAAAACTCCAGAATGTTTTATACTTTTTTTCCATGATTTAAATTATTGGTCAACTAAAATTAAGCATAATTTAGATATAATACACATCTATCCAACCATAAAAAACGATTTTTTACTTTTGCAGCATGCAATTTCGCAGCAAAGCTTATCTTCAGATGAACGTCGCCACCTTTCTTTGGGGGCTGACAGCTATTTTAGGAAAGCTTATTTCTATTGGTGAATTTCCGCTGGTATGGTACCGTGTTTTCATGGTAAGTATTTCCATGTTGTTCATTCCCGGTTTATTAAAACACACCAAAAAGCTGGATATAAAAACGTTGTTGATTTTGAGCAGCATTGGTATTTTATTATCCGTTCACTGGGTGGCCTGGTATGGCTCTATAAAATATGCCAATGCCTCTATCGCCGTAAGTTGCATTGCCAGTGTAAGTTTATTTGTGGCTGTTCTGGAACCACTCATCAATAAAACCGCTTTTGATAAATCAAATTTAATTTTAGGCGTGATGGTAATTCCCGGTATACTACTTATCAATCAGTCGCTGGATTTACATTATAAATTTGGTTTTTTACTGGGCATTTTAGCAGCCTTTCTCGCGGCACTTTTTAATATCTTTAATAAAAAGTATACGCAGGATTTACCGCCAAACACCATTACATTTGTGCAGATGCTTAGCGGCTGGATCTTCCTCTCTCTTTGTCTTCCATTGTATATAAAATTCAATCCCGGTAGTTTTCATTTACCGGATGGAAAAGATTTTTTTTACCTGTTGATTCTTTCTGTTTTTTGTACCGTTATTCCGTACAATTTATTTTTACGTGCATTGAAAGCAAGTAACGCGTTTACCACTTCCCTGATTAATAATCTGGAACCCATTTACGGAATTATCTTAGCTGTTTTTTTATTGCAGGAAAACAAGGAGTTGAACTGGAAGTTTTATTGCGGTGTGGCGATTATTTTATCAGCCGTTTTTATTCATGCTTATTTGAGTAATAAAAAACAAAATAGCCCTACTTAAATATTGTACCTGTTTGCGTCCACCAAGGGTGGATTTCATATGCCAGCCTGCCGGCAGAAACAGCTGGGTCTGTTTGAAGTAATTGTTCTACTTCTTCTTTGGATGCTGCATCGAAAATAAAAATACCTCGCCAGTTTCCATCATCTCCAAACGGACCTGCAACAATAATCTTGCCTGCATTTGCCAACCTGCCGATATTCTCCAGATGTGCTTTTTGTATTTGAGCGGCTGTGGCGGAATCCTGCGTACGGTTATTTCCCTTCGTTAGCATCACGAAATAATATTGTTTCATTATGCGCTTAACCGTATCTGTTTGCACGGTTTTCTTTGGCTTTGCGGATACACTTATCGCAAAAAATAAAAACGAAAAATAAAATATGTATTTCATGAAATAAAAATAGACATTATTTTGCTTCCGGGTTAAACTGCATGATACAAAGCATATTTTCTTCCGGGTCTTTAAAATAAGCCATGTAGCCAACTTTCGGAATTGTTTTTTTCTCCAGCACAATACGCCCTCCTTCTTCCTTAATTTTTTTAATTGTGATATCGATGTTTTCCACCTGCACCATTACACTTGTCTTTTGATCCGGATGCCGGCGTTTAATCATGCTTCCGTTAATGCCACGTTTGATTTTATCGCCGGTTTCTACCAGCCAGTAATCTTCATTGTACCATTCTGTAAATTTCCAGCCAAACACATCTGTAAAAAAGGCTTTCGATTTCTCTGGATTATCCGTTGGAAAATCAAAATTCACTACTCTGTTCATTCTTCTTGAAGTTATTATGCGTTAGGGTCTACTTGTCTTAAACCAAAAATGTTATTATCCGGGTCTTTAAAATAGGCTAAATAACCCGCTCCTTTCACAAAAAATTTGGGCACTGTTATTCTGCCTCCTTTTTGTCTGATTTTGCTCATTGTATCATCTATATCTGTTACTTCTATAACACTGCAAAGTGGTATATCGAGTTCTCTGACATCAATTATACCTCCATCGATACCAAATTGAGAAGGCTGGCCGGTGAGTGCCACCCAGAAACCTACATCTTGCCACTGACTGAATTTCCAGTTAAAGATCTTGTCATAAAATTTTCTAAGCCGCTCAGGATCTTGAGCAGGAATTTCAAAATGAATTACCTTCATAGGATATTGGGTCTGATTTACATGAACGTTCAAATATTACATTAATATTTCAATTTGTCAATAGGGAGATTAATATTAAAAAACACCCAAAGGAATTGTGTTAACAGTTTAGTATATCTCTCTTTACAACGTATAACAAAAGCATAAATGATGATTGCTATTATTCCATGGATTACTCACAGTCACACTGCTTCTTAAACTCATGTAAAATCCGTATCTTTATCATTCATTGTACACTTAAAACATTTAAAAAAATTGAACTTTAACGAATTTGGCTTTGACGAGCGACTGATGGAAGGGATTGATGCCATGAATTACAAACAGGCAACAGCCGTACAGGAACAGGTAATCCCTATTATCCGTGCCGGCAAAGATTTAATAGCATCCGCACAAACCGGCACCGGCAAAACGGCGGCTTTTTTGTTGCCTATCCTCAATGAATTAATTACGCAGGAGCGCCACGAAGACGAGGTAAATGCCCTGGTTATAGTGCCTACCCGCGAACTAGCCGTACAGATATCACAAAACCTGGAAGCCTTTTCTTATTTCACGCCTATCAGCTCTATAGCAGTATATGGCGGCGGCGATGGCTCCTCGTTCGAGAGTGAGAAACGCGCCTTGTCGCAGGGAGTGGATATTGTGATTTGTACACCCGGCAGAATGATTTCTCATTTGGCTTCGGGTTATGTGCGTTTAAAAGGGTTGAAACACCTGATTCTGGATGAAGCAGACCGCATGCTCGATATGGGTTTTTATGACGACATCATGAAAATCATTACTTACCTGCCTGCTGAACGACAAACCTTACTATTCTCTGCCACCATGCCGCCAAAGATGCGCCAGATGGGACTGACAATACTGAAGAATCCGGAGCAGGTGAATATTTCCATTTCCAAGCCACCGGAAAAAATTATTCAGAAAGCATACATCGTCTATGAACCGCAGAAAATTCCGCTGGTAAAATCGATATTGAAAGATGTACAGTACAACAAGATTGTCATCTTCTGTTCCAGAAAAGAAAATGTAAAAAAACTAAGCCGCGAATTAAACCGCGACGGTATCAAAAACGAAGAAATACATTCCGACCTGGAACAAACGGAAAGAGAAAACGTGCTGCTGAATTTCAGAAGTGGCAGAACGCATACCATCGTTGCCACCGATGTTTTGTCGCGCGGTATTGATATTGAAGACATTGATTTGGTTATCAATTTTGATGTGCCTAACGACGGCGAAGATTATGTACACCGCATCGGTAGAACAGCGAGAGCAGAAACAGACGGCACTGCAATTACACTCGTGAGCGAAATGGAGCAGCTTAAATTTCTGGCGATTGAAGAATTGTTAGGACATCCTGTACCGAAAGCGGAAGTACCTGCAAAATTTGGAGAAGCTCCGCGTTACGATCCGCAGCCGAAAAAGAAATTTAAGAAACCGTTTAATAAAAAGCCGTTTCGGAAAAGAGGCGGTCTGCCGAACCCGTTTCAGCGCCTATTTATAACCACAAAAAAAAACGGTTCACAAAGATTATTTTACTAAATAAATACCATCCTCTTCGATGGTAATTTTTTTGAGTTTGTATAATTGTCCAACCGCACTTTTAAATGCTTTCTTACTCATATTCAACTTCTCTTTGATGAGCTCCGGTTCGCTTTTGTCCGTCAGTTTCAAATACCCTTGCCTTGCCTTTAGCTGCGTAAGGATAATGCTCATATTCTGGTCTATCACATTCTGGAATCCCTGCGGCTGTAAACTCACATCAATCTTGCCATCTTCGCGGATATTTTTTATGTATCCGTCTATCACCTGCCCCAGTTCCAGCGGTTGGAAAATTTCATTATGATACAGCAAGCCGTCAATCTGATCGTCTCCGATATATACATTTACACCCAGGTTGGTCGGTCTTCCTATTATCAGACTTACTTTATCGCCTATTGCATATTCCATAAAATCAATTTAGCACAAAATTACACCAATAATTCTGTTTAACCTGAAAAGCCGGAAATATATCGAAGATTAAAAGGCACAAAAAGATAATGAGGTAAAAGCTTAAAAAATACTTAAAATCAATCTTTAGTCGAAAATTCTCGTGTTATAAATAGTATTTTTGTGCAAATAACTACTTTAACGTGAGCATGATAGAAAGACCGACCGACAGTTTACCAAAATCCAAAGTAAATAAAGCGTCTCTAAATAAAACCAAACAACTTTTTGCCTACATACAGCCTTACAAATGGTATTTTTTTGCCGGGATGTTATGTCTTATTTTTTCAAGCACTACTGTTATGGCTTTTCCAAAAAGTATTGGTTTACTGGTAGATGCTTCTTTGGGCAAAGCTTCCGGAATGATAAATCAGAGAAGCCAGGTGGCAATACTGTTGTTTGTCATTATTTTACTCCAAAGTATATTTTCATTTTCAAGAGTATGGTTTTTTACACAAGTGAACGAACGTGCGCTGGCAAACATCCGAAGAGACCTGTACAACAAAATGATTTGTCTGCCTATTCCCTATTTTGAGGAAAAACGGGTGGGCGAACTGAACAGCAGAATTACAAATGATGTATCAGCCTTACAGGATACTTTATCCATTACACTGGCTGAGTTTTTTAGACAGACAGCCACGCTGGCCATTGGTATCGGATTATTATTTTACAGAAGTGTACACCTTACCTTAGTGATGCTGATGTCCTTTCCTGTAATTATTGTATTAGCAATTTTCTTCGGCAAATTTATCCGAAACAACTCCAAAAAAACACAGGATGCACTGGCAGAAGCGAATATTGTGGTCAATGAAACATTTCAGGGTGTAAATATCGTAAAAGCTTACACCAATGAATTATTTGAATCTAAAAGATTTGATTTTGGTGTGACAAAATCTATGGACTTAGGCCTGAAAGGTGGTATTTACAGAGGTGCATTTATCTCTTTTATCATCTTTGCTTTGTTTGGATCATTTATCTTTGTATTATGGCAAGGAAGTGGACTGGTAGAGTTAAACACCATAACCAAAGGCGCCCAGGGAATTACCTTAGGAGCCTTAATAGAATTCCTTATGTACACCATTTTTATCGGTGGTTCATTAGCGGGCATGAGTGACACCTATACCCGCTTATTAAAAGCAATAGGTGCTTCAGAACGTATTGTTGACATCTTAAATTCTGAACAGGAAACAGATACCAAAGCATTTACCTACACAAAACTAAATGGTTCCATAGAATTTCAGGACGTTAATTTTTACTATCCGACACGAAGCGATGTGCAGGTATTAAAAGACATGAATTTCGATATTAAACCCGGAGAAAAGGTAGCTCTAGTGGGGCCATCTGGTGCCGGCAAGTCTACTATTGTTCAGTTATTACTGAAGTTCTATGCTATTAATTCCGGCAAGATTTTAATTGACGGCAAAAATATTACAGATTTATCTGTGAAAGAATTGCATTCCAATATGGCTATCGTGCCACAGGAAGTTATGTTATTCGGTGGCACCATCAAAGAAAACATTTTATACGGCAAGTTGGATGCAACGGATGAAGAATTGCTGAATGCAGCCCAAAAAGCAAATGCATGGGAATTCATTTCCAAATTCCCGGATGGACTAAATACCGTTGTGGGGGAACGTGGCATCAAACTTTCCGGCGGTCAGCGCCAACGCATTGCCATTGCGCGTGCCATCTTAAAAGATCCGGCTATTTTACTGTTAGATGAAGCCACCAGCGCACTGGATGCGGAATCCGAGAAATTAGTACAAGCTGCTTTAGATACTTTAATGGAAGGCAGAACTTCTATTATCATTGCACACCGTTTATCTACTATCCGTAATGTAGATAAGATATTAGTGATGAATCAGGGAAAGATTGTAGAAGAAGGAAATCATGAAGCCTTAAGTGTGGTAGAAGATGGTTTGTACAATCACTTACTGAAACTGCAATATCAACTTAATTAGTTATTGAATTTTATTGTGTTGCAAAATAACGTTATGAAATTTAAAATTACGGATATCGCACGTGCCGTTTTCAATAACTGCATCCAGGTCTGCTTCTAATTCTCCGGTTACAAGATTAGTAGTTTTATTATAACCCGTTAATTTTAATTTACCTCTGTTATTATGTATTGTACCTCCATACATCGCGTTGACTCCACTCTTATTTTTTATAAATGCAGTAACTAATACTTTAGTTCCATTTTCAAATGAATAAGAAAAAGGAATTTTTGACAATAAAGTTAAATCTCTGATTGCGATATAGATTTCAGTTTTGTATTTATCATCATACAGTTTAATTACATAAAACTGATCATTGTTTATCATATCCATTCCGCTATCCATGGAATGCTCATTGGGGTATCTAACTGCATCTACACCATTAAACTCTCTTTCCATTATAAACCCTTTGGCTATAATCTCTTTTTTTACACGATTCAGCAAGTAACTGGAATCTATAGTTTCTACAGCTTCAACAGTTGGCTTTGTTAAGTGTAATGTATATCGAAATTTATATAAAATAATAAAAATTATCAATACCAGTAAGGGGAGAGCTTTTAACCAGGATGTTGGAAATTTCATAACACAAAGATAGTTTATAATTTAAGATCATTCTTGTTAAACATAACAAATATAAATCTAGACTTTCAAAACACAAACCGATTAACAGAAATTTCACGAAAAACTTCTATACCATTGTCAATACTATCCAGAAAATAGTTGGCAAAATAAGGCGACAAAGAGACTCCTTTTGTACCCATACCATTAAAGATGAATATCTGAGGGTAATCAGGATGGCTACCCATTACCGGGCGGCGGTCTGGCATAGCCGGTCGTATACCCGCATTTTCGTCCACTATTGTGTAATCATCTGTAATAATTTTATTCAGCTTGACGAGTATTTCCTTCCTGCCGATATCTGTAACCGTTTCCTCCAGATCATCCCAGATAAAAGTAGAGCCTACAGTATAAATGTCGTTTCCTTTGGGTATAATAAATATATTTCTGCTGATTATTTTATCTGTTTTGAGATGCTCAGAACGAATAATAAGCTGTTCTCCTTTTGCAAAAGCAAAGGGTATTTTTTTAAAGAATGGATTCTGATATGCCTTATACCCTTCACAGAAAATAATCTTTTCTGCAATTGTATCTTTATACCGTACTCCTTCTGTTACATCCAAGTGGTCAAAATCAAACTCTTCTTCTAATAAATCATTATTTTGCAGTAAGAATCCCCTGTAAGCTTTAGTAAAACCGGGCACATCCATCCAGCAGCATTGTTTAATAATACCGGCACCATAAGGAGCCTTGATTGCAGTTTCATCTAAAAAAACAATATCGCCCATATACTGTTCATACTCACTATCTGATTTTTTTGTATTCCATATTTCTGCATCTTCTTGTGAAGAAAATATTTTATAAATATCCCTTTCAAAAAAGAAAGAGAGATTTAAATCCATTTCCAGCGCATTGTATGTTTCTTTTGCAAATGGCAATACCTCATCAATCAGCCAGGTTTTCACCATTTTTCTGCCGGTTACCGGGTTTACCACTCCTGCTGCTATGTTGGAAGAAGCATTTGGGTTATATTGATCGACCACTAAAATCTTTTTTCCTCTTTTCAGCAGAAAATAAGCTATCATGCTACCTGCAATACCCTGTCCCACTATAATATAGTCTACCTGTTTCAACATTTTACTATTATGGTTTTATTTTATATGCTCGAGTCATTTCGCGTTTACCTACCGGGCCGGGCATTGTTTCCAGAATAAACCCTGCGTTCTTCATAGTTCTCTTCACCACGCCTTTGGCACAATAAGTAACCAAAATTCCATCCGGTTTTAACGCTTCAAACATGGAGGCAAATATACAATCAGTCCACAGTTCCGGTTGTGCAGATGGTGCAAAGGCATCGAAATAAATAATATCGAACTGATTACTGAAAGCAATATCCTTAAAATCCATTTTACATTTTTTAATTGCGAAGGAATCTGTTACGGGTATTAATTCCCCCCAATTTGCTGAGTGAATTGCTGAAAATATTTCACTACAATTATCTGATTGCAAAAGAGCACAATAATTTAGCTCCTTTACAAGTGTCGGATTCAATGGATATTTCTCTATTGTCGTGTAATTAATAAACGATTTTTCATAAACCGCTTCTATACAGGTTAATAATGCATTCAGACCAGTGCCAAAACCAATCTCCAGTATTTGAATTACGGGTTGCTGACTAAGTTTTTGTTTTAATCCTGCATTTATAAATACATGAACTGACTCTTGAATAGCTCCGTGTACCGAATGGTAATGCTCATCCAGTTCTGCTATAAATAAAGAAGAACTACCATCTTTTGTGATAACCAGTTTGGGTTCCATTAATTTACTGCTTCATCAGTTTTGAATAATAGCTGTGTTCTCCTGCCTGTATTTGCAGGTAATAAGCCCCATTACTCCAATTATGGAAATTCGATATACCTAATGGATTAATACCATTTCCGAGAACTAATTTTTTACTAAACTGAAGTTGCCCTAATGAATTATATACAAAAAAAGCAGCAGACGTCTGTTGTTTATTTTTAAACTCAACGACAATATCCTCTCCTGAAATATATGCATTTGCTTCAACAAGATTCTGTTTAATCCCAACACTTGGGGCAAAATAAACAGAATCAATAAGACTAAATGTAAATTTATTGGTATTATCAACCATCTTAATTCTGTAATAATATATTCCGCTGCTTGCATTTAATTCGTGTAAATAATTGTATAATGTTGTATTGGAAGAAAAACCGCCGGCTGGTATTGTATCTACATCTATAAATGTGGATGCATCAAATGAATATTGTATAATAAATTCCTTGCTGTTAATTTCTCTGGTAGTTTTCCAGCTCAGGTATACATCATCATTATTCTTTTGTGCTGAAAAATCTAACAGATTAATATTTTGTATCGCATCTGCATCAGATTTCAAGCTGATTAAATAGAATTCACCTAAAGTATCTGTATTAAACTCAACAAAATAACCGTTCTGATATGGGTAAAACTGAATTTCTGATGGAGAAAAATACTTATAGTATGACTTAACATGATTGTCAATTATATCCAGGTTAGTATTCAATCCAACATAACGCAACAATCCTATATCTCCCATTCTATTAATAGAATCTTCATCTAAAACAAAATTTGTGTATTCAGAATTGAGTATATACAACCTGATTTTAAAATTACCAATGGGAGTGTTTTGCGGTTTAAAAACCCAGTTGCGTGACAGTATATTTTTATCATTCAGAACTTTTTGTTTATCCGAATTAGATTCATATCCAACTGAAACAACACCTAAGTTTCTGTTATCATCATTTAGTTCGGCAACAAGCCTTCCGTTTCTGTAAAACTGAATCCAACCATTTCCTGTTGACACCTGAGAAACATAAGCAGAGTCTGTTGTGGCAATAATATCTGGATTATTAAAAATTCGGATGTCATCAATTCCAATACCTTCCGAAACGACAAAATCATCTGACAATAAGTGAATTCTGAAAATAAAATTACTTGAATCATCTAAGGAAGCCAATGGCACTTTTAGGTGGGCAACCTGCCAAGGATAAACAACTCTATCCCAATAAGGTTTGCCTTGAAATCCATTATACCAGTTTAAACCACAGCCAAAACAGCCCAAGCGTTTCCAAAGGATTCCATCAGCAGAATATTCTGCATATGCAGAATCTGATTGGGATTGCATAACAGATACAAAATTAAATGAGATATATGGATCCACTGTTAATCCGGAAAAATCAAGACATCCCAGGTATAAATATGAATCTTCATTAAAATTATATCCTATATTACTACCTGTTGTCCATGCTTTATTTTCTTGAGCTGCGTTACTGATATTATATTTTAATGGAGTTCCCCACACCCATGAATTATTGGTTCCTTCAGTAAATACATTACCATTATTTAACTCAAAATCATTGTAATATGGAAATGAATCTACTGTTTTCAATACAATTACAGAAGTTTTAAAAGTATCATTCAGATTATTTCTGTCACCAGCATTTTCAGTCCATGTTAAAACAGTTGAGAGCCTCGGAGTATTATTATCAAATAATGTATTGAAATTATAATTTACCGTGTCTTTAGGATTTATAGTAAAGGGAACAAATTCGCTTACTATATCATTATTTCCAACTTTGTAAAATACCGGCAAGTTTAATATTGGTTGAGACGAGTTATTAACTATCCTGATGCTGACAGGTTGTGCTGTATAACTTTTTGAACAATTTACTTTTTTTAAAGTGGCATCAATAATTGCTACATCCCTACCGGCATTATACAATTTAAGGTCATCAAAGGAATATCCTCCATCTGTAAATGGATTATTTACAGATCTTAATCCAGATTGTTCTATTTTAAGTTGTGTTGACGAGGAGAAATCCTGATTCTGTTCAATTTTTAATTTTTGGTACAGGTTAATTGCTTTTACATTATTATATTTTCCCGGAGTATTTCTATTTGCATATAAATCATAAATTCTAACCCAGGGTTTTGTATCGTCTCCACGTGCATAAATCAAATCGTTACTATCAGCTTCTGAATGATTGATAAAGCTAAAATCCAAAAACACCAAAGAATCTATGTAGTTTGACAGATTATAAGTTAATAAAATTTCATTCTTTTTAGCAGAAACACCTCCAAGAAAATTATCTACCGTAAGTGCACGTTTTCCTGTATTTGCATATAAATCCCCTAAATTGGTTCTGATTCTTCCGCCATATTCAGGATTATAATCGATATAGTCATTACCGACAATACCAAATGTTGCTTCAGATAATTGAGTATTAACATTTTCAAAAGACTCAGAAAACGGCAAGGTGAGCGGTGCATTCTGCAGATGTTTTATTTTATAGTACAATGTATCATTCCCGGAGTTATTGTCTGCCGGCAAGTTTGTCCAGGCTACAACATTATAAATTCCTGTTGCACTTAAATTCTCGTTTACAGTAAATCTTATTATGGAAGTATCATTGCTGGTTATAACATCTGTTAAAGTGGCTGTTCTGGTTAATCCACCGTTGATTGTATAGGAGACAGATACGGAGTTTTGAGTATTTGTACCATAGTTTTTTATTATAAATGATAACTTTTCGGTAGCCCCCAGTAAAGCAGATGTAAACTTTCTTCCACCCCTTGGTTGGTGAATCGCATATACCCCAACATCATTTAACGAAGTACAAGCATTGGCTAAGGGTATAAAAGATTTCGCTGAGCTGTGGTCACTTTCCACACCGTTGTTAATTGTAGAAACTGAATAAAAATAGAGTTTACCATTAATCAGGTTATTAATTGTAGTGCTTAACTGAGTGGTTTGTTCAACAAATGTCCATACACTATCCGCAAAGAGGTATACTCTGTAAGCAGAAGCACCCGAAAAAGCAGCCCAGTTTAATTTTACAGACTTGTCACAAACTGAATGATTAATCAGGTTATTATTTATTTGAGAGCCTATTGAGAATGTAGCTGCAGAAACAGCAATATTATTTCCGGAACTAATCTTCAACAAACAATTTTTACTGGCAACATTTGGTACAGTCCAGTCGAAAGTTTGTTTAGATAATTGAAAATTGGCAGATAATATTTGCCAGGTGGTTCCGCTGTCTGACGAAAATTCAATTTTTGACGTTGAATCAATACCATTTGAATACCATTTAATTTTTGCAGCCAGGGTTGGATAAAGCATTTCACCTCCATTAGGATAGGTTATTTCTAATTTTTTTTCCTGTGTATAAAATGCAACTGAATAATTTTGAGGACCAAAAGGAACAGATGAACCTTTGACAACAATTTTATACTGCCCGCTAAGCGGATTATCTATTGAAATCTGTTCGTTTGTATTTACATTATCTATTCCTCTTAGGGCAATATTACCCGGAAATGAAGGGTTTAACTTCCATGGTAAAACAGTATCTCCTGCGGGAGTAACCAATTTTAAATCTAAATTATTTACAATTGATCGCATTGCAATCGGAGTGCCTTCTTTATCTGTCCACGAAAGTGTTATCTTTAATTGATTACAATTAGGCGAAACTGAAATAATTTGTGTTCTAAATTCACTCTGACTTATATTGCTTTCAAAATAAAAATTATTAGAAAGAGATGCCACCGCTCTGTAAGCATCCGGCTTTCCGTATCCATAAATATAATCCGGCCCTTTATTTCCTAAATCCCTTGCAGTGTTAATTAAAATCGCTTTAATCAAAGATGCATTGGGAATAATGCCAGACTGCTGTTTATATTTTTGATACAACAATGCTGCCAATCCTGAAACTTGCGGTGCTGCATAAGAAGAACCGTAAGATAATGAAAAATTATTGTTTGGAGTTAATACTGATACGGCAAAACCCTTTGCAACCAATTCAGGTTTAATTCTTCCGTCAACGGTAGGGCCTCTTCCACTATTTTCTACTATTTTGTCAGTTGTAAATAACCAGCCAACAGTTAACGCATTTTTGCAACCTTGAAATCCGATATCTATAGAATTGAAAGTATCTGTTGCTATTGCGCAGTTTGCAGTAGCTGTATTGCCAACAGCTACTACCGGCAATAGCGTTGGATTATTATAAACAACTTTATCTAAATCTGCTGCTTCAGGTATGTATAATCCCGATTGAAAACAATTTGTAGGTGAAAAATTATAAGAATGATTAGTAATATCTATATCATACTTTGATTTTCCATCAGCAATTTCTTGCACTATATCATTCAAAATATCCCAATAATACATATTGCAATGAGGGGCAATGCCTTTAAATTGGGCAAATACATTTCCGCTACCACCAATACATCCTGCAACTTCTGTAGGATGAAACATATATGCCAGTCCGCTTCGCTCTTTGTCTACTACAAAATTTTTGTTTATTGGTAAATCTATATGAGTTCCAACCGCTCCATCATCCCAAATACCAACATTTATTCCTTCTCCTTTTAAATTAAATCCATAAGGCTGTAACTCCTGTACCTGATTTGCCCCCAACATGATTGATCCGTCATAAATTAAAGGATTTTTGTCGGGATAATATTTTGTAACAAAATAAACAAACGGGTATTGTGTAAGTTGCTTTAACTGCGATGCATTCGCATAAGTAGAGAAGTGATGATTCTTTATATCATTATAAATAATGCTGATTCCTGTTTTTTGTGCAAGTTCTGATAAGGTATTGGCATCAGAAGAAGAAGCATACAATACTGAAACCGGCTCAAAAGATGAGATAGAATGAAGAGTTTCATCCAGTTTTGATTCCTCTGAAATGTATCCGATTTTAGTTAACTGTACTGATTGAAGTTTCTTTTTTGTATCCACAGCATCCATGGCGGTTAAATAAAATCCATCTCCAAGATAAGCGTGAACATCAATTCCATTTTCAGATAGATATGCTGCCGAATTATTTTTTGGCTGAATAACAATGTAATCTTTATTTCCAAATCTGAAATTTTCAGTATTAACTCTGGCTGTAGAAATATCAAAGTTCGCAGGGTTAATTTCGATTAATTGAAAACCACTTTTGGAGAAGGACAGAAAAATATTTCCAATAAAAAGCAGCAACAAAGTAAAGGTCTTTGTCATAAGAATTTAGATTTAGTATAAATATAGGATTTTAAGCCGAAAATGACAATTATTTCGTTTTACACAGCTTGTTTACTACTTCATCTCCACCAAGGTAATTCCATCCCCGCCAAACTGGTCATTTTCATAGCGAAATGACTTAACATGGGGATATTTCTTAAGATAAAACTGCACCGCCTGCTTTAAAGCACCGGTACCACGTCCATGTATAATTTTGATATTATGAATACCGTACATAATAGCTCTGTCCATAAAGTTATCCAATGCAGTGATGGCTTCGTCTTTCATCAATCCTCGCAAATCCAGATTATAGTCAAATTCACTTTTTTCTATCAAGATTTTAGAAGAATAACTGTTTCGTTTCTGCTCGTGGCTACTTTTCTTTTCTTCCACCAAAACCAGATTATGTACTTTTACTTTTGTCTGCAGATTGCCAAATGCAACTATAGCATTATTATTTTTTATTTCCAGCACCTCTCCTGTTTCAGTGCCTTCTTCGAGTTTTACTTTTGAGCCAACTGCTATCTGTTTGGCAGATTTATCCGGAAGAGCAACAGGAATATCATCTAATTTTTTTTCAATCTGTTCTCTGTTTTCATCAATATAATTTCTAACTTCTAAAAATTTTTCTTTATTATTTTTTTCTTCTTTCCATGTGCGCATCTCATTTTCCAGATTTCTGCTTTCATCATTAAATCTGTCTAACAAACGCGCTTCATATTGTTTCAGCAATCGCTTCTTTTCTTTCTCTAATTCTTTATTCAATTGCTCATAGCTTTTCGTCAAATCCTGCAATTGTGATTCTTTTATCTGCACATTTTTACGCAGACCTTTGATAAAGTGCTTTTCCGTTTGAATATCCGTCAATACATCGTCCAGTACTTTCTTATTATCTCCGATTTTATTTGCAGCACTGTTGATAATGGCTTCAGACAAACCGCTTTTTTTTGCAATCTCGAATGTAAAAGAACTACCCGGCTGTCCAATCTGCAACTGATACAATGGCTTTAATTGTTTGGTATCAAACGCCATGGCGCCACTCTGCATATTTTCGGTATTGGCGGCATAGACTTTCAGATTATTAAAGTGCGTGGTGATCACACCAAACACATTTTTTTGATGCAGATTTTCCAGAATAGCCTCCGCCATCGGTCCGCCCAAAGCAGGATCAGTTCCCATACCCATTTCATCAATCAACACCAGTGTTTTAGCATTTGCTTTAGATAAAAAATGATTCATATTCGACAAATGCGAACTGTAGGTACTTAAATCATTTTCTATAGATTGCTCATCGCCAATATCTACAAATAAATTTTCAAACACAGACAACACCGAATTTTCTTTTGCCGGAATCAGCATACCAAACTGAAACATTAACTGTATTAATCCAACTGATTTCAGGATGATGGATTTACCACCGGCATTCGGTCCGGAAATAACCACTATTCTGTTTTTATCATCCAGAAAGATGGTGTTATCTACAATCGGTTTGTGTTGTTTTTTGTGATGATGATATAAAACGGGGTGAAAAAATTCACGTAAATAAATCTGTCGTTCTTTCGACAATTGCGGCATTGAACAATTATAATTCACCGCAAAATATGCTTTGGCGCGAATTACATCCAGCTCACTCATCAATTCCTGTAAAGATTCAATATTCTCTTTATACGGCTGAATTTTAGCAGTAATGTCTATTAAAATTTTATGAATTTCCCGTCGTTCATCTAGATATAATTCCGTCAGTTCATTATTCAGAAAAACGGTTTCATTTGGCTCTATGTAAGTAATATTCCCGTTATCACTTTCATCTGTAATTAGGCCTTTAATACTTCGCTTATACTCTGATTTTACAGATAACACACGCCTTCCGTCACGGATGGTCTCTTCAGTATCTGCCAGTACATTCTGCTGTTTGTGTGCTGATAACACCCGCCGGAATACTGCATTTATTTCCTGTATTTTTTCCTGTATTTGCTTCCTGATTTTTGACAATTCCGGGGTAGCATTCTCCCGCACGATTTCTTTGTCAATATCAATCACTTTTGAAATCGATGCGATTAAACCCAATTCTAAATTATAGTCTGTAATTTTTTCTGATAAAAACGGATATAACTGTTGACGGGCTTTGGGTGTAAAAAAACGAAATACTTCTGCCACCGAACTCAATGCGTAATATAATTCAATCAGTTCTTTTACATCCAGGTAATAATTATCAATTTTCAGTTTTTGTAGAAATGGCAATTCATTAAATCCATACTGCGGTAATTGCGTATCGTTCTCAATAATTTCTTTCGCTTCTTTTACAAACTGTAACTGCTTATTCAACGCATCCAAATCTGTCAAAAATGACTGTTGCTGCAGTAACTGCTTACCCAGACTTCCTGAACAAAGATTTTCCAGTTCCTTTAAAATAAAAGGAAAGTCTAATTTATCTAAACTATTTTTCGGGTAAAGCTGCATTATTTATACATTTTCAAAATGGAATCTGTCAGTAAACTATAGATTCGGTGTAAATGTTCATCTTCCTCTTTCAGTAAATGCAAATGCTTATCAATGATTTCCATATCCTTCCGTCTTGCCGGTCCGGTTTGTGCATCTTTTGGCGGGATGGTGTCAATCTTATGAATGGTTTCATGAATCAGCGGCATTAACAGTTGATAATCCAGCTGATGTTTTTCACAATAATCCTGTGCTATGGCAAACAAATGGTTGGAAAAATTATTTACAAAAACAGCTGCAATATGTAAGTGCCTGCGTTGCTCATCTGTATATTCGTATACTTTATCGCTCAATAATTTTGCCAGTCCTATCAATTCCTTTTTAAAAGCATCGTTATTGGATGTAATTAAAAAAGGAACGGCTGTAATATCTATTTTCTTTGTTTTAGAAAAGGATTGTAATGGATAGAAAATACCTGTATTTTCGGCATTCTCAAACACATCCAGGCCAACAGAACCGGATGTATGCACCATCTTTATATCGGGCTTTTTTTGCAGGATATATTGCGAAAGCGTTTTAATCACTTCATCTTTAACGGCAAAAATCAGTAAATCAACCTCTAAATTCAGTTCATCTAAATCGCAGATATAAATGGAGTTTGCCTGCCATGCCAGTATTTCAGAATTATCGCAGGTTTGACTGTAAATCTGCTGAATGGTAATTCCCTTTTTAGAAAATGCTTTTGCCAGATGTGTCGCCACATTGCCACTGCCGATGAATGATATTTTTTTGATAGATGATTCCAATAGAAAACTAATTATACTAATACATTCTCTTTCTTGCGGCGCAGCATACTCAGTAAAATGCCAAATACCATAACAAAGCAACCCAGCCATAATACATTTATGAACGGGAATTTGATGGCTTTCATAATGATAAACTTATTGAGTTTCTGTTCTACCAGAATCTGCATTTTATTTTCTTCCGGCAAAATTTTAATAACGGAAAAACTAACATTATTCTTTTCCACTCTTGCGGGTACACTTGTAGCAACCACTTCTCTTACCAGATAAACAGGTTCGATCGTATACGTAGTATCTATTGAGATAAATTTCATTCTGGCTCCAATAGCGATGTCTTTCGGTTGTTTTTGAAAACCTTTAATTTCCGCATCCGGGTTAATTCCTTCAAACACTACCATACAACGGGATGCCGGAATCGTGTCTCCAACAGAAACGGTGTATGTATCCTGCACCATAGAATCTACGGGCGTTCCGTCTTCTTTCAGTGGTGCTGATGTAATATGAGTATATAAATCCGATCCGAGTGTTTTGCGGGTGGAAGGAACGGGATTATTTCCCATTTTACTGTTCATCAGAATATTCGGATGTAAAATAAATGTGTTACGGACATTCCCTTTCTTATCCAGTTCTTCGTATCTGACATTGAAATAAATATTTTGAATGGCAAATGAATCTCCCAAATAAGTAACTCTGTATTTACCCATATTTGCGGGTTCATTTTCATAAAGCAATACATTTTCAGCAATTTCTTTTTCTGAAAAACCTTTACCGTAATCAATGCCAAATTTATTTATTGAAAGTACTTCCTGCCTGCCCTGCGAAATGAGGATTCCAATCAGCATAATGGCAAAACCAATATGCGAAACGGAACCTCCGGCTATTTTCCATTTTCCGTTTAAAACCTGAAAAACATATTGTGCATTTGCCAACACAGAGAACAGTCCGCAGAAAATCAGTAACACATAATCTAATCGATATAATTTAAAAGGAATGATAACAGCAATACTTATTACGACTGAAACTGCAAATGCAATAAACAATTGTTTGCTGACTTTTAAATAATCTGATTTCTTGTAATTGAAAAATTGTGTGATAGCAGAACCTAATGCTACTAATGCTGCCATCCATATCTGAACATTGTTGTAATGACTTTTGATATCGGATGGCGGTGCCAGTTTAGCACCGAATATTTTATTTATAACCGGAAATGAAGTCAGCACGATAATATGTACTGACGCAAAGATAAACACCAAAGAACCGATAAACAACCAGAATTCTCTGGAGGACAACTGTTCTTCTTCATGCTTTGCAGGAATTTGTTTCTTTAAAGTTCTGTCAATAAATAAATAAATGGCCGGAATCAAAAAGGCTAAAATAATAACCACTAATTGTCCGCTCATGCCTAAGTCTGTAAAGGAATGTACAGATGCATCGCCGAGTATGCCGCTTTTGGTAAGAAAAGAAGAGTACAGCACCATCAGGAAAGAACCGATGAAAAACAGATAGGTAGCGTGTAATGAGTAGCCTGTATGTTTATATGCCATCAAAGTATGAATACCTGCTGCTAAAATCAGCCAGGGCACCAGAGAAGCATTTTCTACCGGATCCCAGGCCCAGAAGCCACCGAAACTTAAAGCTTCATATGCCCATGCACCTCCCATTAAAATACCGGTTCCCAGTATCATCAAAGCAAATAAACTCCAGGGCAATACAGGTTTTACCCAACCGGTAAAGTCTTTCACCCATAAAGAAGAAATGGCGTATGCTGCTGGAATCGTACAAGCTGCGAATCCTAAAAATAAGGTGGGTGGATGAATGACCATCCAGTAGTTTTGTAAGGAAGGATTTAATCCAGTTCCGTCTTCCGGCACCCAGTCGGGATTCATTTTAAAAACAGGTATATCCATAGTATCACGCATCAGCGCAAACGGACTGGAACCAAATTTATATCCAAACAAATGTATCCCAAGTAACATTGAACCAAGTAAAACCTGTGCCAGTGCAACGATTGACAACACAGGGCTTTCCCATTCTCTCGCTTTAAAAATCAATACACAACCTAACAATCCGTGCCAGAACATCCATAGCAATGTACTTCCCTCCTGTCCGCTCCACATGGCAGAAAACTGATAATAAGTAGGCAATGATTTTGAAGTATGTTCCCAGACATATTTATATTCAAAGAAATGACCGTGAATGATAATTAACAAACAAGCCATCATACCAAATACCGCAACAGCATGCAGAATGAATAACTTTCTGCCAAAGCTAATCCATGGAAAAGATTTTGCAGTATCGTTTCTGTTGATAGTTGCAAAAAAATAGGCAATGCTAGCCGCAAGTGACGTGGCAAAAGAAAGGATGATCAGAAAATGTCCGAGTTTACCGAACAACATATTTTGGCCAATTGCATGAATATTCATAATCTAGTCGTAAGTCGTGAGAGGTAAGTCTTGAGTAATTTAAATACTTTTACCGTTGTTAGCTTGTTGTTCTCTGTTTTTATACTTGGATGGACATTTTAATAATATCTCAGAGGCTTCAAAAGTGTCGCCATTCATTTTTCCGGTAACCACGATTTTTTCCGACCGCTCAATATCTCTTGGTTTGGCCTTGTTTACGACTACTAATTTCTCTACGTTCTGATCGTCTTTCACATACATGGAGAATTGATTTGGATTCACTTCCGGTTTGTAGTCGATTCCTTTCTCTTTATTCAGATAACCAACCACCGTAAATTCTTTGCCTTTTTTGGCATATGAAGATTCAAAATTTTCATAACGGCTGAATCCTCTTCCCAACATTACTGTTAAAGAAGCCACCAGAACAGCCACGAAAATTAAGGCAATAATATGAGTACGTTTCATGAGTTACTATTTGCAGACTTTAAAACTCAAAATTACGTCACTTTGGCTAAATAAATGAAAAATGAAGGTTATTTAATTTTAACCAAGGAAGATAAATGCCTGTGTTTGATATATATTAAGATAATTTAGCACTTATCAGCTTAACAAACTCAGAGCGGGTTGCCTGTTTTTCAAATTCACCGGTAAATGCGGAAGTAGTAGTTACAGAGTTTTGTTTTTGTACACCACGCATCATCATACACATATGTTTGGCTTCAATCACCACGGCTACTCCAAGCGGGTCCAGCGCTTCCTGAATGCAATCGCGTATCTGTGTGGTCAATCGTTCCTGCACCTGTAATCGGCGCGCATAAGCATCCACCACACGGGCGATTTTACTCAATCCCGTTATTTTTCCGTTTGGAATATAGGCTACGTGTGCTTTTCCGTAAAAAGGCAGCATATGATGCTCACACATAGAATACAACTCAATATCTTTTACGATAATCATCTCGCTGTGATTTTCATTGAATATCGCAGATTGTATAATCGATTTTGGATCCAGTTGATAACCATGCGTAATATATTGCATCGCTTTTGCTACACGATGGGGCGTTTTTACTAATCCTTCGCGTGTCGGATCTTCTCCAATTAAATTCAAAATATCTTTGTAGTGATTTTCGAGTGTTGGATTTGGTTCAATTACCATTCCGTTGTTTAATACCATATCGTCCATGTTTTAAAGGTACAAAGAAGTATAAACATGAAAAAATGATTTTTGTTTTTACTTTGACGGAATTTTAAATCCTACCGGATTTCTCTGCATTTCTTCCTGAACCAGTAACTGTTTTAATGCTGCAAATATCATTTGCATATCATCGTCGTGCTTAGTGATAGTTTGATTTTGCGCCAGTATCTTATTTTCTAACTGTTCCAGTCTTAGTAAAATATCCTTATTGGTAAACAACATTTCGCGCATCTTGCTGAAAATCCTGATAATTCTGATATTTACTTCTATGGCAGTATCACTATGCAGAACACTTGACAACATAGCAACGCCCTGTTCGGTAAATGCGTATGGCAATTTTCTTAAACCACCATGACTTGAAATCACAAATTGTGATATCAAGTTTTCTGACTCTTCTTCCGTTAGCTGAAACATAAAATCTTCAGGAAATCTTTTACTGTTTCGTTTTACAGATTGGTTTAAAACTCGTGTTTCTACGCCGTACATTTCAGCTAAATCCCGATCTAACATAACCTTTTTATCTCTTATAAGATAAATCTTACTAATCACTTTTTCTTCTGTAAGTAATTCCATATTATCCATTTTTTTTCATTTTAAGCACAAAAAACGGGCACCACATGCTGCAGTGCCCGTTTCGATTTGGAAAATTAGTTTTTCTTATCCAACATTAAGAAGTCGCTGGCAATGATTTCCGTGATGTACTTTTTGTTGCCATCTTTGTCATCATAATTACGGTAAGTAATTTTGCCTGAAACCGCTACCTGCATTCCTTTGTCGAGGTATTTTTCTACCACATCTGCCTGTTTGCCCCAAACAACCACATTATGCCATTGCGTTTGTTCTTTCTTTTCGCCTTTGTTGTCGTAGTAATAGTCTGACGTTGCGATGCTGAATTTTGCGAATTTCTTGTCTTCGCCAAATGTTTTGATTTCCGGTTTTTGTCCTAAGTTTCCGATTAACTGTACTTGATTTCTGATTGCTGACATGTTTTTAATTTTAATTACGTTAAAAAATCAATTTATTTATTTTAATAATCAGAAGTTCCAAAGTTGTTTTCGCGATTAAGTACATTTCACTTCTTCACTTCTTTCACCCATTTAGATACAAACTGCACACAGATTCCATAAATTTTTTGAAAAATATTTTTATAAAAATCACAACTAATTGAATTTAAACAACTTACATTAAAAATATTTTTCAGGATATTTTCTCTTTACTCTGTTAAAATTCAATTTTCTAAAAAAAAACAGCCTGAAATCTCCGATCCAATTATTTATATTTGAACAGAAACAGAATAATGCATAGTTTCATATCGAATTAAAAGTGCAACTGTAAACGACACCATACTTCCCGGTAATATCATGCTTCATAAAAAGAAAGAACATCCTTCAGAGAAACTGCAATTACATACGCGTAATAAACATCGCGCACGTTATGATTTTAATATACTTGTACGCAGTTATCCTGAGCTGAAACCGTTTGTGACACCCAATAAATACGGCGATGCATCCATTGATTTTTTCAATCCGGAAGCGGTAAAAATGCTGAACAGAGCGTTATTGCAGCACTATTACAACATAAATAACTGGGATATTCCGGCCGGATATTTATGTCCGCCCATTCCCGGCCGCGCGGATTATATACATTACATTGCAGATTTACTGGGCAGCCTAAATAATACTACTATAGCCACTGGCAATCATATAAAATGCTTAGACATCGGCACCGGAGCTAATTGCGTATATCCCATTATTGGAAATAGTGAATATGGCTGGTCGTTTACAGGTTCCGACATTGATGCTACCGCCATTACTTCTGCAAATAAAATAATTGCTGAGAATCCGTCTGTTCAAGGACAAATTGAAGTGCGTTTGCAAACCAACCCAAATGACATTTTCAAGAACATCATTAAAGAAAATGAGTTTTATGATGTTACTATCTGCAATCCACCTTTTCATAGTTCGGAAACGGCCGCAAAAGCCGGAACGATTCGTAAACTAACTAATTTAAAGCAACAGAAAGTCACGAAACCTGCATTGAATTTTGGAGGTAAACAACATGAATTATGGTGCATCGGCGGGGAAGAGCAATTCACGGAAAACATGATTCACCAGAGTAAGGAATTCGCAGCATCCTGTTTGTGGTTTACTACTCTTATCTCTAAATCTTCCAACCTCCACGGTGTATACAAAGCCTTGAAAAAAGTGGGTGCAACAGTTGTAAAAACAATCCCAATGGCGCAGGGAAATAAGGTCAGCCGTGTTGTTGCCTGGACATTCCTAAGTACACAAGAACAGCAAAATTGGGTTACTGCACGATGGAATAAAAAAACGAACTAATCCGTCAGGCGACTGACCATCTCTTTATATATTGACTTTTCATGCACATTAAAATGATCTGCACCGGGAATAACAATAAAATGCTGAGAAGATTTTAAATGCGGAATTAATTTCTGTGCCAGTTCAATAGGAATTAATTTGTCTTTGTCACCATGTAAAATATAGGTATCGCAATTTACGCGCGGCAGGTACGTATGATTTTCAAATTTGAATTTTAATTTTTTAAACGGAAACAGTTTTACTTTGTGGTTGAATAAATCAGGCATACTGTAATACGGAGAAATTAAAATCAGTTTTTTGGGATGCACTTTTGTTGCCAGATTGCTTGCCAGTGCAGTACCTAATGACCTTCCCACGAGATACACATCCTTCGTGTGGTTCAATTTTTCTATTGTTTTTTTAAAGGTGATTTCCACTACTTCGTGCAATAAATCTTCCGTCAATTTCCCTTTACTTTTGCCATAGGTTGGATAATCCATGATGACAACATCCAGGTTATTTTGTAAAAAAACAGCTGCTTTGGGAAGATGGTACTGTATGTGATTTAAGGTGCCGTGTAAAAAGAAAACCAGCCCTTTGGAAGATTTAGCCTGCAAATGAACTGCGTTTATCAAAAATTTTTCGTCTTTGATAGAAAACTCAAAAAAGAACTCAGTTAAAGGGTGCTCACAAGTGAACACATGGTTCTTAGGCAATCGTTTTGAACGAAAAATAATGGCTTTCTGTAATAACATTCATGAATATAAAAAAAGGCCTGGATAAATCCAAGCCCAAGATTCTTAGTTCAGACTTAGTTTTACTTTAACAAGTCTTCTATGTTTTGCATAAATTCCTGATCATTTACTGTAGTGCGCGGTGGAATTGAAGCAACCACATTGCCTTCTTTATTGATGATAAACTTCTGATAATTCCATTTTATTGGTGCGTCAATAACACCATTTTCTGATTTGTTGGTCAGGTATTTGTACAAAGGGTCGATATCGTTACCTTTCACAGATATTTTAGAAAACATCGGGAACGTAACTCCATAGTTTTTTGTACAAAATCCTTTGATATCGGCATTGCTTAATGGCTCCTGTCCTAAGAAGTTATTGGCAGGAAATCCTAAAACCACGACGCCTTTATCTTTATATTTTTTGTAAAATGCTTCAATTTCTGCAAACTGTCCGACCAAACCACATTGGCTGGCAGTATTTACAATCACTATAATTTTACCCTTATACTGAGACAATGGAACATCGTTTCCGTCAATATCTTTCATCGTAAAATCATAAACTGTTTTACCTGAGATGGCAGTACCAACACTTGCCGCAGCCGTTGAATTACTATTTGCATTGCAGCTAACGGCAACAATAAACAAGGTAATCAATACGCCTAAAAATTTCTTTTTCATGTGTTTCATATTATTGTAACAATATTACCATATAAAAGGTTCAAAGTCAAACTTTATACCTTTTTCAATAGTCTTGCAAATATCATTCCAAACTTAAAAAAAAACAATCTTCAAGGGCAATGTTATCTACACATAAATTTTAATCCGCTTTGTATCAAGCCAATAACAATAATTATTGTAATTTGTGTGAATTTTGCAAGTAGTTTCTATAGATAACAGAATCTTACCAATTATATGGAATACATTAGCAGTGACAAACAATTTATGGAGTCAAAATCTCTCGAAACCAGAAAATACCATGTTCTTATCGTGGATAAGGACAAAGCCAGCATAGACACTACTATCAAAGCCTTTAAATCAGAAAATTATAAATTTACTGAAATCACCAAGACTAAAGATCTGGTAGTTGCCATTAAGAAGGAAAAACCTGATTTAGTCATTTTAGAGGTAGATTTGAATGAAGCCGACGGCATAGAAGTTTGCTGGGATATCCGTGCGGATGTTACGCTGGCGAAATTGCCGGTCGTTTTCTTATCCAACCGCTCGGATGATTTCACTCAAATTACCGCTTTTGAAGCCGGTGCCGACGAGTTTATCGCCAAATCTGCTCGTTCTCGCTTATTCACCAACCGTATAAAAGCATTATTACGCCGCAGTTACGAAAAAGAGGAAGCCGCCAAGGAAATTAAAACCTACGGAAATCTGGAAATAGACGAAGAACAGGTCATGATTTACAAAAAAGGAGAACCTCTGAAGTTATCCAAAAAAGAATTCCAGTTGGTGGTTTTACTGACTTCCCGTCCCGGAAAAGTATTTAAACGCAACTATATTCTGCTCAAAGTGTGGGGCGACGATATCATTGTAGGTGACCGCAATATCGATACCCATATCAAGAAAATACGTAAGAAAGTGGGTAAACAGCACATCGAAACCGTGCGAGGTATCGGATATAAGTTTATTCCTTAGCAATAAAATCCATTCTTTTTATCTGCCATCAAATCAAAAAACTTCAAGTTTGGTCTGAGTTTTTTGTTTCTGTTAAAACTATACGGCAAATCTGCCTTCTTCCTTATGCTTTGTTGATAAAACAAATTGCTATTCATTAGATAAAAGATTAATTTAAGGTAACAAAAAACAAAAATTATGAATGCAAGAGTTTTAATCGCGGCCATTGCGGGTGCCGTTGCTTATTTTCTGTTAGGTTGGTTAGTATACGGCATCCTTACTCCAGATTTTTATGCCGCTCATTCACTCACCCAATATTACATCGGATTAGAAAAAATGCCTCCTAATTTTCTAGGTATTTTTGTAGCAGGCTTTGCTTATACATTAATGATGGCTATCATTTTCGGTAACTGGGCAAATATTAACACTATAAAAAACGGTGCCATTGCCGGCGCCACCATTTCCCTGCTGTTTACCTTAAGTGTTGACTTAGGTATGTGGGCAACGATGAACCTCTACGGCAGATGGATAGTGGTGGTAGACGTGCTGGTAAATGCCGTGATGGGTGCCATAATAGGCGCTGTTGTGGCTGCCGTGCTTGGGCATAAGAGAAGTGCATAGTTTTTTACTTCATATTTCCTATTATTTCTTAGAAACAATAACTTAAATTGTTTTAATGAGTTAATCTCATTATTTTCGCAGTTCAAGTTATGAGTATCAAAATTACCTTTCCGGATGGCGCAGTAAAAGAATTCAATGAAGGAATTACTGCTTTAGAGATTGCTGGCCAGCTCAGCAACAGTCTGCCTAAAAAAGTACTGGCAGCAGAAATCAATGGCGAAGTGCAGGATGCCACGCGCCCTATCAACGCCGATGCCACGCTGAAACTGCTAACCTGGAATGATACGAACGGAAAGTCTACCTTCTGGCACTCTTCTGCCCACTTATTTGCAGAAGCCATGGAAGCTTTGTACAAAGGCGTGAAATTCGGCATCGGTCCGCCGATTGAAAACGGTTTCTACTACGATATCGACACGGGCGATGTTTCCATCACTTTAGCCGATTTGCCAAAGATTGAAAAGAAAATGGCGGAACTCGCCAACCTAAAAAGTGAATACAAAAGTCAGGATATCTCCAAAGCGGATGCCATCAAATACTTTGAGGAAAAAGGCGACGAATATAAACTGGAATTGCTGGAAGGCTTAGACGACGGACAAATCACGTTTTACAATCAGGGTAATTTCACAGATTTATGCCGTGGGCCACATATCCCGAATACAGGACATATCAAAGCCATTAAACTGATGAAAGTTGCCGGTGCGTATTGGCGTGGCGATGAAAAACGCAAGCAGTTAACCCGTATTTACGGGGTGACCTTCCCGAATCAGCAGGAACTGGACGAGCATTTACGTTTGCTCGAAGAAGCGGAAAAACGCGACCACCGAAAATTAGGTCAGCAGCTGGAATTATTCGCTTTCTCCCAGAAAGTGGGTTCAGGCTTGCCATTGTGGATGCCGAACGGAACCTTTGTGCGCGAGCAGCTGACGGACTTCTTAAAAAAAGAACAAATTGAAAGAGGCTATTTGCCGGTGGTGACACCTCATATCGGCAAGAAAGATTTATACGTGACTTCCGGACACTATGAAAAATACGGCAAGGATTCCTTCCAGCCGATACATACGCCGGAAGAAAATGAAGAATTTTTCCTGAAGCCGATGAATTGTCCGCATCACTGCGAAATCTTCAATCATATTCCAAAATCATATAAAGATTTACCATACAGAGTTGCGGAATTCGGAACAGTGTACCGTTATGAGCAGAGCGGTGAATTGCATGGATTGACACGTGTTCGTGGTTTTACACAAGACGATGCGCATATCTTTGCACACCTGACCAGTTAAAGAAGAGTTTAAAACCGTTATTGATTTGGTGCAATTGGTTTTTGCTAAATTAGGTTTCACTGAATTCACTGCAAATTTCTTTACGCGATCCGAAAACAAAGATAAATACATCGGCTCTGATGAAAACTGGGCAAAAGCGGAAGCGGCCATTATAGAATCTGCTGCGGAGAAAGGACTTAAAACGGTAACGGAATACGGTGAAGCGGCTTTCTACGGACCGAAACTGGACTTTATGGTGAAAGATGTGATTGGCAGAAGCTGGCAATTGGGTACCATTCAGGTAGATTATAATTTACCGGAACGTTTTCAGTTAGAGTATATCGGAGCCGACAATGAAAGACACCGTCCCGTGATGATACACCGTGCGCCGTTTGGTTCTATGGAACGATTTATGGCGATTTTGATTGAACATTGTGCAGGTAATTTCCCGTTGTGGCTGGCGCCGAAACAAATTGCCATTTTACCTATCAGCGATAAGTTTATGGAATACGCGGAAAGTGTGGCTTCAGCATTAAAAGCGAAAGGATTCAGGGTAAAACTGGATGAACGTGCGGAAAAGATTGGAAAGAAGATTCGCGATGCGGAAGTGATGAAAATACCATACATGACGGTAATTGGCGAAAAAGAAGTGGAAAACAAGCAGATTTCTGTCAGAAAACACGGAAAAGGTGACCTTGGTGCTTTTACTATTGAAGACTTTACCGTATTATTGCAAGATGAATTGAATAAGTTTGTGTTAGTTAGTTAAAGGTTTTATAATTTAATTTGGAAATAACTTGACGTTAGCGGAGTTGGCGATCCTTGTTAAATCCGATGGTTCAGAGTGTAAAACGCTGAAGGTTAGGCTATTTAGCAGCTAATTTTGCAGAATGTTGGATGTCCTTGCTGTGGATCCAGACATGGCGTTAAACTCTTAATAACTTATAACAAATAACTTTTTAACTTAAACAAAACCACTTGATACCTAAAAGACGACCATTTATTCCGAAGAAAAAAGAAACGGAACACAGATTAAACAGAGATATCCGCGTACCTGAAGTGCGTTTAGTAGGCGAAGAAATAGAGCCGGGCGTTTATCCAATTGAAGAAGCACTTCGATTAGCCAAAGAACAAGAAGTAGATTTAGTAGAAATTTCTCCTAAGGCAGTACCACCGGTATGCCGTTTGGTCGATTACAATAAATTCTTGTACGACAAGAAAAAGAAAGACAAAGAAATAAAAGCGAAACAAAAGAAAACGGAGGTAAAAGAAATCCGTTTTACGCCGAATACCGACGACCACGACTTGGAATTCAAGCAAAAACACGCTCAGAAGTTTTTGCAGGAAGGCTCTAAAGTAAAAATCTACGTACAATTTAAAGGTCGTGCCATTCAGTTTAAAGACAGAGGTGAATTGGTTTTATTACAATTTGCAGAAGCTTTGAAAGAGTTTGGTGTTCTGGAAGCTATGCCGAATCTGGAAGGTAAAAAAATGATTGCCTACATCGCTCCTAAGAAAAAGGTTAATTTTATTTTCTGAAAGTATAGAGGTCGAAAGTGTATTGCTTTCGACCTTTTTTGAATTAAGATGAATAAAAAGCAATGCACCACCATCGTCTGGCTTTTTTATTTTCTATTTATCTTTATCCATATCTATTTTTTAATTCTCTATATTCTGCAATTGGATTACAAGGTAGTTTGCTTCCTTTTGATTTAACTATCTGTATGAAAACATCACATTCTTCTTCACTTAGAACTCTTTTTATTATTGCTTCTAATAAAATATCCATTGTTGTTAAGTAAACTATACTATTAACATCACAATAAGTTTTTATATCTTTTAAATTACTGCTTGCAATGTAATGTTTTGATATTTTGCAACAGCCATGCATGCACTCTCACCATCACCAAATTGTCTTTTAATACTGCATATTCTCTAATAATCTCCATTTCGGTCGGAAACTGCATCAATTGCATGCCTGTCATTCTTATCAGATTTATAACAATATTTTCTATACTCTTACTTCTACATAATTCATTTTTTACTTTGTCTAACATAACAAACCAACCAGGAAATACCTGTTGCAATTCTAAAATTCTGTTCCCATTAATAAAGTGCCGAACAACACCAGAATCTAATAATATTAAAGGTTCAGATGATTGCCTGCTCATTATTATTTTGGGTCTCATTTTCTATATCTATCTAAATATCATTCATGAGTGAAATATAATGAGCTTCGGATATTATTTCATGTTCAAATTTTTTTGCTTTTCCTCCATATTCACCTATAACTAAATTCTCGTACCCTTTTTGATAAAGTGATTTGTCATACCCATAAGCCAAAGCAAACTACATATCTACGAGTGATGTTCTATACCCTCTCCATGTGTTATCACCTGTTCTACTGTTATATTCGTTTTATCTAGCAACTAATTATTCATCATAATACGATATAAAACCCCATTCACTTTATTCAGCAAATGTGCTGCGCTTAAAATATATATATTCTTCCGGCAAATTACATAAGCCTGCTTTTGCAAGGTGTTTTAATAGTTTAATTACACTTTTGCTACTGCTACACTGGCACTCCTGAAGCTTTAGGATGGCGTTATTCCCATGCTTGCGCTAGTTTATAGTCGTTCTGGCTTTTCGTTTACGGTCAAGAGACCGCCCTATTTAGTATACACGAGAGCGCTGCGCTAACTCTTACGCCAGACAGGACTACACAATTTATATTTATTTTATACCATTCTCCTTATGTGTTTTTAATAAAAAGCAGACTCATAATCTAATGAGCCTGCTTACTTTTAACAGCTATTAGATTTATTCTTTAACAAACTTGGTAGAATGTAATTTACCATCTTTATCTGAGAACTGAAGTACATACGTACCCTTTGCCAGTTGTGAGAAATCAAATTGTAATGTATTTAATCCTTTTACAAGTGCGGATGGTTTTTCATATACTTTTTACCTATCACATCATACACTAATACTTTTGCATCATAAGCACCTGTAGATTGAATTTCTACATTTAACTGGCCGCCTGTTGGATTCGGATAAACTCTGGAGAAATTATTCACAACAGCTTCAGAAATAGGAATATTAATAACATTACTTAAAGAGAAAATTCCATCGTTATCTATAACTCTCAATCTGTAATAATTATCACCCACTGTCGGATCATTGTCTGCAAAGTCGTATGTTAACTGTTGGTTAGAATTCCCTGCTGCCGTACGTTCTCCAATAGTATTCCAAACACCAGTTCCAATATTCTTTTCAATCACAAATTTAGATGTGTTTTGTTCTGATGCTGTAATCCATTGTAATTTATTTACAACCCCCTGATTCCAGCCAGTGAAAGACAGTAATTCAACCGGCAATGGAGCAAATGGATATAATGCAGGAGCAATATAAAATGTAGAGAATGAATTTATAGTAAATTGTACTTGATAATCCCCCGTTACTCCAAACGAACTAAATACTGCAGGAATAAATTGAGCAGTAACCTGACCACAACCAGGTATACCTCCGGTACAAGGAGCTGTAAAAGCAGGTGAACATGTAGAACAACCTCCTGAATATTTTGAAACTTGAAGTCCTGTAAGTCCTGAAAAGTATAATATCCTGGAGCTTGACTTGCTTTAAAAGCCAAAGCAGCTAACTCAGTTGCGGTGAAATACAACGTAACTGTTGAATTTGTATTAGTTTTTGGTTTAATAGTCCATTTACGCTGTAAATAAGGTTGATTATTACCTAAATTATCTGTAACTGTTAGTACACTACCATCAATACCAACACAAACTTCCGTTGAATCTAATTGATCTAAATCATATGGTGATGCACCATCATCGTCTATACGAGCAATTAATTTGCCTCCGTTATCGTAAAAGACTTTTGTATTTCCATTAGTAACACACAATAAGCACACCCTGCACTAGAAGCTATTGTAGAAGAAAAGTAGTCGGCATAACGACGCTTACTGATCCTAAATTTATATTTGTACAACCTGTATTTGAACCCAGTAAATTATAAACACCTGTTCCTGCGGAAGAAAAGGTTATTAATAAAGGATTAGATGTTGAGGTACCTGTTGGATTTACAGGACCAGAAACATATTGCCAGCCAATGGTAGTACCGCCACTTACGCCTGTAGCTAATAAGGATGCAGTTCCGTCACAAGTAAATAACTGAGAGGTTGGCGTTGCAACCGGTGCTACATCTACAATCCAGGAAACTGTATTGGTAGATCCTGTTACGCAATTTGCACTTGTTGCTGTTCTATATGTACGAATTTCCACCTGAGATTTTCCTTGGTAGAAAGTCCAGAACCAGAAGTATAAGGAGACCATCCACCTGTACCATTGAATCTGTATTCTAGCACATCGACAACAGTTCCTCCGCCGCCGCTTCCGGCGCTGAGTGTTGCAGAAACGGAAGTCCCTTCGCAAACATTGGTTGTATTTGGCGATTTAGTTAACGTACCAGATACCGGTTGTGGCGAAACTGTCCATGAAAACCGTATTTGCTGAACTGGTATTACAACCTGAAAATGCTAGATGTTCTGTATGTTCTAATTTCAATTGTAACCAAACCTGTTGTTGGTATATTTGTACCTGATGGTATGCAGTCCATGCTGTAAATCCTGTTCCATCATCTGTTCTGTAATCTAATTCATCTACATAGTACCTGCACCTCCACTTCCTGCCGTTGCTGTAGCAGAAACATTATTTCCTTCACAAACTGAAGACTTATTTGGTGTCTTCGTGAATGTACCTGATACCAGGTTGTGCATTTACTGTCCATGTTACTAAAGTCGTATAACTGGTTCCTCGTACAACCTGATCCGGATGTACAGTTATTTCTGCGGCTCTGAATTGTGATAACCTGACCAGTTGTGGCCGAACCACCTACACTGCTACCCAATGTATAAGCACCTTGTGATGAACCGTTTATTAACCATATAATCACTGCTGCAACCAAAACCATCTACTCCCGGAGTTGTACCGATAAACTAACAGTTGTTCCTGTACAAATATTTGAAACATTTGGTGATTTAGTTCCGCCGCTTGGACCTGATGGTTGCGGATTCACCGGTCCATGTTACTAAAGTTGTGTAACTTGTTCCTGTGCAACCTGCACCTGCTGTGCAACCAGATCTGCGACCTTCAATAGTAATTACCTGGCCGGCTGTTGCTCCGCTTCCCACGCTACTTCCTAAAGTATATGCGCCTTGGGAGGTGTTCCGTCTATTAACCATCTATAATCATCTGTACAGCCAAAGCCACCTGTGCCTGCTGTTGTAGAAGCTAAGCTAAGACTAGTTCCTTTTGACAAGTATTTGTAAGATTTGGCGACTTGGTGCCACCCACTGCCTGTTGGCTGAGCGTCTACTGATCCAGGTTGCTAATGTAGAATAAGATGATGAAGCACACCCTGCTCCGGATACAATTTGCTCTGCGTCCTTGTATAGTTGGTTATGTCGCCAGCTACAGCTCCGCTGCCTACATTGCTTCCCAAAGCGTATGCACCTTGTGATGAACCATTTATTAACCAGATATAATCATCAATGCAACTGTCGCTACCTGTGCCTGCTGTCGGAGAAGATAAACTACATCTGTACCTGTACAGATATTGCAAGATTTGGTGATTTAGCACAATTGGCTGACTCTTGTTGGCTGAGCTACAACTGCCCATGATGCCAACGTTGTATAACTTGTTCCGGAACAACCTGCACCTGCCGTGCAATTATTTCTTCGGTCTTGTATATTAATAGTATTTCCTGCTGCCACACCAGTACCCACAGTAGATCCTAAAGTGTATGCGTTCTTGGGTGTTGTATTGAGTAACTATATATAATCATC
>JADKIQ010000025.1 GCA_016721245.1 Sphingobacteriales bacterium
CTCAAATAAATACCCTAAAAATGCAGTAATATCATAACCTAACTTGTGGTAATTCAACTGCAAATTAAAACTCTTGATGATACCCATTTCTTCCATCTTCTTCATGCGCACATGTACCGTGCCGCTCGATACAAATAATTGTTTGGCAATATCTGTATACGGCGTTTTCGCATCTTTCATTAAGATGGATAAAATTTTAAGGTCTATATCATCAAGCGTTAATTGCATTTATTTTCTATTCAAATACTTCCTTTAAAAACAATATAAATATATACAAATCATCGTAAAAGTAGCGTTTAAAAGTTCGTTTAGGTTCTGATAAAAACGGTGCAGCCATTCCATTCCTATGTTTTGCATCCGTTGGGCGCGCGACTTTTCATGCCGGTGTAAAATTCATAGGAAGCACCTAAATTAAAGAATGAAGGCATCTTCGTATTCCGTGGCTTTCAGTTTGTTGTGCAGATTTACAATCAACATTTCCTGTTTTGGATAGCGCAAACCCAGAAAAACAAAATCAGGTGCTTGCTGCTGAATAAGTGGAAATATTTTTTGTGCTTCCGTTTCCACTTCTTCTTTAGTCGCATCAAAAAACGGTGGGGACTGTAAGAGGATGCCGATGGATATTCTGCTTCCAGTTTTATTTTTACTTCTTCATTTGGCAACACCAAAAAAACTTTCTTCTGATGTTGCATACTTGCTTTCCCTACTAACGGAAATAAATCCCTGCCTGCTAAACGCTTTTTTAAAGGTCGACCCAATAATTTCGAAAACCAGATAATAGGTGCACCATCCGGCAAAATAAACCTTGCGTGTTGAAAGATTGGCAACAGTTTTTTATTTTTATTCAGATGCACCGTCAAATCTACGTTGGGCGTAATTACAACAGGAAATAAATGATCAGGAGTGGGTTCTTTAATAATGAGATCAATAATTTCATCAAAATTATCAGCAGCGACAAAATCAAAGATTGAATATATGTTCCGGAGTCTTAGTCATGAATTATAAACCAGGTTCATTATTTAATTATTTCATTCTTCCTTTTTAGTGTTCCACGATGTTCTTCATGCGTTCAAATTCATCAGCAATGCCAGACTTATTTTTACGGAAAACTGATATAGTATTGTCCCAGCGGGTAAAACGGATTCAGGTCGAATGGATTCAATTTCATAGCGATTCGAAACCAGATTGGTGTTGCACATTTGCTGACAAATCCATTTTTCCGTTGTGTTCAATCCACCTTTTTTCCAGTTGCTGGCGCGTTCTTTTTTAAATCCAATTTCCTGACTGTCTTTTTCTATCGAAGAACTTTCCTGTGTAATATTCAGCATATTGCTGTCAAACTCCACGCCGATATGTTTGCAAACTGTCTGCAAAGTGGTTTCAGGCTGTTTCGGTAAATCTTCCCGACGAACAGTAATTAAACGCGCATCGGAGCTGAAAGATTTCGCCGCATTAATGGCTGCATTCAGTTTACTAAGCGTAATAGGATGAATTTGATACGCAATCGGAGCGCTTCTTTCTTCGTCATGTAATTCGCACCCAGGGTTTCTTCTGTTTCATTTGTTTTCTGCGACAACAAAACTGCTCAGGGTCGCACCACAATGATGTGATTTTGCAGTCGGATGATTAAAAATTTCTTTCAGGTAAAAACATTCTGGAGCGTCTTTTCTGCAAACTACCGACTTACCATTCAATGCTACTTCGTTTGGTAAAATGATGAAACACCTCTTCGCATAGATTTCGTTTTCGAAAGTTCATCGATTAACCTGGATGCTTCGTTTCAAATTTCTTAAAATCCTGGTCGTGTGTCATGTAGCCCACACGCTGCGTGAGTAACTTCCATGCCAGTTCTATTGCCTTGTTCTTTAGAAATCGCTTTGCATTTGTCTTCTGGGCCCATAATTGTGTAAAGAAATGGAATTCATTCAAGACCATCAATTGCGGATGATTGTTGAAAATACGCAGCATCATGAAGGTGCCAGACCGGGAATTACCATGACGATAAAAATTATTTTATCCGAAAACGACAAATTTTGTGGATTTATAAAAAAGTATTAGTAATAAGTCGTAAGTAGTGCAAGTAATAAGTTTCAATGAGGTAAATTTTATGAAAAAATAGAACCAGCAGTAATATCCCGTCCCTGTTGTATGGGAGGGAGAGACCTGTATTTTTAATCCAATGGATTATCACAGATTTTCAGGATAACAACCTTCAACGATATAGACCCATTATTACGGAGTAACTGATTCATCTGCAAATTTGTTATTTCTCACGGATGTCTATACAACAGGTTTATTAAAATATCAGAATGTTCCTATTTTGCTTGATGGTGGAAATATAAATCAAGATGCAAAAGAAATAATTCAATGCTGATTAATTTTAAAGGAATTGATACAAGTAATAAAGTCAACCTGTTTCAAGTTTGGATTTTTATTGCCAAATACCACTTATCATTATTTAGTTAGTTATGGAAATAGTGAAAAACTGGCTCTTCGGGAAAAACCTTTCCGAAAATCCAACACCACGTCTAATTTACGTTCACTTTCGGTGCCTCCAGTGAGAATTTCGAGATGATTCCGTGTTCACAGAAATGCAAAAGCACCATCCATGACTATTTCTGCACCTCGGCGACTGGACCCATCCGGATCATGCTTATTATCCGGGATTACCCACAAAATAATCACCGTTTTGTTGCAAATCCTGAAACAAATAAAAGAATCGGTTTTAATTGCTACAATTTACCCAACATGAAAAACTGTTGTCCACGACACCGAAAGTGGATTTGTGTTCGATGATGAAGACGGTATTTGGGATGATTGCTCCAGACAGTCGTATTGTGATTTGCAGTTAATCAATGGAAAGACCGTGATGAAAGAATCCGTTTGGATTCCTTGCGTGATAATCTGGTGACTTCCTATCATAAGTATTTGCCGGGTATGTAAATCGGGAGCAACCCAAAGGAAGCCTATCACTCAGGCCTGTGGCAAATACCGAATGTTCTTTTAGATACACGCAGCACGCGTTCACCAAATTCGGAAGTCTTTCATCAGATAAAAAAGGGGGAGGAAGTTTAAAAGCTTCTGCCAGTCATCAAATAATGGATTCAACACAATTGAATTTTTTCTTTGGTTATTAAACGGATTGGAAGAATTCCAAAGCCGACTGGAAAATCATTGTAAGCGGAACTCTTTTAATAAAGACTATAAAGATACTGGATATTTGTTTGCGCTGAAAGCCGCAGAACCAGTTATTTACCCAACAAACTCACAGGATACATGTTGCTGCGGCGATGAGTGCGATGTGTTTTCTTTTCCTGCCACACAAGTTGAGGATTAATTTTGTCATGATAATAAAATAAAAAACGTATTCGTTTGCGCGGAGATGTACATACCTCCAGCATTGACGATGGAAAACACATGGCTTTCCGGAGATTGTCAGTGCCAACAGGACAGGAAACAACAAACTTGCATCCATGCACAATGATTTACGATTGAACTTATGGAACCAGGGTGGGCAGGGATCCGACAATAAAATTTCAAGATGCCTTCGGGAGGTGGAAGTGATGGGTAAAGATTCCAGTGCCTTTCCCGGTATTGATAAATATGGGACTTCAACGATTTAAAGCTACACCTTGAAAGATGGTTTATTCCGAAAAAACAATATCAGACGACATTCAAAAATCACCTTCGGCCAAAACTGCGTGCCGTGAAAAATGCAGTAGGTGCAACATCATAAAAAGTTTTACCACTTATTAAAAAACATCTTCCGAAACCCCCAAGAAATGGTTCAAGCAAAGGTGTACCATCGTCTAAAATCACTGTTCCGGTAAAATAACGAACACCTGATGTTGTTTGGTTACAACAATAACAAATTAGTATTCGAATAGCGGTCAATTGCCGGTTCAAAATCCAGTTAAAACGTCCGTCGTTGCTGGTAAATTTCCACGGCTGCATGTAATCATCCGTATTGATGATGAATTTAACTCATCCAGTTTGTGTGCGACTCCGTTATAAAACAGCATATTTTCTGTTGCGGCAGCGTTCACAAAGCCGTAACTATATTAAACCAAAGGGTTTCCCGTCCAAATATCCGAAGCAGAACCCCAGTACCCAGCGGTTCTTATAGGTCCACACCGCGTCCCCAGTCCAATACACCCAATGCTTGTCGGGGTCAAACGTATATTCCTTTCCACCAAAAACAAAATTCACCGTTGGCCGCCAGACAGTTTATTTTTTGATTGTAGTAAAAAGCCAGTTTGTCTTCTTTCCAGGGCGTGGCAATCACCATGGAATCTTTGTTCAGCGCTTCCAGTTCAATATGGCCTTTGATGCCTTTGCCCTTATTAAATTCCGGAAAATTAAAATCCAGTACACGTTTGCCGTTTTTATGGGTAAAGTGCATCTGCACTTTTTTATGATTCACCACAGTATCACCATGAGCGGAATGTTCAGGCATATGTAATTTACCCATCGTAAATGGCACCATTACCATATCCGTTATTTCTTTATTCGTAGTAAAATCGTACACATTGATAGCATACAAGGCCATATAGGAATTATCTGCTACAGTTAGTGCAATGCCATAGTCTTTCTGCAGGATGCAATAATAATCCCATTCCTTAATTCTGAGCGGAGAAGCCTTGATATCGCTGCGTTTGTAGTTCAGTAACAGGTTTTTTGCCCAGCCTTTTTTTGCCAAACTTCCATCCGTGTTTAATACAGGTCCGCTTGTGTGATTTCAGTTGCATGTGTGAAATTTTAAAAAATATGCGCTGCTTATTTCCTAAATATAATTAATAAAATTACTTTTATAACTATACATTCACACAATCATGAACATTCATTCTATCACACATGAATATGTAACCGTTAACGGTATAAAACTGCATATCGCAAAACAAGGCAATGGTAAAAAATTAGTGGTTTTATTACACGGATGGCCGGAGTTCTGGTATACCTGGCGTTATCAGATACCTGTGCTAGCGGAACATTTCACGGTAGTGGCACCGGATTTACGTGGCTTTAATTTAAGCGATAAACCACATGGCGTAGAGCACTATAAGACAGATGTGGTAGCGAGTGATATCGCAGAACTCATTCCAAAATTAGGTTTTGATAAAGCGTATATTGTAGGACACGATTGGGGTGGCGCGGTGGCCTGGACCTTTGCTGCTTTGTATCCGGAACTTACAGAAAAACTGGTCGTTTGCAATTGTCCGCATCCGAAAATCATGCTGAAAAGTTTTAAATCCAATCCATCTCAGTTGCTGAAAAGCTGGTATATGTTTATGCATCAGATTCCATTGTTGCCGGAAATGGTTTACCAATTTACATTACCTTTATTTTTTAAACAATTTGTACGTGGTTGGATGTACAATAAAGAATTTTACTGATGAGGATTTGAGTGAGTTTGTAAAGGCCTTTAAACAGGAAGGTGCATTGACGGGATCTGTCAATTACTACCGTGCCATGTTGCAGACCAAACCGAACCGAGCTATCTTCAAAAATAAAATACAATCACCTACTTTGTTGATTTGGGGAGAAGGAGATAAGGCGTTGGGAAAAGAACTGACATATGGAACTGAGGAATATATTGATGCAACCTACGAAGTTAAATACATATCTAATTGTTCACATTGGACACAGAATGACTGTCCGGACGAAGTGAATGAATATTTACTTGACTTTTTCAACTAATAAAAATGACTAAAATAAAATATTCATCTTAATTATTTCGGTATTATTAGTGCATGTTGTGGATTTACCAGAGGTGGTTGCAATGAGTTTAATGGTATTTATACAATTAACTACAAGGATTTTGAAAAGTCAGAATTAGACAGCGTCTATTTACTTAAATATAGAAAAGGAACAAATTTTACAGAACTTATCGATTCAGTTAGAATTAATGTCGACTCAAATAATTACAATAGATACGGTTTCTATTCGGATTTGTTGATTAACACAGACTCAAATTTTGTTTTAATGGCTTCAAATGATTATCGAGTATTTATAAAAGACATAAATAGAAATATCCTGATTTCAAATATCACGAAAGATGAACAAAGTTGTAAATCATGTGCTACTGCCAGGAAAGTTAATAATGTTGGCATTGTGAGTTTGATGCAAGATGATGTAAATATTGAATTGCCTCCAAGATCTGGTTTCCTGAATCAAATTACAATTGAACGATAAATTAAACTTGACTTTTTCAACTAATTAGTATATATTGAATTTGAAACATAGATGCTCTTATCGTCCCCAATATTAAAATCCCCCAAGTGGCTTTACACAAAGCACTTGCAAACCATTGTACCCAACCTGTACAGAAAGGTGGAAGGTGTGGTATACAAGCGTGAACGTATTGAAACCTGGGACGATGATTTTCTTGATCTGGACTGGAGCAGAATCGGCAGTAATAAACTGATTATCATTTCTCACGGATTTGAAGGCAGTTCTGACAGAGTATATGCCCGTGGCTTGACAAAGATTCTAAATGCCAATGGTTTTGATGTATGTGTATGGAATTTCCGCGGCTGCAGCGGCGAAGATAATCGTCAGTTTTGGGGATATCATTCGGGTAAAACAGATGACCTGGATTGGGTAGTGCAGCACATTACCAAACAGCATAAATATGATGAATATTACCTCATCGGAATTTCCATGGGTGAAATATGACGATGAAATATTTAGGGGAAGAGAAATGGAATTCTACAAAGGATATAATTTCTGCTGTAACAGTATCCGTTCCAATTCATTATGAAACTTCGTTTCAGCATTTATGCAAAGGCTGGAATCAGATTTATGAAAGACGTTTTACCAAACAGGTAAAAGAAAAAGTGCTAAAGAAACAAACGCGTTTTCCGGATGCGATGAATTACAAACACATCATGGAAGCCAAAAATTTATGGGAATTTACGGAGCGCTGTACGGTGCCAATGCATGGATTTAAAAATATTGATGATTACAACAAGCAAGTGCAGGCATCTACGTATATCAAAAGCTTAAAAACACCGACACTCCTGATAAATGCAGACAATGATCCCTTGTTAACAAAAGAATGTTATCCGACTGAATTGGCAAAAAAATCAAAATTTTTTCATCTGGAAATACCGATTGGCGGCGGTCATGTAGGTTTTTGTGAAGACATTAAAGCTGAACATAACTGGCTTGAAAAACGTGTGGTAAATTATTTCTTGAAAGGAGCTTAATTAGGTTTTTTAGGACGTTCATCTTTGCAAATATCTTGCCATGGGCAGTGTGTGCACTCATGTCCATAGCAAGAACCAAGTTTTAAATGAGAGGTTTCTGTAAATACCATTCTGCCTAATTCATCTAAATTATAATCGATATTTTCAATCAGTTTATCTTCCATATCTGTCTTTTAATACTTTCAGTAATATATCAATTACCTTTCGATGTTTCTTCTGTACAAGAATTAGTAAAGATAATATATCCTTTGTCTGATTCTTTAATAATTTGTACTCTTGTAATGAATGCACCGGCATTTCCAATGTTTTCTGCAATATGATGTTGAGTGGCTGAATCTACTGAATTAAACCATCCGAAAGAAAATGAAGGCATACCATAAATTAGTTGATTATATGTGGTGTCTGCTAATATAGTTGAAATTCCTTTAAGCCTTTTAATTGCAATTGAATGAATTTAATATAATCGGGTAAGCTTACGTTAATATTTCCGGCAGACAATAACCAGTTGAGCTTATAATTATCAAGAGGTGGAACAGGTTTTAAACTGGCATCATGCCCCCAGGGTTGAAATGTATCCGTTAAATTCGGATAATCAAACCAAACTCAATATTTACTGAGTTTCCAAAGTCCAGCACTAATTCTTTGAATGATTTTCCGGATGCTTTTTCCAGCATTAATCCCACTAAAATATAATCAGCATTAGAGGGTGTTAGTCCATTTTCATCTTCTTTCATTGGCTTTTGTGAAATAAAGTATTTAGCAAGCAGATAGCGTTGCTGAGCATTGTCACCAATAATTTCCTTTTGAGCAGGATGTTCATTTGTGTATGTATAAGGCGGTAATTTCCCCCTAAACGTAAGTAAATCCTGCAATGTTATATTGTAATAAACCTTTTTACTGTTCTTTTTTAATTCAGGAAATAAGTAAAAGAATTTAGTATTCCATCTTAGTCTTTCATCTTTAACAAGTAAAGCAGCTATAAATGAGGTAATCGCTTTTGTATTGGATCCTATGTGAAATCGGTCATTTTGTTTTGCTAAGTAATTTGTGTTGATTCTTTGAACACTAAGGTTTCTAATTCAAAAACCGAATCAGATGCAACAACCGTATGCTAATTCAGGTATTTTATATTCATTTCTGATGCTGTCCGCAAATGAAATTAAGATTGACTTTTAACTGATTTGTTTGTTAATGTCAGGATATAAATTAATATTAATACTCTGAATCTCATCGCTTACTTCTGCTCTTTATGCAATAAATATGCTTTGAAAAATCCATTTAAATCTCCATCAAGCACCTTATCAGGATTGGTTACTTTATATTCTGTACGTAAATCTTTCACCCAGCGGTCATCCAGTACATAACTACGGATTTGTGAACCCCATTCGTTTTTCATTTTCTGTGCTTCTATCACATCGCGAGCTTCTAATTGTCGTTGCAATTCCGCTTCATACAATTTCGATTTCAGCATCTTCATTGCTGTTTCTCTGTTTTGTATTTGAGAACGCTGTGTCTGACATTCGCAAACAATACCACTTGGTAAATGACGTACCCGCACCGCAGATTCCGTTTTGTTGACGTGCTGTCCGCCGGCACCTTGCGCCCGGAAAACATCCCATTCTAAGTCCGCAGGATTGATTTCAATCGTGATGGTATCATCTACTACCGGATGGACGAATACGGAACAAAATGAAGTCATTCGTTTGCCCTGTGAATTAAATGGTGAGATACGCACTAAACGATGCACACCATTTTCACCTTTCAGCATCCCGAATGCAAAATCACCGTCAATTTCCATGGCTACCGACTTGATGCCGGCAACTTCACCTGCCTGGTAATCGAGTTCTGTGATTTTATAGCCATTCTTATTTGCCCACATCGTATACATGCGCATCAGCATGGCTGCCCAGTCACAGGCTTCTGTTCCGCCGGCACCGGCATTGATTTCGATAATAGCACTTAAATTATCTTCTTCGTTTTTAAGCGTGGATTTAAATTCATTCTCATCCAGTTCATCAATAATTAACTGATATTGTGTATCAATTTCTTCATCAGTGGCTTCTCCGATTTCCTGAAATTCACGCAATACATTTAAGTCATCGTATTTCTTTTCGATGTTTTTGAATAAGGTAACCCAGTTTTTGTTTTGCTTAATTTCTTTCATCAGGGCTTGCGCCTTGAGCTGGTCATCCCAAAAGTTGGGTGCCAGGGTTTTAGCCTCATCGTCTTTAATTTGTTCTATCTTATTATCGACGTCAAAGATACCTCCTAAAAGAGAGAACCCTTTCTTGAAGTGTTTTGTATTGTTCGTTGGTCATGCTGCAAAGATAGTAAAATCAGATTATTAATAAAACGCATCTTCAAAATGAGTAATTGCATTGTTTTTTTCAATCGCAATGACATCAAATCGCAACTCACCGTGCCAGTCAAATTGTTCAATGTACGCTTCCGCTGCTTCCTGCATTTTCTTCATTTTATTGGCGTCTACAAAATCTTCAGGATTACCAAAGGAAAGATTCGTTCTGGTTTTTACTTCCACAAAAACAATCACTTTTCCATCCTGTGCTATGATATCAATTTCTGAACGTTTATGTCTCCAGTTCGTAAATAAAATCGTGTAATTCTTGTTTTTCAGGTATTCCTGTGCAAGATTTTCGCCTGTTGAGCCTGTTTCTGCTGACTTTTGCATGTTGTAAATATAGAACACGGATTTAACAGATAAAACAGATTTGCAATGATTATAATATATTATGATTAAAGAAATCTTATAAATCCATAACATCGGTGTAATCTGTGTTCCATTTCTATGATTTATGCTCTTTTTTTCGTTTTTTTACAGTAAAATTAGAACAAGAGTTATGAAAATGGATGATTTAATACAAGCTTTCCCTGATCAGCTAAAACGTGCAATTGAAATTGGTGAAGCAGCAAAAATTGGAAAAAGTAAATTTCCTGTAAGAAATATATTGATTTCAGGATTAGGAGGCTCCGGTATTGGAGGAACAATTCTGGCTAATGTTTTACGTGATGATATTGCCGTTCCGATTATAGTTAGCAAAGAATATCAGATTCCTGCATTTGTAAATGAAAATACGCTGGTCATCATTTCCTCATATTCAGGCAATACTGAAGAAACGTTATCTGCGTTAATGCAGGCTTTTAAAAAAGAAGCGCAAATTGTATGTATTACTTCAGGTGGTCTTATTAAAGAATACGCAGAAACCAATGATATAGATTATGTACAGATTGACGGTGGTGCGCCGCCACGTTCCGCATTTGGACAATCATTTGTACAATTGCTGTATATTTTGCATCATTTAGGATTGCTGGAAAATGGATTTAAACAGTATTTACAGGATGCCATTGCATTACTGGATAGCGAAGAAGAAGCCATTAAAACACAGGCAAAGAAATTGCAGAAAAACTTAACGGAAAAATCCCGGTAATTTATTCCGATGCTAAATTTGAAGGTGTATCTATTCGTTTCCGTCAGCAAATAAATGAAAATTCAAAAATGTTGTGTTGGCATCATGTGGTGCCTGAAATGAACCATAACGAATTGGTTGGCTGGAGAGAAAAGAATGAAAAAATTGCAGTGGTATTTATTCGCAATAACAAAGACTTTGAACGCAATCAGGAGCGAATGGAATTTACCAAAGAAGTAGTGAGTCAATATGCCAGTGATGTAATTGAAATTTATTCAAAAGGAGACTCTGACTTGGTTCGATGTATGTATTTGATTCATCTTACAGATTGGGTATCTTTTTATCTTGCAGATTTAAAAGGTGTTGATGCTTCAGAAATAAATGTTATTAACAGACTTAAAAGTAAATTGGCAGAAACTCCATTTTAATTATTTTCCATAGTCGATAAACCATATACTGCAGTTTCATTTCTATCGACCATTGTTTATTATGCAAAAAATTAAAGTTCAGGATTTAGGCATTATTAAGTATGCAGATGCTTTGGATATTCAAACCAGTAAATTCAACGAACTTATTGATAATAAAATAAATGAGCGTTCCAATTCGGATGCTCATTTTTTGTATTTATGCGAACATCAGCCGGTGATTACGCTGGGAAAAGCAGCCAATCAGCAGAATGTCTTGTTATCAGAAGATTTTCTGAAAGAAAAAGGTATTGATGTGGTCGCGATTAACCGCGGTGGTGACGTGACCTTCCATGGCCCCGGACAAATAACGGGTTATCCGATTTTAGATCTGGATTTCTTTACCTCTGATTTGAAAGTGTATATGCGTATGCTGGAAGAAGTGATGATAATGACTATAACCCATTACGGCATTGAAGGCTATCGTATTGAAGATGCAACTGGCGTTTGGGTGAATTCAAAAATAGATAATCAGCCTAAAAAGATAGCTGCTTTTGGCGTCAAAACATCGCGTTGGATAACCATGCATGGCTTTGCGCTGAATGTAGATGTGGATTTGAATTATTTCAATTACATCAATCCCTGCGGGTTTACAGACAAAGGAGTAACATCAATAAAAAATGAGATTGGAAATGAAGTAGATATAGATGAAGTAAAGCGAGTTTTATTGGATAACTTTGCAAAAGTATTTGAAGCAGAATTAAGTTATCAAAATAATCAGGATTTATCTAATGTAGATAAAAGAAATCAATTGCAAGAAAATCCATTTGCTTTTAAAATTACAAAGGATAGTAAAGTAATTATTTACAGAAGCAATAAACAAATTAAAATAATACCGGAAAAACTAGCAGTTGATTTTATTAAGTTAGTAAATCAAGATGCGGACGAAGTAACTATACAGCTTACCTTGGCAAAACTTACCGGAAACTACAAACATGGAAATGAAAAATTGAATGCTTAAGTTGAAATACTGAAAATTCAAACTTAAAGTGAAACTATGGAGAGTAAGATTAAATGCAATTAAATGAATCAGACAGAAGAAATACAAAATACAGAAGAAAACGAAGACGAGTTATACGAGCATCATCGTTTTACCATTGATAAAGGACAAGAGCCGCTGCGTATCGATAAATTCCTGACCATCCGTATTGTCGGTATTTCCCGTAATAAAATACAAAATGCCATAGATGCCGGCAACGTGCTGGTGAACGGCAAGCCCGTAAAAGCAAATTACAAAACTCGTCCGCTGGATTTAGTACAAGTGGTGTTGCCAAACCCTGCCTGGGATTATACGGTTGAACCGGAAGATATTCCATTAGAAATTATTTACGAAGATGATGATGTGTTGCTGGTAAATAAAAAAGCCGGTATGGTTTGTCATCCCGGACATGGAAACTTTCATGGAACCTTGGTGCACGCGCTCATGTGGCATTGCAAGGATTTACCGCAGATTTCAGGCGCTACACGTCCTGGCCTCGTACATCGATTAGATAAAAATACCTCGGGTATTATTATTATCGGAAAGACAGAACATGCTTTGGCACATTTGTCCAAACAGTTTTTTGACAGAACCATTAAACGTCATTATATTGCTTTAGTTTGGGGAGACATCGAAAAGGCGAGTGACAGAATTGAATGTAATGTGGCGAGAAACCCTAATAATCGAAAGGTATTTATGGCAGTAGAAGACGGACACATTGGTAAATACGCGGCTACCAATTATGAAGTACTGAAACGTTACGGATATACAACGTTGGTTAAATGCAAACTGGAAACAGGCCGCACCCACCAGATTCGGGTGCATATGAAATATATAGGACATACTTTGTTTGGTGATTACAGTTATGGCGGCGACCAGATTTTAGCAGGAACCGTTTATGGTAAGTATAAAACCTTCATAGAAAACTGTTTTAAACTGATGCCATATCATGCACTGCATGCGCAAAGTCTTGGATTTATTCATCCGCGCACCAATGAAGAAATGTATTTTGAAATGCCTTTACCTGAAAACTTCCAGGCGGTAGTAACTAAATGGGAAACGTATACGAAGGGTTTTCAGTTGTAGGTCAGTAGATATTTTTAATTCTTAATCAATATTATACAATATATTAGAGATTTTTATTAAGTTTATTTCAAACTAAAATTTAATTATGATAAAAGCATTTATATCACATAGTAGTAAAGACAAAAAGTTTGTTCGAACATTAAAAGAAGATTTAAACGAAAATGGAATAGAAACATGGTTTGATGAGGATCAACTTGATTTAGGAGATAGTCTCCTTGAAAAACTTGATACTTCACTTGAAGAATCTACACATTTTATAATTATTTTAAGTTCTCTTCGGTAAATTCAGAGTGGGTAAAATTAGAATTAAATAAGGCTATAAGTCAAGTTGCTAAGAAATTAATGCATAAAATAATACCAATAAAATATAGAGATTGTATTATTCCTTCAGAAATTATAAACTTACTTTACGGTGATTTGTCAAAAGAAATTGTTCAGATTATTGATGATAAAGTTAAGTTTACAACAGATGGGTATACGCCATTTTTAAATAAATTAATTAAAACTTTAAATACACCAACAGATAAGAAATTAACTAATCAGGATAAAATTGAATTAAAAGAAGAATTTAAACAAAATGAGTCGATAATCTCTAAAAATAGAGATTCGATAGCTACATTATATTTACAAGTTGCAGCTTATTCAGACTCTATAAGTTTAAAAGAATTTAAGGATAAGGTAAATAAATATCTACCTGAACCTGATGAAAACATTAATCCTATTGTACTCCCAAGAGTTATTAAAAACATATTTACAAATGTTAAGATTGGTGAACCGTTAACTGTGACTTTTGACTCAAAAAATAATCATGTGGGGCATTTTGCTGGATTTCGTAGAGACGATATAAAAATTACGGTAAGTCCAGATATTAGGCACCAAATAGAAATTATTAAAGATCAACGTTATGTCGTAAAATTTGATGCGAATAATAAGTCAATCGATTTTAATGAGATGTAATATTTTTCAATTAAAAAAGGTCGAAACAATGTTTCGACCTTTTTTTTAAAAATTTATTTTGAATGTACCGGATAATCCGTGTATCCTTTTTCATCAGGAGTGTATAATGTCTGAAAATCCACCGGAGTCAATTCATAGTTGTGTTCCATACGATCCACAAAATCAGGATTAGAAATAAATGGTTTTCCAAATGCAATTAAATCGCCTTTACCTGCATCTAAATCAGCATCCGCTTTTTCCTTATCATATCCACCGCTCAAAATCAGGATGTTGTTGAATTTCTCTCTTGCAGAAACCTTAATAGAATCAGGTACTTCAGGGGCACCGCCGCTGCTATGGTCTACTAAGTGTACATATAAAATACCAATCTCATTTAAGCCTTCAAATATTTTGTTATAAACAGCATCCATCGTAGCTGCATCGTATGGCATATCATTATATACGCCGTAAGGAGATAAACGGATACCTGTTTTTCCTTTTCCAATCGCATCAGAAACAGCTTTAACCACTTCCAACACAAATTTAGTCGGGTCACCGTATTCGTCTGTTCTCTTATTGCTGGTAGAACGGATAAACTGTTCAATCAGATAACCGTTGGCGCCGTGTAATTCCACACCATCGAAACCTGCTTCAACGGCATTTTTAGAAGCTGTCACATATTCCTGAATCGTGGCTTTCACTTCTTCCGTTGTCAATTCGGCAGGAACCGGATGCGGCTGCATGCCTTGTGCATCTGTCCACATTTCCCCTGCTGCAACAATAGGAGATGGTCCTATTATTTTTGCACCTTCCGGTAAATTAGCGGCATGCCCCACTCTGCCTGTATGCATCAACTGGATAAATATTTTTGCATTTTTTGCATGAACGGCTGATGTGGTCTTTTTCCAGCCATCAATTTGTGCCTGGTTAAAAATGCCGGGAATACGTGCATAGCCAAGTCCGTTTGGAGAGGGCGATACACCTTCCGTAATGATTAAGCCGGCACCGGCTCTTTGTTCATAATAGGTTGCGATTAAATCGTTAGGAACGTTTCCAATTGCTCTGGAACGTGTCATCGGGGCCATTACCACTTTGTTTTTAAGGGTAAGACCGTGTTTGTTAAATGGTTGTAATAAAGTTGACATAATTATTTACTGTTTATTGTAGATACTTGTATTTACAAATATCAGTCCGTTTTGTTTGAATACAGAGTTTTTGAATGATATGTGACGAAAAGTCAGGTTTGATTGCTATGAATTAATTTACATACGAAAATGATGACACAACAGAGACATTTAGATGTAGCTTTTAAAAAATTTGCAATAGACAAGCAGTCTGCAAAATATTTTGACTCGTAGTATTATCTATTTAAAGACAAACATATTTATTTATATTCATTCTAAATTTAGTTGCTATAACAACTTTTTTATAAAAAGATTTGGAAGTATAAAAACTATTGATTTATCTTTGCAGCACAAATTTAAAAAATGCGTAAAATAGATTCATATCACAATCAATCAGAGTCAACAGGCAGAAGTCTTGTGTACTCATGGTGTCGCAGCTATCGATTTAGTTAATACAATACTAACTATATAATCAAGCCCGACACAAACAATGTCGGGCTTTTTTATTTCCTGAATTTCCCGATGAAAAAAAAATACGATACAAATCGTATCTGAAAATTATTGTAAAAAATGAAAATAAATATAAAATGGAATTAACTCAAAATATAAATACGTTCGATATCAATAATATTATCGACAGCAGGAATTATCTGAATGGTAAACAGTTGTTCTATAAATTAAATAACCAGATACCGTTGCTGTATAACATCCATCCATTCGATTATGAAAAAGGATTGAAATATTTTCAGCAGGATATTGCAGACGAAGTGGAAAATATTTACGTCAGTTACTATATGAACAGGTATACCCGAAAAGCGAAATATGAACTGAATTATGCACTTATCGTTTTAAAAAATCAATCTGTACTGCATATAGGTGACAGTTTCTGTACAATGTATATTTTAAAAGAAAATGAGGAATATATTTTAAAGCTTACGGAAAAACTGAAAAAATTTAAACGAAGAGAACGTAAGAAAGAATTTGAAATAAACCTGATATCCTACAACGATGGCTATTTTTCTTTGAAAGAGATTGATGTAAAAAAGACAAGGCTCGATTTGAAATTGCACTATGAAGATGAATTTCTGGAGATAGATAAAACCATTCAGGAGCGACTGAACAAAAAAGATGATAAGGGAATTGTGTTGCTGCACGGATTGCCCGGCACCGGCAAAACAACCTACCTGCGCTATCTGATTGGAAAGTTAAAGAAGAGAGTATTATTTGTACCGCCCAGTGTGGCTCAAAATATTACCAATCCTGAATTCATGAATTTGTTGCTGGATTATCCGAACAGTGTATTGATTATAGAGGATGCGGAAAACATTATCATGGACAGGCAAATTACCGGAAGTTCAGCAGTATCAAACCTGTTAAATATTTCTGACGGTTTGTTAGGCGATTGCTTAAATACACAAATTATCTGTACGTTCAATATGCCGATATCAAAAATTGATCCGGCGTTAATGCGGAAAGGACGATTGATTGCAAAATACTATTTCGGAAAATTAAGTGTGATAAAAGGACAATATTTATCCGATAAGATGAAGCTGAATCAAAATATTACCGAGCCGATGACGATTGCTGAAATTTTCAATCATACAGAACAAACCTTTGAAGACAAACGCGTAAATGTAATTGGTTTCAGGAAAGAGGTGTTGATGAATTAAAATATTTCGAGTTTGTGAAAAGAGGTTTGGCAAGTTCGTTACTTGTCAAATCTCTGACACAACTCAATTAAAAAAACAAAAAAAATGGCAAAGTTAAAATTACAAGGAAAAGACCTTAGAAAGATAAATTACCCGGAAGACCGCACCATCGCGATTGTTATTGATGTGATGCATAAACATTACAAACATTACACATTAGAAGATGCGCTGAAAATATTAGAAGAGATTCTGGTAAGTCCTTTTGAATATACGGAGAGTGAACCATTGTCAAAGATTGCAAATGCATTAATTGAATATAATATCCGTTTATTGCGAAAAGGAAATAAGTCGCATATGACTATCTCGGAAGAATTGTTGACAGATGCTTTACAAACAGATAGCAATGAATATTTTCTCAGAAAAGATAAGCTGGACTATACTTCATACGGTTCAATCAATATCGAAGAAGGTGCCATTAAACAGATGGAAACAGCCATGAAATTACCTGTTACCGTTGCGGGTGCTTTAATGCCCGATGCACATCAGGGGTATGGTTTACCGATTGGCGGCGTATTGGCAACACAAAATGCGGTCATTCCGTTTGGAGTGGGTGTCGATATCGGCTGCAGAATGTGTCTGTCTGTATTTGATATTAACGACAAGATGCTGAAAGCAAAAGAAGATTTCTTTAAAAATACGCTGAAAGAAAATACACTTTTTGGTGCCGGGAGGGAGTTTGCGAAAACCACTACTCACGAAATTACAGAGCGTAAAGAGTTTGATGAAAATCCATTGCTGAAATCGTTGCAGTTTAAGGCTGCGAAACAGTTGGGTTCATCCGGTTCGGGAAATCATTTTGTGGAATTCGGTATCGTTGAAATTAAAGAAGTAAATAATGCTTTAGGATTGGCTGTTGGAAATTATATTGGTTTGTTATCGCATTCCGGTTCTCGCGGATTGGGTGCAACCGTGGCAAACCATTATACCAAACTGGCTATGCAAACCTGTAAATTGCCGAATGAAGCAAAACATTTGGCGTGGTTGTCCTTAGATACACAGGAAGGAATGGAGTACTGGTTTGCAATGAATTTAGCTGGAGATTATGCATCCGCTTGTCATCATGTGATTCATGATAAAATCGCAAGAGTATTAAATGAAGAGCCTTTATGCCGTGTGGAAAATCACCATAATTTTGCCTGGAAAGAGATGCACAACGGACAAGAGTTGATTGTGCATAGAAAAGGAGCAACACCGGCAGGAAAAAATGTGCTCGGTATTATACCGGGTTCTATGACTGCACCGGGATATATCGTAAGTGGAAAAGGCCTGGAAGCTTCCTTGAACTCTGCTGCACACGGCGCCGGTCGTCGTATGTCGCGTTCCAAAGCACTAAGCTCAATCACGATGAATGATATGAAAAAATTGTTGAAAGATCATGGCGTTACGTTGTTAGGTGGTGGATTAGATGAAGCTCCTCAAGCCTACAAAGACATTACAAAGGTAATGCAGGCACAAACCGATTTAGTCGATATTGTAGGAGCCTTTTATCCGAAGATTGTAAAAATGGATCAGTAAAAAAGAAAGCCGAAGAATCAGTTCTTCGGCTTTCTTACTTTTATTATATCGTCGCCAGATCAATCACAAAACGATATTTCACATCGCTTTTATAACGCGTTCATAGGCTTCATTGATATAGTTGATATTAATGACTTCCACATCCGAAACGATATTGTGTTCGGCGCAGTAGTCCAGCATTTCCTGTGTTTCCGGTATGCCGCCGATAGACGATGCTGAAAGACTTCTGCCATTTGTAAGCAAAGAAAAAGCACTAAAATTAATGGGTGTAGATGGAATGCCCACCAACACCTGTACACCATTAGCGGCCAGCATTTTCAAATACATATCGTAATCGTGCTCAGCAGCAACGGTATCGATAATAAAATCAAATAGCTGTTGTATTGTTTCACTTGTGCTGCATCTTTCGTGTTGCAGAACTTATGCGCACCTAATTTTAAAGCGTCCGCTTCTTTGCCCGGTGAAGTACTCAATACGGTCACTTCAGCACCGAACGACACGGCAAATTTTACCGCCATGTGTCCTAAGCCGCCCAAGCCTAACACTGCCACTTTATGTCCTTTACCTATTTTCCACTTGCGAAGAGGTGAGTAGGTAGTAATGCCTGCACAGAGCAAAGGTGCTACGCCTTCCAACGGCAGTTTATCAGAAACGTGCAGTACGAAATTCTGGTCGGTTACAATTTTATTGGAATAACCACCATAAGTAGGCGTTTTACCATCTTTCTCAAAACCATTATAAGTGAATACCGTTTTGCCCACTTCGCAAAATTGCTCGTAACCTTTTTTACAATTTCCACATTCCTGACAGGAATCAACCATGCAGCCAATTCCGGCGAGTTCGCCTTCTTTAAACTTGCTGACATTGCTTCCCACTTTTACAATACGACCAACAATTTCATGTCCGGGTACCATGGGATATATGCCGGGGAACCACTCGCTGCGCACCTGATGGATATCGGAGTGACAAACACCGCAATATAAAATCTCAATCATGACATCATCAGCACCTACTTCCCGTCTTTCAAAATTCCAGGGTGCTAATTTTTCTGTCGGGCTGTGTACAGCGTATGCTTTTGCAGGTATCATAATATTTTTTTTTGTTTGAAGTTAACGAAGAAACATGAAATAATTGAATTTGTTTATAATTCTTCAAAAACGGGGAAGCCGTTTATTTGTGTGGATGTTTCATCATTAATAAGAAAAAGAAAACTTGTATTTCCATTGGTTACCATCAGAAACGGCACCTGTAATTTGGTATTATACGTGGCGATTTGCTGCAGCGTTTTTTCTTTCAGCTCAATATATTCCGCTTTGCATTCAATGAGAATTTTAGGCTCTAATGCACGATTAAATACCACAATATCGTATCGTTTACTGAGTTCATTCACTTTCAGCGTCTTCTCCACTGAAATATACTTTTGCGGATATCCTTGTTCGTTGATTAAACGATGGAGTATAAACTGCCTTACTTTTTCCTCCGCTGTCAGCACCAGCCATTTTTTCCGGATAGCACACAAGATGTACTTCGTGTTATTCGCTACCCTTATGTTTGGAGGAATGATGGCCATTACTCACACAAACTTTTTACACTTCTGAACATGCGGTTCCAGTGAATGGATTTTATTCCGGGATTAAAATTATCCTTGGATAACCAGACAAATAGAGGTTTTCCTACCACATGATCCTCCGGCACAAAACCCCAATAACGGGAATCTGCGGAGTTATGTCTGTTATCACCCATCATCCAGTAATAGTCTTGCTTAAAAGTGTAAGTATCTACTCGCTGACCATCAATAATCGCTTCAAAATTATCGTTGATTTCAATATTTTGCTTTTCATACGCACGGATGGTAAAGGCATACATCAGTACATTCGTTTTATTTAATTTAACTGTCCAGCCTTTATGAGGAATGATGATAGGTCCAAAATTATCCAGATTCCAGGCAAATACACTTCTGTTTTGCGGAAAAAGTGCTTCCAGATAATTATCGCCAATCACTTGTTTAAATTCTTCTTCATTTACAGGTCTAATTTCTTTGACTGATTTATTGCTTTTTAAAATGCTGACTTGGTCATCATTTAAAATAAGCATCATTGAATCTTTTTCAGATAGATATTCGAGATAATTGTTATATAATTCATCAACCGGTCTTATCGGTATTCCATTATCATCATATCGTAGCACCATGAACTGATTATACCATCTTACATTTGCTTTTTCAAAATCAGTTGCAGACATTTTTGTACCGTTGGTAATCAGGTAATAAGCAAATTGCATTTTTTTATAATGCGGTTGTGCAACATTATTGATAAACAGTTGTCTGTTTTTTATCTGCAGTGTATCACCGGCAATTCCAACACAACGTTTCACATAATTTTCTCGTTTGTCTACAGGGCGTTCCGGAAACTCCAATGCATCTCCCGGATAATTAAACACCACCACATCGCCGCGTTCAATTTTTTCAAAACCCGGCAAACGGTAATAGGGAAGTTGTACAATTTTTGAATACGCTTGCCCTAATCCAAACGGCATGGTATGATGTGCAAAGGGAAACGCAACAGGCGTTATCGGCGTTCTGGCTCCGTAATTTAATTTACTTACAAACAGAAAATCTCCCGCTAATAAAGAACCTTCCATTGAGGTCGTGGGAATTTTATATGCCTCAATAACAAAAGTTCTGATAATAGTGGCTGCAACAACTGCAAAAATGATAGCATCAGACCATTCGCGTACTATAGAGCGTTTTACTTTCTTTTCTTTATCTAAACTGTGACTCGGACCTTCATATTTGGTGTTTTTATCAAACCCGATTATAGGAAAATAGATATATCCAAAGAAAATACCCAATACATGCTGCCACAGAGAACGTTTTCCAAACGAATTACAGATATCAGTTGTCCAGGTAAGTCCCAAACAAAAAATTGATATACGGTACAAGTCCCCAGTAAGCCTGATTTTTTTTTCTGCCTAAAATTTCCATCAATGTAAAATCCTGCACTAACGGGATAAAAACATGCATCGGATTTTTACCGGCTTTTTTATACAAACCAAAACAAGGAATATGTAAGAGGTAATGTAATAGATAGGCGTATATTAAACTGAGCATAATTAATTATTAAGTTATAGAATTGTTGAATTATAGATTTTGATAATTAGTGTTTGATACCATCTTTATATTACAAGATATTTCTTAATGAGTGTTAAATCCTAATACATCTTCCATACTGAAAGCACCTTTTTTACCCACCAGCCATTCGGCTGCGAGTAAGGCACCCCCGGCGAATCCTTTTCGGTTGTGAGCGATGTGAGTCAGTTCAATTTTATCAATGGAAGATTCATAAGTAACTACATGCGTTCCCGGCACATTTTCTTCGCGTTTAGAAATAATAGAAACTATTTCTTTTTTATCTGTATCACCGTTTTTCCAGTCTGTTTTTCGTTCCAGTCTTTTTAAAATATCCAATGCGGCATGCAAAGCTGTTCCGCTTGGTGCATCTTTTTTTTCCGTGTGATGGATTTCTTCCAGCGTAACATCATATTCATCATGGTGATTCATGATTTGAGCGAGGTATCTGTTTACTTCAAAAAATATATTGACGCCAATACTGAAATTCGGAGCAAATAAAAATGACTTGTCATTTTGACGTGCATACTCTTTGATTTCATCCAGCTTATCGGTCCAGCCGGTACTGCCCACTACTACCGGCACTCCGGCATCAAAACACCATTGTATATTTTCAACGGCTGTATGCGGAGAGGTAAATTCTATAGCCACATCTACCTGCTGTAATTCTTCTTTGGTTACAGTTAGACGGTTATCTACATCCACAATTAATGCAATATCAAATTCATTTCTTCCTAATCGTGTATTCTTATCATTGGCAATTTTATCTGTTGAATCCATTGATTTTATTTGTGCAGATAGAATGGCGTTGTTATTTCTATTGATTTCATTTTTTTGCAATGCCATTTCATGAATTGCTTTTCCCATTTTCCCGTAGCCAATTAATGCGATTTTCATTGTATTTATTTAAAATTCAAATTTACTCCTATTCCTGTGTAATAGGTAAGGTTAGAATAATTTATTTCCGGTTTTATCCTCAGGGTTAATTTATCTGAAATATCAAACGGGCGGAGATGGGCATCCACCACAGCATCCACAATGGATAAACCCCAGGCAAACACCGTTCCGAAAGATGCTATCTGCACATTTCGCCGGTAGGTATTTCTAAAGGATTCTATCTGATCCAATTCTATCGTGTTATAGGGTGCCGGATTGGGTACGCTGTCATAGACGTTTCGGATATAGCCGTTGAATTCCCGTAATTTTTTTCCATTCGAAGCAACAAAATACATGACGGTTCCCAGTACGCCATACACAATCGGAAGCTTCCAGTATTTTTTGTTGTACACCTGTCCTAATCCGGGAAAGGCTGCTCCCCATATAGCTGCTTTTTTAGGAGAATAATGAGTGGTGTCACTTTTCTTTTGCTTTTTGTTTTTATTCTTGTCGAGATTTTCGACAAGAACAGATTTACCGGAGAGGGAATCCGTGACCTTTAAAACCTCGTTACTTACTACTTTCTGAGAATCTACAGGAATGCTAATTGTTTCTGCAGTTTTATTTATGTTAACAGGTTCCTGCTTCTTTTTTGAAACAGACTTATAAGGCTGAACTTTAATAAGATTATTGAAAATGGAATCCTGAAAAGCAATTCTTCTAAGTATATCTGCTGAATCTACTGATGAATGTTGCGCGAAGACAGATACTGATGGAAAAATAAATGCAAATAAAATAATGAATCTTAAAATTGTACATCGTACATCGTACATCGTAAATTGTAAATTATTCATTAAGATTAATCTTTCTCAATAATATCTAATAATCTGTTTAAGTCGGAAACAGAATAAAACGGAATAATGATTTCACCTTTATCTGCAGCTGTTTTCTTGATTTTTACTTTTGTTTCAAAAAGATCCATCAGTTTGGTTTGTACGCTTTTGTAAGAAGCAGGTAAAGCCACTTCTTTCTTTTCCTGTTTTTTATTTCCTGAATTGGAAGATAAAAGACGAACCAACTCTTCGGTTTTTCTTACCGATAAGCCCTTAGAATTTACTTCTTTCAAAACGTATAACTGCTTGTCAACTTCCGGTACCGAAATGATGGCACGGGCATGTCCCATGGAAAGTACTTTGTCGCGCAATGCTTTTTGTATTTCCGGCGGCAATTTCAGTAAACGTAAGTAATTGGTAACCGTAGAACGGTCTTTACCCAAACGTTCGCCTAAATTCTCATGCGTTAAGCTGCATTCATCAATCAGACGCTGATAGGTGAGTGCCACCTCCATGGAATTTAAATCTTCGCGTTGGATATTTTCTATCAGTGCCATTTCCACCACTTCCTGATCATTGGCCATACGAACATAGGCCGGAATATCCGCCATGCCTGCCATTTTTGAAGCACGCAGACGACGTTCACCGGAGATCAGCTGATATTTCTTGTCACTTATTTTTCTTACCGTGATAGGCTGAATGACACCGTGAATTCTAATAGAAGAAGCCAGTTCTTCCAATGCCTGTTGGTTGAAATCAGCACGCGGCTGAAACGGATTCACTTCAATTTGTTCCAGTTTTATTTTTGGAACGGTATTGATGATAGAATCCTCATCTGTTGCACTTATTTTTAAAATGTCTGTATTGTCATCAATATCTGATAATAATGCCCGAATACCTTTTCCCAGCGCGTCTTTTTTCTTTAATAAAGCCATCTTATTTTAATTGTTGAATGAATGAATTATAGAATATTGAATCAAATCGCTCAATTCTCAAATCTATTATCTCAAAATCTAGTTTAATTTTTCGTCTATCGGTTCTTCAATAAATTTATCTTCCATCGGAATATTCGTCATGCCGTTATTCTGCATAATTTCTCTTGCAAGATTTAAATAATTCACCGCTCCTTTACTGTCAGCATCATACATGATAATCGGCTGACGTAAACTTTGTGCTTCTCCTAAACGGGTATTTCTGTGAATGATGGTGTTAAATACGCTTTGCTCAAATCTGCGTTTTACTTCTGAAACTACCTGATTGGATAGATTTAAACGCTGATCGTACATCGTTAACAAAATACCTTCGATTTCCAGTTCTTTATTTAAGCGCGATTGTACAATTTTGATGGTATTTAATAATTTACCTAATCCCTCCAAAGCGAAATACTCACACTGAACCGGCACTAAAACCGAATCAGAAGCCGTTAATGCATTTACCGTAATCAATCCTAAGGAAGGAGAGCAATCGATGATGATGAAATCGTATTTCTTCTTCAAATCGTGTAAGATATCTTTCAATATCTTTTCTCTGTTTGGATGGTTAATCAATTCTATTTCCGCACCTACGAGGTCGAGATGTGCCGGCAATAAAAACAAATTTGGTGTATCTGTTTCCAGAATGATGTCTTTCGCTTTTACGCTGTCAATCAGACATTCGTATAAACTCACTTTAATATTTCTCGGATCGAAGCCACAGCCGCTGGTGCTGTTTGCCTGCGGGTCGGCATCAATCAATAATGTTTTTTGTTCTAAAATGGCTAAACTTGCCGCCAGGTTGATGGCTGTTGTTGTTTTACCAACGCCACCTTTTTGATTCGCTATACTGATTATCTTTCCCATATACTTACAATTCAATCGTTTGTCCTATATTTAATAAAATTAATTCTTTTCCAGCATTCGTAAATTTTTCTTTTGCAACTTCATGATTTATCCTAATTGGTTCAAATGTATCATAATGAACGCCAATAACCTTATCGCATTGTACAAAATCAGATGTTGCAATAGCGTCTTCGATATCCATCGTAAATTTATCGCCAATTGGTAAAACAGCAAATTTTAGTTTTGCCCAGCGTGGAATCAGCTGCATATCCATAGTTAAAGCGGTATCACCGCTGTAATAAAAATCACCTTCGTTGGTATTTAACACAAAACCCATCGGACTTGCACCATAAGTACCATCCGGCAAACACGATGAATGAACAGCTGCAACTGCTTTTATTGTTCCAAAATCTGTAGACCATTTTCCGCCTGTATTCATTGGCCTGAAATTTGTTAATCCTTGTTTTTGAAACCATTCATAAATTTCATATGCACAAATTATAACAGCATTTGTTCGTTTGGCAATCGCCAGCGCATCTGCAATGTGGTCGAAATGACCATGTGAAATGGCAATATAATCGCATTCAATCTGATTAATATCGATTTGTTTTGCCAATTCATTGGCAGTTATAAACGGATCAAATAGTATCTTTTTTCCGTTGGTTTCCACCAGAAAGCAGGAATGTCCGTAATAGGTAAACTTCATTTTGTTAAATATCTGAACGTTTAATTGAAAAAAATGTGAACTTTACAATGTTCCACGCTCAAAAATAACCTATAAAAAGCAGCATTTTTAGTCAAGTTATTAAAGAATTACACACAATCTTTGTGGATAAATTTTAAACCGCTGTGAATGAATGGATTTTGATGGAAAGTTATTGATTTTAAGCAATTTTGCAACAATAATTTCATATAAAACAGAGTTTTCTCAAGTACAAATTATGTATTGATTGTCTGCTGCATTGATTTTATATTTACAATGTAATTCTACTTTCATTTTTTAAACAAAAACAATACTATGAAAAATTTAAAATCTATCAATGTCGTATTACTCTGCTTCAGCGTAATACTGATGATTTCCTGTAAAAAAACCTCTGAAGAGGGCTTAAGCGTGAGTATCAACAATCCAATTGAAGGGAATACTTACACCGGAGCTGTAGAAATGGGATTTTCGATAAATGCTCCGAACGGTTTAGACAGTTGCAACATTGCGTTGACGAATGCTGCTGAAAGTTCAGCTTACTATCTCAATAATTTTGCTACCGGAAGCGGCGTGAGAAATAAAACTACCTTTACCTATTCATATACGCAAACGACATTGCCCACCACGTTGACGGATGCAAAGTTCATTATTACTGTTGTCGATCTACAGAAAAAACGTTTTACTAAAACCATCAATCTGAAAATTATACAGTGAGTAAGTCTGTTTAGAGAAATATTTATAAATCATCACATTTTATTTTAATGTTTGGATGGCTGTATTGATTTCCGACAGTTCTTCTGTTGTTAAATCAAGTGCATTGGGTTGCAATGGCAGTAATTTCCATGGAGCGGGTGCACCAAAATCATATGTACTAAATACCAAAACCGGTGTTCCATGCTTTACAACAGTGGTTTCATCTTCAGAAAGCACCCATTGTTCCGCCCAGTCAAATATCCATTTTGCATTCTCCTCGTACATACGAATACAGGAATGGCTGGCCGGATAACCGGGTAAGGTGTATTGATGCATACCAACGCCGCCATAATTAGAGATATTAAAATACCAGGGCATAATCCAGTCGCCGTCAACGGTACTTCGTTTCTTTTTTGCTTTGAAATTGGTATAAAATAGCCCGTTAGGAGTTGGCTTGGCTTTTCTGCCACTGCTGACCGGTCCAAATTGCACCCGTTTTCCGTTTTCATAAGCTGCAAATAACTGAATACGCTGGTTAATCAGAATAAACTTCGGAACAGAATCTGCATTTGATAATGTTTCCGGAAACGGAGAATATGCCGTAAAATCAGTAAGCAGTGTATCGGGTATCACTAATGCTGATTTTATGCGAATTCTGTTTACATCAATTCTGTTCGTGGCTGCAATTATCTTTTGCTGAGTGGCGGAATAATTAGCTTTAAAAACCTTTAATGCACTGTCATTTCTGATGGTGTCATAATGATAGGTAACTACAAATTTTGGTACAATTTTTTCAGTTGAATTCTCTAATGCAGTCGTCTTATTTTTTTCTGTATTGCTTTTGACGTTATCACAGGAAGAAAAGATGATACCTAACAGATAAAATGAGAAAACTAAGGGAAAGTATTTTCTCAGATGATTTTTTACGATTTTAATTAAATGCATGACTGCCTAGTTTTACTAATTTAAGCAACAACATCCAATAAATCAGATGCTGTTACTAAATAATTTTGGGTATATTTTATTTTGTTTTCAAATCACTGAACGGTACAGCCACGATTTTATTTTCTATCATTGCCGGTATCCATAATAATTTTGTTTTCTTATCTGCAAAAATATCGGATGGTCCGCCAATGGATTTATCCAGTACAATTTCCCGCATTCCTTTTTTGCAATGTTTTTTATATTCGACCAGACGTCCTTTATTTTCAGTTAAATTAATCCAATCCGTCACATATAGTTTACCGCATTTACGAACAATTCCGTCATAAATACCTGATTGCTGGTACTCTTTATATTTTTTAGTTATTAAACCAATTTTTCCAAAACTACCATTCGGCTGATTCTCATTTCCGTAATTTGCGATGGCTAATTTACCGATTCGTTTTCTGTCGAGTCCGTTTGCACCATTAAAAGTACCTTTGATTTTTAGTTCTTTAATTTTACCATTGTATTTTATTTTAAATACAACACTTTTTAAAGTAGCAGAAACAAACAGGCCTCTGAAAGCCCTGGTGATATCATTCGCATAGGATACACCATATTTATTTAAATCCGCTTCAAATACTTTCTTTTTTGTGGCAATATTAAAACCTTGTACTTTATCAACATCTGCGACATAGAGAACACCTTTACGGATAAACATTCCTTTCGGTGAATTCAAATCGGAAATAAATTTCAATTCAATGATTTTTCCATCTTCACGGGACAACATGGAAATATAACCATCGCCGTCTTTGGCAAGAGCCTCCAGTTTTTCTCCTGTATTGGATACAAATAAATGATTTTTATACGCAATAATACTTTCCGGATTCTGAAATCCATTTATTTCAGTGGTTTTCTTTGCATAAATGGTAGACAATAATAATACCGCAAATGCAGTCAAACAAAATTTAGCTTTCATGGGGATTGTTTAGATGAATAAATTTAATATGCAAAGTTATTCATGTGCCGGCGAATGCTATTACACAATTGCCTGCCAGATTTACAATATTCACAGATATTGATTTCTGAAGAAATGAGCTTAAGGCTATTTTTTGTTACTTAGCTCAGACATGCCTTAACAAATGCACAAAACACAGGATGCGGTTTCAGAATCGTGCTTTTAAACTCAGGGTGGAATTGTACACCAACAAAAAACTTATGTGTCGGAATCTCAATAATTTCCACCAGATTGGAATCCGGATTGAATCCGCTTGCAATCATACCATTGTCTGTAAATTGCTGCAGATATTTATTATTAAACTCATAGCGATGGCGATGGCGTTCCGTAATATTTGCTTTTCCATAAATAGCATGTGCCATTGTGTTTTCTTTTATAGCACAGGCATAAGAACCCAAACGCATGGTACCGCCCATGTTTACAATCGTTTTCTGTTCCTGCATCATGTCTATCACAGGATTCAGAGCGTGTTGTTTCATTTCGGTGGAATTAGCATCCTCTAATTTCAATACATTCTTTGCAAACTCAATAACAGCCATTTGCATGCCTAAGCATACACCGAAAAACGGTACATTGTTTTCACGGGCATATTGTATCGCAAATATTTTTCCATCCATACCACGGTGACCAAAACCCGGCGCTACAAAGATTCCGTCTAAGTGCCCCAGTTTCTCTTTCAGATTATTTTTATTGATGTCTTCAGAGTGTATTCTTTCTACATTTACCTTACACTCATTTTTTGCACCGGCGTGAATAAAGGACTCGTAAATAGAAATATAAGCGTCTTTGAGTTCTATATATTTTCCAATTAAACCGATGGTAATTTCTTTTTTAGGGAATTTATAACGTTGCAGGAAATCATTCCATTCCGTTAAATCAGTATCCGGCACATCTTTATAGCCGAATTTCTCCAGAACGATTTCGTCCAGTTTTTCTCTTTTTAAATTTAAAGGAACATCGTAAATGGTTTCTGCATCCAATGCTTCAATTACGCAGTTTCTTTCCACGTTACAAAATTCCGCAATTTTTCTTTTACGTTCATCACCTAAAGGCATTTCCGTTCTGCAGACAATAATGTGCGGATTCACACCATAAGATTGTAATTCTTTAACACTATGTTGTGTTGGTTTTGTTTTTAATTCTTTAGCAGAAGCCAGGTAGGGAACCAGCGTCAAATGAATAACCATGTAATCTTCTTTTGGCAGCAGCCATTTTAACTGACGAATGCCTTCCACAAAGGGTAAAGATTCAATGTCGCCCACAGTTCCGCCCACTTCCGTGAGGATAATATCGTACTGATCGGAATTACCAAGCAATAACATTCTGCGCTTGATTTCATCCGTGATATGCGGAATTACTTGTACCGTTTTACCTAAATAATCACCTCGGCGTTCGCGATTAATCACTTCCTGATATATTTTACCCGTGGTAACATTATTTGCCTGAGAAGTATATACGCCCAGGAAACGTTCGTAGTGTCCTAAATCCAAATCCGTTTCTGCACCGTCTTCTGTCACATAACATTCGCCATGTTCATATGGATTCATCGTGCCCGGGTCGATATTAATATAGGGGTCGAATTTTTGTATGGTGACTCTTAAACCACGTGACTGCAATAATTTTGCGAGAGAAGCTGCTAAAATACCTTTTCCGAGGGAAGATGTTACACCGCCGGTAACGAAAATAAACTTTGCCATAACAGTTGTGTGGTTATGGACTGTAAATTTAGTTCAATATTTCAATAATGCAATTTAAAATGTAAAATTTAATACGAAAATATTGTACAAAAAATGGTTACAACAATGAACTACGCTGATTTTAGATAGAATCATCAATAAATTTCATCTCTCACTTTGAATTCATATTTCTGACTGCCAATTGCATAATGGAAAAACAATGGATCTTTATCAGTTTTACTTACCTCAAAAGCAAATAATTTTGTTCGGTAAAACTCTTTTGCAGGCATAATATCCGTATAAAAGCGTTTGATATATTCCATATCTATTTCTGATGAATCAGATTGAATAAAGTACATCTTTAAGGCAAAACCTACATTACTGTATAAATATATTGGATTCTGGTTTGTTAAATAACAACTTTTGGTAAATGAGCCGATATTAAACGGGTGATTAGTGGGATTATCAACAGAAATATCAAAAATATAATAATTGTATCCTTCACCAACATTAGCACCATCATCCTTCATTTGGTAATTGATGATATCGTATATCGTTATAATGGCGCTATCCGTTTTATTTTGGTATAAGTATTTCTGACTGTAAGATTTATCCCGTTTAAATTTATAACGCGCATCCTGCAGTTGTTCCTGCGTAATACCTTTCGGAATTTCTATCGTATTTTCATCTTCATTTTTAAAGAATTCACAAGAAGTAAAAACGAATACTAAAAAAATAAAAAGTAGCTGGTGTTTTTTCATAGATAATTCAAATTATTCTTCACTAATAACTTCTTTTTGTTTTCGTTTGGTGCCTTCATACATTTCATATAAATAGAAAACACAGTCTAATTTACCATTTATAACGGAATATTTTTTCATCGGCTTCAGACCGATAAGTTTCAGTCCTGCAAAATTATTAGAAATAATACCACAAATGTAACCAGTAAAGTGTTGTTTAAAGGCGTCACCAATTTGTTTATATAATAAATCAATCTGGTAGGCTTCCATGCGTTCCCCATAAGGAGGATTGATAATCAGGGTGCCGTTTCCCATCGGCGGAATCATTTTCTGAATACTGATTTCCCGTATTTCTATCAAATGAGTATAACCGGCCTTTTTTACGTTGTTTTCTGAAATGAAAACGGATTTCTTATTATTATCCGAACCTATAATTTTAAATTCGAAATCTGTGATTTTTAATTCCAGTTCCGTACAAATATCATTGTATAATGTTTTATCGTAATTCTTCCAGTTTTTAAAACAGAAATAAGTCCTGTCTAAATTAGGTGCTTTATTGATGGCCAGACTTGCTGCTTCTATCACAATTGTTCCGCTGCCGCACATCGCATCCACAAAATGAGACTGACGATCCCATTTACTCATCAAAATCAAACCGGCAGCCAGTACTTCATTTATCGGTGCAATGGTTTGTTCTACACGGTTTCCACGCTGGTGAAGAGATGTGCCGGAACTATCCATCGAAATGGTAACATTATTCTTGTTGATATGCAGGTTGAATAAGATATCCGGTTTGTCTGTATTTACATCCGGTCGCTTGTCGTTATGAAATTTACGGAACCGGTCGCAAATTGCGTCTTTCAGTTTTAAAGAAGCAAACTGTGAGTGCGTGAAAAATTCTGACTGAATGGTAAAATCAATGGCAAAACTCTGATCAATGGTGAAATAATCCTCCCACGGAATGCGTATGGCAAATCCATATAAATCATCCGGAGAATTGGATTCAAACTCAAATAAGGGAACCAGTACTTTCAGACAAGTGCGCAATTCCAGATTGCAGCGGTATAATAACTCGATGTTATAATCACAAACAACCGCACGTTTGATGATTTCAACGTTTTTTGCGTTTAATGCAGTCAGTTCATCGGCTAAGACCTGTTCTAAGCCCTGAAAAGTTTTGCAGATGATTTTAGATTCAAATACGTTCACACGACAAAAATACGATTTTATAAAATCATTTTTTTATATTTATCCAATGAGTGCGCATGATAAAAAGCAAACGGAAATTCAAAAACTGCTTCACTTCCTGCAGGTTAATGATGAATCTGAATTTTCATTTCTCGAAAAATTGACGAAAGACGAAATTCACCAAATGCGTTTAAAAATTATCGATGTTTCACAGTTTACCCAGACAGATATCTGGAAACGCCTGACAGGAGTGGCTAAATTCTTTCCTAATTACATGAATGCCAAGATCTCAGAAACCGTAATGGGACCTTTGATTGCCGCCAACATGAGTTATCATATGCCGGTAAAAGAGGCTATTTCGATTATGGGGTACATGTCTACACATTTTCTGGCAACCGTTTCTGAATACATGACTCCTGAGAATGCGCAGGAACTGATCAACCAGATTCCGATGCACATTCTGAAAAAAGTAACCACCGAACTAGTCAGTAAGAAAAAGTACATGACTGCCGCCGGTTTTGTGGATGTTTCAGATGTTCCAAGATTAGTTGAATTATCAAAGATTATTTACAAAGAAGAAGATTTGATTCGTATTTCATCCTTTGTAGAAAACAAACAATACATCGCCAAAATCGTTGAAGGATTTACAGATGAACGCTTGAATAAGATAATCACGGTAGCCTATCAGCATGATATGCAGCAGGAAGTATTGACGGTTTTTACCCATTTATCAAACAAAGAAATACAACGTGTATTGAAAATTATCAGTCAGTTGCCTGTACATTTGAAAACAACGGTTTTAAAAGATTTTGAAGAAAGAATAAAATAACATGAGCCATAAATTATATCAATCCTACAAACAACGCCCGGACATTGCTGAACATTATGATGCGATTTGCATCGGTTCCGGATTAGGCAGTTTGACTGCAGCATCTTTACTTGCCAGAAAAGGCAAAAAAGTATTGGTTTGCGAAAAACATACCACACCTGGAGGCTTTACGCATGTATTCACCCGCAACGATTATGAATGGGATGTGGGTTTGCATTATGTAGGAGATATGGACAGAAAAGGTTCATTATTGCGCGTGGTGTTTGAGCATATCACCGATAAAAACCTGAAATGGGCAGATATGGGAGAGGTGTATGACAAAGTAGTGATAAAAGACAAAACCTACGAATATGTAAAAGGTTTGCAAAACTGGAAGACGCGCATGAAGGAATATTTTCCAACGGAAGCGGATGCGCGTGCTATAGATAAATACGTGGAGTTATTGTTTGAAGTAAATAAAACATCTAAAGATTTTTACACTAAAAAAGTACTACCTGATTTCATGCGGATTATTTCATCACCGTTTATGAATAATGGCTATGATAAATTTGCGCGGCAAACCACCAAACAAGTATTGGATTCCATTTCAGACAATGAGGAACTGAAAGCAGTATTATCAGCGCAGTTTGGCGATTATGGAATGCCGCCTTCCAAAAGCAGTTTTGTAATACATGCGGCTGTGGCCTTGCATTATATGAATGGCGGTTTTTATCCCGTAGGCGGCAGTGAAGAAATTTTCAATACCATTGCACCCAGTATTTTAAGTGCCGGTGGAAACATCCTGGTGGGTGCAGGTGTAAAAGAAATTCTGATTGAAAACGGAACGGCGAAAGGCGTGGTGATGCAAGACGGCAAAGTAATCAAAAGTGATATTGTTATCAGTGGAGCCGGCGTGCACATTACTTACAAGAATTTAATTCCACAGGAAAGCAAACCTAAAATAAAACATATTGATGAAGCGTTGAACATGCCGCAATCATTTGGACATTTAAGTTTATATATCGGATTAAAACACACGGCAGAAGAATTAAACTTACCGAAGGCGAATTACTGGATTTACCCTAATGGTACAGACCACGATAAAGCCATTGCAGATTTTTTAGAAGATTATAACAATGAATTTCCGGTAGTCTATATTTCATTTCCGGCAGCAAAAAATCCGAAGTTTGAAGAGAAATATCCGGGACGTTCTACCATTGAAATTATTACGGTGGCTAAATACGATTGGTTTAAGGAATGGGAAACGACCAAATGGAAAAAACGGGGGGAAGAATATGATATACTCAAAGAAAAATTAGCACAACGTTTACTGGAGCATTTGTACATATACGAACCCCAATTAAGAGGCAAGATAGATTTGTATGAATTATCTACTCCGATTACCACCAAGCATTTCTGTAATTATATCAATGGGGAAATTTACGGATTGGATCATCCGCCGGAACGTTTTACCAAAGAGTTTTTAAAACCGCAAACCCCGATAAAGAATTTATTCCTCACAGGACAAGATATTGTTACCGTTGGTATTGGCGGCGCATTGATGAGCGGCGTTTTGACTGCTTCTGCCATTACAAAAAGTAATCTGATCAATGAGATTGTAAAATCTTCGAAATAAAGACGTCGTTGCGAGGCACGAAGCAATCTGTTGAGTTTATTGAACAGATTGCCGCGCTTCATTTCATTACGCTCGCAATGACGGAAAGTAGCGTAACACTTTTTAACTATATTTTAAGTATCAGTTTCTGATATCATTAAATTTACTATAAATACTGTTAATGAATAGATTGTGTTTTAATACGCCATTTAGAAGTATCATAAAATAAACTAAGCTTTCTCCATAAAAAATAATTTGCTTCAAATTTGATTATCAAATCAAAACGAATTATTATGAAGCACTTATTATTTATTCCGATGTTGTTGATGGCTATTATAGCAAACGCCATCAACGTAACCGATTCTAAAATCACTGAAGTTACGGTATTTAGAAACTACGCGAAAGAAACGCGTTTAGCCAATCTTACGCTTCCTGAAGGAAACAGCGAAATTATTATTTCCAATGTTTCTACTTTTATGGATGAAAACACTTTACAGGTAGCCACCAAAGGAAATGTAAAAATCCTTTCGGTTTCTTCCCGCTTAAATTATCTCACAGATAAAGTGAAATCAGCACAGGTAATTAAACTGAATGATTCGATTGAAATTTTAAATGAAGACAACAGCTGGACAAAAGAACAAATAACTTCTTATCAGGCAGAATTAAAATTACTGGACGATAACCGTATTCTGGCCAATGATGAAACAACATTCACTTCTGCACAAGTAAAAGAACTGGCGGATTTGTATCGTGCACGTTCCATTGAATTGCGAAAGTTCATTTTTGATTTAAGAAAAAACAGAAAGCTGCTACCGAAAAATTACACGCATCAAACAGCAGATAGCTGAACTGAACGGCAACCAAAGTACCACCGTTAAAGAGATTGTATTAAAAGTGAATGCTAAGAATGCCGGTGCTGTATCTTTTAAATGTTCCTACATCGTAACAAATGCTTATTGGACGCCAATCTATGACATAAGAGCGAAGAATATTAACTCTCCGTTGCAACTGGACTGCAGAGCTAAAGTAGTACAAAACACCGGCTATGACTGGAAAGATGTGAAACTGACTTTATCTACAGCAAATCCATCTGCCAACCATGACCGTCCGATTTTATATCCTATTTATATAGATTTCTTTCAACCGGATTATTATGATTACAAGATGAAAAAAAGTGGATATGCAGAAAATCAGATGATGAACATGGCTGCAGCTCCGGCAAAAATAGATATTGGTCGTTCTTATGATAAAGAAGAAGATGAAAAGTTTGTAAATGGTTTGAAAGCAGATGATAATAATGTAACAATTCAGGAAGGAGAGATGGCTGTAGAATACAATATCGAAACACTGCAGGATGTGGAAAGCGATAACAAAGAACACATTGTAGGTATACAGGAAATTGAATTGCCGGCCGTGTATTCATATCATACAGTACCGAAATTAGATATGACGGCATATTTACTGGCACGCGTAACGGATTGGGCTAAATACAATTTACTCGCAGGGGAAGCCAATATTTTCTTCGATGATAATTATGTGGGAAAATCGTACCTGAATCCTAATGTAAGTACAGATACGCTGCTGATTTCATTAGGCAGAGATGAAAAAATAAACGTTAAACGCGTAAAACTGAATGATTACTCTGCGAAAAAATTACTCAGCGGAAATATCCGGGAAACCAAAGCGTTTGAGACCACTATTAAAAACAATAAAAATACAACGATTGAAATTGAATTGTTGGATCAATATCCGATTTCAAAAAATTCGCAGATTGAAATTACATTGGAAGATGCAAATGGTGCCATCGTTACGGAAGAATATGGCAAGTTATTATGGAAAATAAAACTGCAACCGAATGAATCCAGAAAGATAAAACTGGTGTACACCATTAAGTATCCGAAGGATAAACAGATAAAGGAAGGGCTGTAGCAGTCACTGCTAAAATTGGCATCAAACTTGTAATCACATAAATGAGTTAGCCGTTGTTCATGTGGTTTATTTAGGAGCCGTTCCATTTGGAACGGCTCCACTATTTAAATAAAAAGAGCTGTCTTAAATTAGTAAGACAGCTCTTGTATAATCCGTTTTAAAAATTACTCTGTAACAGGCTCTAAATATCGAGCATAAGAATAACCTTCTTCGCCATCGTCTGTTCTCACTAACCACCATTGCTCACTTGACTGACTCACTAAAGTGATGATTTCATGATGAGCAGCTTTTCCAACAATTGGTTGGTCTGTTCCCGGACCTTTTCTGATATTCAGGTTTGAGCTTTGTGTAACTACTTTTACTTTTGTAACAGTTGCAGCAATATCCACATTAACATTTAGGACTAAATCACCCGAAACAAAATTCGGATCAATTTTATCATAAATTGCCCAAAGCTGGTCTTTTACAGCTCCGCTAGGAGCCGTTCCGTCAATATATAAAACATTATCCTGTTCTCTAACCTGTAAGTCTGTAACGCCTGCTGCAGTTGCCGCATCCGTTAATTCTTTATATTTATCTTGTAAAGCCATAATTTGTTTCCTCCTGATTTTATTTAACAGTTAATTGGTTATCTACTTTCTTAGGTTTTAATGCATTTACAGACTGCATTAATTTAATCAGATTGGGTTTTGTTATTTCACCTGTTAAGGTTACAACGCCGTCTTTTACTTCTGCTTTTACCGTTGGGAAATCTTTCGTTGCATCTGCTACTGATTTCGTTAACGGATCATCCGCTGCAATTTCTACAGGTGCTGCGACAACGGGAGCTTCAATCGTTCCATTGTTAATCACGGATTTTACGCCTTTTACAGCTTTAGCAGCAGCTTCTGCGGCAGCTTTTGCTGTTTCATCCTTAAATATACCGGAAATAGTGGCCACGCCATCTTTCACTTCAATGGTTGCGCCTGCAGCGTCTGGTAGTGCAGCTACTGCTTGTTCTACTGCTGTCTTAATGTCTGCGTCTTTTGGTTTACAACTTACAAAACCCAGTGTAAGTGCAACCATCATTACGGCTAATACTCTTGTTACTTTCATGTTTGATATTTTAGTTTAAAAATAAATTAGAAACGAAATCTACAGTAATTTTTAATGTTTTGCTAATTTTTCAGTCTTTAAAAGCAGAAGCAATGGATACAATTTGTGTATTAAAATTAATCTTAATACACTTTAATGCACTAATCAGCTATTTATGATGAACAGAAAAATACAGGCTTATGCGTATGATTTGTCTTTAAAGAAATCTTCCGCTAAATTGTAATCATTTAAGAAAGAAGGATGAAAATCTCGTTTAAAGAAATTGAAATAATCTTTATATAAATCGCTGTGCAAGTCGTTTAAAAGCCCCGTAGTAAATTCCATAAATTGTTTTGGAAGTTTTTTGAAATCAAGATATTTTCTATCCTGATACATTAACATACCGGTTCCAACAGAGAGATAAAAATACAGCAAAGCTGTAACAATCGGCATCAATAAAACACGTTTGGTATACTCCGCATCATCGACTTTTTGAAAAACATCGAATGCCACATTTTTATGCTCTATTTCTTCAGCAGCATGCCATTGAAACAGTTCGGCAATATCTTCCGGTACAGTTCCTTTATTGGTATCTACATGCATAAAAATGGCATGACCAAACAAGGCAGTGAAATGCTCCAGACAAACAGTCGCCGTCAAATCAATATTATTGATTCTAGTACCTTCTATTTCAATTTTGGCAATAATCTTGTGCAGTAAATTATCAATGTGGTTTTCATATCCTTTAATGATGTAACCATTTTCTTTCAGGATATTCCAAAAACGTTCATGCATAGAACTATGGATACCTTCCTGTCCGCAGAAATTACGTACTTGTTTTTTCAGTTTTTCATCTGTAATTTTTTTCTGATGTTTCAATACTGAATTTACAAAGAAGCGTTCTCCGGTCGGAAACACTATGTGCAGGGCATTTATAAAATGGGTGCTGAACGGGTTATTCTTGTAATAAAATCTCGGATTCGATTTGCTGAAAGAAAAATTGACTCGTCGTACCTTAATTTCTTCCGGATCGTATACTTTCTTTTCTGTGGAAGTTTTTTTCTTGCTTTCCGTTGTTACTGACATACATCTTTTTTTAAAATAATCAAATTATTTTCTCACGACTCACGACTATTAAGCATAATTTTTTCCTGCTAATAATTCTTCCGCTAAATGATAATTATCGATTTGGTCAGGATGGAAATCTTTTCTGAAGTACTGAAAATACTGTGAAGACAGGGTGCCGCCGAAACTTTCTCTGAATTTAGATAAGAACATAAATAGGTCTTTCGGAATATCTTTTGCTTTCACATCTTTATCCTGAGCGGTAAGCATTACCGTACCTAATCCAAGATAAAACCACAAACCCCAGGTGGCAATAGCCATTCCGCCAACACGCAAAGCATAGCTGTCGTCTACTTTTTTCAATACATCAAATGGAATAGCCTTGTGTTCAATTTCTTCTGCTGCGTGCCACATGAATAAATCTTTCATTTCCTGCGGCATCTTTTCCGTGATGTCTTTATTTAAAATGCCGCTTTCTGCCAGCATAGCTGTATAATGTTCCAAACCAACAGTAACACTCAGCGCTATTTTATTTCCGAATTGATTTTTGGTAAATGTTTTACGCGCCCATGTTTCTAAACCATTCCAGGCCGTTTTACGGAATACATCCACAAATTTCATTGGCTGTAAATCTTGCGATTCCATAATGTCCCAGAATTTCTGATGTTCCGCATAATGCGTGCCTTCCTGACCTATAAAATTATCGACGCGTTTTTTTAATTCCGGATCTTTTTTATAGACATCCGCAAACGCCTTTACACTTCTGATGAAGAATTTCTCTCCATCCGGAAAAGCCAGATGCTGGGCATTCATAAAATGTGTTGCGATTGGATTATCGTTATACCAGTGCTTCGGGAAAGGTTTTTCAAACTTAAAATTTACCTTTCTGATTTTTGCTTCCGGTTTTGCTGTAGCTGTTGCCATAGAATATTTTTATTTATGGAAAATTAGACAACATTACCCGACTATCCGATAAACAATAGATAATTAAGAATTTGAGGTTATAGACAGCTGTGAATATTATTCAGGATACATTGCTATTTGCCTTAACAAATCCATTAGGAAACATGATAGCAAGCAAGACGAATATCAGTAAGAAATTAAATTCTACACCATTTCTACCTCCGCCTACTACAAACCATCCTTCTTTAAAATGCACTAAGATAATTCCCATTATTAGAACAAATATGGTGATTATGCATGCCGGTTTTATAAATTTCTGTGATAACAAACAAATCGCGGCAGCGAGGTGTGATAATTTTATTGCCCATGCAATCGGCACACCAAGTGGAGCAAAACCGATTTGATTTAAAAACAGATTCCCGAAATCGTTTATACCATTATTGAACATACCTGTAACACTATGAATTACCAGAATGATTGATACGGATAATCTCAGAAGAAAGGTGTTATTGAACATAAACAATATTTTGTCTAAGTTAAACATTAAATTTATGCCCTCTTAAAAACTCATCCACCTTCATTCTTTTTTTGCCTTCCAGTTGTAACTCCAAAATATCCAGCCATCCATCTGCACATTTAAAAGATAAATAGGTTTTGTTATCAGTTGAAAGGTCCATAGACAACAGTCCACTGTCGACCGCTTCTCTTGAGGTTATTGGAGTAATTCGTGCAGCAAATATTTTTAATACTTTTCCGTCTAAATGAGTGAATGCAGACGGGTAAGGTGACAGGCCACGAATCAGGTTATGTATTTCAAATGCAGATGTATGCCAGTCAATGAGGCAGGTTTCTTTATAAATCTTAGGCGCATGTTTTAACTGTGGACTGTCGACTGTCGACTGTGGACTTTCTATCACATTATCTTCTTCAATTGCCTGCACTGTTTTTAAAACCAACCCAGAACCAACATTCATTAATTTATCATGCACCGTTCCGGCATTGTCTTCATCATCTATTTTTATCTTTTCCTGCAAGATGATATCTCCGGTATCTATTTCATGTTGCAAGAAGAAAGTGGTGACGCCGGTTTCTTTTTCTCCGTTGATGACCGCCCAGTTGATAGGTGCCGCACCGCGATATTGCGGCAGGAGCGAAGCATGCAGATTAAACGTACCATATTCCGGCATTTGCCAGACGATTTCCGGCAGCATACGAAATGCTACCACGATAAACAGATTAGCATCAAAAGATTTCAGTTCAGCAATAAATTCAGGATTCTTTAATTTTTCCGGTTGGAGAACAGGTAAGCCATTTTCTACGGCATATTTCTTTATTGCCGACTGGTGCAACTGCTGTCCGCGACCGGCAGGTTTGTCTGGTGCAGTGATTACGCCAACTACATTGTAATTATTTTGTACTAAAATATCTAAGGAAGGAACAGCAAAATCAGGCGTTCCCATAAAAACAATACGTAAATCTCTTCTCATGCAGTAAAGATAAAATAATATTTCCGACTATAACTAAATGGAATTAATGAGTTTTCTGAGAACTAATTTTGAAGTTTAATTAAATGCAAATTTGTGTAATTTGTAATGCTGCCGTTCATTTGAGTTTTAGTTTTGTTTAATTTTAATCTTGCAGTAGCATAATTCTCATTATAATAAATATTAACGCTGTCATTCTTTACTTCATAATTTCCGAAGTGTTGGTTTAATTCAAAAATACCTGTATTAAAACCATCGGTGCCATCAAAAGAAAAAAAATAGCTATCCATTAAAGTATTGATATCTGAATCTGAAGAACCAGGAAAATCATTTGTAACCATAAAGCGTGCATATGCTGTATCTATCCAAATGCCTGTAATGTATTTTGATGTATCTGTTGAGACCTTATCTTTTTTACATGAGTTTATCAATGTAAATATGAATATACAAATTAGAATTAATGATAATCTTTTCATAAGAAATAATTATAAGTAAAGATAATTATTTATTCTTAAAATGTAAAGAGTGCGATAAAAAGTCGCACTCTTTTATTATGATTTATAAAAACGCTTAGCAGAATTCTTCGTATGCCGCTACCAGATTGTCAGCAATCATCTTTGCAGGACGACCTTCAATCATATGACGCTCGATGAAGTGAACCAACTTTCCGTCTTTGAACAAACCGATACTTGGTGAACTTGGTGGAAAAGGAAACGTAAATTCTCTTGCTTTGGCTACAGCATCTCCATCTACACCTGCAAAAACAGTCACTAAGTTCTTAGGATGTTTTTCGTGGGTGATAGAAGCTAAAGCTGCCGGACGGGCATTTGCTGCTGCGCAACCACAAACGGAATTAAATACTAATAAAGTCGTACCTTCTGTGGAAGACAAAACTTCAGTTACTTCTTCAGGCGTTTTTAATGCTTTAAAACCAGCAGTTGTTAATTGTTCTTCGCATGGTTTGGTGATGTGTTCTGGATACATATTTTATAAATTTGATAATTAAGTAATGAATTAATTTAATAATAGTTATGCAAAAATCGTGCTGATGTTTTTTAGTGTCAATTTGTCAATTTTTATTTGAAATTTATTATTTCATTGTTTTATTGCTTCATTTTTACATTATAAGAATCCCAGTTCCAGTTTAGCGGCTTCACTCATCATTTCCTGGTCCCAGGTCGGCTCAAAGGTGATTTCTACTCTGCAGCTTTTTACGCCTTCAATGGCTCTTATCTTTTCTTCCACTTCTGCCGGTAAACTTTCTGCTGCGGGACAATTCGGTGCGGTCAGCGTCATCAGCACGTGTACATTGTTGTCGATATCCACGTTCACTTCATAAATCAATCCCAATTCATAAATGTTCACCGGAATCTCAGGATCATAAATCGTCTGAATCTGATTGATCGCCTCGTCTTTTATCTCCATAAATGATCTTTGTGTTGCTGTTTCCATTTTTTTATTCTCTGTGTAACTCTGTGATATTAATTTGCAGCCTGAAAAGCTATACCGTATGTTTTCATTTTTTTAATCATGCTCACCAGTCCATTGGCACGGGTAGGTGACAAGTGTTCCTGCAATCCGATTTTGCCAATAAAATACAAATCACTGTCTGCTATTTCTTTGGGCGTATGTCCGCTTAACACCTTTACTAACAAGCCTACAATTCCTTTGGTAATAATGGCATCTGAATCTGCATAAAAATACAGATTATCGTCTTTCACCTCACCGTGCAGCCACACTTTTGACTGGCAGCCATGAATTCTGTTGTCTTCCGTTTTATATTGTTCTTCAATCAATGGCAATGACTTTCCGAACTCAATCAGATACTCATACTTGTCATTCCAGTCGTCGTACATGGAAAAATCTTCGATAATTTCGTCTTGTATGTTATTTATCGATTGCATTAACTCAACATTTTCTTTGCTTTCAAAATTCCTTCCACTAAAACATCCACTTCTTCTTTTGTATTGTAAAAGGCAAACGAAGCACGGCAGGTTCCCGGAATTCCGTAATGATCCATGACCGGTTGTGCACAGTGATGTCCGGTGCGGATGGCAATGCCCATATTATCCAGAATCACGCCCACATCATAGGGATGAATACCTTCCAGCAAAAATGAAATCACAGAGGATTTATGCGCTGCCGTTCCGTAAATTTTCAGACCTTCAATGGCGGATAATTTCTCGGTAGCATAATTCAGTAATTCCGTTTCATACGCTTTGATGTTTTCCACCCCTAATTCTTCCACATACTTGATGGCCGTACCTAATGCCACACAACCCGCAATATTGGGTGTTCCGGCTTCAAATTTAAATGGTAAATCATTGTAAGTAGTTCCTTTAAAGGAAACCGTTTTTATCATATCACCGCCGCCTTCGTAAGGAGGCATAGCGTTTAAAATATCTTCTTTGCCATATAAAATACCCGTACCTGTTGGTCCGTAGATTTTATGTCCGCTGAATACAAGAAAGTCAGCATCCATTGCCTGTACGTCAATTTTAAAATGCTGAATGGCCTGTGCTGCATCGATTAAAATCTTTGCACCGTTTTTATGCGCTAGTGCAATCAGTTCCTGAATCGGATTAATGGTGCCTAATGCATTGGAAACATAAACCACTGAAACCAGTTTTGTTTTGGGTGTAATCAGCTTTTCAGCATCTTCCAATAAAATCGTTCCGTCTGCTTGCAGAGGAATAACTTTCAAGACACATTTCTTTTCATCACACAACATCTGCCAGGGAACAATATTGGAATGGTGTTCCATTTCCGTTACCACGATTTCATCGCCTTCGTTGATGAATTTTCTGCCAAATGTATACGCCACTAAATTAATGGCATTGGTCGTTCCTTTGGTGAAAATGACTTCATGGTCATATTTGGCATTGATGAATTGTTGTACCTGCTTGCGAACACCTTCGTACAAATCCGTTCCAATTTGCGATAAATAATGTACACCGCGGTGAATGTTGGCATACTGATGTTCGTAGTAAAAACTTTCCGCATCAATCACCGCTTGCGGCTTTTGTGTGGAAGCGCCGTTATCTAAATAGACAAGTTTCTTCCCGCGAATTTTTTCGGTCAGGATAGGGAAGTCGGCTCGTATTTGTGGTATGTTTAGCATTATAATTCAATCTTCAGCAACTCAGCAATTCTGCTTTGCAGTTTGTTTCTTAATTTTTCGTTTTTCACTCGTTCTACCATTTCCGCAGCAAAAGCGTACACCAGTAAACCTCTTGCAACCTCTTTGCCGATACCGCGTGCCTGCAGGTAAAATAATTCACTGTCTTCAATTTGTGAGGAGGTAGCACCATGTGAACATTTTACATCATCTGCAAAAATTTCCAGCTGCGGTTTGGTGTAAATATTCGCATCATTGCTCAGCAATAAATTACGGTTGCTTTGAAAAGCGTTTGTTTTTTGTGCAGGTTGTTTTACAATAATCTTTCCGTTAAAAACACCTGTCGATTTTCCACCCAAAATGCCTTTGTACAATTCATGGCTTTCACAGTTCGCCACATTATGATTCACTAAGGTTCTGTTGTCTACATGTTCCTCATTTTCAAGCAAATATAAGCCGTTCATGTTAGCAGTCGCATGTTCACCGTTAACATCAAACTGTAATACATTACGCGTAATTCCACCTGTCAGGCTAAAAGTATTCACTGTTACCACTGAATTTCTATCCTGTTTTACAAAAGTATTATCGGTGATATTGAACAGATTGCCGGCATCCTGAATTTTATCCAATTCCACAATGGCATCCTGTGCGATTTCTATTTCAGTTACGATATTGCTGTACGCTGGATTTGCATCGTAGTTAATGTAATATTCCGCTAGTTTAACCTGTGCGTTTTTGCCCACTTTTATCTTGTTACGCAAGTTGACAATTGCCGATGAGTTGGTATGGATATAAAAGATTTCAATCAACTCTTCCGAAACAACATGGTCACCGATTTCCAGAAATACACCGTCTGTTGCCAGGGCATTGTTTAATTCCAGTAAAAAGTCTTTGGTGCTGCTTTCTGAAATATTATTGGAGTTCCAGAAATTAATTTTCGGGTGACTGTTGAACTGCGATAGTTCATTGTGAAAAACACCATTTACAAACACGATTCTGTTTTCTGAAACGGCATATTCATCAATGAATTCTTTTTCGACGCTCGGTTGTTGGTCATCAACAAAGGCAGGCGTGAAACCTTGCTGTAAAATCTTGTTGTAATACGTGTATTTCCATTCTTCATGTTTCATCGACGGAACACCAATAGCAATCGCATTTTGCAACGATGCTTTCTGGTGGTCGTTTTTGACAGATGGAAGTATATTTTCTAGTTCGTTTATCATTGCTTGTTCATTTTATCGTCATTTCGACGACAGGAGAAATCTTTAATATTTGTGCAACATGATTGCTGAACACGTTCGCTGCGCTCGAAATGACGGTGAGTTATACGATTTCCAATTCCTTCACCCAATCGTAGCCTTTTTCTTCCAGTTCCAATGCCAATGATTTATCACCGGACTTTACGATTTGTCCGTTGTACATCACGTGTACAAAATCCGGCACGATATAATCCAGCAAACGCTGATAGTGCGTAATCACCACAAAGGCATTGTCTTTGGTTCTGAGTTTGTTTACGCCGTTGGCAACAATACGCAAGGCATCAATATCCAACCCGGAATCTGTTTCATCGAGTATCGCCAGTTTCGGATCCAGCATTGCCATTTGGAAGATTTCGTTGCGCTTTTTCTCGCCGCCGGAGAATCCCTGATTGACAGAACGGGAGATGAAATCTTTGCTCATTTCCACCAGTTCCATTTTCTCGCGCATCAGTTTCAAAAACTCATTCGGAGCGATATTATCCTGTCCTTTGGATTTACGGATTTCATTGACCGCAGCTTTCAGGAAGTTCGCATTACTCACTCCCGGAATTTCCACCGGATATTGAAAGGCGAGGAAAACGCCTTGCTGTGCGCGTTCATCCGGCTCCAGTTCCAGTAAGTTCTTGCCGTCAAATTCAACGGTGCCTTGCGTTACTTCATAGCCGTCTTTACCAGTTAATACAGCGGCAAGCGTAGATTTTCCGGTACCGTTCGGCCCCATGATGGCGTGTACTTCGCCTGCGTTTACAGTCAGGGTAAATCCTTTCAGTATTTCTTTCCCGTCAATAGATGCGTGTAAGTTGTTTATTTTTAACATTGTCATTTGTCTGAACTGTGATTGTTATGATTTATTTAATTGTATATTTTTCTATTAACTCTTTCAAGTTGCCGTCAAAATATTTATAATTATATGCTGTGTAATCAGGTATTAAAGTTACTTCTGCAATTTTAATATTGGTTTCTTCGATAGTATAATAAGTAGAATCATTTAATCTATTCCAACAAGAATGTTCAAGAAGAATATTCTTTGAGAAAGTTGAATCATTTTTAGTATTCCATTCGATTTTATATCCATCACATGTATCATTACTAATATGTGCTGTATATTTTACCTTAAAATCCTTATCTTTCTTTTTGTATCCTTCTATTGATAAAATATCATTAGTAACATAGGATTTGAATTTAAATTCTTTTTTAAATTTTTTAATCAATGAATTATGAAAGAGATTAACAACGTTTTTATTTTCATTTAAAAAATCTACATCCCAACAATTACAAAATGCTATACACGTAAGTAATATAAAATGAATTGTTAAAGTTGTTTTTTTTAAACTATACATGTAATAAAATTATCCTACTGAACCTTCTAAACTAATTGCTAATAATTTTCTTGCTTCTACGGCGAATTCCATCGGCAAGTTGTCCATCACTTCTTTGCAGAAACCGTTTACAATCATCGCCACCGCCGTTTCTTCGTCAATGCCGCGTTGTTGAAAATAGAACAACATATCTTCACCGATTTTTGAAGTCGTGGCTTCGTGTTCCACCTTAGAACTGTTGTTGCTGATTTCTAAATAAGGAAAGGTATGCGCCCCGCATTGATCGCCCATCAGCAAAGAATCGCATTGCGAGAAATTACGTGCGTTTTCTGCTTTTCTATGCACTTTTACCAAGCCGCGATAGGAGTTCTGCGATTTTCCTGCAGAAATTCCTTTGGAAACAATACGGCTTTTCGTGTTTTTGCCAATATGAATCATTTTGGTGCCTGTATCCGCTTGTTGGTAATTATTAGTCACCGCTACCGAATAAAATTCCCCAATCGAATTGTCACCCGCCAGAATACAGCTCGGATATTTCCAGGTAATCGCGGAACCGGTTTCCACCTGCGTCCACGAAATTTTAGAGTTGTTTCCTTTGCAAATTCCGCGCTTCGTCACGAAATTATAAATACCACCTTTGCCTTCTTCATTGCCGGGATACCAGTTTTGCACCGTAGAATATTTGATTTCAGCATTATCTAAAGCAATCAATTCGACAACCGCTGCATGTAATTGATTTTCATCTCGTTGTGGAGCGGTGCAACCTTCCAGATAAGACACATAGGAGCCTTCATCCGCAATCAGTAAAGTTCTTTCAAATTGTCCGGAACCCGCCGTATTGATACGGAAGTAAGTACTCAATTCCATAGGGCAACGAACGCCTTTCGGGATATAACAGAAAGAACCGTCGCTGAACACCGCACAGTTTAATGCCGCATAGAAATTATCATTCTTCGGAACTACAGAACCGATATATTTTTTCACCAGTTCGGGATGTTCCTTAATAGCCTCACTCATCGAACAAAAAATGATGCCTTTTTCTTTAAGTGTTTCCTGAAAAGTTGTTTTCACTGAAACGGAGTCGAACACCACATCTATCGCCACATTCGACAAGCGTTTTTGCTCATCCAGAGAAATGCCTAATTTCTCAAATGTTTTAAGTAATTCCGGATCCACTTCATCCAGAGAGGAGAGTTCTTTTTTCGGTTTTGGAGCGGAGTAATAAATGATATTCTGGAAATCCACCTTCGGAAAATGGACATTTGCCCATTGAGGTTCCGTCATTTTCTGCCAGTCGCGGAAAGCTTTTAAACGCCATTCTAGCATCCATTCCGGCTCTTCTTTCTTCGCAGAAATGAAGCGTACGGTCTCTTCGGTTAAGCCAATCGGTGCATTATCTGCTTCAATATCAGTAACAAAACCATATTTATATTCGGAATTGACAACATCTTCCAGTATTTCATCTTGTGTTTCAGCCATAATCGGGTTGGGTTTAACGCTACCTAATATTTGGTACAAATTTAGACCAAATCCAATTATTAAACAACCTTTGTTTAGATTGGTTCTAAATAAATGTATTTTTTTTATGTTAATTGTCAAAAAGATTATTTTTGAGGATTATGAAAAACCTCTTGTTACTCTTTGGTTTTCTATTCATTTGCCGGATGGCAGATGCGCAAATCGTAAATATTGAAGGAGAACGATACACCACGGATACCACCGGCTGGAGAGGGAATTACAATTTGGGTTTTACGTTTGGAAAACAAAAGGTAAAATATTTCGCGTTCAGTAACACGGCGCATGTTCAGTATAAATCTGCTAAAAGTTTGTATTTGTTATTGGGAAGTGTGGATTTGCTGAAGTCAAGCGATGAGGAATTTGTCAACTCAGGATTTTTTCATTTCCGCTATAACTATAAAATCAAAAACTGGCTGCGCTGGGAGGCGTTTACGCAAATACAATACAATAAACTAAATGGGATTCGCTTACGGTATTTACTGGGAACCGGACCGAGATTTAAAGTGGTACAAATAGAAAAGTTTAAAACCTATATTGGCACTTTGTACATGATGGAATATGAAGTAAATAAGGACAGAACACAGAAACTATTACAGGGCAGATTCAGCGGGTATCTCAGTTTCAGTTTCCGCCCGATAAAAACGGTGGAGATTGTAAGTACTACCTATTACCAGCCAAAATTTGAAGACATGAAAGATTACCGAATTTCAACAGATAATTCATTAAGCTTCAGGTTTCACAAATTGCTTTCATTTGGAATTAATTACCGTTTAAATTTTGACAGTCGTCCGCCGGAAGGTGCTGCTACCAATCTTACGTATCAATTAGAAAATAAGTTCAAGATTGATTTCTGATTATTTCATCACATTTGCAGCAATAAAGGTGGCTAATTTACGTGGCAAGAATTGAACAAGAAGTGTAGACAGTTTATTACTAAAACCGGGCACAATACTTCTTTTTCGGTTAAACATGGCTGTCAAACCCATATCGGCAACCTCTTCAGCTGTCATTAGCATACGTTCTACGTTCTTATTTACTTTGGTATTAGACGTTTCAAAGAATTCCGTTTTGGTGGCGCCGGGATAAAGTGTAGTAACGGAAACTCCGCTGCCTTTCAGTTCAAAATCCAGCGCTTCACTAAACAGCATGACATACGATTTAGTCGCGGAATACGCCGCAAAAGAAGGAGAGGGCTGAAAGGCTCCGACAGAAGAAACCTGTAAGATATAGCCTTCTTTATTTTTCTTCATTTCATTACCAAATAAATACGTCAGTTGTGTAAGGGTAGTAATGTTCAGCTGCAGCATTTCCACTGTCTTTTCTAATGGCAGGGATAAAAAATCACCGGACGTACCAAAGCCAGCATTGTTAATCAGTACGGAAACCGCCAGCTTATTTTGTTGTGTGTAGTCCAGTAATTTTTGTGAAGCATTTACGTCCGACAAATCCAGTGGAACCACATGAATATCTAAGGAATAAGCTTTCAGGATATCTTGTTTTAAAGCATCCAGTCGATCTGTTCTGCGTGCTACCAACACTAAGTTATAACCTTTTTTGGCCAGTAATTTAGCAAACTCTAATCCAAGTCCGCTGCTGGCACCGGTAACGACTGCATATTTATTGTTCATAGTATTTATTTATGCTACAAAGAAACTAAATCCTGTTGATTCATCTATGGTTTAAAAACATTAAATAGTATTTTTGCATATTATGTCAAAAGAAATTAAAACCAAGCGTTTGTTATTACGACAATTCCAGCCGGATGATCTGGAAAATGTCTTTAGAGGACTTTCACATCCGGATATAATTCCATACTACGGCGTTCGGTATGACTCATTGGACGCAACTAAGGCTCAGATGGAATTTTTTTTCGATTTAGAAAAAAACGGAACCGGCATGTGGTGGGCAATTTGTTCTTTAGATAACAATATCTTCTATGGTGCTGGAGGCTTGAATAGTTTAAGCAAGGAACATAAAAAAGCGGAAATAGGGTTTTGGCTGCTGCCGGAATACTGGGGTAAGGGTATTTTATCCGAAGCCATGCCGCTGATTTGTTCGTATGGGTTTAATCAAATGGGATTGCACCGGATTGAAGGTTTTGTAGAATCAAAAAATGAAAACTGCAAAAATGCCATGAAAAAATCATCCTTCAAACAGGAAGGCACCATGGTAGATTGTGAGATAAAAGACGGACATTTTATAAGTCTGGATATTTTTGCATTACTAAAAGAACAGGCATAATATTTTCTTTAAGGTTATTCTTACAGAATCAACTTAAAATTTAGCATTTCACTACGTATATTTGTAACTATGACGCACGAACAGAAATTACAGGCATTAGAACAGAAAAAACAGGAAGCGCTTTTAGGTGGCGGACAAAAACGTATTGACGACCAACATAAAAAAGGAAAACTAACGGCGCGTGAACGCCTTGATTTGTTACTGGATGCAGGCAGTTTTGAAGAACTCGGACTACTCGTTACACATCGTGCTACCGATTTTGGTATTGACAAAGAAAAATATCTGGGAGATGGCGTAGTTACAGGCTACGGTACGGTGAACGGGCGTCTAGTGTATGTTTTTTCTCAGGATTTCACTGTATTCGGCGGTTCTCTTTCTGAAACTCATGCGGAGAAGATTTGCAAAATCATGGATCTGGCAGCAAAAACAGGGGCGCCTGTCATTGGTTTAAATGATTCCGGTGGTGCCCGTATTCAGGAAGGGGTGGTTTCTTTAGGCGGCTATGCCGATATTTTTCATCGAAATGTACAATTCTCCGGCGTTGTTCCGCAGATTTCTGCTGTAATGGGACCTTGTGCCGGCGGGGCGGTATATTCTCCGGCCATGACGGATTTTACACTGATGGTAGAAAATACATCCTACATGTTTGTTACCGGCCCCAATGTTGTAAAAACCGTAACACATGAAGAAGTAAGCTCGGAGGAATTAGGCGGCGCAATAACGCATGCTACTAAAAGCGGAGTGACCCATTTTACAGCAAAAAATGAAGTCGCCTGTATTCAGCAGATAAAACAACTCTTAAGTTATTTACCTCAAAATTGCGAGGAAGTTGCACCGAATTATCCATATGAAACGGTAGGTTCTGAAATTCGAGAGTCCTTGAAAACTATTTTACCCGCAAATCCGAATCAACCCTATGATATACGTGATGTGATTGCACATACAACGGATGAAAATTCATTCTTTGAAGTTCACAAATCGTTTGCTGAAAATCTAGTGGTAGGTTTTGCCCGCATTGCAGGCAGAAGTATCGGAATAGTAGCCAATCAACCTGCCTATTTAGCCGGCGTTTTGGATATTAATTCTTCCAGAAAAGGAGCCAGGTTTACGCGTTTTTGCGACGCCTTCAATATTCCCTTATTGGTTCTGGTAGATGTTCCCGGATTTTTACCCGGCACCGATCAGGAATGGCATGGTATCATTGTAAACGGGGCAAAACTATTGTATGCCTTAAGTGAAGCAACGGTTCCAAAAGTAACTGTGATTACACGCAAAGCCTACGGCGGTGCTTATGATGTGATGAATTCCAAACACATTGGAGCGGATATGAATTTTGCCTGGCCGACAGCAGAGATTGCCGTTATGGGTCCCAAAGGTGCAGCAGAAATTATCTTCAAAAATGAAATAAAAACAGCTGATAATCCTGAACAAAAACTGCAGGAAAAAGTAGACGAATACACCGAAACATTTGCCAACCCCTACAAGGCAGCGGCACGTGGTTTTATTGATGAAGTGATTAAACCGGAAGAAACCAGAATGAAACTGATTAAAGCATTCCATATGCTGGAAAATAAAGTGGTAAATTCTCCGAAGAAAAAACACGGCAATATTCCTTTGTAATTTAAGTGAAGATTTAACTAAATTATTCACACGAAATTCATAAATTTGGACTAAATCCACCTTTATGAAAAAAACACTATACTTCTTATTTTTCACGTCAATCATAATGACGGCCTGTATTCCGACAGGAACAGAACCTACCATTAAGCAAAATGACCTTAGTTTAAACCTGACTAAGATTTGTATCAGTTCATGTTGCTATCAAACGGGAAACCTGTCAATTTACAGAAATATGCAGGCTAAAAACCCGGATCTTTATATCGCTATGGGTGATAATATGTATGCTGACAATATTTTAAACACTACGGATTATCCAACCTGGATTCAAACACAGTATGACTTATTAAAAAACAACTATGATTACAAGAATTTCAGAGCAGCAGTACCTAGTATTGCTACCTGGGATGACCATGATTACGGTTTAAACAATGCAGGAAAAGAATTTGCATACAAGATACAGTCTAAAGATAAATTTATGCAATTCTGGCAAATCCCTTCTACACATGATATCAGAACACATGATGGTGTTTATACTTCATATTTATATGGAGATGCTGCACACAGAGTACAGGTAATTATACTGGATTGCAGAAACTTCTTAGATGTGATCAGCGGTGAGCCCATCTCGCCAACTGCAGATACTACGAAATCAATTTTAGGTGCTACCCAATGGGCATGGTTAAGACAGCAGTTGTTAATTCCGGCAACCATCAGAATCGTTGTTTCCAGTTCTCAGTTATGTACTGCTCACAATGGTTGGGAAGCATGGGCTAATTACCCGCACGAAATGGATAAATTCTTCAGAACAATTAAAGAAACCAACGCAGAAGGTGTTTTTGTGGTGAGTGGTGATGTACATTATGCAGAATTCAGCAAACGTACTCCGGCCGGACAATATCCGATTATTGATTTCACTTCCAGTGGTTTAACACACAATGAAGCCAATACATCTGTAAATCCTTTCAGAGTAGGAAATGGGGTTAGAGAACTGAATTTCGGTATGATTAATATTGATTGGAATACAACACCTGCAACCATAAAAATGGATGTTTGCGGCTTTAACGGCGATGTGAGAGCATCACAAACCATCTCTTTGAATGATTTGAAATTCTAATTTCTAATTAGATAATATTATAAAGAAAAGGCTGAACTTAAAGTTCAGCCTTTTCTTTTATTTGTCTTTTGCAATAAAATTCACACCCATACTGAATATGAAATTTCTGTAATAATACTGTGGTGTCGGGTCCGGTTTAACTTTATAACGGATATTATTATTAACATCTAAACTCCATCTTAAATCGGCATAAACTGAAACTTTGCTGCTTACCTTGTATTCGTATCCAAAACCAATAGGTAAAATAAGATCATATCTTCTGTATGCAATATTATCATCATCTACATTATTATCGTAAGGAAACGATTCCTTCTTTTTCTGACCATCAGAATATTTGGTCAATTGTTTATTGGTTAATGCATATCCAACGCCAAAACCTATATAAGCATTTATAAATGATTTATCCTTAATAGGATAAACAAATTTAAAATTCACCGGCATTTCGATGTAAATTCTCTTTCTGTAAATGTTTTCTACACCGTTTACACCATAGTATTTAAGACCAAATCCTTTCTGAATAAAATGTATCTCGGGTTGAATGGCAAAATATCTGGCAACTTTTATTTCCATCGGAATAGCAACATCGAATGCCAACATGTTTTTATTTCGGTCAGAATAATATTTCTCTTTAATTTTTGCTGCACTGATACCAACACCGGCACCGATTTTAAAACCGGCATTTGAAAATGATACAGTCGAAATGCAGATAAAAAACACATAAAGGGTTAATTTTTTCATGATATTATTTTCTTGCTAAAGTATTCTGAAATAATACACTATAAAATACGAACTGCTTGGTATTTTATGCTATGTGTTAGCACGTAGATAATTTAACTGCTTTTATGTGTTTTTTTTGAAGATAAATTGTACATTTGCACGCTGAAAATCAACTGATAGTGAATTCATTAGTAATAATGGTTCATTCCTGATTGTCACATTATCAGTTTTTTTGATTCTATCTTTAACGAAATAAACTCTAATTTTAAATCAAATTTTATTCATGAAGTATTCCATAGACAAAAAAGCGGAAGATTTTTTATTTCAATATCTGAATAATGCATCTCCGACAGGTTTTGAAGCTGAAGGTCAAAAAATCTGGTTAAATTACTTAAAGCCTTACATCGACGAATATCATGTTGACCATTACGGTACCGTTTACGGTGTTATTAACCCGGAAGCGGAATTCAAAGTGGTGATAGAAGCGCACGCAGATGAAATCTCCTGGTTTGTAAGTTATATCGGCGAGGATGGGTTGATCAACGTTATCCGTAACGGCGGCTCTGACCATATGATAGCACCTTCAATGCGTGTGAACATCCACACTAAAAAAGGCATTGTAAAAGGTATTTTCGGCTGGCCGGCGATTCATTTAAGAGACACGTCAAAAGACACGGCACCAACTATTAAAAATATTACGATAGACGTAGGTGCTTCTTCAAAAGCGGAAGTGGAAAAAATGGGCATCCATGTAGGCTGTGTCATCACGTATGAAGATGAGCTGATGATTTTGAATAAAAAATATTACACAGGCAGAGCTTTGGATAACAGATTGGGTGGTTTTATGATTGCTGAGGTGGCCAGACTGGTAAAAGAATCCAAAACAAAATTACCTTTTGGTTTATACATCTGTAACTCCGTGCAGGAAGAAGTAGGTTTACGCGGCGCGGAAATGATTGTCCGTAAAATCAATCCTAATATTGCCATTGTTACAGATGTTTGTCATGATACATCCACACCAATGATTGATAAAAAAGAACACGGCGATTTCAAATGCGGTAAAGGACCGGTTATTACGTATGCACCGGCTGTTCATGCAATCATTCGCGAACTGATTCTGGATACGGCAGAAAAGGAAAAAATAGCCTTCCAGCGCGATGCGGCCAGCAGAGTAACGGGAACGGATACAGATGCTTTTGCGTACAATGGCGGCGGAGTACCGAGTGCATTGATTTCATTACCGTTGAGATATATGCATACAACGGTAGAAACTGTAGCAAAATCAGATGTGGAAGGTGTAATCAAATTGATTTTTGAAACACTGAAAAAAATCACTCCTAAAATGAAGCTGAAGTACCTGCATTAACAGACGTTAATTAGCAGTTCCGTAATTTCGTTTACAGCTGCAGAATTAAAATAAATTGTATATTGAATCCGAAAGCCTGTGCTTTCGGATTTTTTTATGTTACGTCCAATAAAAATATTAATTGAAACCAATCTCTTTATTGCATTTGCGGCAGTAGCATTTATGCTGGCAAATGCCGTATTGTTAGATATTCCGTTCACCACATTAAGCTATTTATCGCTTCAGATATTCTTTTCCACCTGGTTCGTCTATCAAATAAGTCGCTGGGTGTATTACAAAAAAGGAGTGTACACCAACAAAGAAGAACTGGTGGTCCAATGGTTCGAGAAATATCCTCTGTTTAATCAGATAACTATTTATGGTTCCGGAATACTGGCGCTGGGTTTCACCTTCTTTCTGCAATGGAAAACAATTCTTGTGCTTTGTTTTGCCGGAGGAATTTCGGTACTATATCCAATACCATTGCTAAAACCATTTGGCATCTCCACACGGCTTCGTGATTTTCCTTTTGTAAAAATTTTTCTGATTGCCTTAGTGTGGAGCCTGACATCTGTAGTTTTACCGGCACTGGAAAACAATATTAATTTGCTCGAAAGGAGAGATGTACTGGTAGTACAGGCAGCTCAATTTGTCTATATCATGTTTATTACCTTACCCTTCGACATCAACGATGCGCAAGTGGATAAGGCATCCGGCATAAAAACAATTCCATCTGTGTTTGGTATCAGATTCTCAAAAATATCTGCCTTGTTTCTGGGCATTTTGTATGCCTTCATGCTCTTGTTTATCTTCATGCTGGAAAACTGGCGCAGTATAAATGATATTTATTTAACGGAAGCAACGATTCTTTTACTGTGGTTCCTGCTTATTTTACTACAGGGTTACACCTTTTTTAAATCGGATAAAGTGACAAAATGGTGGATAAAGATTGTGTATGACGGCAGTATGCTGCTCTATTTTGTAATTGTATTTTTTACCAAAAAATAAACCTTGGCTGATTTCGGACTGATAGAGACTATTAAAGTAGTAAACGGCAGATTAGTATTTAAAAATCTGCATGTAAAACGACTGTTCAATAGTTTGAAAACTATCAATATTGACGAAAGTGAATATAAAGTGGAAGATAGAATGCTACGCTTGCTTAAGTATGAATGCATCGAGAAAGGATTAAAAAATTTCAGACTTCGCCTCGAAGTACAGAAAAACAGAGCACATGAATATATGCCTGAAATTTCTGCATTAAAATGGAATTGCACTTTGCGTCCGCTGGAAAGTGTAAAATATGTACTGAATGAAACCGGACTAAAAATCACTTTGTTGCCGAAACATAAAAAGCACTTAGATATCTTTGCCAATCTGAAACATACCGACAGAGCCATTTATGACGCAGCCATCAATTACGCGCGGCAACATGATTTTGACGATGCGTTGGTGCTGAATGATAATGACACTATTGCGGATGCTTCTATCTACAATGTTTTTATTGTAAAAGATGGTGTTGTGTATACACCGCCATTGTCAGACGGGCCGGTGGCTGGTGTGTTGCGGGAGTTATTATTAACCAGATTACCGGATACTAAAATCATCGAACAAACCATAAGTATTAAAGAACTGTACAATGCAGATGAAATTTTTCTGACAAATGCATTGCGCGGTATTCGATGGGTAGAATTCCTGGATGAAAAGCGTTTAGGTAATTCTAAAACAAAAGTAATTTTTGATGAATTTAAGGCGGTGGTTTTTGAACATTTCGGCGAACATCTGGTTTAAAAACAAATCGTCATTCCGAGTGCAGCGAGGAAGTAAAAAAATGTATCCTTAAAACATGACTCACAACTCACAACTCACAACTCAAAACTTATCCATCCACTGGTTTCGACGTGACTTGCGTTTAAAGGATAATGCTGCATTGTATCATGCCTTAAAATCAGGATTACCGGTGCTCCCTATATTTATTTTCGACAGCAATATTCTCGACGAACTGAAAGAAAAAGATAATGCATTGACAGATGACAAACGTGTTACTTTCATTCATCAGGAAATTACAAGATTAAAAAATGAGTTGAATACATTGGGCAGCGATTTGGTGGTTTTTTACGGAAAGCCATTTGATGTGTGGAATGAAATTATTAAAATTTATTCCGTAAAAAAAGTATTTACCAATCACGATTACGAACCATATGCAAACGAACGTGACGAACAGTTAAAATTATTACTGAATGAGCATGCTATTGAGTTTTCAACATACAAGGATCAGGTCATTTTTGAGAAAGATGAAGTAACTAAAGATGATGGCAAACCTTACACCGTTTATACACCATACAGTAAAAAATGGAAATTAAAGCTCACTGATTTTTACCTGAAAGCCTATCCGACAGAAAAATATTTTTCCGGATTCTTAAATGTTTCTTCCATTCAAGCGCTTTTATCATTACAGGAAATGGGATTTACTGCTTCAGAATTCATATTCCCGGAACGAACCGTATCCGATATGATCATTCAACATTATACCGAAACGCGCGATATTCCAAGCATGCGCGGCACCTCCCGTATCAGTTTGCACTTGCGTTTTGGAACGGTGTCCATTCGTGAACTGGCAAGGCAAAGCATTCACGCGAAAGGAGAGAAGTACATCAATGAACTCATCTGGCGCGATTTTTACATGATGATTCTGCATCATTTCCCAAAAGTGATAACAACGTCCTTCAACGAGAAATACGATAAAATAAAATGGCGCAACAATGAAGTGGAATACAAAGCCTGGTGTGAAGGAAAGACCGGTTATCCCATTGTAGATGCCGGTATGCGGGAACTGAATGCGACTGGTTTCATGCACAACCGTGTTCGTATGATTGTTGCTTCTTTTCTTACCAAACATTTACTGATTGACTGGCGTTGGGGTGAAGCTTATTTTGCAATAAAACTGCTCGACTTTGAACTGGCCTCCAACAATGGCGGCTGGCAATGGGCCGCAGGCACCGGCGTAGATGCTGCGCCTTATTTCAGAGTATTCAATCCGAGATTGCAAACAGAAAAGTTTGATAAAGAATTAAAGTATATTCGAAAATGGATTCCTGAATTGGATTCATTTGATTATCCCAAACCAATCGTTGAGCATACGTTTGCCCGAGACAGATGTCTGACAACTTACAAAGTAGCACTAAGCTGATTGTTAATTCAAAATAGGATCTTCAGGAAATGTGGATAACAACTTGTTTTTACCGCCCATTTTTATTAGCACATCGTGCCACATATACTCGCTCATTTTAAAAATCTCCGGATAATCTTTAGAAACAATCCAGCTGTTGTCCTGCATTTCTTCATTCAGCTGTCCGCCTTCCCAGCCGGCATAACCCGCAAAGAATTTGATGTTGTGCGGTAAAATCTGCCGGTCTTTTATCAGTGTTTTCAGCTGTTCAAAATTGCCGTTCCAGTACAGGTTATCTTTAATGTGTATGGAATCGCTGACCAAATCTCCATAAGAGTGAATATAGTTCAAACGGTCCATACCCACAGGACCTCCATAGTACACAGTAGACTGAAACGCCGGGAAATTCGGTATCATTTCATTCACTCTGAAAATAGACGGACGGTTCAGCACCAGACCGATGGAACCTTCCGTATTATGCTCACAAATCAGCGTTACCGTACGTTTAAAACTCGGGTCTTTCATAAATGGCTCCGCTACCAGTAAATCTCCTTTTTCTATATTGAAATCTTTTGCCATCAGTATCTGTTTAAAATAGAGTTAATATATTTCACCGAAATCAAACGGTCATAACGCTCGCCAAACGGCGTGTAGTAAAATAAAATGGTATAATCATTCTCCGTATCCATGTAATAGCTTTCCGTTACAAACTGGTCATTCTTATTATCCTTCACATCTTTAAACACGTACGAATAATTGTAAGTTCCTTGTTTCAGCAGGATATTCGCCGCGTAACTCTTATCCAGATTATCGTAATGCATAATGGATGATTCATCACAGGCCCAATTGTTAAACGCACCAACCACATAAAAGTTGCCATTTGCCGCAGTACCCCCGAAATCAAAATTGAAATGCACATTCGCATAATCCGCGCCGGTGTTGTAGTACGGATTGTCCAAATTCTCTATGTAATACTGCCCGTTCAAATCTTTTATCATCTGGTATTTATCGCGTGGCTGCGGACGGTCAAACAGCAAATACACATCGTTCTCGTCGTCGCGTAAATCAAAGGCACGGATATTTTGCCCGCGGAAACGCAGGGAACGCATATCAAAAAAGCGGAATTCGCGCCCGGCGGTAGGGAAGGTAAGCACTCCGTTAAAATCGAAGTTCAGTTCATTCATGCCCACAAACTGCGGCTTGATGTCCGTCTTCGCATTGTCCCAGCGGTAATTCTGCATCACCGTCGCCTTAATCTCCATCTGTGGATTATCAATTGTAAAGCCTTTATAATTTACCTTAAACACCACTTCCTGATACTGGTCTCTTGCATATAAACTACGCGGATACGCTATGCCTGCATCGATAATCACTTTGTTTTCCGCCACCATAAAACGGCGGGTAAAAACTGGATTTTCTTTATTGTTCTCATAGACAATCAGCACATAGTTGCCCGAGTAATTAATGCGCATATCCGTATTCGGAAACTCCAGCGTATAATGCACGTAGGGGATTTTCGTACCGTTCGAGTAATCGTAATCATTGATATTCGCTTCCGAAAAACCATCCACATACTCCATAATATTCATCATGGTCGGCGTCCAGTCGGTGTGGCACTGCACCACGGTATAATAGTAATTCTTAGGTTTTCCCGATAAATCATCAAAATGCAGTTCCAGCGTTTCGTTCTGGTTCATATTCAGCACCGGCATCGCCATATCCGCACCTTTCGGGAAAAGCTGTACCGTTTTTATATTTGGCGAATAAACTTTGTTTTCATACGTCACTGCCCGGCAAAACGTGCCCGATGCTAATAACAAAACAAAAAATATAGTGTGCAAGCGTTGCATAATTCAATAATAGCAAATATCTTTCCAAAAATTGAAATTTTGCATATCTTTTATTCAACTTATAAAATTAACTATGTTTGACTTATTTTAAAGTTGAGGGTTAGTAAAATAGTGGAGCATGGTTTTATTGTACGCAGCAATAGCTGTAAAATGAACGAAGCAAGGCTATCAGCATTTGTGTTCATTTTAGCAGCGGTTTGATTCGACTGAAAGGAGAAGCAAAATTGCCTTAGTACAATAAAAAAAGTTTTTGGTTACTTTTTGCTTTCAAAAAGTGACATCTAAAAATGAAATAATGGATTTCTTTACAAAAATAAACATACAAGTCTCTTCAATTCAAATCACCCATAAGGACAAACTTCTGCTCATGGGTTCCTGTTTTACGGAGAACATCGGTAATCAGCTGAAACAATACCAGTTTCCAGGCAATATCAACCCTTTTGGTATTATCTACCATCCCGTTTCCATTTTCGGAAACCTTAAAAAGGTGATGGATAAAAATGTTTATACCGAAAACGAGTTGCTGCAACACAACGAGTTATACCTTTCCTTAGACCATCACGGACAGTTCTCCGGTACGGATAAAAACGAAGTACTGACAAACATCAACACCACCATAGAAAAAGCGCATACAGATTTCAATGCAGCTAAATTTATCATTATTACGCTGGGTACAGCCTTTGTATATAAGCATTTGGCGCAGGACAGGGTAGTAGCCAATTGCCATAAAATACCCAACACCGCTTTTGAAAAACGCCTGCTGAGCATTGATGAAATCAAAGCAGCCTTCAATGCAGTAAAAACCCAACTGAAAGATAAAACCATATTGTTCACTGTTTCACCTGTGCGGCACTGGCGTGATGGCGCTGTGGAAAACCAGCGCAGCAAAAGCATTCTGATAGAAAGCATCCACCAGTTGATAGCTGAAAATAGTAACTGTTTCTATTTTCCGGCGTATGAACTGATGATGGACGAACTACGCGATTACCGCTTCTATGCCGAAGACATGCTGCACCCCAATGCGGTTGCCGTAAAATACATCTGGCAGCGCTTTGCTGAAACGTATTTTAGCGAGCAAACACAACAGATAAACGCCCAACTGGAAAAGATACACTTACTGCTGCAGCACCGCATTAAAAATGCCGACACGCAAGCACAAGCCGCCTTTGAACAAAAGGTACAAACCACTATTGCAGTATTTAAAAGTAAGCATCCGGATATAGAGCTTGGGTTTTAGAGCGCGCATTTCATTAGTGTGTTGTGTTAAGGCTGATTTGTAAACATCAGCTCTATTTTCGATATCAAATAAATATTTTATATTTGAATAAATAAACGCTACTAGTTTCGGATATAATTTAGATAGCAGTAACTTTCCAAAGAACAGAAAATTCAGTGAATTAATACTACAAAATGAAAAAGATACAATTAATTCTTTTAAAGATTTTTTATATCATATAGAGTTAATCGAATTACTTGGATATGATATTAATTTATTTCGTGGACAATCAGATAATAACCCTCTATTACCATCAATTTGTAGAGAAAATCCAAGTATTGACACTACCGAGACTGAAAAAAAATGTTATCAGATTTTAAGAGGCGTTCTCCACTATTAATAACTAAAAATTTTGAAAGTGATTGGGAATGGCTAATCTATGCACAACATTTTGGAATGAAAACCAGATTACTTGATTGGACAAGCAATCCTTTAGTAGCATTGTGGTTTACATGTCAAAATCAATATTCTATGAAAAATAGTTCATATTTATATATTTTATCCTGTGATGAAAAATTGCAAGTTGATTTATCTAAAAATCAATCGCCGTTTGACAGTTCATTAACAAAAATTTTAAGACCTACACTAAATAATGAAAGGATTGTTGCACAATCTGGGTGGTTTACTGCACACAAATATTCAAATAAAGCAAAAAGATTCGTTACACTAGAAACCAATACTGCAATAAAAACTAACTTGACGCAAATTGAAATTCCAGCGAATATAAAAAAGGATATTCTTAATAAATTATCAATGTTTGGAGTAAATAACCGAACAATATTTCCAGATGTTAATGGTCTTAGTATGCATTTAAACTGGAAATATCTGGTCGATAAATAATAAAGCTACTGCTAACAAAAAATTTGCACTAGTTGTGTTATATTTGATTATTTAAGTTTTGTTTATTATATTTAATTTGTACTAAGGTTTTGTTTTTGCTAAACACTCACAACCAGCGTCTATTTTCAGCCGTTACACACAATTTTTATTTATGGAACCAATATCAATAATAGCCTTAAGTGCAGCCATAGGTGGCGGTGCAGGGAAATTTGCTGAAAAAGCCTGGGATTCGGGTGAAAAATGGCTTAAAACATTTTTTAAAGACCATAACGAATTAGTACAACAGAAAGCAAATGAAAACTCTCTTGATTTTCTCAGTGAGCTCGCACAAAGAATTAAAAAATTAGAAGATCAAAATAAAGTTTCGGCAGATAAAATAATAGAAAGCCAAAATCAACCAGATTTTACTATTCTGTTACAAAAGGCTATAATAACTGCATCACAAACTGACAATAAAGAAAAACATGTTCTATTAGCTACATTGGTTACGGAACGACTAACATCTTCTTCTGAAAGTATATTCACCCTTACAAGCAAAATGGCGTGTGACACTATTTCATATCTCACTGTGAATCAAATAAAGATTTTAGGATTTTTAGCAAACGCAAAATATATAAGACCAAATCTACCGCCTATACAAAATTTACCGATAAACATCTTTCATGAATTTGTCGAAAATTGGATAACTAGTCGGCTAACACCATATCACGATTTAACTTTCAGATCTTTAGATTTTAAGCACTTAGAATCGCTATCTTGTTTACGAATAGATGAATTAGTGTATTGTAAATTTGATCATTTATTCAATAGAGGTAATTTGAAGGTTGATTTCACGAAAATAAAAAACAGACAATTATACACTGAACTAAAAACAATTTGGGATAACTCAGAATTTGAGAGTTCAGGATTGACAACACTTGGTCAACTTATTGGGATTATTGCTTCAGATAACTTATCAAAAACTTATACAGACATAGGTTCGTGGAAATAAAAAATGCGTATAACACTCCTCTCTGGCGCGAGTGTTAGCGCAGCGCTCTCATGTCTGCTAAATCAGTCGGTCTCTGACTGCAACCGAAATAGTAAAAAATCAAAAACCAATCTGCTATAATCATGCAATCCAATCTTAGCATGGTGCGTAAAAGTCTTCCAACAAAATAATTGGTACGCTGATTGTAAACTGATATCGAAATTCGAATATATTAGGTTAAATTAGTATTCGTAAGCAAAATCATTAATACATATACTATGAAAAACTTCTTACTCTTAATTCTTATATGCACCTTTTCCGGGTTTGCGGTCAAGGCGCAGTGCAACTGGGTAAACGGGTCGGATGCCTCCATACCCGATGACAACGGGCGCGGTATCTTAGACTGGAATGCCCATTACAACTATGCCCTCAATGCGCCCGAACTCCTCAGCAGTTCTGTTTATGTTGGCAACAGAGTGACAAACTTGAAAAATTGCCTTTCCCAGGAAATGTTTGCTTCCTCCTTTGCATCTGTTTCCCTTATGATTGCCAGATGTGGTATACAATATGCCGGCTGGGTCAATTCACCCGATAATGCGATTCCCGGCTGCGGCATTCTTGATTCCATGGATCACTACAGTTATGCCATCGGCGGCAATAATAATATGGGTGATCTCAGCAGGCAGAAAATGAAATACCTTTCAGAAAATATAGATAAAGAAGTCTACGCCAGATTATACGCAGATGTTTCTGTTGCCCTGGCAAAAGCAGGCACAGCACCTGCCGCCACGGCAGTAATCCTCCGCCACCACCGGTTCCTGCTCCGCAGGTAGTAACACCACCGGTAGCTGCACCCACACCACCACCGGCTCCGGCAGAAGTACCGACTCCTGTACCTGCTCCAGAACCATTTAATAGAGTGATTAAAATTGCCACCCTGTTTCCAAAAACAAGCACCTGGGGCAAGGCATTACAAACATGGGCGCAGGCTATAATTCAAAAAACAGACGGCAAACTGGAACTGCAGATATTGTACAACGGTGCAGGGGGAGATGAAGCAGCCATAGTAAGTAAAATAAAAATGGGACAAGTGGACGCAGGTGTCATATCTTCTGCCGGTTACTATAAAATATATAAACCCATTCTGGCTTTGCAAATCCCCGGGTTGTTTAAAGACTGGGCTACTTTCGACAAAGCACGTGAAACTATGAAATCGGATTTTGAAAAAGGAACGAAAGATGCAGGTTTTACTAACATCGGTTGGTTCGACATCGGAAAAATACGCATCTTATCTAAAGGGTTTGAGGTAAAAACACCGGATGATATAAAAGGCAAAAAACCATTCCAATGGAAAGATGATAACCTGCAGCCACTGTTCTATCAGACAATTGGAGGAGTTACGCCTGTACCAATGAATACACCCGAAGTGTTACCGGCCCTGAATACAGGCAATATCAACTTGATTACTGCACCCTGTTTGTTTGCAGAGCAAATGCAATGGGCACAAAAGTTAGATCACCTTACAATGGAGGCAGACGCATTTGAAGTAGGCGGTATTGTTATTTCCTCCAAACGGCTGGACGGGATGCCGGCTGATTTAAAGGAAATATTTTTAGAAACCGCTAAACTATACGCCAGTTCATTAACTAAAAAAATACGCGTGGAAGACGATGCGGCTTTCACACGATTGAATGCAAGCAAAGCCTTGATTGCGCGCACGCCGGCAGAACAGGCAAAATGGAATACACTGTACAAACAGTACAGACTGCGTTTGGCACAAGGCACGTTTACACCGGAACTGATTTCAAAACTGGAACAACTGGCAGGACAATAAATAAAAACTAAGTATACTCTTTTATTTTTAAACGGCGGAAGAAATCCTCTTCCGCTATTTCTTTTATATGGCCGGGCGGCAAATCATCCAACGTCAAATCTTCAATGGCAACGCGTATAAGTCTTTTACAACGATGTCCTAACGCAAACACCATTTTCCGTACCTGATGGTATTTTCCTTCCGTTAAACTCATAAGCAGCCAGCAGTATGGACTATATTCATGTTTTTCATCTGTAACATGATATTTACTGAGGTCATCTGCTAATTGTACTTCGCAAGGGCTTGTTACCCAATCTGCTCCGCCACGAATTCGGATGCGAACGCCTGTGCGTAATTGCTGTAAAGTTTCTTCACTTACCTGATAGCGAACCTTAACGAGATAGGTGCGTTTATGCGGCACTTTACTTTTGAATAATAGCCTGGTTACTTTTTTATTATTGCTTAACAATAAAAGCCCTTCTGAATCACTATCCAGTCTGCCGATAGCGTGAGTGCCTTCAGGAAATTCGTATGACAATGCAGACAATTGTCTTACTTTATCATTGCCTGTAAACTGCGAAACCATATTCGTTGGTTTATGTAAAATAAAATATCGGTGGTTTATGGCTGACATATTACAGGTGCTGTCCGTTGGTTTTATGCTGTCCGTTTACTTTCTCTTCAATCAACACAGGAAACTCCATGTGCAGCCTGAAATTCCAGGCATTCAGCAAATTAATCTGAAACTTGCCGTTTAATAAATCGATAATCGATGTAACCGATTTTATATTTTCATCGTTAATATTCATTTGTGCGCCGGTGTACTGAATTCGGATTTGCGCTTCTTTTATAGATGGAATCACATAAATACTAATGGTGATTTGCTCTGGTTTATTGACGGTAAAATGGCGCAAAATATGCTTGATGAAATCGTAGATTAACTGCTGAGATACCGGTGATAGATTATCCGGGATATTAAAATTGTAGGAGAGGGGCGAGGTTTGCTGTTTGTAATCTTCCAGCATATCCTTTAAGGCCACTTTGATGCCGAATTTTTTCAGGGTAGGAGGCAGCAGCGTATGAGAAAACATACGGATATCACCACAAATCGCATCAATTTCCTGAATGATTTTATTCAGTTCTGTCTTTTCATTTTCGTTGCTCGTTTTGATTGCCGACATTTTCATTTTCACTGCCGACATCATAATGCCGATGCCGTCATGCAGTTCTCTGCCCACACGCATTCGCTCGTTTTGCTGTCCTTCAATCAGCGAGAAGTTATTGTGTGAATTAATCAGGCTCACTTCTTTTTTCAGCTGCTCGTTGTTTTTAATAATCTGTATTACTCTGTAAACGGTAGAAACACAAATAATAGTCGCAATGATAAATGCATTGCTATACGTGTAAATCTGTCCTAAATAAACTCCAAACACATCACTACCAAACTCCGGCTGCGGGTAAAACAGGAAGAACGAAAACGAAATAAAATACAATAGAGTGAACAATACCAGTGAGCGTTCATTTGTATTAAAATACACAAAGATGAAGGTAATTATAACGGTCGACAAACAAACAATAGCAAATATATTCTGCACGATTATAAACGTTTTCTGAGCCGGTGTGCTTAATAATCCTGCAAGTAAAGACACAACTATTAAGAGCACACTGAAATAAATAAAATAGCGCAACACGTTTTGCAACTCGGGTAATTCTATCCTCTTTTTTATAAAACCTCTTAAAAACAAGATGGATGTTATCAGATAAATGGAAAGCATGATTTTCTTCAGAAAGATATCCAGCACGGGATGATCCGGCCACAGCAATTCATACCCCAAATTATTTTTTACAAACAAATAAACGATTCCTGCCAGCAGGTACAAAAGATAGTAATAATAATTTCTCGCATTCAGAAATAAAGTAAGCAGCAGACAGATAAAAGAATATAAAATCAGAATTCCGTAGAATGCACCTCGCGTCATTTCCAGCGCTTCCGTTCTGGTAATCTTGGCATCTTTTTTCCAGATAAGCATTTCAGGTTTAAAATAGGAGTGAATGTCGTTTTTATTAAACTTAAAACGAACCGTACTGGTGCTGACGGGCTTAAGGTCGAAAGGAAACATCACGTTACGGTCGTAATAAATCCGCTGACTTAATTTCTTGGAAGTAAATTCGAATTGCTTCAATATCGTACTGTCATTTTCAGCAAACTGCTGCACACTGATTCTGTCGATTAACTGTATCGGAATTTCCAGTAAAATCTGTTGCGTTATATTCGTGGTGTTTTGCAGCCGCAGTTCATAGCTTAACGTATCACTGTTTACATTACTAGTTTGTATAAGATATCTGGTAGCAGGTTTGCAGCGCATGGATTTATTAACGATAAATACCGTTTTGTTAGCCAGCAGAGATTGGCTTATAAACAATAGCAAAAATGCAGTTAATATGTATAGTTTCTTATTCAGGTAATATCTTTTAATGACATGATTAAATGTATGGTGGAACCTTTCTTTTCATTCGACATCAGGTAAAAATTACCGTTCAAACTGTTCATTCTCGATTCAATATTCATCAAACCGATACCTTTGTTTTTATCATTGATAACGGAGAACCCGATGCCGTCATCACTTATTTTCAGCTGCAGCGATTTATTATCTTTAATGGCTGTAATCGTCACATTATTCGCGTGAGAATGCTTGATGGTATTATTGGATATCTCCTGAAATATTCTGTATAAATTAATATTCGCAACTTCATTCAGTTTAAAATGCTCCGGTATTTTTGTGAAATCGTAATGTGTGTTTACTTCGTTATAGAGTTTATCCGTAGCCGTAGTTATCAATTCCGTTAATTGCATTTGCTGCATATCGGGTGCTACGTAATTTCCCGTTATGTTATTAATGTCGGCAAGTGTTTTGTCTATTTCATTCAATACTGCAGGTATCACTTTCTTTTCATCGTTTTGCAGATGAAACGCAGATAAAACCGTTTTCAGTTGTTCAATATCTTTGGAGATAGCGGCATCAATTTCATTGGTAATAATTTCTCGCTCTTCTTCCTGTCCGAGTACAAATGTATTGATATTACGTTTTTGCAGGAATTCAAGTCGCTGTGTCGAAAGGTTATTTTGGCGAATCAATTTATGGTAATTGATGGAAATGAAAACCGTTACCACAAATATTTCCAGCATGGTGATAAAGTAATTCAACTGCGGAATGTAAATATTGCTGGTAAATAATTTGAAATTGTCAAACTCATTTATCCATTTCACTGCCGCAAATTCATTATTTATAAAGAGCATCCAGTTGGCCATATGAAACAGCATTCCAATTAATACCCAGATAATTTCGCGACTGCCTGATTCAAGATAGGTGTACACACAAAGTATCAGTACAATTAAACCATAAAAAATAAAGACACCATTAACGAGCAGGTAGTAAACGCTGGCATTGATAAACCCGTATGATCGGTTGTATGACTGTGCAAGTAATAAAATACCGAAAATCAAAACCACTAATAAAAAGATGCGCAACAGATACCTGGTAAAACTGCGGAACTGCATGGAAAAAAATGTACGTATAAAGAAAATATGTGCCGTGAGATAACCAATTACCGCAATAACGCTGATGTATTTCTGTATTGCTGCTGAATAAAACCAGAAAAACTGATAACCGGTACCGTTAAATAATAAAAACAAGAGCAACATGAAGAAATTAATCATCAGGTAGATAGTGAAGAAATTACTCTTACTGAAGATGTAAAAACAAATAAGCAGCAAGAGATACATGAAAAAAATGCCGTAAAAAATCCCGTTGAAAAAATTATCGTGGTTGGTTGTTTTAATAAAGGTATTTTCCGTAGCAAGATTAAGCCTGAAATTTAATCGTTGAAGTGGCTTTTGGGTTACAGCAATATGCAGATGAACAATACTGTCTTTATTTAGAAAAACTGGATATACAAAATTGGTGTGCTTGAAAACACGTTTTGTAAATGGAATTAAATCGCCCAAGATTACGGTATCTCTATTGTTGTATATCACAATCTTGTCAATCGTAGGGTTGATAAAACTGAGATAGAGTTGCTGTTCTTTTCCTGAATTATTCTTCAGCATCAAATCAAATTTCAGGTCTTTGCCAACTATCTCTTTCGAATTGGTAAGTGTATTATATATATCCGTTGAGGAAAAACCTGCATCAATTAATATATCTTTTGAAATCCCGTTAAACGAGCTTAAGAACAAGCAACAAGCTAAGATGTATTTCAGGATTGTACTCATTGTAATTCGTCCAGTTCTTTTTGTAGTTTCTTTGTCATTCCTTTTACCACTTCATTGTAAGAATGATCAATCATGGTATAAAAATCTTTTTCAGAAAACTCACCGGCGTAGGTTACTGTATTCCACATCTTTTTATTCATGTGATAACCTGGCTGTACACTTTCATATTTATCCCGAAGTTCCACCGCCAATTCCGGGTCGCATTTCAGGTTTACTGAAATATCCACGTCATTTATATTGGTCAGCAGAAATATTTTCCCCATCACTTTAAAGACAATAGTTTCCTCATCAAAAGGAAAATCTTCCGTTACGCCTTTTTTTTGTAAACAATAAGCTCGGATGTCTTCTAAATTTATCAATTGCTGAATTTTAATTTATATTTGTAAACGAGGAAAAACGTTCTGATTTTTTATTTCTGCTTTAAAAATAATACAATAAATGGTAAACCAAGAAACAGTTCATACAGTAGCAGCGAATATTGCTGATAAATACGATATTTTACTCACCTCTTTTAATGATATTACTCAGTGCGCCAAAGAATATTTTGAGAAACGCATGTTTGCTGACTTGTTCAACCAACAGCAGGAACGTTACAGGCTCTACGGAAAATTTGTTCGTGATGTACACAATAAAACCACTGAATTACTGGGTGAAAATCTGTACAATATAGAATACTGGAAAGCCATCAAAAAAGAATTTTCCAGAATTATTAAAGACAAACCGCACAAATTAAATTCTGAAACCTTTTACAATTCCATCACCAGAAAGGTGTTTGTAGATAAAAGTTTTAATTCCGACTACGAATTTTTCGATTACACGGATTACAAACCGATGCCGAAATACGATAAAGAAATCTTTGACGTGATTGAATGCACCCATTTTTCTAAAGTCGCCATCAAACAAATACTGCAATATTTCAAATACAGCGTACCGTTTGAAGACCTGGACAGAGATGCGCAGTTGATTTTTGATGAAATGGCGCCGACTATCATTCACCAAAAATCCAACCTATTTTTGGACAGAATCGAGATACTGAAACCGGTTTTCTACAGAAACCGCGGCGCCTTCATCGTTGGCAGAATCTTTTACAAGAACTGGTCTATGCCGATTGTAATTCCCTTGCTGAATGAGGAAAAGGGTATTTTCGTAGATTCGGTTATCTATATTCCGGCAGATATCAGTATTATTTTCAGTTTTACACGGGCCTCTTTCTTTGTTTACACCAAATATCCGGCGCAACTCATTGATTACCTGAAGGCCATGCTAACCCATAAAACAGTGGGAGAGTTGTATGACTCGATTGGCTATTACCGGCACGGAAAAACTATTTTGTACCGCGATTTGATGAATTACATCCACAACCACGATGATAAATTCATTATTGCTCCCGGTATCAAAGGGATGGTCATGGCTGTATTTACATTGAAATATTACAATTTCGTCTTTAAAATTATCCGCGATAAATTTGAAGCACCGAAAAACTGTACCCGTGATTTCGTAATCAAAAAATATGAAGAAGTAGAAATCAATGACCGCGTTGGTCGCATGGCCTATGCGCATTTATTTGAGAATCTGGAGTTTCCACGCAACCTGTTTACACATGAATTAATCAAAGAACTGGCCGATTCCTGCAAGGAAACGGTAGAATTTAAAGGTGATAAAGTACTTATCAAACACGTATACATTGAGCGCAGAATGACGCCGCTCAATATGTATCTGCAAAATGAGGCCAATCCAATAAATGCCTGCCGTGTCATTCTGGATTACGGATTTTGTGTAAAAGAGCTGGCAGCCGCCAATATTTTCCCCGGAGATTTATTGTTAAAGAATTTCGGAGTAACCAGACACGGTCGTGTTATTTTTTATGATTACGATGAAATTGCCAGAGTAACGGATTTACGGTTTAGAAGAATTCCGGTACAAAGCGACGACGACGACACGCGCGGCAATACAGAAATGATAACGGCGGAAGCAAACGATATTTTCCCGGAAGAATTTAAAGCCTTTATGGCGCCCGATGGCCCGATTGGCGAAATCTTCCTGGCAGAACACAACGAAATTTTCGATCCGAAATACTGGCGCGACATACAAAAACGAATTGCGGCAGGCGAGTACCTCAGCTTTTATGCCTACGATCAATACAAACGTTTCCAATCTTACCGATAAAGATTACTCTGAAAATCAATGGATTTATTCAATCAGGAAGTGCTTTCGAATTTACTGCCACATGACGGAACAGTAATTTATTACGGGAAAGTCATCAATCAGACAGCTGCGCTAACATATTTCGATGTTTTGTTTAACAAAATCGAATGGAAAAATGATGAGGCAGTGATTTTCGGTAAGCATATGATTACCAAGCGCAAAGTGGCCTGGTACGGCGATAAAAACTATGCTTATACCTACTCAAATATTACCAAAGAAGCCTTGCCATGGACGACAACACTGCTGGAATTAAAGCAATTAGCTGAGAAAATTACGGAAACTACGTATAATTCCTGCCTGCTCAATTTGTATCACGATGGTGATGAAAGTATGGCCTGGCACAGTGATGACGAAAAAACACTTGCCCGGCATCAAAGTATTGCTTCGTTTAGTTTTGGCGCAGAGCGTAAATTTTCCTTTAAACACAAAACCACTCAACAGAAAGTTTCCTTAATTTTGGAGAATGGCAGTTTACTAGAGATGAAAGATGAAACCCAGGAAAACTGGTGGCATCGTTTGCCAAAAACAAAATTGGTAAAAACACCCCGTATAAATTTGACGTTTAGAACAATAATGACTTAAAATCAATCAGTTGCAGACTTATATATCTATTCTCAGAGGCATCAATGTCAGCGGTCAGAAGAAAATTATCATGACTGATTTAGTGAAATTGTACGAAGATTTGGGCTTTAAAGACGTTGTTAGCTATATCCAAAGTGGAAATGTCATCTTTAAAACCAAGCAAAAGACAACGGATACCAAGCTGGCAAAGCAAATTGAAGCAAAAATTATAGAAAAATACGATTTTCAGGTTCCTGTAATTATCAGATCTTTGGAAGAATTACACAGAATTTCTACTCAAAATCCGTTTATAAATGAGCCGGAAGACAGTTTATATGTTACATTCTTGTCAGGAACACCAAATGCAAACAATCTGGAAAAACTCGAGGATGTCAGTTTTTTGCCGGATGTATTTGAAATCATGGATAAAGAAATATTTCTGAGTGTGGCCAGTTACGGAAATACCAAACTAAGTAATAACTTTTTTGAGAGTAAACTAAAAGTTACAGCAACCACAAGAAACTGGAAGACAGTTAATAAATTGTTAGCAATGGCTAATGAATAATAAAATCAGATATTGAGTTCAAATCAAATCATATTTGCTAATTAATTGATTTACAGATTAGTTCTTTTCTTTTTATTTAACATAATATAAATTATAAGACAAAACAGATAAACTAGTAATATACTAAATATAGAAAATATTTACGAATTTAAACTCTTTTGAAGTATCTTTAAAATCTAAAACCTACAAGCACGATATGTATCTATATACCAACTGGGCAGCAACAATTCCGATGGCAAACGAAGAACAAGATTTCGAGCCGTTTGTAAATTTATTGACACGTGTAATGGATGTTATTGGTACCGGAAAAATATATTTTGTCATTGACAATGCTTCAAAAGATAAAACGCTCGAATTAGCTCAGGATTTAGAAAAAAAAGATAACAGATTTGAAGTCATATGGGCACCAGACAATAAAAATGTGGTGGATGCCTATTTAACAGGTTTCAAAGTGGCTTATGAAAACGGGCACGATATAATTATTGAAATGGATGCCGGCTTGTCACATGATCCAAGAGCGATTCCAATGTATTTACGTGTTTTAAACGAAGGCAATGAAGTAGCATTTGGTTCCAGATTCATCAAAGATGGCTCCATGGGCGACTCGCCATTCAACCGCCGTATGTTAAGTAAAGTTGGAACTATTTTAGCTAACGTATTGCTTGGCACTAAGTTATACGATATGACTTCCGGTTTTCAAGGCTTCCATAGAGATGTAATCGGCAACTTACTTAAATATCCTTTGAAATCCAGAGCACACTTTTATCAGACTGAAGTTAAGTATCTGTTGAGAAAACACAGAACGGCAGAAGTTCCAATTCACTACCAGGCTCCCTCACCCAGGGTTTCACCTTCAGCTATAAAAAATGCCAGAGAAACACTTCTTTACTATTTTTGGGAAAGATTAAAAGGCAATACACCAGTTATTTAAAAAAGCATAATAAACTAAAAATAAGCAATTTACGATATGTCAATTAAATCATTAGTTATAACATCCATCGCATCAGATACCTTAGAAGTTTTACATACCTACGCCAAAGAATGTACAGCGCGCAACTATAATTTTATTATGATTGGCGATACCAAATCTCCGGCTGAATTTAATATTCCCGGCTGTGATTTCTGGTCAGTAGAACGTCAACTAACACTTGATTCAAAATTTGCAAAAATTTGTCCTACAAGACATTATGCAAGAAAAAATATTGGATACATCATTGCTTTGCAAAACGGAACGGAAGAAATTGTGGAAACGGATGATGATAACCTGCCACGAGCTGAATTCTGGAATCCGACTACAAAAGTTATTAAAGCTGTTGATGTTAAAGAAACAGGTTGGGTAAATGTATATAAATACTTCAGTAACAAATTTGTATGGCCAAGAGGATTACCATTAGAAGAATTACAAAAGCCTACACCTCCTCTGTCTGATTTTGAAATTAAAGATATTATTTGTCCGATTCAGCAAGGTCTGGCGGACGAGAATCCGGATGTAGATGCCGTTTTCCGATTAACTTATCCTTTACCAATGGATTTCGAAAAAACTGGTGTAAATGTAGCTTTAGGAAATAACGCCTGGAGTCCGTTTAACAGTCAGAATACGTACTGGTACAAAGAGGCCTTCCCATTATTGTACTTGCCGGCATATTGCAGCTTTCGTATGACGGATATCTGGCGCAGTTATGTGGCACAACGAATTTCCTGGGCAAATGGCTGGTCGGTATTATTCCACGATGCAACGGTATGGCAGGAACGCAACCAGCATAATTTACTGAAGGATTTTGAAGATGAAATTCCTGGTTATTTAAATAACTACAAGATTTGCAGTGAATTAGCAGAATTAAATATAAAAGGCGGTAAAGAAAATATGCTCGACGATTTACTGACTTGCTACGACATGCTGACAGGAAAAGGGTTTGTAGGCAAAGAGGAAGATTCACTGGTGCGCACCTGGTGTGAGGATATCAGCAAAGTGTGGTAATTATTTCAACTCAAACAGATCATCGACACCAACATACCGTTCTACGGTAAATCCTTCGCCATATTCGGCATTAATGGGTCTTCCAAGTTGCTTGGCACGGGCTAAAATAAAATCCAGAAAGTCTTCACGCGATATGGGTGTTTTTGGTTCTGTTGAATTTGGATCGTAAAACTGAGACTTGAAAGCCTTTATGGCCTCCAGTTTTTTTGCCTCAAAACCGGAGATATCCACCACAAAATCAGGCTCAATATAATTATCCTGAATATAACGATAAACAACCTTGGCTCTCCAGGCTGTTTGATTCGAGGTTTCAATTTTCACCAATCCGCTTAAAAAATTGGCCCGAGAAACCAAATCACCAGCACGTTTATGGTCGGGATGACGGTCGGAAGCTGCATTTGCCAGTATGAGTTCCGGCTGATATTTCCGGATGACTTCTACCATTTTTAAAAGATGTGCCTCATCAATCTCAAAAAATCCGTCTCTGAAACCCAGATTTTCTCTGGAATGAATGCCTAATATTGAAGAGGCCACCCTGGTTTCTTCTGCACGAATTTCTGCAGAACCTCTTGTCCCCAACTCTCCTCTCGTTAAATCTACGATTCCGACTTTATACCCCAGACTAATATGCTTCAGCACGGTACCACTGCAAGCCAGTTCCACATCATCCGGATGAGCGGCAAAAACTAAAATATCAAGCTTTTCCATGTTCAAAGATAATTAAAAGTAGAGAAAGTCTATTTTCCAAAATGCAATTCTGTCTGGTAAATATTGGTCTTGCCCAGCTGTCCGCCAATCCAGATTTTTGCTCTTTTATGGATATCAGAGGAATAATTGAGCAGATAAAATGTGGAATCGTCCTTTGTAGCAATAGCCGGAAATGCGGTGTCACCTGTTGATGGAAAATCCATAATGTGCTCAATTTCCATTTTTTCCTTATTAATCTTAAACAGTGCCGTTACTTTTTTCGAAAAGGAATAATGAATCAGATTTTTGCGACGTTGTTTTTTATCCGGAAATTCAACTTCCGTGGCATTTCCTTTCAAATGCCGCCGTGAAACCAAATAAATGTCATCGTCTTGTTCAAACATCAGCGCGCTGTCGTATTTCAGTTTTGAGAACTTCTTTGACCATTTCCCAATGGAATCCTTTGAGGCAAAGCACAAATAGGAACCGGAACCTTCCAAACGAATGGTAGACCAGATATTTCCCTGTTTATCAAATATAAACTCTCCTTCCTCCGCTCCTTTTGTTGTTATTTGCGGTTCATCCGAAATTGGTGTAAAGGTAATTCCATCAGTTGAAGTGAATAATCTTAGATTGGCGTGGTGTTCACTGTTGTACAAATTGACGCCATAGTAGGCTGAAAGGTATAATTTATTGTCGTGTGTCCTGAACCGCCAGTCTACAAATCCATCCAGATTTGTTTTAAGTTTAGCCGACCAGCCGGAATCTGAAAGAATGCTGGTCCAGATGTGTTTGGGTTCAAACTTAAACATTTTGGTACCGCCTTCAAAAAAGTAAAAATATAACTGATTATTTAAGACGGCAAAACGAGGTTCCCGCATATCCGCTTTCACGAAAAACTCAGTTTCGTATTTCCATGTTTTAAAATCAGCAGAACTGACGATGTAAATGAACGTCTTTTTAGAAGCAAAATGTGTAGGCGCTGTGCGAAAGGCACAGTAATATCTGCCCTTAAACTGTATTAAATCAATATTATTGTTAGAGTTTCTGCACTTTATATTTGATGGAATAGCATCCGATGGAACAAACTGCGTCCACTCTGTCGTAGTAATTTTTTGAGCTAAAGAAGATGAGGAAGCTGTAATTAGCAGCAGTAAAAAAAGAGCATATTTCATATTACATGAAAATACTATTTTTTCAGCAATTCCCTGATTTCGCTTTTCACTTTATCCGATTCCGGATCTGTAGTAGGAATAAAATAATCCACTACTTTACCATCTTTATCAATCAGGTATTTCTGGAAATTCCATTTCGGATGTGTCAGCATTTTTAATCCGGGAGCATTATCACCTAAAAACTTAAATACTTCGTGCTGCTCCGCTCCTTTTTTTACATGAATTTTTTCCATAATAGGAAATGATACACCGTAATTTATTTTACAGAATTCTTCCGCTTTATCCGCAGAGTTTGGCTCCTGTCCTGCAAAGTCATTAGAAGGAAAACCTATAATTTCAAATCCTTCGTCTTTAAATTCCTTGTAGAGTTTTTCCAGTTTATCGAACTGTGGGGTTAGTCCGCACTTGGATGCGGTATTTACCACTAAAACCACTTTGCCTTTATAGTCTGCAAGATTGACTTCCTTATTTTGGGCGTTTTTCACCCGGAACTGGTGTATTGAATTGCTCATTTTGTATGTTATAGTTTGTACCGTCGGTATGATAAATATACTGTAATCGTTGAATATAATTTTCTATTTCTCTGTCCTCGCCTGTCGGGTCATATTCCGCTTTCATATCTAAATCAAAAAATTTACCTGCAAAATTCCACCAGAAAGCTTTCCAGTTACTTCTGTACTCTTTCAGTAAATCATAAACGGTTTGCCCGGTTTCTCTGTTAATTAGTTTTATTAAATATTGTCCTTGTTTTCGCGTCAGGTTCTTTAAACTCGTTTCGAAATTGGCGCGCATCACTTTCTCACATTCGTTCAAATAACGTTTTCGCTCTTTTTTTGTTTCGCATTTCTGCAAATCATCGTTAATTTTTTTTGACAAACGTGCCGTTCTCAGCGCATAAGGATATACTTTTCGAAGATAACGCATCTGCCATTCTTCCAGTTTTACCTTATCTAATCGGGTGGCCGTTACCAAAACTGGTTCCAGCGTTATTTTTTCCATCGTATCGCCATCAATTATCATTTGCGGCAAAACAATAGTATCGAGTTCTGTCTGCGCTAAAGCGCAAACAGAAAATGCAACACAAAAAAAGAATATTAAACTGAGATTTTTCACTGGTTTAAAATTAACTATAAAATTATATAAACGACAATTGTGCCAAAAAAATTCAAAACTGGATCCAATTATATTAGGATTATTTCATTTTGCGTAATAAATTAGACATTTTTAACGATTTACACTGCATATCAATACCTGTCTGAGATGAGATATACCTTTGTTATACTATTTTTTATTTTTGGTTGTACTAAACAACCTGATTCCAATAGTGGGCATATTGCTGCGCTTGTCAGCTATTATAATGTAAAATACAAAGAATATCAGCGTGTAAACATCAAAATTGCACAAGCGTATATTGATTCCATACAAATTATTTCTAAAAATGAAAATTACATAAAAGGCATTGGCATCGCTGCACTTAATAAAGGTTTACTGGAAAATGTAAAAGGAAATTTCAATCTCTCTCTTAGTCATAATGAAAAAGCACTCAGCATTTTCAACGAATTGAAAGAAGATACATTAATTGCAAAATCACTGGCAGCCTTGGGGGTAAGTTACTGGCAAAAAGGTGAAATAGTAAAATCCTTAGATTATTTATTTAAAGCACTGAAGATAAATGAAACCTTAGATTTAAAATCAGAACAGGCAGCTACTTATAATCAGATATCTATGGTATATCAGTCACAAAATAAAATACCTCTTGCCGAGGAGTTTGCCAATAAATCAATGAGTATCATTCAAAATTTAACGCCTGTATTGAGCCATATTTCCACTTTTCATAATCTGGCTAATATTTACGGAATGCAGGGGAAATACAAAGAAGCGTTACGGCTGGACAGTATTGGCCTGAGTTATTGTGAGCGATTACATGTAGAATTTAATAAATCCATGTTTTACGATAACATGGCTAATTGCCTCTATTATGCCAACGACTGGACAAATGCCATTGATTATCATTTAAAAGCCATCACTATAGATTCTTCGTTTGGAAACAATAAGCAATTGGGCGACACCTATTGCAATATGGGAGCCATTTATGAAGAACAGAAAAACTACGCTAAAGCAATTGACTGCTACCAAAAAAGCATTGAACTGTGCAGGGCAAGCGGTTATAAAATCGGAATAAAAAACGGTCTTCAACAACTCAGTAAACTTTATTATAAAACTAATAACACAAGTGCCGCATATGAGTTGCTTCAGGAAAGCGTGGTTGTAAAAGACAGTATGATAAATGAATCTACTGAACAGAAAATTGCTGAATTACAAACCTTATTTGACACTGAAAAGAAGAAGCAACAGATTGCTCAACAGGATTTAAAAATCAGCAGAAGAAATATATTACTGGTGGTTTTACTGGCCGCTTTACTAATTACTGTTTTCATATTTCGGCTAATATATTACAGATACACCTTAAAACAAGAACAGAAACTGCAGCAGGAATTAATCAAGGAAGAAACAAAACGTTCTCAAGCAATTGTAGAATCGGAAGAAAATGAGCGTCAACGCCTGGCGCGCGAACTCCACGACGGCGTGGGGCAACTCTTGTCTGCTACAAAACTGAATTTAAGTACACTAACCAGCAACAGCAGTACTTTTGAAGAGAAAGATAAAATACAGAACTCAATGGATATACTGGATGATTCTATCCGTGAGATCAGGAATATTTCACACAATATGGTACCGGATGTACTGCTAAAATTCGGTTTAAAAAGAGCAATTGAAGATTTTATTTCCAGAATTAATCAAACAAAAAAGCTGGAAATTCATTTTGAATGTAATGGTTTCGATGAAAACTCGCTGGAAAACACGGGCAAGTTGATGTTGTACCGGCTGATACAGGAATCCGTGAATAATACTATAAAATATGCACAGGCAACGCAAATGACAATACAGCTTTCTGCGGATACCAGTGAAATTTCCCTGCTGATGGAAGATAATGGCAAAGGATTTGATATGGAAGAAGTAAAACAAAAAGGCGGTATCGGACTGAAGAATATGCAGCTAAGAACAGAATATTTAAAAGGAAAGCTCGATATTGAATCATCCCCTAAAAATGGTACTACTATAATTATAGAAATTCCTTTATCTTGACACCAATGAAAAAACACAGAATCATATTAGTGGACGACCATCAAATGCTTATCGATGGCTTATCGGCTATCTTGTCTGCTAATAAAGATATTGAAATTTTAAAAACGTACACCAACGGAAATATTTTACTGGAAGAAATCGAAGGATTAAATCCTGAAATTATATTGACAGACATCAGTATGCCGGAGATTGACGGCTATGAGCTGACTAAAAAAATAAAAAAAATCAATCCGGCGATTCAGGTAATCGCCTTGTCTATGTCGGGAAATATTACCGATATCAACAAAATGATTGATGTGGGAATTTCCGGTTACGTATTAAAAAATGTCGGTAATCAGGAACTCATTGAAGCGATTCATAAAGTAGCTCAGGGAAAAATGCATTTCAGCGATGATGTGATGGAAGAAATGGTAAAGAACAAACATGCCAAACCGGAAAAGCAGGAAGAACAGGCAAAACTCACCGAGCGTGAACTGGAGATTTTAAAACTGATTGTACAGGAATTGAATAACGCGGAAATTGCCGACAAACTCTTCATCAGCGAGCGAACCGTAGAAACACACCGTAAAAATATGATTCGCAAGTTCAACACCAAAACCATTGTTGGTTTGATTAAATACGCGATGGATCATAAGCTGATTTAATTGTTAAAAAAAACATAGTTCCGAAATTTCGGAACTATGGATTTACTGTAACGATTAAACAGAGAAATTGCATAGGTTTATCATCGATAAATATAAGTGGTAGCAGGTAGATACATTTTAAAAAGTCTTTTTACTTTTAGAAGTCTTATTTACCAAAAACCATAGGATTAAAGACAAAACGGAGTTTGAGAGGACTCCGTTTTATTATTAATCAATCTTAAATGCAATACCAGGAATCTTTCTGGTTATGTTATCCGGTCCCATTACTTTAATTTCTTCGATATAGTAAATATCACCCGGTTTCGCTTTTTGAATTGCTTTTTTAACCTCCGGTGAAAAATAAGGTCCATTGTTTTTAAAGGTTTCCGCATCACCACCTTTTGGCTGATAAAAGACGTTGTAGCTTAATACCTTAAAAGAGAGTAAACTGTTTTTCGCCACCATATCATTGATAGACGTTGACGCTTTCATTTTTTCCGTAGAAGTATTACCCTGTCCAAATGAGTAAAGGGCAATAAATGTCAGAAACAAAAAGAATACTTTTTTCATATCGTATATTTTTTACTATAACGAAAAATAAACTCAAATAGTATTTTTTGCCATAAATTAATGGAAATACTCCGCCAGGTATCGCTCTGCATCCAGCGCAGCCATACAACCCGAACCGGCAGAAGTGACTGCCTGTCTGTAAATTTTATCCTGCACATCGCCGGCAGCAAAAACGCCCGCCACTTTTGTTCTGGTTGAACCCGGCACCGTAATTAAATAACCGGTTTCATCCATTTCTAAGTAATCTTTAAAAATATCAGAGTTGGGTTTGTGTCCAATCGCCACGAAAAAACCTTCCACTTTAATTTCAGTAAGTTCGTTGGTTTTGTTGTTTTTCAAACGCACACCTTCCACTTTATGTTCGCCTAAAATTTCATCCGTTTCACTGTTCCAGTAAATGGTGATATTTTCTTTGGCAATCACTCTGTCCTGCATAATTTTAGAAGCACGCATTTGCTCTCTGCGGACAATCATATGCACGTGCGGACAAAGATTCGATAAGTATAATGCTTCTTCACAAGCTGTATCGCCGGCGCCTACAATTGCCACTTCCTTTCCTTTAAATAAAAAACCATCACACACCGCGCAGGCAGAAACGCCGCTTCCATTCAGTCGTTTTTCAGAAGGCATGCCCAGCCATTTTGCTTCCGCTCCTGTGGCAATAATCACCGATTTTGCGTGTATTTCCGTTTCTTCATCAATCCATACTTTATGAATCGGACCGCTGAAATCCACTTTAGTCGCTAACCCGAAACGGATATCTGCTCCTACCCTTTCCGCCTGTTTCTGAAAATCATCCATCATTGCCGGTCCCGTCACTGCATCCGGATAGCCGGGATAGTTTTCTACATCCGTTGTGGTCATCAGCTGACCGCCAGGTTGTAAGCCTGTATATAAAACAGGTTTTAAATTAGCACGCGCTGCATAAATAGCAGCAGTATATCCGGCAGGACCTGCCCCGATAATCAAACAATTTACAGTTTCTATCATGATATTAAATATTTTTATTTAAACACATAGTCACATAGTTTTTAAAGTCTATGTCAAATTTAATTTGTCTATGCAATCTGTATTAAAATGAAAAGAGAATTTCTTTTTCTTCCAACTCAGAAAAACATAGAAAAGAATAAAATTCTTTTTTCTATGTGTCTATGTGTTTTAATTACAACAAACCACGAAATTAAAAAGTTCTATTTTGATATTACCATTATGTGTTCATGAATTGTCAACACCTGTTGTATCAATGGTTGAGAATGGTCGTTATAAATCACAAAGTCTGCACGTTTCATTTTCTCCTCTTCCAGCATCTGCTTGTCAACCCTTTCCAGCACTTCTTCCCTGCTGATATGATCGCGCTTCATGGTTCTGGAAATTCTGTCTTCCAGTGGCGCAAAAACGGTAATCATCTTATCCATCAGTTTATAGCTTCCACTTTCAAACATAATCGCCGCCTCGTATAAAGTGTATGCTTTATCGTGATGTGTCTGAAACCAGTTTAAAGTATCCTGAAAAACAGCCGGATGAACAATGGTGTTGAGCTGCTGCAGTAAGTTCTTGTCGTGAAAGGCTTTTTCAGCAATGTATTTCCGGTTAAGTTCGCCATTAAGATAAGCGTTTTCTCCAAATAGTTTTTTTATCTGCTGAATAAGATCAGCATCCGAAACCATAAGTTCTTTTGCCCGAACATCAGCGTAATAGATTGGAATACCCAGTGTAGCAAAAATCTGACAAACGGTTGTTTTTCCGCTGCCGATGCCGCCTGTTATACCAACTTTTAACATGGAGTTAGTTTATAACAAAAACTATTTTGTTTCTGCCGGAGCTGCATTCAATGCTTTGCTTAACTCAGAGTTGATGGCAGATTTCTCAATTTTTAATCTTGTAGGACCGTCTACCTGAATCAAAAACGTTTTATCTTCTTCATTTACAGAAGCAATTTTACCATGAATACCAGCATTGGTAATTACTTTATCCCCTGCTTTCAGCGTATCAATAAAATTCTGAGCTTCTTTTGCCTTTTTAGATTGCGGACGAATCAAAAAGAAATAAAATACCACGAACATCAAACCCATCATAATCAGGGTCGAATAACCACCGCCCGGTGCACCACCTGCCTGTAATAAAAATAATAAGTTCATAAAATAATTTTGTTGCACAAACTTACCTATTTTTTGGATAGCTTTAACCTGTGGGCTTGATTAAAACATTTTAGTAACTTTACCCTCGAATATAAAACATAGTCATGCAATTTCTTCAAAACTTAGCTATCATTGATATAAATAACGGTACATCTACCGGCACGAACTGGTTACCAACCAGCGATTTACTGGATTCCTATTCGCCGGTGGATGGTAAAAAAATAGCCTCAGTTCAAATTACGACCAAAGAAACATACGAGCAGGTGGTGGCAAAAGCACAAGCTGCTTTTAAGGTTTGGCGATTAGTGCCGGCACCCAAACGCGGGGAAATTGTGCGCCAAATGGGTGATGAATTCAGAAGACATAAAGATGATTTAGGAAGATTGGTATCCTGGGAAATGGGAAAAAGCTTGCAGGAAGGCCTGGGCGAAGTACAGGAAATTATAGATATCTGCGATTTTGCTGTGGGTTTATCTCGTCAACTGTACGGATTAAGCATGCACTCGGAGCGACCGAACCACAGAATGTATGAGCAATGGCATCCGCTGGGCATTGTGGGCATTATTACAGCATTCAACTTTCCGGCCGCCGTTTGGGGATGGAATTCCATGCTGGCCTGGGTTTGCGGTGATGTTTGTATCTGGAAACCTTCTGAAAAGACACCTCTAACGGCTATTGCCTGTCAGAAAATAGCAGAAAAAGTGATAAAAGCGAATAATTTACCGGAAGGCTTGTCTTGTTTGATAAATGGCGACAGGGTTGTTGGAGAATGGATGGCAGCTGATGAGCGTATTCCCCTGGTCTCTGCTACCGGATCTACAAGAATGGGAAAAGAAGTGGGTAAAGTGGTTGCCGGTCGTTTAGGAAGAAGTTTACTGGAATTGGGTGGTAATAATGCCATCATAATAACACCGAATGCAGATTTGAAATTAGCGGTAGTGGGTGCCGTATTTGGTGCCACCGGTACAACCGGACAACGTTGCACTACTACAAGAAGATTAATAATACATTCATCTGTATATGAACAATTTAAACAACAACTAATTAATGCTTACGCACAACTAAGAATTGGAAACCCATTAGAAGAAGGCATTCATGTGGGTCCACTTATTGATAATCATGCAGTTAGAATGTATGAGCAGGCGATTGATGTATGTAAAGAGCAAGGAGGACGATTTATAGTAGAAGGTGAAGTATTATGTATAAAAAATTATGAATCTGGAAGTTATGTAAAACCTTGCATTGCAGAAGTGGACAGTCAGTTACCTATTGTACAAACGGAGACCTTTGCTCCTATCTTATACCTGATGAAATACGATAATCTGGATGATGCCATAGCTTTGCAGAATGCTGTACCTCAGGGTTTATCCTCCGCTATTGTAACACAAAATATGCGGGAAATGGAAGCTTTTTTATCGGCAGCTGGTTCAGATTGCGGGATTGCAAACGTGAATATGGGAACATCCGGAGCGGAAATCGGGGGTGCTTTTGGCGGAGAAAAAGAAACCGGCGGAGGCCGCGAATCCGGTTCTGATGCATGGAAAGCGTACATGAGACGCCAAACCAGTTCGGTGAACTACGGTGCTGATTTACCATTGGCTCAAGGTATCAAGTTTGATTTGTAGAAATATTGAAAGCAGTGTATCAAAACCAGATGCACGATATCCACAAAATGTCAATAATAATTTTGTAGTAACATAGAAATTTTGTATCTTTGCGCTCCAAATAATTGGATAATATTAGACGACAATAAGATGACAACAACTCAAAAACAAGACATTTTTAAAGAATTCGGTGGTTCTGCCACTAACACAGGATCTGTAGAATCTCAGGTAGCTTTGATTTCTCACAGAATCAACCACATTTCAGGTCACCTGAAAACTAACAGAAAAGACTTCTCTTCTACTCGTTCTTTATACAAATTAGTAGGTCAAAGAAAAAGATTATTGAAATATCTGGCTCACAAAGATATCATTCAATACAGAGCACTTATCGAAAAACTGGGATTACGTAAATAATCCACTCCAAATACAGCGAGGCTTTTGCCTCGCTTTTTCATTTTAATACACTTTAAAAAATATATAATGCAATTTAATATTCATACTCAAACGGTAGATATTGGCAATGGCAGAACTGCCACCATTGAAACCGGTAAATTAGCCCGTCAGGCAGACGGATCCGTAGTTGTTCGCGTGGGCAACTGCATGTTATTGGCAACCGCACAGGCATCAGAAGAACCAAAAGAAGGCATCGATTTTTTCCCTTTGACGGTAGAATATCAGGAAAAATTTGCGGCTGCAGGTCGTATTCCGGGCAGCTTCCACCGCAGAGAAGGAAGAGCAAGTGATTACGAAGTGTTGATTTGTCGTATTGTAGACAGAGCGATTCGTCCGATGTTTGCGGATAATTTCAAAAATGATACACAAGTTTTAATTTATTTGATATCTTCAGATGAAAACGTTGAACCGGATTCATTAGTAGGCTTAGCAGCATCAGCGGCATTAAGCATCTCTTCTATTCCATTTGAAGGACCGATTTCAGAAGTTCGTGTTACTAAAATAGATGGCAAATTTGTGGTGAATCCAACTCCGAAAGAAGCGGAAAATGCATCACTAAACATTATCGTAGCCGGAACACTGGATAATATCCTGATGGTGGAAGGTGAAGGTAAAGAAGCCAGCGAAGCTGATTTAGTGGAGGCAATTAAAGTAGGTCACGAAATCATCATCAAACAATGTAATGCTCAATTAGAATTACAAAAAGCTTGCGGAAAACCAAAAATGGAAGTGGCTGTTCCTGAAGAAGATGAAGTATTGAAAGAAAAAATTAAAACGTTTGCAGAGGCTAGAATCGCGGCTATCGCGAAAGCAGCTTCCGGCAAACACGAGCGTAAAGCAGCTTTCAAACAAATTAAAGAAGAATTTATTGCAGCTATTCCGGAAGAGGAAGTAGCTACTTTCAATAAAGCTTTATTCAGCAAATACTACAGTAAATTAGAGAAAACCACTATCAGAAATGTAGTGTTGGATGAGAAAGTACGTTTAGACGGCAGAAAAACAGACGAAATTCGTCCGCTGATTATGGAAGTCGATATTTTGCCATCACCACACGGTTCTGCTTTATTTACTCGTGGTGAAACGCAATCATTGACAACTGTTACATTAGGTTCAAAAACTGATGAGCAGATGATTGACAAAGCGGAAGACCTGACCTTCAATAAATTCATGTTACACTATAACTTCCCTCCTTTTTCTACGGGTGAAGTGAAAATGTTACGCGGTACCTCCCGTCGTGAAGTTGGACATGGTAACTTAGCCATGCGTTCATTGAAACAAATGTTGCCGGCTGAAGATGAGAATCCCTACACAATTCGTGTGGTATCTGATATTCTGGAATCTAACGGTTCTTCTTCAATGGCTACCGTTTGTGCAGGTTCATTAGCATTGATGGATGCAGGTATTCCATTCAGAAAACATGTATCCGGTATTGCAATGGGTATGATTGCTGAAGATGGCAAATATGCTATCTTATCTGATATCTTAGGTGATGAAGATCACTTGGGCGATATGGACTTTAAAGTAACCGGTACAAAAGATGGTATTTGCGGTGTGCAAATGGATTTAAAAGTAGACGGACTTTCCTACGAAGTATTATCTGAAGCATTGGATCAGGCAAAAAGAGGTCGTTTACATATTTTAGCTGCTATGGAAGCCTGTATGCCAACATATCGCGCTGATTTAAAACCACATACACCTCGTGCTGAAAGTATTAATATACCTAAAGAATTCATCGGTGCGGTAATCGGACCTGGCGGAAAAATCATTCAGGATATTCAGGAAAAAACGGGTACTGTTATCACAATAGAGGAAAACAAAGAGAAAGGAATAGGTAAAGTAACCGTATTATCTAATAACAAAGACAATATGGCTGCTGCATGGGCACGAATTAATGCCATTGTTGCTATCCCGGAAATTGGAAATGTATACGAAGCGGAAGTGAAGTCTATTATGCCGTACGGTGCATTTGTAGAATTCATGCCGGGTAAACAAGGTTTATTGCATATTTCAGAAATCTCTCACTCCCGTTTAGAATCACTGGACGGCGTGTTGAAAGAAGGCGATAAAATACAAGTGAAATTGCTGGAAATTGACAACAAAACAGGCAAATTCAAATTAAGCAGAAAGGTATTACTTCAAAAAGATGCTCCACAGGCTTAATCCTTAACACATAAACAGATTACAAGGTCGGCAAGTTTTGCCGGCCTTTTTTTATTATAATTGCAACTAATTTTTAATTTTTAAGAATTTTCTGTTAACTTTTTGTAACATTTATTTAACAAGTCTCGTATATTGTATTGAACTATTATGCTGCTTATGACATCTTTGTACAAAAAACAACCGTTTTTAAATTTTTTGAATTGTGTTACATGTAGCATGTGTCATTATTAACCAACTAGACTAGTACACATGAAACAACTAAAAATTACTACTAAGATCACCTCGCGTGACAGTTTTTCCATTGACAAGTATTTAAGTGAAATTTCCAAACTCCCGATGATGTCGGAAGAGGAAGAAGTATTAGTTGCCAAAAGAATCCGCGAAGGAGACTCGTCTGCTATGGAAATCTTAATTAAATCGAATCTGCGTTTTGTTGTTTCTGTAGCCAAACAATACCAGAATCAGGGTTTGGCGCTGAATGATTTAATTAATGAAGGAAATGTTGGATTAATAAAAGCCGCTACCAAATTTGATGAAACAAAAGGGTTTAAATTTATCTCGTATGCGGTATGGTGGATTCGCCAGTCTATTTTACAGGCATTGATAGAACAGCCACGTGTAGTGCGCCTGCCGATGAATAAAGCAACGATTTACAATAAGATACAACGTGCAATAGTAGATTTTGAACAGAAAAATCAAAGAGAACCATCTAATGATGAGTTAGCAGAAATACTGGAAATGAAACCGGATGAATTAGCCGTATTGCGTGCTACACTTACGTTTCACTTATCTATCGACCAACCTTTGAGTGATGATGATGAAACCACCAGTCTGGATATGATGACGGATAGTTCTATGGCAACTCCGGACAGCAACCTGATTGACGAATCGCTGCATGATGAGTTGGAACATGCATTGCAATCCTTATCGGAAAGAGAAGTGGAAATTGTAAAATTTTATTTCGGATTAAACGAATTCAATCAATCCTATAGTTTAGATGAAATCGGTATCAAAATGAACCTCACCCGTGAGCGTGTGCGACAACTCAAAGATAAAGCTATCCGTAAAATGCGCCGCTTTGCAATTACTAAAGAATTGAAATCTTATTTGAATTAATATCGATATCAATCTGCAAAAGTTTGGTGTAGCAGTTTGTAATATTTTAAAATCACAATTGTTAATTGTCTATCGTTCATCGATAAATTATTTATCTTATCTTTATGGAGATGAATAAACCTATCATTGCACCATCCGTTTTATCTGCCAACTTTGCCAATTTACAGGCCGACTTTGAGATACTGAACAACAGTGTCGCGGAATTCATTCACATTGATGTAATGGACGGTGTTTTTGTTCCTAATATTTCATTTGGGTTTCCTCTGATACAGGCCATGCGCAAACTCAGCACCAAAACATTTGATGTGCACCTGATGATTGTAGAACCGGATAAATATATTGATACCTTTAAAAATGCCGGTGCCGATATTTTATCTGTGCACTACGAAGCGTCTACGCATTTGCACCGCACCTTGCAAAAAATACATTCGGTGGATATGAAAGCCGGTGTTGCCATTAATCCGCATACATCCATAAATTTATTAGAAGATACAATTGCCGATATTGATTTGGTTTGCGTGATGAGTGTGAATCCCGGTTTCGGTGGACAGAAATTTATTGAAAATACGTACGACAAAATTTCACGATTAAAAGATTTAATTCTTAAGAAAAATTCAAAAGCATTAATTGAAATTGACGGAGGTGTCACCTTACAAAATGCTAAAAAGTTAATAGAAAACGGTGCGGATGTTTTAGTGGCAGGCAATACCGTTTTCAACTCAGAAAATCCAATTCAAACAATACAGCAATTAAAAAATATTGTCTAGTATTTTTCGTTTACTATATGATGCAAAGAATCTCCATAATTGCTACGCTCCTGTTTTTTAGCTATACAGTACATGCACAAATAACACTGGTTATTAAAGGTAAAATAACGGATACTAAAAATAATCCTGTGGCTAATGCATCTGTCATACAAACTGGCACAGGGAACGGAACTACTTCTAACAATAAAGGTTTCTATGCATTGGAAGTAGAATATGAAGATTCCTGTGTTATTGAGTTTTCCGGTTTGGAATATGCAAAACGTACGCTGGTCATTTATGCATCCAACAAAGCAACTATCTATAAAGATATTCAGTTTTCTAATCTGGAGAATGTAATTGATACCGTTGAAATTACGGCAACCAAAACAAGAGCCGGTGAAACAGTACTGGAAGCAAAGAGTGCCGAATACTTCCCAAACCCTACCGGTGATGTGGGAACAGTAGTAAAAACGATGGGGCAAGGCGTGCAATCCAATAATGAATTGAGCGGCCAGTATAATGTTCGCGGTGGAAACTACGATGAGAATTTAGTGTATGTAAATGATTTTGAAATCTACCGGCCCTTTCTGGTTTCCAGCGGACAGCAGGAAGGCTTGAGTTTTACCAACCTCGATTTAACGGATAAATTAACGTTCTCCGGTGGTGGCTTTGAATCAAAATACGGAGATAAGATGTCGTCTGTTTTAAATATCAAATACAAAACACCGACAAAATTTCATGGTTCGATTATGGCCAGCATCTTAGGCGTAAATGCTCATGTGGAAGGTGCTGCTTATACCAAAAAAGACGCAGCAAAAGAAAATCCAAAGTTTACTTATCTCGTTGGGGTGCGTTATAAATCGAATGGTTATTTATTAGGCAGTTTGGATAAGAAAGGTGAATACAATCCTAATTTTTTTGATGCGCAGGCAGATTTTCATATCAAGCCAAACATCAAACATGATATTGAAATCTTAGTGAATCATTCTTTTAATGATTTCAAATTTACGCCGGTGACAGAAGAAACACGTGCCGGTACGTTCGATAAATTAATCAGATTTTTAGTGGATTTTGACGGCGGCGAAAAAGACCGTTTTCAGAATACCATGATTGGTATTTCATACAAATATCTACCCAACACTAACCTCAGTTTAAAATTCCTTTCTTCATTCTGGAAGATGCGTGAATCGGAATCCTTTGACATTACCAGCTATTATTCTTTAGATGAAATTGAAATAGATCCGTCGAGTGATAATTTCGGAAATGTACGGGCGAATTTAGGTATCGGAACGTTTCAGGACTGGGAACGCAATCAGCTGGATGCCATCGTGACCAATTTTTCTCACATTGGAAAGTATGTCATTAAGGATAAGAAAAAAGAAAATGAAAAACATTTACTGGAATGGGGTTCCACTTTTCAGTATGAAAAAATAAATGACAAAATCAGTGAATGGCAGCGAATCGACTCCTCCGGTTATTCTATACCATACACCGGAACCAGTGTGGAGTTTCCCTATCGTTTGAAATCCAAAAATGATTTGAATTCATTTCGTGTACATGGCTATTTTCAGGACACCTGGAATATCATCAATACGGATTCTACCAAGTTGATTCTGACAGCAGGTGTTCGCTATAATTACTGGAATATCAATAAAGAATTTCTGGTGAGTCCGCGTATACAGTTATTGTATCATCCAAAACTAAAAAGTGATGTGACGTTTCGTTTAGCCGGCGGGATGTATGTGCAGCCGCCGTTCTATCGGGAGTTACGCGGTTTCGACGGCTCTATTAACAGAAACGTGAAGGCACAGCAATCCTATCATGTGGTGCTGGGTGCAGATTATAATTTTAAAATCAAAAAACGAAATTTTAAATTTACCGCAGAAGCTTATTATAAATACCTGCGCAATGTAAATCCATATGAAATTCAGGATGTGCGCATCCGTTACTTTGCCGACAACAACGCAAAAGGTTATGCTACAGGAGTAGATGTACGCTTATTTGGCGAGATGATTAAAGGAGCAGATTCCTGGATTACGTTGTCGTATCTCAATACAAAAGAAAACTTAAACAACGATTTTTATTATTCCTATAAAGACAGTTTGGGAAATGTATACACCAGTCCTTCGTATTCTTCCAACAGAATAACGGATACTTTGACCAACTATCCCGGATTTATCAGAAGGCCTACAGATCAATCTTTATTTGTAAGTTTTTATTTTCAGGATTACATAGAGAAATACAAACGCTTTAAAGTACATTTTAATTTAGTGATTGGCACCGGTTTGCCGTTTGGTCCGCCGGACAGAGACCGCTACAAAGACGTATTAAAAATGCCTCCCTACAGAAGACTGGATATTGGTTTCTCTGCCTTATTGCTGAATGGAGAAAAACGCGCTGTTAAAAAACCGAACAGTTTCGGCAGCAAGTTTGAAAATATCTGGGCAAGCTTTGAAGTGTTTAATATTATCGGCATCCGAAATACGCTTTCTTACAGATGGATTAAAGACACCGAGAATAATTTATGGGCAATTCCCAATTATCTTACCTCCAGACGATTCAATTTCAAGCTGCAGATTACGTGGTAATTTAAAATTATTTTCAAATGTCAGAATATAAAACGCTGTTATTAATTTTAATAATTCAATTAGTTTCTGGTTGTAAAAATAATTCATCATCGTCCTCATACTCATCTCAAACTTTTATAAATGTAGGTAATCTTCCTGTGGCATATATTGAAAATACTGATGACTGTATGCTGTATGTAGGAATTGAAAAGAAATTAACGATTCATTTAGCCAATAATATAGATACAAATGTTAGTCTTAAAATCGATACTGGCTTTATAAGTAATAGTGGAAAGGATTATTACATAATACCAACAAGGCAAGGTATTTTGTCTGTCAATATTTTATTAAATAATAAAATCATAAAAAGTTATAAATATAAAGTAAAACTGATTCCAGATCCAACAGCAATAATAGATAATGCGAGTGAATCAAGTTCTTATATTTCCCCGGGAGCTATACAGAATTCAAAAGGAATTACTTTGAGGTTGTATAATTTTGAACATAAAATAAATTATCAAATCTTATTTTTTAAGATGATAAGAATAACACCTGACGGGAAGAAAACAGAAGTAAATAACATAGGCCCTTTCTTTAATGAACTGATAAGAAATCAATTAAAGCAATCATTACCTGGAGATGTTGTAATATTTGACGAAATAAAAGTTCGAAATGATGCAGACTGCTACGAAAGAAAATTATCAAACATTACCTACTTTGTTAATTGATTTTATAATACCACTGCGTTTGAAATGACAAATAAAAAAAACGTCTCGTATTAAACGAGACGTTTTTTATAATAAATGTAATTTAATTTACTCCCCTAAAGCTTTTGCTTTTTCCAGCATATTCATACTGGCGTATACTTTTTTAAGGTTTGATTTGTACTCAATATTTTTGGGATCAATTTCGTATGCTTTTTCTAAATTAGGTAATGCCTGTTTAAATAATTCATCGCGTTGTGCTTTCAATCCAGCATAGATTTTACCGTCTTTATCTTTCGCATCATCTACAGCATTCATTTCTTTATTTTTAGCCACACCTGCGTTGAAATACATAACTCCAAGATTAAAATATGCATCACCATAATCAGATTTCAATGCAATTGCTTTACCATAATACTCTTTTGTTTTTTCCGAATTTTGTAATTTATCATACAAAACTCCCAGATTAAAAGCGATAGATGCATTCTTAGGATCCCCAGCAAATGCTTTCTCAAATTTATCAATCGCTTTTTGTGAATCTCCTCCATCTAAGGTGCTGTTTAATTCATATATCTGAAGGTTTTTATTTTGGGGATATTTAGCTAATCCCTTAACGATTAACTTCTCTAATGCTTCTTTATTATTCTGACCATCATAAACCTGTGCCAGTGTTTCATAAACAACAGCATTGTCATAATCCATTGCAATCAGCTTTTCCAGCAAAGGCTGAACCTCACTTATCTTATTGACGTTCGCGCCGGAAATAGCCGTTGCATAAATGGCGTTTGTATCCAGGGTAGAAACCATTGCTTTTGAAAACAAAAATTCATTTACAGTTCTGCTTGCATCAAAATGTTTATACGCGTCTTCGTATTTTTTGTTATTAAAACGACTTAAGCCTTCATTAAACAAATGACCTGACACCATTGTTAAAGGTGTAGAAAAGTTCTTTTGTTTTTTAGGATTAGTTTCTAATGCATATGCCTTTAAGTAAGCGTCTTTTGCTTCAAACAAACAGTTAGGATTCTGCGGATAGAATATCTTTGACTCATAGATTTGTTTGTAGACATCACCCTTTGTATTCCAGGCATCTACTCTTTTTTGAATCGATGAGTCCAACAGAGCTGCATCAATATCTTTCTTTGCATCCATTACTTTTCCGTCCTGTAAGTTCAGCTGTGCGGAAGTAATTTTGCCTTTCTGAGCATATGTGTTCTGAATCATGAACAGTGCGCCCAGCATCAAAATCATTAACTTAAAATTTCTCATGTTATTCTTCATTTTTTTGTTCTTCAATATTGTTATCTGTTTCCGTTTCGTTTGTTATATCTGTTTCAGGTGAAGTGTTTTCTGCATCCGCTGTATCCTCTCCTTCTTCCTCTTCCTCTTCATGTTGAATTTTAGAAACCGCAGCGATAGCATCATCACCTTTCAGTTTTATCAAGCTTACACCTTGCGTATTTCTACCCATGGTGCGCAATGTATTCAATCCGATTCTAATCGTCAAACCGGATTTATTGATAATCATTAAATCATTATCGTCTGTTACAGATTCTATGGCAATCATATTACCGGTTTTATCTGTTACGTTCAATGAAATAACACCTTTTCCGCCGCGAGAAGTAATTCGGTAATCATCTAAAGCGGAACGTTTTCCGTAGCCGTTTTCAGACACCACCATAATATCTTCTTTTATTTCCGCAGTTGTATCTGCACAAACCATGCCAATTAACTCATCATCTGTCTCATCGATGGAGATACCGCGAACACCGGAGCCGGTTCGGCCGATAGCACGTACACCCGCTTCGCTGAAACGAACGGCTTTACCTTTTTTAGACCCTAAAATGATTTCGCATTTACCATTGGTCAAAGCAGCGGTTACCAACTCATCTCCTTCCCTTACTGTAATGGCATTCACACCATTAGAACGAGGACGTGAATATTCTCTCATAGAGGTCTTCTTCACGGTACCACGTTTAGTAGCCATAATAATATTATAAGTATCTAAGAATTCCTCATTTTTCAAATCTGCCACATTGATAAATGCTTTGATCTTGTCATCCTGTGGAATATTGATAACATTCTGAATAGGCCGTCCTTTGGAGGTTTTATTGCCTTCAGGAATTTCGTATACCTTCAGCCAGTAACATTTACCCATCTCCGTAAATAACAAGAGGTAATTATGTGTAGAGGCTACAAACAAATGTTCGATAAAGTCAATATCACGGGTTTTACCGCCCTGAGAGCCTTTACCACCACGGTTTTGTTTTTTGTATTCGTCTAAAGGTGTACGTTTTACGTAGCCTAAATGAGAAATCGTAACCACCATTTCTTCTTCCGCAATCATATCTTCGTACGAAATATTATCTCCGTACAATACGATTTCAGAACGGCGTTCGTCTCCGTATTTTTTCTTGATTTCGAGCATTTCTTCTTTGATAATATCAAAGCGCAAATGTTCGTGCTCCAGAATATTTTTCAAATGAGCGATTAAATCAGAGACTTCTTTGTGCTCTGCACGAATTTTGTCGATTTCAAGACCAGTTAAACGTTGTAAAGTCAATGCCAACACCGCTTTTGCCTGAATTTCAGACATACCAAAGTCTGCTATTAAACCATCTTTCGCAGCTTCCGGATTCTTGGAGCTTCTGATTAATTTAATTACTTCGTCTAACGCATCTAAGGCAATTAAATAACCTTCTAAAATATGCAAGCGTTCTTCTGCTTTCTTTAATTCAAACTTAGTTCTTCTGATGACCACTTCATGTCTGAAATCCACGAAATGACGAATCATATCGCGAAGGTTCAGCATTTCCGGACGACCATTCACCAGAGCGATGTTATTAACACCAAAGCTGGTTTGCAAAGGCGTATGCTGATATAAGTTGTTCAACACTACATTTGGAATGGCATCTCTTTTTAAATCAAATACCACACGTAAACCATCTCTGTCCGATTCATCTCTGATTTCGGCAATACCTTCCAGTTTTTTATCATTCACCAAATCCGCCGCACGGGTAATAATCATCTTCGGTTCTATCTGATACGGAACTTCTGAAATGATGATTTGTGTTCTGCCTTCTTTGTTTTCTTCAATTCTTGCTCTTCCACGTACACGAATCTTTCCGCGACCGGTTCTCAGTGCATCTTTGACACCTTCGTATCCGTAAATAATACCACCTGTAGGAAAATCCGGTGCTTTCACAAATTTCATTAAGTCATCCACCGTAATTTCTTTATCATCAATATATGCGATGATACCGTCAATTACTTCTGATAAGTTATGAGGAAGCATATTCGTAGCCATACCTACTGCGATACCGGAAGTACCGTTGACCAACAATTGTGGGATTCGGGTAGGTAAAACAGTTGGTTCTTCCAGAGAGTCGTCAAAGTTTAACTGAAAATCAACCGTTTCTTTGTGTAAATCTTCCAGCATGTCTTCCGCAATCTTTTTCAATCTTGCTTCCGTATAACGCATAGCAGCCGGTGGATCTCCGTCGATGGAACCAAAGTTACCCTGTCCGTCAATTAAGGGATAACGTAAGGACCAGTCCTGTGCCATACGCACCATAGCCATGTACACGGAACTGTCACCGTGCGGGTGATATTTACCTAAAACCTCTCCGACGATACGGGCAGATTTTTTATACGGTTTTCCGGAGGTCATACCCAGCTCGGACATACCGAACAAGACACGTCTGTGAACGGGTTTCAACCCGTCTCTCACGTCCGGTAAGGCACGTGATACTATCACCGACATAGAGTAATCTATGTAGGCCGATTTCATTTCATCTTCAATGTTAATGGGTACAATTCTGGGTCTGTTCAACCCTTCTAATTCTTCTGACATTTACGTTATTATTTAGCCTTGCAAAGATACCATTTTTAGGCCGTTTTTTGAAGTGAACGCTTGTTTAGATTATCCACATTTTGACGATAAAACAGCTGATTTTACACAATTTAACAACAGCAAAAATGGAAGGCAGTTTTCTATGTTAAATCACGGTCATTTGACTGCATTTTTATCAAGAAAAGGCTAAGGAAAAGTTCTACCATCCCTATACTAAAAAACACCGGTTGCAGATAGCTGTTAAGGCCAACAGAATATACCTGTACCAATATCCATATAAGTAAACCAATGCCGAGAATTGCACCGATATACGGTGCAATTTTGAGCTTAAAAAAGCAAAAAAATGCATCTATTAGATGAAATATGCCATTAAATACAAACAAGGCTATACCAGGAATCAAAAAATCAGAAAATGGTGAATTTGCGAGCATTTCAACATTCATTCCTACGGCGCTTCCGTCCGGATGAATGATGAATAAATAACCTACGGGAAGCGCACCAAGTGCAACAAATAATTGTATACAACCTAAGATGACTAAGAGCATATTTAACTTTTTCATACTATATATTTCAAATGAAATTTACTACTCTTTCGTATGACATCAGCTGAATAAATGATTTTTTATCTTGTTTTATAAATATATCTATCTTTAGTGCTTTAAATTATAAAAAATGAAGCATATTTTATTATCTGTATGTCTTGTGTTTTTAGCTTATGTATCATTTGCAGGTGATACCATCTGGTATGATATGAAATGGAAAAAAACGGATAGAATCAACGCTACCTACTACCGACCGGCACCGCAAAAGAAAGGTAATTTGTACCACATCATAGATTACTACAAAGACGGCGTTATGCAGGGTGATGGCTGGTCGTACAGCGATACTGCCGAGATTTGGGAAGGTAGGCTTAATTACTATCACAGAAATGGAAATGTATCATCCTTTGTACATTATAAAAACAAAATGAAGAACGACAGTTGTAAACAATTTAACCCGAACGGAACATTAGCCGGTATTTGTTTTTTTGTGAATGATTCTCTGGATGGAAAATTTATTCAGTACTATAAAAACGGAACCAAGCAAAAGGAATTGGATTATAAAAATGGAAAAGTAAATGGCATCTTTAAAGAATTCTATGAATCGGGAAATATAAAGGGAATCGTAAAATATAAAAATGACATCATTGTCGATACAGCCATTTCATATTTTGAAAACGGAACCATACAAGAACTAATGCCTTTTGAGCAGGGAGTAAAAACAGGCACCCATATAAAATATTTTGAAAACGGTAAAATAAGCGAAACTGCCGAGTATAAGTACGGTGTATCTGATGGTTTGGCTCTTTCCTATTTTGAAAATGGCAAAATAAAACAATCTGTTGCGTTGAAAAATGATGTTTATGAAGGACCATTTAAAGAATATTATGCAAGCGGAAAAATAGCAGGTATACTAAATTATATTCATGGAAAAGTAGAAGGAAAACTCATAAAATATTATGAAGACGGTGCAGTGGAAAGAGAAGCAAATTATACGAATGATAAGCTAAACGGCCCTTACAAAGAGTTTGACCGCAGTGGAAATATGGTAATTGATTGTTTTTACAAAGACGATAAAATAAGTGATTATTGTTACGAACTTAAATATGACTACAAGGGAAAACTATCGTCTAAAACTCCATACGATTACACTGTTTATATCGAAGATTACATTGTTAAAAATGTACCAAATCACCGGATTTCCATTAATGCTACTCCTGACAGAAAACTGGAATTAAAAAACAAGAATGGCAATATCAGCACTACAGGTGCTTTAAAAAATGGCCAGCAGGATGGCTTGTGGAAGTTCTACAACGATAAAGGTGAATTGCTCTTGTCGGAAAACTATGAAAATGGGGAACTGAACGGAGAACGAAAACTCTATAACAGCAAAGGCGCGGAAATAAAAAAAATACCTTACAAAAACGGCTTGTTGCACGGAATGATTGTAGAATGGGATGATGCGGGTGAAGCGTCGCTGAATATGTTTTATAAAAATGGAAAACGTATAGAAGACAGAAAAACATTTTATAAAGAGTTTTACTCTAAAGGTGTGACAACCAAAGGAAATATGCAGTTAATCAATCTCGACGAACTGAAAGAATCTGACATCATAGACGATAAAGTGCTGGTAAAAGAACCAGGAAATCCTGAACAGAATGAAGGTGATATAAAAATTAAAACCATCCGGGAAACTACCTATAAAAACATGGATGAGATGAATGAGCAGGAAGCTGTACGAAAAAAGAAGTTAATTCCAATGGATACCACGTATTCAAAAACGGATATTAGTGCAAAAATCATGATACTTACCGGTGTTATGAATAAACAAACACTGGAAACGGAAACAAAAGATTTTGAGGATGTGTTGTTTACCTTGGAAATCACTAACGATGGCTACTATGTAATGGAAAGACCAAAATCTTATAAACCAAAAGCCAATGAAATTGCTGTATTTTATGAAGACAATGAAGGGGATTTTTCAGCACAACAGATAAGCGCCAGTGTGGGTAGTAAAATAAAAACAGCCATGAATAATAATTCATTCAAACCATACAGAATAATTGGCTTACTGGACGGCGGCATCTTTGATGCCGCTAAATTTCCTGGAATGTATGTGTATGATTTAATTGAAGAAGCGGCAAAGGGGAAATAAGTTTTAAATTTAAATAATATCAATTTATTACTTTAAAATCAAGGCTAAAACTATATTTCATAAACGAATTTTCATTGTATAAGACTTTTGATATCAATTGTAATTTTTGAGTAGCATTTTGTTTCAGCCATATCCATTCATTGGGGATAGTTTCCAATATTTTATCGACATTTTTTTTGAAAGAAATATCACCAAATGCCTGAACATAAATATAGTTTCCGCTTTTATCAATTTCATAGATAACCTCTGATGTTTTTGTTACCGAAATTTCCTGATTTATTTCCTGTTGTGCTGTAAAATAGAAATTATAAAATCTTTCAGGTCCGCCTAAGAATGTTAGAAAATTATTTTGTGGGTCTCTTAAATAATTCTGCATCATTTCATGAGATGAGTGATTATACTGATGTAACAAAAAACCTGATTTTGAATAATACTCCCAAACGCCTGATTTTACGTCATCTGTATATTGTCCTTCACACATTAATGATAATCCTGATGTATCAAGTTCAATTTTAAATCCTATGTCTCCTTTTTTTGAAGAAACTATGTTTGTTCTTTTTTCAGAACCAAACAAACTTAAAATATTTGCCTTCGAAATAAGTCCGGGGAAATAATATTGCCAATCACCTACTTTTTTATTATCCTTAAACTCCCCTGAAGACTTTAAAAAATTTGACGGATTTTTGTAGTAAAACGATAACCACGTGCCTATTTTTGCATCTTGTTCATACTGCCCAAAATCAGCAATATATTTCTTATCAAAAACATCCAGGTATGTCGATAAAAAAGGGCCTTGTTTAATTTCCTTATTATCTTTTAATACATAGAATTCATTCGTTATTCCATCTTTTACCTTTTTCTTTTTAATCAGCTCTTGTGCAATCAGGATATCAGAACACACTATTGTCAAAATAAATAAAAAGATAAGGTTGTATTTTTTCATGTTTTTGTATTTAAGTATTGTACACAAATGTATATATAAATACTTGGTTAAAATACATATTTACAAAAAAATACATCCACAGAAAAATATATACCTACCTTACTCTCCTATCGGGTTGTATGCCTTGTAGATTAAATCTGCAAGTTGCTACCTGTATTTGACGAACTCATCCAGCGTATTATAGACACCAATATTGGTATTTCACAAAACTTCTTACCTGATTCTTTCTATCGCTTATTGTCCTCACCAAACGCAACGGATGCTTGGTAAAGACACTGACCATTAAAATGAATGCTTTTTATAACTTTTTACATGCAGTATCGTTGCTATAAGAAAACCTATCGCAGCTGTAAGTGTAACATAAGGCAACATGGTCTTACCTTCCTGAAAATAAACATAAGTAGTTAAGAATAGTGCAATACTTTCAAACAGGTGTGTAATTATTCCCAAGGTGGCATGTGGCTTTTGCGAACGTTTTATATACACAAAATACAACAACACCATAATGCCCGATAATAAAATACTCCAACCAATAATGCTGTGATGATGTTGAATTTTATCATACCCTTTAGTCATTAATATAATTGCCACCACAAAGTGATGAATGGATAAAAGTTGTTTTTTCATAAAAGATACATTTCAGCGATTGCAATTAAATTTCCCGTTATATGCATCACAATAGATGTGTAAACAGAATTTGTATTTAGTCTTGCATAACCAAACAGCATAGCATCAATAAATACCTGTACTATTCCGATTTTTGATGCAAGTGTCTGCTCATATGCAAATGAATGTAAAAGAACAAATAAAACGGCTATTATAAAAATGGCTGCGTGTTTATTGACCTTAAACTGAATAAGTTTAGATAAAAAAATACCGCGATAAAGCAATTCTTCTGCAATGGGCGCCAGCAGCAGCATTCCGCATATTTTCAACAAACTTGTATTGAGGTCGAATGCATATGATTTCACTTGCAGCAGGTTGTACTTATAAAGCAGCAGTTCTGTCAGCACACAAAAAAATAAGAAAAACACCCACCAGCTAAATACTTTAATATAAGAATCCGGTTTTTGTATACCCAGCTCCTCTTTCGAGAAATCACCTTTGCGCACTTTAATGCTTATGACAAAAATGATAACCACAAACGGTAATATACGCAGCATTATTTTTGTCAGTTCACTCATTCAGGATTTTTTTTAGTTATTGTTTTCAGCAATCGAAAATAAGCAATAAGCATAATATATAATAAGAAAGTACTTAGCCTGTTTTTTGATTGAGTTACCAATCGCTTTTTGTCCTATCCAAACCTAACAGATGCTTGGTGAAGACACCAGCCCTTATAAAACTTCGAAAAGATATTCAATCTCCAACTTTTATTAACCCTAGCCTGCATAAAACTATAGTGCTGAAATACAAAGCCGGCAACTATATTTTAAATAGTCTGATTATAACATAAATATTTATCTTCGCAACAAATGCATTCTACAAAAAAATTGATTGTTATTGGCGGTGGTGCCGCAGGTTTTTTTGCCGCTATTACAGCAGCAGAAAGCAATCCTGACTTATCCATTACCATTTTAGAACAAGGGTTGGAAGTATTAGGAAAAGTAAAGATTTCCGGTGGCGGAAGGTGCAATGTAACGCATACTTGTTTTGATGTAAAAGAATTAGTGAAATTTTATCCTCGCGGTCACAAAGAATTACTAAGCCCGTTTTACCGGTTTAATTGCGAACATACCGTTGACTGGTTTGAAAACAGAGGCGTGCAGCTAAAGACAGAAGAAGACGGCAGAATGTTTCCGGTGAGCAACCGTTCCCAATCCATTATCGATTGCCTGACAGAACAAACCAAACTGCTGAATATTCAGATTATAAAACAGGCAAAGGTGATGCGTTTTGAAACGGGAGAAAACTTTAGCGTTTATTATAATGATAAAAAAATTACAGCAGATTATTTATTAATAGCTTCGGGCAGTAATAACACCATCTGGCAGTTACTAAAACAAAGCGGTCACGAAATTATAAAGCCAGTGCCTTCTTTATTTACATTCAATATCAAAGAAGAATTGATTAAAGGACTGGAAGGTATTTCGTTGAACAATGTGCGATTGTCGATAAATCCCGAAACAAGTTCGGGACAAGCAAACAAAATTATCACAGAAGGCCCTGTTTTAATTACGCACACCGGTTTAAGCGGTCCTGCCATTTTAAAATTATCCGCATTTGCAGCACGCGTTCTGCATGATAAAAAATATCAGTTTGAACTGGAAATTAACTGGATAGATATGTCAACGGATGAAGCTATACAAAAATTAAAAACAGAGAAAGAAGCACAGGCAAAGAAACAGGCCAACAACTTCTCTCCTTTTGATATGCCTAATCGTTTCTGGTTAAGTGTACTGAATGTAAACGGAATCTCCCCGCAAAAATTAGTAGCAGACTTTTCAAAACAGGACATACAAAACATAGCTCAAACGCTTACCAAAAGCCGCTTAAAAGTATTCTCAAAAAACACCAACAAAGATGAATTTGTAACGGCGGGCGGTGTGTCTTTAAAAGAAGTGGATTTTAAAACAATGGAAAGTAAAATAATACCCAATTTATATTTTGCCGGAGAAGTACTCGATATTGATGCAGTGACTGGCGGTTTTAATTTTCAGGCAGCCTGGACAAGCGGCTTTATAGCGGGTAGTGATATTGGCAGCAAAGGATAGATTAATTTTTTCCTTTTAGACACAAGAGAGCAAAGATTTTTATAAATTTGATAAAAATTAATTTTTATGAGTAACGATACTTTAGACCAGCCAATAAAGCAAGATGGAAATTTAGATATTAAATCCAATGCCATAAAATTTGGCATCATCGGAGGTTTAGGCGGGGTAATTGTTTCCCTTATCTTATTTTTTGCAAATCTTCAATATGAGAGCTGGTCGAAATGGCTGCAATCTATTATAATGGTTGTTGCTATCATTGCAGGCATCAAAGCAATTTCCGATGCTAATAAAAACAAACTAGTTCCATTTGGCTCTTTGTTCGGTGGCGGAATGCTTATCACTGTTATTATTTCAGTCATTTCAATTGTCTATTTCTTAGTCTACTCTAATTTTATAGAAACCAATTTTATTGACAACTTACTGGAAGTATCCAGAAAACAAATGGCAGAAAAAGGTTTAAGCGAAGAACAGGTGGACGCAGCTATAGAGATGAGTAAAAAATTTATGAGTCCGGCAATCATGACGGTTATCTCATTAATTAGTTCATTGATTATGGGCGCTATTGTCTCCCTGATTGGTGCTGCCATATTTAAGAAAGAAAAATAAACGCACACTACCCTCCTTCTATGATTTCTACCATATATCCTGCGCATTTTAGCGAATACGAATTAATTGATTCAGGTAATTTTGAAAAACTGGAACGCTTTGGTGAGTACATTACCATTCGTCCGGAACCGCAGGCAGTATGGAATAAAAACTTAACGGAAGAAGCATGGAAAAACAAGGCGCACGTCAAGTTTGTTCCTCTTTCTTCCTCCAATGGCAAATGGGAATTCTTAAAAAAGATGCCGGAGAACTGGGAGTTAGAGTATAAGCATCAGGAACTTAATATAAAATTCAACCTGGCGCTTACAAAATTCAAACATGTCGGTATTTTTCCGGAGCAAAGCGTCAACTGGGATTTCATTTTTGAAAAGTTACAGGTAATAAAACAACAGGTTGAAAAACCGAAAGTGCTGAATTTATTTGCGTACACGGGAGGTTCCAGTTTAGCTGCCTGTGCGGGCGGTGCGGAAACCTATCATGTAGATTCCATAAAACAAGTAGTCAGCTGGGCAAACAGAAACATGGAATCTTCCAAGCTGAAAGATATACGCTGGGTGGTGGAAGATGCCGTAAAATTTGTAAAACGCGAAGTAAAACGCGGAAAAGTATATCAGGGAATCATTCTGGATCCTCCGGCTTACGGACACGGAACGGATGGTGAAAAATGGAAACTGGAAGATCAGATTAATGAAATGATTGCTGATGTACTCAGTTTGCTTGACAAAGAACATCACTTCTTTATTTTAAATACTTACTCATTAGGATTTTCATCGTTGATTATTGAAAACCTGATGCTGGACAATCTTAAAAAAGCAGATTTAAAAAATGTGCAGCCTGAATTTGGCGAATTGTATATTCCGTCTTCTACCAGTCAGAAACTTCCTTTAGGTGTTTATTGCAGGTTTTAATGCATAAGAAAAGGCTGCCAAATGGCAGCCTCCTTAGAAACATAAAAACCCTGTTGAGAGATATATGAGTTAAACGAACACAATTACAAATTATTGCACGTATAATCTTAAAATATGTTATTATCGGGAAAATGAAATTATGCGTTGTAAGCTATTTTTTCAAAAAACTCCTTTTTCTTTCTTCTGGATATTTCCACTTTAGAATTATCAGACATCTTGGCAAGATAATTTCCGGATTCGCTTTCAATATTTCTTATTTTGGTAAGGTTGATTACAAACGAACGATGAACACGTAGAAAATTAAGAGGTTCCAGCATTTCCTCAAATATAGAAAGTGTTTTGGACGCGATAATTTTTTTGTTGTTTTCTAAATATAAAATCGTGTAATTACTTTCAGATTCTAGTTTTATAATATCACCTACCTTCACAAAAATGGCGCCTTCATTCGTGTTAATCATGATTTTGTTTTCCTGTAGATTTTGCTGTTTTAGCTTATCTACATAAGTTGTAAGTTCTTCTACTTTCAATAAGATAGAATATATTTCCAGCCTCTTTTTTACTTTCAATAAAGCTTGATTTAATTCATCCTGTTTTACGGGTTTTACAATATAATCGGCTGCATTTTTTTTAATGGCATCAATGGCATACTTATCATGAGAAGTAATGAATATGGTTTCAAAAGTACCTGCCTCATCGTAGTGATTCAGTAAATCCATACCTTTCCCATCCGGCAATTCCACATCTAAAAGTACCAGTTGAGGCTGTTGTTTTTCAATCGCTTCTTTTGCCTGCCGGATGGTAGCACAAGTAGCCAGTAAATTAGTTTTTACTATCGCTTTGGGAAGCATATCCAGCAACATATCCCGGAAAATGGGGTCATCCTCAACAATAATTACTGAAATCATAAAACTATTATTTGTAAATATTAAAAACAACACATATTCATCTTAAAAATAGACATTATTTCCGACAAAAAAATAAGAACCATTCATAAATAATAGAATTGTAAAAATATGCACGACGATTTAAAACATCACCTTCTTCTCTGTTGCCAGTTCAAAGTCTATCGTTTTCTTTTCGATATCTACGCCGGTGAGTTTTACTTCCACCTTATCGCCTAACTGATAAATTTTATCATGACGTCTGCCAAGCATGCGCATCTTGCGTTCATCAAATACATACACATCGTCGCGCATGGTTTCCACGCGCACCAAACCTTCACAATTGTACTGCGGTAATTCCACATAAATCCCCCAGTTCTTCACTCCTGAAATCACGCCGCTGAAATGCTCTCCGATTCTATCGAGCATAAACTCTGCCATTTTGTATTTCACCGAAGAACGTTCCGCATCATTCGCTGCCCGTTCGCGCTCGCTGCTGTGTTTGCACTGGTATTCCAGTTCATCCTGTGTAGGCAGTTTTTTATCGTGCAGAATTTTATCCAGCAAACGATGCACCATCACATCCGGATAGCGACGAATCGGTGAAGTAAAATGCGTATAAAACTCAAAGCCTAAGCCGTAGTGCCCGATATTATTGGTGGTATACACCGCCTTCGCCATACAGCGAATCGCCAGCTGCTGCAGCACCGCCTGTTCCGGTGTACCTTCAATTTCCTGCATCAGACGGTTCAGTTCTCTGGCAATCTGCTTCGGATTATCGAACTGTATTTTATAGCCGAACTTCTGCGCAAACAACTGAAAGTCGATGAGCTTTTCCTCATTCGGCAAATCATGCACGCGATATACAAAAGGTACTTTACCTGTTTTATTTTTTTCCTTACCTACAAACGTTGCGACTGCTTTATTGGCCAGCAGCATGAAATCTTCAATCAGCAAATGTGCGTCCTTGCGTTCTTTCACATATACGCCAATCGGTTTGCCGGAATCATCCAGTTTGAATTTTGTTTCCGGCGCTTCAAAACCGATGGATCCGTTCTTGAAACGCTCTCTGCGTAAGATATGCGCCAGTTCATTCAGTTTCAGTAATTCTTCTTTGAATACACCGTCTTTGCCTTCCAGAATTTCCTGTGCATCTTCGTATGAAAATCTCTTTTGAGAATGAATGATGGTTCTGCCAAACCAGACATCTTTTACATTTGCTTTTTCATCTAACTGAAAAACGGCTGCATAGCAGCATTTGTCTTCGTTGGGGCGAAGCGAGCAAATGATGTTCGATAATCTTTCCGGAAACATCGGTGCCACTCTGTCGACCAGATACACCGAAGTGGCGCGTTTAAATGCTTCTTTTTCCAAAGCGGAATGTTCCGCCACATAATGCGAAACATCAGCAATATGCACTCCTACTTCGTACAACCCGTTTTCCAGTTTTCGGAAGGAAAGCGCATCGTCAAAATCTTTGGCATCCGCCGGATCAATTGTAAACGTTGGGATTTTAGAGAAGTCTCTGCGTTTTTTCTTTTCTTCCTCAAACACTTCAAACTCCAGATTTTCCGCTTCTTCCAGTACTTTCTGCGGAAAAGCCGTAAAGAAACCATTTTCTACGAGGATGGATTTCATTTCTACGTCGTTGCTGCCTGCATTACCTAAAATCTCCGTAATATGTCCGATTGGATTTTTATCTTTTGGTCGCCATTCTATCAGTTCAATCACTACTTTATCGTTATGCTTGGCTTTCAAGGAACGCGCTTCCGGAATATAGAAATCCGCGCGAACGCCCGTGTTGTCGGGTACCACAAAACAAGTATCGTTTATTCTTTCTACCACTCCGATAAAGTGGGTTCTTTTTCTTTTTACAACACCGGTAATGATTCCTTCCGGCCTGCTGCCTGCATTAGGTTTGTGTAAACGCACTAAGGTAACAGTGTCGCCATCAAATGCGTGGTTAGTATTTTTTCTGCTAACAAAAAAATCTTTAGTTTTACCTTCAATAGAGACGAAGGCGTCACCACTTCTGGCAACATCAACAGTGCCGGATAATTCTTCGCCAACTATAAATGTATCGTGATCTTTTTTGGTATTTTTTTTCGCTCGCTTGTGTGGATTAGGATGGGAACCTTTATTTATTTTTTTCTTTTTTGACATTCTATTTTATAAATTAAAGATTAAAAATACGATTTATTAAACAGATTATACAATATTGCAATTTTACATTTAAATACATACCAAATTACAAGTAATTGTATTACCTTAGATATCAACTTTTTAAAAACTATGCTATGCCTACATTTTACAAGATTTTAACGCTTGCTTTTTTACTTTGTTCATCGTTCGCTATTACGCCCGCAAATGCGATAAATCCAGAATTTGAAGCACGACGAACAGCTTATATTGACCATGCATTAAATAATGTAAATTCTGATGCATTAAGTATTCAGGCTGCAAGAGGAATTCCTGTTAATCAGTCTGAATTAAGTACCATTTTAGCAAATGTTTCTTCAAGATCTACTGCAGATTTTGATATTATAAAACTCATACGTATTCTGATGTTTTCGCATGGTGAGTACGATAGTCAGATATTGCCTGTCTTGGCTCCGCTCCCGTTCTGGTTAGAAGCCAATGAAGATAACAGAGAATACTGGTCAGAGAATCACATGATTATGTGGATGGCTTCCGATTGGTTACTGCATGAAAAATATGGAAAAATAGTGGATAGCACCCTGGATAAAAGATTACGCCACTATCTGAAATTAAAAATAAGATACGGTTTTTATGAATTTAATTCGACCACCTATGCACCTTATTGCTTAACAGGCTTGTTAAATCTGGCAGATTTTTCTCAGGATGCTGAGATTAAAAGCCTCGCAACACAGGCATCTCAGAAATTATTAAAAGAAGAGTTGTTGCTACTAACCAATAACAAAGGTGTACTATTCCCTACAGCAGGCAGGAATTATCCCGGAAAATATGAAAATGCTTATGGCCAAAATCACAATAACCTGATTTATATGTTGACCGGTTTGGGACAAGTGGAAAACGGAACTTCTCATGCCGGTGCTTTTTTAGCGACCACTACTGTACCTGTGGATGATGTCATCAGTTCATGGCAATCAAAATTGGATACTGTTTATACACAAGGACATACGTTACAAGATGGTATTAATAATATCAATAACACCATGTCAGTAAAAGACAAAGTGATATTCCAATGGAGTTCCGGAGCCTATTTTCACCCGGATGTGGCACAATCTACTTTTCAGTTATTGAAAGATTTAAATTTATGGGGACATTTTGAATTCGCAGATTTCAGACAATTCTCATTCTTACCATCCAACCTCGCTTCCGGCGTGGCTGAAATTGCAAGCCCCATCAGTAAAAGCTCCGGCATTTACCATCCAACCATTGCTGTTTTTAAAAATAAATCCGTTACACTGTCCTCTTTACAGGATTTCTGGAAAGGAAAAGTTGGTTATCAGCAATTTCCGGTAGTAGTGAATGCAGGAACGAGTGCGGTGTTTACCTTATCAGGAAAACCGGATGTTGACTGGGATAACAGACCTGCACATAATGCCAATACTCATTTGCCATATGTAAAACAAAAATCGAATGTGGCGCTGGTGATGTACCGACCTGAAAAAGGATTGGCTTTATTCGGATACAAGGATGCAAAGCTATCTGTAGCATTGCACTGGCAAGATGATAAATTCGACGAAATAAGAGAAAGCGGAAACTGGCTGCTTGGCAGAGAAGGCGATGGTTATGTGGCGGTGCGCAGACACAGCACCGGGTATATCAATGGCGTAAGAGCGGACGATAATCCGGATGGTCAAACCTGGGTATTTATGGTGGGCAACAGCGATATGTACGGCAGCTTTGACAACTTCGAACAAAAAATACAAGAAGCACAATATCAGGAAAAATGGTATTTCGATTTACCTACTTTCTCCTGGGTGTATTATGCTAAAATTGTAGTGGATGGCAAAACGATTGAGTATGCATGGAGCGGTGATATCCTCTCCGGCCCTACCAGAACAACCGGCATCAGAAACTCCACTTCAGATACCAAAGAATTAACGGTATATCCTAATCCTGCACAGGATAACATAACGATGGATTTCTCTTCTATGATTTTTAAACCGGCTACAATTAAAGTAGAAAATATTTTAGGCCAGGAGGTGTACAATGAAAACATGGAGCGTGTATTCGAACGAGATAAAATGCTGAATACTTCAAAGTGGCCGGAAGGCATGTATCTGATTTCTGTAGAATGCGAACAGCAACTCTATTCACAAAAAATCATTATTAGCCGTTAAGTTTTTTATTAACAGATTTTACTAAAGAAACATTAAAAAGGGTTTCATTTCTTTCATTTCATTAACACAAATGTTAATGCGGGTTAAGGTATATTAAAAAAAATACCACCCATACTTAAAGCGTCTACTTTTAGTTTGTTAATCATTTACAAACCATTAAAATCTAATCGTATGAGCTTTAACCACTGGAACACGTATTTCGCGGCACACCACCAACAGCAATTCTCCGGCATCTACTGGGATGACGAAGATTATCTTTCCTCCGCAGAAAGAAAACTCATCAGCTCCTCCATTCAGCAATTTCAAAAAGGAGAAAACAGCGACGGCAAAAATTTACTCAGCAAATCAGCACAACTTTATGACATGAATTATACATTCGCCATACAAAACTTTATTAAGGAAGAACAAAACCATTCCAAAGCCCTGGGCACCTTTATGGACTTGCACAGCATAGAGCGCATTCAAAAGCATCCGCTGGATGTCATCTTCAAATCGCTACTGAAATTCTTCAGTATCGGCGGCATCGTGGTAACTTTAACTACGGCAGAAATCATTTCTATGGTGTATTACGACGCGCTGAGAAAAGCCACGGGTTCCAAACTTTTAAAAGATATCTGCACGGCTATTTTAGAAGACGAAGTGGAACACCTCAAGTTTCAGAGTCAGTCGCTCTGTGCCATTTACCGCACCAATTTTCTCAAAAGTATTTTACTGGGTCTGTATCATTCCGTGCTGATGCGCGGCACCATTGCCGTTATCTGGCTGTATCACCGAGCCATTTTAAAACAAGGCGGCATCAAAAGCCTGGCGGTCTTTTATGAACGTGTGATGAAGGAATATTATATCGTGAAACTCAATACTTATCTGCAATTGAGTGAAGAGAAAATGATGGTAAAAACTGTGTGATTTTAAAAAACCTCACCCGGCTTCGTTAAAACGAAGTCACCCTCTCCAATTGGAGAGGGATGTCAAGCAAAGCTTGACAAGGTGAGGTAAAAAACGTTAATATTATTCGTATTTTTAATGCATGAGAAAAATTACACTCCTGCTGTTCCTTTTCATTACTGTACAAACAAACTACGCGCAAACCTGGGTGGATTCACTGGATGTGTATGCACGGGAAAAATACATGCCCGCATCCAAATTCAACTGGACCTGGATGAAAGCATCTTTGCTGTACACTATGGTAAAGCAATATGATAACAACACCGATGCCGCGCAGCAAAAAATCTATTTTGATTTTGTAAAAACGGCAATGGATAAATCCTATAAACAGGCCAATGGAAAAGTACCGAATGCCGTTGCTTCCGGACTGGGCATGGCCTTCCTTTACAGGGTAACGAAGGATGCGAAATACAAAAAAGCCTGTGATAAGATTTATGCGGATTACTTAAAAATTAAACGCACCAAAGAAGGCGCCGTTTCGCATTTACCGGCACACCGCGAGTTGTGGGACGATACCGTTTTCATGATTGGGCAATTTCTGATGGAACTTTACAAAGCCACCGGCGATGAACAGTATTTAGAAGAACTGTTCAAACAAATTTCATTGCACCGCGAGCAACTGCAGGAACCTACAACAGGCTTGTGGGTACATGGCTACGACAGCGACCACAAAGGGCATTTCTCATTTGGCAGTCAACTGAACTGGGCAGACAAGACCAGCGGTAAGAGCGCTGAAGTATGGGGACGCGGCAACGGCTGGGTGGTAGTTACCATTTCAGATTTACTGACGACTATGCCTAAAACCAATCCGCACTGGAATGAGCTGGCAGGCTATTTAAAAGAAATGATTGCCCAGCTGCCAGCCTTGCAGGACAAGAACAGCGGGCACTGGTATCAGCTGACGGCACGCCCCACAGAACCCGGCAACTACATCGAAAGTTCTTCCACGGCCATGTTTGCCTATGGCATCAGCAAGGCGCTGCAACTGGGGCTCGTAACGGATGCTGCCTACCAAAACAGTATAGACCTCGCCTATACCGGATTGCGCAACTACAGCATAAAGCAAGTGGACGCAAAATACATCAGCACTAAAAACGTGTGCAAGGGTACCTGCATCGGCGATAAAAATTATTACCTGCACCGCAAAGTAAAAGACGAGAAACCTTACAGCATCGGGATGTTTATTAATTTCGGAAGGAGTTATCTGGCAATGAAATAATGTAATAATGTAATAATGCGTGTACGATTGTTGTTTAGTATTTTACTTTTGATTACTGTAAATCAATTTTGCGCCGGGCAAAATCCTATTATAAAACATTTGTACACGGCAGATCCTTCCGCACGAGTATTTAACGACACCTTGTATCTCTATCCTTCGCATGATCAGGAAGATGCCAAATGGTTCGACATGCGTGACTGGCACGTATTTTCCACCACCAATATGAAAGACTGGACAGATTACGGGGTGACCTTATCTTTAGACAGCGTACACTGGGCAACTAAATATGCCTGGGCGCCCGACTGTGCAGCATACAATAATCAATACTATTTTTATTTCCCTACAGACAGAGATTATATCGGTGTGGCGGTGAGCAAGCAACCATACGGACCGTTTAAAGATGCTTTGGGCAAACCGCTGATAACAAGACAAACACCGGGCGTAAGAGCCAACAGGGCGCTGATTGACCCCTGCATTTTTATCGATGAGGATAAAACCCCTTATCTCCTCTTCGGGCAGAACAGTGTGAATATTGTACAACTGAATCCGGATATGATTTCGTTTACAGATACGGTGCGCGCAGTAAAGGGCGCGAAACGTTTTTTTGAAGCGGTGTGGATGCACAAATATCAGGGTAAATATTACCTGTCTTATTCGGGGAAAAGCAAACTGACGGCTCGTGCAAAAATACTGTATGCCATGAGCGACAGTCCTTATGGCCCTTTTGAATATAAGGGTGTACTGCTGGATAAGGTAAACAGCGGCACCAACCACGCATCCATTGCGGAGTATAAAGGGCAATGGTATTTGTTTTACCATACAGCAGATTTGTATTTTCAAAAACATCCCAAAGTCCTTAAAATGGGGAAACAAAAATGGTACAAACGTTCTGTTTGTATGGCACCGCTGTTTTATAATGCCGATGGCAGTATACAGAAAGTGAAGGTGGGAAAATAGATGGCGAGTGTATTCTCTTGTCTTAACTCCCGAAAAAATCTAGCCCGGTTATGATCGGTGTGATGATTTTGATTGGTGGATGGAGATAAATTATAGCAATTACTTTAATTCTTTGCTTTAGAAATTGAATTTGAAGATACTTTCTATACTAAAGTATATTTTATATTTTGCAGCAGGAAATGCAAGATTCGTCATTCTATAAAATATCATATCATGAAACTATTATTGAAATTAAAACACTGGCAGCTCTTTCTGATCTTAATGGTGATACCCATCTTATTTCAGATTGGAATGTTTGCTGCTGTATTTATCAGCAATGACCCTTTGATGATGTTCAGGCTGTTTCCGATTGTGATGATCTTGTTTATGGGAATTTTCTTCGGATGGTTTTATGCGCTGGGCACCCACCTGCATAAAAAACTACCGGATACCGTACACATGAACTTAAGACTCTTTAAAATCTTGCTGTTTATTCCTGTTGCCTACATGTCATTGTTCATGGTGTTTATGATAAACATGTTCAACGGCATAATCGGCGGCGGAGAACCCAACATTGCCATATTCATGCTGATTTTTCCTTTACATCTTTTCTCCATGTTCTGTATCTTTTACTGTTTGTATTTTAATGCAAAATCATTGAAATCTGTGGAACTGCAAAAACCGGTAACCTTTAATGATTTTGCGGGTGAGTTTTTTCTTATCTGGTTCTTCCCTGTTGGTATCTGGTTTCTGCAACCGAGAATTAATAAATTGTTTGAAGAAACACAGCAGAATGATTTATCTGTATCAGACACGAATCTGCCTGTGTAAAAATTATCTGCTATGAGCAAAGTACAGGAAGCTTACAACAAAAGGTCGGAGCAATATGGTGCCAAAAAGATTTGAAAAAGTTTTAGTTATATTTATCTATGAAAATAACACCGACATTATGTATCGCTTTTGCTATTATACTTAGTGTTCAGTGTAACGCCAATGCGCAACCACTCGATAAACAATTTTCAAGTGCTGAACTACAGGAGGATTTTAAGGCATTTCGCAATAAGTACGAATCCATGCTGGCCAATCTGTATCTGTATACGCCGAAGCAGCAATTAGACAAGGTCTTTGATAGTTTATATCAAAATATCCAGCCTATGACGACTAAGGAGTTTTATTCCTACATCACTCCTGTTTCTTCTTTTATCAAAGACGGGCATGCCAATATTTATCTTCCGGAAGACGTAACAGAATACAATAGCGAACGCGCTGATTATTTTCCGTTTAATGTTTACTGGTTTCATGACAGCTTGTATATCAGCATGAATCTTTCCGAGGATACAACGCTGAAAGAAGGTACGGTAATACTGGACATAAACGGAAATAGTGCGAAAGAGATAATGGACTATTTGCTGGCAAGGCAGGTAAGAGACGGCAACAATAATCAGTATCCAATATGGATTCTCAATACTTATTTCAGAGCCTATTATGGTTTTCATTTTGGATATCCTAAAACATATACGCTGACCATTAAGTCGGGAAATAATCCTCCTGAAACCAAACAGCTAAAAGCACTGCCGAGAGCATTGATTGCTCAGCACAAAACGGCGCGATATCCCGCACAAAAAAAAGAGTCTTACTTCTATATGGACACCGCTACTCATACGGGCATCTTTACTCTTAAAGACTGGGAAGAAAAAGGACTGAAGGGGCGAATTTATGAGGTGTTTGCACAGCTGAAAACACTGAAAGCAGCAAACTTAATTATCGATGTAAGAGATAATCAGGGCGGCGATTTCAACCCGGCCATACAGCTGCTTTCTAATGTATTGAAAGAGCCCTTTGAGTATTTCAGTGATTTAAAATCGGTTGCCGGTATGAGCGACAGCGGATTGATTTTAAAAACACAAACAGGCAAAATACTGGGCACACAAAAGCCTGTAAAAAATCCATACACGGGTAAACTCTATGTATTGATAAATGGCGGTTGCTTTTCCAACACGGCTTCGTTTTGTTCGCGTATAGAATATTATAAACGCGGAATTTTTATCGGAGAAGAAACTGGCGGAAATAAAGTGGTGTTCAGCGGTGTGTTTGGATTAAAAGAAAAAACTGTGCTGCCGAATACTAAAATTATTTGCGACAATGCCAATTACCGCATGGTGGTTACCGATATTACTGAAAATACGGGACATGGCGTTTTACCTACTTATTTAGTGGTGCCAACGATAAACGATATCCTTACCAATAAAGATGTGGTAATGGATTATACGCTGGATTTGATTAAAAAGACGAGATAAATTATATCTTTAACAGCATCCGTTCTGCTATTTTCCGATTTTTTAAATAAGCGATTAAACCTTTCCCAAAACCAATAGTCTAAGTAAAAACAATTTTCTATGAAGAAACTAAAAGTAATGCTGGCGTTGTTGATTACAACTGTTGTATTTCAATACTGTACAAAAACAGAAGAACAAAATCAACTCAGCTACGACGCCATCAAAGCCGCTTTTGGTACCAATATAGATCCCTACAATCTGGCTAATTATGCCAACCAGCTTATTCCTGCCTATATTCGCAAAGACAATACCGGCAGCAATGCTATAAGCAATGCAAAAGCTACACTGGGCAGGGTATTATTTTATGATAAGAATTTAAGTGTTGACAATACCATTTCCTGCAGTAGCTGTCATGTACAGGCCTTTGCATTCGGCGATACAGCATTGGCCAGTGATGGTGTGCTCGGCGGGCTTACAGGCAGACATTCGATGCGACTGGTGAATGCGCGCTTTGCCGTGGAATCAAAGTTTTTCTGGAATGAACGTGCCGCCAGTCTGGAAGCGCAAACTACACAACCCGTGCAGGACCATGCAGAAATGGGCTTCAGCGGAACGAGCGGCAGACCTGCCATTGACAGCTTAATCCGAAAACTCGATGCTATCTCCTACTATAAAGAATTGTTTTTGTTTGTATACGGCAACAACTTTATAACAGAACAGCGACTGCAGGAATGTCTGGCACAGTTTGTTCGCAGCATTCAATCTTTCGATTCTAAATATGATGCCGGCAGAACTCAGGTTGCCAACGACAATCAGCCTTTCCCGAACTTTACGGCACAGGAAAATAATGGCAAGAATTTGTTTTTGACTCCGCCTGTTTTTGACGCTTCCGGTATACGCACCAGCGGCGGACTGGGTTGTAACGGCTGCCACAATGCACCGGAATTTGACATCGACCCGAATGCAGGTAATAACGGAGTCATTAGTGTTTTAAACGGCACAGGCATCGACATTAATAATACCCGCGCGCCATCTTTAAGAGACCTGACAGGAATCAATGGCAATCCAAATACACCCATGATGCATACAGGGGTTTTGACTACGCTGCAGACAGTGGTGGGACATTACGGCACCATCAATCTGGCACCGGGCAACACGAGACTGGATCCGAGACTTACACCGAATGGTTTCGGACAGCAACTTCAGCTGACAGCTACGGAAGTGAATGCGGTAATTGCTTTCCTTAAAACATTGTCGGGCAATAATGTCTACACGGATACTAAATGGGAAATCCGTTTTAATAAAAAATATATTTACTTTTTTTGAGAACAGGAATCCAATGTGTTGGATTTGCAATAGAAGTAAAGATTGTTACACCGTAGATAGAATTAAACTGACTATTTAATACAGTTAAATTTTTGTACTTTGTATTTGGCATTAAATTTTTTAACGTTGTATTATTAACCAGTACTTTCTTTGATATCTTTTGTTTGGATAAACGCCTCCTCAAATCACTTATCAGTGTTCAGCGCTATATTGTCGTAGAGAGACTTATGATTTTTAAAACAAATGAACGCCGTTAAATTAAGCTGGTCTTTGAGGTTAATATCAGTTTTGTTTCAGCAAAAGAAGTTATTACGAATTGATAAAAGTAGAAATAACAACTCATTATAAAAAATTTAAAGGTTATCAAAACTCATACTGAACGCCATTAAAACACTACACCCTTTCAAATCTTGCTCTGATGTCTTCCACATTTCCTTTCGGAATAGCTGCAATCAATTTCTTGGTGTATTCCTGCTGCGGATTGTTATAGATTTCATCGGCCAATCCCATTTCTTCTATCTTTCCTTTATTCATCACCACCATACGGTCGCTCATAAATTTCACCACACTTAAATCGTGTGAAATGAAGATGTAGGTAAACTTAAATTCTTCGCGCAGTTTAATCAGCAGGTTGAGTACCTGCGCCTGCACGGAAACGTCTAAGGCAGAAACGGATTCATCACAAATAATAAACTTAGGACTTAGTGCCAAAGCACGTGCAATACAGATACGCTGACGTTGTCCGCCGGAGAATTCGTGCGGGTAACGCTGAAAATGCTCCGGTTTCATATTCACTTTTTCCAGCAATTCTATCACCTTGTCCTTGCGCTCCGAATCGTTGCTGTATTTATTGTGTACCTGCATCGGTTCCAGGATGGCATTCCCAATGGTCATACGCGGATTCAACGAAGAATAAGGGTCCTGGAAAATAATCTGCATATGTTCACGCAGTTCTTTCAGGTCTTTTTGTCCGAGGTTGAAAATATCTTTTCCATCGAAGATGGCTTTACCGCCGGTAGGTTCTACCAGACGTAAAATTGTTCTGCCTAAAGTTGTTTTACCACAGCCACTCTCTCCTACTAATCCTAAAGTTTCTCCTTCGTTCACATCAAAGGAAACATCATCTACCGCTTTTACATAATCCAGTGTTTTACCAAACAAATTTGTTTTGGATGGAAACCAGGTTTGTATTCCTTTTAATTGTAAGATGGGAGTATGTTGTTGTAATTCTTCGTAACGTTTTTTCGTTTGTGCTTCACTTACCACAAAGGCTTCTACCAGCGCATTCATGTCGGCAGCTTTTTCTGTAATCACGCCGTCTTTTTCTTCCATGAAGTCCGCAATAACGGGCAGTTTGCTCAGTCGTTTTTCCAGTGGCGGACGGCAAGCCAGCAAGCCTTTTGTATACGGGTGTTTCGGGTTGGAGAAAATTTCCAGCACCGTTCCCTGTTCTACAATCTTACCTTTATACATCACCACCACACGGTCTGCAATTTCCGCTATGACGCCTAAATCGTGCGTTATGAAAATGGTAGACATTCCGGTTTGTCTGCTCAAATCGTTGATAAGTTCTAGAATGGTTTTTTGTACGGTTACGTCCAATGCCGTAGTGGGTTCATCGGCGATTAATATTTTCGGCTGACAGCTCATCGCCATCGCAATCATGACACGTTGTTTTTGTCCGCCGGAAAGCTGATGCGGATAGGCATTCAGCGCTCGTTGAGGATCCGGCAGTTTTACCTGCGCAAATAAATCCAGTGTTCTGGCTTCTGCTTCTTTTTTAGAAATCTTCTGGTGCAGCATAATGGCTTCCATCACCTGATTACCACAGGTAAATACAGGATTCAAAGAAGTCATCGGCTCCTGAAAAATCATGGAAATTTCATTACCGCGGTAGGAACGCATTTCGTTATCTGCAATCTGCACTAAATCTATCGGTGTTTTTCCGTCGCGGTAGTAGTTGATTTGTCCGCCGGTGATTTTTCCGGGAGGATTCGGAATCAAGCGCATAATAGATAAGGAGGTTACGGATTTTCCGGAGCCGGATTCCCCTACGATACCGATTACTTCACCTTTATTGACCTGAAACGATACATCGTCTACCGCTTTTACCAGGCCATTTTCTGTTTTAAATTCTGTTACTAAGTTTTTTACATCTAAAAGTAGTTCAGCCATTATCTTACGCGTTTATTTTTACATTCGATTCCGAAATTAAGGATAATCCTTTCAATTTTAAAACAATTTGTGCCACAGTAAGCACATCTTTCTGACAATAGGTTTTTATTCTTTCCAAACCTTGCTCCTGCCAGTAGACTTTTCCTACGTCTTTGCCGGAGATATCGTCTTTAGGCGATGGGATTCCAAGGCAGAATGCCAGTAATTTGAGTGATATGTAATTCTTAAAATCTCCGAATTTCCAGAAATCCATGGAATCCAGTAAACCGGCTTCCCAAGGCTTTTTGGTTTGGAGATGTTCGAAGTATTCTGGAAGTTTAAGATTATTAATGAGCAATCTTCGGCAAATGTAAGGCACATCAAACTCCCGGATATTGTGACCACAAAGGGTAAGATTTCTTCTTTTTTTAAGCTCCTGTTGCAAATAGACACAAAAATCCTGCAATAATTTTGATTCATTATCTCCGTAGAACGATTTCAGTTCAAACTCCTCAAACATACCGGTTTGTGACAAACGACCAACGGTAATACAGATAACTTTACCAAATTCTGCAAAAATACCGGCATTATTGAAGTAGTAATCTGCTGCTGAATCGTCTTCTGTTTTGTGTTTTCCTTTCTTTTCCTCCCATAATTCCTGTTCATACACATCTAAATCGCTGTAATTAGCAGATTTAGGAACCGTTTCAATATCGAGAAACAAAATATCGTCTATTTTGACATTATCCAGCATACATCCTGTTTAAAGTTGGGAATTGTGTAAAATTTAATTCACATTATATAACGCAATATACGTATTGTATACAGAAATTTGTAGTAAATTTGTGTAAACGTAAACAATATTTTTATGAGTGAAATTGAAAACGGAAGTTCTGGATCCAACAACAGACTTCATGCGATGTATATCGTACTAATAGCCTTACTGATAGGCGGCCTGGTGTATACCAACGTTAAGCTGAAAAAATCGAAAGAAACGATTGTAGTAACTGAAAAGCAACGCGATGACGTGTCATCACTGAAAGCGGAACTGGACAAAAAATACACGGAATCTTTACAGGAAATTGAAAGCTATCGTGCTGAAAACGCAGGTTTAGACAGTTTATTAACTGTAAAAGAGCAGGAATTGACTGCTAAGAAAGCTAAAATTGATGCTTTGTTAGGTCAGATTTCTACGCTTAAAGCCGGAGATGCTACCAAATCCAAATTGCTGGCAGATGTTCAGTTGATGATAGCACAAATGGAAAGTGACAAAGTTCGCTTACAGGCATCTATCGACTCTTTAGTGACTATTAACAAAGCACTATATCAGGAACGTGACAGCATTACGGGTGAATTAACGACTACCATTCAAAGAAAACAACAATTGGATGATGAGAATCAGAAAATGAAAGACAGAATCGACAAAGCTTCTATCTTAAGTACTGCTAACATCCAATCTACTCCGATTCGTATGACGAGAAAAGGAAAAGAAGATGAAGTAAGCAAAGCAAAAGATGCTGAAAAACTGAGAATTTGCTTTGATTTAATTCAAAACAAAATTGCTCCTGCGGGACAAACGGAAATCGCCGTTAGAATTATTTCTCCGGACGGAACAACCATTCAGTTGCAAAACTTAGGCAGCGGAACTTTTAAAGAAGCCACTACGGGAAATGAAATTCCTTTCACATACAATATTTCTCCGGATTATCAGAATGATACCAAAACAGTGTGTTCTTACTGGGCACAAACATTTAAATTTGCAGCAGGTAAATATTCTGTAGAAATTTATGAAAAAGGATTTTTAATCGGACAATCATCATTCATGATGAAGTAAGAATAAATTAATTGACTAATTTCGGGCAGTCTGTAAAGGCTGCCTTTTTTTATATTATGCAATCGAAATTTTACAAAGGTGTACTGTTTGTTTTCTTAGGAGCCATTTGCTTTTCCACTAAAGGTATATTTGCCAAGCTGGCCTTCCGGTATGGTGTCGACGGCCTGCAAATACTGACCTTGCGAATGTTGTTTGCCCTGCCTTTTTATGTAATTATTCTGATAAGAGAATATAAAACTCAGCCGGCACCTATCGTAAAAAATGACTGGATTAACATTGTTACGCTCGGCTTGATTGGTTATTACTTAGCCGCTTTGTTTGATTTTTTGGGATTACAATATGTTAGTGCTTCACTCGAGAGAAACATCATTTTCACCTATCCTACTTTTGTTTTATTGATGTCACGCATTTTCTTCAAACGAAAAATTCACGCTATACAAATCATTGCGGTGGCCATCTGTTATACCGGTATTTTACTGGCTTTCTACTCGGATAGAGCCTCTTATGCTTCTTCGAACTTAATGAAAGGCACCGTATTCGTCTTGCTGAGTTCTGTAACTTATGCATTATATCTGGTAAAAAGCGACGGGCTGATTAAAAATGTCGGCACCATACGATTTACCTGCATTTCTATGATTGTCTCCTGTGTTGCCGTGCTGGTACATTATCTCTTTGTACACGGTATCGATATTTTTTCATTTCCTTATCAGGTATATCTTATCGGAGTGGGTGTTGCTATTATCAGTACCGTCTTCCCTTCTTTCTTAATGACCAAAGGAATTGAATTTATTGGTTCTTCCAATATGGCCATTATTGCCAGCGTTGGCCCAATTGCCACTATCTTTTTATCTAATTTTATTCTGAAAGAAAGTATTTCGTTTCTGCATATTGTTGGCACGGTACTGGTATTAGTCGGTGTGCTTATAATCAGTGTGAAGGGAAATAAGAAAACTATTACACCTTAGATTATCCCCATTTCAAACTGCCGAAAAATAAGTATTTCAATAAACATCACAGTATAATGTTGTTAGCTGAACATTTGTTCTTTTATTAATTGCTAACTTTATTAGCATTGAATTCATTGTATGAAAAAATACTTTTCCTTCTTCTCTTCTTTCTTATTTGTTATGCCTTACCTGCCGCCGAAAAAAATCTGCTACCAAATTCCGTGCGACCAAAAGTTGGATTGACACTCAGCGGTGGCGGTGCGAAAGGCCTTATTTATGTGGGACTATTAAAGATGATTGATTCGCTCAATATAAAAGTGGACTACATCACCGGAACGAGTATGGGCAGTATTGTGGGAGGATTGTATGCCATCGGTTATAATGGTAAAGAACTGGACTCTTTGGCACGAAATACCAACTGGAGCAAATACCTGACTAATAATGTTCCGTTGAACAAAATTACAATGGAGGAAAAAGATGAGTATGGAAAATATATGATAGAGCTGAATTCCAACACGCTAATGCCGGGATTGCCGATTGCAGTCATAAACGGACAAAATATTACTTCCTTTTTAAACGACCTTACATTCCGAGTGCATCACATCAGTGATTTCAATAAGTTTCCCATCCCGTTTAAATGCGTGGCGGTAGACATTGTAACCGGAAAACCTGTGGTCATTGACAAAGGCAGTCTGGCACTTGCCTTGCGGACGAGCATGTCCATTCCTACTGCTTTCAGTCCGATTGACACCGGAAAAATGCTGTTGGTGGATGGTGGCTTATTTAAAAACTTTCCGGTGGAGTATGTAAAAAATATGGGAGCTGATTTTGTGATTGGTGCCAACTGCAGCGGTATGCTTTTATCTAAAAAGGAACTGAAAACACTGGTGAATATGCTGGAACAAACAACCAGTTTTAGCATTGCTGCCGATTACGAACAACAAAAAAAACTATGTGATATACTGGTGGATTACAACGATGCACTGAAAAATGCTAAAATAGGAACCATGGACTTTGGTAAGGCAAAAGAAATTCTGGCTTTGGGTGAACAGGTGGCCCATCAGTTTCTGGAGCCGTTGGTACAACTGGCCGAAAGTCAGAAAAAGTTTTACGTATCGGAAACAGATACCAGCAGGCTTAATAAAACAGATAGCTTGTATTTGCAGGATATAAAACTTACGCTTGACAAATCCAATCTGGAAGCCATTGTAAAAAATAAAATACGACTGAAGCACTTTGACAATATTTGTAAATCAGAAATTAATCAAACTGTGGATGAAATCTACGGAACGCGATACTTTGACAAAGTGTATTATTATGTAGAAAATAAAGACAAAAATCACAACCTGATTATAAAAACGGAAAAGACAAAAAAGTTTGCCTACAAACTTGGTCTGCACTACGATAATGAAATGTCTGCAGGCATTATAGCGAATATGACAGCCAGAAATTTATTTTTTAATGCATCGAGATTCATCACCACCATTGACATTTCCGATAATCCGAAAATACGTACTGCTTATCAGGTGTATATTGGCAACAAGGGCTTTTATTTGAGTACCAATCATTTCTTTGAATACGTAAAACAGCCGGTTTTCTACGAACGAAAAACACTGGGTTTTTATAAGAACCTGTTTGAGCAATCCGATATCATGATAAACTACGCCATCAGTCAGAATTCTGCGTTAAGTGGTGGTATTCAGTTTAAATGGGGCAATTTAAAACCTCAGATAAAACCATCGGAACGTCCTGATTTATTTAAAAGTTTGTTCACCTTATCCAAACGCCCATACCTGAATTCAAGTATCGTATTGAAATATGCCTACAACTCTTTCAATCAGCAAACCTTTCCAACAAAAGGAAAAAGTGCCTTGATTCAGTCTGAGTTTGTATTTGCAGGAAAAACATCTACCTCTATTCATACGGAAAGTATTGTAATTGATTCAAGTTTTAATACCACCAACATCAGTTATGATACCACTATTCGACATTCCTTCAGTCCGTATTTTAAACTATACGGCACGTATGAGCACATCTTCCGTTTACACAAAAAAGTATCGCTGGATGCACGTATAGACATGGGAATGATCTTTTTATTTCGTCCGTCTAAAAAAGATTTTGCCAACCAGCAGGCAGATGCATTTTATGTGGGTGGCACTGAACCGAGAGAACGCGAACGAACGACCAGTTTAATTCCATTCTGGGGTAACCGCGAATTGTATGTACAGAATTTAAATTTTCTGACCGCTTCTGTTTCTCTTCAATACGAAGCCATCAAGAATTTATTTTTCATACCGAAAGTATCAGTTTTTACGGGTGATGACGGCAATATAAATGTTTACGGCAACAGAGCTGTTATCAGTAATTTAAAAGTCAACAAATTATTGTTTGCCCACAGCGAAGGCATCACTATAGCCTATAAAACACCGGTGGGGCCTGTACGATTTAATATTTCCAAAGCATCTAATTACTCAAAACCTACTTTCTATTTCTCACTTGGATACAGAATTTAAGGACATTTTTTACCGAACGCTCGTTTGGTAAAAATATTTGTTTATTTTTGCCAGATAAAACAGGAAAGTATGTTTCAGAAAGATTTATTCAAAGACAAGGTGGTATTGGTTACAGGTGGCGGCAGCGGCATTGGCTATACAATCGCCAAACATTACTTACAATTAGGTGCAGTGGTATATATTGCTTCGCGCAATGCAGAAAAAATAGAAAAAGCCATCGTTGAACTAAAAGAATTCGGCGATGTGCGCAGTGCTATTGCAGATATACGTGAACCGGAACAAATACAAGCATTAGCCGATAAAATAAAAGCAGATTCCGGAAGATTAGACATTTTAGTAAACAATGCCGGTGGACAGTTTCCTTCTGCTGCAGAAAATATTTCGTTTAACGGTTTTCGTGCCGTGGTGAATAATAATTTAATCGGCACCTTTTATGTTACGCAAATCATGGCGAAAACTTTTTTCATTCCGCAGAAAGAAGGAAATATCGTAAATATTATTGCGAATATTTTCCGCGGTTTTCCGGGCATGGCACATACCGGTGCTGCACGCGCGGGGGTTGACAATCTCACCAAAACACTCGCTATTGAGTGGGTGCGTTATAATATTCGTGTAAATGCAGTGGCTCCCGGTATCATTTTATCTTCGGGCCTGGATACGTATCCTCCTGCCATCTTAAAAGGTATTACGGACGGCATTCCCAATAAACGAATGGGCACTATGGACGAAGTAGCTTATCCTGTGCTGTTTTTATCATCTCCAATGGCTTCTTATGTGAGCGGCGAAACCATGTATGTGGATGCCGGCAATCATCTTTGGGGCGACCAGTGGAAAATGTGAAGGACTTCGTTGACGAATGATTTCTCTGAGGAATAATCGGACAACGTTAAAAGCGCTCATCATCTTAAAAACTTATTAGTTATTGTTTCACAGGCAGTACCAAATTGTATTTGTACATTTGTCTGCTTATTTATAATTTTTTGTGCAGTTAAAAGGTACCTATAAAGAAATCTGGACCATCTCCTATCCTATCATACTCGGGAGTTTGGCGCATTCCATCAATCAGTTGATTGATACGGCATTTCTCGGTCATTCCTCTAAAACCGCACTGGAGTCTATTACACTGGCCGGAATTTACTATTTCGTATTTGTGTTTATTGCCGGCGGTCTGGCGCGCGGTTGTCAGGTAATTATTGCTCGGCACAGCGGAGAAAACAAACCGGAGAAAATAGGCATTGCTTTTGACCATTTAATTGTACTTGCAACAGTACTTTCTTTTGCACTGATGTTGTTTTTTGGATTTGCCACGAAGTATGTGCTGGCATTTGTAGTAAAATCTACTGCCATTCAAGACGCCGCCATGAGTTATATCGAAATGATGAACTATGCGTTAATTCCTGTGGTGCTGGGATTTTGTTTCAATGGTTTTTACACAGGCATCGGTAAGACAAAAATCATTACGCTTGCCACTGTATGCATGGCTATCACCAATATTATTGCAGGCTATATTTTCATTTTCGGAAGATTCGGGGTTCCGCCATTAGGCATTAAAGGTGCCGGTATTGCAACAGCCATTGCAGATACGGTTTTATTTCTGGTGTATTTGTTTCATTTTATTTATTATAAACAACCTAAAAAATATAATGCATTTACATTTAAGTTTATTCGAGTAAAACAATTATGGTCTATTATAAAATTATCCTCTCCAATCGTATTGCAGAATCTGATTGGGATCGGTTCGTGGTGGTATTTCTTTTTATCGATTGAAAAAATCGGGGAACACGAACTGGCTGTATCCGGAATTTTAAAAAGCTTGTTTGTATTTATAGGTATTCCTGTTTGGAGTCTGGCAAGTACCAGCAATACATTAATCAGTAATATTATCGGGCAGAACAGAATCGATGATGTGGTGCCCGCATTAAAGAAAGTACTGGTGGTTTCTATGGGTATTTCATTGAGCATAAACTTAATAATCGTGCTGTTCCCCTATCCGATTTTGTCCTTATTTACGAACGACACGCAATTGATAAAAGATTGTATTCCTCCGTTTTACACATTAATGATAGCTCTGTTATTTTTCTCCTCTGCTATGATTATGAATTTTGGAATCACCGGTACCGGCGCTACCTTTGTACCCACTATTGTAGAATTGTTCTGTTGTTTGTTTTATGTGGCTTACTGTTATTATTTTGTGCAGATAAAACATAGCCCGCTTTATATTTCCTGGGGCTGCGAAGTGGTGTACTGGCTGTCCTTACTGACATTCACCACTATTTACTGGGGCAGCGGCATCTGGCGAAAGTATGTTAAGAATGTGGACAGCAGCAAATAATTGTTGATTTAATTTCAGTTATCTATTCCCGATTTTTAATTGTTAATCGTACATTGTACATGTAATTTATTTTATGTCAGAACAAAAAAAACAATGGTTTGAGCTTTGGTTTGATTCGCCTTTGTATCATGTTTTATATAAGAACAGAAATCAGGACGAAGCCAATCATTTTATAGATAATGTCATTAAGCACTTAGAGATAAACTATGGCAGCATTTTAGATTTGGCTTGCGGCAAAGGCAGACATGCCTATTACTTAGCGGAAAAAGGATTTGATGTGGTAGGTTTGGATTTATCTAAAGAAAGCATACAATATGCAAATACTATGTACCAGCTGCCCAATCTGGAATTTTATGTGCATGATATGCGATTACCGTTTCGTATCAATTACTTTGATTACATTTTTAATTTCTTTACCAGTCTTGGGTATTTCGATGATTTGAAAGAAAATGAAAAAGTATTTCACAGTATGCATTCCGGACTGAAAGAGGGCGGCCATATTTTAATAGATTTCATGAATGCGGAAAAGGTCATCAACAATCTGGTTCCAAGAGAAAATAAAATAATTGATGATTATCATTTTTACATCCGTAAAGAAGTCAGCAATGGTAAAATCATCAAACAGATTCAGATAGAAAAAGAAGAAAAAATGTGGTTGTTTAAAGAAGAAGTACAGGTATTAATGCAGCATCATTTTCATACATTTTTAAATAATACAGGTTTTACGTTAGTGAAAGAATTCGGCGATTACCAGTTAAATCCTTTCCATCCTAAAACATCAGACCGATATATATTGTTAGCAAAGAAAAAGTAACTATGAGTAAGGTAATAGTAATTATAGGTGCAGGCCCCGGAATTGCACAGGGTGTAGCCGAAAAATTTGGCCTGGAGGGATTTTCGGTAGCCTTAATTTCCCGCAGAAAAGAAAAGCTGGAAAAACTAAAAAACGAATTGACAGAAAAAGGAATTGATGCACATGCCTTTGTAGGTGATGCGGGCGATTCGGAATCGATGAAAGATGCATTTAATCAGATCTGGGAAATTTGGGAACATATTGATGTAATTCACTACAACGTGGCAAAATTAAAGATGGTGAATATTGCCAATGAAACTGCTGACGGATTGACACGCGATTTTAAAGTAAATGTTGCCGGTGTAATGACAGCCGTTAATCTTGTCGCATCTGATATGGAAAAGAAAGGTGAAGGTGCCATTTTGCTTACAGGCGGAGGCTTTTCCTTATATCCTGATCCTGAGTTCGGCTCCTTAGCCATTGGAAAGGCAGGTATACGCAATCTGGCAGGTTCACTGCATATTGCATTAAAACCAAAAAATATTTTTGTGGGAACGGTTACCGTTTGCGGCATCGTATCTAATACATCTGAAAAACATACACCGAAAAATATTGCAGACCAGTTCTGGAAATTATACACTGACAGAAATGAATTTGAGATTCAATTTTAATACCACACGATGAGATTTCCCATACTTACATTTCTGCTTGGCTTTTCCTTTCTTTCATTTGCAAAGCCCAACAAACTTCCTGTGTTTAATGCAAATGAACAACCGGCTGCACCGGATTATTCCAATCCAAAATACTGGAGTGCATTGCCATTCCGAAAAGATGCAGCAGACTTAATTCCAAAAACTGAGAAATGGATAAATGATTCACTTAAAGAGGTGGATGTGTTTTACATTTATCCTACTTTATATGCTAAAGGAACAACGTGGAATGCTGATTTAGCGAATAAGAAACTCAATAAAAGACTGGATAATTTACCTGTAAAATATCAGGCATCCGTTTTCAATCAGGCAGGAAGAGTGTATGCACCCAGATACCGCCAGGCTATTATTGACAGCTATTTCGACACCACCGGCAGCGGACAAAAAGCACTGGATTTCGCCTACGAAGATGTAAAAAGTGCTTTTGAATATTATTTAAAACATTACAATAACGGTCGTCCGATTATTATTGCATCTCATAGTCAGGGAACTACGCACAGCAGACGACTGCTGAAAGATTTTTTTGATACGCCGGAAATGAAAGCTAAACTGGTTTGCGCTTATGTGGTGGGTTATGAAATAAATAAAGACAATTACCAGATCCTGACGCCGTGCAAAGATGCTGCCGAAACCAACTGTTATGTTACTTGGTCTACTTTTAAAGACGGATTTCAGTACAAAGACAAACTGCATTATTTCGGGGATGTTTGTGTAAATCCGGTTTCCTGGAAGATGGATACGGTAAAAGCCACTTCGCAGGGTGGTATTTTATTGAATGTAAACCGTAAAAAGAAATTCACGACGGAAGTGCATATTTCCGATGCACATTTGCTGGTAAATACTAATCTCACTTTTATGCGCAAGAAAGATATTCTTCATTTGGTGGATTTTAATCTTTTTTGGTTTGATGTAAGAAAAAATGCGACATTGAGAGTTACTGAGTATCTCAGAAAAAACAAACAGTAATTGTTGTAATATTTATGGAGACATTGCAAAATATCGATTATGCTGTTTTTACCTTTATCAATAAAACGATAAGCAATTCCATTTTAGATGTGGTGCTGCCTTTTTTACGAGATGCTCCGAACTGGATCCCGCTGTATATTTTTCTCGCCATTTATTTGATTTACAAATATAAACTGGAAGCATTCAAGTTTGCGGTTTACATAGTCATTGCATTCGCACTGGCTGATTTTATTTCTCATGGCATTTTTAAACCCTGGATTGGCCGGCTTCGTCCCTGCCATTCATTGACGCTGCAAGCACGTCTGGTGCTGGGGCATTGTGGCGGCAAATGGAGTTTCCCGTCTACACATGCCAGTAATCACATGGCTATAGCTTTAAGCATCGTACTTGCGGGTATCTTCACTAAGAAATGGATTAATTATATCTGGATTGGCTGGGCTTTATCAATTGGATTTGCACAGATTTATGTGGGTGTACACTATCCAAGCGATATAGTTGCCGGCTTTTTACTGGGAATATTAATTGCGTTCTTCAATTACCATATTGTATTGCCCATACTGAGCAAGCTTTACACAGCAATTACAAGCAACAAAGCGTAAAACCATAGCATACAGCTATTTCTGAATTAAGTATAATGATAAATTTTGGGAGAAGAAATTCTTTACAAATAATAAATGGGACACGTATGGGGCTCGAACCCATGACCCTCGGTACCACAAACCGATGCTCTAACCAACTGAGCTAACATGTCCATCTAGTAAAAGAACTGGACTGCAAAGATAGATTTTTTTTTGAAATTGCAAAACTTACCTTTTCTACTTAAAAAATAATTAATGTAGCATACAAAAAATCCCGAAACATAGTTTCGGGATTTTTATTTAAATCCTTTGCTTCGCTCAGGATAACATTATGTGTATCTACTAGTATCTGTAGTATTCCGGTTTGTAAGGACCAGCTACAGGGATGTTTAAGTAAGCACTTTGATCTGATGTTAATTCATCTAACTCTACACCTATTTTAGCTAAGTGTAAACGAGCAACTTTTTCATCTAAGTGTTTAGGTAACATGTACACTTTGTTTTCGTAGCTTGCTGCATTTGCCCATAATTCCAACTGTGCAATCACCTGATTAGAGAATGAGTTAGACATTACAAATGACGGGTGACCAGTAGCACAACCTAAGTTTACTAAACGACCTTCAGCCAATAAAATCACATCTTTTCCATCAATAGTATATAAATCTACCTGAGGTTTGATGGTATTTTTTGTATGACCGTAGTTTGTGTTCAACCATGCAACGTCGATTTCGATATCGAAGTGGCCGATGTTACAAACAATAGCTTTGTCTTTCATGGATTTGAAGTGTTCACCTGTGATGATATCACGGCAACCTGTTGTTGTAACAACGATGTCAGCTTCTTTCACTGCATCTTTCATTTTTTTCACTTCAAAACCTTCCATTGCAGCTTGTAATGCGCAAATAGGATCGATTTCTGTAATGATAACACGAGCACCGGCACCACGTAAAGACTCAGCAGAACCTTTACCAACGTCACCGAAACCAGCAACAACCGCTACTTTACCGGCAATCATTACATCTGTAGCACGACGAATCGCATCTACACAACTTTCACGGCAACCGTATTTGTTATCAAATTTAGATTTTGTAACAGAGTCGTTGATATTGATAGCCGGAATCAACAATGTACCATGTTCCATTCTTTCGTATAAACGGTGAACACCTGTAGTTGTTTCTTCTGATAAACCTCTGATGCCAGCTGCCAATTCAGGATAGTTATCAAACACCATATTGGTTAAGTCACCACCATCGTCCAAGATCATGTTTAACGGACGCTCAGGAGAACCAAAGAATAATGTTTGCTCGATACACCAGTTAAATTCTTCTTCGTTCAACCCTTTCCATGCAAACACAGGGATGCCTGCAGCAGCAATAGCAGCAGCAGCATGATCTTGAGTAGAGAAAATGTTACAAGATGACCAGGTCACTTCAGCACCTAAAGCCACTAATGTTTCAATTAAAACAGCTGTTTGAATCGTCATGTGTAAACAACCTGCGATACGAGCGCCTTTCAATGGCTGTGAAGGACCGAATTCTTCACGAAGGGCCATTAAACCCGGCATCTCAGCTTCAGCAAGCGTGATTTCTTTGCGTCCCCATTCTGCTAAGGACATGTCTGCGACTTTGTATTTCAAATTAAAGTCAATTTGTGATGATGTTGTAGTAGTTGACATATTTATTTGTTTTGTTGATGCAAAATTACATCACACTATTCGCAAGAAAGTTGCCATAGGGCAAGAAATGAAATCGCTCTGTTGAGTCCCCCAACCTAACAGAGCGATATCCAAATTTATTTACTGATAATGATTCTTGTTGGAGTCGGGCCTTCTATTTTATGAGCATCAAACGCTTTTTTAACCAATTCCTGTACGCCGAAATAAACATCCCAATAATCTGCCTGAACGGTATAAGGACGAATGGCTAAAGAACACATACCATCTGCCACTTTCAAGACACTTACTTCAGGTGCAGGTGTTTTTAATACTTTTGGATGACTTAACATGGCTTCTGTGGCAACTTTTCTGGCGATGTCAATATCCTGATCTAATGCAATAGCCATTGCTAAATCGACCCGCAAGTTTCCGTGTGTAGTAAAGTTAGTTATAATACCGGTAGACAATGGTCCATTTGGTATAATGGTTGTTTTGTTATCAGCTGTTAAAACGGTAGTTGCAAATATGCCTTGTTCTACAACGGTTCCTACCGTTCCCTGCGCTTCAATAAGATCACCCACTTTAAATGGCTTGAAGACCAATATCATTACACCACCCGCTAAATTACCCAAAGAGCCATTTAATGCGGCACCAATGGCCAAACCTGCACCGGCTAACAATGCAGCAAACGAAGTGATATCAATACCAATCATACTGGCAATGCTCAATATCAAAAGAATATTCAGCATTACTTTTACCAGTGACAATAAAAAACTTTGCAAAGAACGGTCGTAGTGCTTTCGCTCCATAATACTACCCATAATATTGACTGATTTTCGGATAATAAATGAGCCGATGATATACACTAAAACGGCACCTAATAGTTTAGGGGCAAAAGTTAATGCCATATCTTGCAATTTTGTAACGTAATTGTAACCTGTCTGAACGGGAATTTGTAGTATCATTTTATGATTTTTTAAATTGATAAATTATTTTATAGCTTGACGCAAAATACCGGGGTATGGTTGCAGCAGTATTTTTTATTTAGTTATATTCTTCTTAATCCTGCTTAGTGAAGTTGGTGTAACACCAATAAAAGAAGCCAGGTATTTTTGCGGAATGGTTTGCAGCAACTCAGGTTTATTGAGTAAATCCAAATAGCGTTGTTCCGCAGAATCACGTTGTAAGGCGGTAAAACGTTCCAGTAAATGCAAAATCACATCTTCCCAGAATTTACGCATCATCTCCTGCATTTTAGGATGCGATTGATATAATTTATTCAGTTCAGTCTTAGGTAAAAAAAGTATTTCTGATTCTTCAATTGCCTGTAAATAATTATTGGTGGGTGTTTCACTAATGAAACTGTAAATCTCAATAGCTGACGAATGCTTAAGTGCAAACCAAACGGATACTTCCACATCTTCCTGCAAATAATACAAACGCAGACAACCGTTTTGCACGAAAATCAAATCCTTGCAGATTTCTCCCTGCATCAGTAAAAACTCATTCTTTTTAATTTTTTTCTTTTTGAATTTACTGACAATATCATCCAGTTCCACGTCCGGAAGCGGCACATAATCATTAAAAAATTTTTTAAGTTCTACAGACATAATTGACCTCTCAAACATAAATAAAAAAATGCTATTTTTATAGTAATGAATGTACAGGAATGGAAAGCAAAAGGCAATTACACCAGAGTGTATGGACATGCTGTATTTAATATCTATCATCAAACCAATAAACCAACCATTGCGTTCCTGCATGGCTACCCGTCTGCTTCTTATGATTATTATAAAGTACTGCCGTTTCTGTCAACTAATTTCTCCTTCATCATACACGACCATTTAGGATTTGGTTTATCTGATAAACCGGCCAATTATTCCTATTCATTATTGGAACAGGCTGAAATAGCTATCGAATTATGGAAGCAATGCGGCATTAAAGAAATTCATCTGGTGTCGCATGATTACGGCACTACGGTGGCTAATGAAATCATCGTACGAAAATTACAAGGGTTTGAACCTGTAAAAATCAAGTCTGTTACTTTCTGTAACGGCAGCATGCATATTGAACTGGCGCATTTAAAACTCGTGCAGAAATTATTAAAGCATCCGTTCTGGGGCAAGTATATTGTTGCGCTGATGAATAAACGTACTTTCGTAAAAACCATGCAGGATATCTGGTTTGATAAGCAATTATGTGATGTAAAGGAAATGGATGAACTCTGGGAATTACTGATGATGAACGCTGGCAAAGACGTTTTACATAAAATTTCTCAATACAATAATGAACGTGTAAAATACTGGAACAGATGGATTCCAGCTTTATCTCATTTAGACATTCCAACGCATATTTTATGGGCACAACAAGATCCGATTGCCGTAAAAGCTATTGCCGAACAATTGCACAAAGAAATTCCCGATTCTGTCTACACAAAAATAGACAACTGCGGTCATTACCCCATGCTGGAACAACCGGAGCTTTGGATAAAAAATGTTGCTGAATTTATTAATTTAAAGGTCTAATGTTTTTAACATCTGACCAACTCATAGAATGTGTTCCCAATTTCTCCGAAGGAAGAAATCAGCAGACGATTGATGCGATTGCTGCATCTATCAGCAGCAGCGCGGAGGTTAAACTAATGAATGTGGATATCGGTTTGGATGCCAACAGAACGGTATATACCTTTGCCGGAAAACCACAAGCTGTTCTTGAAGCTGCTTATCAGGCGATAAAAACGGCGAGTGAACGAATAGATATGCGTGTGCACAAAGGTGAACATCCGCGCATGGGTGCCTGCGATGTGTGTCCGCTGATTGCCTTACAAAACATCAGTATGGATGAGGTGGTAGAATTATCCAGGCAATTAGGTAAACGGGTAGCCGATTTAGGCATTCCTGTTTATTTGTATGAATACTCCGCCACTCAAACACAGCGAAAAAACTTAGCATATCTGCGCAAAGGAGAATACGAAGCCATTGAAGAAAAAATAAAATTAGCAGAATGGAAACCAGATTTTGGTGAACAACAATTCAATCCTTCCTTTGGCATGATGGCCTTAGGTGCGCGCAAATTTCTGATAGCCTACAATATCAACCTGAAAACAAAAGACGAAAGCATTGCCAAAGAAATTGCAAAAAAGATAAGAGAAATACGAGCCAAAAACGATGGCACTTATTTATCCAATTTATTTCAGCAGGTGAAAGCGATTGGCTGGTTTATGGAAGAATTTGACTGTGCGCAGGTATCCACCAATATCACGGATATCGAGGCAAGTCCGATTGTGGAAGTCTTTACGGAAATAAAAAAGATGGCAAAAGAAAACGGCGTGGAAACCAATGGCAGCGAGCTGATTGGCCTGATTCCGCAAAAGGCTTTACAACACGAAATCATGCAACTGGATGAAGCGATTGAATATCTGGGCTTAAATGCCGTCAAACCATTCAGCAAAGAAAAAAACATCATTGAGTATAATTTATTTCATAAATAACGTTCACTCTCAAAAGATTAAAAAGCATAACTATAAAAATGAATCTGCTGCAACAACCCTCTGTTTTACTATTGCTTTTTATTCTGGGAATTATCGCTCAGTATTTTTCTTTTTTACCAAAGGAAGGCTATCGCTCTATCAATAAATTCATTTTGTATGTTCCATTGCCTGCGATTGTGCTCACTAAAATTCCATTTCTGGAAATCACACAGGAAGTTATTTTCCCCATTGCTTCCGCATGGATTATTTTCTTTGCCTCCGCTTTTTTCGCTTATGTGTTCTGCCGGTTATTCAACTACGATAAAAAAACGATGGCCTGTTTGATTTTATGCTGCGGATTGGGCAACACTTCTTTTGTCGGTTATCCGATACTGCGTCATTTTTACGGAGAGCAAAGTTTACAGTATGCCATATTTGTGGACCAGCCCGGCAGTTTTTTAATCCTTTCTACATTCGGAATTTTAGTGGCTACCTATTTCAGTGCTTCTTCTCTAGACCTGAAACAAATGGGTATGCGTTTATTTAAATTCCCGCCGTTTTTAATTTTCATACTTGCCCTGTTTATTCAGAAGGAACTCATCACGGGAAAGGCATTTGATGTACTGAGTTTTCTGGGTAAATTCATGGTACCGCTGGCAATTCTATCTCTTGGTCTGCAATTCAAACTATCACTAAAAGATATCGCCTGGAAAAAACTGAGTGCCGGATTATTTTACAAACTGCTCCTCGCTCCTTTTATCGTGTTTGTATTGTTTTATTTTATTTTAAACAAACACGGCGAACTGTACTCGGTGTCTGTGCTGGAATGTGCCATGCCGCCGATGATTACATCCTCCATATTAGCCATAGAATATGAATTAGACAGCGAACTGGCTAATGCTTTACCTACTTTAGGAATTTTATTTTCCATTCCAACATTGTTGTTCTGGAAATGGCTTGTTGCAATCTTTTAGATTTCTTTCAGCACATCAATAATACTGGTATACATATTGTCAAAATACTTCGGAATATCTGCTCTCTTTACCCAAATGGCCTGTTCAATATCTTCTTCTGTTTGCGGAATTAAGTCACCCTCAAAATCCGTTTGCATTTCAAACCAATGCGATACTTTCAATGCTAACTTATCATCTATCATGTAAGAATGATAAGTGGCTATGTTGTTTAATTTTTTGAAACGTACTGGCTTGGTGATATGTACATTCGTCAGGCCTGTCTCCTCTTCCACTTCGCGAACAGCCGCTGCTTCAATTGTTTCTCCATTTTCAATTTTCCCTTTAGGCAAATCCCAGAAACCACGACGATGAATCAACAGGATTTCTCCTTTATTATTTTCCACCGCGCCACCTGCGGCTTCAATGCAAATAAAGTTTGCACACACTTCCTTAAACACCTTTTCAACGTCGGCATTAAAAAGTATGAGATTATTTTGATTTACATCACTTAAAATCACTTTTAAGGTAGACGCAAAATTTTCTTTAGTGGTGTATGGTTCTATAATGAACTCTTCGTGCATTAAATTATCCACAAAAGAAGGATTTTGACAGAGGTAAACTATCTTGTTATTGATAAAAAGTTTATACATTTATAGAAATTATTTTTTGATGTAAGAATACTGGAAATTAAAGAATAATTTTCTCCGAATTTAAAAAATAAACTTAAACTAATTGCTCATTACCTAATATTTATATCATGGAAAATAATGCATACAAAGAAAAACTGGCGGAATACTTATTGCAAATAAAAGCAATACAACTTGACACAGAGAATCCATTTACCTGGGCAAGCGGCTGGAAATCGCCGGTGTATTGTGATAACAGAAAATTATTATCCTATCCTGAAATAAGAAATTTTGTAAAAGAAGGTTTGGTAAGTTTGGTGAATGAATATTTTCCTCAAACAGATTGTATCGCAGGAGTTGCCACCGCAGGGATACCTCATGGAGCCATTTTAGCAGATGCATTAGGTTTGCCATTTGTATATGTACGTTCAAAACCAAAAGAACATGGCTTATCAAATACTATCGAAGGTGATTTGAAACATGGGTTGCGGGTTTTAGTTGTAGAAGATACTATTTCTACAGGTGGAAGCTCTTTAAAAGCGGTGGAAGACTTAAGAAATGCAGGTGAAGAAGTAATTGGTATGATTGCTATCTATAAATATGGTTTTGAATCAACACATCAGCGATTTGAAGATGCCGGAGTTATTTTAAAAACATTAACCAATTACGATTTCTTACTTCGTGCCGCTATTCAAAGCGGATATATATCCAATGATGAATTAGAAACATTAAATTTGTGGCGTTCTAATCCAAGTGAATGGTTATCTGTGAACAGGTAGTCTTATTGCTGCTAAATAAATAAAGAATGATTTTATCTATCAGTTTATTAAGTTGGAAAACCTGGACAGTTCCGCTGATCGGCGCATTTATCGGATGGATTACAAACTGGCTTGCTATTAAAATGCTGTTTCATCCTCGCAGACCGGTGAAAATTTTATTCATAACCTTTCATGGCATTTTCCCGAAAAACAAACCCCGCATAGCAGAAAAACTAGGTACTGTTGTACAACGTGATTTAATAAATTTTAGCGATATAAAGGGAAGACTACAGGACCCGGACGCATTGAATAATTTTAAAGAACAAATTGCATTTCGAGTAGATAATGCCATCAGAGACAGAATTGAAAAAAGTCCGCTTTTAGATGCAATTGTTCCCGATCAGCTTATACAGAGTATACACAAAACCATCGTGGATGAAATAGAAAAGAATCTGCCTTCCGTAATCGGTTCTTCTATCGATAAAATTGAAGAAAAACTGGACATTCAGGAATTGGTAAGAAACAAAGTAGCTAATTTTTCAGATGAAAAACTGGAGCAGCTTTTGCTGGATATTACGTCAAAAGAATTTACCTTCATTGAATTAATCGGTGGTGTACTCGGTTTCTTTATCGGAATTATCCAATTAATCATTAGTGCTCTTTAACATAGATAAGGCCCGCTTAAAACACTTTATCCAGTATCGACCAGTTGGAAGGCTCAAAAGCAGTTTTTATATTTTTTACAGAAAATTCCCGAAGTTTTTTTGATGTTGTCTGCCCTATTGAAATAATTTGCTGAAATTCCTCAGAATTAAATTTTGAATAATAAGCTTCCACACTCATCGGACTGGTGAAGATTAATAGTTCTTCATTTCTTTTTGAGATTGATATTTTGGGGGAATTTTCATATACTATTAATGATTCAACATCCGTATTCCTCATTAAATTCTTTTGAATACTCTGCATTGATTTTTTTGCTTGTGGAAATATAATTTTACCAGACGCAACAGCATCAAAATCTTCGGCTATTTTATACAAATCACTTCCCTGCCCGATAAAATCTACCTGCAATCCTAACTCATAAACTGATTGTGCTGTTCCCTGGTTAATTGCTGCTATTTTAAGTGCAGCTATTTTTGATGTGTCTATCTGATTAAAGAAATATTTCACGCCGTTTTTGCTGCTGAAAAATAACCAGTCAGCATCATACGTAAAATCAACATCCACTTGTTTAAATTCTATAAATGATTCATAGTTTACCGAATATCCATGTGCTCTTAACCCCCGCACCAGATAGTCATTATCATTTAAATCAGAAGAAATAAAAACAGATGAAGGTTGGGTGTTTTTCATTTGATTAACCAATTTCTCTGAAACAACTGTAATAGATTCATCAGATACTACATGGTGGGTTCTTTTCGGAAATGCATTCCAGGCAGCTGCCTGGGAAATCCAGACATGCACATCATTCTCTATTTTCTCAGTATACACACCAAGCGGCATCTGACAACCTCCTTCGAAATCGTGTAAAATCTGACGTTCTAAAGAGGTTATTTTATTACTGGCTTCGTCATTCAGTAATTCGCATATCTTTTTCAGTTCACTGTCCTCTTCTCTTATTTGAAAAGCCAGTACACCTTGCGCAGGTGCCGGAATAATCATAGGCGCTGTTAAAGCAACTTTTTCAAACGCGCTGAGATCTACATTAAGCCTTTCCAGGCCTGCAGACGCAAGCACTATAGCATCGTAATTTTCTTCAGCTAATTTCTTTACTCTGGTTGGCACATTTCCTCTTAAATCCTGCAACACAAAATCCGGTCTGTATGCTACAAGCTGAGCTTTTCTGCGGGCAGAAGACGTACCTACTATTGCATTTTCTTTCAGCTTTAATACTTTCGTTTCATCCACACTTTCCTTTCTGATTAACAGAATATCAAATGGGTTTGCTCTTTTTGAATACGCAGCAATTGTTAATCCTTCAGGAAATTCAGTAGGTAAATCTTTGCAGGAATGTACCGCTAAATCTATCGTACCAGCCAGCAATTCATCTTCCAGTTCTTTGGTAAAAAAACCCTTACCTTCAATTTTATCAAAACTCAAATTCCATTGCTGTGTGGCATCACCTTTTGTTTTGATTATTTTTAATTCCACTTGCAATCCGTTATTTTCTAAAACAGATTTAGTGAAATTAGCTTGCCATAATGCCAATTCACTGCCGCGTGTACCAATTATTACAGGTGTAGATTTTCCTTTCATGCTTACTTGCAAATTTAAGTTTTTTATTTCACGTAAAAACGCAAAGAATACAAAGCAGTATTATTTTTTTTGAAAACTAATTAAATGCAAACTGAAATCTTTTACGGTCTGAATTTCTTATTCAGCAGCGATTTTTTGGAAGCTTTGAAAGGCAGGGCAATGTATTTTTCTTCCATATACTGCATTACTTTCTCGAGTATATCTTTCGAGTGAACATCCAGAGATTCGATATCTTTTTTGAATGCAGTATTCAGTGCTCTTTCCTTAATATTTTTTACCTCATTGGGAATATCTGACAACGCCAATTCCAGTCTTCTTTCTTTGTACAAGTCATCAAATGCAACTAAAAATTCCTCCAGCATCGCTTCCGCTTTGTACAACTCTCCTCTTCTGAACTGCATGTTTTCTTTTGCTTTCTTTTCCAAAGAGGCCACGTCGATATAATCAACATTTTCTGTATCAATAATTTCCTGTTCCACATCTTGCGGAACGGCTAAATCAACGATAATAATTTTCTTATTGGAAGGAGCTATTTGCTCAAAAATACCTTTCGTCAATACCGGGAAATTCGCACCGGTGCATGTCAGAATAACATCCACATCTTCTGTATGATTAATCAGTTTATCAAACGGAACTGCTTTACCATTTTTAAATCTGGCCGCCAGTTCTTCTGCTTTGCTTAAGGTTCTGTTGTAAACTGTGATGTTGCCAATACCGCTTTTCACCAGCAAATTAGCCATTAAGTGGTTGGTTTGTCCTGCCCCGATAATCAGCATCTTTGCATCTTTGGAGATATTTCTTTCCAGTAAAGAACGGAATGCCAGTGACACCACAGATATCGGTTTTTCACCGATGCGTGTGTCGCAGTGAATTTTTTTAGCAAATACGATAGACTGCTGATAAGCCAGTCGAATATCATCGCCGCATAAATCATGTTTTTTTGCGTTGATATAGGCCGCTTTAATCTGACCTAAAATCTCACGTTCTCCAATGACCAAAGAATCAAACGAAGCAGCAACGCCCATGAAATGTTTTACAGCATCAGCACCTTCAAAAACCAGCGCTTTAGATAAATGCAGATTGATTAATTCTTTATTGAAATGCGGATTAATGAACATGAATAAGTCTTTTAAAAACTTATTATCTATTTTTTTATCCTGCGTAAAAAAGAAAGTGACGCGATTACAGGTATTTAAATACAACAACTCATCTATACCAAAACTTTCCTTTAATTCTTTTAAGCGATTAGCAGGAAAATCGGAAGTGTCTGCATCCGTCAACAGATAATCCTTCAATCTGTTGACTTTAGCTGTTTTATGAGTAATAGTTACTATTTTGTAACGCTGCACGGTATAGTTATTTTTCCTTTTACAAATATGGCAATATAATAGACAATAAAAAAATGATTTTAATCATGTTTGTTTATCTAACAATAACATAAACTAAATCAATACTCGATTTGCACATAACATTTGCCGTTCTGCAGTTGCAAATCTTTCTTTACACCCAATGAATAACGAACGATAACGTGTTTATTTTCGTCTGTTTCAGGGAGTTTTCCAATCACCTTAGCATAAACAATTTTACTGTTCACTAGGTTCTTGATTTTTATAATAGTACCGATTGGCAACGTTTTATGCATGGCAAAATAAACATTTTCCATAGCACCAAGTGTTGTGGTCATCGGCGCACCCGTACCTTTTGTTATCTGAATATTGCCTGCCGCTGTCTTATCCTTAAACATTTTGGCCAGCTCTTTTTGGCTTTCATTGTCATTTGCCTGAATATCAGGCTTTTCTACTGTCTCTGTATTATCCTGTTCATCAACAGTCAACACTTTAGGTGATTCATCCTTAAGCAACGTATTTTCTGCTTTTTTGGGTGATAATGTATTCCCCGGTGTATCTTTTACGGTCGGAATTTCCATAAAAGCCTTCGGATTTGGTTTAAAGGATGGATCCACTACCAGCAACTGACTTCCAACTTTCACGTTAAAATCTGTCAGATTATTCCATTTCTGGATATCTTCCACCTTCACCCCATACAATTTTGAGATAGCATACATGGTTTGTCCTTTCTCCACCACATGATATTTACCTGTCTTAGGTACTAATCCCTGAATAACCTGTGCTTTAGGTTTTAAATCACTATCCGTTGTATTTGAGGTAGTTACTATTTTTTTATTGCCAATATTCGGAATTCTGAGGATTTGTTCAGGGTTCAGATTATCAGGTGTTAAAGAAGGGTTTGCTTTCAGGATTTCTGTTTTAGAAACACCATATTTCTGGGAAATCTTTGTCAGCGTTTCGCCAAATTTCACGACATGCATGATATATGCAGACGATTTAGCGGCGGGTTTAGGTTTTGTATTTTGTCCGAATGAGAACAAACTTACAAGCAGGATATAAAAAATAAGTACTCCTTTTCTACACATAGGACCAGATTTATGGACAAAAGTCCGTTTTTTATGATTTATAACTTTAGTTTTTTTTCAACACAAGTTTAAAGTACTTTTGTCGTGCAAATTCTATACCATTTGAACATTTTAGGCATCATACCTGCACGATACGAATCCTCGAGGTTTCCTGGCAAACCGCTGGCAATGATTGCCGGTAAAACCATGATACAAAGGGTATATGAACAATGCAAGAAAGCAAAAAGTCTGACAAGTGTGGTCGTGGCTACGGACGATAAGCGAATTTACGATGCAGTAGCAGCATTTGGCGGAAATGCACAAATGACTTCAACAGCACATCTCAATGGAACCTCACGATGTGCTGAAGTACAGGAAAAAGAAGGCAACACATACGATTTTGTCATCAACATTCAAGGCGATGAACCACTCATCAACCCAGAGCAAATTGATGAACTCTCCCGCTTGTTTGAAGATGCAAATGCCGAGATTGTGACGCAGGTGAAAGAAGAATCAGATTTATCTTTACTGGAAAATAAAAATATAGTAAAAGCGATACTGGAAGAAAATTATTTTGCTGTTGATTTTGTCAGAATCGGTCAGGCTTCGACTGTCAATGGTCGACCAATTTTCTACAAACACATTGGAATTTACGGCTTCAGAGCGGATGTATTGAAACAGCTTGTTCAACTTGCTCCTTCTGCAAATGAACTCGAACATCACCTGGAGCAACTACGCTGGCTGGACAATGGCTTTAACATAAAAGCTGGTATTACTGAATTTGAAAGTATCAGTGTGGATACACCGGAAGATCTGGAAAAGGTAAGGAAAACCCTGAATTTATAAGCCGGCAGTTTTTATGGAAGGTTAATCGTATTATTTGAATGAATTTTACATCATTCAATAACACAAAAGAAATCGCCATGAAAACAACCATTCAATCAATGCTAACAAATGCAATCTTTGTTTTATTTTCAGTTGTACTGTTACAAAGTTGTGCTACGCAAGAAAATACGTCTGATATTCAGAAAGAAACAGCTGCTGTACAACCTTCCGAAACAAATACAAGTACAGCACAAATCACACAAGAAGAAGTAGAACAAGCTGCGGCTTTATTGATTTTAGCTGCTGCCATGAGCGAAACAGATCAGGCGGATTATACTAATGACTATAGCAGTGAAGATAACTATACTGAAGACGAAAGAAAAAGTGCTCTTATTCACGATGTGGTAGAAACGAATCTGGCGGATAACATTGTGTACGAATAGGAATACTATAAACTATTAACAGCAAGTTTCGCAACAAACGGTGATAATGCAACCCCCATTCCATTGCAAGCCATTACATATTTCGTATGAGCATTCAGAGTCATAACTACCGGCGATTTTGAATCAGAGAATCCCATGATGCCTTGCCATTCCTGTTCAATCTCAAAAGGAATATTGGGTAAAATAATTTGGGTTAGTTTATTTTTTAAATCATTGATGATTTGTTCATTCGGCTCAAACGCAGTAGTTTCTTCTATTTTAAAATCCAGATTTCTGCCTCCGCCAAATAATACACGCTTGCCCACATTTCTGAAATAATAATAGCCTTCGTCAAAATGAAAACTACCCTGAAAGGGCAAATTTTCTATTTCATTGGTTAAAATAACTTGTCCGCGACCAGGTTTTACGGGCATATCAGGCAATAACTCACTGATAAAAGCATTTGTACACAAAATAATTTGAGTGGCCTTTATTATAAAACTTCCCGTTACATTATTTTCTACTTCAATACGATTGCCCTGAATATTTTTCACCTCAGCTCCGGTAATAATTTGAATATTATTTTCATGTAATAATTTCCAGTAATTCAACATCATCTTTCCCGAATCAATTTGTGATTCTATTGCACAGTGCAATAATTGCTGCACATTTTGAAAACCAAATTTTTCTATATTTTTCGAAAAGTCATTAAAAACAGGAAACTTAAAAATGGGCAATAACCATTCACTCAAACCATCCACTACACCTTTTGGCAAAGGGTTTGAAAAAATAAGTTCAAAACCGCCGTTGGTAGTTCTTCCTGTTTTTTCATTTCCCAATCGTTCAGACAATATTTTCAACCCTTCAAAACGTTGCCATATAATTTCAAATGCTTTCTTTTCTCCGAGTAATTTAATATCACTTAAAATTTCAGTTGGCGACCCGAAACACATAAAACCTGCATTTTTGGTGGAAGCGCCGGTGGGAAATATACCGCGTTCCAATACGACAATTTTTGCCTGCGGGTATTTCTGGCGCAGCTCAAATGCAACCGAACAACCCATAATACCTGCGCCTACGACTACAAAATCGTAATTTATCAATGTTTGTTGTTCCCAAAAAGAAAGCATGAAATTTAATTATGATTTAAGATGTATGATTTAATAATTACGAATGAAAGATAAAAATAAATACTTACTTTTGCAGAGTTCTTAAATTTTATGGGGGATTAGCTCATTTGGCTAGAGCGCTTCGCTGGCAGTGAAGAGGCGATCGGTTCGAATCCGATATTCTCCACAGTGTTTGCTTTTTACTATTTTTTATAATTTATTTTCAATGAATTATAAAAACAAAAAACAAAAAGGGTAAACATAGGGTAAAAATTACACTATCCCATTTTTTAAATATTTTATTTAAATAATTCGTCACTCGTCTGGAGTGACAAAGATTTTTCAGCAATGCAATGATAAAAAGATTAATCCGCACGAAGGGCGTTTTTCTGTTAAATTTTAACATTTAACGTTCTTATTTTTGACCGTTTGTGCCTATTTCTTAGCTTTTCGGTTGCGGTCACAGACCGACTGATTTAGTAGACACAGGTCGTCCTACGGAAGACCTGCGCCAGAGTGGTGATGAATTTAGAAACTCGAAACTTAAAAAAGTGTTTCGGATATATCCATTTTGCATCCAATTAAATAGTATGCTTATATTTTTAGGTATGACGGATATCCGAACATTTTATTACGTAATGCTCTAGTAGGTTGCTAGGGATTTATGCAGGTGCAAATAGTAACACTACCATTTTACTGCACATCATAACCACTAAATCCAAGATCTATTAATTGCCAAACTGAATCTGTTTTTAATCTCTTAAAATACATATCTATACTTAGAGAAGAATCAAAATTACGAATATTTATTTCTGAAAAAACATAACCGTCACGAATATTAATACTCGAATTAGTGACTATGCATTTTTTATTATATTTCTTGAAAAATCCTGAATAACCTTTTATATTATGGGGTTCGTTAAGCAAATTATTTGAATACGTTTTAACATTTATGTTCCTCGATTTATTAAAAACAGAATCTATTCTATCTGGATACAAAACTAAACTATTTCCGAATCTAATAATATCATTATTATTTTTTTTAAAATTGCATGATACAATAATGAATAAACAAACAAATAAATATAATCTCTCTAGTCTCATTTTTCACGTGGTTTTAACGGAATTCCTAATTTTTTATACGTTTGATTAACTCTGTCTATCGCAATATTTTCTTCATATATTCTATTATATGTTGTCTTGTAAGTCACATGTCTTTTAGCGTGTACAGTTTCATGATTCTGTGCTTCCCAAAAATCTACTTCCCTAACTGATTGCATACAATATGTATGATCTCCAAAAGGATGTGTAATTAACCAACCTGCATAACTTTCTGAATTTTTTATATTATGATCGTAATAACCATAACGCGATTTCCCACCGTTTGTCCATTTATCTGTTAACCAATTTTCTGAATGCCAAATAGTTCTTGAAATAGGTTGAAAGTAAGATCCTCCTTGTCCTTCAGCGGGGTCGGGTTCATCTGTGTTTTTTTCAAATTTCTCATATATTACCATTTTACTTGTAAGTATGGAATTTAAATCTTCTATTGCCTCTTTATATTTACCACTATTGTCATATGTTTTATCAATCCCATATGCTGTGAGAGTATAAGTATCAGTTTTTTTGTCATATGCAGTTTTATACTTCATTGTACTACTTGTACCCATAGCTCTACCAACAACCATCTTTTCAATTTGTTGTAAAGTCCCCTGCATAACTAATGTGTCACCATCTGTATCTTTATATAATATTGGATTATTTTCAAAAGTGGCATATACACTTATCGATGGATTAGGTTTGGGATCTTTATTCCACCTTCTGCCTAAACGTCCATCATATTCCCAATATTCAGCGGTAGTAACACTTGGATTTATCTCTGTTTCTCGTTCCTGTCCGTTGAATAATATCCTTGTTATCTATCTTAGCTTGTTTCGGTTCTTTTTTAACTTCTTTTGTTTTTTCTACTCTGAAAACCAAACCCGCTGATAATGCCAGGTGATTTACATTTATTTTTGTAATAGGATATGGATTCAAAGGCTGAGTGTCGTCAAAATAAAGAAAAGGAACCAAACTGCCGTTTCTCACAAAGTCTTCTGGTCGCAGATAATTCAGTTTGTAATCTGCATCACCGGTAATGGTACTGCTTTTAACAAAAGAATGTACATAATCGATTCCTGCAGTGACACCCACATTTTTATGAAACCAATAATTAACGTACAAGCCTACTTTCAAACCCGCAGCATTAATGGCTTTGTTATAATCATATTCTAATATTGATTTTCGCGGTGAAATCAGATTTCCGGATGCTCTTCGTCCCAATGTATCCACTCCAACCGATAATGAACCCATGCGTAAATGGCTCAACCCTACGCGAACATTCATATCAACATCAATTTTATCGCTGGTATATAATTTTGCACTTGGTCCGATTCCAACAAATATTAATTGTTGATTTTTCCTGTTGCTTTCCACTAATTTGGTTGCAACATTATCATTGGCAGTTGAATTAATAAAATCAGTTAATACAGACGGCGGCAGATATTTGAATTTATTATTGAAATAATCTACATCCACACCAAATCCGATGTTTTTATGAAAATAGAAATCGAGGTTTGTTCCGGCATACCCGCCCCATTTTGACTTCAGAAAATCCTGCTTATCGTTATCTCTTGGTGTTGGAACAACAAATTCGCCAGATAATACGGATACAGCATGTGGTGCTAACTTATTCGGGTAAGATTTAAAATTCGTTGCTGCACCACCTTTCACACGTCCTTGAAATTTGAAATATCTATTTTTCGTAATCACACCGGATGAGTCCTGCGCATAAATTTGGTTCATAAAAAGCATCAGTAAAATGCTTAATAAAACTCTTGATTTTTTCATGATATTCATAGTAGTATATTTTGGTTATTTAAAATTACCTGAAATGTAAACAGACAACCATGATATTTATCATACAGTATAAATGAATGAGTATTCGGGAATTTTAGCATAAAAAAAGGCTGAACAATGTTCAGCCTTTTGAAAGAGAGGTCGGTGGCAGATTCGAACTGCCGTAGAAGCTTTTGCAGAGCTTTGCCTAGCCTCTCGGCCAACCGACCATTTTGTGGACTGCAAAACTACATTTTTTTGGTTAAAAACAAAATTTTAAGTGTAGTTTTTGTAAAATTCCTCAATCCTCCAATTCTACCACACTCGCTTCCACTTTATAGCCCAGTGGTGGGTTTATCTTCCGGATTTTAATTCGAATCGTATCTTCTTTCACCACAAACAGACGAATGTCATCTATTATCTTTCTAGCCAGGCGTTCAATCAGTTTCACCGGTTCCTGCATATTTTTCTGAACAGCTGTATAAATCTGCTCATAATTCACGGTACCATCCAAATCGTCGTTTTGTTCAGCCTTTTGTGTATCGGTATGCACCCAAACATCTACTATATACTTACCGCCAATTTTTTGTTCCTCCGTATATACACCGTGATAGGAATAAAATTCCATTCCTTCCAGCCCAATCCAAACCTTTTTTTGCATACCTTTGTTTATTATACAAAAATAGAATTTTATGTCCAATAGATATGCTTCTTCTTATCGTGGTTTCGATTATTTAAATTTAGACGAACAACTGAGTGACGAACAGAAATTAATCCGCGACAGTGTTCGCAGCTGGGTAAATACTTCGGTTATCCCGATTATTGAAGACTGTGCCGAACACAATCAGTTCCCCAAACACCTGATAAAAGAGTTGGGTGAAATCGGTGCTTTCGGTCCGCATATACCTGTAGAATATGGCGGAGGCGGTCTGGATGCTATTTCTTACGGATTGATTATGCAGGAACTGGAACGCGGTGACTCCGGTATTCGCAGTTGTGCCAGCGTACAAAGTTCTTTGGTAATGTATCCTATCTGGAAATACGGAAGTGAAGAGCAACGGATGAAATTTTTGCCAAAACTGGCAAAAGGTGAATTTTTGGGAAGTTTCGGATTGACGGAGCCAAATCATGGCAGTGATCCTTCTTCTATGGAGACACGCCTGATAAAAAAAGACGGAAAATATATTCTGAACGGTGCGAAAATGTGGATCACCAACTCGCCTATGTGTGACTTAGCCGTAGTTTGGGCAAAAAACGAAGAAGGACATGTGGTGGGTTGTATCGTGGAGCGAGATATGAAAGGCTTTTCAACCCCTGAAATAAAAGGAAAATGGAGTTTGCGCGCCAGCATTACGGGCGAGCTGATTTTTGACGAAGTGGAAATTCCGGAAGAAAATATTTTACCGCTGGCAAAAGGTCTGAAAGCACCTCTGTCCTGTCTGTCCTCTGCCCGCTACGGCATTGCCTGCGGTGCATTAGGTGCTGCAATGGACTGCCTCCACCATGCTGTAGAATACAGCAAGGAACGCAAACAGTTTGGGAAACCATTGGCGGCTTTCCAGTTGACGCAAAAGAAACTGGCGGAAATGCTAACGGAACTGACGAAAGCACAATTATTATCTCTGCAATTGGGAAAACTGAATATCGAAGGAAAAATTACGCCTGCGCAGATTTCTATGGGCAAGCGCAACAATGTAGAAACGGCCTTGCGTATTGCACGGGACAGCCGTCAGATTTGCGGTGCTATGGGTATTACCGGTGATTTTCCGTTTATGCGACACGCTATGAATTTAGAAAGTGTAATAACCTATGAAGGTACACATGAGGTGCATCTGCTGATTACCGGGATGGATATGACCGGTGAGAATGCGTTCGGGTAATTATTATGGGTAGCCGTTAAACTAGGTTAATTAGTTTTATCAGACTTTTCTGTTTGCGTTATTTGCATGAAAAAAAATGCAACGCCTTTCCTTTCGTTACCAATTCTTTTTGCTGTTTATTTCCATCTTTATTATTGAAGTTTTAATTGCAAAGTATCTGCACGACCCTTTCATTCGCCCTTTTGTCGGTGATGTGCTGGTGGTTATACTTATTTATAGTTTCTTCAGTATATTTTTAAATTGTTCGACATCAAAACTGGCATTTGCCGTTTTAATTTTTGCCTGTAGTATAGAAATCTTACAATGGTTTCATCTGGTGAAACTCTTGCATCTTGAAAACAATAAAATCATGAAAATAGCACTCGGTTCTGTTTTTGACATAAAAGATATACTTGCCTATTTCGCAGGCTATCTGATTTGTCTGCGCATAAAATGAATTAAAAATTTAACGTACTGATTGGTAGCAGTGTAAAATTATCTCCGTAACTGTATTGAATGATTTTGTTTTTCCCTACTGCAATCAGATGAGAATCCAGTGCAATCACATCTGTCACATCATCCGAATATGTATTTTTCAAGCTTAGCGCAGTGTGGTTGTTTGCATCAAAGACATTTAAGCCGCCACCGTTACCGCTGCAAACATAAATTGCATTATTTCTTACCCCCAATCCCATCGGCTGATTCATCAGGTAGGTTGAAACCAGACTCGGGTGAGCCATATCGGTAATATCAATCACATTTATCTGATCAGGAATGCTGGCATTGCAGGTAGTTCCACCACGTAGGGTAACATATGCGGTGGTTCCGTCCACCACTACCGGATCGCAGGAAGTGGCGTGTGAAAATGCGGACAGGAACTGCGGATTGAATTCATCTGAGGCGTCCACCACATACATACCATTGGTAGATCCGATAAATAAATAATCACCCTGTTTGAATAAGGTTTCAAACTGACCGCCGCCCATCCATTGATTCAGGTATACCGGTTTATCAAAAATGGTTTGTGCCGGATTGCTAATATTAAATACTTTCAGGTTATTGCTTTCCGTGATATATAATGCGTTACGGTTAATTTGAAATTTAGCATAAGAACCGCCGGTACCAGTTGTACCTCCTGAAATTCGTTGCTAGCCATTGCTACATCTTCATATTGAGTAAAAATACCTCCTCTTCTTGGTCTTGGCCTTTTTCGCATTTCAGTCGTATATCCTGTTATTATTTCATCTGCAGACGGATATTTGTCATTTGCATAATATTCGATTGATTTAGGATATCCCGGAAAAAACTCTACTGAATATTCAACCGTTTTTACTAAATGAACAGCATTCATATCAGAAATATCAAATACCAGTAAATCCACATAATTATCTGCGTATAAATAATTCCCTTTTACTGCAATATCATGCACACCTTCAATATTCAAAAATAGTTTATTAAGAGGTTGTGCGGGGTTTTGATTGTCAAATATATGCACACCGGATTCCTTTGCAATGTAAAAAAGATACTTTGACGTAACATATATCTTTCCATCCGCATTCGTTTCCTTTGCAGCTTCTACTTTTACGGATTGGCGTATGTCCTGCAAAGACTTAATTACAGGCACAGCAAATGGAGCAAAGAATTTGTCTTTATTACAACTACTGAAGAAAAATATACTAATGCTTAACAGGATAAATGGTATCTTTTTCATTTGATTGGATTTCAATATTAAATAATATTCTATCAAATTTAATAATTTATTTTATGAGTTGTGTTAAAATAAATTTCCAAAAGTAACAAAGTGCATAACTAAGGATTTTGCCTTCTGTTTTAAAAAGTTTTTAACCTTATTAAGTTATACAATATTTAATATGAAGAATCAAAAAAAGCAGTAACTAATTCACTTTCATATACTAAACCAAAGGTTTCACGTTACTACAGTTTATTAACATTCTTTACACAAGGTTTATACACATTTATTTGACTATTCCTGAAATTACATCGAAATTATAATTGTATTTTCGTCAGCCCATGGAAGATCAAACCACCAATAAGAGAACGACACGATTTACGCGCAATAAAACGGAAGATATTTCTAATATGCTATATGGAAAAATTCCGCCGCAGGCACGTGAACTGGAAGAAGCTGTGCTGGGTGCTCTTTTAATTGAGAAAGATGCGATTTCCTATGTATCTGATATTTTAAAACCGGAAAGTTTTTATGTAGATGCTCATGCTACTATTTTCCGTACTATTCAAACTCTGTTTGGCAAATCGCAGCCTATCGATTTGCTGACAGTTACAGAAGAATTAAGAAAAGGGGCTAAACTGGAAGAAGTGGGCGGTGCATTTTATTTAAGTGAACTCACCAATAAAATAGCATCTTCTGCCAATGTGGAATACCACGCTCGTATTATCATTCAGAAATTCATTCAACGCGAGCTGATTCGTATTTCTAATGATATTATCCGCGATTCATATGAAGACACCACCGATGTTTTTGATTTGCTGGATACCGCAGAGAAACGCATTTACGAAATCACGGACAAGAACTTACGTAACTCTGTACAAGGTATCGGACAATTGGTTTCTAAATCCATTTTACAGATTGACGGATTAATTAACCGCGAAGACGGATTACTGGAAGATTCTGTTCCATCCGGTTATCTGGAACTGGATAAAATGACTTCAGGCTGGAAAGCGACAGACTTAGTAATTATTGCGGCACGTCCGTCTATGGGTAAAACGGCATTCGTATTAAACTTAGCCAGAAACGCTGCGGTTGATTTCAATATGCCGGTAGCGATTTTCTCTTTAGAGATGGGTGCCGTGCAATTGGCAAAACGTTTGATTTCATTGGAATGTGAGATAGATGCACAAAAAGTATCTAACGGAAAAATGAGTGATAATGAATATGCCATCTTACGCGATAAGGTGGAGAAATTATCCATGTCTCCAATTTATATCAACGACCAGCCGGCGATAAATATCTACGAGTTACGCGCACAATGCCGACGTTTGCAGAATGCACACGGTATTAAAATGGTCATTATCGATTATTTGCAGCTTATGAGTGGTGGCGGCGATAAAGGTATGAATCGTGAGCAAGAAATCTCCTCTATTTCACGTTCACTAAAAGGACTTGCTAAAGAGTTGAACATTCCGGTGATTGCATTATCTCAGTTGAACCGAAGTGTGGAAACGCGCGGCGGCGACAAGAAGCCACAGCTTTCCGACTTGCGTGAATCTGGCTCCATTGAGCAGGATGCGGATATGGTTATGTTCTTATACCGACCAGAATACTACAACCTGAATGAAGGCCAGGATGGCGCTTCTTTAAAAGGTGTTTCTGAAATTATTATTGCAAAACACAGAAATGGTCCTACCGGCTCTGTAGAACTTCGATTCAATAAAAACTTTGGTCGTTTCTACGACGCTGGTGGTTTAGCAGATGAAATGCAGGAATTCAATAGCTACAAAACATTACCTTCTAAAGGAAACTTTATGAAAGATGAAGATGGAAAAGGGGCAGAAAGCTTTGATATCTTCTAAAAAAAAATTCCTCTTGTTTATCATTTCTAATAATTTAGAATAAAAGTCTCAACGATTCTTGTAGATACATCTATTATTTGATTAAAATCAATGCGAAATAGATTTAGTTAGCTTAACTTTGTCTTAACCTTATAGAAATATAGAAACATAAAAATCCACCCAAACCGCTAGCAATAGCGGTTTTTTATTTTTTAGAGGGTAGTTTCAGTAAAAGAGAAGGATTATCCTTTATGTCATTAACGTAATTTTCTACATCATATTTGATGCTCTGGATATTGGGAATGCCAAATTTCTTTAATAATTCTTCAATCTTAAGTTGAATACTGCCATTTACAGTATCTACGTGCTGGCGCAAGTCGACTAAAAATGTGTCAACAATACGTTTTCCTTCATCTTCCGTAAAATGATTATTCTGAATCAAATCCTCTATTAACTCTTTGAATTTTTCATTCGTAACCGATGCTGCACCGATGGAAGTGTAAATAATTTTTTTGATAACTTCTGACATAGTACAAATTTAGAATAAAACAACTTAAATCATAAACCAACTTATGCACCTTTTAGTAAAAATAACATCAGCTTAAAAAATTAAACTGCTCCTCATTTATGGAAAATAAACGGATTTTGTATCTCAATGTGTGGAATCAAAATGAAGGACACGGATTCATAACTGATTTACCGGATTTTTAAAAATCTGGGCAAATTAGAAGAATCAATATAATCTATGTTTAAAATTCTTTATTCCGATAACAATTCAATAAATTTGACATTCTGAAAAATTATGCTACCTCAAAAACGCTGGACATATTTAGAAGCCGATGAAGATGTTGTGAACGAATTGCAGAAGCAATTAAATATTCATCCTGTTTTGTGTAAACTATTGGTTTTGCGCAACATAAAAACGTTCGAAGACGCCAAAGATTTCTTCCGTCCGAGTCTGGATAAACTTCACGATCCTTTTCTGATGAAAGATATGGAAATAGCTATCTCAAGAATTGAAACTGCTATAAAAAACAATGAGCATATTTTAATTTATGGTGATTATGATGTGGATGGTACTACAGCTGTTTCATTAGTTTATTCTTTCTTCAAAGAGATTTACGATAAGGTTGCATACTATATACCAGATAGATATACAGAAGGTTATGGTATTTCATTTCAAGGAATTGATTTTGCAGCAGATAACAACGTAACGCTTATTATTGCTCTGGACTGCGGCATTAAAGCCCATGACAAAGTAGACTATGCAAATGAAAAAGGAATTGATTTCATTATCTGCGACCATCATTTGCCGGGTGACACACTGCCAAATGCGGTAGCTATTTTGGATCCTAAACGAAATGATTGTACCTATCCTTTTGATGAATTGAGTGGATGCGGTATTGGATTTAAGCTGATACAGGCATTTGCCAGCAAGAATGATGTGCTAACAGAAAAGATTTACGAACAGTTGGATTTGGTGGCAGTTAGTATTGCTTCAGATTTAGTTCCAATTACCGGAGAAAACAGAATACTGGCAAAATTTGGAGTGGATAAGGTGAATACAAATCCACGTGCCGGATTTAAAGCTTTAATGAGCGAGTTAAAACTCACTCGTATTCTGGATATTACAGATTTAGTATTTATCATTGGCCCGCGTATCAACGCAGCCGGTCGTATTGCACATGGCTCGGAAGCCGTTACCCTGCTGATAGAAGAAGATTATGATAAGGCGATTGAAAAGACAAAAAAAGTACAGCAAAACAATACCGACCGTAAAACACTGGACAAAGATATCACGGAAGAAGCTTTTGCGATGATTGACTCTAACGATGTCTTAATTAATAAGAAATCAACGGTTTTATACCAGGAACACTGGCATAAAGGCGTCATTGGCATTGTAGCTTCCCGTCTGATTGAAAAATACCACCGCCCTACTATTATTCTTGCATCAGCTAATGGAAAAGCTGTAGGTTCCGGACGCTCCGTACCAGGGTTTGATTTGCATAGTGCCATTGATGCCTGCAGCGAGCATTTAGTTCAGTTTGGAGGTCATAAATATGCTGCAGGTATGACTATCGAGTTAGATAAAATTGACGATTTTACAAATGCATTTGACAAAATAGTAAATGACAGAATTTTAGACGAACAACTTATACCACAGATTGAAGTAGATGCCGAACTCGAACTAACGGATATCAATGAAAAATTCTTCAATATTCTGGAACAAATGGGTCCGTTTGGCCCGGGAAACATGCGCCCAAATTTCGTTACTAAAGATGTGTATGATACCGGTTACAGCAAAATATTAAACGGAAATCACCTGAAACTAAATATCCTGAAAGACGGACAAGACCCGCGCAATGGTGTTGGTTTTGGAATGGGTAACTACATGAAGATTGTTCAGGCAAATGAAACATTTGATATTTGCTATCAACTATATGCGAATGTGTGGAACGGGCAAACCAAAATTGAATTTAAACTGAAAGATTTACGATAATGATTTTACGTGCCGAACATTTAGTAAAAACATACAGCAAGCGAAAAGTCGTTGACAATGTTTCTATTGAAGTCAATCAGGGCGAAATAGTGGGTTTACTTGGACCGAATGGCGCCGGTAAAACAACCACTTTTTATATCACCGTAGGACTGGTTACGCCCAATGAAGGCAAGGTTTATCTGAATGACAAAGATATTTCCAATGTTGCGATGTACAAACGCGCGAAACTGGGCATTGGCTATCTTCCGCAGGAAAATTCTGTTTTCCGAACGCTCAGCGTAGAGGATAATATCAAAGCTATCCTTGAATTTACCGATTTAAAGAAATCAGAGCAAAAAGACAAACTGGAACTGCTGCTGGATGAATTCGGATTGAAACATGTGCGCAAAACACAAGGTAAATTATTGTCGGGTGGTGAGCGAAGAAGAACAGAAATAGCCCGTGCATTGGCTTCCGATCCGAAGTTTATACTATTGGATGAACCATTTGCCGGTATCGACCCTATTGCCGTGGAAGATATACAGCAAATCGTGGAAAAGCTGAAACTAAGAAATATCGGTATTCTCATCACCGACCATAATGTACAGGAGACCTTGAGTATTACAGACCGAGCTTATCTGTTGTTTGAAGGAAAAATTCTGAAACAAGGCAGTGCGGAAGAATTGGCTTCAGACGAACAAGTACGTAAAGTGTATTTAGGGCAGAATTTTGAGTTGAGGAAGAAGTGATAAAATTTCATTTTTTTAAAAGCAAAAAAATGGGTCAAACTTTAGATTTATTTGTAGGTGAGAATAGTATTGAGAGTCCTTACTTATCAAGAAGTTTTAAAAATGAACTAATTCAACCATGTTATTTTTCTTTAAAAGATTTCCTAAATGACGATGAAATAAAAATTATAACACCAAACTCATATGATGAAATTACTATCGGTAAAAAACGACAAGTAACAGATTCTGATACTTCAAAAATACTTGAAATTTTTACTAAAACATTAAAAGGTAAATCAGAAAACCGTAATTCAATAGATAAGATTTTTGATGATATTTATATAACCAGTGAAAAAATTGAAGATAGAGAAAGAGACCCTGTATTTCTTAAAAAGACTATTTATAAGATTCAACAATATTTACAAATTAATGCATCACAGTTGCCTTTAGTTCATTTTGTATTTAATTCAAACGAGTTGAATGTAGATGAAGAAATCAGTATAATGATCGACGGCGTCAAAGGATTTATTGAAGGTGATATTTATTACTATGACAACTATAAAAGTATAAGAAATAAGATTCACGTAAGAAGTTATTGGGAAGATACTGGCAAAATTGATTTTTATGTCTCAGTAGAACCGGAAATTATCATAAATAAACAAAAGTTTTATACAAAAACTATTAGTAAAGCGCAGCAATTTGAAGATGAGTTTGAAAAGATTTACGACTTTTTAAATGAAGCGATAAAATTAAACAAAAAAGTACTTTGGGAGATAGGCTAGTATAAAACTTTATGTTTACCAAACCTTCAATCACTTCACCACCAATCTCTCATCAAACCGGAACAATTTCGTTTCTTTAATTTTTACTTTATTAAAGTCCTTGTGCAAAGGGTTTATCAGGTAATTAAATTCTTCCGGCATCACTACGGAAGGCACTTTTAAAAGCATGCTGGTATTTTTTTTCAGCCAGTTATCACCAATCGATTTAAAATTACTGTTCAGTCCGTTTACTTTTAATTCATTATAAATTTCGGCATAACTTATTTCTTCCATGCTATTTTCAGGAACCTCAATAACCACTATAGAAAAATCTATCGGTTTCACATTTTTGGACGGTAAATGCACCAGCACTTCCAAAGCGGCCAATGCTCTCGTGGAAGAAGTATATACAACAGCATTGCCTGCGTTATTCCATCGTCCACCATATAATTTGGCCCCGATTCCGTTTATATCATTCGCGTAAAGTGTATTGCAAATTCTATAAACTAACATAAAGCGAATCGGATAAGTAGGATTTAAGCAAAAATACCGTGTTCAATTCTTCCTAATTCTTGTTCTAATAACTCAAAACCGAAGATGGTATCTAAGAATGAAATTGGTTTTTCATTGCTAAAAATAAGAACCGGCGATTTCATCCAATCACAAAAATTATCTAAAGTGCCGAAAACTGCTGATCCTCTTTCGTAGAGGCGTTGCAAATGCAATGCACGCTCAGAAGCATCTTTGCTTAGTACATCTTTATCTTCGTATCGCTGCAAGGTACGCTCTGAGATATTTAAAACGGAGGCCATTTCTTTTAACGTCAAATCGTATCGCTTCATCAAATTTTCTATCTGATACATAGCCATGCCGTTTCTAGATTTATTAATTAAAAGATGTGCATCATCTTTTACAATAGAGGAGAATGAAGACTCCGTATAGAATGGCATTTCTTTATCCATTACCAATGTAGCTGGTTGTTCTTTGACCGGATATTTTATTGATTTCTTTTTCAAATCACGACATTTGTCTCAAAATTAATACATTTTGTCGTATTTGTCAAGTTTTATTACAAAAAATGTTTCTCATTTTTCATAACATTTTCTAACGTCCACTCTATTTTCTGCTCGAAAGCAAATTGACGAACCTTACAATCTTGTTTATTACAGCTTTTACAGGATTTCGGATGACAGGGATCTGCATGAATAAACGTTTCTAAATTATTGGGAATGATATCTTTAATATTTTCTTCGACCAATTTCAATTCATCGTGTACTTCATTTGCATTAAAATACCAGGGAACTGTCGTATGGCAATCAATATGTATTTTTTCACCAAATTTTATAATCCGAAGATTATGAATATCAATCCAGTTATCTCTGCGTTTGTCATTTAAATGATATACCACTTTATCCAACAGCGCAAAATCAGCCTCATCCATAATTCCGGCAACTGATTTTTTAAGAATTTTGGTACCGCTGTAAATAATCATTACCCCCATTAGAATGGATACGACATTATCCATCCAGTATATTTTGGTAAGAAAAATAAATCCCAAGCCAATCAATAAGCCGATGGAAGTGTAAGCATCCGATTTCAGGTGTTCTCCGCTGGCAATCAGGGTCAGAGAGCTGTTTTTTTCACCGCTTCTTTGAGCATAATGCCCGAGCCCAAAATTGATAAGTCCTGATATAACAACCAATATTAATCCTGTATCTAAACTGGCTATTTCTATTGGTTTAAATAAGTTATAAATGGATTTAACAATCATAACCAGCCCTGCAGAAAAGATTAAACTGCCTTCAATGCTCGCAGAAATAAATTCAATTTTTCCATGCCCGTAAGGATGGTCTTCATCGTGTGGCTTTGCAGCTAAATACAAACTATATAAACCAAACCCTCCTGCTACAATATTAATAATACTTTCCAATGCATCCGTCAAAATAGCGTTGGAGTTGGTGGTAAAAAAAGCATAAAACTTTACAGCTAAAACGATAAAACCTATCACCAGCGCAAAGGTTTGTACGCCAATTTTTTCTTTATTGTTAGGTGCCTGCTGTGCTATACTCATTTAATAGTTGCGTTCTGTAATATAATTCACCAAATCAATCAATCCTGTTTTTGCCTCAGAATTTTCAATCGTTTTGATAATATCGAAAGCCCGGTGTTTATATTCATACATCATGTCTTCCGTATATTTTATGCCGCCTTTTGCTTTAATAAACTTAATCAACTCATCCACTTTTGGCTTATCTTCATTGTGGTTTTTCACAATATTTATTATCCATTTTTTTTCTGCCGATGTAGCGTTATTCAATGTGTAAATTAACGGAAGTGTCATCTTGCGTTCTTTGATATCTATCCCACGCGGTTTTCCGATATCCGCCTCGCCGTAATCAAACAAATCATCTTTTATCTGAAAGGAAATCCCGATATACTCTCCTATCTGTCGCATTTTTTCAATCAGTTCAGCATCATCTGTAGTAGAAGCAGCACCCACTTCGCAGGCAGCAGCAATTAGCGAAGCAGTTTTATTCTTGATGATTTCAAAATAAATGCTCTCATCAATATCCAGCTTTCTCGCTTTTTCCATTTGCAGCAATTCTCCTTCACTCATACGTTTTACAGCTGTTGAAGTGATATGCAGCAAATTATAATTCCTGGTATCCAACGCAAGCAGCAAACCTTTCGACAGAAAATAATCTCCGACTAAAACGGCTATTTTATTTTTCCATAACGCATTAACTGAAAAAAAACCTCTGCGTTCATAAGAATCATCTACCACATCATCATGAACCAAGGTAGCCGTGTGCAATAATTCTACCAAAGAAGCACCTATATAAGTAGCTTCTGTCACCTCTCCGCACATTTTGGCAGCTAGAAAAATAAACATCGGGCGCACCTGTTTTCCTTTTCGCTGATAGATATAGTAATTCACCTTATCCAGCAATGAAACATGGCTTCGCATCACCTCCCGAAACTTCTGCTCAAACTGCTCCAGTTCTTTTTCAATCGGTGCTTTTAAATTATCTACTTTGTTACTCAACGATTGCTTATTTTTGTTAAAGGTAAACGTTTAATTCGTAGCACAATATACAAACTTTACAACATGCAAAAAACTCAAATAGTTATAAATGGATCTAAAGAAAAACCAATCTCTATTGACATTTCATTCAAAAAAACAAATCAATTAAAACCTATTGTCATTTTTTGCCATGGTTTTAAAGGTTTTAAAGATTGGGGACATTTTAATCTGATTGCAGATGAATTTGTAAAACAAGATTTTGTTTTCGTGAAATTCAATTTTTCATACAACGGAACAACTTTAGATAATCCTGTTGATTTTGCTGATTTGGATACCTTTGGCAACAATAATTTTTCTACGGAATTAGATGATGCGGGCATTGTTATAAATTATATGGAATCAAATGCAGTACAATACGAAGGTAATGAAAATGAAATATACCTGATTGGGCACAGCCGGGGCGGTGGTATTGCTATTTTAAAAACAAACGAAGATTCGCGCATCCAGAAACTGGCCACCTGGGCAAGTGTAAAAGATGTGGCAGACTTTTTTATCAATCAGGATTTAGATAAATGGAAAGCAGACGGTTTGATATATACACTGAATGCCCGTACACAGCAAAAGATGCCGTTGTATTATCAAGTGTATGAAGATTTCATAAAAAATAAAGATCGTTTAGATATTCCGAAGGCCGCTGCATCTATTGATATCCCTTGGCTGATTGTACATGGAACAAACGACACTTCTGTACCTTATGATTTTGCTGAAAAAATCCATGATTGGTGCAAAAACAGTGAATTGTGTACAATTGAAAATGCAGACCATACATTTGGAGGAAAACATCCATGGAATGAAGATGAATTACCGGCTGATTCAAAAATTCTGACAGAAAAAACGATTGCGTTTTTTAATCAATAAACTCACTTAATCTTCAACGTTTTCAACCATTTCCACCACAGTTTTTGAATTGCTTTAATATCATCCATTTTCGTATCACAACGAATAATGCCGTATTCATTTTTAGTCAACCGTTTCAATATCCAGCTTGCACGACCACACACTCTGAAAATATCGTCATCAATCTGATAGTTTAACGAATTTTGTTTCAACTGCCCTGCTTTCACTCTGCACCAGATAGTCACATCATTTGCATTTGTTAACCCAATGTATGTTGTATCAGTAAGTGCATTAATTAATTCGGGAATAAATTTGCAGAAACGGGTACTATCCATTGCTAGCCAAAACGGGCAACGGAATATTTTCTCGTAATCTGTTTCTTTGTAAATAAATTTATGAATAGTATCAAAAGAATAATTTCTGATATCGCGCATGGTAGAATCTAAACGCATACCGTAGGCAAACTTAAATTCACTGTTTACCGTTTTAAGTTGCTTTTGGAATTCAGCTGGCATTAATTTAACCGCCAAAAATTGCTTATTATCTGTCTGGGCAAATAAATTACAATTCAGCAGAATAAATAATAATACAACGGATTGTTTCATAATTCAATAGATTGCTTCGCGTCACGTAATGACATCAGGCTATTCTTTTGGCGGTGTATTCTTATTGGGATTATTATTCGCATTTCCTCCCTGATTATTTGGCCGCGGCGGACGATTCTGATTCTTGTTTTGATTATTCTGCGGCTTTTGCTGACCTTGCTTATTGCCTTGTTGTTTATTTTGTTGTCCTTGCTGCTGCGGATTATTCTGCGGACGGTTTTGCTGGTTTGCCTGTGGTCTGTTCTGCTGATTATTCTGCGGCTTATTTTGCTGATTTGGATTGTTGCGCTGTTGTCCCTGCTGCTTATTTTTATGAAAGTTCTTTTTATCCTTTCTGTCCAGGCTTGCCAATGAAATCTGACCAACCACGTCAGCAAATTCAATGCTTTCCTCTTCAGTTTTTTCTTCTACTTCTGCCAAATCTGTAATATCGGCAGGTTTTTTACCATTCGCGTTCATTTCTAAAACCATCTTCACATTATCCAGTGATATCGGATAGAAAGTACCGGAGCCTCTTACGGTATAAAACATCAGTCCTTTCAGAATATCCGTTTTCATCAAACGTGCTTCACCTGTTTCCAGCTGCAAAGTATCTGCTTTCTCCGGCACAAAACGTAAAGCGTCTAAGTACGTATCTAATTCATAATTCAAACAACATTTCAAGCGTCCGCATTGTCCGCTCAATTTAGTTTGATTGATGGACAAATTTTGATAACGGGCAGCCGTCGTATTTACCGATTTGAAACTTGTCAACCAGGTAGAGCAACATAACTCACGACCGCAAGAACCAATACCGCCCACGATACCTGCTTCCTGACGTGCACCAATCTGACGCATTTCAATCTTTACCTTGAACTCTGCAGCCAGTACTTTTATCAATTCACGAAAATCCACACGACCGTCTGCTGTATAATAAAAAGTAGCTTTTCTTCCATCAGCCTGGTATTGCACATCACCGAGTTTCATATCCAATCCCAAATTACGGGCTAGCACGCGGGCTTTCAACATTGTTTGTTTTTCTTTGGCACGCGCCTGTTCCATCAGGTTCAGCTCATTGTCTTTGGCGATACGCAGGATATTTCTAATGTCTTCAGAACTTTCCTTAACCCGTTTCTTCTTCATCTGCAAACGCACCAGTTCGCCACTAAGTGTCACCTGACCAAGATCATATCCCTGCACAGCTTCCACAATCACATAATCTCCTGTGTAAATATCAAAACGTTTGTCGTTACGGTAAAATCCTTTACGCGAACCGTTTTTAAAACTTACTTCGTGAATATTGTATTTGGCAAAAGGATCAGCCGTGATATCGCTGAGCCAGTCGTGAACTTCTAGTTTAGAGCAACCGCCTGTGGCACAATGTCCGTTATTTTTACAACCTCCCGGTGTAGAACCTGAGGTTCCGCAACTATTACAACTCATTTTTTATTAATATTGAGTAGTTTGCAAGGAAGAGTTATAAAACGTCTGCCAATACAAACTGAATATGAACAATTATTTTCACGTTTTCCGAGCTTAAAAACAAGCCAAAAGAAGACGTTATGACAAAAATACAGTAAAAATTGAGATTTTCAGCAGGTAATTATGCGCAAATGTTAATCTTTTGAACGTATTATTTTATTCATTCTCAGTGACATATCCATCAGCACCATTTTAGGACTTACATTTCGTTCGATTTCGTAGTGCTTTTTATTAATCAGTTCCAGCAGTTTTTCGAGTTTCTGATATGTCAGAAACTTATTGATACGTACCGCCAAATTCAATTCATCCTGTGCCAGTCTCGGAGCATAATTTTTAATATGTAACAACATTAAGGCTTCTCTGAAAATATGAGTTGAATACTCCAAAAAGGATTTCAGATTCTCCCGTCCCATCTTGCCGGCTTCATCCGTCCACTTCAGCAACTCACCTGCTTTTAAGTTAATAGAAAAATCGAGCCACTGTGTCAGTAGTCTGGTATTTTCATGCGTTTCACTGTCCATTAGTGACAATGCTGCATTGAAATTTCCATCCGCCAGATAAGCAATGTGTTGCGTATTAGATTGAGGAACTCCTTTTTTGAGCAGAGCTTGCGCCATGGAAGCATCGTCAATCTTGTTTATTTTTACCAGTTGACAACGAGATAAAATGGTCGGCAATATTTCTTCCTGAATTTCTGCAATCAGAATCAGTACGGTATTTTCTGGCGGTTCTTCCAGTAATTTCAACAAAATATTTCCTTCTTTAGAAAGCGCTTCCGCCATCCAGATAATCTGAATTTTGTAGCCGGACTCAAAAGCCGTTAAACTCAAACCTTTGAGAATATTTCGCGCTTCGTCGGCTGTAATATTGCCTTGTTTATTTTCCGCCCCGATACTTTGCAGCCATTCCAATTCATTGATGTAAGGATTCTTGGTGATTTCCGTTCGCCATTCCTGAATATAATCGGTACTTAAACTTGGATGTGGCGAAGGTTTTTTCGCAATTATCGGATAGGTATAATGAATATCCGGATGAATCAGCTTTTGTGCTTTCACACAGGCACCACAAACACCACAACTGTCTTCTTCCTGTTTATTTTCGCAAACAATATATTGGGTAAAGGCTAATGCCAATGCAAGACCGCCTGCGCCGGGCTGTGACAAAAACAACTGTGAATGCGGAATATTTCCGGATTTGCCAATTTCGAGTAAATGTTGTTTTATTTCGTGCTGACCAATGACGTCTTTAAAAAGCATGGACAAATATAGCAGTAAGTAGTAAGTAGTAAGTGATAAGTAAAGAAATTTTATAAACAACTATTTCTAAAATGAACAATTAAGATGGAATTTTCTTTTAAACTTATAAGTTCACAAGCATTAACTTTACAAAATGAGTATGAAAGTAGCCGTAATACGCAGAGCCACCTTTAACGCAGCACATAAACTGTGGAATGATAAATGGACAGCAGAAAAAAACAAGGAAGTTTTCGGCTTGTGTGCTAACGAACATTTTCACGGACACAACTATACCATTGAAGTAAAAGTGATTGGAGAAATTGAGTCGGAAACAGGCTACGTAATTGATTTAAAAATAGTAAAGGATATCATAAAAGAAGAAATTGAAGAACGCTTCGACCACAAAAATCTGAATTTAGACACGAAAGAATTTGCAAGCCTCAACCCTACAGCGGAAAATATAATTGTGGTGATTTATGATTTAATCCGCGCCAAACTCGACAGCAAGTATGAGCTATTTATCAAACTCTGGGAAACCGAAAAAAATATAGTGGAGTATCCTGTGAGATAGTAAATAGTAGTTAGTACTTAGTATTTAGAATCTGGGATTCAATCGTTATTTATTGAACTTTATTCTTGGCATGAATCGTTAATTATTCATCGTCAATTGTTAATTCAATTTCTTTTTTAGCAAAGATTTCTTAAAAAAGAATTGGCAATGAACTAAATTTTCATTTGCAGCGTAATAGCTAATAACCAAACCAATTTTCAAATGAAAAAAGTATTTTTTGCATGCATGACGGTAGGCTTGTTAGCTACCTCCTGCGACTGGTTTAACTCTAAACCAAAAGACGACACAACTGTAGTAACGCCTGATGATCAGGGAGACTCTGCAATTGTAACTACCAACGACACTACTGTTAAAAAACCTGACAGTGCCGTTGCGGTAACGGAAGAGAAAATCATTGAAACAAAGAAAGAAGTAAAAAAATAAAACTTCTTTTAATGAAAGCGAGGCGGTCCTACGGACCGCCTCGCGCTATTTTATAGTATGTGACTAAAAATCTTACATCAATGCTGCTACACCCGGCAAAGTTTTACCTTCGAAAAATTCTAATAAAGCACCGCCGCCGGTGGAAACGAAACTCACCTGATCAGCTAAATGGAATTTATTAACTGCAGCTACACTGTCGCCGCCGCCCACTAAACTGAACGCGCCTTTCTGTGTAGCATGTGCCACCGCCACCGCAATACTCTTGGTTCCATTCTGGAATTTTTCCATTTCAAAAACACCCATCGGCCCGTTCCATAAAATAGTTTTGGAGTTTTTAATTACTTCTTGAAAAGCAATAATGGAATCGTGTCCAATATCCAATGCCATCCAGGCAACCGGAATATCCGTATTATCTGCCACTCTTATGTTTGCACTATTGTCAAATTTATCTGCAATAACAGAATCTTCCGGCAATAAAATTTTTACTCCTTTGGCTTCTGCTTTCTTTAAAATGTGTAATGCCAACTCCAGCATATCATCTTCCACCAATGATTTACCAACTTCAAAACCCAGCGCTTTCACAAAAGTATACGCCATACCGCCGCCAATGATAATATTATCGGCAATATTCAACAGATTTTCTATAATCAAAATTTTGTCGGATACTTTGGCGCCGCCTAAAATGGCTGTAAACGGCTTTTCTGAATCGTTCAATACTTTCGTGGCATTGGCAACTTCAGCTGCCATTAAATAACCAAAAGCTTTATCTTCTTTTCTAAAATGTTTTGCCACAATCGTTGTGCTGGCATGTGCGCGATGCGCAGAACCAAATGCATCATTTATGTACACATCTCCGTGATGTGCCAGTTTAGCGGCAAAAGCCTCATCTCCTTTTTCTTCGCCTTTATGAAAACGGGTATTTTCCAGCAATAATACTTCTCCCGGTTTTAAACTGTCTGATATTCTCTGACTTTCTTCGCTTACACAGTCTTCAGAAAACTTCACATCATTATTCAATAAGTCGGAAAGATGTTTTACCACATGTTTCAGGGAAAATTTTTCCGTATCAACTGTTCCGTCTTCTTTTAATTTTTTCAGAGGACGTCCCAAATGCGACATTAGGACCACACTTCCACCATCATTCAATACTTTTTTGATCGTTGGCAAAGATGCTTTGATTCGTGTATCGTCTGTAATATTAAAATCTTTGTCGAAAGGCACATTAAAATCTACACGAATTAATGCACGCTTGTTTTTGAAGTTGATGGAGTCTACGGTTTGCATGATTTAGTAATGAGTGGTAAGCAATAAGTAATAAGTTCAATTTGTAAAATTAATCAAACCGTGGACTTTATTCTTAACGCCTTTTTATAAAAAGGCTACTTTTTCAACAAGTTCAGCAAGACGATTTGCATAGCCGTATTCGTTATCATACCAGCCTACAATTTTTACCAAATCTCCTATCTGCTGAGTTAGCCCTGCATCAAAGGTGCAGGAATAGGGAGAATGTATAATATCACTGGAGACAATCGGATCTTCCGTATACGCTAAAATATGTTTCAGTTGATTTTCTGCAGCAACTTTGAAAACGGCATTGATTTCTTCTATTGTGGTGCTTTTTTCAATATTGCAATATAATTCTGTGGAAGAACCAACAATGACCGGCACACGCACAGCGCCACCTTTTATTTTTCCTTTTATTTCCGGCATAATCCATTCCAGTGCTTTGTTGGCATTAGACGTGGTAGGCACAATATTTTGTGCAGCAGCGCGGGCTCTTCTGAAATCGCTGCCGTGAATGCTGTCGTGTAGTTTCTGGTCGCTGGTATAAGCATGAATGGTATTCATAAACGCATTCTTTATACCAAAATTATCCAGCATTACTCTTACCATCGGCGCCAGGCAGTTGGTGGTGCAGGATGCATTGGAGATAATCGTATCTTCTTTAGTAATAATTTCGTCGTTGATACCTACCACAATAGTTTTCACTGTTTTATCAGCCGGCGAAGAAATCACTACTTTTTTTGCACCCGCAGCAATATGTTCCTGTAACTTTTCACGATCTCTGTATCTGCCGCTGCATTCAATAACGATATCTATATTTAAATCTTTCCAGGGTAAATCTTTGGATTGAGCGATAGAGGTGCTGATAATCTCTTTGTTATCAATAAACAAATGATCTTCTTTGGCGGTAATGGTTTTGTCCCATTTTCCTTGGGCGGTATCATGTTTTAGCAAATAAACCAAGGCATCATTAGGCGCAATGTCGTTGATAGCAACGATATCTATATGGTTTTTATCAAATAAGAGCTGAAATACGAGGCGACCTATGCGTCCCAATCCGTTTATGGCAATTCTTGGTTTAGACATTCTGTTGTTGATTTTATGTAAAAGTAGTTGAGATTTTGAATTTAAAAAAGAAATTATTGTTAAGGTGTTGTAAGAAAGCAAAAAGTTGGTATATTTGCACTCGCTTTGAAAAACGGCCCGTTCGTCTAGGGGTTAGGACAGGAGATTTTCATTCTTCAAACACGGGTTCGATTCCCGTACGGGCTACTAACAAATTTGATAACGCATTGTAAATGAATATTTATGATGCGTTTTTTTATTTTTATATTCTTTGTTTACTTAACACAATAATGCTGAAGGGAATATTTTGCCTTTTCATCTCCCAATTCCGAAGCCTTAGTCCAGTCTGCACAGGCATCTTCAACTGTACCCAAATTATTTTTATAATTGCCACGGTTTAAGTAAGCTGCTGCAAAATCTGTCTTTAATTCGATTGCTTTGTTAAAATCATCGATTGCTCCACTGTCGTTTGTTGAATAATATTTGGACAAACCGCGAAAATTATAAGCTTCGGCATAATTCGGCATTAGCTCAATTGCTTTATTACAATCCTCAATCGCGCCATTATAATCCCCTATTACTCTTTTTGAAATACCTCTGTTTAAATATACTTCAGCATTGCTGCTGTCTAATGCTATAGATTTATCAAAATCGGAGATGGCATTTACATTATCCCCAATTGCATCTTTAGCCATCCCGCGGAAAAAGTAAACGTTTTTATCAGCCGGATTGATATCTAAAGCCTTTGTATAGTCTCTAACAGCACCGGTATAATCACCCAAAGTAAACATTATTTTCCCACGATTGAAGTATGCATCAAAGGTAGGAGCTGATAAAATAGATTTGTTAAGTTCTTGTAATACAGTCAGCATCTCATCCTTTATTATAGGTGTTTGTGCTTTTATTGTTGAAACTGCCAGTAGAAAAATGCAGCTGGACAGGATTTTTTTAAAAAAATATTTCATAAGTTATGGTTTGTATATAAAGTTAAACAAAATGACTCATTATCAGCATCGTTAAATATGTTTTTTATGTTACTTCTTAACAAATTTAAAAGAAATACAATCACTCTATAATATAAATAATTTTTTATTATGTTATTTTATATCTCAAACACTACTGTATCACATCCACTAAATGAAATTTAAATTATATAAATTAATCTTTCTACCAAAAAAATTACTACCTTAGAAATATAATATAGCTCCTTTATGAAACTACTGAAGCGATATGCCCTTTTAACATTCATTGTTTCTTTCCTTATAATTGTTTTTAACGGATGTTACCCCATTTCTACAGGTGCGGTAAAATGGCGCATTAAATGGGACAAAGACTTAAAGGAAGGTAAACAGGATTATCTGTCTTCGCTGGTCTCAAACCCAGTAAAAGATGATCGCCCCAACATTATCATCTTACTGGCAGATGATTTAGGCAAATACGAAGTGGGTGCGTATGGTTCCACTACCGTAAAAACGCCCAATATAGATGCTTTGGCAAAAGATGGTTGTCAGTTTATGGATGGCTATGTTTCTGCTCCGGTTTGTGCTCCTTCCCGCGCTGGCATCATGACAGGGCGTTATCAAACACGTTTTGGATTTGAAACGCAGGAAATGGAATTCTATCCAGCCAACATGATTGAGTATTTATCGGGAAAATATCTCGTAAATATCGGCGACTGGGTGGTATCTACCAAGCCCCGCTATCCGAGAGAATGGCAGATTGCCAAACAGGGGGTACCTCCTACTGAAATAGAACTGGGGGAAGTGATGAAAAAATTGGGTTACACGACCGGCGTTATAGGAAAATGGCACCTGGGCAGTAATCCACATTACCAAACACCGGTAAAAAGAGGGTTTGATTATTCTTATGGTTGTCTTGGTGCTTTCACATTATATGGTCCAAGTGTAAATACGAAAGGATTAGTCAATTTCAGAAGCAATTCGTTCAGCACCAAATATCAATGGGATATGGGCAGAAGTGAGAACGGTGCTATTGTAGAGAATGGCAGAACGATTAAAAAAGAAAATGGCTACTTAACAGACCATATCGCAGAAAACACCATCAGCTTCATTAAACGAAATAAAGACAAACCTTTCTTTTTATATGTGCCATTTACAGCTCCGCACGAGCCTTTTCAGGCGAAAGAAGCAGATTATATGAACAACAAAGTAAAAACCAAAGAAGAAGGCAAAGCGGTGTACTGGTCTATCATTGATGCACTGGACAAAGCGGTGGGAGAAATACATCAGACAATCAAAGAGCAAGGACTTGAAAAAAATACCATCATCTTCTTTTTAAGCGATAACGGCCCTGCCAGTTATACCGGCATACCGGATTGCGGACCATTGAAAGGCGGAAAGCTCACTCAATTTGAAGGAGGCATAAATGTACCGTTTATTATGAAATGGAAAGGACATGTAGCGCCTTCCACAAAATATGAGTACCCGGTTATTTCTTTAGATTTATTTGCTACTACGATAGCAGCAGCTAAAGGAACACTTCCAAGTGACCGTAAATATGACGGTGTGAACCTGCTGCCATATGTTAGCGGCGAGAAAAAAAACAGACCGCACGACATGTTATACTGGAAAGCGGACCATATTAATGTAATTCGTAAAGGGGATTATAAACTGATACTAAGCACCAGAGACGGTTGGGTTGAATTGTATAATTTAAAAACAGATAAAGGCGAGACGAAAAACTTGTCTAAAGAAATGCCGGAAAAAGTAAAAGAACTGAATCTGGAATTTTACAACTGGAGAACCACCTTGCCAAAGAAACCAATGTGGCCGCGTATAATGGACCATAAATTCAACATCAGAGGAAAAGACTATTTATTCCCGGCATAAGAACAGCATTATGAAAAAAATATACTTCATACTATTTATCCTGTTTGCTGTAAATGCATTTTCGGATGACACGCTGGTAGTGGATAAAAGTAAATATACCCGCTTACATTTTGAAGGATTCAGAAGTGGCAAGCGCATGCACTTACAGCTGGGTGGCGATATCGGCTTGAACCTGAATTATTTTATATACAAAGAAAACAGAAGCAGAACATACAAAGATATTGGTGTAGGTTACCAGGGCGGGTTTTTCTTCCGTGTTTCAAAAGGCAGTATTTATACGCAGTTTGATTTTAATTTCCTGAGAACTACTTTTCCTGTGTATGGTGTCACCTTTGCAGACCCTACAGTAACTGTGAATGAAACCAGACTGCGGTTTAACTCCTTAGGTATTCCAATCGTACTGGGTATTTATGCATATAAAAACCCCTTGTTCAAACTTCGATTCTTTACCGGAATTGAACCTTACTTTATGGTAAAGTCCAGAATATTTTATGATATTTCAGTAAACGGTGATGAACAGTTGATAGAATATAAACTAAGCAGAGCGGAAAAAAGAAAATTCTTTAAGCCGGCTCAACTCTCCTACCAGTTTGGTTCAGGAGTAGACATCGGCATGTTTACAATAGATTTTAAATACAGTATCGGACTCGTAAATTACATTAAAGATGATTATGTACGAACACAAACGCATCTGTTTCAACTAATGATGGGTGTTATTTTCTAACACAACGATAAGCTGTTTTTTATTCTATTATTATCCTTTCAGCCATGCGTTTTTAAGTGCCATTTTGGAATTGTCTTTGAAAATATAACCGGGTGTATTTTTATAGTTGAGTTTTACTTTACCCTTCAATTCCATCACTTCCGTACCTCGTTTTACTTTCAACACAGCAGGACTGTCTTCTTTTAAACCCATGCCCATCAGCAATACAGCGATATAATTTGCAGCGTCAAAAGGCACGCCGTTAAATTCCAGTAATTCATCGTTTGGCTGCACCCCCAGTTCAGTGAAAAAATTATTATTATCCGTTCTCAGTACTTTTACTTTTTTAGCAGAAGTATCTATTCTAATGCAAGGTTGTTTGTTTACGATATAGACAAATTCTTCCGGTTGCTGAACAATCGTAGCTTTAACTCCCATGCGTTTAAGGTATTTTGAATATTTAACGGGTTTACCGTCTACAATATGTTTCTGAATAAAATCACCTACTTCCTTATTACTTAATTCTGTAAATTTAGGTATCAACTCATTATCATCAAAAGGTTTATTAGGTCCGTAAATTTTTGACAACTCCCCCATCAAATCAAGTATTCCGCTATTGCCGTTTGTTTTGCTGCGGATGATAATATCCAGACACATGGCAAGCAAAGCTCCTTTTTTATAAACATTTGGATATTGCTCTTTATATGCAGGATTCAATACATTTTTGCTCATTTCCGTAAATGATAAATTATCCTTGTAGGCTCTTTTTGAAAAAGTCTCATTCCCCGCCATTATTTTATAAAACTGTTCTTCTGTCATCAATCCCTGGTTCACCTGAAATAATTGTGAGAAATATTCCGTAAATCCTTCATACATCCAGAGATGGGCCGACATTTTAGGGGCATTAAAATCAAAGTCCTGAATTTCCTTTGAATGCACATTCAAAGGTGTCAGCGTGTGAAAGAACTCATGCGCAATAACATGTACCAATTCTTCCGTTTTCATTGATTCACCGAAAATAGCCGTTGTAGAAAAATTATGCTCCAATGCACCAAAGCCTTTGGCATCAGAAGCAGAAGCACTGGAAATATAGGCCAATATCGCATACTTTTTTGTTTTGTTAATGTCACCCATAAATTTCTTTTGTGCCGTAACCATGCGTTGTATATCGGGTAAAAATGCTTTTGCCGAAATATTTTTGTTGTTGGGTGAGTAAACGCTGATTAAAACTTCCATACCATTCACTTTGAAACTTGCTGTATCCGGCTCAGCGTACATAATTGGATTATCGACCACTTCTGCATAACGTTCCACCTTGAAACGATCAGTGGTAGTACTCGCATCCTCATCTGTCAATGCAGAAGAAGCTAATAAGTTTTCAGGATGTTCGATAGAAATCTGGTACGGCATATCTTTATACCCGCTGAAATACCCTACAAAACCGCACATATTCAGCATGAAGTTTTTATCGGCAAGAATATTAGTACCGGCTGGTGAAAAAATTGTTTTGCTTTTTGAATCAAACGCATTTCCTTTTTCCGAATCGTAGGTATCATTTACTAAATAGGTTATTGAATAAAGATGCTCTGCATTGTTAATTACAAAAGTATTGACATCTTTTCTTTTAACCGACAGTTCATTTCCTTTGTCGTCTGTTGCCTTCAGATTTGCAATATAGCGACCGTAATCAGCAATGGCATATGTTCCGGGAATGATTCTGGGAAACTGATACGTTACTTCTTCTGACGCAGTTTCAGGAGCGATAATTATTACACTTACTTTATCGTCCTGGACGTGTATCAAATCCAGTGAAACTTTTACCGTATTAAGCGGCTGAATGTTATTATTATTTGAGAATGAATAAGAAAATGACATTAAAATCATAGTGATACAGAAGAAAAATCCTGAACGCATAAAATGAGGTTTTGAGTAAAAAATCATTAACTAATATTACAAATAATTATTAATTATTTAAATCGAAAGAATAAATATTTTACATTTTCTATTTAAAATATTGCTTGTTTTTAGATTTTGTACTACATTAGTATAAACTACTTGTTAAATATTACGCTCTTTTTAACCTGATGATTTTTCTATACAAAATGAGTGTTAATTTAAGATAGACAACATACTATAACGTAAATATGTAATTCCAAACATGAATATAGTTTGTAAAAATTGCAATCATCATTTCAAAGGTCATTACTGCAGTAACTGCGGACAAACGGCAGATACGCATCGGCTTAATGTTCATTTTCTGTGGCAGGATATCAAGAAAGGGATATTTCACATTGACGAAGGGATTTTATACTCTTTTTTGCAACTGTTTACCCGGCCCGGAAATTCCATCCGTGAATTTATAGAAGGTAAACGCAAGAATCATTTCAAGCCTTTATCACTGGTGATTGTATGGGCTACAGCTTATGCTCTTTTGTATCATTCCAACCACCTGGATTTTGTAAAAAACCTGGAAAGTGAAAAACTGGATATGTCTCAGGCAAACGATTGGGTAACTACTCATTTCGCCTGGATTACGTTGTCAACTATTCCCTTATATGCTTTGGTTACTTTTATCGTTTTCAAAAAAGAAGCATACAATTTTATTGAGCATTTGGTGCTCAATGCCTATTTATCCGCACAGCGGCTCTCTATTCATATGTTATTATTCCCGTTTACCTTATATTCAAACGGCACACCCAATGAAACAAAAGTGACACTTTCAATATTACTGATTGACGTCAGCATGGCTGTATGGAGTTACACGCAGTTTTTTAATAAACTGCCAAAAGGTAAAGCTTTTCTGAAAGCCGTTCTTAGTTACGCTATTATTCTGTTTTTAATATTTTCTCTGGCATTTCTGATTACAGAGCTTATAAAATGATTGCTTTATGGAACTAAGCAAGCTCAAAAAATGTTATCTTTATTCTAAACTAAAACAAAAAATATGAAAAAGAGATTCGTTTATCTGTTTTTAATAGTGGCAAGTACATTCTTATTGCCGAGCTGTTCTTACAACAGTATTATTTCCAATGATGAAGCCGTGAAAAAAGCATGGGCGGATGTGGAAGCATCTTACCAGCGCAGAAGTGACCTGATTGGCAACTTAGTGGAAACCGTAAAAGGTGAAGCAAAATTTGAAAAAGAAACACTGGTTGCTGTGATAGATGCACGTTCTAAGGCAACTTCCATTCAATTAACAGCAGATCAGATTACTCCGGAAAATATGGCTAAATTTCAGGAAGCGCAGGCTCAATTAAGTGGTGCTTTATCGCGTTTACTGGTGGTGTCAGAGCAATATCCGGCATTAAAAGCCACACAGGCTTTTTCCGATTTGATGAATGAACTGGAACGCACGGAAAACCGTATCAATATTGCCCGCAGAGATTACAACGGTGCGGTGCAAGCTTACAATACACAAATACGCTCTTTCCCCGCAAACATTACAGCTGGAATTTTTAAATTCAAGCAACATGAGCCGTTTAAAGCGGATCCGGGTACTGAAAAAGCTCCTAAAGTTCAATTCTAACCATGGCTTCCGCTAAAGACTTTTTCAACGAGGCTGAACAAGAAGCTATCGTAACGGCTATCCGTAAAGTGGAACTATACACCAGCGGAGAAATCCGTGTGCATGTGGATGACCGCTGCGATCAGGAGGCTTTCGACAGGGCTGTCAAATTGTTTCAGCATTTGAAAATGGATACCAAACCGTTTCGCAATGGCGTGCTGATTTATGTAGCAGTGAAGGACAGAAAATTCTCCGTGGTAGGCGATGAAGCGATGCACGAAAAAGTGGGTAACCAATACTGGAAAGAAATTACTCAGCAGTTACACAATGATTTTCAGCAGGCAAACTATGGCAACGGAATCATTAAAGCAGTGGAAACCATTGGCGCTACACTTGCAAAATATTTTCCCAATGTGGATGAATTAGATAGAAACGAATTACCGGATGACATCTCCTTTGAATAAAATATTACTTTCCATTTTTCTGGTATTGCAATTCTATGCAAACGGGCAGGTATTGGATAAAGAGGGCATTCCGGAAACAATCAGTCCTCCCCGTTTAATCAACGACTTTGCCGAAATTATCAGTGAAACCCATCGTCAGGAACTGGAAGATAAACTGGTAGCATTTGATGACTCTACTTCCACTCAAATTTGTATTGTTACCGTAAATTCTATTGGTGATTTCAGCATTGAAGATTATGCTGCCCGTTTAGGAAGAAAATGGGGTGTTGGTCAAAAAGATAAAAATAACGGTATTCTGATTGTGGTAGCCAAGGAAGAACGAAAGGTAGATATCGAAATCGGCTACGGACTGGAAAGTTATATTACGGATTACGACTCTAAACACATTATTGACGAACTCATCGTTCCGGCCTTTAAGCAAAGTAATTATTATCAGGGACTGGATGATGCTACCAACAGAATAATTGGTCAGCTGCAAGGTACTTATACAGCTGAAGCAGAACAACCTGAGCAGCTTCCATTTTGGGTATATATTATAATTATTGGCGTTATCATTTTTATCGTCATTATTATTTCCTCCGGGAGCAGCGGTCGTGGATCTGGTTTCGGCGGCGGCGGCAGTTCCTGGACATGGGGCAGCGGTGGCGGCAGCTCCTGGAGCGGTGGCGGTGGCAGCTCCGGCGGCTTCGGCGGATTTGGTGGCGGAAGCTTTGGCGGCGGCGGTAGTTCAGGCAGCTGGTAATTACCTCACCCGACTGGGCAGTTCGACGGTGAGGTGAAAAGTAGTTTTAGTTATACTTATATTGTATAATGAAAAAAAATCTCTCTTTATATTTCTTGTTTTTAATTGCACTCTTTAATAGTGCATACAGTTACGATATAGACAAGAAAGGTATTGTACAACCTATGTCTCCACCACAACTGGTGAATGATTTTGCCGGGATGCTGAACAGTGCTGATAAACAATCCTTAGAAAGCAAATTATTAGACTACAACAATACTACTTCCACTCAAATCTACATTGTAACAATTGAATCACTGGGAGATTATGCCGTGGAAGATTATGCCTTACAGGTTGGCAGAAGCTGGGGTATCGGGCAAAAAGATAAGAATAACGGCATTCTGATTTTAATTTCTAAAGAAGACAGAAAAATAGATATTGAAGTGGGTTACGGACTAGAAAGCTATGTTACCGATTACGACAGCAAACGCATTATTGATGAACTGATTACGCCGGCTTTCAAACTAGAAAATTATTATGCAGGGCTGGATGCGGCAACGGATAAACTGATTTCATTATTGCAAGGCACGCCTTATGCATCTGAAACAGAGGCAAGCCAGACAACTGAGGCAAAAGAAATTCCGTCTTATGTTTTCATCATCATTATTGTGCTTATTATTATTCTGATGATTCGTTTTCCGATACTTGCTCGTATCGCATTCATCGTTTTAAGCAGCGGAGGAAGCAGCAGTGGCAGCAGCAGAAGCGGTGGTTTTAGCGGTGGTGGCGGCGGCAGTTTCGGCGGCGGCGGCAGCTCGGGAAGTTGGTAAGGTTTTTGATACTATCATTATGTAAAAAAAACTTAAAAAGGAAAATTATTACACCTGATTAAATACTTTTGTAAAAAATACCATCATGCAAAAATTAGTCATTATTCTTTTAGCTGTGTTTATGTTCACTTCTTGTCAGGAAGACAAGAAAGATATTGAATTCAAAAAATTGCCAATCTAAATCTGGGAAATCTTTCTAAAGAGAATGCCAAATTACAGGGCACGGCGGTATTTATGAATTTAAGTGATCAGGAATATGATTTAAAAGATATGGTGCTTGATTTTACCATTGACGGGAAAGATGTTGGTACGGTAGTGACCAAGATTACAAAAAAAATACAGCCAAATTCTGAATTCTCCATCCCTATTCAGTATTCATATGAAACAGGTGCTTTTTTAGAAGCCGGACATGATCCTGCAAGTACTTATGCGATTCAGTTGTTAGGCGACTTAACGCTGAAAAACAGCAAAGGGGAAGAGATTACGACTGCCATTAAATACGCCACTACTTATGAATATCTGACTAAAAAAGAAATCCGTCAGGATAAAAAGGAAGAGCGTAAAAAGCGCAGAGAAGAAAAGAAAGCCGCTAAAAAAAACGATGAATAATGAAGAGACTATTTTTTACCCTTTTTGTTTTATTGATTTCATTTATTGCTGCGAAAGCTGAAGATAAAGAACCTTATTTAGTCAAAACAAAAGATTTTCATGTTTCCGATTTTTCACTCAAACAAATTGGTCTTGGCATTACGGCTGTTATCTACAATCCCTACAATGTAAAAGTAAAAGTGGATGAAATTTTAATAGATGTATTTATAGGGGATAAAAAACTCGGAACCATTCTGGAAGCCGCAGATGTGGTGACCATCAAGAAAGAGAGTGCTTTCGATTTGCCTTTGAAGATTGAAGTAAAAACGGGACCAACGGTGACTAAGTTTTTTACGGAAGGTTCTAAGATGGTATTAATGGGCAAAAAAATCAAGGTAGACTACAAAGGGTATGTTAAAGTGAAAGCCTTAGGCTTTATTCCGATAAAAGTAAAGATAGACCAGAGTGCTTATTTTACTATGAAAGATATTCTAAACTCCGGCGACGACAAACCGACGAAAATAGACACCAAAGATCCTCAATTGACTAAACCGTAACGATTGATGCTTGTCAAATAACATGGAAAGAGCCAATTAATAATTATTGATTAACGGGATTAACTTATTAAAGCTTTACATTTACACCGTTAATCGTTCATCCACATGTCCGCTATAAAATCCATTCTGTTGTGTCGTTGTCCCAAATGCCACGAAGGCCAACTATTCATCGATCAGAATCCGTATCATTTATCCAAACTCAGTGAAATGGAGAAAATTTGCCCCGTTTGCGGATTTGATGTAGAGAACGAAACCGGCTTTCACTTTTTATCCATGTACATGAGTTATATCGTCAGCATGGGATTTTCATTCGCTTTTTTGATTCCATTGACCATTATTTTAGGACTTGACTGGATTCCAAAGCTGCTTATCATGAATGCCATTATATTAATTATCCTCTGGCCGTTTATTTTCCGCTGGTCCAGAATGATTAGTTTGTGGGCAACCGTAAAATGGAAATTTGAATAATTGAATTCAACAGGAACATGCATCTTCGTGCTGCCATATTAGAAGAACACTCCAGAAAACAAATGCTGTGCATCGTTGAATATGTAGGCAATGATAAAACAAGATTCAAGGCACTGATGCAGTTGTTTTTACATGACGAATACAGGGTTTCACAACGTGCTGCCTGGGCTGTATCCAATTGTATTCAGCAACATCCGGAGCTTGCTAAGAAATACCTGCCTATCCTGTTGGACAACCTGAAAAATCCTGTTCATAATGCTGTTATCAGAAATACCATTCGTATTTTAGACATGGTAGAAATTCCTAAAAAATTACACGCTCAGGTGATAAACATATGCTACGAATATGTAGCCGGTCGCACCACACCTATTGCCGTCAAGGCATTTTCCTTATCCGTATTACATAAATTATCCAAGATATATCCCGAGCTAAAAACAGAGTTAAAAAGTCTTATTGAAGACCAGTTACCGACAGCTACCGCTGCATTTAAAAGCAAAGCAAAGAAAATAAAATTGTAACTTCGCAAGGATGAATATGGTATCCGAAAACACCTCATTTTTTAGAAATTTTTCAGCGCTGTTCACCGGATTGGTGGTGGTGCAAATTATCAATTTCCTGTTTTCATTAATACTGCCAAAATACTTTTCACCGGCAAACTTTGCAGAATTTGGCATTTTTACATCTGTGGTCTTTATTTTAATAGAAGTAGCCAATGCCAAATTAGATATCGTTATAATGCTTGGAAAAGATGAAAACGAATCTGTAAAAATCCTGAACGCTGCTTTTACGGTTGCTGTTCTTGCCTTTTTTATATTGTTGCTGATAGAATTTTTATTTCTGTTTTTTGTGCCAAAAATATATTTGTTAATACCTTTTACCATTTTATTATATGGCATTCATCAGCCAGTTTTAGTTTTCTTAAACAAAAAAGAACAGTATTCCAGTATAAATTTATTTCGCATTATACAGGTACTTATCACGTGTATCGTTACGCTGGCGTTAGCTATAAAAAATATAGAGCATGCACTGATTTGGGGATTTATGTCGGGTTTATTGGCAGCTACAATTTATGTATTAAAATTCGTTCAGCCAAAATTCGATTTTGAAGCGACAAAAGAAATATGGGCTCAATATGATCAGTTTCCGAAATACGGCACCTGGTCGTCTTTATTAAACAATTTTTCGCGCAACAGCATACCCATTTTATTATCCGGTTTCTTTTCACAGCAAATGGTAGGCTTTTATTCCTATGCAACCCGTTTATTGAATGCACCGACCGGCATGTATACTTCTGCATTAGGACAAGTGTATTTTAAAAAAGCCAGTGAACAGGCACATCCTGACTTAAAAAAATCAACACAGAAAGTTATTGTTTTTACGTTTCTGATTTCTATACTGCCAACACTGTTTATCTTATTTTTTGGTAAAGAACTGTTTTTTTCTTTGTTTAGTGGTGAATGGATGGAAGCTGGAAAAATTGCACAATACCTTATTTTATGGTACTTTCTCGGGGTTATTGCCTCTCCTGTTTCCTCTCTATTGGATATTAAACATAAGTTGAAATTTGAATTCGGATTTAATGCGGTTTTGTTTACCAGCAGAATTATAGCCATTGCCATTGGCGGCTATCTGCACGATTTTTATTTATCCTTACTGTTATTTTCTGTTGTGGGAATGCTGATGAATATTTATTTGCTATACTACATCAACTACCATATTCTTAAAAATGATTAAGACACAGTTGACATATAATTTAGTGCATAAATGGTACACTTCCGAAAATATCTCTGTCATTGGCTCCGCGTTTTTAAAGAATGAATTACTCAAAGAAAAAAACTTATCCGCTTATTTTCAGTCGGCAAATGATGAAATATCGTTTGTAGAAAAACTGCAAAAACTAAGCGGACATTTTTCTGTGATTATTGATACAAACACTTCTTTTTTGATAGCGTTAGATAACATCCGTACCTTTCCATTATTCATACATAAAAAGGAGACAGATATACTTCTTTCTGATACCATTCAGGAAAGCAATCCCGACTGGAATGAAGCAGAAGTCGTTAATTTCCTGAAAGTATACTGTGCATTAGAAAATAATACCTTACTAAAAGACTGGCAGCAATTGCAGGCCGGAGAATATGCTGTTATCAGTAAAGATGATGCTTCGCTAAGTATCAAATCCTATTACCATCATATACAGCAAGTCTCTAGAGAAACAGACTTGCAGCAAAAACTCTCCGAATCGGAAACACAATTAGTTGACAATGCCATTGCATACGCTCGAAACAGAACAATTTTAATTCCGCTATCCGGCGGCTACGATTCGCGTTATTTACTGGCACTCCTGAAAGAAAGAAATTATGCGAAAATAGAATGTTATACCTACGGCAGAAAAGACAGTTACGAAGCGCTGATTGCGAAGAACGTATGTGAGAAACTGAACATTAAGTGGCATTTTATTGAATATACAGACACCCTGCTTCAAACATTTTTTTCTGAAACATGGAACAGCTATTCCACATTAAATCATCAATATTCGTCGTTGCCGCATGAGCAGGATTTTTTTGCCTTACAATACCTGAAAGAAAATAATTTATTATCCGAAGATTGTGTCATCATGAATGGGTTTTGCCAGGATATACATGCGGGTAGCTTTATGGAACCCGTGAAGAATTTTGATCTGCAGAAATTCATCTTTCACAAATACCAATTGAAACTATCACTACCGGCTTATGACAATTCATGGAATGGCTATCAGGAATGGCTGGTAAAAAATCGTCTATCCAAATTTATCATCAACTCTGTTCGGGTATACGAATATTTCGGTCTGGATTTCTATTTGCCGTTCTGGCAAACCGACTGGATAAATTTTTGGTATTCACTGCCAAACGAATTACTTTTACACCAGCAGTTTTACAACGACTATTTATTTAATGGCATTTTAAAAAAACACAAAATTGACTTTAAAAAACCATCACACGAGACTACCAATAAACTTTATAGTCTGAAAAGAATCAGTAAAGCTATATTGCCCGGTAGCATTACACGAATATTGCAAATGCAAAACAGCAAAAACCATTCGAAAGATGTAAACAACACCTTATTTTTGTATGAGGAAATTTATAAACGGCTGAAAGACAAACCTGCAGAAAAAGATTTTAGAATAAATAACATTCATGCGCTATATTTATTGCAGAATCTGAAAGAAAAACACCAACTTTAACAAACAATCTATTTGTATGAATAAGATAACCATTATTACCGTTACTGTGCTTGTTACCTGCTTAGCTTTGTCTAACTGTAACAGAAAAGCAAATGCAAGTGCCACTGAAAGTTCCTCTGAAAAAACCGCTAAATTAGTTTCCATGACCAAAAACGGTATTACGCTCACTGAATTATATTCTCCGGAATCGTTTGAGGATGCTACTTTACTGCAATCTTCTAATTCTTCCAAAGAAATTTTAGACAGTAATAAATTCGAGGTTAATTATACCACAACGAATTATGAATTAGGAAAACAAACCTCTATGACGGATGTAAAAACCTGTGCAAATTCAGCAAAAGGGCAGCATATTCACTGTATAGTCGATAACAATCCTTATAATGCCATTTATGAAAATAACGCGAAAATAAATGCTGTAGAAGACGGACAGCATACCGTTTTATCCTTCCTTTCACGCTCTTATCACGAAAGTATCAAAAACAAAAAGGCATATGTTTTAAGTTCAGAAATTACCGGTTTATCCCGTTATTATTCCAGATATGCAAAACCAGATTTAGAAAGTCCTATGTTGTTTTACAGCCGCCCTAAAGGCGAATACACCGGCATAGAAACAGATGCGGTGTTGCTGGATTTTTACATCGTAAACTGTGATTTATCCAAAGACGGTTATAAAGTAAAAGCAGAAATCAATGGTAATGAGTTTTTGATTACAAAATGGTGCGGTTATTTCATGGAAGGCTTGCCATTAGGTGAAAATACTGTAAAACTAACTTTAGTAGACAGCAAAGGCAAGCAAGTGGAAAGTCGCTTCAGCCATTCCGAAAGAAAGTTTATATTGAAAAAATAAGTATTACTCAAAATACTTCAGCGCCAGCTCATAGCTTTTCAAACCAAAACCAACGATAATACCTTTTGCTACAGGTGAAATAAAAGAATGATGTCTGAATTCTTCACGAGAAAAGGTATTGCTGATATGTACTTCCACCACCGGTGTTTTAATGGCACGAATGGCATCTGCAATAGCAATAGAAGTATGCGTATATCCGGCAGCGTTTAAGACAATACCGTCATAGGAAAAACCAACTTCATGCAGTTTGGAAATCAACTCTCCTTCTATATTGCTCTGAAAATAGGAAACCTCCAGATTCGCATATTTCGCCTGCATTTCGGTCAGGAAGTTTTCAAACGTTTCTGATCCATACACAGAAGGTTCGCGCTTACCCAGCAAGTTCAGATTCGGTCCGTTGATGATGATGATTTTTTTCATAGATTAAAGATAAAAATTAACCGCAAAGTACACAAAGATTTGACACAAAGATTTAAAATCAATAAAGACGAAAATACTTAGTGAACTTTGCGAATACTTTGCGAACTTTGCGTTACGGGTATGACGAACTGGAAACATTATATCAAAAATTTTGAAGCTTATTTAAAGATTGAAAAATCGCTTTCACAAAATTCTGTGGATGCCTATTTACATGACGTACAGTTATTGCTGCAATATTTAAGCATTGAAAACAAAACTGTAAATCCCGATGATTTAAAATTAAAAGACCTGGAACATTTCATTGCACACCTGCATGATCTGGGATTGAGTGACAGAAGTCAGGCACGCATTATTTCCGGGCTGAAAGCGTTCTACAAATACCTGATTACGGATGATTACATCAAAGAAGATCCGACGACCTTACTGGAAGGGCCTAAACTGAGTAAAAAGTTACCGGATACTTTATCCTTTGAGGAAATTGAAAAGCTGATTGGTGCGCTGGATTTGAGCAAAGATGAGAACGTGCGCAATAAAGCCATGCTGGAAACCTTATACAGCAGCGGTTTACGGGTGACAGAATTAATTAACCTGCAAATTTCGCATATTTATAAAGAGGTGGAGTTTATACGCGTGATTGGAAAAGGCAATAAAGAACGGCTGGTGCCGATTGGCAGTGAGGCACTCAAACACATCAATATTTATCTGGAACATGTACGTAAAAAGCTGCCGCAGTATCCCAAATTTTCCGATGTCTTATTTTTAAACAGAAACGGAAAGCCTATCTCCCGCGTCATGGTATTTTTAGTGATAAAAAGTCTGGCTGAAAAAATTTCACTGAATAAAAGTATTTCACCACACACTTTCCGCCATTCTTTTGCCACTCATCTGATTGAAGGCGGCGCGGATTTGCGGGCAGTGCAGCAAATGCTAGGCCACTCTTCCATCACCACTACCGAAATCTATACGCATTTAGATCAGCAGTATTTAAAAGAATCATTGTCGCTGCATCATCCGAGGTTTAAGAAATCTTAATAAACCTAAACTACGCCATTCCCGTTTGTATTTTCAGCAGATTTTTTGTATCTTAAAAAAGATCAAACTATGCGCTTATGAATCCATTTATCAGTAAAGTAATTATCAATACGGTTCTCAACAACAAGAATCAATATAAATCGACAAAGAACCCGAATTATTCTGAGCAGGATTTAAAGAAAGGCCTTAATGAGTTAATTATTACCGTTAAACGGATTGCAAAAGATACATTATTCATCGTTGCCGGAGTGTTTGCTGCTGGTTTCGGGTTGAGAGGTTTTTTATTACCGAATGATTTTATCGACGGCGGTGCCATGGGTATTTCTCTGTTGCTGTATGAGCTGACAAAAATTCCTTTATCGTACTTGGTCATACTAATTAATATTCCGTTTATTCTGTTAGGTATTCGGGTCATTAATAAAACATTTGCCGTCAAAACCATCTTATCCATTATTGGATTGGCGATTGTTATTGCATTTGTGCCGTTTCCTCAAATTACCAGCGACAAATTGCTTATCTCTATTTTCGGCGGATTCTTTTTAGGTGCCGGTATCGGATTAGCCATTCGCGGTGGTTCAGTGATTGACGGCACGGAAGTGCTGGCCATTTTCGTCAGCAGAAAACTAGGCACCAGCATCGGAGATATCATCATGATTATCAACATTATCATCTTCGCATTTGCCGCGTATTTATTATCTATTGAAACAGCGATGTATGCCATGCTTACCTATTTATCAGCTTCCAAAACAGTCGATTTTATTGTGGAAGGCTTTGAGGAATATATGGGCATCACCATTGTTTCCGATTATTCCGATGACATTCGCATTATGCTGCGAGATGAGTTGAAACGCGGCTATACCATTTACAAACAAAAGAAAGGCAGTGGCAAAACCGGCGAAAAAACAATTGAATCGGAGATTGTGTATACCGTTATCACCCGGATGGAAATGGGAAAACTGTATAGCGAAATAGAAAAAATAGATGCGGATGCATTCATCATTACACAGAGTGTAAAAAATATCAAAGGTGGCTTAGTGAAAAAAAGGCCTTTGGGTGAACATTAATTATTCATTCAGAAATTTCAATACATCTCTTTTCACATCAAGCGGTCTTTCCAGCATAGGCACATGTCCGCAGCTATCGTACATGATCACACGGCTTTTCATAATATCCGAATGAAAACGCTCTGCATATTTTGGATGCACCACTTTATCCTGTTTACCCCAAACAATTAATGTAGGGCAAGCAATCTGTTTGATTAAATTCTGGTCTAAGTATTTATCGGATGAGGCCATATTTAAAATCTGCTGCATATTTCCTTTGCGGTTCCAGATATCATTGATGCGTTGTTCTCTGTCAACTGTAAGTAAAGATTTATTATAAAAAACTCTTTGCATACCCCGTTTGGTGAAGAATTTTGGTATTCCTTTTTGCAAGAGCAATTGCACAATTCCATATTTAAATACTTTTGCATTCGCACTTTTGATGACTTCTGCCATATCATATCCTGCACTATTAAACAATATAAGTTTCTTCACTACAGAAGGATGTTTAACCGCCAGATTCCAGGACATCAATCCGCCTAAAGAATTCCCCATGACATAACAGGAATCCAAATGTAAGGTATCGAGCAGGAATGTAAAGTAATCATCATACACTTTTATGTAATCCGGATTTTCTTCGGTTTGTTTCGGAAAATCGGATAATCCGAAGCCCGGTAAATCAACACGAATAACGCGGTATTTATCATGCACCATAGAATCCAGCAAGATAAAATCCCGGTTGCTGCCGCCAAATCCGTGTATCATTAAAATGGGAAATCCGCTGCCGCTTTCGGTGTAATGTATTTCAGTACCGTTCCAGTTGATAAATTTCGAATTGGGAAGTATGTACTTCTCTTTCACATATTCTTTCGTCAATGTGAGGTCTTTTCTGCCATAGGCCGCATACAAAAATAAGCCAACTATAACGATGACGACGGCTATGGCTATTTTCTTATACATACTGCTGATTTTTGAGTTAGACTAAATTACTCTTTTGACAATAAAAAAAAGAGAAACCAAATTGATTTCTCTTTTCACTTAATGATTTGTTATTCTGTTACCGGGTGTGTTTCCTCAAATCCGCGAAATTTAGCACCACATCTGCCCTGCATCTGCTGACTGAATTTTTCTTTTTCTTCCGGTGTCATATTGGCAAAACGTTCCTGCATACGTCGCTGCCATCTGCGTCTGCCGCTGAAACCCCTTCCGCTTCGTCCAAATCCACCGAACAATATCTTAGAAAGCACTAATAATCCTAATGCCTGTAAAAAGGTAATCACCGGGCCTTGGAATAAAAGCGGCACCAGCCAGTTCCACAAATACATGGTGCCAAATCCTGCTATATTGATGAATAGGGTTATCATTAACGCTATTTTCAATGCTCCTAAAAATTTAAATCTTCTGTTCATTTTTTTATTTTTAATCGTTTATAAATTGTTGGTATAATGTCTGTAACCGTTCACGCAAATAAAGTACCGCATAGCGTTTTCTGGAAATCACCGTTTTAACCGACACCCTGGTTTCATCTGCAATTTGCTGCATACTTTTATCTTCCAGCTCATGCATTACAAAGGCTTCGCGTTGTTCTTTCGGCAATTCGTCCAGTACTTCCGCCACGGCTTCCATGATAAAATCATTCATCATTTTATTGTCTGCAGAAATAGTGTTTGCCTTTAAAATATCCGCCAGCAGTAAGGGCTCCTCCTCCTCTTCTCTGATATGTACATGATCTTCGAGTAAGTCGGGTTTCTTCTTTCTGTATAAATCAGTAATCTTGTTGCGGGCTACCGTGAACATCCATGAAGCCAGCTGTTCTACGGGCTTCATTAGCCTGTAACTTTCTACCAATTCATAAAACACCTCCTGCAAAATATCTTCCGCATCTTCTACAGATGGTGTGCGCTGACGAATAAAATTCAGCAAGCGTTTCTTTTCCTTCTGGACGATTTGCTCTATTTTTTTATCCTCCTGAAAGTTGTTTTGCAGCACTATTACGGGTGTTTGGTTATGCATTATATATTAATAGACGAATGGCACGAAGAAATACTTTAATAAAATGCAAAAATCTTTAAAATAGTTCCTTTTTTTATTCTAAAACACCATTTACTCATTCTTATTCCCTCTCAATCACTGATAACGCAGTGTTTGAAGCCCCTGCTGCATCTTTACATCAACAAACAAACAAACAAACAAACAAAATTTTAAACCATTAAATAAAAACGTATGAAAAAGATGATTTTAATTTGCCTTATGTTCTCTACGATGATGAACTTCGCAACAGACAACAAAAACAGTAAAACTCCTAATGCTGATTTAGTAGGCAGCTGGCAGCACAAAACCAATTACTATACCGGTAATAATGTGTGTTACACAGAAATTGAAAACTTCTATTTCTACTCTGACAATTCCTGTGTGAGAACGAAAAGTACCAACCAATGCGACCGCCCGCAAAGTACGGAAAGCAGTTCTGTAGAAAAATGGATGGTGGTGAAAAACAATATTGTTTTACTGGACAAAAACGGAAAACAACAAGGTGCTTATACGACCAAATCAAATATTGCAGATTTGATAAAAGGTGAAAAGATAATGCAACAGGATAAACAGTTGAATGCCGGGAAAGCAATACAAATATCGGGTAACGAGCTGGCATATACCTAATAATCGTTGTTTAAATTTGCGTGATGAGGCTCCGGTATTTTACCGGAGTCTTTTATTTTAAGATAGTACTTACCTTTTCCAGAAACCCTTCCGGGTTTTCAGCATGGACCCAGTGTCCGGCGCCTTTCACTTCCAGGATGGTATTATCGGGAAAATATTTATCGCAGGCATCCCAGTTATCGGGATTGATATAATTCGAAAGTTCTCCTTTGATGAAATAAGTTTTACCGGTAAAGATGTTATCTGATTTAGGAAAATCCATCAGCAATCTGTAATTCAAAATCAGTGCCTCAAAATTGCATTTCCATTCAAACTGTCCCTTTTCATCTCTGGATAAATTTTTCAGAATGAATTGCCGCACACCAAAATCATGAATTCTATTTTGAAGAAACTTATCGATGTCTTCCCGTTTCTCTGTAGACTTTAAAGGTGCTTCTGCCATGGCAAACAAAATCGTTTCATGTCCGCCATCGTAAAACGTGGGAGCAATATCTACGACAATGAGTTTTTCAATTAATTCCGGATGCTGCAAGGCAAGTAACATGGCTACTTTGCCTCCCATGGAATGCCCAATGATATATGCTTGGGTGATTTGATGCTGCGCGCAAAACTCCATCATATCCTGCGCCAATACTTCATAACTCATTTCTTCGGTATGCGGTGAACGGCCATGGTTCCGCTGATCGACAATATATACCTGATGTGTGGACGAAAGCTGTTTAGCGATGGTTTGCCAGTTATCCAACGAACCTAATAAACCATGCAAGATGATAATGGTGGAACCTGATTCGCCGAGTTTTTTGTAGTTTAAGGTCATCTTATTCTTTCAAATCCGTACCGAAATTTTCATACATATTGGTGATTAGAAATTCGTGATTATGTTTCAGGAATGCATTTAAACATTTCAATGTGAACTCTATATCCTGATCATCCATAAAAATATTCTCAGAAGTAATTTCTTCTTTTTCACCCAACAGACCAAAGAGTACCTTTTTCATTTTAATTTCCTGATACGAATAGGTCAGTGAAAATTTAAGCGGCAGATTTTCATTTTTATGTTCGTCTTCTACGTATAGTTCCGCATTAAATTCAAATTCTAAATTATTCGAATCTTTGTACTTCACGGTAAAGAAAGTCCCGAATTCATCTTCAGACCGGATGCATTCTTTCCAATCTTCCTCCCAGGAAACGGAGGTGAACATTTCCAGCACATCTGATCCGTACATATTCTCCCGGTCAGTGTATTTATCATTTTTCTCTAGGGTAGCGTCAAATTTCTTTATCATACCATTTTACTTCTCTTTACCAAATAAGACAATAAGACCGGCTGGAACCCTTCGTTGATATCGGCTTCCACGAAATCGATTTTGTATTGTGCACATTTCAGTTTCAGGTTGGCTTTGCGTTCCTGCATCTTTTGGATGTAAAAATCTTTCACCTGATTGGGCTGCAGTTTCAGCTCCTCGCCTGTTTCCAAATCCACAAATTTATAAGGACGGTTTTCAAACGTAAAATCCAACTCTTTCGATTTATCCATTACATGAAACAGGACCACTTCGTGTTTGCTGTGTTTTAAATGTTGCAGCGCCAGGAAGATGTCATTCTCATCGGTGCTGTCCAGCATATCACTAAATAAAATAACCAGTGAACGTTTATGAATGGAGTCTGCGATCTGATGCAGGCACTTTGCCGCATCCGTCGTCTTTTGCACCTGCGGATTGGTGAGCAACTTATACAATTCATTCATCAGCAACTGATGATGCAGTGCGTTGGTCTTTGCAGAAGTTTGGGTTTTAATTTCCGAGTCAAAAACGGTAAGCCCAACTGCATCGCGCTGTTTCTTCAGCATATGCATTAAAGCAGCGGATGCCACACAGGAAAATTCGATTTTATTCAGTTTTCCCTTTCTCGCGTTCCTGCGGAAAATACATCGATGAAGAAGCGTCAATTACAATCTGGCATCGCAGATTCGTTTCTTCCTCAAATCGTTTGGTATATAATTTTTCGGTGCGGGCAAAAACTTTCCAGTCAATGTCTTTGATAGAATCGCCGGGATTGTGCAAACGATGTTCCGCGAACTCGACTGAAAACCCATGATACGGACTTTTATGCAATCCGATAATAAAACCTTCCACCACCTGGCGTGCCAGAATATCGAGTTGGTCGAACTGAAGAAAATCTTGTTGCTGGATAACCATGTATGAGTCGTGAGTTATAAGTGATAAGTCGTAAGTTATTAGGATAAATGTAAAAAAGAAAAAGTTATAAGTAAAATAAATTCACTTATAACTTTTCACTTATGCCTTATACCTATTTACGCCATTGCCGCTTCAATCTTCTTTTTCAAGTCACCTTTAGAAGCAACACCAACATGTTTGTCTACGATTTGTCCGTCTTTGAAAATCAACAAAGTCGGGATACTCATGATGCCGTACTGAGCCGCGATTTCACGGTTATCATCTACGTTTAATTTTCCGATGGTTGCTTTTCCGTCGTATTCTTTGGATAAATCTTCCACTACCGGACCGATTAAACGGCAAGGACCGCACCATTCTGCCCAAAAATCTACTAAAGCCACGCCTTTGTTGTCTAAAACTTTTTCTTTAAAGTTATCGTTTGTGAATTCTACTGCCATGATATTTTTTGTTTTATTAATTAGTATAACAATAATTGTATAATAGAGTTCCAAAATTACACAAAATGCTTCGTAAATTTTAATAAGAAATACTGATTTTACAATAAGTAAACTCTATCTCTTTATTTAAACACATAGTTCCGAAGTTTCGGAACATAGATTTTTTCTACAGCAAAACAGACAAAGCGATACGCTACAATGGTCGAGCTAAAACATAGTCGTAAGCAAAGCTTACAATATGTGTTTAAAATTTATCTGATAATCAATTCCTGAATTAAATTTTCCTGCAGGCGTTCATTCAGGCTGGCGATAATCTTGGTTCTCGCCATGAATAACTCCTGCTTTAGAGCCGATGATTCCAGATAGACAAATAGTTTTCCCTGTTTGTAGAAAATACGGGTAGTATGATTAGTGATATAGGTGCCCATCAATTCGTGCCAGTACTTGCGTACTTTCATTTCATCCATCTTGCCGCCAATACGCATATCACGAATCATGTCGTCCAGCACATCTTTCAATGCCACAAATCTGCTGTTTCTATATTGAGCCAAGGTTTATTATTTTATAATTGGTAATCTGATTATCAGTGATTAGTGCATTTATCGTTATTTCGTCCGTATCTGTAATGAACACTTGTCCGAAATGATCGCTGTTAATCAACTGAAAAATCTTTGCAATTCTGTTCGCATCTAATTTATCAAAAATATCGTCGAGCAGCAACAAAGGTTTCATTTGTTTTTCTGATTTTAACAATTCATATTGCGCCAGCTTCAGGGAAAGCAAAAATGTCTTCTGCTGTCCTTGCGAACCAATCTTCTTCACCGGAAAATTATTCAGCTCAAAAACCAGGTCATCCAGGTGCGTTCCTTTGGTCGTTCTCTGAGCACTTCTGTCCTGTTCCTGCGACTCGGCAATGAGTTGTTCAAAATCTTTAGTCAACAAATCCGAGTCGTAAATGATGCTTATTTCTTCCGTCCCGTCAAAAATTTGCTTATAAATGGATTTGAATATGGGAATAAACTTTGCTAAAAACGTTTTTCTGTATTCAAATATCAGTTTTCCGGCACTAATCAGCTTCTCGTTGTAAACATCCAGCAGGTTTTTGTCAAAGGTCCTGTTTTCATAAAAAGATTTCAGCAATGCGTTACGCTGCGTTAGAATCTTGTTATAAACAATCAGACTGGACATATATTCTGCCGAAAACTGACACAAAGTGGCGTCCATGAACTTACGGCGGAGTTCACTCGCTCCTAAAATCAACTGATTGTCATCCGGTGTGATGATGACACAGGGAAACTTACCGATGAAAGCGGCCTGTTTCTCAATTTTAGCTTTATTGACAAAAACCTCTTTCTTCTCCTGCTTGAGGTATTTTATCTCAAGTAACTGATTATCATTATTTAAACAGAAATTAGTTTCTATCCTGAAAAAGCTATCTGTAAAGTTGGGCACCATTAAATCGGAAGAGGAAAGATAACTTTTGGTCAGACAGGAATAGTAAATAGCATCCAGCAGGTTGGTTTTGCCTATTCCGTTGTTTCCCACTATAAAATTCAGTTTTTCAGCAAAATCAATGGCTTTAAACCCATAATTCTTGTAATTGGTTAATTTGATTTGCTGAATATGGAACGGATTACCGGACATTAGGCAAAGATACGGTCAAAACGGCGGAATCCTAAAAAGTCAACTGTAAGTGGATAAAAAATTTTATAAATCCGCTAAAAATCGTACCTTTGCGCTCTATTTTAAAGCAAAATTATGGCAAAGAATAAATCAAAAGGCACAGAGCACGATATTTTAGAAGAAAGTAATGAGAAATTATCTCACGTTTTTACTAACGCGGAATACTTCTTCGAACAATATAAAAACATCATTTTAGGTGTGATTGCGGTGCTGGTTATCGGTGTTGGTGGCTGGTGGGCTTATAATAACTTAGTAAAAGGTCCGAAAGAGACAAAGGCGAAAGACGCTATCATCTATGCACAAAAATATTTCGAAATGGATTCTATGACACAGGCTCTGAAAGGTGACGGTGTTCATTTAGGATTTGAAGCGATTGCAAAACAATACAGCGGAACGGCAGCAGGTAACAGAGCTGCTTTTGGTGCAGGTGTGGCCAATTTAAAATTAGGCAAGTTTGCAGAAGCGATCAAATATCTGGAAGACTTCAGCACAGATGATGCAGTGTTGAATGCAAGAAAATTTGGTTGTATCGGTGATGCGTATGCAGAACAAAACCAAATGGACAAAGCTATTGACAGCTACAAAAAAGCAGCGGATGTTGCTGATAACGATATTACTGCTCCTACTTATTTATACCGTGCGGCTTTGGCACTGGAATTAAAAGGTAATAAAAAAGATGCGCTGGAACTCTTCAAAAAACTGAACACCAACTACCCGAATTCACAGGAAGGTATGGCATCAGAAATTACCATTGCAAAACTGGAAGCACAAACGTTTTAACAATTTATGATTTATGAATTAATGTAAATCTGAAATCTCAAATCTGAAATTCATTTATGGCTTCTGCATTACAAAATCTTTCTTCTTACGATACGGAAAAAGTTCCGAACGGGAACGGAAAGTCTTTTGGTATTGCAGTAGCGGAATGGAACAAGCACATCACTTTTGAATTACTGAAAGGTTGTGTGGAAACATTGACACAGCACGGCGTTTCTGAAAACGATATTCATATACACTTCGTTCCCGGCACCTTTGAATTGCCCTTTGCAGGGAAAAAACTGGCGCAGCAACACCACCTCGCAGGTGTCATTTGTCTGGGTTGTGTGATAAAAGGAGAAACAGACCACGATGTATATATCAATACGTCGGTGGCCAATGCGCTGCAAAACCTAAATATAGCATTTGATATTCCGTTTATATTTGGTGTGCTTACACCCAACAACGAAGAGCAGGCACTCGACCGTGCAGGTGGCAAACACGGTAACAAAGGCGTGGAAGCTGCGGTGACGGCTCTGAAAATGAGTGCAATATAAACTAACTGATTTCAACCAAATAAGAAGCATCAGAATCTTAAGTTTTCTATTCCTTAAATATCTTCTATTTACTATTCTTTTATTCCGAAATATCGGAACTTAAAGTTCCTTAAGTGGTTTAATTATGTCAATTTCAGTATGTTTGTATGAAAGAATACAACCATGAGTGAAATCAACAACAGTCTTTTCATTATTACCGGCGCGGGTTCGGGTATCGGACAGGCATTGACCTTAAAAGCAATTGCAGAAGGTGCACGCGTAATTGCAGCAGATGTTAATGAAGCGGGACTGGATGAAACCATTCGTCAGGCAAATGGCAAAGCTGAAAAATATATTCTAGATGTTGCCAATCCTGAACAAATAAAAGCATTTGCAGCTGATATTATTCAGAAGCATCCGAATGAAACGATTATTCTCGTCAACAATGCAGGCGTTGGTTTAGCTTCCGGTAATTTCACAGAAACGCCTTTGGAAGATTTTGAATGGCTGATGAATATTAATCTGTATGGTGTCGTTCGACTGACGAAAGCATTCCTCCCTCATTTGATACAACAGAATAAAGGACATATCGTAAATGTGTCCAGTGTGTACGGACTGGCGGGAATGCCTACCAATTCAGCCTATTCCACCGCAAAGTTTGGCGTAAAAGGATTTACAGATGTATTGAAAGCGGAATTGTTAGGAACCAATGTGAAAGTGTCTTCCGTACATCCCGGCGGCATTAAAACCAATATTGCCAGAAACTCCAGAATCTCTGCAACACAGAATGTAGAATTGGCTAAAAAGACAATGGCAAAGTTTGAGAAAGTAGCCTTAAAAATGCCCGCATCTGAGGCAGCGGATGTCATCATCAAGGGTATTAAAAAAGATGCATCTCGGATTTTAATTGGCAGTGATGCCAAAGCCCTCGACTGGATGGTTCGTATTTTTCCGAACAGTTACCACAAGATTATTGCAAAGGTTTTTAAATTGTAATGCCCTTATTCAACATTCAGTTTACTTAATTTTATACAAAGATTTGTTACGAATGCATCTGCGAAATCCACAAAGATGATATTGGGTATTTTTCCTTTTCGTATAGCATTGCTTGCAATTAAATTGTCCATGATAAGTGGTAATTGTTCATTCGTATTTAAAGCCGCTGTTCTTATCGAGGTGGCACTGTCCGCATATAAAACGCAATCAACCGCCTGATTGGCATTTTGCGTAATCTGCCAGGAAAACTGAAATAATTTTGTGCTGTCGTTCACATAGGCGGAAAAGTTATTCAGTTGGTTCGTTTTCATTTCGGGAAAATTGTCATCATCTGTCCAGCCGCCTACTGCTGGTAATATATTTCCGGCAAATAAACCAGCGGAACGGTTTGCGGGAGAATCTGCAATTCCTTCAAAAACCAGTATCACCTTGCCGGTTTTCTGACTCGTTGGAATAAAATCGGTCAGCGGACGTTTGATGAACGGAATACTGCTCGCTGTTATTTCCTTGTAAATTCTATCACCTAATTTACTTCTGACAAATGCCAGAAAAGCTGCATCATCAGACTCCAACCCACAAAAATGACTGAGTTCCAGTATCACCAGTTCTGCGTGATTGTCTAAGAAGTTTTTGGTTTGCGTCAGGATATTTTCCATCTTATCACCTTTACATCCCAAACCTCCGCAGTCTGTAGCATGCTGCGTATAATAGCTCCCTTTATAAAGAATAGGTCTGATATCAAATATACGTAAACCTTGTTCCAACTGCGACTTCATATTCAGGTATTGCGTTTGTGTGTTGCAGGCATTGCCGCCTACACAATCCTCTAAAACGTACATAGCTGCATCATGAGACCCGGGGATGGCGATGTCCTTAAATGCTATTGTTTTATCGGGATGTTCTTTGAGCAGATTGCTCATCCAGTTGGCCGTAGTGGCATTGCTGTCGTCTGTATTTTCTTTCTGACAGGCTGTAATAAAACAAATGGTGATGATAATTGAAACCAGGTATTTATTCATACGTTGCATTTTATAGCTGACTAAAAATAGTGAACTAAATCTGTTTTTTGAAGGGAGGATGAAAATAAAGTGAACGAAAAAAATAATTTTAATAACTTTAAGTATGACTTCAACAGCAACTACACCAACTGCATATGTGGACTCGCTTCCGGAGGACCGTAAAAAAGCAATGCATGAATTACGAAAAGTGATTTTAAAAAACTTGCCAAAAGGTTTTCACGAAGAAATGAGCTATGGCATGATTGGTTATGTTATACCGCATACGCTTTACCCGGCTGGTTATCATTGCAAACCGGAGCTGCCGCTGCCGTTTCTGAATATTGCTTCGCAAAAGAATTTTATTGCCGTGTATCACATGGGCATTTATGCGGATATAAAACTGCTGGACTGGTTTACTGCCGAATTTCCGAAACACAGCAAAGCAAAACTGGATATGGGTAAAAGCTGTATCCGCTTTAAAAAACCGGAACAGATTCCATTTGAACTGATTGGCGAACTAGCTTCTAAAATGACGGCAAAAGAATGGATTGCCTTGTATGAAAGTCAGTATAAGAAATAGATTTATATAAAGCACACAAGTAAGTAGCTGCACAAAACATGAAAAAAAACAGATTAGTTAATATTTTATTCATTCTTGTTTTGTCATGTAAGCATGATAAAACAGATGCTATTTTTAACTCAATGACAAACTATTCTAAAATAAAGTCATGGGACTATAATTCGGAAGGAGGTATCGTTTATACAAAAGATAGTTTTTATAATTTTTATTATTCAGTTTATAATGATAGCATTCAGATTTTCTCTAGAGGAGGTTTGTGGGGCTGCAAGCATTCTTGGTTTTATTTGGGCGATAGTATTATTGTTGATGATTTAAATACAAAGGAGAAAGTTCTTTTTGTGTCAGAAGATTCTCTTGTAATAATGCCAATTACAGAAGATAATTCATTTGTTTTTGCTTATAAAAAAAGTAAAAGACAAGAAATGCCAATTACTATTGACTCATTTAAGAGTCTATATCCTTAAACAAAATCTGACTTTAAATCTCCATTTTAGTACGAAACATTTAAAAGACGTCTCTTATCAGTTAAATCGACGACCTCCTAAGCAATACATTCTTCATTTGCCTATATCTTCTTAATATTTACTTACTAATTCTGCTTTATGAAGTTATATACTGTAGATACAGGCATTTTTTAAAGTTAGAAGGCGGTACTATGTTTGGTGTGTTGCCGAAAACCTTATGGCAAAAGCTGAATCCACTGAAAGGAGAATTAATACTCATTTAGACTAAATTATTTTTTAGCATCTCCGGAATGATTTCCTCACTTTCTGCGTTTATAGTATATTGTGTCGCAGAACAAGCAATGGAATACCTTAAAGTCATTTTACAAAAGCATGCCAGCAAGGTTTTTTTCTTGTTCGCCTTTGTTTTGTTATTCAGTTTGCTGGATTTACTGTTTCCAGTTCCCGTCAGCAGAGATTATTCCACCATCATAGAAGCAGAAGACGGCACTGTGCTGTCCACCTTTCTCACCAACGATGATAAATGGCGCATGTACACCAAACTGGAAGAAATAACTCCTACTGTACAAAAAGCCTTTATCAATAAGGAAGACCGCTGGTTTTACTGGCATTTCGGCATCAATCCCGTTTCCGTAGCAAGAGCATTTTACAACAATACCATACAGCATCGCAGGACCTCCGGCGCTTCCACGATTACCATGCAGGTGGCTCGTATGCTGGAACCCAAAGAACGTACCGTGTTCTCCAAAATAAAAGAGATGTTCCGCGCCTTGCAGCTGGAAATGAATTTCAGTAAAAAGGAAATCCTTCAGTTTTATTTAAATCTCGTTCCTTATGGCGGAAATATTGAAGGGGTAAAATCAGCTGCATTCATCTATTTCGGAAAATCACCCGCGCAACTCAGTTTAGCGGAAGTCACCACGCTCACCATTATTCCCAACCGCCCCACCACCTTGACGCTGGGGAGAAAAAATGCCTACATACAGGAAGAACGCAACCGCTGGCTGAAGAAATTCAGAAAACATCAGGTGTTTAAAGAAGAAGATATTACGGATGCGTTGGAAGAACCCTTGATTGCGTTTCGCCGTTCACCACCGAAATATGCGCCCCATTTTTGTATCCGCATGAAAAAACAATATCCGTCTCAACCCATCATAGCCTCGCATTTGAATTATAATATGCAGCTTGAAGTGGAAGAAATCGTGCAGAATTATTCCAAAGTATTGCAGTTTAAAGAAATTAAAAATGCGGCGGTGTACATTATCGATAATCAAAAACATCAGGTGGTGGCATACGTGGGTTCGCCAGATTTTTACAACGCCGCCAACTTAGGACAGGTGGACGGTGTAAAAGCCATTCGCTCGCCGGGCAGCACGCTGAAACCTATGATTTACGGTATTGCCTTCGATAAGGGCTTATACACACCACGTTCCGTCATTTCGGATGTGCCGGTAGATTTTGACGGGTACACCCCGGAAAACTACGACGAGCATTTTCACGGACAGGTCGCAATATCAGATGCACTGGCGCAGTCCTTAAATATTCCGGCAGTAAAAGTATTACATGATATTGAAGTGAAATCGCTGACAAACGTGTTGGACAAACTTAATTTCCGGCAAATACAAAAAGATAAGGATAAACTGGGATTGTCAACGGCTCTGGGTGGTTGTGGTGTTTCTCTGGAAGAATTAACGGGCATGTATTCTGTATTTGCTAATAATGGAAATTATTTCGTACCTACTTATTCTAAAGAATATATCACGAAAAAAGGAATCCCTGTTTTATCGCCGCAGGCCAACTACATGGTGGCGCAGATTCTGACGCAATTGCGCCGAAGTGATTTGCCCAACCGTGCGGAAAGTGTGATGAATATGCCGAAAATTGCCTGGAAAACCGGTACTTCCTATGGGCGCAGGGATGCCTGGAGCGTTGGATTTAACAGCAATTATACCGTGGGTATCTGGTGCGGTAATTTCGATGGAAAAGGTGTTCCGGAGCTGAATGGTGCGGATATTGCCACTCCTTTGCTGCTGCAAATTTTCAATGCGATTAATAAAAATACGGACAAAGACTGGTTCAAACGTCCAAAGGAATTGCAGTTTCGCTATGTGTGTGCGGAAAGCGGTGATGTACCAAATGAATTTTGTACCAATAAGATCATGGCGTATTATATTCCGGGTAAAAGCCCGAATAAAAAGTGTATACACATGAAGAAAGTCTGGGTAAGTGCAGACAGTACGCTCTCCTATTGTTCTTCCTGTCTGCCGGATGACAATTACATTGAAAAATTATATCCGAACTATTCACCGGAATTGCTGAATTATTTTGAGATGAATCATCTGCCGTATATCAAAATTCCTGCACACAATCCGGCGTGCAGCAAGGTAGCGGACGACAATCAGCCAAAAATTACCAAACCGGTGAACGGACTGACGTACTATCTCAACAAAAAAGATCAGCAGGAACTGATGCTGGTGGCACAGGCTGCCAATGACGTGCAGACCATCTCCTGGTATGTCGATAATCAGTTTATAAAAACCGTACAAAAGAATGAAGCTGTATTCATCAAACCTGCTCCCGGTAAAATCAAGATTTCCTGTACGGATGATAAAGGCAGAAATACAAATAGCTGGGTGGTGGTGAAAGAGATGTAGACAGTACCCGTTTATCAACACATGTTTGAATTATCTGTCTGCCACAACATGGCGAACGGTACTATTTAGTTGTATTTTTGTTTAGTAATTCCTTCATGGAATTCATCCCCAACTGTTGCAACTATGTTTTGTAGTCATTGTAATACACCGTTTACGATTCTTCCTTTAGAAGAAGGAAAAAGTAAGTTTTGTGAAAACTGCGGACAATTAATTTACAAAAATGAAAATGGCATCATCCTTACCTATCAACCAGAAGAAGTATTGATGAAACAAGATAATGAACATGATCTGCGGGAACGTATCAACAGGGAAAAAGAAACCAGGTTTAAAGAGCAACTGGAGCGCAAGGAAAAAGAAAAAGAATTCCGGGAACGTCTGGAACAGGAACGTTTAATACGCGAACAGGAAGAACTGGAAAGAAAGATAAAAGAAAAAGAAGAACAGGACCGTTTGTTTCAGATTCAACTGGAAGAAGAAAGAAGATTGAAAGAACGATTACTGCAAATACAGCAGGAAAAAGACAGAATGGAGCTGGAACGTTACGAGAGTGAACTGGCGGAACGAGAGCAGAAGCTGAGAGAACAAATTATTAAAGAGGAAGAAGAGAAAATACAAAGAACTTTAGCGGAAAGAGAATTGCTGTTTCAGCAAAAACTGGAAGCGGAGCAAAAAGAACGTGAACGACTCGAAAAAGAATTATCGCTTTATGAGAAACAGCGAATGGCTTTAGAGGAAAAACTAGCCTTAGAGAAAAAACATTTCGAACTTACTCAAAAAGTAAGATCGGCACAGGAACAGGAACGTTTATCATTTTTAGAGAAAGAGAGGAAGATAAAAGAAAATCTTTTACTGGCGCAGTTAGAAAATGAAAAATTGGAACGCGAACGTTTGGAGCGGGATTTACTGAAATCAAAAGAAACGAAAACGGAATCTATTGTACTTCCGGTTGTTGCAGAAACATCTAAAAAAGAAGAGGTTTCGACAGTTGCTGCCATATCGAATGAAATCCCGGAAAATAGCTCGTTTTCAAGCGCACCTGTAGTATCCAATAAAAAAACAGGCAGATTGATTTTATCACTTGTAATTTTATCGGGTATTTTAATTACCTTATTTCTTCTCAGAGACAAATTGCCTTTTTTCAATAAAAAGACGGAAGCACTTACTGTTGCAACAAACAATTCATTTACATCCATTGACGTTACTGCAAAGAATGCAGATGCAGCCTTTATTGAACAATTAAAATCGGATATCAATGGCAAGGAAATTCTTTCCTGGAATCCGGTAAATCAGGAAGAAATAAAAGAGATTACGCTGCTTTCCGGCAGTCAGAACGGACAACAAATCAACTATGAAGCGACAATCAATCTAGAAGATAAAACCGGCACAAAAGCAAAAACAGAAACGATACTTCATTTTGAGAACAACGCACTGCAAAGGATAGAAACAACCAAAATTACCTATATCAATATAGCTCCGGTAAGAGCATGGTTTAGCTTCGCTCCTGTTCCCAATTGCACAATTACAGTCAACACGAATAACAACCCGATACAATTGAAAACATGTGATGCGTGTGCGATTCAAAAAATGGTTTCTGATAGCAATAATCCTGTTGCTTTAACGAATGCAAGCAAAATTTCTATTAAATCGGATAACAGATATGATGGCTTAGTGGAATTCACTTATGTGCCTGTAAAATAATTGGATATGAAAAAAACAGTACTTTTTATTTTACTTTGCTTCCCTGTATTTTTGTTTGCACAAAAAGGCACTATCATTCCGGATGTTAAGCCTCAGGCGGCAGCAAGTACTCCATCAGATACCAAAACATGGATAGTTGAAGATTATCTGCTGAGTTGTTTAGACAGCAGCAGCAAATGTTATCTCATAAAAGAAAACGGCGTCAATAAAACCGTACCGGTTAGTGATGTATTTGATTTTGCATTCGAGGCGGGAAACAGATATACCGTTTGTGTAAAAGAAGAACTTAAGACACCACCCATCAGCGCGTTTACCGGCATTTACAATTATAGAGTCACTAAGATAGTTTCTAAAAAAGCTGTATTCGCAGATGCTTCAGATATTCCATAAAACAATTGGAAGTAATTCAATTACAACTGGATATGCAATTGCAGTTGTTTCAGAAGAAGTAAAAAGCTATCCGTTACCCAAAGCCTTAGCCAAATCGTTTAACTGGCTTTTCCATAATTCTCGGGAACTATCTAGTTCGTCTTTTTCTGCGAAGTCTGTAACGGTAAGAATAGTTTCTTTGGTAATATCTGTTACGCGAATTCTGTATTCGAAGAAAGCTTTATCATCTTCTTCATCATCCCAGCGCAATTTAATGAACTCATCTTCTTCATAAGCAAGCACTTCTGCAATCTGTTCTTCACCATTCCACTCAAAAGTAAATACTTCCCCGTTCGGGTCTAAGTCAACGTAATCAGCAAACCACTGCACTAATCCGGAAGGTGTTGTTAAAAAGTTATATAAAATAGTCGGCGAGGACTTGAAGGTTCTTTCAACTGTAAAAGGAAATTTTTTAGCCATAATTCTGTTAATAAAGCCACAAATTAAACAAAAAATTGAATTAAGCAACTTTTGTAAGATTTTTTTTTGACAGGCATTATTACAAAACCTCTCCCACCACAAAGAAACTTCCGGTTACCAGTATCAAATCATTCTCAGATGCATTAGATTTCGCAACACCTAAGGCATCTTTCGGGTGATGATAAATGGTTCCATGCAACTGATGTAACTTAGCTTTTTCCTGCAAAATTTCTACTTCCAGTTTTCTGGGCAATTGCGGTTCTGTGAAATAATAAATGGCATCTTTTGGTAGTAATGCCAAAATTTTATCGATGTCTTTATCTTTTACAGCACCAAAGATGATATGCAGTTTCTCAAACTTTTCAAGCTCTAGTTGCTCTTTAATTTTATGAATGCCGTCTTCATTATGCCCAACATCTGCAATCACTCTGGGGTGTTTTTCCAGCAATTGCCAGCGGCCCTGTAATTGTGTATTTTTCTTAATGTTTGAAAAACCCAGCTGCAAAGCTTTATCTTTTATTTTAAACAGTGTATGCTGCTCTAACAAACTCAGAGTAGCCAGTACCGTTTTTATATTTTCTGTTTGATACGAAGAATGCAAATCACAGCAAATATTCTGATGCTTAGCGTTCACATTTGCATCCACAATTAAGAAATTAGGTGTATTGACCGTCTTTACCTCTTTCACCAAATCCTCGGCAAAAGTAAGCGTAGCATTTTCCTGTTTTGCTTTTTGGATAAACACTGCATCTGTCTCCTCATTTTTTCTGCCGATAACAACAGGTGTATTTGCCTTGATGATGCCTGCTTTTTCTGCCGCTATTTCTGCCAGCGTATTTCCCAGCAAATACTGATGATCATAACTTATATTGGTAATGACAGAAAGAACAGGTGTAATGACATTGGTTGAGTCCAGCCTGCCGCCAAGCCCCGTTTCTATGATGGCGATATCGACTTTCTTTTTAGCAAAATAATCAAAGGCCATTGCTACTGTGATTTCAAAAAAAGATGGCTGTATTATCTCTATTTGTGGCTTTATTTTCTCTGTAAATTTGATGACGAACTTTTCCTTACAGGGTTTGCCGTTGATTTTAATACGTTCACGAAAATCCTTTAAATGCGGAGAAGTATACAGGCCTGTTTTATAACCAGCCTCCTGTAAAACAGAAGCCAGCATATGCGCCACAGAGCCTTTGCCATTGGTGCCGGCAATATGTATGGTTTTGAATTTAGTTTGTGGATTCCCCAGAAATTCACACAATGCAATCGTATTCGTCAAATCTTTTTTGATGGCAGCTTCCCCGATGCGGGAAAACATGGGCAGTTTATTGTAGAGATAGTCGAGCGTTTCTTCGTATGACATTTTTATAATTTGCAGTTTGCAATTTTTCAGTTTACAAATTTGCAGAAATTAAATTTATCATTTTACATAAAACAATAAACATTACGCCATACTATTTCTTTATTGCCCGGAAAGAATGGAAAAATAAACTTCTCCAGCTTGGATGATTATGAATAGTTACATTGGTAAATCCTTTCTTTTCCAGTAAATTGCTTATCTGAGATGGATTCAGGAAGTTCAATACGCTTTTGATGAGATAGGTGTATATATTGGCAGAACCGGAAACAATCGTACAAAAAGGCACGATAAAGCCATATCCCAAAATTGCCCAGAGTGGCTTTGCATACCATACATCCCTCAGGGAATAATCATGAATAACCAGTTGTCCTCCGGGTTTCAAAATACGATGTAAATTCTCGATACATTTTTCATAATCCGGCATATTTCGTAAACCATATGCCATAAAAATAGCATCCACAGAATTGGGTGCAAAATCTAATTGCATGGCATCCTGAAGAGAAATTTCTACTTTACCTTGTTGTATTTGTTTGGAAAACTTTTGTGCTGCTACCGCCAGCATCCCTTCAGAATTATCGACACAAATAACTTTACCTGTCTTGATTTTATCTAAAAAAGAAAGAGTAGATTTTCCCGTGCCGCAGCAAACATCCAATATGAGCTCATCTCCTTTTAATTGTAACAACTGTCCGCTGCGGTTGAGGTCTTCCTGATAGCCCTGACTCATCGACGTTGCGAAGTCATATTTATCTGCTACTTTATTAAATTCTTTAGGAACGATTTGTTTGTTGTCAAACAAAATATCTGCGGATGTTTTTGCATAAGTTTCAAACAACAAAAAGCGCATTTAGTTCAACAGATCCTGAAATAAATTCAGGATGACAGCACGTTTTATTGTACACTAAACTTAAATGTAATAGTACCAAACTGCTCTTCATCCGCTCCCGCATCCGGGCTGAATTTGGATTTCATAGCACTTTGTTCTGCCAGATTGATTAAATACTGGTCGGTGGTATTACTTCCTTTTTGCTGATATTTAGCATATACCACGTTTCCATTTTTATCCACTTTTATACCTACCACTACTTTTCCGGTTTTCTGTGTATTGTCAAACACCAATGGTTTTTGTCTCCAGGTTCTTCCTTTTAAATCATAACTCATGCCGTCACCGCTGCCCGGACCATTTCCATTCGGACCTGTTCCTGTACCGTTCGGGTCACCTCCGGGAGTTCCCCATTGAGCGCCCTGATTTCCGCCGGGCTTAGTATTGCCTTGTCCGTTGCCCGGGCCTTTTCCATTTGAGGTACCGGTACCTGTTCCTGTGCCGGTTTTTCCTTTGGTAAATACACCTGCAATCTGACCTTTTATTTTTGCTTCTTCCGCTTCACGTGCCTGACGTTCCTGCTCTGCTTTCTTTACCAGCTCTGCTATTCTTTGTTGTTCCAGCAATGCTTTTTGCTGGCGAATCTTTTCTTCTTTTTGCATTTGTGCAATGGCTACTGCCTGTGGATCTTCTGAAGTAACTGTATTGTTTGCCGGTGCTTTAACAGGAGTGGTCACCGCTTTTACCGGTGTTGGAGTGGGTGGCGATGGCTGCGGATTGGCCGCAGATTCAGCCGGTGCGGAATTCTGACCGCCGGCTTCCTGTAAGTTATCATCTCCTAATCCATCCTGATTATCGCCGAAATCTATCATCACACCCGAAATGGCATCTTCTACCACCGGATGGCTCAACTTAATAAACAATAAGGTTATTAACAACGCAGCCAGCATCAGAGCGGTCAAAATAAATGACTGCTGGTTGGACTTTTGTTGTTGTAGTTGTACTGCCTGTGACATCTTTTAAGTATTTAGTACGTAGTATTTAGATTTGAAAATTAGATGTATTGCAGCTAAGAACCAATTTCTAAATACTAACTAGTGTTATTAAACTCAAAATCCGTACCATTTATTGTGTTAAAAGAAGTTAGCGACGAGGACTTTGTCTATTTTCTCTATGAGTTCAGCAGGTGTTAATGCTTCTTTTTCCAATATAAAACGAGTGATAAGCTTGTTGGGAACTTCTTCAATGTAATTAAACACCACTTCTACATTTTCCGGTGCATTTTTCCAGATTTCATCGCCTGATTTCTCTTCTTTTCCGATGAAAGTACCTAAAACAGACTGCGGAAAGTATTTTTTATTCAGGATTTTACGGCTATCGGCTAATACAAAAACAGGAATTTTATAGGTTTTGGCGGCTGCCGCAATCAAATGTGCACCTGATTTAGTGATAAAGGTTTCATGCATGATGATGTCGCAACCCATTAGTATGATATCTATTTCCGGTAAGAACTTACCTAAACCTGCATCGTCAATTACTTTTATTGGTAAGCCTTTGGCAGCAATGGCAGCAGCCTGTTCTTTACCAAACTTATCTTCCAGAGAAACTAATTGTATTAAATTGATTTTCTTTTGATTAACATTCAATAAATCAACTAAAGATTGAATATTGATATCACTGCCGTGCAATAACACTGTTTTATTTTCAAAATCAAAATGCTGACTGGCAATCTCGGCTGTTTTTCTGTCTACGTTTTTCCAGCGTTCATGGAATACCTCGAGGAGTTCTTTGATTACGATGGGTTGTCCTTCCGGATCGATTTTGAGCAAAAAGTGATTGATGTAATGGTTGACAGAAGTAATGTTTGGTTTTTCGGTAATCACGGTTCTTAAGCCGTGCAGCATTTCTCACGATTGAGATTTTATTGTCAGAAATTAAAGAAATGAGGTTATTGACCGTTTTCATGGCATTCTGGAAGGCTTTCGCACTTTCCACAATCGGATTCTCAGTTATTTTTTTGAATATACTCATGCTTATTTCCACTTGATGTTACAACCCAGACTTGGAATTTGTTGTTCGCTTACCGGAATTCCTGCTAAAATGTTATCCAAAGCGGCACGAATATCTTTTCCATCGGCAATACTATCGTTTTTGGGTCGGGAGTTATCCAGCTGACCGCGATACACACACAACAAATCTTTATCAAAAATACTAAAATCCGGTGTGCAGGCTGCATGATACGCTTTGGCAACTTCCTGTGTTTCATCATACAAATACGGAAACGGATACTTTTCTTCTTTCGCGTTTTCTTTCATCAATTCAGGTCCGTCCTGCGGATAGTTTACAATATCATTGGAACTGATGGCTATAAATGCAATTCCTTTCGAGCTATAATCATTTGCCAGGCTAACCAACTGCTTGTTTACATGTTTTACATATGGACAATGATTGCAAATAAACATAACAAGCGTTGCTTTTTCACCTTTTAATTCCTGTAAAGAAAGGTATTTATCAGAAATCGTATCTAACAATGTAAAATCAGGGGCTTTGAAGCCTAAAGGAATGCGTATGGTTTCTGTTGCAGCCATTGTTTAGTACTTAGTTGTTAGTATTGAGTATTTAAGTTTAAATTCATTTGCAAATTAGTAATTTATTTTCGTTTATAGATTTTTGCATAAATCGGATTTTTGGGGCGCAGTGTGACCAATGGATCCAATTCGGGCACAAAATCTTCGTCTACTTCAATTCTGAATTTTTGTAAAAACATCGCCAGACACACCTGCATTTCCTGTATGGCAAAATTATTACCGATACACAACCTCGGGCCGCCGCCAAACGGGAAGTAGGAATATTTATGCTTTTCTTTTACATTTTCCATAGCAAATCGCTCCGGTTGGAACTCATACGGGTTTTCCCAGACTCTTTCATCGTGATGTACTACATAAATCGGCATGATCACGTTTGTACCGGCAGGAATTTCATAGCCGTTAATCACATCTGCCTCAATGGTTTTTCTGCCCATAATCCAGGCCGGCGGAAAGCAGCGCATAGATTCATCTATTACTTGTTTCAGGTAATGCAATCCGCGGATAGACTCAGGCGTCGGTGTTTCACCGTTTATTTTAGAATCAATTTCATCGGTTAAAATTTTCAATTTATCCGGATTCTGGGTAAGCAGATAAAACGTCCAGCCCAGGGCAATCTGTGTGGTTTCATGTCCGGCCACAAAAATGGTCAGGATTTCATCACGTAGCTGTTGATTGCTCATCGCCTCTCCTGTTTCCTCATCGCGGGCATCCATCAGCATAGACAATAAATCCTCCTGTTGTTCGTGTTGTTGGCGTCTTCTGTCGATAACCGAAAAGAAAACATTGTCCATATATTTCAGCACTTCCTTTTCTCTTCTTCTGGTGGGAGTTGGAACCCACTCCGGCAACTGCAAGGGACTGTCGATGCGTTTGGTGATGTATTCACTCGCTTCTGAAACCAGTTTGTAAATAGTATCGGTTGTATTGTCTACTTCATTATAAAAAAGCGTAGAGTTTACGATATCCAGCGTGAGCTTATAGAGTTCTTTAGATAAATTCACTGCTTGATTGGTATCTGCAAACTGCTCCAGCCGCTCCACACTTTTGTCAGTTTGTTCCACCATATTGCGAAACATCAGGTTGAGTTTTTCCTTATGAAAAGCCGGCTGGGCCAGTCTTCGCTGACGTTTCCAGAATTCGCCTTCACTGGTCAGTAATCCGTTTCCCAGAAAAAGCTTGATGGAATCATAGGCAAAACTTTTACCGTAATTCTTATTATTGTCAACCAATACATACTTTATCCATTCCGGATTGGAGACTACCACCACTCTCCGGGTGGGTACTTTTATCTGAAAAATATCCCCTAATTTTTTTTGCTGCTCCACGAAAAAATGGATCCGCTCCTTTCTCAACTGCATCATGTTGCCCAGAAAAACATTTAATGTATTCGGGTGAGGCAAATCAGTAAATTTTTTCGTCGTTAACATAAGGTGGATATTTGTATTTTTGAAAAGAGCGGAATGAATTCGTAAATTGTGTCTGTATAATTATACGAATTCCGTCTGCATTTATAAATAACAATGCTATTGTCAGATGAATTTACGCTTAGTTTTACAACTTTGAGTTTAACAAAAGATGATTTTTACTTACGCTGTCATTTAGAATTACTACATGAAAAATATCTGGAAGAAAATATGGAAATGGACAAAACGACTGACGGCAGTCTTTTTCATTCTTAGTATTTTGTCTACGATATTATTCCGTTTTATTCCGGTGCCGGTTACCCCCTTAATGCTGATTCGCTGTACGGAACAGGTTTTCAGCGGCGAAGCGCCTAAATTGAAGAAAGACTGGGTGCCCTTAAAAGAAATGTCCTCCAATTTAGTGCTGGCGGTGATTTCTTCTGAAGATCAGAAATTTTCAGAGCATTTCGGGTTTGACTTTGAGGCAATTGAGAAAGTGGCCAAGCAAAATGTAAAATTGCAAAAACGCGGCAAACCCATTAAAGGTGGCAGTACCATTAGCCAGCAATGCGCCAAAAATGTGTTTTTATTTCCGCAGCGCAGTTATATCCGAAAAGCCTTTGAAGTATATTTTACCTTCCTGATTGAAATATTCTGGAGCAAGAAACGCATTATGGAAGTGTACCTGAATGTGATAGAAATGGGTGATGGCATCTATGGTGCACAGGCGGCATCAAAAATATATTTTAAGAAAGATGCCAAAAACTTAACGGCGGCAGAAGCAGCTACCATAGCTGCCGTTCTGCCAAATCCGAGAAAATGGAATGCCGGCAAACCGACAGGCTTCATTAATCGCAGAAAGAGCTGGATTTTACGCCAGATGGGACATCTGAGAGGCACTGTTCAACTTTAATATTAATTTATCCGCATCACTTCTTATACAGAATTAAACATTATACAATGCATTCATAAGTCCATAATTCTGTTTTATGCCTGATTTTTACGTGAATAATGTTATTTTTGCAACTTCGCAAAAGAATTAATGAATTTCCTGGACGCAAATATTTATTACACCAGATTACGAACACATTTTCGATTTGTTTACCTGCATTGCATAAAACACTTCACCATTCGCCGTTTTTTTATCGGGTTACTCTATTTTATCACCATTTTTCTTGTTACCATTATCAGTTTTACTTCCAGATTACTGGACGAAATATTATTCCCAAACTATAAAAATATTAAGATAAAGCAGCCCGTATTCATCATCAGTAATCCGAGAAGCGGTACTACTTTTTTACATCGTCTGATGTGTCTGGATGAAGAGAAATTCGTGTACAATCTGCTGTATCATACCACATTCCCGTCTATTACTTTTTACAGAATGATTCAGTTTTTCAGTGGTATTGACAATAAGATTGGAAAGCCATTGCATAAACTCATGGACTGGATTAATGATACCATGTTTGGCGGCTGGGATGATATACATGCTACGGGATTTAATAAATCGGAAGAAGACGAAGGCCTGCATTTCGTTTCGGGAATTTCTCCTAGTGTTGGTTTATTCACTCCTTTTTTGAAAGAATTTAAAGAATTGTATATCCCTGACAAGTTGGATGACAACACAAAAGATAATATCAAAAAGTATTATAAATCGACTATTCAGCGCTGGATGTATGCGTTGGGCAGTGACAAAGTATTTTTAAGTAAAACCGTAATGAGTTCAGGCAGGCTGGAAATGCTGCACGAATTATTCCCGGATGTAAAAATTATATTCTTAATCCGCAACCCGTATCAGGCTATTCCGTCGTTTACGTCTATGTTTGCAGAACCCTGGACAGTTTTGCATCCGGATATAAAAGAAAATTCAGATGAGTACAGAGAGTGGGGCGAGCTGGGAATACAATACTATAAATACTTCAACGAACAGAAACAAAATTTCACCAAAGAGAACTTTATTACTATTCTATACACGGATTTGGTAGAAAAACCAAAAGATACCGTGCTGAAGATATACGAGCAACTGAAGCTGGAAACTTCTCCGGCTTTTTTAGAACGATTAGAAAAAGCTACTTCTACGGCTAAAAAATATAAGAGTACACATTCCTATTCGCTGGAAACCTATGGGTTTGACAAAGAACATATCTACAACGAGCTGCAGTTTATTTTCGAGGAGTTTGGCTTTGAGAAATAAATCTTGTTACAAATCTACTCTTCTTTTTCCTTACAAATCTTCTTCTGAATTTCTAAAAACTGTACACGGCTTACCGGCTGATTATTTTGATCAAAATAGAAAGTATTTAAGATATCTATAGTCGTGTTTTTTTCTATTCCCGTTGTTACACCCAGATATTCATAGCGTTTCAAATGAATCTGTTTCTTTTCAATTGCTGCCAGCTGTTTATCTGTATAAAACGTGATTTCCGTCTCGTATTTATAAATCGGATAATTATATTCCGTACCAATTTGTCCGGGTGCATTAAGTAAGGAGTCTTTCAATATTATAGTTGTTATTTTACCATTACAAGAAACAAATGTGTCTGCTTCCGCATGCGCCACCAATAATAGATGATTAGCAGATGTTGCTGCTTTCTGATAAATATTTTCATCATCATAAGAAAAAAACAACAAAATGGAAAGTATAACTGCGTACATAATATTGGCAAGTTAACGTTTTACGCAGAAACAAGTTTAAAATTTACTTTATTATCTTGAAGACGAGCTCTTTTAATAAATCGGCGTTGGAGTTATTTCCGGTTGCGTACAAGCCTTTTGCTTTTGCATCGTACTCACACAGCAAGTGTAAGATTTCCTGTGTTTTTTGTAGTGTATAATAACGGGTTCCGTTACTTACATCTGCCGGAATCCATCCTATTATGGCTGTAGCAGCTTTTACATCTTTTATCTGGTGTACTACAAATAACTTACTAAAATGATTATACATATAAGCAAGGATGGCGATAATAGGTCCGGCTTTCGGGTTTTTCTCGAAATATAAAACCATTTTCATGGCTTTGGAATAATCCCTTCGGATGATGGCATTATTGAATTCCGTGATGTTGTACTCTTTAGAAATACCGATATATTTTTCAATAATTTCCGGCGTAATCTCCGTGTCATCACCCAGCATTACCGATAACTTATCTATTTCATTAGCGATTCGGGATAAATCATTACCAAGGTTTTCAGCCAGCACTTTGGAAGCCTCCGTATTGATGGAAAAGTTTTTCTTTTTTACATATCCTGAAATCCAGTTGGGTAGTGCGTCATCTCCTACTTTCTTGGATTCAAAATAAACAGATTTCTTTTCTATGATTTTGGCAATCCTGGTGCGTTTATCGAGTGTTTTGTTTTTATGGGCAAACACCAGAATTGTACTTGTGACGGGATTTTCTACGTACTTCTCAAAAGTCTCCCAGTCTTTCACCTTTAAATCCTGTGCTTCACGAACAATTACAACACGTCTTTCTGCAAAGGTGGGATATTGTTTGGCATCGTTTAAGACACTCATCGGATCCGCATCTTTGCCATAAAACATCGAATAATTGAAATCTTTTTCGTGTGGTTCTAGAACATTATTCGAAATAAAATCCTCAATTAAATCAATGTAATAAGATTCTTCGCCGCACAAAAAATATACCGGCTCAAACTTTTTAGCTTGTAAGTTTTTCCAGATAGATTCGAGTGTGGCAGCCAAAATAATTTATAATTTATAAACTGCAAGGTACGACTAATTTTATAGCAGCAAAACCAACGTGAATACAACTATTCAACATCAATTTTGAATTGTTAATCGTTAATTGCCAACCGTTGAGTAACTATTTTTCTTTTATTATCGCCATGATGTCTTTCTGCATTTTTTGTGCAATGGCGTTAGCGGTTTGTTCTGTAGAACTTTCCGAATAAATGCGAATAATAGGTTCTGTGTTAGAGCCACGGATATGTACCCAATCCTGATCAATATCTATTCGTAAGCCATCAATTGTATTTTGAGGATACTGTGCGTATTTTTCTTTAACTTTTTGAATGATATCCAGCAAATTCATCCCTTCTTCCAATTGAATTTTATTCTTGGAAATCACATAATTCGGATATTGCGCTCTCAGCGAGTTCATGCTTTTGTTAGACGTGGCCAAATGCGATAAAAATAAAGCGATACCTACTAATGCATCTCTGCCATAATGTAATTCAGGCAGAATAATACCGCCATTTCCTTCACCACCAATAACAGCATTTGTTTCTTTCATCTTTTCTACCACGTTGACTTCTCCAACGGCAGACGCAGAGTACAATACGCCATGCTTTTCACTGATATCTCTTAATGCTTTTGTAGAAGACAGATTGGAAACCGTATTCCCTTTTTTATGCGCTAACACATAATCTGCAACAGCGACGAGTGTATATTCTTCGCCAAACGGAACACCCTGTTCATCTATTAAAGCCAGTCTGTCCACATCCGGATCTACGGCAATACCGATATCTGCTTTTTGCTGTTTTACTTCAGAAGAGAGCGCTGATAAATTTTCCGGAAGCGGTTCCGGATTATGAGCAAACTTTCCTGTAGGCTCACAGTATAACTCGTGAATCACTTCAACACCTAATGCTCTTAATAATTTAGGTGCTGCAATACCTCCTACGCTGTTCACTGCATCTACTACTACCTTAAATTTCTTCGCTTTTATCGCTTCCACATTTACATATGGAACTTTTAAAATCTGTTCTATATGGTAATCCAGATAATCTTTTTGTGTAACCTGACCCAGCTTATCTACTTCTACAAAATCAAACTTACCGGAATGTGCACGTTTCAAAACATCCTGTCCAACTTTTTCAGAAATAAATTCACCTTTATTGTTCAGCAATTTTAATGCATTCCATTGTTTAGGATTGTGAGAAGCAGTGATTATAATACCTCCGTCAGCTTCTTCAGCGGTTACTGCCATTTCCACAGTGGGTGTCGTTGCCAGTCCTAAGTCAATTACATCTAATCCGATTCCGATAAGATTCCCCACCACAATATGGTGTACCATTTCACCGGAGATACGGGCATCTCTGCCGACTACAATTTTTTTTGCGTCTTTTAATTTAAGAATAGTACCGAATGCAAGTGTAAATTTTGCAATATCAATGGGTGTCAATGCATCACCTGATTTTCCGCCTATCGTTCCACGAATGCCTGATATAGATTTTATTAATGACAAAGTATAAAAATTTAGAGAGGCAAATGTATGCAATAATGCGTCACGAACAGAAATTAAAGATAATAACAGTTGTTAAAATAACAATTAGGTAAGAAAAAAGTACACAAAGATTAATCTATTGTGCTGCTTTTTTGCCATGCCATATCTTTTGAACCTGAAGTTAATTTATTGCTCACCAGTTCATAAACACCAAATAAAACTGTTGCAAAAAACAGGTCGCCAGCAATGCTTTTTTGTAAAAATGGTATTGCTAACACGAAACATTTGGTTAAACCTGTTAAATCTAATGTATACATATTACTGAAAAGCCACACACCAATATTGGTAATAACAAAAAATAATAAAGAAGAAAGCAGTGTAAACGAAACAGTTTTTGAAATATTTAAACGTTCGCTGTTCAATAATCTTCCGAGTAAAATAACCAACAATATTGAACCATACGTAAACAAAATGGTATTGTGGAATATGTCAAAGTTATTCAAGTAAGATAAAATTACATCACTAATAAATAAGGATACCACAGGAATGATAACAGACCACTTTTTATCCTGAAATTTTGCACCTGAAAATAATGCTATTGCTATTACAGGTGTGAAATTAAAAAAGAAAAATGTATTGGATAAAATTCTGAAAATAACCGCTGCTGAAATTAAGCCGGTGATTAACCAGAAATTGTTGTTTTTAATTTGTGTTTTCATAAAGCAAATATAGAGAGTTTACCCGAAAGATGATAGTAATCTGCTAAGTTATTTTTCAGGAAATGTGCCCAAATGGGTATTAAAAATCCCTGTTTTCCGGTCTTCAAAAAATTTACGCAGTGCAAAGGCCGAAGAAGTAAAAGCAAGTTCTTTCCAGGGAATTTCTTCTTCTGTAAACAAACCCGATTCTATACTCTCCTCCCCGTTGCGAACAATGCCATCTTTTAGTTTTGCCAGAAAATGGATATATACCTGATTTGCCTGCGGTAAATTATAAACGGTAAATACTTTTTCAATTTCAATCTCTGTCCCGGCCTCTTCCCAGGTTTCACGAATGGCCCCGTCTTCCGCTTTTTCAAAATCTTCCAGATAACCGGCAGGTAAATTCCAGTAACCCTTTCTTGGTTCTATTGCCCGGCGACATAACAATACTTTATTGTCCCATACACACAAGGCTCCTGTTACAATTTTCGGATTGGTATAATGAATAATTTCACAATGTTCGCATACAATTCTGTCTCTTCCTTCCGTAAACTTCAGGATTACTTCATTTCCACAATTACTGCAATATTTTTGAAGATTGAACATGCTTATTTTGAAAATAAAAATGATTTAACGGAATTTGGATCGTTTGCCTCACGTTGATCAAGCTGCGTGGTTTCCCATCGAATTTTGCCCTCTATCGATTGACTTTCTACAATTGCATTCGGGTCGTTTATTTGTAATAATTTAAGTCCTAAATTAATAAAAGCCTTTCCGTCATTTCCATACGACAAAGGATGCATTTCCGGTTTCCAGTTTTTGAAGAATAAATCTGCATCGAGAATACAATTACCCGTCGCTGCATTATAAGTATAATCCGTTATGGCAATATCTAAAGACAATAAATGCGGAGTTTCCAGGCGTTTTCTGATTAAACCGCCTTTTCCTTTTGGAAGATTGATATCTATTTTATTAATCAGCGGAATTCCTACATTAAAACCGGACAAACCATTAATCTGTTGATTATTCAGTGTTTTATCTTTGCGGAATATTTCATTCGGATCAATATCAGGTCTTGTTTTAAATGGTTTTCTCCAGGAATAATTCTGAGACAAGTCTTTTTCTGTTGTGTGTACACCTTCATTATAAGCAATTACCTGATATGCAATCGTAAACTGATAATCAAACCATTCATTATCGCCCGGCGAAAAATTAAGGCATTCCGGCGAATCGCAATCAGCGCCTAACTTAATTGACAAGTCAAACTCAAACTCATTCCCTGAAAATCGTAGTTTATCCACTTCTATAAAAAGTTGAGATAGTTTATCGGAATTTCCTGTTCCCATTACTTTTCCTTCGATAGAACTTCTGCTGTATAAATCAAAACCGTTTAATACAACAATTCCGTGATGGTAATTTTTCAAGGCTTCCGGCCATACGCCTTTCACCGTAATATTTTTAGTCGTAGTAGTAGCTTCCCGCCCTCTGACAGCCGTGCTAACGGAAGAGGAGAAAAAACGGGCTTTATCCGACTTTAAAAAAGTAAAAAATGTTTGATAATCCAGTATATCTGACCCGCTTCCGGTTGCTGCGGAATGATTGAATACTGCGTTAATTTTACCGTTGCTTCCTTCAATATCCTTTACCCAATCACCCAGTCTGTTAACCCGGTGATTAAATGACCAGTCATGATAGAACCCCTGCCAGAATACGGTTGTGTTTCCAACTGAAAAAGAATCTGTTTTATATGCTGTATTAATTAACAAAGGGATATCTGCCTTTCCTTTGCGTGTGTATATAATACTGATATTGCACCATAACAAGTACAGCAGAAATAATACAACGACAGCTAACAGGAAGTATTTCTTTTTCACCTAAGATATTTTAAAACAATAATATGAAATTTTCTGCAAATTTTTAAGCTAAAAGATAAACATCTGCTGTTTCAATACAATATACAAAGTTTTAATAATCCTTATTCAAATTTTCAGACTGCGTAATCGTATTCTCTAACATATTTTTGATTTCCCTGAGACAGGCGGCACATAAACAATCATTATAATTCTGATCCAGATATTCTTTTTCTCTTTCATCCAGATTAATTTTAGAACACTGACACAACAAAACACTACCCGATTTACACTCAAACGTTGAATGACATCGCGGGCAGTATTTTATTTCGTGTAAACTCACTTAAATTATAATTAAAGATTAAAATATACGGCATTCGGGATAATTCCCACCTTAAAGGAATCAACCGCTTGTGCATTGGAATTATATCGTATTATTTTTCCGGCTTCATTAAAATTACCTGCATCCAGCCCCCATATTTCACCGGTAAACGGATGTACATCCAAGCCGTAGAACAAGCGTGAAATAACCGGTGTTGCCGGCAATGCCGTTGCGGTGTAAGACAATTGGTATACTTTATCATCCACACAAACAAATAGCTTGCTGCCATCACCACTCACAGCTAAATTATCTGCAGCACTATAATCAGCAGTTGACGGTATAATTTCAATTTGACGGTCTATGGTATTCGTTGACGGATTGATACGGACGAGTTTTGCTGCGGATAGTCTCACCGGTGCGTATGTAGGTGCCGGATATGTTACATTACCCTTACACAACACCCACAAATATCCCTGTGCATCTTTTTCCATTTCGCCGGGATTATCAGCCACTGTGATGCTTGACACCACAGCATCCGTAGTAGTAGTAATTACACTAATCTTGTTATCCGTGCCGAACCCGCCGCTGTTGGCAACAAATACTTTTCCGTTCGACAATAACATTTCCTCAGGACCATCTCCAACATTAATTGTTTTAGTAACCGCAAATGTTTTCATATTCACCACTAAAACGGTTCCGGAAGAACTGCCATTGGTAATGTATGCCTTATCTGTTGTAACGCCTAATGCAAAGCGCGGATAATCTGTTCCTGTTGTAATTTCTCCCACCTGCTTGAATGTTCTGGCATCCACAAAAATTACTTTCTGTGAATTATTGGCACAGATAATTCCAATATTCCCAACACGAGTGAAAGACTGCAGCACATCTCCTACAATTTGTCCATTATTAGATTTCTCAAAAATATTATTGACAACCTGATTGTCCCGGCTAATATAAGAGATACTTCCATTATTCCTGGTGTAACCGCCTTCATTGACAATTAATGCAGAACCGGATTCAATGTAATTATCTACATTGTTATTCGATTCCTTCTGACAGGAAATTAAAAAGGCGATGGAAATAGCGACGAGAATAAAATGTTTTTGCATACTTAATTATTTATGAAGTTTTAAAAAATTGTAGATAAATGATAAGGAGTAGTACCGCTGAGGTTGTGCATAAGAACGAACAGACTCATAGGAAGTATTGGTGATGTTGTTAATTTTAAATATGAACTGTAATTGGTGCTGTTCTTTTATGGTTCCTTTAAAAGTGAGATAGACATCCAATAAGTGATACGGTTTTAATTCAAAAAAATCAATATTTTCTTCGTCGGTAAAACGGGTGGATGTGTAATTATAATTGAAACCGATGCCGGCATATTTCTGTTCGATATAGAAATTTGTTTTGAAGGTATGCTGTGGTTTGTAGCGTAAATAATGTCCGTTCAAGTCTGCGTTATTGGCATCTTCAGTGATTTGCGCCCGGTTGAAATTATAAATAGCTTTCAGGTAAACATAAAATTTATCAGATTGAGTAAATGAATAGATAGCATCCGATTCGATGCCATATAGCCTCGTTGATTTCAGGTTCTTTGGCGACCAGATAACGTTGGTTACAGGCGTCCAGACGATATTGTTTTTTATATTGGAATAGTAAAGGCTTACGTTTGTTTGAAAACTATGTCTGTTTTTGTAAGTATGAAATCCGTTGCTCAGGTTAACTGTCCAGCCAAACTCAGGTTTCAGATTTGGATTACCTCCCGGATTCCAGTATCGGTCGTTTAAATCAGGAAACCGATATTTGTCGCTGTACGAAATATTGACAGCATATTTTTTCTCTTGTTTTTTTGTCTCAAAACCCGCTTCGGCAAAAAACTGAGGACGAACGTATTTAAATGATGAAAACGGTTGCGTAATTTTAACGCTGGCAGCAAATTGTTCTTGTTTCCATTTCAGATTTGCAAAAACTTCCCCAATATGATCCGTTACCTTCTTCACATATTCTTTTACATCTGCCATGTTGATATTATAGAAATATCCGGTCTGTAGAGAAAGATGGTATTTGAAATTTGTATTGATGAAAAAGGAATTAGAAATTCGGTTAGTAATATAATGGGTATTGATAAACAGAAAAGTATCTGTTGGCATGCGTTTATCGGTATACTTCATTTCGTCGTAAGAATGAGCCAGTGCCAAATGCATATCTCCTTTAGAAATGGTCTTATCAATATTGATAAAATGACGGATGGATTTATCTTTCTGAAATTTACTGCTTTCTCCGTTGGAGCCCATAATGGCGGGCAATTCCTTGTCTTTTTGCTGATACCAGCTTCCAATAGAAATAAAAACTTGTTTCTTTAACTGAATGAAAACAGTATTGACCGTTCCGGCACTTTTCAAAGCATTATGATTTGCCGTATCAATCGGATTATTAAATTTATATACGTCTGTATATGTAAAATTATTTTTGGCGTTATGGTAAAATGCGGTTGTATGAAACTGTATTTTACTATTCCCGATTTTGAAGGATAGGCTATTTCTGTAATTATCGAAGCTACTGATGTCACTTCTGACTTTCAGGTCAAATTTATTCCGCCAGTTTGGTTTTGAATTTATATTTACAGCCCCCCCCAAGGATGTATTATTCGTTTCTACAACTATTTCATCACCGGATTCAAACGGAATTAAAGACATATCCGTACCGCCCAGCGTAAGTGAATTGATTTTCAATCCGTTCCAGTAAACATTGGTGTGGTCGTCATTTGCGCCACGAACAGAAATGGAAGAGGTATTACCCAATCCGTAGGAATTGATTTGTACAGACGTGAATTGTTGTAAGGCTTCACCAACATCACTTCTGGAATAAAATGCCGTAACATCGGGTGTTTTGTAAACAGCCACCAGACATTGCGCACCATTTTCCTCCTTGTGTGACAGAATTTTTACCGTATCAATTTGCTGTACAGAATCGATAGGCTGCTGCGCACAGGTATATTTTGCACTAAGTACAAAAAACAGGCATGATAGTATGTAATTACTTTTAGTTTGCATATACCTTAAATGCTTCCTCAGAGCACTTTTGAGTGAATTGAATTCAGGCAGGTCTTCTGACTCGCACTTTACTGAAACCTTCCCGTTCGCAAGTCGCAAACAGTGGTTGTAGAGTTCAGTACCATCTTTCGTTCCTTCGACAAGCTCAGGATGACTCAGAATGGTGTGCTTACAGCAACTGGGATTGTTCAGGATTTCCACCTGATTCCCTTTTAATCTCAGTAATGAAACTGAAAACCAAAATTCATTACAAAGGTATATTTCGAAAATCAGAAATCAAAATTTTATTTTTTACATTTCTCATTCTGAAGAAATCTGTGGCAGATTTGACAACAGTGTTGTATCTTAAGCTCTCAAAATCAAGTTTATGAAATCCAATGTTCTGTCTTTAATTTTTCTCTGCTCTATGATAACTTTTGCCTGCACAGCACAAACACCCTTGAAAGCTGTGAAATATACCGATGACAAACAGCAACTGAACGGTTTTGCCACGACACCCAAATCCCCGAAGAAAAATAAAGCGGGTGTACTGATATTACCTGCCTGGATGGGCATTAACGAACATGCCAAAAAATCTGCAGAAAATCTCTCGAAACTGGGGTATTATACGTTCGTTGCAGATATTTATGGTGAAGGCAATTATCCAACAAATACTGAAGAAGCCGGCAAAATTGCCACCTACTACAAATCAAATGTGGATACATACAGAACCAGAATAAAACTCGCGCTGGAACAACTGATAAAAAGCGGCGCAAACCCGGATAACATTGCAGTAATTGGTTATTGTTTTGGCGGAACCGGCGCATTAGAAGCCGCACGGTCTAATATGCCGGTAAAAGGCGTGGTTTCATTTCATGGTGGCTTGGGACGAGATACCACAAAAACGATTTCTCCAATTCTGTCAAAAGTGTTAGTCTGCCATGGTGCAGATGATTTCTTTATACCCAAAGAAGAAATCAGTGCTTTTCAACAGGAAATGCGGGATAGTAAAGCTGACTGGCAAATGATTTATTATGCTAATTCTGTGCATTCTTTCACAGATGCTGCTGCCGGTAATGATAATTCAAAAGGGGTGGCTTATAATGAAAAAGCTGCAAAACGTTCCTGGAAAGCCATGCTGGATTTTTTTGATGAACTATTTAAGTAAATAATTCCTATTTCACTCTATCCAACTCAACTGCTTCTTTCAGTAGTTTCACTATTGCCTTTTCGTCTATTTCATCTGCAGATAAATAAATCTTGTAAAAGATTTGTTTATTGGTACCTTGTTTAAGGTAATTGTCTTCGTCTTTTAATTTGCAACCATACCAAAAGCCTAACAGTACTCCATTTTTAATTCCACCTCTGGGTATGGTACTTGGCCAGATAATACAGATGCCTTTCTTTTCGTAGAAAAAAGGAACATTATAGGACAACTTTTCTTTGCAGTTTGCAGGAAGATTTTCTTTAATTATTTCACGCAATACATCCACAATAATGCGTTCTTCTTCGGGAAGAAATTCTAAGAAATCTATTAGTGATTTAAATTTAGGAACAATATTCATGTCACCTTATTTATTCAATATCAGTTAACTCGCAAGAATGTGAAATTAGTTTGTAATGATAGTAATTTATGCCTCATCTTTTATGGCGGCCTTCTTCATTTCAGTTGCCAGTTTATGTCCCAGATACTTTTCAATCCAGTTATGAACGATGTAGATAACAGGTGTAAGTAATACCGCCATGATAAACTTATAGATATAATTTCCAATGCAAATGGCCATCACCACATTAAACGCCCAGGCTTTTCCATTGGCATCACTGATGTATTTGGGATACAGATAAAAGGCGATGAACAATACGACAAAACTGTCTATCAACTGAGAAACGATAGTAGAACCGGTACTTCTGAGCCAGATGTACTTTTCACCGCTCCATTTTTTGATTCGGTGAAATACCACCACATCCACCACCTGTCCGATTAGAAACGCCACCAAAGAACCTAAGATAATGGCAATTCCCTGACCGAAAATCTGACCGTACGCAGCCTGCATATCCGGAATACCCTGATCCGTTTTTGATCCTGGCCACCAGCCCGCCGGCACCAATTTGATGGCTAAATAATACATGGCAAAGGCATAGGCCAGCAAACCAACCGTGAGATAAGATAAAAAACGTACCCCTTTTTCACCATAATATTCATTGATGATGTCGGTCATGATAAACACCATCGGCCACAATAAAACACCCGCTGTCAGGTTAAACGAAAACTCATTTCCAAACAACGGAATTTTAAACGGCTCAATACCGAGCGTGCTTTCCAGCGAAAATATTTTTACACCAATCACTTCTGCTATAAAAGCATTTGCAATAAAAAATCCTCCTAGAAAAATAAACAACTTGGTGGATTTATCTTTGATGATGTTTGTGATCATGGTATTCGATTAAATTGAAAAAATGCATACAATTACTCGAGTGTAACACCTTTCAGTATCACTAAGTTCATCGCATTGTTTGGCAATCCTTTTACATTCTTGTGTGTAAATCTCGTCACCTCATCATAAAACAAAGGAACTACCGGCGCTTCATCAATAATCAACTGCTCCATTTTATGATATAAATCGCATGTTCTGGCAGCATTGGTTTCCTTCATGGCCGCTTCATATAACTTATCGTATGCTTCATTTTTGAAGAAGGTGTAATTAGGCGGCGCGCCATTTTTACTGTAAAACAAAGTCAGGTAATTCTCCCCATCCGGGTAATCGCCAATCCAGGATGCACGAAAAAATTCCACTTCATTTTTACGCATTGCTTCCCGTAAGAAAGTGGCCGGCGTGTTTTCAATTTTGCACACAATACCAATGTTTGCCAATTCATTGGCGATATTCGTTATCAAATCACTATACGTTGGATTGGAATAGATTTTGATTTCACCGATGCCTTTTCCATTGGGAAAGCCCGCTTCTATTAGTAATTTCTTTGCTTTCTCTACATCGTAGGTATACCCTTTCACCGCATTTTCATCAAAGCAGGGAACGCCTTTTGGAATCATCCCGCTCTCTGCAGATGCGCCGATACCGTTTCTCAAATAAGCAATCATCTTTTTTCGGTCGATGGCGTAGTTGATGGCTTGTCGAACCTTCTTATTTTTCAGGGCTTCACAAGGTTGTTTAGCCATGGAAATACCTAAATATTCCGTATTCAGATAAGGCATTTTTTCAAAGTTGATTTCGTTTTTCCATTCCGGCTGCAATTCTCCGGTAGGTGTCAACAGTTTATCTTTATAAGAAATATCCAAGCCCGTCATAAAATCCAGTTTTCCCTTGAGAGAACTGTAAAAATTCGGAACCTTTGTCTGCGGTAAAACTTATGCGAACGCCTTTTAAATAGGGCAATCTGACACCTGCGGTATCACGTTCAAAATAGTTATCATTTTTTGTCAGAATCAGGACATTGCTTTCTTCCCAACGCACCATTTTAAACGGACCGGTTCCCACAGGATGTGAGCGAAAATCTTTTCCATAAAAATCCACTATTTCTTTGGGTACAACGGAACAGTATTGTAAGGTCAGCATGCCCAGCATCGGATGAAACGGTGTTTTCAGGTTAATTCTGAATGTGGAATCGTTGACTGCTTCAAACGGATTCTTTTTGTCCACTTTATCATTAAATAACCATCCTCCGGTAGAAGCCACCGTAGAATCAATTAAACGATTGAATGAATAAACAAAATCCTGTGCCACCACTTTCCTGCCCTTTCCGTTTGGAAACTTTTCATGATCGTGAAAGAACACATCGTTTCTTAAGTAAAATTCATAATGCAATGCATCTTCGCTGATTTTCCAGCTTTTCGAAATGCAAGGCTGCACTTCCAATTTTTCATTGATTTGGACCAGTCCGTTAAAAATCTGGTTATCGCACCACATGGTTGCCTGATCTTTTGAAAACGCCGGATCCAGCGAAGTTAAACCCGCTGAAATATTCATATGAAATACTTCCCGTTTATTTGTCACCGGATTATTACATCTTAAAGCAAGCACCAACACAACAGGAATCAATAAAAAAAAGTATCTGATACGTTTCATAACCTTAAAATTCCATGAATAAATCTATTTGCGCATCAATAAGTTTTATCATTTCCGGATTGGTGAGTTTGCCGCTTTCATCCAGCATCAAATGTACCTGTGAGATTGGAATTTTCAGGTGCAGCACATTCATCTTCATATGATTAAAGATATTGGTCAGATGCTCCATACCGCGTAAATTACCTGCTCTGCCTTCGGCCACACCCGTCAGACAAGCTTTCTTGTTATGGAAGCATTTTTTGACATCAGATGCATCAATAAACCCTTTAAACATGCCGGGAAAACTGCCGTTATATTCCGGAATGATGAACATATATTTGGAGGTAGGTCCTAAAATATGTTCTTCTATACTTGCCAGTTGAGGATGTTTCGGATTGTGAAAGGTTTTATTGAAAATGGATTCATCTACATTTTCCAGTGTAAAAAACTGATGCGGAATGTTTTTCTTTCCTAATAATTCATCGTAAAAATTAGCAATCTTTCTGGAGTTACTGTCAGCACGGGCAGTTCCGTGAAAAATAGTTAGCATAGTATCGTTATTTGCATAAAAATAGAATCAATCAAGTGGATATATTTTGTTTTTTATCCACAGAACGTGACTTTTAGGCAAACCATACAGCATGCCTATAACGATACTAAAAATAGGTGCAAAGAATTTCTCGTAAATTATAAAGTAGTATAAAACTTACTCAGCCTTGCTTCAATACGTTCTTTTAAGAAACCGTCTTTAGCAGCTTTTTCTACGTAAGGAATCAAAAATTCTTCCGATTCTTTGATAGCTATTTTTTCGGTGATGCCATTATCCTCTAAAATCTGAGCAATAGATTTCTTGCCGGAATGTTCAAAGAAATGTGTCAGTACATGTTCGTTCAGTTCTGCTACCGGTTCGCTTTGTAAAGCTGCATGTGCCGCTTTTTCTACGGAATGTAAAATGGCCACTCTGTCTTTTTCAGTAAGCTTTACCCCTTTTGCCAGATCTTTTACTTTGGTTTCTTCCAGTTTATCCCAGATGGTTTTTGCCATTCTGCGCAGTTGTGTATCGCTTAGTTTATCTTTCAGTGTCTGCTCACTTTTAGCTATCGATTTCTGTAAATTTTCAGAAATGAATTTTTTGATATTTTTATCAATAGTATCAGAAACGCCTGATAAAGCTGCCCCCAGAATTCCTTTGCCTAAATTGAACAAAGAACCACCCACTGTTTCATTGCTGGGACCGCTTTGCGCGGCAAAAGATTTGATACCATCGTATAAAGTATCGGCAATCATTTCACCATAAAACGGATTGTGAACGATATCGTGGATTAATTTCTCACGGATTTCTTTCTGGTCAATAATCTTATCGGCAATATCATTAAAAGATTCTTCATTCAGAAAATCTGCTACAGTATGTTTGCTTTTTAAGGCTAAATGATGAATAGATTCGGATAACTCTACGATATACTCTTTCTGATGTTTGGTGAGTTTTCTGTCTTTTATATTTCTTTCTTCAAAGGCGATTACCTGTTCTACCGAAGCTATATCATTCAGTTTCACGGTATCCAGCCATTTCCATGCTGCCGAAATTTCTTCTTTAATATTGGCTTTCAGGTGCTTCTTATCAAATTGCTCTAACTCGAATGCTACATGTGCGTCGTATATTTTTTTAATGTCTGCTTTCATTTTGATACTATTGTTGAATGACGAAAATAAGGTTTATTTTCTGAGTATTCAATTAACAAAAGAAAGATATTTACGTATTATTTTTTATTACGTCTGCGTTTGATAAACCAGTATAAAAACAACGAAAATATCAATACGAGTGGCCAGGCTGCTATTATACCTAATATGAAATATAAAAAACCTTTCCAGCCGCTCACAAAACTTTTACCTATTTCACCAAAAAAACCGACAGGTGCAGAAGTAGTTTCATAAAATGTAAGGTGCAGTGTGCTCATACTTACTTTATCTTTGAGGTATTTTAATCTGCCTTCCGCGCTTTCAATATCTGCCCGCACCGTATTTAACTGCTCTTCTACCTGTAGTACTTCATTTACATTTTTAGTTTGTTTTAATAAACCGTAATAATGCTGCTCCAGTTCTTTCTTTGTCTTCATTCGTGCAGAAACATCAATGAATTCTTCTGTCACATCCAGCACTTCGATACTTTTTTCATCGAATTTCGTTACCTCTTTTTCCAGATTACCGATAAACGCATCAAACTTATCTGACGGAATCCGTATTTCCATTCTCGTCGTAGTTTGATAATCATTTCTGGTTTGGTTATCATTGGAAATATACGCATTGTATTTTTTTGCCTGTACCAGCATTGCTGTATGTGATTTTTCAACATTTGATGTTTCCCAGGTTAGCGTGCCTTCTTTGGTTAACATACGTTCAATAGCTGAATCTGTATTTTTTACAGGAATGGAATTGGGTTGATTTGCCGGTAAAGGTTCAGCGGAAGCATCTTTAGGTGGCATAGCTAAATCCATTGCCACTGCTTCTGTTGCCACTTCGGCAGCGGCTTCTTCTTTTTCTTTTTGTTTGCATTGGGAAAATAAAAAGAGAATAATCAAGCTATAGATAGCTGTTCTTAAAAAACTGTTTTTCATATTGGTTTGGTTTTAACTTAAACGATAATTATTATAGCTTATTGGGGTAACGAAATAAATTTGTAATTATTAACAAATTAAAGGAAATACGAACTTAATTAACAATACTATATGTTATACCGATACAAATATGAAGAAAAATAAAAAAAAGGCAAGAAAGACAACAAAAAATAAATAAGACAGGTCTATAATTTATAATTTGTAAATACTTATTTCCTGATAACCCTCATTGTTCTTTGCCGCACGGTACATGCCTTCTGTATTAAAAGCCAAAGTAATGTTCCTATTGCCGTCTGCTGCGATTAAACCGCCGTCGCCGCCGATACTATAAGTGATGGTCTATTACTTCTGAACAAGCTTCTTACAAAGTCATTCCTTTGTATTCTGTCAAACAGGAAACATCATACGTTATCATGGCGCGCAGGAAATATCCCCTGCATCCGTGAAGGAAACAGTACACGCTGCATACATGTCAGAAATAACCAAATAAGATAATCTGACGGATCTGACAAAGAAATGAACCGGTTAAATTGAAACTCAAACAGTTTTGATTAATACCTTTCATTTACTGTTTGCTCACCCGAGCTATTATAGTGTTATAGCAATAAGCAAATCTTATTTGTGCGGAAGCGGGATTTTTACATAAGTTGATACTAAACATTTGTAAATAAACAATATATTTCAATGCATGCATTGAAATTTTAACACAAAAGAAACAAATACTAATTTCTAATCCGTTAGATTTAGGTGAAGATTAATTCAACCTGATACTTATGGCACAAAAAGAAAATAAATCCAAAAAAGAAACCAAATATCCCTTAGCTGCTTATTTTGAATACTACAATCAGTTTTTGGATTCATCCATAGGAAAAGCACTTAATCTCAGAAAAATATCTGAAAGATTTGTCTACGAAGGCACCAAAAATGGCATTAAAATATCCAATGCTGCTTCAAAAGTATTTAAAGGTTCCGGCAACGGAAAAGCAGTACGCTTGGATCCCGGAACAAACAGTGACTTGTTTGATTTAAGTTACAATGAAGATCAGCTGATGATACAGCAAACCATTGAGCAATTTGCCGTCAAAATGAGAAATGCCGCAGAAAAAATTGACGATGCATTTTCCATTAATGAGGAACTCTGGAATGATTTTAACGAACTGCAACTCTCCTTCCTTCAGGTGCCTGAATCACTGGGCGGAATAATGAAGGACAAATCAACCGTAACACAAATGATGATGGTGGAAACACTTGCGCATGGAGACTTGGGCCAGGCATTGGCTTTTTTCACCAGACACAGCGTTTTAAACGCCATCATAAACTGGGGAACGGATATTCAGCAAACGGATCTGGTTCCTGAATTCTTGCAGGAACAACCTGTTATGGCCAGTATCGCTATAAACGAACCAACTCCGTTGTTCTCTCCTTATGAATTAAGTACAACTGCAGAAAAAGAGGGAACCGAATATATATTAAACGGCAAAAAAAATATGGTTCCTTTAGGAGAAACATGTTCCTATTTTTTGGTTGCTGGAAAAACCAAAAACAATACCAATCAGCTATTTATTGTAAATAAAGAAAGTAAAGGCTTAACCGTAACTTTAGAAAGAAGCATGGGACTGAATGCTGCACAATTGTGTGAGTTAAACTTTGAAAATGTAAAAGTACATGAGACGGCAATCTTAGGCGGAAATGATGGCATCAACTATAATGAGTTTATCAATTATTGCAAACTTGGATGGTGCGCACTGGCTGTGGGTTGTTGTCAGGCTGTGTTGGATTATGTGATTCCTTATGCAAATGACCGTTTTGCTTTCGGCGAACCCATCAGTCATCGTCAGGCGGTGGCTTTTATGATTGCGGATATAAAAATAGAACTGGAAAGTATGCGTATTCTGACACAACGCGCTGTTTCAAAAGCCGAGCAGGGACTGGACTTTGAAAAAGAAGTTTATCTGGCACATCTTCTATGCAGTGAAAAAGGCATGCAGATTGGCAGCAATGGCATTCAGTTATTAGGCGGACATGGTTTCATCCGTGATTTTCCGGTTGAAAGGTGGTACCGGGATTTGAGAGCAGTTTCCATCGCAGTAAACGGATTACATTTATAACAGAAAAATCAATCAACATGAATTTAGAAATTCCAAAAAAATATAAAGGAATACAGAATTTTGCAACCATAGCGGCAAAAACAATTTTCAGGCCTGTTTCCAGAAAATATGATGTAGGTGAACATGAATATCCGGTAGAACTGGATTTATTCGCAGCAGGTTTGAATGGCATGAATGACGGCTCTGAGGGCTCATTAGGCGGTGCTGCCACTAAAAGAGAAGATGTTAGTGACGGACAGGTAAGAAACGGAGCAAATATGGCCAATTGCATCAATATTCAGGCTATGTGTTATGGTGATGTGGGTTTGTTATTATCCATTCCCGGACAGGGATTAGGTAATTCAGCAATAAGTGCCGTTGCTAATCCGGAACAGTTAAAACGATTTTCAAAATCATGGGCGGCAATGGCCATCACAGAACCCAACTGCGGTTCTGATTCTTCCGCAATTACAACATCTGCACGAAAAGAAGGTGATTTCTATGTGTTGAACGGTGAAAAAATTTATGTGACTTCCGGTGAACGTGCCAATGCGGTGGTGGTCTGGGCAACACTGGATAAGGCTATCGGTAAAGCAGCCATAAAATCATTTGTTGTGGAGAAAGGAACGCCTGGCATGGAAGTGGTTCGGCTGGAAAAGAAAATGGGAATCAGAGCTTCTGATACGGCAGCTATTGTATTTACCGAATGTAAGGTTCCGGCAGAAAATCTATTAGGCTCACCTGATATTGATATCAAGAAAGGATTTGGCGGCGTAATGGAAACATTTGATAATACCAGACCATTTGTAGCATCCATGGCAAATGGTGTGGCAGAAGCCGCCTTAGAAAGAACCAAACAATTATTAGAAGATAAAATTAACCTTGACTACAGAACGCCCATCAATAATGTAAAATCAGTGGAAGCAGATTTGTACCGGTTGGAAGCAGAATACGAGGCAGCGAGATTGCTGACACTTAAAGCTGCCTGGATGGCTGATAATCGAAAACCCAATTCTCTGGATGCCTCCATTTGCAAGGCGAAAGCCGGAAGAATTACCAATCAGCTGACCTTGAAATGTGTGGACTTATGCAGTTCACTTGGATATTCGTATAAAGAGCTGATAGAAAAATGGGCGAGAGATTCAAAAATCCTGGATATATTCGAAGGCACTCAACAAATTCAGCAATTAATTATTGCAAGAAGACTGCTGAATAAATCTTCATCCGAATTGAAATAAAGTTTATGCCTACAGCAGAACAATCTAAAAAGACAATAGGTTTTGAGGAGTTGATTTTTAAACTGCCGGAAGTAGTAAAAGATTTACCGAAAATTCTGAATGCCTTATATTACAATTTCACCATTACGCCGGATTCTGCAGTTTCTATTGGTGAGATTTTCAATAAAACCGTAAAAAAATATCCCGAAAATGTATGTCTGTATTATGATAATAAAAGCTGGACGTATGCAGCATTCAATGCATGGATAAATCGTTTAGCCAATCAATTCCTGAAAGCCGGATTTAAGAAAGGCGATGTGGTTGCGGTGCTGATGGAAAACAGACCGGAACTGCTGACAATATCAATGGCGATGGCAAAAATTGGCGGCGTGGCAGCTTTGATTAATACCGCACAAAAACATAAAACACTTTTACACAGTCTTCAGCTTGCAAAGCCTAAGCTTATTTTAATTGGGACAGAATTAACAGCGCATTTTGAAGACATAAAAGAGGAAGCCAAGTTCCCGGATAGTATGGTATTTCTGGTTGAGCATGACACTAAAAAAGTAACTAAAAAAAATAAGTTTTCATTTTTTGACATTCAGTCTGCAGCATTTTCTTCCGGTGAACCTTCCTTAAAATTTAAGATTAAAGCAAAAGATGCCAATCTGTATATTTATACTTCCGGCACTACGGGTTTACCAAAGGCTTCCATCATCAGTCACGGAAGATGGATAAAAGGATACAGTGCATTCGGACTGACAAGTATACGATTAAAAGAAAATGATATTTTATATGTGCCCTTGCCTTTTTTTCATGCAACGGCAATGGTAGTTTGCTGGACCTCTGTAGTTGCAGGTGGTTCAGCCATTGTCATTAAAAATAAATTCAGTGTAACTGAATTCTGGCCGGATATACATAAATATAAGGCAACGGGTTTCGGCTATGTAGGTGAAATCTGCAAGTATCTGTTAAATGCACCCGTACATCATCTGGAAAAAAATAATACCCTGACAAAAATGATTGGAAACGGATTACGTCCGGATATCTGGCAATCTTTTAAAGACAGGTTTCAGATAGAACAGATTTCAGAATTTTATGCCTCCAGTGAAGGGAATATTGCCTTTTTTAATGTCTTTAATGTTGACAGCACCATGGGTTTTTCCATAACCAGTTATGCCATTGTTGAATATGATCAGGAAAATGAAAGTCCTGTCAAAGACCGACGTGGTTTTATGAAAAAAGTGGCTGCTAACGGAACAGGATTATTACTAGGAGAAATTACAAAACGTTATCCGTTTGACGGATATACTGAAAAAAGCAAAACAGAAAAATCAATTTTAAGAAACGTATTCAAGAAAGGTGATGCCTGGTTCAATACGGGTGACCTCGTCAGAGATATGGGATTTTTCCATACTCAGTTTGTAGACCGTTTAGGTGATACCTTCAGATGGAAAGGTGAAAATGTTTCCACGGTGGAAGTGGAAGGGATTATAAACCAATTTGACGGAATTGCAGAAAGTGTGGTATATGGTGTACAAATTCCGAAATGCAGCGGCAGAGCGGGTATGGCAAAACTAATTTTACAGAAGGACACTAAAAAAATTAATCTTGCTCATTTTTTTCAATACTTGAATGAAGAACTTCCTTCTTATGCGGTACCCCTGTTTTTAAGAATAAATAATGAAGCGGAAATCACCAGTACCTTCAAACATAAAAAACATCAGCTAAAAGAAGAAGGATTTGATTGTGCGAAAACAGGTAAAGAAACTTATGTCTTGCATAACAAAACGTATAAACGTGTGACTATTAAGACCAGAGATGAAATAAATGCCGGCAACTACCGGTTTTAGAAAATAAATTATTTATATATACTCACCTCTTCGTAACCGCTATTGTTCTTTGCCGCACGGTACATGCCTTCTGTATTAAAAGCAAGTGTTATGTTTCCATTGGCATCTGCTGCGATTAAACCGCCGTCACCGCCAATACTTTGCAAACGATGATGTATTACTTCATTGCAGGCATCTTCCAAAGACATTCCTTTATATTCCATTAAACAGGAAACATCATATGCTACCACGCCGCGCAGAAAGTATTCACCGCTGCCGGTACAGGAAACGGCACATGTCAGATTATTCGCATAAGTTCCTGCACCAATAATCGGGCTGTCACCTACTCTTCCGAACTTTTTATTCGTCATACCGCCGGTAGAAGTGGCTGCAGCGATATTTCCATGTATATCTAAAGCGACCGCACCTACAGTGCCAAATTTCTTATCTTTTATATCACTATGGTCGAGCTGAAATTTTTCGGAGTCTTTAATCTTCAGCCATTGCTGATATCTAAAGTCATCGTAAAAATAATCATCATCGATAAATGGGAATCCAATCGTTGCCGCAAAATCCATTGCCCCTTCCCCCATCAGCAACACATGTTCTGTCTGCTGCATCACTTGTCGCGCCAAAGCCACCGGATTTTTGATATTGTGTACACCGCAAACAGCACCCGCCAGTTTTGTCTTTCCTTCCATGATAGAGGCATCCATCTCATGACCGCCCAATGCATTAAACACCGCACCTTTCGCGGCATTAAACAAAGGACAATTCTCTAAAGAAATGACGGCCTGCTCCACGGCATCTAATGCAGTGCCGCCTTTTTCCAGCACGGTGTATCCTGCATCCAAGGCTTCTTGCAGGGCTTCTTTATAAGCAACTTCCTTTTCCTCGCTCATTTCAGAACGCAATATGGTACCGGCACCGCCGTGTATAGCTATTGAAATTTTTTGCATCGTTATATCTTATCTAACGTTCACATCAAAAGGCATCTTGTATTGATAAACACCCAATGACTGTATGCGTTCCAGCTGTTTCATGTATAGTAATTGCGGTGTAATATTTTTAAGCAACTTCGTTTGTTCATCGTCACCGCTACCCATAAAATCACCTAAAATGCTTTCCATAATGGTTTTGTTTTTCGGATAGGATACTATTTCCGCTTCTTTCAGTTTAGCTAATTCTTTTACGCGTTTGATAGCCAGTTCCATGCCTCCTAATTCATCTACTAAACCAATCTTTAAAGCATCTTGTCCGGTCCATACTCTGCCACGGGCAACTTTATTAACTGCTGCTGTATCCATCTTTCTGCCTATTGCTACTCTGTCTAAAAAGATGCCGTACCCTTTCTCTACATGTCTTTGCACTTTTGCAGATTCCAGTTCGTCCCAGTCATTCGTCAGGTTAAAAAAGTTAGAATGCTCTGCTGTTTTTACTTCATCAAAGGTAACACCTACTTTATCGTTCAGTGCTTTACGGATGTTCGGTATCATTCCGAAAATACCGATTGAACCGGTTATCGTGTTTGGCTGTGCGATAATTTTATCTGCACCTGCAGAAATATAATAGCCACCGGAAGCTGCATAATCGCCCATGGAAACCACTATCGGTTTTTTCATTTTCAGGTTTTTTAATGCATGATAAATTTGCTCGGAAGCAAAAGCACTGCCGCCCGGTGAATTGACACGCAACACCACCCCTTTTACAGCATCATCTTTCTGAATTTTTTCTATAATTTTTACGAAAGCCTCGCCGCCAATAACACCATCGTCCGCTTTGCTGTCATTAATTTCACCTTCCGCATAAATCACCGCTATTTTATTATCGTTTGAAGAGACACTTTTTGCTTTTACAATTTCCTTGTACTTATCGTAGGAAATCATTTTCAGTTCATCACTTTTCTTGTAGCCTAATTTCAGTTTAATTTCATCCATTACCTCATCCTGATATTTCAGTGCAGCCGCTAAATGATTGCTTACTGCTTCATCCGCATCCATTACCGTTAAATTATTCTGCATGGCTTTCAGGGTTTCTACAGGAATTTTCGTGGCTTTTGTAATATTGGCTAAGTAATCCGCAGAAATGTCATTTAATAATTCGGAACGTTGTGCCCTGTCTTCCGGACTCATATCCGTGCGTCTGAAACCTTCGGTAGCACTTTTGTATTCGCCCACATAAAATACTTTGTATTCTACGCCCAGTTTGTCCATCAAGCCTTTGTAATAATCCATTTGCATGGCAAAACCATCAAACTCACATCCGCCCAATGGATTGATATAAAATTTATCCGCAACGGTATTCAGCATCAGATTTATTTCGGGGGTTGAATTGGAATACGCATAAATAAACTTTTTAGATGTTTTAAAATCTTCCAGGGCACTGCGCAAATCAAACATGGTGGCAGGAGGGCCTTCTACTTCATCCAGATTCAGATAAACACCTTTAATATGATCATCGGTTTTTGCATATTTCAACACCTCTTTCAGTTCAAACAAACCAATAGTAGAGGCATCGGATATAGAACCGGTTAGTGCAGCCATAGGACTTAAATTCCGGAATGGATTGTTGTACGCTCTGTCTGTAATTTCTCCTTTTAAGGTTAAATTCAACACGGAATTAGCTTCCACTTTCGGTGATTTGGAACCGCCGCTCAGCAATCCGCCTATAAGAAAGACAAATACAAAGAAAAACAGGAAGCCAATTGCTAATAGACAGGCAAAGAATGTTTTCAGAAAACTTTTCATTTATTATTATTTTATTTAAAATGTTGCTTTGTGTAAGAAAGTTCAAAATTAGTTGTTATTATTGGAAAAATATTACCGTTGTTCACAGTTTATTTATTGTTGGGTTCTAATAAAGGCGACAGGCTGAAATTTCTGCTGCTCGCCCGCTATTTTATACAACAAAAAGCAGGTGAAGTAGTACAAAATTCTGCCGTTTATGAAACAGCACCCTGGGGGAAAACCAATCAGGCTAAATACCTGAATCAGGCACTTGTTATAAAAACAGATAAAACACCGTTTCAGTTACTGAAAAGCCTGCAGCATATTGAGAAGAACTTAGGCAGAACCAACAAACACAATAATGCCGCCCGAACCATTGATATTGATATTTTATTTTATGAAAACGCTGTCATTCAGGCAAAAAACCTGATTATCCCGCATCCGAGGCTGCACATAAGGAATTTCACACTGCAACCCCTGCTGGAACTGAATAAAAGTTATACACATCCGGTTTTTCATAAGTCGATAGAAGAATTGGCAAAAGATTGTGACGATACATTGAAAGTAAGTATTTTTAAACATTGAATTCTTTAACCGCAAAGTTAACGAAGTTCAGATATTTATGACCGGGGAGGAAAAAAAATTTACTTATTTTTTTTTGTGAATTTTTTTTTGTATAAAAAAGAAAATTGTGATTTATAAATTCATCAGCATAGAAGGAAATATTGGCGCGGGCAAGACCACGCTGGCTTCTCTGTTGGCGGAAGAATATCACGGACAGTTGATTCTGGAAGCTTTTGAAGATAATCCGTATCTGCCTAAATTTTACGAAGACAACAGCAAATATGCGCTGCAGCTCGAAATGTCATTTCTGATAGAACGCTACCAGCAGCTGACCAGAATTTTCAGCGAACCCAATATCTTTTCCAATTTTACGGTAACGGATTACATGCTAAAAAAATGCCTGTTGTTTTCCAAAGTAAATCTCAGCAAGCAGGAATACAAACTGTATAAACATTTCTTTGACCAGATTTATAAAAAACTACCGAAACCGGAAATCATTTTTTACCTGCACGCAGATACCGACCAGCTGATGCGCAACATCAAAAAACGTGGCCGGGAATATGAGCAAAGTATCTCGCGCATTTATTTGAACCGTCTGGAAAAAATGTATTTTGAATTTTTTAAGCAAAATCCGGAAAACAAATACGTTATTATTGATGTAAATAATATCGACTGGATCAGCAATGTGTTTGCTTACAGACAACTGTTGAAGCTATTCGACCGGGAATATAATATCGGCTTGAACTTTGTAAAACTGGAACAGGAAGCCTTATTGCATTCCTAGCAATTATTCGCCGGAAATGGCCATATTATAGAACTTTCCTTTCATAAATATGACTTTCTTATAATTCGGTTTTTGTACTACCGCCACACTAAATTTTGAAAAGTTGGTTTCTTCCTTATCTCTGATATCATAGCGAACATAGACAGACCTTGCTTTCGTTGATATAAAAGAAGCCGCGTCAATTTGTGTGAATTTATCTGCTTTATCTTCGCCTACGATGGCTGCTAAAACCAAACTGCTTTCGAAATTTATTTTGGTGTCATCCGTAATTTTAAAATACTTATCAAACTCTTCCTGTGTGGTAATTTCAAATATTTTAATGCCTTTGGTGTTTTTAGCAACATCCGCATTGGCCAGTTCACATTTAGGGAACCGAAGTTTTAAAGTATTTTGTGCAAAGGAAGTCATTAAACAACCTAGTACTATTGTCCATAAAAAAAGTGCTTTTTTCATCGTTTGCTGTTTAAATAGTTATAGAATTTACAAGCGTAATTTACGCGCAAAATCCCAGATGACAATACCCGCTGACACGGATATATTGAGGGAATGCTTCATACCGAACTGAGGGATTTCAATACAGGTATCGCAATATTGAATAGCAAAATCCGACACACCGTCTACTTCATTGCCAAAAATAAGGGCATATCGCTTCTCCTTATCCGGCACAAAATCGTGCAGCAGCACCGAATGATCGGATTGTTCCACCGTCAGCACTTCGCATTTTTTTTCCCGCAAGGCAGCGATACAGTCTTTGATGGTTTCAAAATGTTTCCAGTCCACCGTCTCCGTAGCACCCAGGGCAGATTTTTGAATATCGCGGTTGGGTGGTGTGGCGCAGATGCCCACCAGATAAATCGCCTCAATCAGAAATGCATCGCAGGTTCTGAAAACGGAACCAATATTGGCGGCACTTCTGATATTATCCAGCACTACAATTACCGGCAGTTTTTCTGCGTTCTTAAATTCTTCTGTGGACAGGCGATTTAATTCACCAAGTTTTAATTTCCTCATACATTTACACTCTTTCTGCTTCCAAATAGTTTATTGATAACAACAGTCCTGTATCCCAGAAATTTCTCTTCGACAAATACAGTAAAGAAAACGGCAGTTACGAAACTCACCGCTAAATAAACAAAAAATCCGATATATTTATTTGACAGGTTATTATAGATCAATTTAAAAAATAGAGTGTGCCACAAATACCAGTTATAACTGTAATAAGCAATCACTCTTAAGATGGTCCATTTTGAGAAATCGACAAAATATATCCCAGTCATCATTAGTACAAAACAAAGCGACACAATCACGTTAAAAAAATGGTATCTGTAAAAATCACTTTCATTGTAAGAGTAATAAAACAATGCCGCCACAAAAAGCAGTAATCCAATTACAAAAAAGACAAACAGGTTTTTGGCATGTGCCTTTAAGGTATTTTTATAATAAAAAAACAGCAAACTCATCAATACACCGGCAGACAACTGATGAATCCTTACTAAAGTAGATTCATAAAAATTAATGCTATCAGGAAAGTAAACATACAATAAACTCCTGATTACAATACCGCCAATAAATGCACTAAAAACAAGAAGAATCAGGGTATTCTTTACGGAAAGAAAAAATCTTAATACATAACCTCCAAAAATCAGGAATAAGGGAAAAAAGATGTAAAAATGCTCTTCCACACAAAGCGACCAGACATGTTCGAAACACCAGTGGTATTGCGTTCCGGTAAAATTTTTATAGAAGAATAAATACCTGGCATAATCATCTAAGGGAATATAATATCCGGGATTTGAATGCCTATAAAAAAAATACGCCACCAAATTACCTAAAAACATAAACACGTAATAAGACGGCCAAATCTTGAATCCTCTGCTCAGAATAAATCTAAAATAATTAATTGAGCGGCTGTTGACATATTCCTTTAGTAAAAGTGAGCCTATTAAAAATCCGGAAATAACGAAAAACAAATCAACGCCTAAATATCCGAAGGGTAAAATTTCATTAAAATGATAAATGACCACCGATATAATCGCTATGCTTCTGAAAATATCAATACTCGAAATTCTATCAGGATTCTTTATATTCTTTATAACTAACAAATCTTTAAACATCCACTATGATTTATACTTTCCCGATGAAAAATAAAGATATATAAATTTTATTCCAAGACATACTAACAAGTCCCTAAAACTATAATTTCTGCTGTGGATAATCAATCTTGCAATGTAGGTTTTAGTTTTGGCATAAGTCGTATTTTTACGTCACGAGTTGCAAGTTAACAGAGAAATCAGAGAATAAATTTTAAAAAAACACTTCTTTGCGTTCGGTGAACCTTTGCAAACAAAAATACAGAAAATCGTGGCAAAAGAAAAAGAAGCGAAAGAAACCCCGTTGATGGGTCAGTACAACAAGATAAAACAAAAATATCCTGATGCTATTTTATTGTTCCGTGTAGGCGATTTTTACGAAACCTTCGGCGCCGATGCCATCAAAGCTTCTCAGATTTTAGGTATTGTGCTCACCAAAAGAGCCAATGGCAGTCAGACAGAACTGGAACTGGCGGGTTTTCCTTACCATTCCGTGGAAACCTATTTGCCTAAATTAGTCAAAGCCGGTTACCGCGTTGCCATCTGCGAGCAACTAGAAGATCCGAAGATGACCAAAACCATTGTCAAACGCGGCGTCACAGAACTCATCACACCAGGCGTTGCCGTCAACGATAAAATACTCGACCATAAATCCAATAATTTTTTAGCATCCGTTTATTTTACAGACAAAGAAATCGGGATTGCATTTTTAGATATTTCTACCGGTGAGTTTCTGGTTGCAGAAGGTGATGAATCCTACATCGATAAACTCATGCAGAGCTTCGCTCCTTCCGAGATTGTGTTTCCGAAGCATCAGCAAAAACGCTTTGTGGGCATTTACGGCAATAAATATTACACTTTTGCCATCGAAGACTGGGTGTATCAGGAAGATTTTCTGAAAGAAAAACTGCATCAGCATTTTCAGGTGCAAACACTGAAAGGCTTTGGCGTGGATGAACTGCATCTGGGTATTCAGGCGGCGGGTGCCTGTCTGCATTATCTCGCAGAAACGGAACACAACAAACTGCAGCATATTTCTACCATCTCCAGAATTGAGCACGATAAGTATGTCTGGATTGATCGTTTTACGGCACGCAACTTAGAACTGATTCAAAGCACGCATGAAAAAGGCGTGCCGCTGATTCAGATTCTGGATAAAACGATTTCGCCGATGGGCAGCCGTTTGATGAAACGATGGATTGTATTGCCCTTGAAAGATATTCAGCAAATTAATGAGCGACTGGATGCGGTGGAATTTTTAATTAAAGAAAACGATACGCAGCAACACATCATTCATCACATCAAACAGATTGGTGATTTGGAACGATTGATTTCCAAAGTGCCGATGGGAAAAATCAATCCGCGCGAAGTAACTCAATTAAAACGTGCACTCATTGCTATCCAGCCAATCAAAGAAATTTGTATTGCATCGAATAATAACGGTTTGAAAAAAATCGGGGAGCAATTACAATTGTGCCAGCTCATCAAAGAGAAAATTGACAACACACTGAACGAAGATGCACCGGTAGCCGTGCAAAAAGGAAATGCCATTAAACCCGGTGTATCTGCAGAGTTGGATGAATTAAGAAATCTGTCTTCTTCCGGTAAAAATTATTTACTCGAAATACAAAACCGCGAAAGTGAACGCACACAGATTCCTTCGCTGAAAATCGGATTTAATAATGTGTTCGGTTATTTCTTAGAAGTAAGAAACACGCATAAAGACAAAGTTCCTAACGACTGGATTCGCAAGCAAACACTAACCGGTGCAGAACGCTACATCACGCCGGAACTGAAAGAATACGAAGAAAAAATTCTCGGTGCTGATGAGAAAATATTGGCCTTAGAAATAAAATTATTTGAGGCTTTAGTCACAGAAATCCTGGATTATATTCAACCGATTCAGCTCAATGCGAATTTAATTGCGCGACTGGATTGCCTGCAATCCTTTGTGACCATTGCGTTGAAACATCATTACCGCCGTCCTGTCTTGTCGGAGGATTTGTCTTTGAAAATTGTGGAAGGACGACATCCGGTGATTGAACATCAGTTGCCATTGGGCGAACAATACATTCCCAACGACGTGTATTTGCATCCCGAAGACCAGCAGATCATTATCATTACGGGACCGAATATGTCGGGTAAATCGGCTATTCTGCGCCAGACGGCATTGATTGTGTTGCTGGCACAAATCGGCAGTTTTGTGCCGGCAAAAGAAGCGCACATCGGTATCGTAGATAAGATTTTTACCCGTGTGGGTGCCAGCGATAACCTGAGTTTGGGCGAATCTACGTTTATGGTGGAGATGATAGAAACCGCCAGCATTGTCAATAATATTTCGGAAAGAAGTTTGGTGCTGCTGGATGAAATTGGCCGTGGCACGAGTACCTACGATGGTATTTCCATTGCCTGGAGTTTGGTGGAATTTTTACACAACAACAAAGTGGCGAAACCGAAAACCATGTTTGCCACGCACTACCACGAGTTGAATGAACTGGCGGATAAATTTCCGCGCATTAAAAATTACAATGTGGCGGTGAAAGAAGCCGGCAACAAAGTGATTTTCTTACGCAAGTTAATTGAAGGCGGCTCGCAGCATAGTTTTGGTATTCATGTGGCGAAGATGGCCGGTATGCCGAATGAACTGATAAAACGTGCCAATGAAATTTTAACGGAACTGGAATCGCAAAGAAACCTGGCGACGGATGTTACTTCTTCTTTAAAGAATATGCCGACTAAAAACGAAGAATTCCAGTTGAATATGTTTGCGATGGACGACCCGCGTTTACTGAAACTGAAAGAGGTACTGGAAAAAGTAAACATCAATACCTTAACACCGGTGGAAGCTTTGATGAAACTGGATGAGTTGAGGAAGTTGTTGTGAGTAAGTTATTTATTTATCTATCGGTGGTGTCCTCACATACCGAAATGTATGGTTGGTGGGAACAAAAACAATAAAAATAATATAAATTATTTACATATTAAATATTATGCACAAAAATTTAATTACCAAATCTACCACAACTATTACTAATTTTTTGTTATGCGCTGTTATTTATCTGATTGTTCATTTATCGTATTAATAACCTCGTCTATTCTTTCAAGAGCTATTTGACAATTATATTTAATTGTTGCATGTCTAATTATACTTTCTCCAACATTAATTAAATCTACTTTTAGTGAATTATAAGCATCTTTATTTGATTGAGGCCAAGGTGGTGACAGTTGGTTTGTTCTCTTCAGGCACATTTGATAAATTTCAAAATGCGTAAATTTATATTTTGCTTCCATTTTTTCAAGATTTATATCAACAAAGTATACGCCACTATAATGATTATCCAGATCAAAATCAGTTTGTCCGATTTCTTTTTCTATTAATTGTTCAGGAAAATCATCTTCTGTAATAATTTGTCTTTCTAAAATTGGTTGTAAATTTTTTATTTTAGTGTTATCTAACAATTTTAAATTAACATAGTCAGACTGTATTACACTACCTTTCATTCTTAATGGGTTTAACATAGTTCCAGGTGGTAATGTGATTTTAAGATCTCTAAGAATAAAATTTATAGTAAATAATGGAGGAATAGAAAGTTTATTATTTTTGTGAATATTTCTTAAATTGGATAATATTGTGTTTAATGAGTTTTCAGTTACATCATTATTAATATTTTGAAACCATGGTCTGTATTTTTCTCTAAAATTGCTTTAATTCTAGAAGGAATTTCGCCTGCTATCGCTAAACTACTAAGGTGTATATCCATACAAGCTAAAACAAAAGGGACATGCGGATAGCTTTTATTCAATGATGAATAATTAATGATTTTATCAAGCATTTCATCTGCAAGGTTTTTGAATTCCACTTTAAGTTTATCTAAATTTCCTTGGTTATTTGAATTCAGTTCTTCAGAATAAGATTGAGAATTGATTTCAAATTTCTGAATAACATTCTCTAGCTCAAGAGAAGCATTATAAGCTGCAACTTTTTCTGGGATAGCCTTAACGTCATCTTTTATTTCTTTAACCAAATTAGTTAGGTTAATAATTCCTTTTTGAATTTCATTTAATCGGGCATAAACTTCAGAAAGGTCAGTACCGTTGAAAAGATTATTAAGCAGTTTTGCTACTGGGTTGAATGGCATAAATGGGATATTTAAAATGTTAAGTGGATTTTTTAAAGCGTTTGTAATATATTTTTCTATTTCTTTCGCTATTTTTTGAATATCTGTTTTTAGTGCGTTGGCAAATAAGTCTATATATTCTACTATAGCATTAATATCTCCTTTAAAGATTTTACCCATGTATTCAAAATTCCTAATCAATGCTATGATAGTATTATAAGGAATACCTGTAATAAGCGGAGGCATTTGCCCTGAATATCTTTTTAATTCCTGCTCAATGACTTTTATATATGCCTCTCCAATTTGCCTTTGGTCTTTTTGGTCAGAACCGTCTATATGATTATCCCAATAAAATAAAATATTTTCTTTGTAATTGTCATGTACTTCTACATACAAATCAAGCCTTCCGCAAACAATAGCCATTACAATTAATTGATTTTTTTCATGAGACACATCTTTTGTGGTAGCTTCAATATCTAATTGTAAGAACAATTGTCCTATCGGATCTTTATAAGCATCTTTATCCCCTGCACAAATTTTTAGAAACATGATATGGTGTGGAGCTAAAACATCAGTTTCTACAAACAATTCTAAACCTCCAAAAGTCACTATTTTAGGTGTATTTGGACAGTTATCATCTGTATTTTGGCAAAGTGGCAAACCTAAAGCATTGGTGCGTTTTTGATGCTCTCGTAATAACCTTTGAACAATTTCATTTTTTCCCGCTCTCCAACAACCTGCAGCATAAGCAATGAGTTGATCCCTTGTACTGTTATTTGGATTGTTCCAAGGTATTTGCGTTGGATGGCGAACCATAACACCATCGCCATTTTCGTAAAGGTGTAAATTATTTTGATCCAGTAAACTATTGCAAAAAGCTAAATGCCCGGTTTTATTAGCAGAATCCCCAAAGTCTATATAATGAGTTTGTCCATCTGCACATGGATATCCGAAATGTGTAGGATTTTCCTTAGTTGCACCTTTTTCCCTCTTTCCAACCAATTTAGTATCTTCATCTCTATGCACCCTATCAATATAAGAAAAATCATATTCTTCATAAAATAGGAAATCTTTGTCTGGTGGTAATATACACATACCATTTCCGATAAGTTCAGAAAAGATAGTGTACGCTTGTTTAAATATGTCATCCATAGATACGTTATTTTAGGAGTTATCTTTTATAATAGCACACAACATTTTGCAGCTACGCTAAGGTGGCGATTTCGAAGCACTATACTGTCAACCAACAACAAACTTTGATAGAAGTACAAAGTTTGATTTAACCACTGAACCGCCACTTTTGGGTAGGTTCTGTTATGTGATGTTAAATGTCTGCCCATTGAATTCTTGCAAATTCCATAAGACGGTCTGTTCGTTCATTGATTGCATTAACTGTCCATGTAGTTCTTGTCTGTCCATTAGCTTGTTGTTTTATAGCAAGCAAATGCTGTAATGAAACTCTATTATAAACTCCAATTTTTGTTGGGAAATTATTTTGCCCAGCTTCTGAGTTTAGTCCTGGTGTCAATAGAGTTAAATTACCGATTTTTTGAACACATCTTTTAAAGTCCTCTGCGGAAAAATGATTCCATCCAGCAAGTTGTATCGTATTTTCACCTTGTGGAAGAACATGTTCAATTGAATTATTTGGATTTTCCTCCCAAATGGAGTTCCAGTCCACCGCATTTAGTTGCGAATTATTTTGAGAAATTAGATATTCTTCGTAACGAAATAGGAAATATCTCAATTCTCTTTGCCATCCATTATAACAATCTGAATTCTTTAATTCATTTATTGCACCGTCAATAGGAAATTCAGCCCCTAAATTTCGAATAAGTTCTAAAATTTGATCAATTGTTAATGAAGAATTTGTCTGTATTTCTTTTGCTGTTCGAACGTAGTCACCAACTTTTGTCCGTGAGTCTTTGGAATACATTCCATAAATTCTAAAAGTTACTCTCTCCCATTGCTCTAAAAGGCGTTGTTGGTATGATGGTTGAAAATCGCTTCTCAATAAGATGGATAGTGCTAGTAACCTTGCTTGAGTTATTTCTGTTACTGCATTCCTTCTTTTGTCTTCATATAACTCTTCAAGTTTAAATGTAATATCCCGAAGCCAAATTGTCATTTCTCGGATTCTTCGAATTTTATCATTAATGTCGGTACCAGAATTACAATAGCTACGAAAGAAGTCTATCGAGTCTTCAGCATTAAGTGGTCGACCAGTGGTTGATAATGTTTTTAATGTTGCTGCAAAACGAATTATTTCATGACCAGGAATACTTTTTTGTCCAATGCGTCTATAAATTTCACTCCAATAATTGTGATTTTCGGTGAGATTATCATAAAAAAGGCTTTCATCACCACCACCAATAGCATAATCAAATAATAGCCCCATTAAAACACTTTTTGTTTTATCTAACCAGTCAACCTCTAAGCCGCGACTATTTAGGACTTCAAAAATCGTATAAACACTACCTTTATCTTCAACAGTTTGGAAAATAAAGAATAGGCAGTTTTTAACTAAGGTAAGCAGTTCAATACTATTGTTCCAATTATCAGCAAACTTTTCACATTCTCTTATTGCACCCAATAAATTTCTGTCAGCATGGGTTTGTAAATTATTTTGCACAGGTATTGTACCATCAACTAAATAGTTTCGTAGAATCAATCTGTTGTCATGGTTATTTTGAAGTATTATTAAACGACCATCACCTTTTACTAATAATCTATCCAATTCATCTGCTTCTCGATTAGATTCCGTTGAACCGTTGCTACGTAAAAGTTTGCTAATGGCCTTTAGTAAAATTACTAAGGTTGTTATACGTTGCTGTCCATCCACAACTTCAAATATTGAATGCAATGTCGAACCGACAGCCTGAGTTTCCCGTGTTTTATGGCATACAACAGTTGCCATAAAATGTATTCTATCAGGAAATCTTGACCTAATCTGTTTTAGCTTTTTTATATCCTCAAACAACTCTTCGCGTTGTTTTTTCTGCCAACTATAGTGTCTTTGATATTCAGGAATTCTGAATAATTTGTTTGCAAGGACTTCAGTCAGTGGTTTAAATTCTGGTTGTATCATGTATTTATTTTAATATATCATAACTATTTTTATGTTGACAAATCAGACTTATACACCTCAATCTACTTTATTGGTCTTCTTTTCCCATCTTCTTCCAAATATAACCCACCACTATCATATAACCAACTATTCTAATAGATTTATCATATATTCTATACTATTTCTCATGGCTACTTGGTTTCTTGCAAAAAAACTTTACAGTTGGATGCTGTGATGAAAGCGCATGACCTGGAATTTATGATAATGCACAAAAATGATATGGCTATTTCCGAAAATGAATTATCTTTATAAAAAAATATATGCGTTTCCTTGTATTGTTTTTACATGCCTGTTTTTTCTTTATCACTTCCTACGCACAGCCTAACTTTGATTTTACCAGAGATACGTTTGAGTATAACAAAACGTATCAGCTGCAATTGGATAAAGTATATTCCTATCAGGGCAATATAGATTTTGATAAACTGTACTTTAATAAGTTGTTGTTCAGCACGAGTAATCCTGCTGCTTTTCCCTACCACAGCTTGTTTAACAATCAAATTATTTTTGTGCAGAACAATACCCTAAACAGCAATTGCAATGCAAATGGCGGCAATGATTTTATCAAAATCCCGGTTTCCAGAAACTTACAGATAAACACCGGCCTCATTGAACACATCGGCTTAAAAAATTTCAGCGACAGTACTTTCTTTGCAGACGGTCAACCATTATACAATCATGCCGCTTTAGAAATCGGTTACCTGTCGGAAAGAGTAGCCGCCAATACCTATAAACACTACGACGTGAAAGACGTAAATGTGGAAGGATGCAATACTAATCAGAAACTGCATATCACTTCAAAGAAAATAAAACAACAGTTTACGTACAACGGCGTGCCTTCCTTTACTTTTAAAGACAGCCTCTTAGATGTTTCTTTGTATGATGACTCAAATATAATTTATGATATATCGACCCTGGCCAACGGCAATAAAATAAAGCTGAAGTTTTTAAACCTCAGCAAAAATGCTACGGTAGAAGTCTACAATCCTGCCGGGCAGTTGTTGTCGAGAAAAATACTATTACCAACACTCAGCAATCCGGATAGTAATTACATTTTTGAAAATGTTTCTTTAAAAAATGACTCTATTGTGTTGGTTTATTACAAAGCACCGAATGACAGTGTGCATCGTTTAAAAGTATTTAATACAACAGGCAGCGAATTGTACAACTTTACTTCGCCCATAACGAATTTCGTTCCTGCTTCTGTCAGGTTCAACGAACTGAATAATGAAAATGCACTCATCAGTACAGATTCCATGAATGCGGATTCTACTAAAAAATTATATTATCTGGTACAAAAAGACAAGCCTACCCGCCCATTTTATATTCCGGTCAGCTTTTATGAAGTGGTCACTTCTATTACGCGTTTGCCGAGCAAAGAGTTTGTGCTGCTGAGTGAAAACGGGCGTTTCAACAAGTCCCTCATTCTTATCGACACTGCAGGGAACATCCGGAAAAAAGTACCGGTAAAAGTGATATCGGATGCGGCACAAAAATTTGCGGAACTGGCCAACGAAAGCTATGGTAAAATTGCGTCCGATTCTTCGGGTAATTTATTTTTGCTGGCACCGAAGGATGAATATCTGGCGGCTGCTTCGCTGGCCTACAGTTACTTATACATCACTCCTTTCCCAAACAATATCAGCAGCATAGAAGGAAATGTTATCGTGGATATCAATAAAAACTGCATCTCTGATACCGGAGAAAAAGGGCTTGAAAACTGGCTGGTAGAATTAAAACAACACAATGTTTCTTCTTACACATTGACCACTGCCGATGGTTATTTTTCTTTTCGCACGGATACCGGTGCCTATCAGTTAATCCTGCACAACAGAAACACATTGCTGTTTGATTCGATTTGCACGCCTGTTATCAACGGAAACATTGCCGCTAATCAAATATACCCGGACAGCGCTACATTTCTCGTAAAACCGACTATCTGTTATGCGCCTCCAAAACTGGACATCACCGTTCATACGACGAGGCTGGTGAAATGCCGTACTGCTACATATACAGTTTCTGTAAAAAATGAAGGGCAAGGCTATCAGGCGAATCCCTATGTGGATATTGCCATAGATACGCTGTTAGATTTTGAAAGTACCACGCATGTCAACTACACTGCACTCTCACCAAAGAAATACCGTTTTTACCTGGATACTTTATACGGCAACAATACGTACACGTTTTATTTCAACGTGCTGGTGAATTGTGATGCCTTAAACGGAAGAACGCATTGTGTAGATGCAAAAGTATATCCTAAACTGAAATGTAAAACGAATACGGCCAGCTATCTTACTTCTTCTGCAAAATGTTTTGGTGACAGTGTGGTGTTTAGTATTAAAAATGAAAGCGGCGTGACAACGGTGGCCAATAAAAAATACCTGATACTCGAGAATGATTCCATCATACAACAAAATACGTATCAGTTAGGCGGCAATCAGAGTAAAAACATAGGATTGAAAAACAGAAATGCATCCACCTTCCGCTTGATTACGTATCAGGATCCGGCGACTCCGATAGAACTGGCGGATTCCGTGCTGACGACTGTGATTGAAGGCTGTACCAATGCTGCCAACTACAGTACAGGATATGTTACCAATGTGGTGCCCAGCGATAATGTGGCGGATGAAGATATCGATTGCCAGCCCAACCTTGCCAGTTTTGATCCGAATGATAAATTAGCGTCTCCTGTTGGTTTTTCTGCTTCGCACTTTATAGAAAAAAATCAACCCATTACTTATACCCTGCGTTTTCAAAATACAGGTACTTACTATGCCTTTGATGTGGTATTGATTGATTCTTTATCTTCCAATCTGGATATCAGCACCCTGAAATATATTGGTGCCAGTCATCAGTATGTGGCGAGCATCCGCAATAATATTTTAAAAGTAACATTCAGTAATATTTTACTTCCGTGGAAATCGTTGAATGAAGAAAAATCAAACGGCTTTTTCAGTTTCCGCATCACACCTAAAGCTTCCTTAATCGACGGAGATAAAATATACAACAATGCGAATATCTATTTTGATTTTAACGCGCCTGTATTAACCAATACTACTTTTCATACCATTGGTAGAGATTTTATAAAAGTGAAAGTGATCAGCGGTATTAAAAACAACTTGACGCAACTCAAAACGAGTGTTTTCCCGAATCCGTTTTCAGAAAGTGCTACTTTAACCTTTGAGTATCCGCATCCCACACGGCTTACTATTTTATCTGTGGAAGGAAAAATTTTGCAGCAATATGAAGCGGCTTCCAATTCGTATACCATTGAACGAAAAAATTTGTCGAAAGGGCTGTGTTTATACGAGTTACGCGATGCCAGTACGGATGCCTTGCTGGACACGGGAAAAATCATTGCAGAGTAATGCGTTTTTTTGAGTTAAGGAAATTGTTATGAAATAAAAAAAATGCGTTTAGGTATTGTCAAAAATAAAAAGATTACTATCTTTGCAATCCGTTAGCGGAAACACTAACACGTTCTTTAAAATTTATGCGAAAGTAGCTCAGTTGGTAGAGCATTACCTTGCCAAGGTAAGGGTCGCGGGTTCGAGTCTCGTCTTTCGCTCCAAAAGGAGTTTCTACAACTCCTTTTTTCATTTAAAGCGCCCGGGTGGTGGAATGGTAGACACGCAGGACTTAAAATCCTGTGACCATCGCGGTTGTGCGGGTTCGAGTCCCGCCCCGGGTACGCTTTAAATAAAATAACCACTCTTGCATTTCATAAATTTTACTGCTTTAAACCCGTAAATCCTGCAACTTTATAGCCTAATTACGTAACGTATCTGCACCGTTTTGTACTCAACTTTGTACTGATTATGAGTAAAAACAAATCTATTTCGGTTCCCATAGTTGCTGAAGATGCTAAAACAGCAGCACCATTATTCTCTTTTCATAAATTTGACGGTTTTTTTCTGGAATTGGGTGAACTTACCCGTTTTGCCGGAAATTTCTTTATTTCGGTCATAAAGCCTCCCTATGAATTCCGGGAATTAATGAAACAATGTTTCCTAATCGGTTATCAGTCACTTTCCTTAGTGGCCATCACCGGATTTATTATGGGACTGGTCTTAACCATCCAAACCAGACCCACCTTAGCTCGTTTTGGGGCAGAATCCTGGATTCCGGGCATGATTGCCGTTTCCATCGTGCGCGAAATCGGTCCCGTCATTACCGCCCTCATTTGTGCAGGTAAAGTGGGTTCCGGTATTGGCGCCGAACTGGCCTCCATGAAAGTAACGGAACAAATTGATGCCATGGAAGTATCAGGCACCAATCCTTTCAAATATATTGTGGTCACCAGAATTTTAGCCACCACCATGATGATTCCCGTTTTAGTGGTCTTTGCAGATTTTGTTTCTTTTATCGGCGGCTATCTGGGCGTAAATATTTTAGGCGATGTAGGGCTGCGTTTTTTCTTTACTCAAATATTTGACAAACTGGAATACAACGATTTGCTGCCTGCGATGCTGAAAACAGTATTTTTCGGTTTCTCCATCGGATTAGTGTCTACGTTTAAAGGATACAATTCCAGCAAAGGAACGGAAGGCGTTGGTTTATCGGCTAATGCTGCCGTGGTGCTCAGTTCGCTGTGCATTTTCATCATTGATGCCATTGCCGTACAATTAACCTCCTTACTCACCAAATAGCATGGAGCATAAACAAACTGATATATCAACAGATACAGATGTACCTAACAAGACAGAAGCTGCGTTTATTGTCGAAATAAAAAACCTGAGTAAATCATTCGGAGAGAATCACGTTTTAACCGACATTTCTATCAATATCAAAAAAGGAGAAAACCTGGTGGTGCTTGGAAAATCAGGCAGCGGCAAATCTGTGCTGATAAAATGTCTGGTGCGTTTAATGGATGCAGATAAAGGTTCGATTCATTTACTGGGAAATGACATCACACATTTAAAAGACGGAGCCTTAAATGAGGTGCGTAAAAATATAGGCTTTCTGTTTCAAAGCGCCGCCTTGTATGATTCTATGACGGTGAATGAAAATCTGAAATTTCCGTTGCGGGATATAAAAGATAAAACCAACACTGAAATTGATACACTGGTGAAAGAAAGTTTAGAAAGCGTAGGATTGCCGGATGCGGGAAGCCTTATGCCGTCGGAGCTTTCGGGTGGCATGCGAAAAAGAATCGGACTGGCGCGCACCATGATACTGAAACCGGAACTGATGTTGTACGACGAACCTACTACCGGTTTAGATCCTATTACTTCCAAAGAAATCAGCAAGCTGATACTCGAAGTACAAAAGAAACTACAGACTACGTCTATCATTATTACGCACGATATAGAATGCGCGAGAATTACCGCCAACCGGATGATCATTATAAAAGACGGTGTGTGTGCAGCGGAAGGTACTTATAAAGAATTAGCGCAATCAGAAGACGAATGGGTGCGTTCATTTTTTGAATAACAAAAATCTAAAAATATAATCATGGAAAATAAAAATATCAAAAACAATATTCGACTCGGCGTCTTTGTCAGCATCGGGCTTTTGTTGTTTATCACTGCCATTTATTTTATCGGCAACCGGCAGCATCTGTTCAGCCGGACTATCCGTATCAGCGGGCTTTTTAAAGACATAAGCGGATTGCAGATTGGCAACAATGTCCGTTTTTCCGGCATCAATGTCGGCACCATTGAAGATATTGTTATTGTGAGCGACAGCATGGTAAAAGTGGATATGATACTGGAAAAGAAGACGCAGAAATTTATAAAAAGCGATGCGCTGGCTGTCATTGGTTCAGAAGGTTTGATGGGCAACAAAGTGTTGAATATTACTCCGGGATCATATGGCAACAAGATGATTGCAGATAACGGTATTCTTCGGACAAGGCAGTTGGTCAGCATGGATGACATCATGATAAAAATGGATTCGGTGGCCGGGAATGCTGTTTATATTACTGCCGACCTGAAAGGCATCATGGCGAATATGCACGCAGGTAATGGTGTTTTAGGTAAATTATTTATGGATGAAGGCATGGCCAATACAATAGACCAGACATTAGTAAATGTAAAAAAAGGTACTCATACCTTAAATGAAGATCTGGAAGCTTTAAAAAGTAATTTTCTTTTCAAGAAAGGCTTTAAGAAAAAAGACGATGAAATCAGAAAAGCAGCAGAAGCTAAAATAAAAGAAGCTGAAGCAGCAAAAAAAGCAATGGAAAAAGCAGAGAAAGACGCACAAAAAATTATTGATAAGAAAAAGAAATAAACTAAATACTTTGATGAGCAATATTTATCAGTGATTGCTCATTTTACGCTTACTGCTGTATTTACTCCTACACGTTTATAGGTATTTTATCATTTTATGCTTGATAATAATCAATTAGTTAAGAAAAATAAAATTTTTCTATTGACAAGTATGAAAAGTTTGTCTAATATTAACACATAACAATAAGGAAACATAAAAATTACGCAATCAAGATACCCGACGACTCCAAAGGATAGTCATAAAAACCCCCTCAGAAACATCAAAAACCCCTAATTCAGGGGTTTTTTCATTTTTATAAATCATTGATTTTCTTTTATTATTCACAAGGTTCAAAAACCTTTGGTGCAAATCCGTCTACAGCATTGCCTGCAACTGCTTTATTATTTATTTCCGCGTTGAAAAAGTCTATGCGGGTATTGTATGTTAAATTACACTCATCCGTTGGTGCAACTGGTTTCGTATCGCCAAAAGCTACCGGCATTAAGCGGGAGCAGTCAATTCCTTTAGTGGTAAGGTAGTAACTAATCATCGCAGCACGTTGTAAACTCAATTTGATGTTCTCTTCCGTAGATTTTTCGGTATAAACATGACCTTCAATACGCAATTTTGTAATGTATGGCTTGTCTTTCAGGTATTGCGCTACAAAACTAAGCATTGGATCATCCGCTTCATTCTTAAGATCGTAAGCATGCGTGTCAAACTGTATAGAACCTGGTAAAACCAGGGCATTGTTCTGTATCTGGTAAGAGTTTTCTGCAAATAGCTTTGAGGAAAGTACTGTCAGAAAAATTATAATCAAGTTACTTAGTTTCATCTGTTGGAGTTTCTAAACCAAATATCTCATTATATTTTGAAAACAGCTACCTGAAAATTGTTATAATTTCGTGAAAAATGCCTCTAATGTGTGCATCCGCCATGAAAAGCAATGATAAAATGGTGTTTCAGCACTCCTTCTTTGGTTACAAAAAGCAGGTAATACAAACCGGTATTTAGTCCTCCAATCGGTATTTTCCCGGTGTATTTTCCCTTAATCTGATGATAATCCTGCTGATGATATAATTTCCCGTCCACACCCGCTATTAAAAATGTACCCTCTATTGCCCGTGCGGATTCCATTGAAAAAGTCATAAAACTGCTGCTTTCATCTAATATATTATCTAAAATCTTAAGCTCTGCATCCATTTTCCCAATGGCGTTTTGATGAATACCTGTTGCTATTCTTTTTACGGAATCGATTGCAGAAATTTTAGTAGTTCCATCGATCATGTACTGTATTACTCTGTAATAATTCCATCCGGCAATAACTGCTGTATCATTATATTGGTAAGTGGCTGTATCAAACAGTTGTCCCGCAGGTTGTTTGGTGTGTATGGTGAAAAAAGTAATTCTGTCCTGACTGCGTTGTAATTCATAACGAACGATACTTTGTTCATGTACACCTTTCCAGGTGGCTATGGTTGTATCATTCCCTGTTAAAGTGGCTTTAAATTGTATTAATGAATCGATTCTAAATACAATCGTATCTAAATTTGACAGCCTGTAATTTCCGTTTTTCAAATTCATCACAACTCTGTAATAAGAAGTATCTTTCAGCGGATAAAAATCTTGTTGAGCATAATATCTATCCAATTCAGATGCGTTTAAATCAACGGATAAAAAATTCTGAAACCCACTTTGTTTATTTCTTTTTTGTACAACATAATTCTGCGCGAAATATTCTTTTGCAAACCACTCTACTCCTATTTTATCCGGCAATACTGTTGCTGAAAGATTATACACACTGTCTCTGAAAAAAGGAATTTTAATAGAGTCTGTGAGTGAGTACAAAATACTATCCGTATATGAAACTGCCTTCAATCTATAGTATTGAATTGAATCATCGGGATAATGATCCGTAAATAAATAACAGGAATCTTTAAACGCAATATGTGTTGTGTAAATGGTATCTAACACCGTATAAACAGCCGTATTGGTATTTCTTTTTTCAATTACAAAATAATCCGTATTGAATTCATCTTTCAAACACCAGCCTATATTTATGGCAGGCTGTTCATGCTGCAGCATGAAGTTATAAAGTGAGTCTGTTCGGTAAATGGAATCCGTATGAGTTTTATCGATCCATATCGGAGATGTCCAGGCCCACACTTCTCTATTGCTCACGATATTTTTTTGTTTTACCCGCACGTAATACAAACAACTGTCGCGCATACTGGTATCTATCATCGCAAATGAATAATTTTTAACCACATTGCTGAATTGTACTTTTTTAATCACCGGATAAATCGGGTGAACAGGATTCGTAGTATATTTCCCATTCTTAAAATCCCATTTCAACACCTCAATAAAATCAAGCACATCGGTTCCGTTCACCGAAAAATGAATCGTTGGAAATGAATCCGCAGGCACCGATAGCTCATCACCCATGATGGCAGTATCTATCGTAAACTTCAAGACCATTCGTTCACCGGTACTGGCATAACTGTGACGATTATATAAGTTGGAAAAAATCTTGTTTCTGTTTAAAGAATCAGACAAAATTGCTGCCAGTCCTACATTCGTTTGTGAAGCCGTTCCGTTATGACTATCTGTACTGGCAATAACGCCCAGTCTTTCGCCCAGTGCCCATGCATCCTGTGCAAAGCAAGGAAATTTAGTATCTCGGCCACCCAGCTTATCGTATGCAAGGTTATGATTGGGATTATAATATTCTCCCAATCCATGTCCGCTGTAAATTTCTATCACTCTTTTGTAATCTTTATTGATAAAACTGCCGCCAAACTGTGAAGCACCGTTATCCGGACCGGAAGTACCGAATAATTTTCCGGTGTGGTGCGGAATACTCAAAGCCTTTCCTTTTTGATTAAGCTGATTTAATTTTATCCAAAAGTTCTGTATGGTAAATAATGGATTTTTTGCCAGCATGGGAATCTCCTGTGTGAGCGAGTCTTCAAAATTGTAAATAAAATTATAATGGCCGGAAGGATTATCCAAACTGTTTTCATAGCCTAAAAACGTAACAAAACGATTGGGTTGATTATATCGAATTGCCTCCTGCTGCAGGGTGTTCCATTCTTCTCTGTTGATACCAAATGTGTCTGTCTGGTTAAAGTCGGAATGGTCGGTACCGGAGTAAAAATCTAAACCCGCTCCGTTTCTTGCAAATCGATATCCATCGCTGCCAAAGCCATCTCTGCTGAATCCTCCGTGAGTATGAAAATCACCCCAGTAAATATTTAAACTGTCATCAGAAATATTAATTGGATTTGAACTAAATGAGCCAGTTATTGTAACATTTGACGAGGTAACTTTAGCCGCTGCATTAAAAACCCCTTTTTGATTAAACGTTATAAGCACATCTTTTACACCTGAATCTGCCGGCGTAAAATTTACGGTGGAAGGATAGATGGCTGAAGGGTCACTGCAATTTAACTGAATGGTCCCGTTGAAATCATACGTAATGTTCTTACCAACATCATTCAGCATAAGTTTTAGCAATACAGGTTTGCCGATTTTACCGGTCGATGCCAGTGCGATATTGATGCTTTTCGATGTGGTATGATTAAAAACAATCTTCGCCTGACTCTTCAATGCTGCATAATTTCCATTGTTTGCATTATCCAATAAGACACTGAAATAATCATCGTGGGCCGTCATGGAATTATACGTATATGTCCCGGTTCCGTTGGCACCATACATCAATTGAAGCGTATCACCTTTGGGCAATGTATCCAGCATTTGAATGGTGACTAATCGCTGGTTATTTTCATGTGCAAATTTATAATCAAAGTAACTGGATGGTGTAGTCAAAAATTCATCATAGCAAAGTGTAACGGAATTAATCACCGCACGTTTACCCGAACTGACACTTTTGGCTTGCAAGTATCCTGCTCTTAAATTTGGAGGAATCAAAATCCACAACATATTATCCCAGGCATACTCTCCGAAAAACTTTGGAAATATAACTTTAATCTTTGCACCCTTATAAATCGGTGTTGAATCGGCAATAATATAGAGCGTTTTAGGACTATAGGTATTTACAGAAACAGTGTCCTTGTCAAGATAAATTCTGAAATCATCTTTAATGGAATTTTGAGCGTAGCACCATAAGGAAAGTGGTAAAAACAAGACCAGTAAATATTTTTTCATAGCCAGTATATTTGTAAAATCATTTTGGGGTTAATGACTTTATGAAAACAATTGATGTATAAAAATAAATCATATTACACCAAAATTCCGGTACAAATAAATGCCTTTGTCATAAAAAATGACATCTATTTATTTGCAAATGATTGATTTTAAATAAATTAAAACAATTTTCCGTCATAAATAAAACGGAAATACCGAAAAATGGCACTAAGAAGCTTGTATAAATATATACTAAATTAAGTAATAATTATTGAAATTATTACTTCAGTTTACTGTGTTTGATGCCGTAAGAAAAATAGATAACGAATCCAATGGCCATCCAGATTAAAAACCGCATCCAGTTAACCACTCCGAGTGTAGATACCAGCATTGAGCAACTTAAGAAACCCAATACAGGAATGAGCGACCATTTCTTTATAAATGTTTTTACGGCCATGTAAATCGAAACAAAAATAAATATCCAGAACGGAATCTGATGTTTCCATTCCGAGAAACCTTTATCAAATGGAAACGTACTTTCTACATTTGCCGGATCTTTAAAAAATAATACTAACCCGATAATAAGCAGTACCGGAACGATAAACTGTCCATTGATATACGGAGTTTTAAACTTTGGCGTAGCCAGATGATTATCTGTTGCATTTTGCTTATCTCTTTCCTGTAAAATAATAACGCCGCCACACACCAGTATAAAGGCAAACAAGGTACCAATACTGCACATATCTACTACTAAATTGGCATCTAAGAAAAGTACCGGAATGCCCACCAGCAATCCTGTCATCAAAGTAGCAAATCCGGGCGTTTTATATTTTGGATGTACTTGCGAAAATTTTTGTGGCAACAAACCATCACGGCTCATACTCATCCAGATACGCGGTTGTCCGATAGTGAACACCAGCAATACACTGGCCGTAGCAATTAAAGCACTGAAGGCTATTAAACCTCCCACCCAGTTTAAGCCACGCTCTTTGAAAGCAGCTGCTAAAAACGCTTCCGTATTTAATTTTGAATAATGCACCATGCCCGTTAAGACTAATGCCACCAACACATATAAAACGGTAGAAATGATTAAGGAATAAATCATACCGCGCGGCAAATCCTTCTGCGGGTTCTTGCATTCTTCCGCCGTCGTGGAAATCGCATCAAAGCCTATATAAGCAAAGAAAACCGCTGAAACGCCTTTCAGTACGCCGCTTACTCCGTTAGGGGCAAAAGGCGTCCAGTTGCCCGGCACCACATAAAAAATTCCAATGGCAATCACTATGAGAATGACGATCACTTTAAACAACACCATTCCGTTTGCAAAATTCTTGGATTCTTTGATGCCGATATATACTACTGCTGTAATGAATATGGTAATTAAAAATGCAGGAACATTAATGATAAACGGAATACCGAAAACCTTAGGCGCAGAGGCCCACAGTTCGGGAATATTATTTTTTGCTTCCAGAAAACTGGTGGTTAAATATCGTGGTAAATCAATGCCGAAGCCGTGCAGGAAATTGGTCAGATTACCGCTCCACGAAATAGCCACCGCAATATTTCCGATAGCATATTCCAATAGTAAATCCCATCCAATAATCCAGGCAATCAATTCGCCGAATACTGCGTAGGAATAGGTGTATGCGCTGCCGGAAATGGGAATACGGGAGGCAAATTCCGCATAGCACAAGGCGGAAAAACCGCAGGCTACTGCGATACCGATAAACAATAATGAAACCGCAGGACCGCCGTCGAAACAAGCCTTGCCGATGGTGGAGAACACGCCCGCCCCAATAACGGCAGCAATACCCAGTGCCGTTAAATCTTTCACACCCAGATTTCTATGAAGTGCTTCTGCATTGCCATGTGATTCTATCAGATCGGGATGTTGTTCTACTTCCTGTAAGATGACATTAATAGGTTTGGTGCGAAACAGATTTTTCCAGGCCATGTTTATTTGGTTTGTATAAAGATATAAAAAATTGCTTAGGATGGGTAAATTAGCAAATAGTAGTAGTGGCAACTGTAAAACTTTAGCCTTAATGATAAAGGATAAACTTTTCTGTATTTATATCTTAATCAGTTGTATAATCCATTCCGCCGCTTTTTCAGAAGCGCCTTTCTCGCCTATTTTTTCAATAAGAGAATTGTAGAATTGCTGATTTTTTGAATGTAAAAGCAGCTTTAATTCATTTGTAATTTTTTCTGTAGTACAATCGTGCTGCAGCAATTCTTCCACAATTTTCTCATCGGCAATTAAATTTGGTAAAGAAATAAAACGCACTTTCGCCACGCGCTTACCAATCTGGTAATTCAGCCACGACGTTTTGTAAATAACCACCTGCGGCACACTAAACAAGGCAGTTTCCAGTGTTGCAGTGCCGCTGCATACGATGGCTGCTTTGGCGTTTTGAAGCACCTCGTAAGTTTTATCGAAGACGAGTGTTACATTTTTGGGAAACACTTCAGGATATAATATTTTTAATCCGGAAAGGCCGGTGATGACAAATTGTTCGTTCGGGAAATTAGTCGCTGTTTCCAGCATTAATGGCAGTAAAGATGTTATTTCCTGTTTGCGACTGCCGGGTAAGAGTGCAATGGGTTGAACAGATTCCTCACTGTGTTCGCAATGACGTTTTAATTCAATTTCATCAAGCAAGGGATGTCCTACAAAATGTGCATTCGCATATTGATGCTTTTCGTAAAATGCTTTTTCAAAGGGTAAAATACACAACATCAAATCCACAAACTTCTTGATATTTTCTACTCTGTTTTCTTTCCACGCCCAGAATTTAGGGGAAATATAATACACCACTTTAAAACCTTGCTGTTTGCACCATTTCGCCATCCGTAAATTAAATCCGGGATAGTCTATCAATATCACCACATCCGGTTGAAACAAAAGAATTGACTGTTTTACTTCTTTAAAATTCCGGCGGATGGTTCGAAGATTTTTAAGCACTTCAAAAAAACCCATAAAGGCCAATCGTTCTAAACCGAAAAGCAAATCCACTTTAGCTGCTTTCATTTTTTCGCCGCCAACACCTTTGAAAACTGCCTTATCATCCAGTAAGGAAAGTTGCCGCACCAAATTACTTCCGTGCAAATCTCCGGATACCTCCCCTGCTATGATATAGTACTTCAATAAAATGAAATTGAAAGATTAAACAAGGTATTTTACAATAAACATCGCTGCGATATATAAAATGGAGGCGATAAAAATTCCTTTGCACAACAGAAATTTCTTCAGCAAATTAAACAGAAAGAAAATCGGCAAATTTATAAAAACACAAACTTTGATAAACGACGGTAAAACCGCCAGATCTCTAGCGCTAACAATGTATTCATTCCAGGTCAGGTAGTCAAATTTTATTTCTCTGTAAGCAAAAAACATCAGCATCGGCAATATTAATCCGAGTATAAACCCGAATAGAGTCTGATCTGCTTTTTCCAATAGATTTTGCTTGTTTGGTTCCTCTGTCATTGTTCTGTTTTTAAAGGTATTTTGCTCAAAAATAAGTCTTTGAAACAATTATTACTACTAAAACGTGTGAATTGTAACATTTATTGAAACAAGAAAAGAGAATTATTTACTCAGTTTCAGGTTATACAGCTGTCCGAAACCGGAAGCAATACCGCCTATTCCGCTGATTAAATGCACTGACATTTCGTTTACATTAAAAACGAGTTTCATAATAGAAGCCGCTGTTAGCAGGATTAAGCCTCCGAAAAAAACGAATGCCGGTATTTTATTCTGGTGATGAAATTTATAGCCGTGTAAAATGGAAGAGGTTCCCAGCACAAACACACTGGAAATGATGATGTATTCAATCCAGTGGTATTCTTCGAAATACGCACCGGCCACTGGTAACAAAACCACCAGAACGGGCGTTATAATGCAGTGTACAGCACACAATACAGACAAAAAAACAGAGAGTTGTTCTGAATAATGTTTATGTTTATGTGTATTTTTGCGTACTTTCATTTCTGTAATTCGGTTGCAAATATACACCATTTCTGCAACTTTATTGCAGATTAATAAAAAAAATTCATGCAAAACCTGGAACATATCCTGAAACACCACGATTTACGAATTACACAGGTTCGCCTGGAAGTACTGCAATTCTTTCAAAGCAACAAAAATGCATTGACACATGCCGACCTGGAAGCTTATTTTGCTAAAAAATTTGACCGGGTGACTATTTACAGAACCCTCACCTCTTTTTTAGAGAACGGGTTGCTGCATAAGATTCCCGATGATTCCGGCATTGCGAAATATGCTTTATGCCATCATGAAGGAACAGAACATACGCATGACGACCATCACGTGCATTTTAAATGTAAAAAATGTGCAAAAATTGAATGCCTGCACACCCTCGAAATTCCTAAACTACAGCTTCCGCGCAAGTACAAAATGGAAAATGCCAATTTATTAATTGAAGGAATTTGTGCTGTTTGCAATAATTAACCGAACCTTTTTCATCAAAATGCGTCTATAGTATATGGAAAAGAAGATACTCCATAAAACTGAACCAAAAGTGTATGAACAAACCATACACAAAAAATACCGAAACTATAAATGGCTGATGTACATCAGCATTATCGGTTTGTCATTCATGTTTCTCAGCCTTACTTTTCTATACTTTGCTGACCATCTGGGCACCAAGCAGCCGAATATAAAAATACTTCCGGTTTTTTACTGGAACACCCTGGTATTATTTACCAGCAGTCTTTTCATATTCCTTTCTAAAAAACATTTCCGCGAAGATAATTTCATAAAATACAAAACGACTTTACTGCTTTTACTCGGATTGGGTATTTTATTTCTGGTGGGGCAAATCAGTGGTTGGCTGGCCTTATTCAGCGCAGGATATGAGTTCTCCCACCATTCCGCGGCCTATTTGTATGTCATTTCCGGAATTCATGCATTACACATCATCGGTGGACTGACATATCTTGTTTATTTCATTACCAAAAACTGGAAATTACTGGATAACTATGCCACTGCCGTTGTTTATTTTACAGATCCGGTTACGAAATCTCAGTTAAACCTGTTCAGTATCTTCTGGCATTTTCTGGGTGTGATGTGGTTATATCTCTTATTCTTTTTCATTACCGTTGGTTAAAAAAACAATCATATATGTTCGGTTTATTTAAATCCAAAAAAAAAGAAATAATCACCAAAGACTTTATTTATAAAAATGAAGCGGTGAAATACAAGTCAATGCTTCAGCATTTGAAAGATCAGGAGAAGTCAGTACTCATATATTATTTTGAAGATACTAAAAATGCCGTTCAGGAAGTATTAAATACTTCGCCGATAAATTACAGCACTGATGTGAATTCATTTGTCACTAAAGTTTGGTTGATAAATGCCAATACGATATTAAATAAATCTGATATAGGTAACAGAACTGTATTTTTTGCAGAACATCATCCCTCTTTTTCCCGCGAGAATGAAATAAAACAACACTTACTTGAAATAGAGGGAATAAAGGAAGTCATCTTTTATACTTCATTTGAAGATAAACTCCTGCAACTTTTTGGTTCGGAGCGCATTTTGCAACTTATGGAAAAAATGGGATTCAAAGATGATGAAGTGATTGAACATACTATGATTAGCACTTCGATAGAGAGAGCCCAAAAAAGAATTGACGAAAAACTTTCAATACATAATAATAATACACGACAACGAAAAGACTGGTTTGAAATAAACTTACCTGCTATCGAAAATTTCTAAAAATTCGCTCTACTTCTTCCACCATCTCTTGTGAAATATCTAAATGAAACACCAGTCTTATCTGATGTTTCCCAAACTGCACGGCTAAAATTCCGTTTTCTTTCAGGTAATTCAGCACCGCTTCTACTGATGTTTTCGTTTCATCAATCGTAAAAATCAGGATATTCGTTTCGCAGGGCAACACCTCTTTTATCCAGGACAAATTTTCCAGTACTGCCGCAATTTGTTTTGCATGCTGATGATCTATTTCCAGACGCTCCACATTGTTCTCTATTGCATACAAACAAGCTGCCGCCAGATAACCTGCCTGACGCATACCGCCGCCAAATACCTTTCGGATTCTTCTCGCCTTCCGGATAAATTCTTTTGAACCGATTAATACAGAACCCACCGGCGCACCCAAGCCTTTCGAAAAACAAACGGAAAGAGAATCGCACAATCCACCTATTTGCTGTGTAGTATATTTTTTGGCAACAATGGCATTGTACAACCGCGCACCATCCATATGTAATTTCAAGCCATGTGCATCGCAGGCAGCTCTGATTTCTTCAATCGCCTGTAATTCATAGCAACTCCCGCCGCCTTTATTAGAAGTATTTTCCAGACAAACCAGACTTGTTTTTGGGAGCCAGTCAAAATTGGGCTGTATGTTTTCTATTACCTGCTCTGCAGTGATTCTGCCTTTATCGCCGTCAATCAGTTTCACGGAAACACCGGAATGAAAGGCAAAGCCTGCCGTTTCGTAATAATAAATATGCGCCGTTTTATCCAGTATAATTTCATCCATTGGCTGTGTATGTGCTTTCACGGCAATCTGATTCGCCATGGTGCCGCTGGCACAAAACAAAGCAGCTTCATGGTTAAACAAAGCAGCCATGGTGGATTCCAGTAAATTAATAGTCGGATCTTCACTGAATACATCATCGCCTACCTGAGCGGCAAACATTGCCTGCAGCATCGGTGCACTTGGTTTGGTCAGCGTGTCACTTCTTAAGTCAATCATAAATTATCCGAAAATTTGTGTAATAAAATTACGGAGTGCATCATGCCACAACAACACAACAAATAAAATACCCCAGAGTGCGCCAAAGAAATGTGCATCATGTCCGATGTTGTCATTTCCGTTTCTACCCATGTAATAAGAATACAACAAGTACAAAGGACCTAAGATATACGATTTAATCGGAATGGGAATCGGCATAATCATCAACTCCTGTGTAGGATAAATAATGATACTGGCAAACAGAATGGCAGACACCGCTCCCGATGCTCCTAAAGCATTGTATTGCGGATTTTCTTTATGCTTATAAAAAGAAAAAGTACTGCTCATAATCAGAGCTGAAAAGTATAATGCGATGTACAGCAAGGTACCAAAGCCGGGAAAGATAACTTCGAAAGAAGTTTCCACGATGCTGCCAAACAAATACAGGGCATACATATTGAATAATAAATGAAAAAAATCAGCGTGAATCAGCCCTGCCGTTATGAAACGATAGTATTGATTCCGGCTTTGTATCACAAACGGATTAAAAATTAAAGCAGATAATAATTTCGGATTACCAAATGACATTAAACTGGTAATGACGGTGATGCCTATGATGATGAATGTAATCATAAATGAGTCGTGAATGATAAGTCGTGAGTCGTGAGTGTTAGCTTTCTTTTTTCTTTTTGTTGGTGGCCGGCAGCATCTTTTTAAGCAGCGCACCGGACAAATTTTTAGCACCGTCTCTATTCAGTATTCTGCTGCTCAGGAACACCTGTGCCTTGTTTAAGAATCCCGGCACTACATAGGCTTCTTTGCCTAAATTATCCAGTGTTATTTTTACCACGGGAGCCGCTTCCATCAACATCGGACCATCTTTCATTCCTTTGGTCATTTCCGATTTAGTCATTCCCGGACAAACGGCAATTACATCCACATTTTTATCCTTGAATTCGTAATTCATACTTTCTGCCAGCGATAAAATATAAGCTTTCGTGGCAGCATAATGCGATAAATACGGATGTGCACTGAATGCACTGATACTCGATGTGAAAATGATGCCGCCTTTTCCTCTGCTGATAAATTGTTTACCAAATTCATACGCCAGAATAAATGGCGCTTTCGTATTCAGTTGCAGCATTTGTAAATTCCTTTCCAATGAGCCACGATAGAAATGACCTTCGCAGTTCATGCCGGCATTGTTCACCAGCAATCCCACTTCCAGGTCTTTCGTTGCATCTAAAATATCAAACTGAAAACCGTCTTTGCTTAAATCAGCGCTAAGGATTTTGCATTCCACCTTGTATTTTGCGGATAGTTCTGCAGCCAGACTGTCCAACAATTCTTTTCTGCGGGCCACCAGCACCACATTCAATCCTTTTTCGGCAATCTGATGGGCAAACTCTACGCCAATGCCACTGGAAGCACCGGTGATAATTGCCCAGTCTCCATACTTATCTTTAAACTTATTATCCATTTTTTCTAATTATGCTGAAAGATAAGCAAAAAGTGCAAAAACGTTACTTAGTGCATTTTTATTATGTTCTGAATCTTAAATTATACGAAAATCCACTTTGTTAAAATTTTCTTAAATTATTTGGAACTTTTATTTCAAATTATTTGTAGATTGAATCATAATTAAGTAAAACCATATGTACACCTTCAAAAAAGCCTTGTTCATAGCAGCAAGCATTCTTCTCCTGACAAGTTGCCACAAATACACACCTGAAAATGCCGTAAGATGTGTGATGACCAATTTCGAAGATGAAATTGAAAACAATCAAAACTTAGTATTCACCTTCAACAAGGAATTATTGAAAAATGATTCGCTGGTGGATAAATGGATCGACGAAGATTTAATCAAAATTTCGCCGAATGTACCCGGCAGATGCAAATGGACTTCCACCCGCGAACTGATTTTCTCTCCGCTGGAAGAATTTCCGTCCGCTACGGATTTTAAAGTCACCATTTCGGATAAAGTGACCCAACAGGCACCAACTGCGCTGAAATTATACGGTGAAACCACTTACGAATTCCATACTTCCTATCTTACCTTAATCGGTTCGCATACCTTCTGGCGCTCCAACAGCAACGACCAGACGAAAATTGAATTGCAGACTGACGTTAAATTCAACATCCCCATCAATCCGAAAAAAGCGGCAGAACTGCTTGAAGCAACCATCAACGGAGAGAAAGCAGACTTTAAAGTGCTGAATACACGTCCATCCAAAACTTTATCTATTGTGTTTCAGAATCCGAAAGAAACCAACGAAACGGCTAAAGTAAAAGTGGTATTGAAGAAGATAGGCAAAGCCATGAAAGAAGAACAGTTCACGGAAAAATCATCCGTGGTGGGTGTGCAAAAACTGGAACTACGCGATATTGAAACGGTACACAACGGCGTGTCCGGCACCGTATTTATTGGCACTTCGCAGCCGGTTTCCGATAACAAACTGAAAGAATCCATTACCATAGAACCGGCGGTAAATTTTACCGCTACGGCTGACGATAAAGGCATTACCATTTCCAGCGAAGAATTTGCTCCCGACCAGGAATACGAAATACGCGTAACGGAAAGCATCGTGGGTATCTTCGGCGGCAAGCTGAAAGATGATGTGGATGAAACCATTTCCTTCGGTGAAATTGCCCCGCAGATAAAATTCGACAATACCAAAGCAGAATACCTGGGTGCCAAAGGCAGCAGAAATGTATCCATCATGATGACCAAATCGGATAAGGTAAAAGTGACGGTCTATAAAATCTTCCAGAACAATATTTATGCATTTAAAGAAAAAGGCACCAACTGGGGATACGACGATGAATACGATGCAGCTACCGACAATTACACGTATCACGATTATCAATACTACAGCACGGAAAATCTGGGTGAAGTTATTTTCGAGAAAAAATACAAAACCAGTGATTTAAAAGATTACGGACATGCCAAATTATTAAACATCGACTTCACCGATAAACTCAAAGAGTTTAAAGGAATTTATGTAGTGAAAGTGGAAGACAATGAACGTGTCTGGCTGCAGGATTCTAAAATCATTTCCTTATCCGATATCGGACTGATTGTAAAACAGGATAAAAATGCCGTGCACGTATTTGCCAATTCTATTTTAAATACAGAAGCCTTAAAAAATATCGAAATCTCCGTCATCAGCACCAGCAATCAGGAACTGGGCAAAGCAAAAACGGATGGTGACGGCTACGCCACGTTTGAAATTCCCGATGCCTACAAAGATTTCAGCGTGGGTATGATTACCGCTTCCTCCGAAGACAGCGATTTCAATTACGTGTTGTACAATTCTACCCTGGTAGATAATACCCGTTTTGATGTGGGCGGCAAACGTTTGAATGCGTCCAATTACGACGCTTATATTTATGCCGAACGCGATATTTACCGTCCCGGTGAAGTTATTCATTTGAATACGATTGTGCGTACCAACGAATGGAACTTACCCGGCGAAATGCCTGTGAAATCAAGGGTTTTACTGCCATCGGGCAAGGAACTGCAAACCTATAAAAATGTGTTGAACGCGCAAGGTGCTTTCGAAATTACCTTGCCTTTATCGGCGAGTTCCGTAACCGGTGTATATACTTTTCAGGTACTGACGGGCAACGATGTGTTGCTGGGTTCCAAGAATATCATGGTGGAAGAATTTATGCCCGACCGTATCAAGGTGGACTTAAAAACGGATAAAGACGATTATAAACCATTGGAAAAAGTGGGTGCCTCCTTTACAGCCACCAACTACTTTGGTCCGCCGGCTGCCAACAGAAACTATGAAGTCAATTTCTCTTTAGAAAAAAATACCTTCTCCGCAAAAGCATTTGAGCGTTACAATTTCAACGTAAGCAAATCTGCAGAATATTATACTACCGTTCGAAACGGCATCACCGACGGCAATGGCAGCGGCTTTGAGTCGTTTGAAATTCCGGCGGAATACAAGGAAACCGGTTTGCTGCAGGGAAGAATCTTAACCACGGTATTTGATGAAACCGGTCGCCCGGTGAACCGCGTCAAAACATTTGATGTGTACACGCAGGATGTATTCTATGGTGTGAAAACAGACAACGATTTCTTCAGCACCAAACAAACGATTAAGATTCCGGTAGTGGCGGTCAACAAGAAAGGAATCCCGTATAATTCGCAAACCGCGAATGTAAAAGTCATCCGCCGGAAATGGGAAACCATCCTGCAAAAATCAGACGGACAACTGAAATATGTGTCGCAGAAAAAAGAAGAAATCATCGACAATAAAAATATCAATATTCTTGGCTCTTCTTCGCATTATTCTTTTGTGGCGCAGGAAAGCGGCGATTATGAATTCCGCATCTCCGCTCCCAACAGCGAAAGCTATGTGTCCTATTTCTTTTATGCCTATGGCTGGGGCGATACCTACTCTTCTTCTTTTGAAGTGAACAACGAAGGAAAGATTGACATCACCACCGACAAGGAAAAATACACCACCGGTGATAAAGCGAAAGTACTATTAAAACTGCCGTTCGACGGCAAAGTACTGGTAACGGTAGAACGCGATAAAGTGCTCGACCATTTCTATCTGGAAAGCGATAACAAAACGGCTTCTTTCAATTTGAAACTGGAAGACAAACACGTACCGAATGTGTATGTGTCTGCTACCTTAATTAAACCCAACGTGAACGATGGCATGCCATTAACCGTAGCCTACGGCTTCGCTCCTGTCATGGTGGAAAATCCGGATAATAAAATTCCGGTGGAGATTATTTGTGCCACCGAAACACGCAGTAAAACCAAGCAAACCATCAAGATAAAATCGAAAGCGAATTGCGAAATGACGATTGCTGTGGTAGATGAAGGCATCCTCGCGTTGAAAGACCAGAAGTCGCCGAATCCGTATAATTATTTTTATACAAAGCGCGCGCTGGAAGTCGATATGTACAATATCTATCCTTACCTTTTCCCTGAAGTGACTTCACTCGGTGGTGGTTTCGATGACATTTCCAAACGCGTGAATCCGCTGACCAACAAACGCGTGAAACTAGTTTCTGTCTGGAGCGGCATCATTCACACCAATGCATTCGGCAATGCGGAATTCTCTTTCAACATTCCGCAATTCTCCGGCAGTCTGCGTGTGATGGCGGTGGCGTACGACGGCAAGAAATTCGGTGCGGCAGATAAAAATATCAAAGTGGCCGACCCTATCGTTATCAGTGCCGGTGTTCCGCGTTTTGTTTCACCAAATGATAAAATCACCGTTTCAGCTACTATTTCCAATACCACGAAAACAAAAACACAAGCCATCATTACGGTGAAATCAGAAGGTGTTTTACAGAACGAAATAAACGGTTCTATCAGCACGGATATAGAACCCAACAGCGAACGTCAGTATGATTTTTATCTCTTAACGAAGAACATGACTGGCGAAGGAAAAGTGATTGTTACGGTAGATGCGATGAAAGAAAAATTCACCGACACCACCTACATCACCTCCCGACCGAATGCCACCTTCCAGAAATTCTCCGGTTCCGGAAATATTGCAGGCGGCAAACAAAGCACCATCAACTTCAATACGGCTGTGCCGATGTTGTCTTCTTCCAGAAAACTCATCATCAGCAGTTCACCGCTGGTGCAGTATGGCAAAAATTTGAGTTACCTCGTCAACTATCCTTATGGTTGTGTGGAGCAAACCGTTTCCACGGCCTTCCCGCAATTGTATTTCTCCGACCTGGCGAAAAACCTGAACAGTTCTGTAGCTACTAATAAGAATGCCGTGAACAATGTGCAGGCAGCGATTGATAAATTACAATCCATGCAGTTGTCGAACGGTGCGCTCAGCTACTGGCAGGGCGGTGGCTACGAAAGCTGGTGGGGCACCATTTATGCCGCGCACTTCTTACTGGAAGCGCAGAAAGCCGGTTACTACGTGAACGATAAAACGCTGAACAAGATGTACGGCTACATGAACGCGCGACTGAAGACCAAGGAACTGGAATTCATGTATTACAGCGACGGCAGCAAGAAGGAAGTCATCAAGTCAGAAGTGCCGTACAGCTTGTATGTGCTGGCATTGGCGGACGAAGCCAAAACGTCCGAGCTCAATTACTACAAATCCAATCCTGATTTGCTGACGCAAAGCGGTAAATATTTAATCGCTGCTGCGTTTGCGCTGAAAGGCGATAAAAAGAAATTCTACGCGATGCTGCCGAAAGGCTATGTGAACGAGAAAACCGATCCGGCGTTCAGCGGCAACTTCTATTCCGATTTCCGCGATATGGCGCTGGTGCTGAATACGCTGCTGGAAACCGACCCGCAGAATACGCAAATCAATTACATGGCGAAACAGGTGGCGCAAACCTTACTGACCCGTCCATACCTTAACACACAGGAAAGCGTGTTCGGATTCCTGGCGATGGGCAAGATTGCGAAAGCCGCCAACAAAGGCAATGTGACCGCCACGATTACGAGCAACGGGAAAACCATTGCCACCTTCGACGGCAAGAAAGATGTGGTGATACCCAACAGCCTGATTGGCAACAAGCCGGTAAGCATTACGGCAAGCGGCAGCGGCAAATTATTTTATTTCTGGGAGATGGAAGGCATACCAACGGTGGGCACCAACAAGGAAGAAGACAATTTCCTGGAAGTGCGCAGAACCTACAAAGACCGCAACGGAAAAGTGTACAACAATATGTTCTTCCAGAACGATTTGGTGGTAGTGGAAATTGCGATACGCAGCACCAACGGCATGAATGTGCCGAACGTGGCGATTACCGATTTGCTGCCGGCAGGTTTTGAAATTGAGAACGCGCGCATTACGGAAATACCGCAGCTGGAATGGCTGAAGAATGCCGCACAGCCCGATTACAAAGACGTGCGCGACGACCGCCTGAACCTGATTGTGACGGCTACACCGAAGATTAACAAATACTATTACCTGTGCAGAGCCGTTTCCTTAGGCACCTTTAACGTGGGACCTGTGGGCGCCGATGCCATGTACCGTGGCGAATACCATTCCTACAACGGCGCGAGACAGATTGTGGTGAACCGGAAGGTGATTATCTAAAAAAAATATCAAAACACTATCCTTCATTCCCTCTTTTCAGAGGGTTTAAGGGAGGTGTTTGCCTTGTGGAGACCGTAAACCACGAAATATACGGGGCGTTTTCCGAAAAGCCATATGAGTAGGAGAATTTTAAAAACAAATAATATGAACGATCCAAGATCAAAAGCGGATTTAGACAATCACGCAAACCAACTCAATCCCAACAACGACAATTACAATGGGAAAGATGATGACAGAGACAACAGTTCTCATGATTATGACAACGATAATCATAGCAACCAGTTGAATCCAAACAACGATGAGTATCGTGGTGATTAAGATTTAAAATGGCAAAATGTGTTTCATTGCCGAAGATCCTTAAACTCTTCGGCTATTTATTTGAATACCAATTTACCGACAGTGAGCACCGTCATTCCAACGTAGTGAGGAATCCTGAAAAGTAAAAGAAAGGCTGTTTCTTCCGCGAAATATTCTATTTATAATAGTAATTTATTAAAACCAATAACATAAAATAAAGGCAAGATTAATGGTTTTATATAAGAAAATACTAGTCATAAAAAAATTATATTATTACTTTTATGTATATTTGGATATGATTTCAAAGTCAAAAAATTTCAATGCAAATACTGTAAAATTAGATGCTGGAAAATTTATCCATTTTATAAATATTGAAAATATTGATTCAAACTTAGAAACTCTTATTGATAAAAGAATTGTATCAATTTGTGAAGGTAAAACGAATTCAGATTTAAATTTAATAAAAAGACGATTAATTGACTTTTTAACGCCTAAAAGAAATACAACTATTGAGATGGGAGCGATAGCAGAATTTTTTTTACATCTATATTTATATGATATTGGTTATAAACAAGAATTTTTATATTTAAATCTGGAAGAAGGATCTATAAAAAAAGGATTTGATGGATATTTTTCCTTCAAAAATGAAGAATGGGTATTAGAAAGCAAATCTGGAGATATAAGTACAATTAACATATCGCATACTAATAAAGCAAAAGAAGCATATTTTGATTTAGAAGAAAAGATAAAAGGTAAGACAAAAAATAATCCATGGCAAAATGCATATAATCATGCCAGAACTGTAGGAACAAAAGATAACATACAAAAAAATATTAAAAAACTTTCTGATGAATTTACATACAAAAAATTTCACAAAATTGATGACTTTAACATTATACCTTGCTCAACTATTTTTCTCAATGCACGTTGGAAAGTAATTGATGAGTTAAAAATAGAAACAGATATTAAAAAGATTATTTCAACTTTTAAATGTAAAAAATTAAACATAATATGTATTAATAAAAAATCCATAAAATTATTTTGGAGGTATTTAAAGAAATAAAAAATGCTAAAAAATGAAAAAATATTGTTTACAAAAATTGGAAAAGACGTAGTCTTTAATAGTGCCTTAGAGAAATTACTGACCAATAAAGAATTAAATCTTGATGAAAAAACATACATATTAACTTGTGCTATTTTATTTTTAAATTATTTCAAAAAAGATAAAAGATACACTAGTTATGCAGATTTTGCATATTTCATTATATTAAAATATGCATTGAAGTATAATGACTATATACCATTGTATGATTTTGCTACAAATTTTGGTTTTTATCCCATTACCAAAACAATACTAAATAATAAATTGATAGACGACTTTAAAATAAGTAACTTCTTTATTGACTATAATTTAGAAACTTTTGAACACGAAAAAAATTATACGGAAACCTTAGAACAACATATTGAAAGTCAAAAATTTTTAAATGACTCTTCTAACGAAAAAAGCTACTTGGCTCCTACTTCATTTGGCAAAAGCGCTGTTATTATTGATTACATTAAGAAAATGCCAGAAGACAATTCTAAAATTGTAATTGTTGTACCTACAAAATCTCTTTTGATGCAGACGTATCAAATGATTAGAGAAGCAAAACTTAAAAAGAAAATAATCATACATGATGAAATGTATAACAATGAAACTTCGTTTATTGCAGTTTTTACTCAAGAGCGTTCACTTCGCTTATTAAATAGTAAGAAAATTTTCTTTGATGTACTTTTTATTGATGAGGCACACAATATCTTAAATAGCAATGAAAGAAGTATTTTATTATCAAGATTAATTGCTAAGAATAGAAATTTAAATTCAAATCAAAAAATAATCTATTTATCACCTTTAATTGAAAATGTCGAAAACTTAAAAGTTTATCCAGACCAAAGCATTTCAACACATCACATCGTTTTCAATATAAAAGAGCCAGAAATTTATGAATACAAATTAAATAATGATATTTATAAATACAATAGATTTATTGATCAATTTTATTTAATTGGAAAAACATCTAATATTTTTTTATATCTAAAAGAAAACTCTAAAGAAAAAAACTTCATTTATAATTTATCTCCATTAAAAATTGAATTATTGGCAAAAAAACTATGTTCAGAGTTTTCTGAGATATATATTGATATCAATTCAAAGGTTTTAGAATTACAAAAAATATTAAGAAATGAAGTCCATAAAGATTTTTATGCAATAGAATATTTAAAATTTGGTGTAATTTATTTACATGGAAAATTACCTGACCTAATAAAGGAATATTTAGAAAATAAGTTTAAAACTATATCAGATTTAAAGTATGTCATTGCAAACTCTGTTATACTTGAAGGCATGAACTTACCAATAGATTGTTTATTTATTTTCAATACACGTGGATTACAAGGTAAAGAATTAATTAATTTAATTGGAAGAGTTAATAGATTAAATAATATTTTTTCATCTGACAAACCTAATTTAGAAAAGCTATTACCACAAGTTCATTTTATTAATAGTGAGGAATTTAATAAAAAGGATAGTAATATGTCAAATAAAATTTCATTATTAAGAAATAGAGTTTTCGTTGATAAAACAGAAAATCCAACATTATATTCATATGATTTTGAGAAGCAAAATATTGCAAAAGAGAGAAAAGAAGAAAAGAGAAAAGAAATATTATTAATTCAAGAAAATGAGAAATTCTTATACTCTCAAAATATTAAGGAAAATGATTTATTAAAAAAATATTTAATAGAAGCGGGTATTTCTAGCTTCTATTTAAATATTAATGAGATTATAGATTCTTTATTGTTGAAAATAAATCAAATTAATTCTGATAAAATTTCCGCATGGGAAAACATGAGTATGATGAATAAAATAGAGTTCTTATTTATTCAGGATATTCAAAATATTAAAGATTTTGAATTTGGTCGATTAAAAAATAAAAATGCACGAGATTATTACGAAAATTATATTCTTATTAATCAAAAAAGATCGCTTAAGGAAAATATAATTTCGCTCTTTACATATATTGAAGAAAGAGCTATAGGTTTAAATCCCAAATACTATATAGGTAAATCTTATGGTGAAGAGCCTAAAGAAACATTAGCATATCCACAACCTGCAAATAATGTATATGTTGACCTATCAAAAAAAAATTCAAAAGAACTAATAAATTTAGCTATTGTTAAACTAAAAATGGAGGATGATTTCATTAGTTATAAATTAAGTAAATTTATAATTATGATGTATGACTATAAACTAATAACGCAAGACAGTTATAATCAATATATTTATGGAACAACTGATTTGCACAAAATAAATTTAACCAAATATGGTCTAAGTATTAGTCTTATTACACGATTAGAAAAAGATGGACAATTAAACAACCTGAGTTTTGATGAATTTAATAATTTAGTTGGAAATAGCGAATTTGAGAGATTTAAAAACTCTATTAATGATTTTTATAGATTTGAAATCACTCGATATCTAAACTAATGGATTGCAACCAACTAACTGCCATCCGTAAAAGAATAAAAAACCCAATCCCCCCGCCTTTGACAGGAGTTGTCTCCTGTCAACCACTACCCGTATGAAAGCCAGCTAAAAACTAAACGGAAGGGCAGTCGGCAGGTGAAAACACGCTGCCGAGGGCAAGAGAAAAATGCATTCTTTCCAAAAAAAATATCCTATTTTTATAAAATGGCAAAACAAATCTTTATCAATTTAGCAGTAAAAGACGTACAAAAATCCATGGATTTTTATACGGCATTAGGATTTACCAACAATCCCCAGTTTTCGGACGGCAGCGGAAAATGTATGGTATGGAGTGACAGCATTTATGTCATGTTGTTGTCGCACGAAAAGTTTGCATCTTTTGCCAGCAAACCTATTGCAGACACCAAATCAACTGCAGCAGCACTTTTCTCCTTATCATTGGACAGTGTTGACGAAGTAAACCTTATGATGAGCAATGGAATAAATGCCGGCGGAACAGAGCTGGGCGAATTGAAAGATTATGGTTTTATGCAACAGCGTACTATTGAAGATTTTGACGGACATACCTGGGAAATTTTCTTTATGGATATGTCAAAATTCCCAAATAGTCAGGCAGCGGAATAACAATAGCATAGGCGATGGTTCCGGCCTTTGTTGGTTTGCAAGTAACAAACTACTAATTTAGCAGCCAACCAACAAAAGCAAAAGTTTAATAAATATTTCTTAGATTTATTTCATTAAATATTGAATCATGAGACGCTTTTTATGCTTTTATATCGTTGTATTTCTCGCTAGTTTTTCGCTGTCTGCTCAAACGGAAAACAAGCCGACAGAATTTGAGCTCATCGCAGCCACCATTCAGGATTATATAGACGGAACGGCCAACGGTGAACCGGAAAAACTGCGCAAGGTATTTCATCCGGATTTCAATTTATATACCGTCAGTGACGACAGTCTGCGTATTCGCTCAGGAGAACAATACATAGCTAAAATAACACCCGGTGAAAAAGCAAACCGCATCGGCAGAATTATCTCTATTGATTTTGAAAAAGATGCAGCAATTGCAAAAGCAGAAATCAGTGTGCCGGGCTGGCGTATCTTCACCGACTATTTTTTACTATTGAAGTACCAAGGGGCTTGGAAAATAGTGCAAAAGAGTTACACCTGGCGACCGTTTCCTAAAGAAAATAAATAATGCATTACAACAACTGAATATAAAGTGCATCTGAACTTTAGAATGTCAGGTAAAATATACCACACATCAGGTATATGAATCTTCAAAATAAATACTAATTTTTGTACAAACTGATTTGCACATGAAATCAATATATCTTATACTACTATTTATTTGTATAGGAGCAACGGCACCTGCACAAAGTGTAAAATCGTTTAAAGATGCTACTAACAAATACGGACTAAAAGACAGCAAAGGCAATGTTATTGTTTCGCCAAAATATAATTTTATCAATGAGTTTAAAGACGGTCTGGCAAGGGTTAGTATTGGAAGCAGCTACAATAATTGGTTGTATGGATTTATAGACAGCACTGGAAATGAAATCATTCCGCTTAAGTATTCACAGGCAGATGGATTTTCAGAAGGTCTTGCCTATGTCAGGCTGGATGGAAAATATGGATTTATAGACCAAAGCGGAGAGCTGAAGATACCAATGATATATGATGGAGCGAGTTATTTCAGTCAGGGACTCGCACCAGTACGTACAGGCGATAATCAAACAGGAAAATGGAGTTATATAGACAAAACTGGAAAAACAGTTTTACCACTGAAATACGATGCAGCCAAAGCATTTAAAGATGGTATTGCTTTAGTCTGTATACAAGGTAAATATGGATTTATCAATAAAACCGGAAAACTGGTAATACCGGCAGAATATGATTATGCTTACGAGTTTTACAACAGTGAATTAGCCGGAGTAAATAAAGGGGGTGTGAAAGGCGGATGGAATGTGCAAGGTGGTAAATGGGGTTTTATTAACAAATCCGGAAAGATGATTATACCCTTGCAATATGACTATGCGAATGCATTTTCTGAAGGACTCGCCTGTGTAATGACAGATAAGAAAGCAGGATTTATTGATGAAACTGGCAAACTGGTCATTCCTATGATGTTCGAAACCTTGAGCAGTTTTCAGTATGGAACAGCACCTGCCACTTTAAACGGCAAAAGTATTTTTATTGATAAGACAGGAAAAGAATCCAGACCTACAAAAAGAGTAACGTTTAATAATGGTGAATACATTGGTGAAACAAGCAGTGATGGTCAAACACCAAACGGTAAAGGTAAAATGGTTTGGACACAAGGTGATATTTATGACGGTGAATGGGTAAACGGAGTAATGAATGGAAAAGGTAAGTTAACTCAAAATGGAAAAGTGTATGAAGGTAATTTCGTAAACGGAAAATTTGTTGACTCAGTTAAATAATATGGTGAGCTATATTTTAAATGAAGAATTTAACGACAACTATAACAACTGGCAGGCAGGAAAGACAATATTCAACAGAACTGAAATTGATTCAAGTTTAGTTGGTGTTGTATTTCGGTCGATGGCTCACTAACAGAAACAATTGAGAAAAATAAATGATGGCAGATAATATAAATATTGTTCCTTATGATATTTTACATCAACCACAAATTGATATGCTAATGATGCGTATTAGCAAAGAATTTTCAGAGCCTATTTTTATATTAAAACCAAATAGTACAGCAATACCTGTTGTAATGCCGGATTTGTATTTATTAGCTATTATAAATGATAATGTTGCAGGTACTATTAGCCTTACTAAATTGAATGGCGGGAATTCTGTATTAAAAAAAATGTTTCTGCACAAAGATTTTCGTAAAAAAGGAATTGCGAAAAAATTATTAATGGAAGTAATGGATTGGGCTTTTGAAAACAAGATAAAGGCAATTTATTTAGGCACGATGTTACAGTTTATAGAAGCACAAAAATTCTATAAGAGCAATGGATTTGAAAAAATTTCTATCGGGATGTTACCTGAAGATTTTCCAATAAATCCATTGGATACCATTTTTTATCAGCTGAAATTAGTATGATGGATATACCAGGAATAAAAAAATAGTAGAACTTTTACAGAGCAAAAATAGAAAAACTAACTATCCGATGGCGAACGTCTCCAAAATCGACACATGTAAATAAAGTTGCATAATGATCGGTGGCTCAACAACATAACCAATTATGAAAAATGGTTGGTGCGGACAACAACCTTTAGAAATATACCACACATCAGGTATATGCATCTTAAAAATAAATACGAATTTTAGTATTCAAAACTACATATTATGAATTTGGAAAAAACACTTTCATTATTGAAATTACATTCACTGGCTCTTATCGCTTTTGTGGTTGCTTTTTTATTCTGGAAAGATTATTTAACGAAGCCACATCAAAAAGCAGAAAAAAATAAACTGGCACAAATAACAGGAACACTCAGTCAGGCAGGAAAAACCGTTTCGCTTCCATCCGGCTATTCAAGCGGATATTATATTATTATCAAAGAAGCTAATACTACGTTTATTCCGTCAGCTATTGAATATAGTGAATTTACAAATGAAGTGCCTGAAGGTGCAAAGATTACGATGACTTACAGTCCTGAGGAGAATCCTAAAATTACCGGTGACGGCATAAAGATATTTTCGTTAAAGTACAACAATAAAGAATACATCACTACTGCCGATGCAATAGCATGGTATAATAAAGCATTAGATAAGAAAAGAAATTCTGCTATCTATGCCACGCTCGCAGGCTTTCTCGCCATTGGTCTGGTGGAATTCATAAGAAGAAAGTTTTTGAAATAACGAAAAGCTTTATTCCAGTCCCAGGCTTTTGATATATGCCTTGTTGTCTGAAGGTCTGCCTAAAAACTCCTGCACCGCCTCTAAGATATCTCTCTGTCTCCCGTTGGCAAGTATCAATTCACGATATCTTACGCCGGTTTTTGTATCTCTTAATCCATTTTTTTCAAACAGGGTAAACATGTCCTGTGCATATACTTCTGACCACAGATAGCCATACATATACACGGGATGCGTATTGATATGAATCCAGGCGGCTTGTTTGTGTGTTCCCGGAACATAGGATTTTATCACGCCCAGCTGTTTGTCAACATTCTGCCAGAGTTTATCAGTATTCAGCGGTTTTGACGGATTATAACGGTCGTACAAATTCATATCATACATACAGTTCCGCAAAGAACCAATCACATTTAAACCGGAAGAAAGATTTTTTGCTTTCAGAAGTTTATCAAAAGTTGCTTTCGGCAGCACCTCACCTGTCTGGTAGTGCTTTGCAAAAGAACTGAGTATATCATAATCCCAAATCCAGTTTTCAAATAACTGAGACATGGATTCTACAAAATCTGATTTTGAATTGGCCTGCGAAGAAAATTCACCGTGATAAGCCATCTCATTAACGATATGCCCGAATTCGTGGAACAAGGTATTTAATTCCCGCTGGCTCAGCAAAGATGGTTGTGATTTGGTAGGACGTGTAAAATTGCCCAATAACATAGAAACAGGCACTTCATATCCATCCGGTGTTGCCTTTCCCTGTGTCAACGGTACGCCATAAAACCAGGTTTCTTTGTTGGGTCTTGGAAAAAGGTCTAAGTAAAATCTGCCTTTCAGTTTTCCGTTTTCAAATACTTCGTATAGTTCCACTTCTTCGTGCCATACGGAAGGATTCGATACCTTTTTGAATTCCAGCCCCAGTAATTGCTGATAGATTTCAAACATACCCTTCAGGCACTCCTGCATGGGAAAATAGGCACGCAGTGCTTCTTTATTTACCTGATATTCTTTTTTCAGAATCTGATTTTTGTAGTAGGCCACATCCCATGGTTGCAGTTTGGCATTTTTCTTTTTCTTTACCTCTTTCTTTTTTTCCGCTTCCAGCTGTTTCACATCCTGCTTTGCTTTTTCTTTAGACAAGCTGACTAAATCATTGATGAATTTCCATACGGTTTGTGGATTCTTTGCCATTTTTGGCACCAGATTAAATGTCGCATAGGTTGGATAGCCCATTAGTTTTGCCAGCTGATCTCTTTTCTTCACCAGGCTATCGAGAATAGAAAGATTCTTGTCGGCAGCCCGGTTATTGAATTTAATAAAATAGGCTTTTCTGGTTGCCTCACTTACAGCATTGGCCATCACCGGCTCATTGGTCGCGTTTATAATCGGAATCTCAAATTTACCGGGTGCTACTTTATAGGTTTCCTTAAATGCATCCGGCAAGCCCTTTGCCCCTTCTTCATCCAGCGTTAAGATATCTCTGGACGTATTCATATTCTCCGAATAAGCGGAGGAAAGCTGAGAGATTTCTTTGTCCAGTGTTTTGTAAACTTCAAGTTGTGCGTCATTCAGATTCACTCCGGTGCGTTCAAAATTTTGAATCATATCATCCACTAAAATCTTTCTGTTTGCTTTCAGTGTTTTGTACCCATCCGAAGATTTGAAACGAAGCATCTTTTGATAAATGACTTTATCTGTAAATATGAGTGTGGAAATGGAATCTAACAATTGAAACCCTTCCAGCCCTTTTTCACGAACAAGAGAATCAGGTGACACCCAATACAGCATATGACAATTGTTATAGGCAATGGAAATTTTCGTATTCAGGTCTTCCACCGCAGCAAATATATTCTCAAACGTTTCCGCCTGCTGATGGTGAATGGAACTAATCCCGGACGTTACCTCGCTGATGGTATAATTGACGTAAGCTTCTACATCTTCCGCTCTAGCCTTTGAATAATCTATCGGAACATTCAATTCCGTAATAAGCGGATTCTTGACTGTATTATCAGCAGCAGTTAGTGAATTTTTTCCTGCTAACAAGAAACAAAGAGAAAGAGTAATATAGTGTAGTTTCATTTTTATTAAGTTTAAATAAGTGTTGGTAAAAATAGCATTAACAGGTCAATTGTTTTGTAAAACAGTATAATATTTCTTCCTCTACTTTTGAAGAACTATTATAATGTGTGATATAAAATTTATCGTTCAATTTCGGGCGGGAAGTCTTCTGGGATTTTCAGTTTACAATCCACGGAAAAATCACCGGATATAATTCCCTTCACGGTAAAATTCAGTTTGTATTGATTTCCGCCACTCAACATAGCAGGTGTAATTTCTATATCCTGCTTATCCCCGTCCTTCATACTGATGACATCCGGCGTTTGATTTTCAATCAGCAAATGCGGGTTGCTTTCCATTCCCTGTAATCCGGTAATGGTAACATATACATTGGCGGTCTCCCCTTTTTTTACTTTAATTTTATCATAGGCCAGCACCATTCTCACAGGTATTACAGACTGTGTGCATTTAGGTTTAAAGTCTTCCATTACTTTTATTTCCACGGTATCCGGAATCTCCATTCTTTGCGGAATTTCTACAATACACTGCCGCGGCGACTCCGCCATTACGGGAAAAATTGTATTGCCAATACTCACTCTTGTATTGCCGCCATTGCCGTCGAAAGTTCCTGTAATGCGCAAAGGTTCGCCCAGCAAAAAATGCTGAGGTGCTAAACATCCGTCTACCGGAATCACCGGTGCCGAAACAGGTTTAATTTCCTGTTTGTATGTTTTAGTGTAAGATTCTGTAAGTGACAAAATAAGCGAAGAGGTAATTTTCAACGGAAGCAGATTTATCAGATGATTCGGTGTGATGTTAATCAGTGTTTGCATCACGTTCGTATGATTATCCGGATTGGAGAAATTAAATTTGTACTTGCGTACTTCCGCTAAAGAAAATGCCAGTTGTTCGTCCGTAATGCCTGCCGTGTAGACATTATAGGTTCCGAAAATTTTATCGCCATTCTGTAAATCATCCGGCAGGTAAACGGAAACAATAGCATATTTGGTGTCAAATACAACAGTAGTTAAACCTTTTTCTGTTGTCATGGTTTGTGCACTGCCATTGTGATTAACAAACAGCAGTATGCATAATAGTACAAGTAATCTTTGCATACAATTTACTTAAATAGGAACTTAATCTCATTGTAAAATTACAAAACAGGAATGGTTCTGTTTTATAATTTTTACATAGATTTGAGGAATAAATATGGCAGCGAATAAGAAATACCTGTTCACTTCAGCGCGTCTCGGTTTCAGAAACTGGGAAAATGAAGATATTGAAATCATGGCTGAACTGAATGCGGATGCAGAAGTGATGGAATTTTTTCCTGCAACACAAAGCAGAGAACATACTGCTTTATTTATAGAACGCATGCAAACGGAATTTACTGCAAAAGGCTTTTGTTATTTTGCCGTTGATACGCTGGATAATCAGGAACTCATCGGCTTTATTGGCATTCACGAACAAACGTTTGAAGCAGATTTCACCCCTTGTATCGATATCGGCTGGCGACTGAGAAGAAGTGCCTGGCATAAAGGCTACGCCACCGAAGGTGCGAAAAGAGTGCTCGAATATGCTTTTCACGATTTACAACTCGCGAAAATTTACTCCCTAACGCCTGTTATCAATTTGCCGTCAGAAAATGTGATGAAAAAAATCGGCATGACCCGACTGCGTACCTTTGATTTTCCTTTATTCAAAAATGACGACAGACTACGAAGTTGCGTGCTATATGAAATGATAAACGATAATTTTTAGTAAAATAAACAATAACATATGCCAAAAACATACAGAGTAGGACCGATTGGTGCGCTGATGGACGAATATGAACGCGCGGCCAAAGATTTGCAAAAATTATTGCGTACAATTGATGATGAAACGTACACACGCATCCTGGATACCAAAACCAAAGACAAGGATTGCCGCTCGATAGAAAACATCATGAACCACGTGGTGCGAGCCGGCTACGGGTATTCCAACTATATCCGCAAACAATTCGGAGAAGAGTTCATTGAACGAAAGATGACCTACGCCGTCGGCACTCCAAAGCTTGCCATTAAAGAATTGAATAACGCATTGAAGTATACGGAAGAAAACCTTAGCAACAAATGGAAAATATCCTGGCGCAAAATTCAAAGCAATATTATCCATACCAACTGGGGACAGGATTTTGATATGGATCAGCTGCTTGAACACGCCATTGTGCATATCCTTCGCCATCGCAGGCAAATTGAAAAACTGTTGCTGAATGCCTGATGTGATGGCTTAAACAAACTGATAATTATCAGTTTAGTGTATTCTGAAAGTGTGTAACTTTAAGTATCAAAAGAGTTACCATGAACATCTTCAAAACTAAAACCAGCTGGACCAACGGAGAATTAGGCGTACTCAAAGTATGTGCAGGCAGTTTTTATCTTTTAGTCGGATTATATTTTCATGAATACCTGATTAATTATATCTGGATATTCCGTATCATTTTCGCTATCAGTGTTATCTGGATTCTTTTTATCTGGAATAAGAAAGAAAAAATCCGCAGCTAATTTATGCTTCTTTAAAATCAAACCATTCTTCTTTTACGCCGTCGCGCGTAATGTAAATAAATACAGTTTCCAGTCGCTGCCTTGCCCAGGGTGTTTTACGTAAAAAAGTCAGACTTGATTTGATGGAAGGATTGTTCTTGAAACAATTCGCCGGTACCTGATCGTACAAACCTTCCCAACTGTAATAAGCCAGTAAGTAGCGAAGCATTTTCTCTAAGGTGATGCCATGCAGCGGATTATTTTTTTGTGGTTCTGGCATAATTATATTCTGCTTCTTTTGCGAAACTAATATAGGCATAATTGTAAAAAAGTTATCTTGCAGCTATAAAATAAACTGTAAATCATGCTAACAAAACTACCGGCGCGCATTTTGCATGTCTTCATCTCTATATTCTTTCTGTCATCCTGCAGTTTTAATAAGTTGTTTTTACAGCCCACAAAAATACCTTTTGCCACCCAACACTTAACCATGAAATCTGCTACAGATACGGAACTCGTTGTGTTTTCCGGAGCAGCGCATCAGCCGGTATTCATAAAAAACAATACGGATACCGTTTCTTATAATTTCACGATAGAAAGTATGTTGTATAAAAGCAAAAACGGGAATACATTAAACGGCTGGTTGTTGAAACCCAAAAACACAACTGCCGCCACTACCCTTTTACATCTGCATGGAAACGGCGGTTGTTTACTCAGTCAGTTCAAAGCCATTTCACCTCTGGTGGAAAAAGGATTTCAGGTATTTATGTTCGATTACAGCGGTTTCGGTTTCTCAGAAGGCAAACCCACGAGAAATAATGTTTTGGTGGATGCGCTGTCCACGCTGGATTATATCAAAACGAGAGAGGATATAAAAAACACGAACATCTTGCTGTACGGACAATCGCTGGGCGGGCATTTAGCGACAGTAGTCGCAGCACAACGTTCTGCAGACATTGAAGGTCTGATAACGGAAGGAGCATTTTCTTCGCACAAAGATATTGGCGGACATATGGTGCCGGTTCTGGGAAAGATATTCGTCAAACAAGGCTATAGTGCATTAAAATCTGTCAAAGAATACCACAAGCCGCTGCTGGTCATTCACAGCACGCAAGATTCCACTATTCCTTTCTTTATGGGCAGAAAACTATATGATGCAGCCAACGAACCGAAAGAATTTTACGAGGTACAAAAATGTCATATCTGCGCACCGCAATTTTATGCCACAGAAATTGCAGATAAAATAAACAACATGCTGTTAAAGAAACAATAACAACATTTACTTTTACAGATTTAATCACATTAGACTGCAGAAAAAGATTCTGATGAATATTTATTACTTTTGCGCCAAGATTATTAAACATGAGTGTAGAAACAGAATTAAAAGCGCGCAGCAAAAACCAGTGTGAATTATGCGGCAATACGAGTAACTTAAGTGTGTACGATGTACCGCCCAATGCACAGCAACGCATTGAAGACAGCCTGTTGGTCTGTGACAAATGCTCTGCTCAGTTAGAGAAAAAAGAACCGCTGGACAGTGACCACTGGAAATGTTTGCTGGATAGTATGTGGAGCGAAGTGCCTGCCGTACAGGTGGTTTCCTGGCGGATGCTGAATCGTTTGCGTGGTGAAAGCTGGGCGGTGGATGCCATCGACATGCTTTATTTTGATGAGGATATGATGGCATGGGCTAAATCTACCGGTGATCATGAAAACTCCAGTGAGGTGGAATTACACAAAGATTGCAACGGCACTTTATTACAAAACGGCGATACGGTGGTATTAACTAAAACGCTCGATGTTAAAGGTTCCAGCCTGAAAGCCAGTTTAGGTACCGTAGTTAAGAATATACGATTGGTACACGACAATACAGAACAGATTGAAGGAAAGATTGACGGACAAACCATTGTGATCCTCACTAAATATTTGAGAAAAGGATAATTAATTAAATTCTTAAAGATGAAACAAGCACCAAGATGGAAATTTGCCGTAATGGTTTGGATAGCAATTTATCCGAGCATCACCATAGTTTCACTGATATTAAGCCCGGTATTGCTTAAATTGCCCATACCGTTGCGTACACTTATACTCACCCTTATTTTAGTGCCACTCATGGTGTTTATTATAATGCCATTTCTACAAAAGCTACTGGCAAAATGGTTGTTTAAATAAACCGCAATTTTCATTACTTTTGAAACATGCTAACACAAGGAATTTCCGTTTTAACGATTATCATTTTAGCCTTTATTGTTTTTGATTTTGTACTGGATTTTATTCTCGACACCATCAATTCAAAAACCTGGGACTTACCGATTCCCAAAGAACTGGACGGAATTTACAACGAGGAGCAGTACGAAAAAGCAAGACAATACCACAAGGCAAAAGAGAAATTAAGCAGCATTACTACAGTTTTCAGTACGATATTAATTGTTGTGTTTTTAATCTTTAAAGGATTTGCTATTGTACACTTACAAATTGCAGCAATCAGCTCCTCACCTGTTTTACAGGCTTTACTCTTTTTTGGAGCCTTCTCTATTGCCTCCGATATAATCGGACTTCCGTTTGAGTTGTATGGTATTTTTGTGATTGAAGAAAAATTCGGTTTTAATAAAATGACCTGGAAGACTTATCTATCCGACAAAATAAAAGGCTATTTGTTAGGTGCGGTTATTGGCGGAGCATTGCTGAGTTTATTTGTGTGGTTTTATACGGTGGCCGGTGATAATTTCTGGTGGTATGCATGGATTTTATTTTCTGTGTTCACACTTTTCTTTACGATGTTTTACACCAGCTTAATCGTACCGATTTTTAATAAATTGCAGCCATTGGAAACCGGTTCTCTCCGTGAAAAAATTGAAGCATTTGCACAAAAGGTTAGCTTTCCGCTGACAAATATTTTCGTCATCGACGGTTCCAAAAGGAGTACCAAAGCCAATGCCTATTTCAGCGGACTGGGAAGCAAAAAAACCATTGTATTATTTGACACTTTAATCAACGAGCAAAGCGAAGACGAACTGGTGAGTGTGCTGGCGCATGAAGTGGGACACTACAAAATGAAACACATACAAAAAGGAATGATTATTGGCGTATTGCAGATGGGCGCGCTGTTATTTATTTTATCCTTATTCATCAACAAACCGGCATTAACGCAAGCTTTAGGCTTACAAACGGATGTTCCCGTTTTTCATTTAGGATTGATCGCCTTCAGTTTGCTGTACAGTCCCTTCTCCATGATAACGGGTATTTTCATGAATATCCTTTCCCGAAAAAATGAATTTGAAGCGGATAACTACGCTAAAGAACATACCGGTACAGGTGAGCATTTAATTACAGCATTACGAAAACTATCCGCTAACAATTTATCCAACCTAAATCCCAATAAATGGTATGTATTTTTTCATTACTCACATCCGCCTTTACTGGAAAGGGTGCGAAATCTAATGAAGTAATGTAGTAATGAAATAATAAAATAATTTAAAAATGAAACAGTGAAGAATAAAATCAAAAAACATTTTTTAATTATTTTATTTCTTCAATTATTTAATTATTCTGCTTTTTCCCAAAAATTAATTTCACAACCTTTTGTTGGCCATACTTCCGCAACTGAAATCAATATCTGGTGTATGTTTAAAAACGCAGATACCATTTATATTCAAAATTCAGACCAGCAGGTAAAGACGTTTATATGGAAAAAAGAACATTGCTTCCGGAAATTTCTGCCGGTGAATTGCCGGTTTGACAGTTTAAATAAAAACGAGACGTACAAGCTCCGTTACTCCTTTAATAATATAGATTACTTCCCATTAATTTCTGCAAAGACAAACAATGACAGTACAAAAGATTTCTCCTTTCTGGCAGGCTCCTGCGCATTTGTTCCCACCGGTTTTAACGGCGCTATAAAACCATTTACCAGCTTAAATATTTTCAATTACATGAAAAACGATTCGGCTGATTTTATGTTATGGCTCGGTGATAATCTCTATTACATCTTTAATTATCATTCGTATAAAGGTCAGCTCAAAAACAATATTAAAGTCAGAATGAAAAAGAAGCTGAGTGCATTTCTAAATTCCAAACAGCAATATGCTATCTGGGATGACCATGATTACGGCAGCAACAACAGCGACGCTTCTTTCAAAGAAAAGGAATCTTCCTTAAATGTCTTTCAGCAATTCTGGACGAATTCGAAGAATGATACGTTTAATTATTACACGTTTCAGCAACAGGATTGTCAGTTTTTTATGCTCGATGATCGTTATAACAACAATGACAATAAACTGGTGCTCGGTAACACACAACTAGATTGGCTGAAAAAAGAGTTACAAAATTCATCTGCAACATTCAAGTTTATCGGTATTGGTATGCAGGCATTAAATCCCTTAAGTACTAAAGAATGTTTTTACAAAACGGATAAGGAATACAAAGAACTTATAGAATTTATAAAAACACAGCATATCAGCGGAGTGTTATTTATTTCCGGCGACCGCCACCATGCTGAACTGATGCGCATAAAAGAAGAAGGTTTGTATCCTTTGTATGATTTTACCACCTCTCCGTTAACGATGTATCCCATCAAAATCTCTAAAAAAAGCAGTGAATTTGTAAATCCGGATAAAGTACCGGGCACTTATTATCCTTCTTTCAATTATGGTAAAATTTTAATTTCAGGTCCTGTTTCAGACAGAAAATGCACCCTGGAATTGAAGGATAACAAAGGAAAAATCATCTGGATGCATGAAATAAGGGCAGATGAATTAAAATAGCAGCCTTGAGCAAAACAACTAAACTATTGTTTTTCAGCAAATTAGACTATTTTGCTATTTTCACTGTGGATAACATGTTGACTTAATAAAAAATCAACATTCTAACTATTAAAATCAGGAATTAATTGCTATCTTTGCAACTCCAAAAAAAGAAAATCATGTACGCAATAGTAGAAATAGGTGGTCATCAGTTCAAGGTAGCACAGAATCAGGAAATCTTCGTGTTAAAGTTAGATGGCAACGCAGGCGATAAAGTAAACTTCGACAAAGTATTGTTGATTTCAGGTGATGCAGGCACAAAAGTTGGTGCGCCAACAGTAAGCGGTTCATCTGTATCTGCAACCATCGTTGAACATCAGAAAGGCGATAAAGTAATCGTTTTCAAGAAAAAAAGAAGAAAAGGATATAAAGTAAAAAATGGCTTCAGAGCATCTTTTACAAAAGTTAAAATTGATACGATAGCTTAATTATCCAATATTTTAAAACAGAAAAATAACTCAAAATGGCTCATAAGAAAGGTGTCGGTAGCTCCAGAAACGGTAGAGAATCACACAGCAAACGATTAGGTGTTAAATTATATGGCGGACAAGAGGCTATTGCCGGAAATATCATTATCCGTCAGCGTGGCACTAAATTCCATCCGGGCGAAGGCGTTGGATTGGGTAAAGACCATACTATTTTCGCTGTAAAAGACGGAAAAGTATTATTCAAAAAAGGATACAAAGACAGAACGTTTGTTCATATTGCGTAAGCAATCTACAACTACATTATAAAACGCCCTCGATTTCGAGGGCATTTTTTTTGACTGGTATTATGGATTTGAATTATTTTTTCGATATCACAAACACCATTCTGCTGCCATCCTCATCAACAACTTCAGCAAGTTGTGTAAGCTCGGTGTATTTTTCTTCGGAAGAAATTGATTTTAACTCGCCTTTATCGGAATAAGCTGGTGTGTTAGTTCGGCATGCCACAAAAAAAAGCGCAGCGAGCAGGGTAATAATGTTTCTAAGAGTGCTTACCTTTATCATACTCTTAGATTTGAATACAAATTAAATAGAATCTTAATATAAAGCAACTGATTTTTTGTTAAAAATAAAGCATGAAAATAGAAATCTGGTGGACAGGCAAGACATTTCAGGATTTTACCCAAAAAGGGTATACAGTATTTTTGAAACGAATTGAGAAATTTACTCAAATTGGCATTGTAGAATTTGCTGAAATCAAAGGCCAAAGCAATCCTGTATCACTCAAAAAAATGGAGGCGGAAAAAGTGCTGACAAAACTGAAACCGGATGATTATCTGGTATTGCTAGATGAAAACGGAAAATCATTTAGCTCCGTAGAATTTGCTGATTATATTCAAAAAAAAGAAAATCAATCCATAAAAAAATTGATTTTCTTGATTGGCGGAGCATATGGTTTCGATGAAAGAGTTTATGAGCGAGCGAATAATAAAATCTCCTTATCCAGCATGACCTTTTCTCATCAGCTGATTCGTTTGATATTTATGGAACAACTATATCGCGCATACACCATTATGAATAATTTTCCTTATCACAATGAGTAAGGGAACTTTTTTGTTTGTTTTCGAATTATACAATACTAAAATCTTAACCAAAACCAATCATGAAAAACTTACAATTCCCACTTCAGTTTACTTTTAAAATTTCGACTTTATCCAACGACTTTATCGTCAAAGATGCCAACGGCATTACCGTTAGTTATATCAAACAGAAAATGTTCAAGTTCATCGAAGATATTTCTGTGTACAATGATGATTCAAAATCGGAAGTGTATTATAAAATCAAAGCAGACAGATGGCTTGACTTCTCCGCTGCTTACAACATGACAGACAGATTTGGTAAAGCATTGGGCAAAATTGCACGAAAAGGCTGGGCTTCCATCTGGAAAGCGCGTTACGAAATTTATGATGAAAACAACACACAGGATTTGCTGATTCAGGAAGAAAATCCATGGGTGAAGGTATTAGACACCTTATTGTGTGAAATCCCCTTATTAGGCATTGTATCGGGTTATTTCTTCAATCCGGCATATATTGTTACCCGCCCCGACGGCACTCCGGTTGCACGCCTTAGCAAAGAACCTTCTTTCTGGGGGCGAAAATTTACAGTAAACACCTTAAGTAAGTTTGAAAATGGCGAAGAAGAACGACTGGTATTAGGTTTAATGATGATGATTTTACTGGAAAGAAGAAGAGGTTAAATCAACCCAATCACCTTCTGCATATCCAAATCTAACATACATTTAAAATGACCTTTCGGACATTTATCCAAACCGTGTTTATGACAAGGTCTACAGGATAGATTTGTATTTTCAATGATTACAGAATTGGCGTTGTTATTATAAGGTGTAAAACCTAAACGTTTTTCCGTACCGCCCCAAATGGAAATGATACGTTTGTTAAATGAAGCAGCAATGTGCATCATGCCGGTATCCGGCGTTATCACAAACTTGGCACGTTTGATGACAGAAGCAGATTGATGGATGGTATAATTCCCGCAGGCATTATAGATTTTAAATTTATCAATACTCTCCAGTTGTGTACCAAGATAAGCGTCTTCCAACCCACCTATCAGTATAATCGGCATGACAATTTTAGCACATAATTCTTCCAGCTTTTCCTTTGGAATTTGTTTGGTAAAATGCTTCGCTCCTATAACAATCACACAAAAACCGGCAATATGCGTAAACGGTAATTTATCCGGAGTCATTTCCTCTTTTTCCGGAATAAAATAATCGAGTCCTTTGCCGTCATTGATGACATTCAGTTTTTCTACCGCTGTAAAATATCTGTCTACCACATGATTATTCAGCAAATTAATGTTGAACTGCGTCAGCAAAAATCGTTTGAAGCGCTGCTTATTATAGCGGTATGTTTTTACTTTTAATAGAGCGGAAACCTGACGCGAACGAATATTATCGTGCAAATCAATAATCAAATCATATTTTTCAAACAGCAGCGCTCCGATTACTTCTGTCAGCGAAGTTTGTAAGGAAAACACTTTGGACAAGTATGGGTTTGACTCTGTAATTTCTTTAAATGTATCCTTTGTCAGAAAGTGTAATTCCGCATCCGCTATCTGATGTTTAAGACATCGTATCACCGGAGTGGTGAGCACAATATCGCCGATAGAAGAAAAACGGATGATAAGAATTTTCATTACTGTAAATACTTTTTAGCCTCGTTCAGATATTCATCTACGCCGTGTAATACATTTTCTTTCACAGATTCCAGTGGCAGCGCTTTTACAATTTTACCCGGCGTACCCAGCACCATACTGCCATCCGGCACCACCATATTTTCCGTCACCAGTGCATGTGCTCCAATGATGCAGCAATTACCAATTTTTGCCCCGTTTAACACGGTGGCTCCCATTCCTATCAGATTAAAATTACCGATAGTAGAGCCGTGAATCATAGCTCCATGACCGATTACATTATCTTCCCCGATAATTATCGGACTGCCGTGGTCTACGTGCATAATGACGCCTTCCTGCACATTGGTTCGTTTTCCAATGGTAATGCTGTCGAAATCTGCACGCAGAACAGCACCAAACCAGACAGAAACATCATCATGCAATTCCACATTTCCCAAAACTCGTGCTGTGTCTGCAATAAAAACATTACTGTGTTTTTTAACCTGCTCTTGCAATTCTCGTTGGTAATTACTCATGACCTAAATATAGTAAAAAAATAAAATCGGATTTTTGTATTTTTATCGGATGAAAAAAAATCTTCTTCTCTTACCTGTCTTACTTTTCGCTACATATATTTTTGCTCAGGAAACAGACTCTGTAAAAAACACCGTATTCCATTTTGCCAGTACACGACCTTCCTTTTCTGAAGGCATTTTACTGGTACCAAGCGGCAAAGCACAGGTTGAATTAGGTACTGCCTACAACTATTTTAACGGTAATGCGCACGAAATACACCATCCGGATTTCAATTTAAAATACGGTATCAGTAAATATTTTGAATTAAGAATAAACGGTGACGCCACCACCTATAAATCCGGTGATTCCAGACAAACCGGTTTGCATCCTGTCTTTATAGGTGTAAAACTAAAAATGATTGATGCCAAACGCTATGCACCGGGAAGTTCCTTTATCGGTGGCTTAAGCACCAGTTTCATTTCCACTAAAAATTTCAGAACAAAATATGTAGCACCATTTTTTAAAATTACGATGGAACAGTTCCTGCCAAAAAATGTGGGATTAGTTTACAATTATGGCCTGGTCTGGAACGGCGAAGATGCCAAACCTACCTATAACTTCGCGGTCGCCGCCAGCTACACGAAATTATTGAAATGTACGACTGCCGAAAAACAACATCAGATAAAATATTTCTTTGAGTTTTATGGCATCTATCCGCATGGCGCAAAAGTAGACATACGATTAAACAACGGAGTTTCCTACCTCCTGAACAGCTTTATACAGTTTGATATTTCCGTTGGTGCAGGATTGCTAAAAAACTCTCCGCGTGTTATTACCAGCGCGGGATTAGTCGTACGTTTCCCTAAAAAAGACAAGGAAAAGAGCAAGAAAAAGGATTAATTATCTTATGTTTCTTTGGAAACTCAGTTGCTTTATGTTAAATTTAAGTATGAACCATAAACTGATATTCATACTGAGTTTTGTACTCCTTGTTGCCTGTCAGAAAGAACAGCAAGCACTTCTTTCGCAAAAGAATATAAAAATAATCGGTGCAGGCACGACCTTCTACAGTGACGAAGATTACCTGCGGCTGGTAGAACTCACAGATACCTCAAAAATATACACGATTTCCGAGTTTAAATACTCAATGAATAACATTTCGCAAATTGTTACCAAATATAAAGACAGAGCAGGTGCTTTCCCTACTTTATACAATGTAGTGACCGATGTAGCATACGAGACGCTGAATAATATGCACACCGAATATGCGGAAATGGGTAAAGCTTTTATGAATGAATTCGGGAAACACTATATCCGTAATTTTCATAGTTACTTACTTGGTCAGCCGGTAGAAAAGGCCTGGCTCAATTATTACAAACGGGTGGCAGATAAAAAAAATACAATTCTGCATTTAGGAATGTCGGGCATTAATGCACATATTACATATGACATCCCGTTTGTGCTGGATGATATCAATGCCGTTGATTCCTTTTTCGACGATTTTAAAGTCTATACCGATTTTATTGCGTCTACTTATCCGCAGGTAGCAACAGAGCTAAAACATCAATACGGAGTTCAAAAAGCCGATGATGCGTTTAAATTATTCCAGCTCGGTGATATAATCGACGGCGTTAACGGAGAAGGTTATACCACCCACATGGTGATAGATGTGCTTCGCAGCCAATCCTGGCAGCGTGGTCTTGACCTGCAAAAGGGTGTTAAAAATTCGCAACAGATGAATAATATCTGTTTTTCTGATTTTCAGATCAGGGAAAATATTCTGCAAGGTGCCGAAGATGCTAAATTATTGTACTAAAGTTGTAATTTTCGCACTTAAACAACGACAGATAATTGCTGTATATTTTAACTAATAAAGTTACTTAAACAAATTATATGAAGAAGATCAACCTTTTATTTATTACATTGACTATTCTTACATTCATCAGCTGTAACCAGGCAGGAAAAAGCGGTGCCGGCGATGCAGCCTTTGAAAAATTATCCGAAGAATACCTGAAAGGATATTTGACATGGCGACCGCAAACAGGCACCTACCTGGGTTTACATGAGTATGACGGAAAGATAACCGATTACAGCAAAGCCTCTATTGATGCGGAACTGGCACGTTTAAAAGAATACGACCAGAAGTTTGCCGAAGTAGATTCTGCCTCTTTAAGCAAGAAAAAATATTACGACTTGCAAATGCTGAAATTAGCAGTAAAAAATGAGATTTTCGGGATTGAAGACTTGCACTATTTTACACAAAATCCGATGGCATATGCCGGCGCCATTGATGTGAATATCTACATCAAACGCAACTTCGCTCCTATTGAACAACAAATCAAATCTATCATTGCTATTGAAAACGAAGCACCGAAAATATTTGCCGCAGCTAAGGCAAATCTGGTGGATTCGTTGTCAAAACCACATACGGAATTAGCCATCAGCATCGCAAAAGGCTCCGCATCATTTCTGGAAAAAGATTTACTGGTGGCTTTAAAGATGTGAAAGATACTGCTTTGATGAAGACATTCAACGAAGCGAATAAAAAAGCCATTGATGCCATCAATGATTATGCGGCATTTTTAGAAAAAGAAAAATTACCGAAAGTCCATACACATTATGCGATTGGTGTAGAGAATTATAAAAAAATGTTGCTGTATGGCGAAGGTATTACCATGTCGCCGGATGAAATTTTAGCCATTGGTATCAAAGAATTAGCAAAAGAACAAGCTGCCTTTGATGCTGCAGCAAAAATCATCAATCCTAATAAAAAACCGATTGATGTGTATAATGAAATGCAAAAAGAACATCCAACGGCGGCAAACTTAATTCCGGATGCAAAAAAACATCTGGAAGATATCCGCCAGTTTTTGATTGACAAGAAAATCATCACCATGCCTTCAGAAGTGCGTGTAAAAGTAGAAGAAACCTTGCCATACTTGCGAGAAACATCTACCGCATCAATGGACACGCCCGGACCTTTCGAAGAAAAAGCAACGGAAGCCTATTATTATATCACGCCGGTAAATATGAAATGGACGCCGTCACAACAGGAAGACTGGTTGATGCAGTTTAATTATTATGGAACTGATATTGTATCTATACACGAAGCCTATCCCGGCCACTATACTCAATTCTTGCATTTAAATGCATCAGATGCTTCTAAGATTCAAAAGATTTTCGGCAGCTATGCCTTTATTGAAGGCTGGGCGCACTATACAGAAAAGATGCTGGTAGAAGCTGGTTTCGCACAAGACGGTGATTCTATCAGAGCAGCTAAATATCGTCTGGCTCAATCCGGTGAGGCGCTGTTGCGTTTGTGCCGTTTATATGTGTCCATCAATACACACTGCCACGGTATGAAGCTGGATGATGCGACAAAATTCTTTATGGACAACTGGCACCAGGGTGAAAAATCGTCCAGTCAGGAAGCGCTGCGCGGCACTTTCGACCCGGGATATTTATTTTACACCTTGGGGAAATTGCAAATACTGAAGCTGCGTGAAGATTACAAAAAACAGGAAGGCGATAATTATTCGTTACAAAAATTCAACGATGCAATGACAGACAACGGAATGCCGCCAATCCGCATCATGCGCGAGATTTTATTGAAGGATAAAAAGATTTGGAACGAGATTTTGTAAGAAATTAACTATTAAAAAAAGGTAACTATTTAAGTTACCTTTTTTTATGCTTATAATTTGCAATAAGAATAATTTACAATTTCGGTTCAAACTTAAAGTCTGCTATACCATTAATTAGTTCTGTATTTAAATTAAAATTATTAGCAGGAAATGCTGTTGCATTTGGTGTATTCTTATAATAAGAACCGAATATAATAATATCACCTTGAGTAAACGGAAATCCTGTAATACCATATCTAAATACCTGTGTACCGGAACCACCTTCTGCTATCTGATTGAACATACTAATTATGTAGGTTTTATTTGATACTATATTAATGTCGGAAATATCTTTATACTTAAATACTGTTGAATCTGTTGCTGTAATAGTCGTAGAAGAAATTATGCTTTGTGCTGAAGAATCCCATAATGAAACCGTATAAGTTCCTTTACCAGCTCTAATTCCAAATTCTGTAATTCTTCCATCTTTAAAGCTTTTAAATTGTGTTGCCATAATTGTTGGTTCATCTCTAAAGTAACCCATTGATACAGGCAATGAGTTTACAACATTTTGAATCGGTGAAATACTTGCACCAAATTTTGTTTCTTCTTCTTTGCATGCAATTATTGTAAATGTCAATAATGCTGCTACAAATAATAATTTTCTTGTTTTCATAGATTTGATTTTTGTTATGTAAAGCTAAATAATACAAATGAAATACACAAACAAACTATTTCTCCAAACCAATGTCTAAAATACTTTACTAAGCAAGAGAGTGATAAAATATCCTTATTTTTACTTTTAATGATTACAACTATGAAAAAATTGTCGCTGATATATTTATTGTTATTTATTAGCAATAAAGCTAACGCGCAATCAGGTTGCACGGATATAAAAGCTAATAACTATAATGCAACGGCTACTATTAATGATGGCAGCTGCTCGTATAACGGAGCGAATATTTCACCGGCTACCACTAAAAATCTAGGTGCTCAGTTACCGGAAACTTCAGGACTTATATTTTGGAATAACACTTTGTGGTCTCACAACGACGATGCTGATATTAAACTCTATACTGTTGATACTGCATCAGCTGCTGTGTTGCAATCGTACACACTAACGAATACCATCAACAAAGACTGGGAAGAAATTTCACAAGACTCTGCCTATATTTATGTGGGCGATTTTGGCAATAACAGCAACGGCAACCGAACGGATTTGCATATTTTAAAAATAGAAAAAAACTCTTTATTGCTTCAATCACCAATTATCGATACGATCTATTTTTCGTATTCCAATCAGACTGATTTTTCTGCAACCGGTGCCAATAATACCAACTTCGATTGTGAAGCATTTCTGGTTACAGCTGACAGTATTTATCTGTTCACCAAACAATGGATAGCCGAAAAAACCAGCATTTATGTATTACCTAAAACACCAGGAAATCATATCGCTCAATTGCACTCCACCATTAATATACAGGGACTGGCAACAGGTATCACCTATCTTGAATCGAAAAAAATAGCTGTGCTTTGCGGTTACAGCAAAACACTACAGCCATTTTTTTATTTATTGTATGATTTTAAAAACAACGATTTTGCAAACGGAAATAAAAGAAAGGTCACTATTAATCTGGCTTTCCATCAGATAGAAGGCATTACCACTTCCAATGGTTTAAAATACTATGCAAGCAATGAAAACTTCGCTACCCTTGGAATTCCGCAAAAACTGCATACATTTAATTTGTCTAATTTTTTCAGCACCTACCTGAATGGTATTCCGACAACTCTTACTTATTCTAAGCAAGCATCACCACTTACTATTTTTCCAAATCCAGCAAAGGAATTGCTGCAGATAGTAATACCAAATGAGTTAATACATTCATCGTGTACAATTTTTGATATCTCCGGAAAAGCAAGAATAAATGTTCCGTTTAATGGAATTCAAAATAATGTTGATATCCATACCTTAGTTGCCGGAATGTATGTTATTCATATCGATGGACAATATGAAGATGCGGTATTCATAAAACAATAATGATTATAAAATCTCTTTCACCTTTTCCGGCGGACGGGCCACGACTGCTTTGTTGCCGTTGATGACAATCGGACGCTCCATTAAAATTGGATGTTCGTGAAGGACTTGTATCCATTGCGCATCCGTTAATTCTTTACCTTTAAAGTTTTCAAGGTAAACAGTTTCTTTCGTTCTGATAATATCGTGTGGTTTTAATTTCAGTTTCTTCAGGATAGATTTTATTTCTTCAATGCTTGGAACATCTTTTAAATATTCCACTGTCTGAAATTTTTGTCCGCTTTCTTCCAGCAAACACAAAGCGTTCCTGCTTTTCCCGCAACGGTTGTTATGATAGATAGTGATCATATTGTCTGAACTGTGATTTTGGTGATATTTATGAAAATCATGATGGTTTATGTTTTTTATTCTCCAATCTATGAAACTCTAATTTCATACTTCCAAAATTAATCAGCATTCCAATCTCCAGATTATATGCTTCCAGATAATTTATTGCTTGTGCCAAATGAACAGGCTCAAGTTTTATTAATGCTTTTATTTCAACGCTAATTATATTTTCAACTAAGAAATCTACCCGTCTTGTACCTATGTGTTGATTTTTGTAAAATATATCCATCTCGAATTCTCTTGCAAATTCTATATTTTGCAATTTCATTTCATACTCTAAGGCTCTCTGATAAATAACTTCCTGAAACCCATTTCCCAATGCTTTGTGAACATCCATTGCACAACCAATAATCTTTCCTGTAAGTTCTGAATATTTGTATTTATCATTTATCATATCTATGACTAATTCACATACATCATAAAAATCATATCCATCACAGTTCAGACTATATCCCTGTAAAATTAAACGGCGTTATTTTTTTCAACTCTTCACGTACTTCCTGTGTAATATGCAGTTCGTCAATAAACGCATGAATCTCTTTCTCTCCTATTTTGGTATTCGTTCTGGTCAGGTTTTTCAGTGCCTCATACGGTTTTTCATACCCTTCCCGTCGCAGCACCGTTTGTATCGCTTCTGCCACCACTATCCAGTTGTCTTCCAAATCCTGTCTGATTTTCGCTTCATTCACCAGTAATTTATCCAATCCTTTAATGATAGATTCCATCGCAATGATGGTATGCGCCACCGGAACGCCCACATTTCTCAGCACGGTAGAATCCGTTAAATCCCGTTGCAATCTGCTGATGGGTAATTTTTCTGCCAAATGATTAAACAAAGCATTCGCAATACCTAAGTTACCTTCCGCATTTTCAAAATCAATCGGATTCACTTTATGCGGCATGGCAGAACTTCCTATCTCTCCTTCTTTTATTTTTTGTTTGAAATAATCCATCGACACATAGGCCCAGATATCTCTACACAAATCAATCAGGATGGTATTGATGCGGGCATAATTATGAAACAGTGCTGCCAGATTATCGTAATGCTCAATTTGTGTCGTCGTTTGTGAGCGGTGTAAGCCCAGCGTTCCTTTCACAAAGTGATTGCCGAAATGTCTCCAGTCGTTTTTAGGATACGCCACATGATGTGCATTGAAATTCCCGGTAGCGCCTCCGAATTTCGCAGAGTACGGAATCTGCTCAAAATAGGCATACTGATGATACAAACGTTCTGTAAATACCTGCAACTCTTTTCCCAACCTCGTAGGTGAGGCAGGCTGCCCATGTGTCTTCGCCAGCATCGGAATAGCATCGTATTCTTTTACCTTTTTCATCAGCTCGCTGTGTACCGCAAAAAACGTATCCTTGTAAATTTGCTCGAAAGCTTCTTTTAATAACAACGGAATCGCCGTATTATTTATATCCTGAGAAGTAAGACCGAAATGAATGAATTCACTCTTTGCCAACACCGCTTCATCCGTAATATTTTCCTTGATGAAATATTCTACCGCCTTCACATCATGGTTGGTAGTTTTCTCAATTTCCTTCACCCGCAGTGCATGCTCCATCGTAAAGTGCTGATACAACTTCCGTAACTCATTCACTTGATTATCAGTCAAAGTACCGATTTCATCTATCTCTTTCGACAACTCAATAAAATACTCCACTTCTACACGTACTCTGTATTTTATCAGGGCAAATTCAGAGAAATAATTTTCGAGTTTAGCTACTTTGTTTCTGTATCTTCCGTCAATGGGGGAAATGGAAAGTAAGGTGTTCATCCTTTAATTTTTATCAAAAATACAGATTAATACATAAAAAGAATTTGATTTTTAGATAAGATATAGTGAACAAAATGGAAAATTTAGTTTTATTTGCGCTTCAGTCGTAAGCCGTAAGTCGTGAGTAGTGAGTTTTTTAGATTCTAAAAGCAAGCACTTACTCCTTATTACTTACACCTTAATACTCATTATTTATGGCAAAAAATTTACTGATAGTAGAGTCACCGGCAAAAGCCAAAACGATAGAGAAAATCTTAGGTAAAGATTTTATGGTAAAGTCATGCTACGGTCACATCCGTGATCTGGCAAAGAAAGACGGCGTCGATATTAAAAACGACTTCGCTCCTTCTTATATAGTATCGGAAGACAAAGAACAGGTAGTACGTGAATTACAGAAACTGGCAAAAAGTGCAGAAGTATGGCTGGCAACGGATGAGGACCGCGAAGGTGAAGCCATTTCCTGGCATTTATGCGAAGTGCTGAATCTCAACATGAATACCACGAAACGTATTGTATTTAACGAGATTACCGCACCTGCCATCAAAAAAGCGGTGGCCAATCCAAGACTCTTAGACCAAAACTTATTTTACGCACAGCAGGCCAGACGTATTCTCGACAGAGTCGTTGGATTTGAACTCTCTCCTGTTTTATGGAAAAAACTCGGCAGAAGAACCTTGTCTGCAGGTCGTGTGCAATCTGTTGCTGTGAGATTAGTCGTAGAACGTGAACGCGAAATCAACAATTTCAATTCAGAAAGTTTTTATAAGGTGGTTGCCTATTTCTTATCGGATGGCAAAGTATTCAAAGCGGAATTATCCGAAAAACTAAAAACCGAAGGCGAAGCCGAAACGTTTTTGAAAGAAGTAAAAGATGCTTTATTCAAAGTTGCGGACATACAGGTAAAACCCACGCAAAAAGGCCCTGCTGCACCTTTTACCACATCCACCTTACAGCAGGAAGCCTCGCGTAAGCTCGGCTTTTCCGTATCGCGCACCATGTCGGTAGCACAAAAGCTGTATGAGTATGGTAAGATTACCTACATGAGAACGGACTCTCCGAACTTATCGGAAGAAGCACTGAACTCTATTCAGTCCTACATTAATAAGGAGTTTGGAAACGAATACTCCAACCGCAAACAATACGCTTCTAAAAATTCCAGCGCGCAGGAAGCGCACGAAGGTATTCGCCCAACCTACATTGAAAACACGAACGAAGGCACCAACCGCGACGAAGAACGCCTGTACGATTTAATCTGGAAGCGTACCATCGCCTCGCAAATGAGCAATGCACGTCTGGAAAAAACCGTAGCGAAAATCGATATCTCCACGCGCAAGGAAAAATTTGTGGCAGAAGGCGAAGTGATGAAGTTCGACGGATTTTTGAAAGTATATATAGAAGGTACGGATGACGAAGACACCGAAGAAAGCGGCATGCTGCCGGCTTTATCCGTTGGTCAGCAACTCGACTATAAAAATATTGAAGCACGTCAGCGTTTTACACAACCCCCTTCCCGTTTTACGGAAGCGAGTTTAATCAAAAAACTGGAAGAGTTAGGCATCGGCCGTCCTTCCACCTACGCACCTACCATTTCTACTATCCAAAACAGAGAGTACGTGCTGAAAGGAGAAGCGGAAGGAAAACCACGTTCCTACCAGAAATTAGAATTGACTGCAAAGAAAGAAATTACCAGAGAAACACTTTCTGAAAATACCGGATCTTTAAAAGGCAAACTGATTCCAACAGACATCGGCAGTTTGGTAACAGATTACCTGATGGAAAATTTTACGCGGGTGATGGATTATTCCTTCACGGCGGAAATGGAAAAAGACTTTGACGAAATTGCAGAAGGTCATAAAAACTGGTCGAAAATATTAAAACAATTTTACGGACCTTTCCATAAAGAAATCGAAGCATCGGAAGGCAGCAATACCTATGTTACCGGTGAGCGTGTCTTAGGCATCGATCCGGAAACCAAAAAACAAGTGGTTGCCAAATTAGGCAGATACGGCGCGATGATTCAGATGGGAACCACCGAAGAAGAGGAAAAACCGCGTTATGCGAAATTAAAATCGTCTCAAAGTATTGAAACCATTACGCTGGACGAAGCAATGGATTTATTCAAACTGCCATTAACGCTGGGTGAATACGAAGGACTGGAAGTATCCGTGAACAATGGCCGTTTCGGCCCTTACGTAAAATTCGGCGAAGCTTTTGTGTCTTTACCTAAAGGGGTGGAACCAACAGAGGTTTCGCTAGAGCAAGCCATTGAAGTCATCAAAGGCAAGCAGATAGAAGACGCTCCAATCGCCCATTATCAGGGCAAACCTGTTACCAAAGGTAAAGGCCGTTTCGGTCCTTTCATTAAATGGGATGGCTTGTTTATCAATATTCCGGCGCGTTATAAATTCGACACCATCAACGAAGCGGAATGCGCGGATTTGATTGAAAAGAAAATAGAAAAAGAAGCCAACCGTTTTATCCTGAATTTCCCGGAAGAAAAAATCTCCGTGGAAAACGGCCGCTGGGGGCCAGAAATCAAGTTCAATAAAAAGGTACTGAAACTGACCGGCAAGAAATACACCCCGGAAGAAGCAGCTTTACTATCGCTAGATGAATTAAAGGCAATTATAAAAACAAAGGTGCCGAATGCCTTTGCCAAAGCAGCGCCTAAAAAGGCTGCCGCGAAGAAAGCCGCAACAACCAAAAAAGCACCGGCTAAAAAAGCCGCAGCGAAGAAGAAATAGCAATTGTTTTTCAATCAGACTAACAGATCCTGAAACAAGTTCAGGATGACATGTACTGGTACAATATTGTATATTTTGTTTGACCTGATTGGGAAATTGCAAATCAGTCAAACTATACGTTCGTCATGCTGAACTTGTTTCAGCATCCGGGGATACCGCACAAAAGACAAAAACCATTCATCACATTTGTTGAGAAAAATCAACTCTTTTTTCATTTTATTGTTTAAAATTTATCCTTATAATTGCAACACAGATTATGCAACCGGTATCAGAAAAAGAATTCAAAGCACTCATTACATTGCTCGACGACAATGACAATGAAGTGTATTCGCATGTTTCTGATAAACTGTTTTCCTTAGGCGTGGAAGGCATTCCGCTGCTGGAGTCTGCCTGGGAGACTTCGGAAAACCAGGTGATACAAACAAGACTGGAAGATTTGATTAACAAAATCCAGTTCTCCAATGTAAAAGACCGCCTGATAAAATGGATTGACAAAGGCGGTGAAGATTTGCTCGAAGGCGCTTTGCTCGTTTCCAAATTTCAGTATCCCGATCTGGATGAATTTAAGGTGACGCAGAAAGTGGAATCCATTTCCAAGAATGTATGGATAGAACTGAATCCGGCTTTGTCGCCGCTGGAAGAAGCGCACGTCATCAACCATGTGTTTTTTCAGCTGCACGGTTTCTTCGGACACCAGACGGCACAACTCGACGCGGACTTAGGCTACCTCAATAATTTAATCGACTCTAAAAAAGGAAACTCGCTGAGTTTGAGTATCCTCTATCTGATACTGGCGCAGAAAAATGATTTGCCGATTTACGGCGTCAACCTGCCCTACCATTTTATCATGGCCTACAGCCGCAAGCATTTAACGGATGAAGAACTGGCCGCCAACGACCAGGAAAAAAGCGTGATGTTCTACATCAATCCGCTGAATAAGGGAATCGCCTTTTCCAGATCTGAGATAACGCACTATCTGGAACAGATGAAAGTGAAGACACATTCTAAGTTTTTCTCGCCCTGCAATAATCTGGAAATCATCAAAACGCTGATCTACAACCAGCTCTCCTGCTACGACCAAACCGGCAACACCGACAAAGCCCATCAGCTCAAAGAATTATTTGATTTGTTTGTGAGTGATGAGGATATTACGTTGGAGAGTGAGGAAGAATAATCTAACTCTATTCCACTACAATTTTACTTTTCGACAAAAACGCTAATTGTTTATAAGATAGTTCATACTATTTATGATTGTATATAGATTTATGGTATTTTTATATAAATTATAAGTAAGCATAAATTGAACTACAAAACATGAAAATTTCAGAATTTACTTTAGGGCATCTTGCTAAAGCAGTTTGTGGAGACTATTCTTATACACCTTACTTAAGAGGTTATGAAGTAGTTCAACTTTTTAATAAATATGGTTTTAACGAGACTTATGGAGAAGGATTTCCTTCTCGCTGGAAGTATACAGAAAATAAGTTAAGAGAATTAAATGGCACTGATACTATTAGACTAATTATTGAAGATATTGTCGATCCTAGGCGTTATCATGGATTGCAGATAAATGTTGATGAAGCTGTAAAAGAGATAAATGACTTTCTGAAATTTGATAAATTTGAGCTGAAAAAAACTGGTGACTTTTATAAATTAACTGATATTCAAGGTGTTTTAATTCAACCAACTTCTACAAAAGAGATAAATCACCAATTTGTTAATGAGCAAATTGAAAAGTGTCAAAAGAAAATATTAGATAATGATTATAACGGTGCGATAACAAATGCTCGAAGTTTATTAGAAGCTATTTTTATTGAAATAATAGAAAGACATCATGGAAAAGAAATAAAGAATGAAGGAAATATTGAAAATCAATGGACACAAGTTAAAAAAAATCATGAAACTTGAAATTAATAAAGAAACATTACCTGAGTATGTTATACAAATTTTATCAGGTATTGATACCGCTACGAAAGGTTTAGCAGGCTTAAGTAATAATGCAGCCGACAGACACGCAAATAAATTTAATACTAAAAAACATCACGCCAGACTAGCTGTAAATTTAGCAATGACAATTACCGATTTCCTTATTGATAGCTGGAATTATCAGACACAAGTAAAAAAATAAAACCCCGCCCGTGACAGGTGTTTAGCTTAGTATAGCTTTAGCGTGGCAAGCGTCACCTGTCAACCACCACATAAATAAAGCCATAAGAAAACTATACGGCACGGCAGTCGGCAGGTGAAAACACACTGCCGAGGGCGAGTCAGCTTACTATATATAAATTATACAAAGAATACGTTAAATGATGTAACAATTTAGATTGAGTAAAAACTCATATTTACAACAGTAAATATGGTTTAACAATAAAACTAAAATAATGGAAAAATCAACTTGTATCGATGTGTGTCTGGCATGTGTTATAGCCTGTGAAAACTGTATCACAAATTGTATTAAAGAAAACAATCAGCATTGTATTATTTTATGCCGTGACTGTGCGGACATCTGTTCATTATGTGCAAGGTTTCAGGCCAGAGATTCTCAATTTGCCGATGAATTGTGTGCTATATGTTCAAAAATATGTAAGGCCTGTGCTGATGAATGCAATAAACACGCTGCCCATTCTGAGACTTGCAAACTTTGTGCAGAAGCATGTATGAAATGTTCGGCAGCCTGCGCATAATCTTTGTTTTTAGCAGCCTTTGTTGGAGTTCTTATCCAATAAACCACTATCCGTACTGTAGTTTGTGACACTTAACCTTACAAATGTTATGCTAAACATAACAATGGTATCCGGTGTATCATGTCACGATTATCGTGGCACGAAAAATCGAAATTTCTATTTCAAATCCCAGTTTTGGTTCATAAAGGAAATACCCCGCACTTGACAGGTATTATCAGGTAAGTGTATACGTTTGACACCAATTGTAAATCGTTAAAAGGATTTAGACTAGCAACTATTATAAATAATAGTTGTATATTTATTGTTCATTAAAAATCTATCACATTAAAATAAATAGTATGAAAGCATTGAATGTATTAGTTGTCCTTTTCCTTATCACCGTTTTTACAATCCCAGTAAATTCTTTCGCAAAAAGCAAATCCGATTCAAAATTATTCGACAGAGAAGCCTGGATTCCAGCAGATTTTAATCCTGAAAAAATAGTATTATTAATAGATAATATTCCGGATGCCAATGCCAATAAGGCCGGAATAAAGATGTATGAAAAGGAATCAAAATGGATGGAAGAAATAATGCAAAAATACTATCCATATCCGTATGAATTTGTAACTACTGAATCTCTGGAAAAATACAGCGATAAAAACAAATATCCTTACATGTTAAGCTGGGGTTCGCACTTTCACGAATACATGAACCAGTCTGCGCACTTGGTAAGCGGCACCAGCGGCTGGAAAATATCCATCATTGATTTAAAGACCGGTGTGGAAAGTAAAACAAATGAATGGTCATTTTCTTATAAAAAAGGAACTTTGGAAGCAACGATTAAGCAACTGGTAAAAGTAATCAAAGAACGAAAAAAATAAGCATCGTTCTGCAAACGCCTCTGCTTTGCAACCTGCATTCCACACGCCATGATTTCCACAGCAAAAGTTACCTCTGTTTTCAACTGCACTCTGGAGCGGGCGTTTAAAACACCCATGCTTTGCGATATCACCAAAGTGCATACCGGCTTCGGCTTTACGCCCCGTGTGACGCATTGCACCGAGGATGAACACTGGGGCCAACCGAGTTTCAGCAAGAAAGTATTTGTGGCGAAAAATATAGTACAAAAAGGCGGCTGGGCATCTACCGATACCGTTATCGAGCGCATCGAAAATCAATACTGGAAAATAGAAGTGGGCAATTTTCAGTCCTGGCTGCTCAGCTTCACTAAGTTTGTGGGCGAATGGAAAACCACCGAACTGGAACCTAATAAGATACTGGTTGAATACACCTACACCATGCATTCGGAGAATCCGCTGCTTTATCCGCTGAACTGGCTATTCACCAAAACCTTCTGGAGTATATACATGAAACGTGTGCTGGAGAATATCCGGAAGATGGCAGAAAATAAAGAGCCGTATCAGTTTGCCTGAAAAACTTAATATCTGCTATTGGTCTTTTTGATTATATTTAAATTATAAGCTACTGATTTTACAGAGTTTATATGTAATATTTATCATCATTAAACCAAAAAACAAATGAAAAACTTGATTATCTGTCTTGGCGTAGTGCTATGCGCTGCAGCCTGCAACAACAAACCGGCTACTGAAACGCCTGCGGCTGCAAGTGCAGTTGCCGAAGGGGATTACCCCTACACATTGAAAGAACCTTACAAAAAATGGCAGACTGGCAGCGAACAAAACACGATCATTGTCCTTAAAATGTTAAAAGCCTGGGAAACCAAAAATGCAGAAGAAAGCGCCTCATATTTTGCAGATACCGTAGATATGACACTGGACTTGTTTCAGGAAAAAATGCCGAAAGACAGCATCGTATCGTTTCTAAAAACAGGTTATGTAAATTACAATAACCTGAAAGTAACCATGCAGGACTGGGAATCCGTAGTATCTGAAGATAAAAAAGACGAATGGGTTACCGTTTGGTACAAACAAAGCTGGGTGAATGCAAAAGGCGTTGCCGACTCTGTAAACTGTATCAACGATGTGAAAATTGAAAAAGGTAAGATTGTAAAGTTTGACGAATACGTACAGCATTTTCCTGCTGCTAAGAAATAATACTTCTGCTGAAATATTATCAGCATAAGATTTTACAAAAAACACCGGCATCTGCTGGTGTTTTTTATTTTCATTTTCGAAAGAACCATATTCTGTAAATTTATTATTTTTATTCATCAAAGCAATTGCCGATGAATAAACAAGATACCTTTGAAACAGTAGATGCCTATATAGCTGCACAGCCGGAAGTGAATCGGCCTTTATTACAGAGTTTGCGCGAAACGATTTTGAAAACCGCACCCGAAGCGTTGGAAATGATCAGCTATCAGATGCCGGCGTATAAACTGCACGGCGTGCTGGTGTATTTTGCCGGATATAAAAATCATATCGGCTTCTACCCTGCGGGTTCTGGCATCAGCACCTTCCTTCCTGAATTAACGGCTTATAAAACTTCGAAAGGTGCTGTGCAATTTCCGCTCCATAAAAAACTGCCGTTGGCGCTAATCCGTAAAATGGTAAAACACCGTGTGCAGGAAAATCTGCTGAAACAGAAAAACAGGAAAAAATAATTCATTTGTGAATGGTAACATAAGTTACATCATTCCATCTCCGGCCTGTTTAACTTTATACTCTAATCAGTATCTATGAGCAGGGAATTTATCATCTTCGGTATCGTCATTCTTCATTTTATCATTGGCTTTGGTTGGTTATTGTACAAACTGGAATTTGAGAAAAATGAAATTTCGCAAACCGAATAAATAAATATCCTCAACATAATAAACTTGCTATACTCTTTATTATTGGCTATTTTTAAGCATGACACCTGCTTTAGATTCATTTATCGTCCGCTTTGCTGGATTAAAAACTACCTTGATTTTGCTGGTAGTATTTCTTGCATTTAACTTCGCCATCTTTCCGCAGTTTATGCCGGAAGATGAAACATTACAGCCGCTGGATTTGCAGTTTGCCTACACACCACAACAGGCTTATTCGATGATAGAACAATATAGCCCGGTGGACAAACAAAACTATATGTTTACGGAATACACGGTGGATGTGATTTATCCGCTGGTGTATACCTTATTATTTAGTTTTGCTTTATATCTGTTGTTTAAGAGTGTGAAACTGGCGAAATTTCCTTTCCTTATTCTGATTGCAGATTATTTGGAAAATATCGGTATTTACAATATTCTGAAAGCTTATCCAGAAGAGCTAAATGAATTGGTGTGGCTAACAAGTACAGTTACTTCCATTAAATGGATACTGGCAATTATAGCTGTTGTAATAATTTTATTCGGATTGTTTTATAAGATAAAGAAACTGGTATTTTAAAACGCTTTCTTTAATCTTTGTGGCAGCAGCTATGCGTGCCGGTAGGCGTGGCTTTCATTTCAGGACTGATATACGGAATGCCTAAGTTTAATCCGCGAAGAATTAGCAACACCGCCATTACGCCAATAAACACAGGCACGGCTTTGCGCATCTGATTACGCCATTGCAGCGATATGTATTTTCCCAGAACCGTCACCATAAACATAATCGGGAATGTACCCAATCCGAAGGCTGCCATAAACACAGCACTGTTTAATATACTGCCGGTTGCCACCGCTCCTGCTATAGCAACATATACCAGTCCACAGGGCAAAAATCCATTCAGAAATCCGATAAGGATATATGTATAGAATTGTTTATCGCTGCGCAGTAGTTTTCCTAAAAACTGTTTTAGATTTATGGTGTAGTTATTCAGAAAACTTTTGTTTCCATTGAGGTATTTTGAAAAGAATAAGAAGAATAAAATCAGCACACCTAAGGCAATGGATAAGAAGCGCTGATAGCCGCCGATAAAAAACTGTTTGCCGAGTACACCAAATATAGCGCCCAGCGTTGCATATGCCATTACTCTGCCAAAGTTATAGAGCGAGATGAAAAACAAACGTTTCCACTTGCCGGCATCTGCCACGGGTAATGCCAGCGCAATGGGTCCGCACATACCTACGCAGTGGAAACTTCCTAAAATCCCGATGCTAAAGCCTGCTATGACGAATTGCCAGATCATGTTTTATTCGATGGTATATTTTTGTTCGTTGTAGTAAATTTTACCATTACTTTTCCAGCTAATTTGTACGGTGTATAATCCTTTCTTAAATTTGGCTGCCGGAATAGTTTGTATGCCGTTTGCATCTACAATTAATTTGGTACGTACATCGCTTTTTTCGTCAGACGGACGTAAAAAGTAAACAGAACCCTCCGTAATGTTTGCGATGGCCGCGCCGGGCAGTTTAATTGTTACCATTTCAGAAGTATTGGAAATACTTAATTTTTCCGATAAGGCATTGAGGTTGTTTTTTCCGTCTATTACTGATTGATACACGAGTTCTTTTGCGTAATAGTTTTTATCCTGCATTTCATTCGTTTGCCTGGATGCGACATAAACCATACCCAACATCATGGTAATAAAAACGATGTACACGATTAATATTTTATATCCCCAACTCATATTGTTATTCTTTTAAACAAAAATACTAAATAAATGGTCCTAAAAAGTTTGTTTTAACGGTTTGAATTTTCTTGCCGTCTCTGTACACACCTACTTTTATTTTAGTAGTTCTGTCGTGAATTTCTTTTTTATCTAAGATGATAAAGAAGGTTTCTGTATGTATTTTTTCTCCTTTGAGGCTGATATATTGTTTGCCAACGAGTTTAATTTCACCTTTTACATTCTCCAGCTTCAGTTCTACCGGAAATTCTTTATTGGTCTTGTTGATGATTTTTGCATTGTACAAATTGCTCAGTTTATTATCTGGTAATTCCTGATAAAGCTGACCGCCCGTACGTGTAATATGAGAATCTACATCATTTCTGGTAGCCATTAATACAGATAGAATTACCATTAAAATGAGCAGTAAAACAGAGTAGGCTTTTATTTTTGGCGTGAAGGTTAATTTCTTACCTTCTGCAATACCATTTTCAGAAGCATAACGGATTAATCCTTTCTCCAGCCCTACCTTTTCCATCATGAAATCACAGGCGTCTATGCAAGCAGTACAACCAACACAATCTAACTGTGAACCATTGCGAATATCAATTCCGGTTGGACACACATTTACACATTGGTGACAGTCGATGCAGTCGCCTAATACTCTTTGTTCATTTTTTTTGAATTTACCTCTTTGTTCACCACGTTTGTAATCGTAAGTAATCTGCATCGTGTCTTTATCAAACATTACGCCTTGTAAACGTCCGTAAGGACAAATGGTAGTACATACAATTTCTCTTACAAATGCAAACACACCATAAAATGCAAAGGTGAAGAAGATTAATCCGAAAAACAAGGCAAGGTGCTGTGATAAAGGTTCTTCAATAATTTTTATCATCTTATCCACTCCTAAAATGTAGGATAAGAAAGTATTGGCAATTAAAAACGAAATAGCAAAAAAGATAAAATGCTTAAGCGTTTTCTTTCCTATTTTTTTTGCATTCCAGGGGCCGTTGTTCAATAGCTTCTGTTCGCCGGGACTTCCTTCAATCAGCCATTCTATAGGGCGAAATACCATTTCCATAAAAATAGTCTGAGGACATACCCAGCCACAAAAAAGTCTGCCATAGATGACCGTAAATAAAACGATGAAGATGATAAAAGCAATCATCGCAATGGCGAATATATAAAAATCCTGCGGCCAGAAAATTTTACTGAACAGAATAAATTTACCTTCCAGTACATTGAACATAACGAAAGGCATTCCGTTTACCTTGATAAACGGAATGCCAAAAAATACCAACAAATAAAATGCTGTTAATATGTTACGGTAGTTGTAAAACTTGCCGTGTGGTTTTAGTGCGTATACCCAGTTTCTTGCTCCTTTTTCAGTAACCGTACTTACTCTGTCTCTGTATGATGCTGCGTGTTCTAACTCATCTAAATCCATGTTGTTTTTATTTAGTCTTTGCAGAATCTACCGGAGCAGTTGCATCTGCAGCAGCTCCTTCTACATATAATTCTCCTTGTTTTTCTTTTGCTCCCGGAGGATTAGAGCCTTTTAATGATTCAACATAACTGGATAACTGGGCAATCTGTGTAGGAGAAAAGTCGTCTTTCCAGGATTTCATTCCTTTTTCTACCCATCCGTATTTAATACTCTTAAATACATCTTTCAGAGAACCTCCGTGAATCCAGTACTGATCTGTTAAGTTGGGGCCTACCCCGCCTTGTCCTTTGTCACCATGACAAGCAACGCAATTAGCTGTAAATATTTTTTTACCGGATTCAATTCCGGCTGCATCTAACATAGCTACTGAATTTTCATCCACTTTATTTCCTTCCAGTTTCAATAAAGAATCCTGTAATGTTTGTGCTGCTTTCATTTCAATAGCATATTCTTCCAATTGCAATGGTGCAGATTCTGCAATATGATATCTGTATAAGTAAATGGCTGCGAAAATAATAGTAGCCGCAAAACCTGCTATAAACCAAGGCGGTGTAATATTATCTAATTCTCGGATGCCGTCATAGTTATGACCGGTATCCATATTACCTTCTTCTTCTAAAGGTTTGAATTGATTAATGGTTTCCCATAATGTTTTTTCTTCACCTCTTGCTGCTTTTTCTTTTTTCAACTGATCGATTCCCGTTAAGAATCTCAGTGATTTAATAAAAAACAGGATAATAGCAACTTCCACAATGATTACCGTGATAAAACCATAGAAATAAACATTGGCGGTTGTTACTGCAGAACTTGCTTCTGCTGTTGCTGCCGCAGCAGCATCCTGAGAAAATGCATATTGAGAAATGAAAATCAATCCTAAAAGTACACTTACCTGTTTTGCGGCAGAACTACTTTTTTCTTTATTTTTTTTATATAACTCTATAGCTCCGTTAACCGTTCCTGCCAGCACAACAATAATAAACAGTAATACCAGTGCAATACAACACAGTATGGTGTTTACAGGAACTGAAAGTGAACTGTTGGCCGCTGCCGGTGCCGCAGTCTGAGAAAAGCTATTGGTGATGAACAGTATGTTTATCAACGAAAAAAGAAGTAATTTGATTTTATATTTTTGTCTCATAACGTTTTATTTTTTTAATCAATAGAATCTTTTTCTAAAGGCATATTTTTCATATGGTCGATAAACCCGTTGTCTGTTCGCATGACCAAAATAGTGGCTACTGTAAAGAAAGCTACAAACAACAATAATGAAGTCAGGGGATAAATGCTTATGCCCGAGATACCTTCTAAATAATTTATGAACTTCATGTCTGTTAGTTTAATGTTTAATAATTGCGGCTATCTTATTTGACAGCAACTTTTGGTTCTGATTTAATATCTTTTCCGACACGTTGCAAATAAGCGACCAGTGCAATAATTTCTTTTTTACTGCTGATTTCTATTTTATCCGTTTTTAAACTTGCCGTAATTTTTTCTGCCTGTGCTGATAAATCAGCATTTGCTTTCGCTTCATAGCCTGCTTCATATGGTACACCCAGACTTCTCATCGCACTTATCTTAGAGTTGGTGGATGATACATCCAAATCTCTTCGGAATAACCAAGGATATTTAGGCATTACAGAGCCGGGAGACATGGAGGTTGGTTCCAGCATGTGGTTAAAGTGCCAGCTATCCGGATATTTTCCGCCGATACGCGCCAAATCCGGACCGGTACGTTTACTTCCCCATTGGAATGGATGATCATATACAAATTCACCTGCTTTAGAGTATTCACCATAACGCATCACTTCATATCTGAATGGACGAATCATCTGTGAGTGACAGGTATAACAACCTTCTCTGATATAAATATCTCTTCCGTGTAACTCAAGCGGTGTGTAAGGTTTTACACTTGCTATCGTTGGGATATTAGATTTGATTAAGAAGGTAGGAATTAATTCGAAGATACCGCCTATAGCAACTACCACTAAACTCATTACCAATAAAAGGATTGGTTTTCTTTCAATCACACTGTGCCAGAATCTTTTTCCGGTAGTAACATATGTTTTAGCCAATGGAGCAGCTTCTGCTTCTTCGCTTTCTACAAACGTTCCTTGTTTAGCAGTTTTTACTAAGTTGTAAACCATTAATAATACACCACCTAAATAAACAGTCCCTCCTACAGCTCTCATTACATAAAAAGGAATAGTTGTTTGTACGATATCGATAAACTGATATTGTAACTGTCCTTCCGGTGTAAATGCTTTAAACATGAAATAAGAACGGAAAGCAGCCCAATACATAGGAATTGCATAAAGGATAATACCTAATGTTCCAATCCAGAAGTGTGTACTCGCTAATTTCTTAGAGAACAACTCTGTTTTGAACAATCTTGGTATCAGCCAGTACATCATACCGAATGTCATAAAACCGTTCCAGCCTAATGCACCGATATGTACGTGTGCAATGGTCCAGTCACTATAGTGAGAGATGGCGTTCACATTTTTAAGAGACAACATAGGTCCTTCAAATGTGGACATACCATAGCAGGTAACGCCTACTACAAAGAATTTCAGAATAGGATCTTCACGAACTTTATCCCAAGCACCACGAAGGGTGAATAATCCATTTAACATACCACCCCAGCTTGGTAAAATAAGCATGATGGAAAATGCGGTACCTAATGATTGTGCCCATTCAGGTAATGCTGTATATAATAAGTGGTGAGGTCCTGCCCAGATATATAAGAATATCAATGCCCAGAAGTGAACGATACTTAAACGGTAAGAATATACCGGTCTGTTCGCTGCTTTGGGTACAAAGTAATACATCAACCCTAAATAAGGTGTCGTCAAGAAAAACGCTACCGCATTATGTCCGTACCACCATTGCACTAAAGCATCCTGCACCCCTGCATATACCGGATAACTTTTCATCAAAGAAATAGGCAGTTCAATGGAGTTAACGATGTGCAACATCGCAACGGTTACCCAGGAAGCAATAAAGAACCAGATGGCCACATATAAGTGACGTTCTCTTCTGGTTAAAATAGTACCGAACATATTGATACCAAATACTACCCAAACCAGCGTGATAGCGATATCAATCGGCCATTCTAATTCTGCATATTCTTTTCCGGTAGTGTAACCTGCCAAAAGCGTAACGGCTGCTGCCACAATAATTAATTGCCAGCCCCAGAAGTGAATGTTACCCAATACCTTACTGAACATTTTTGTTTTCAGTAATCTTGGTAATGAATAATAAATTGCTGTAAAAATCCCATTTCCGACAAATGCAAAAATTACTGCATTTGTGTGAACTGGTCGAACACGACCAAATGTTGTAGCTGCCATGTCTAAGTTTAGAACGGGAAATGCCAACTGAAACGCGATTAGAACACCTGCAAGCATACCGACAACGCCCCATAAAATGGTAGCGTACGCAAAATATTTCGGTAAGCGGTTGTCATAAGAAAATCTTTCTAATTCCATATTAATTACTTGATTGGTTTATTATTTATAGTGTCGTCGAATAACATACGATGTGCAGGAGAATATTCATCTTCATACTGTCCGTCTTTCACGCTCCACAAAAAAGCTACTAAAAAGCCTCCTGCGATGATTAAACTTCCTATTAACATTATAATGATTACGCTCATACTTTATTATTCGATTTCAAAGGTATTTTAATTTGTATTTTTTTTAGATGATAGCAGTCAACCTAAAACATGACTTTTATCATGTTTTATTTAATCCAATTTTCCATGCAGACAATTCACTCATGCCATAAGTTATCAGAATGATACTGATAGAACTGCATGGCATCAGTATAGCTGCAATTAAAGGTGATAAAGTACCTTGTACAGCAAAATACAGTCCGATAACATTATATAAAACAGACAACACAAAGCTTGTCATAATAATCCGTTTACCGGATTTGGCAAACTGAATAAATCTATCCAGATTTGAAAACTGTGCTGCGTCTAATATTCCATCACAGGCCGGACTGAAATTATTGGAATTTTCAGTAATCGCAATTCCCACATTACTTTGTTTCAACGCTCCCGCATCATTCAGCCCGTCTCCTATCATCATTACATTTTTGTGTTTAGCTTCCTGCAAATGATGAATGTAATTCAGTTTATCATCCGGTTTTTGATGGAATAATATTTCTGCTTCTTTACCCAGTATGCTATGTAATTTTTGTTGTTCGGCATTGTTATCTCCCGAAATCACCGAAATGGTGAATTTGCATTTTAAGACTTCCATCAATTGATTAAAACCGAATCTGTAGTTGTTGACAATTTTAAAATCACCTAACACTTCATTATCTACTTTTACAAATACGACACTATTATTTGGTTTTTTATTGCTTGTTCCATACACAAATTCGTAAGAACCAATTTTAAAATATTTATCTTCTATCCAGCCTTCAATTCCTTTACCGGCAGTTTCTTTGAAATTTTCAATAGATACTATCGTATTTTTATTTAAGAAATCTACCACAGCTTTACTCAGTGGATGCGAAGATTGTGCCAGCAAAGACGCAATGTTTATCTGTTCTGCTTCATCCAGCGTTTTTCCGGTATACGTTACTTTTACATTGCTTTGTTGTGTAAGTGTTCCGGTTTTATCAAACACCAGCTGGTTTATATTCGATATATTTTCGATAACATCAGGATGGCGCAGGTACATTTTATTCTTGCTTAATATTCTTAAGATATTACCATTGGTAAACGTTGAGGATAATAATAATGCACACGGACAAGCCACAATTAATACAGTGGTGATGGTATTCCACATCAGTTTAGGTTCACCATGTGCATACCAGTAGGCAGCAGCAACTGCAGCGATTCCCAGCACCAGAAAAGTGAAATATTTTCCTAAACCATGGATGAAAGAATTAGAATTTTCTTCTTTGGTTTTAAAGACATCTTTATTCCATAAATTTGTCAGATAACTTTGTGAAACTTCTTTTACCACCAGTAACTCCAGTGCACCTGCCATTTGTTTTCCACCTGCATAGATGATTTCTCCCGGTTCTTTTATTACAGGCAGACTCTCTCCGCTTACAAAACTGTAATCAATCTCCGCTTTACCTTTAGATAAAATACAATCTACAGGAATCAGTTCGTTATTGTAAACCTGAATGATATCACCGGATTTAATCTGATCTATTTGGGTGGGAACTGCTTTATTGTCTTTCAGTACATTTACTGCAATCGGGAAAAATGATTTGTAATCTCTGTCGAACGAAATAGACTGATATGTTTTATCCTGCAAAATTCTTCCAACCAGCATAAAGAATACAATACCACTCATGCTGTCGAGATATCCGGCACCGGTATGTGAAAAAATCTCATACAAACTTCTGCCAAACGTAATTGCAATTGCCAAAGCTATGGGTGCATCTATGTTTAAGAATTTATGTTTCAATCCTTTCCAGGCAATTATAAAAAATTCTGTTGCACAGAAAAAGATAACCGGTAAGGAAAATGCAACAATAAAATATTGCAATACCTGTCTGATATTTGCTTCCACTTCTCCGTCTGCCACCAGATACTCCGGAAAACTCATCATCATAATATTGGCGAAACAGAATCCGGCCACACCTACTTTATACAATCTGGTTTTATCTGTTTTCTTTACATGATTGGTGTTTAATTCATGTAAACTGATATGCGGTTCGTAACCAATAGCTGTTAATGTTTCCACGACTTTCCGAAAGGTCGTTTTTGCATTATCGAAAACAAGAAACACTTCCTTTTTTGTAAAGTTTACTTTAGAAGTTACCACTCCCTGATTGACTCTGTGAATATTTTCGAGCAGCCATAAGCAGGAACTGCAGTGCATCTGCGGCAGATAAAACGTAATGTGCGTTTGATTGCCGTCTGTAAACTGTATTAACTGACGGATAATATTTTCGTCATCGAGAAAAGCAAACTTATCTTCTCTTATTTTTATTTTCTGAACAACACCGGGATTGGTGTTTAAATCATAATACGTACATAAATTATTTTCACTGAGTATCTCGTATACTAATTTACAGCCGTCGCAGCAAAATATTTTTTCCTGCAAATGTATTTTGCCCGATGTGCAATTTTCACCACAATGGTAACAAACTTTTTTTTCTAACGTTTCAGTGCTCATCGGATACCGCAATATTTATTTTCGTCCATAAAAAATTCTCTTTAATGTACAATACATGCTGTATAGACTGTTCCAGTGCAAATAATTCATTGCAGGCAATTTTCAGCTGGTTTGACCAGGATGGCTGCTGCACATAATTATTCATTAATTTTCGCAATTGTTGTAATACACCACTAATCTGCTTGTGTAACTGATTGACAGGTCCAAGATTGATTTTCACATGAGCATTATTCAACATGTGAGGAAAGAGCAAAATATTATCTTTTACAAACAACTGTTTTACTTCGGCTTGTAATTTTCGGAAAACAACATTTATCAATTCTATTAATTCAGAATCATCTTTAATTGATAAGTTTACAAGATATTTCTGAATTGATTCCATATCCGTCAATATTTGAGTGTAATGACGATCTTCCAGATAATGGCATAACTCCTCACTCGTAAAATCATTATAATTGATAATATGCAAATTGTGCATCATTGAATTTTGATGCTAAAGTATAGCTAAACTGACTAACGGATGCTGATGTGTATCAAGCTAAAACATGATTTTTATCATGTTTTGTAATAGGCGAAGCTTAATCGTATAAATTGGCTGTCTTTGTCAACTTTTGCTGATTGATGATTTTAATCTTTTTGCCAATTAATTCAATGATGTTGTCTTTATTAAATTCTGACAATAAACGAATCGCGGTTTCTGTGGCAGTTCCCACTAAATTGGCAATCTCTTCTCTGGTAAGAGAAACATTTACAACATTGTCAGCATCCAGACCATATGTTTCTTTTAAGAATAAAATGGTTTCAGCTACCCGCTCGCGAACCGGCTTTTGCGCTAAATGAGTGATTTTTTCTTCTGCTTGTCTTAGTTCATTGGAAAGTACTTTCATCATTTCAAAGGACAAAGCAGCATCCTTTTGTAAAATCACCAGAAAAATTTCTCTTGGAATAAAACAAACATTACAATCTTCTAAAGCAGAAGCTGTGGAACTATATTTATCTCCTGAAAGTAATGCTTTGTAGCCGATTATATCTCCGGGTTTGGCCAGACGCACAATTTGTTCTTTACCTTCATCGCCAAACATAGATAATTTTACCTTGCCTGCATTAATGCAATAGACACCTGAAGCATAAGAACCTTCTCTGAAAATCGTATCTCCTTTTTTGATGGAAGAGCATATCTTGAGTGCTTCAATCTCATTCATTATATCGTTTTCTGTTTTACAAAAAACAGATTTAAAACGATTGGAACAATGTTTACATTCTACGTGTTCAAAAGAAGCCTTCATAGGGAGTAAATATACAACCAAATATTAACAATATGTGATATAAATCATAATTTAGAACACATGATTTTTTCCACATGCAAGGTTAATTTGATAATTATCAATGTTTTAATTCAAGAATCTTAAAACCAAGCTCTTGGCTGAAAAAATGTTAGCGTTTTTTCTTCCTCACTGCCTGCTTCCGGAATAAAATTATATTTCCATTCCGCATGAGGTGGCAAGCTCATCAAAATAGATTCAATTCGTCCATTCGTTCTCAATCCGAAATGTGTACCTCTGTCGTACACCAGATTAAATTCAGCGTATCTGCCTCTTCTGATAAATTGCCATTCTTTATTTTTTTCGGTGTACGATTTATTCCTGTTGTTATTTACAATTTGCTCATAAATTGGTATAAAACTATTGCCTACTGATTGTAAAAAAGCAAACAATTCCGCTTTTTCAGTTTCGTTCTTCGGACGGAGGTGATCAAAAAAGATACCACCAACGCCGCGCATCTCATTTCGGTGTTTGATGGTAAAATAGTCATCGCACCATATTTTAAACTTTGGATAGTAGGTTTTATCAAACTGGTCGGACGCATTTTTCAGCAAGGTATGCAAATGCAGGGTGTCCGTTTCGTTGGGATAAGCGGGTGAAACATCTATGCCTCCACCGAACCATTCCTCAGTAATTTCACTTTCAGCTGTTTCTGACATGCAAAAATAACGCACGTTCATGTGAATGATGGGGACAAACGGATTTTGTGGATGAATCACAATAGAAACACCGGTGGCATGAAAATAATCGGCGTTTCGGGTTTCCGATTTTAATACATCAGGAAGCTTGCCATATACATGGGAGAAATTGACACCGCCTTTTTCAAAAACGGCTCCGTTCTGTATTACTTTACTCAAGCCGCCACCGCCTTCCGTTCTTTCCCATTTATCATCCACAAAAACAGCTTCCCCATCTAATTCCTCTAAGGAAGTACAGATTGATTGCTGTAATTGTAATAAATAATCTATAATAGTTTGTAATTCTGTATTCATATTCCCCATTGCTTTTTTTTGTTGTATCTAATGAATTCTGTCTCCGCGTAACTCCAATTCTCCCAGTACCTTGGTTTCATAATCCAGCCATTCCTGCCATCTTACTTTTACTGCGTCTTTTTCAAAATACTTCTCTGCAATATCTATAAATAAACGATAATGAGTAGCTTCAGAAATCATTAGTTTGTGATAAAAATGCTTTAAGTCATCATCACTGATATCCAGCGATAATAAACGGAACCGTTCACAGCTTCTTGCCTCTATCAGGGCAGCCAAAAGCAGTCTGTCGAGAAATCTATCCTCTTCACGACCACCTTTTCTTAAAAATTTTTGAAGGGCAACTACATATTTATCCTGACGTTGTTTCCCCAGTACCAGCTTCCTTTTTTTCAACTCATCGAGCACCATTTTAAAGTGCGACCATTCTTCATTTACAATCGGTATAAGCTTATCCACTAAAAATGCTCTTTCTGGATATAACTGTATGAGGCTGATGCAGTTAGTCGTTGCTTTCTGTTCACAAAAAGCATGATCTGTCAGTATTTCTTCTATTGACAGAGAAGCTAAGTTTACCCAGCGCGGGTCTGTTGCTAATTTAAGTCCAAGCATGGTTCAAAATTAGTAGTTTTAAGAGACTTTATAATTAATTTTATTAATAATATGTAAATTCACTATTGACAAATCGAAAAATACTATTTAAGTTTGTAGTACCCTATTTTTTTTTAGAAACATAAATAACATAACATGAAACCCTATTTCTTATTGTTCGCAATAGCGTATAGCTATTGTAGCAACGCAAACTGTTTACTGTCAAAGTTAACCATTGACAACAAAACACAAAATTCAAAAACAATTATTGAAGGTGAAGTAACAGAACAACATTCCTGTTGGAATTTTGACAAAACAGCTATTTACACGGTTAATACCGTTCAGGTAAACGGCATTTTAAAAGGAAGTTCTGCTACAACAATCGAAATTATCACTCCCGGTGGTGAAATCGATGGAAGACTATTAGTAGTAGAACCAAATGCAAGCCTCACAAAAGGCTCTAAAGGAATTTTCTTCTTAAGCGACAACACTGCTGCTATAAACTATACAAGCAAGTATAAAAAATACGAAATATTTGCTTTAGCACAAGGTTTTATTGAGTTTAATCCATATACAGGCAAATACAATGATCCGTTTGATGTTTACCAGAACAGATCCAGCGTATGTGGAATAATTCAAAAAACAACCGGAATTAGTTACCGCGAAATTGCTCCGGCTATAAATAATGATGTGACCGGTGATCCATCTATATCATTATTTACACCGGCAACTATTAGTGCAGGCACACAAAGTGTATTAACTATAAGCGGATGGGGATTTGGCACAAGAACAGGTACAGCTACCGTACAATTCAGAGATGCCAACAGCACTTCTTCATCTGTTTACACAAGTCTGCCTGATAGCACTTATATTCTATCCTGGAGTAATACGGAAATTAAAGTAATTGTACCAGGTGCTTCTGCTAACAGACAAGGTGGCGCAGGAACCGGTGCATTTAATGTAATTACTTCTACAGGATTATCCATTTCTTCTGGATCCCCTTTAAATATTTCCTACAATCAGTTTGAATACAAAAAAAATAAGATTGCCTTAATTGACCAGAATGGTTTGGGTGGTTATACATTTACTTTGAATACTGACTTTAATAATAACACAGCTGCCAAAGCAAGTTTTACAAATGCTTTAGACCAATGGAAATGCAAAACGGGGGTGAATATCACTGTAAATTCAACTACAAGTGCCTCTACCTGTAGCAATCAAATGGACAACACCAATCTTATCTCCTTCTCATCTGCTTCCTGTCCGCTGCCGGCCGGTGCCTTAGGTGTAACTTACTCTTCCTATACATTATGTGCTAACTCCCCTATTATACCGGATGGAATTGATATGATTTTAAACCCAAGTGCAGCCTTTTATTTTGGTTCAGGAACTACACCATCTAATCAATATGATTTTGAAAGTGTTGCTTTACATGAGCTTGGACATGCATTCGGACAAGGTCATAATTCCAATAATTCAGAAATTATGTATCCATCCATTAGCAATGGTGTATCAAAAAGAACATTGAATCCTGCTTCTGACCTTGAAAGCATAAATGATGTAGTAAACAGAAGCAGTGTTGCTTCATATTGTGGCTATTTAAAACACAAAAAACTAACAACAAGTTGCACCGCTAATACACAAGTTACGCCTATAACCACTCAGTTTATCACAGACAGAGTTACAGGTTGCGTTCCATTAACGGTAAAATTTACAGATCAATCTACAGGTGCACCAACAACGTGGAGATGGGACATCAGTAATGACGGAACTACAGATTACACTATTCAAAACCCGTCTCACACTTTTAACACAGCAGGTACATATAGTATAAAAATGGTCGCAATAAATGCAAATACAAAAGACTCTACAGTTAAGACAACATATATTACAGTGGCACCAGCACTTAATTTAAATGTAGATGTTGTTCAAAATATATCTTGTTTTGGTGGTAATAACGGTATTATAAAAGCTATACCGACCGGTGGAAACGGTACATATACTTACACCTGGAATAATAATCAGACGGGTCAGTCTCTGCCTAATATTTCTGCCGGTGACTATACAATCACAGTGAAAGATGGATATAATTGCACAAAATCAACTTCTAAAACAATTTTACAGCCTGAGAAAATTAATGTTACAGTAAATACAGCTTTAAAAAGTTCTCCAAATATTTATACAGCAACTTTAAATGTAACAGGCGGTATCTCACCATACACTTGTACATTAAACAATTCAACAGAGATTATTGGTACAGTGATTCCTAACCTTAATGCAGGAAATTATTCTTTAATTGTAAAAGACAAAAACAGCTGTCTACAAAATGCAACTTTCTCTATTTCAACTCCTACGGGAATCATTGAAGCAGAAAGCAGTTTTGACAATCTGGAAGTCTATCCAAACCCTGCAAGCAGCAACGTAAATATCAATTTCACGCTGAAAGAATACAAAACTGTAAAACTGGAATTATTCGATCTTGCCGGTCAAACTGTTTTTGCAGATGAATATGACAACATTAAAGACAAACAAGCTTCTGTTGACTTATCAAGTCTGGCAAGCGGAACTTATATCCTTAAATTCGGATTACCCGAAGGAAACACCTTTAGAAAAATTATTGTAAACAGATAATAAAGATTTATCTTTTTTGGTTATTTAATGAATGTTATGTTTGGACCTGCGGTTTCTACCGCGGGTTTATTTTTTATTATAACATAATATTCTTTTGCCTGCCTTTTGGTTAATTTTATACCGTGAAAAAACGGGTAGTAGTCGGCATGTCCGGTGGTGTAGACTCCAGTGTGGCAGCATATTTAATGCAGCAGCAAGGATATGAGGTAATTGGTCTTTTTATGAAGAACTGGCACGATGGAAGTGTTACCATACAAGGCGATTGCCCCTGGATAGACGACAGCAACGACGCACTGATGGTGGCTCAAAAACTGGGTATCCCCTTTCAGACATTAGACTTAAGCGACGAATACAAAACCCGGATCGTGGATTATATGTTTGCGGAATACGAGGCTGGCAGAACACCCAATCCGGATGTTTTATGCAACCGGGAGATAAAATTCGATATATTTTTGAAACATGCACTTGCCATTGGTGCAGATTATGTTGCCACAGGTCACTATTGCAGACGAAGTGAAAGCGTAGATACTGACGGCAAGCAGATTTTTCATTTATTAGCCGGAAAAGACGGAAACAAAGACCAAAGCTATTTCCTGTGTCAGCTGAATCAGGAGCAACTTAGTAAAGCCATCTTCCCTATTGGTGAGTTAACGAAACCCGAAGTTCGAAAGATTGCCAAACAATTAGATTTGATTACGGCAGAAAAAAAAGACTCTCAGGGTTTGTGTTTTATCGGGAAAGTGCGTTTGCCGGAGTTTCTGCAGCAACAGCTCAAAACAAAGAAAGGAAATGTGGTGCTGATTCCGAATGAACATATTCCGGATAAACAGGCATATAATTTTGAACATTGTACAGATGCGGAACTTGCTGAATTAAGCCAACCAAATTCCTTCTCTATGCAGGATGGAAAAATAATCGGTGAGCATAATGGCGCTCATTATTATACCATTGGGCAACGCAAAGGCCTGAAAATCGGCGGATTTAAAGAACCGCTCTTTGTTATTGAAACAAATACAAAAGAAAATATCATCTATCTGGGCGAAAGTGAAAGCCATAAGGGATTAAACCGGGCTGGATTGTTTGTAAAAAACGAAGATATTCACTGGATACGCGAAGATTTAAGGTTGAAAACAGGCGAGCAACGCAGTTATAGCGCACGCATCCGTTACAGGCAACCTTTGGAAGACTGTTGTTTGTTTCAGAAAGAGGACGGATTGTATATTATTTTCAAAAATCTGCAAAAAGGCATTACACCCGGACAGTTTTGTGCGTGGTACGCTGATGATGAATTAATCGGAAGTGGTGTAATCGCTTACTAATAAAAAACCCCGACTATTTCTAATCGAGGACAAAACTTATAACCATGAAAACAAAACGATTATCTTAATGATGATCGTTATCAATAATTTTATCTTTTGCCAGTATAATTCCAAATCCTAAGATAAGAATTGAAACTATAAAGAAATAAGGCATACCAGATTGAATAAATGACATTTGTTTTCCGGAATTGTAATCTAGATGTGCGGATGTATTAAGATATAAGAAAGTGGATACAATTAAATAGATAGTACCTAAAACACAGAAAATTGCGCCGAATACTTTAGTCATTTTTGCCATAAAACTCTTTATTTTTCACAAATTTAATCATTCTTAAGAAATTCTGTATTAATTCTATCAACATAAAATTTAATTAACATAGCTTATTCTGTGCTTACAATTCTGATACGGGATGCAATAAAAACACACATAAGCCCGACCACAACTGAAATATACCCGACATAGTTGAAATGATGAACCATTCCGTCTTTTCCAATTTTTACCACAAATCCGCTTACAATGGATGCCAGTGCCGTTCCGATTTCCATGCAGGCAGAGCGCATACTCATAAAACCTCCACGTTTATCCGGAGTGGTGGCGCCGCTCATAATGGTATATGCAGGAATCATACGGCCTGCAGCCAGAATAAAGAAGGTAACACAAATAAATAAGGCCAGTGGCATACTTACCACATTAATATGTGTACTGAGAATGATCGGAATAAATGAAAGCATCATTAATACCGTAAAAGATGGCATATTTCCTCTTCTGTCGCATATTTTACCAATAAATGGCGTAGTGGCAATGGCACAAACCCCTCCTATGAAATACATAACGGGTACCAGTTTACTGCTGAAGCCAACGTTATTTTCCATGTACGGTACAATAAACTGTAACACTACAAAATGACTGAAAACGATTAAGATAGCTAAGAGCAAAGCCCATACCTGATTCAAATCTTTGGCAGCTTCTTGTATGGTTTTGAATGGATTCTTATGCTCTTTTTTTTCTTTTAAATGCTTATCAATTTTGGGCAGCCAGGCTAAAATGGGTATTAAAGTCAAGAATGAAACAACCGCTAAAATCCGGAATGGCATCATTAAATCATACTCGGTAGCAAAGTGTATACCTATAGGCACACCGATAATAGCAGAAACCGCAAAGGATAATGATACGATACTCATGGCGGTTGCCCTTCTTTTGTAAGGTATTAAATCACTGACGATGGCAACGCCCACGCCGCCAACGATACCGCCAAATACGCCGGTAATCCCACGATACAAAACAAAGAGACCAAAATTATTGGCAAAACCGCATAACAAGGTTCCAAGAGCAAAACCGATAAAAGTTCCGATAAGAAGGCGTTTTCTGTCAAACCGGTCCATAATGGAGGCCGATAAAAACCCGGAAATACCGGCAAATATGGAATAGGTGGAAATTACCCAGGTGGATACCTGTGCGGAAACATCATACTTCTTCATAATAATATTGCTCAAGGGCATCAGCAACATGGAATCCGTCGAAGCCAAAAATCCAATAAACGCTACTAAAAATACAATCTGGTATTCATTCCGTTTTTCTTCGGGGTTCTTGTTTTCCAGTATTAAACTATCTACGTTATCCATTTTTTAAAATTATTGAATCAGAAAATTGTAGAATTATTGAATAAATATCATTCTATAACTTTCTAACTCCGTCTGCAATTTCCGCGACATAAAAATCCGCTTTCAGGCTGGTCTTTTCGCTATATTTTTTGCTAACATACGTTATAAAACGTTCTGTTTTATCTTTTTCAACCAATGCAATACAACATCCGCCAAATCCGGCACCCGTCATACGCGCACCTATACAACCCTCAAAATGCGTGCTGTAATGTACAATCATATTTAATTCATGTCCGCTTACTTCATAATCCGTGTCTAATGAAATATGAGATTCAGTCAATAACTGCCCGAATGCTTCGATACTTCCGTTTTTCAAGGCTTCAACAGCATAAATCACCCGTTTGTTTTCCAAAATAGAATGTTTTGCACGCTGATACAAAGTATCGTCTTCTAAATACCCTAAGGAAATCTCATGTACATGACACAAATCTTCCGCAATATCAAATTTTGAGAGAATTTCAAAAGCCGCATCACATTCGCTTCTGCGTTCATTGTATTTTGATTCCGCCAAAGAACGGGATTTATTGGAATTGATGATAAGCAACTGGTAATCTTTAAAATCAGCAGGAATGTATTCGTATTCCAGTGTGGCACAATTGAGTAAAATTGCCTGGTCTTTTTTTCCGTTAGCTATGGCAAACTGATCCATGATGCCGCAATTGACGCCAACATACTTTCGTTCGGCTTGTTGTGCATCCAACGCCAGTTGTGTTCTGTTTACCGCATAAAATTCTTCTTTGAAAATATAAGCGATTAAACATTCCAGTGCTGCAGAAGACGATAAGCCTGAACCCAAAGGCAAATCACTGCCAATCAAGATATCTGCGCCCTGTAGCTGCACACCATTATCTTTTAAGACTTTTACCGTTGCTTTTACATAAGCAGACCAATGTGTTTTTTCATTTTGCTGAAATGAAAAAGTATCATTTACGGAAAAAGAAATTTCTTCCTGAAAATCTTTTGCATATATACGAACGATGCCGTCTTCTCTCCTTTTAACAACAGCAGAAATACCTAAAGAAATGGCAGCCGGTAGTACGAAACCACCGTTGTAATCGATGTGTTCACCGATTAAATTGACCCGTCCGGGAGAGAAATACGCCTCCACCCCCAACTCACCATAACGATGAATAAATTCTTCTTTGAGTTGTTGTGAGTTGAGCATTTACTTCGATAAATCATCCGGATAAACTCCATCTGCAATTTTGCTTCTTAAAGCTGCAATCACCAAATCCTTTTCTTCTGAATAGGTAACTCCGCACCAGTCTTTACCATCCGGCAACAACTGTACTTTTACTTTGCCTTGTTTCATCATAGTAGAAACCACCGTCGGTATTAAAAACTCGGCTTTGGGTTCATCGCAGTACTTATCATAAAAAATCTCCCACTGGTTTTGCAATTCCCCATACAGGAAACAGGTAAAACCCCAGAAATTCATAGAAGCATAGCTGTTTGCAGGAATATCCGTAAAGGTGCCGTCTGCATTTTCGTTTTGCAGTTTTCCGGCGCGCAAATCTATCTGCGTCATTTCCGTAATAGAAACCAGTTCGTTGTTTTCATTCAGGGTACACACCCCACGCGAAACGGAACCGATATCCGATAAGGTATTTTCCAGCGGGTAGCCCACTAAAGAGAAGCTTGGCTCGTTGCTTTCACAGTTAGATAGAAAATGATGCATGGAAACATAAGCTTCTCTGCCATAAAAGTCATCTGCATTAATTACCACAAACGGATTTTTTACCAATTCTTTCGTTGCCAGTATAGCCTGACCAGTTCCCCAGGGCTTGGTGCGTTCAGGGTTGGCATCTGCCGGTGGCTGCTGTAAGGCAAAACGAATCGGCAGTTTATCTCCCCAAATCTTATCCATATGCTCCTGCATATCATTCAACAAATCCTTTCTGGTTATTATAACAACATCATTAAAACCAGCTTGTTGTGCATCATAAATTGCATAATCCATCAGCCACTCGCCGCTCGGACCAAAACTGGCAGCCTGTTTCACGCCACCGTATCTGCTGCCCATCCCTGCAGCCATAATTACTAAAGTTGTATTACTCATGCTGCAAAGATAAGGAAAGCCTTTTTATGGCAAAATGCAATTAATGAACATCTGTAAATTAACTATTTCCATGGAACTAAAAATAATTAATCTATTGTTATCCATAGCGCTTTGTTAGGTTCATGCTATTTTCCTACCTTTGCGCTTCAATTTAATAAACGAAAGAATGAATTTTGACAAAAACACCGTTATCGGTATTGCACTGATAATATTGATATTCCTTGGTTTCTCTATATATACCTCTCAACAGGAAGCAAAATATTTAAAAGAACATCCTAAGAAAGCCGAACAGGTTTCCAAATATCCGGGTGCTGACAGCAACAAAACTATCGTTTCAAACGATTCTGCAAAAAATACTGCTGCAGTAAAACCTGTTGCTGACTCTGCATCTACGGCAAGTTTCGGAAGTTTTGCTGCTTTTACCAACGGAACTGAACAATTAACCACTATTGAAAACGAAGATTGTATCTATACTTTCTCCAACAAAGGTGGTGTCATCAAGAAAGTGGAACTGAAAGAATATAAAACCTTCACCAAAAAACCACTTATTTTATTTGAAGACCACGGCAATGATTTCAATTTTTCATTTATTGCCAACGACAGTAAAACTCCTATCCAAACGGAAAACTTATATTTTGCATCTGCAAGCGCTTCTAAAAAGATTTCAGGTACTGAGAAATTAGATGTTGTATACAAAATTGATTTAGGTAATGGTAAAAGCTATGAACACAAATATACACTGAACGGAAAGGGCTATGTAGCCGATTTTGTGATTAATGCTGTAAATTTTGCGGGTGTAATTCCTGCAAATCAGGCCATTACTTTAAACTGGAAACAGGAATTACCTTCACAGGAAGGCGGTATTGATGATGAACGATTTAACACCTCTTTGCACTACTATAACAATGCAAAAGAAGCAGATGACTTATCAAGTGACAAGGAAAAAACCATAGAAGCACCATTACAATGGGTTTCTTACAAACAGAAATTTTTCAACACGTCCTTAATTGCAGCCAAAGAAAATTTTAAATCCAATGCAAAAATCAGTGTGGTAACACCAAAAGAGAGCAAAGACACCGTAAAAACATTCACTGCTCAGTTACAGATTCCATTTAATAATTCCAACGCATTCAGTTTTCCTATGCGTTTGTACATGGGACCTAACAAATACGATGAGTTGAAAAAAATGGATGTAAACTTAACGGAGATCGTTCCTTTAGGCTGGAGTATATTAAGTTTGATTAATAAATTTTTTATTATTCCGATTTTCCATTTCTTAAGCAAGTTTATTTCCAACTATGGTATTATCATTTTGGTACTAGCTGTTGTGATTAAATTAGTGACGTTTCCGTTTACGTTCAAATCCACCATGTCTATGGTGAAAATGCGTGTACTGAAACCTGAAATCGATGAGTTGAAAAAGAAATATCCAAGTCAGGCTGAATTTGGCCAGAAACAAATGGAATTATACAGCCAAACCGGCGTGAGTCCTTTCGGCGGCTGCTTACCGATGCTCCTGCAGATGCCGATTTTGATTGCGATGTACCGCTTCTTCCCGGCCTCTATTGAATTAAGGCAGCAACCGTTTTTATGGGCAACCGACTTATCCAGTTTCGATTCTATCATCAGTTGGACACAGAATATTCCGGTAATCGGCTACCTGTTTGGAAACCACATCAGTTTATTTACCATCTTAATGGCAGTTTCTTCCATTGCAGTTACCAAAATGACAACACAATCACAACCAAGTTCCGGCAGTGATGACATGATGGCACAGCAAATGAAAATCATGCAGTATGTAATGCCGGTGATGCTGATGTTTATGTTCAACAAACAACCAGCCGCATTGAGCTATTATTATTTCTTATTCAACGTATTAACGATTGGTCAAAACTGGATTATACAAAAATTCTTTGTAGACGAAGCTCAGATTCATTTGCAAATTCAGGAGAACAAAAAGAAACCAAAGAAACAAAATACGTTTCAGGCTAAAATGCAGGAAATGATGAAACAGCAGGAAGAGTTGAAGAAGAAAAAGAAATAAATCTACTATAAAAATGTTAGCCGTAAGTCACAGATTTACGGCTTTTTTATTTTTACTTTACAAAATACATTTTTATATTAGTGAATGCAATATAAGTTATCGCATCTGCCATTATTAAAAATTATTCTGCCGCTCATAGCCGGAATAGGTTGTTTCAATTTTCTGAATATTCCGCTCTCCTATCTGCTGGTATTGACATTTACACTGCTGTTCGCTGTCATCCTCAGCCATTTAAACATCCGTAATCCCTATTCAAAAAAAGGGAATGCAATCCTTGTGTATGTCTTTCTATTTTTTGTTGGAGGATTAATGATTAGCAATAAAAAAATCAATAACCAGGCTACTCATTTCAGCAATTTCAAAGGGCAATTTGCAAAAGGAATTATCTCCAAACCAATAGAAGAAAAAGATAAAACCTATAAAACGGTGATTGCCGTAAAGCAAATTTTTGACAGCCTGAATAAAATGACACCTGTCAGCGGCAACTTATTAGTCTATATGCAGAAAGACAGTACACTCGCTGATTTAAGTATCGGCGATGAAGTCTTGTTTCAGCTGAAATCCAAAGAAGTGGACGAACCTAAAAATCCCGGACAGTTTGATTACAAAAATTACCTGCAGCACAAATCCATCTATCAGCAGCAATATCTTACGAAAGCGGAAATTACGTTGTTACAGAAACACAAAAGCCTTTGGTTTAAACGTATCAGCCATTCAATCGGAATGTACGTCCAGTCCATTCTCCAAAAATATATTCCGAAACAGGAAAATTTTGCGCTGGCGGATGGCATTTTACTGGGACACCGGGCTGATATCGACGTGGAGTTATACAATGCATTTGCCTATACCGGCATTCTGCATATCCTGTCGGTGTCCGGTTTGCACGTTGGCATCATTTACGGCATGCTGGTTTTTCTGCTGAGTTTCATAAAAGACAAGAACAAAAAGATAAAGATTGCCAAATTCGTATTCATCGTTGGCTTCATCTGGATATTTACTTTTGTTACGGGATTTTCGGCTGCCTGTGTACGTGCCGCCATTTTATTTTCGCTGATGAATTTCGGCAAACTCAACAAGGAGCACGTCACCAATCTGAATCTACTGGCTGGTGCTGCTTTGCTGCAGCTGCTTATAGATCCGAACAATCTGTTTGATATCGGTTTTCAGCTTTCCTATCTGGCGATGCTGGGCTTGTTTATTTTTACCAAACCGATTTATGCCTTGTATTACTCCAAAAATAAACTCATTGACTCCATTTGGCAGTTGTGGTCGGCGAGCATTGCCGCGCAATTATTTACCGTGCCGCTGAGTATTTACTATTTCGGGAATTTCCCGACTTACTTTCTGCTGGCGAATATTTTCGCCATTCCGCTATCTGCGGTGATATTGTGGCTGAGTGTTGGTTTAGGGATGTTTAGTTTTATTCCATATATAGCCAATATTACCGGCTGGCTCGATTCATTGGTGATTTCGATTTTCATTCAACTCACCTATTTCTTTTCCAGTTTGCCGCTCGGAAAACTATATAATCTGTACATCTCCAAAGTGCAATTAGTAATTTTATTGATAGCCATCCTGCTGCTGGCGTTTTTTGTCATTCAACGAAAAGCGAAATTCGTAATCGCCTGCCTGAGTTTGTTTTTGGTTTCGATTTTCATTTCCTCTGCCTATAACATCCGGCAAGTCAGCAAACAGGAGTTGATACTTTATTCCGTACCGAAGCATTTTGTACTGGCGCTGAACAAGAACGGACAGCAGTTTATTTATTCCAAAGACACCTTGCCGCAAAAAGCGATCGATTATTCCATTAAAAACTCCCATCGTATCTACAGAATCAGCGATTACCAGACGATTCTGCTGAAAGACAGTCTGAATACAAAGGAAGTGGTGGCGGATAAAGATGTACTGATGGTGCAGAACAGGAGTTTTTATTTCCTGAAAAAAGACAATACACGTAAGGTTTTTCCATCGCCGCTGAAAGTAGATTATCTGGTGCTAAGTGAAAATTGCTTTTTGAATATTGAAAGCGTAAAGGCAAATTACGAGTATAAACAACTGCTGATTTCAAGCGATAACGACAATTACCATGTTCGCATTTACCGCAAATTATTGGATGAAAACGGCATGAAGTATGTAGATTTGAGTGAAAAGAGTATGGTGGTGGAGTTGTGAGTTTTATTTATCTAAAACTCTGAAAATGTTAAGTTGAAAAAATCTGGTATTAATATCTTTGGCTTTATCACACTAATACAAACTCCTCAATCTAATTACTTTCCTAGTTGGAAATTTATTCTATCTAAAAAGCAAAGTGTATCCTAGTGGACTGTATCAGCTTTCAATGTTTATGTAATTATCCTTATTAGCTGATAATGCTATTCTCCTTTTTACACCTAATTTCAATCATTATATTCTTCGCGAACTCCTCATAACTTGCTTTTAAGAATGCTCCTTGTTTTGTTATCTAAACTGGTGTTATTTCAATTTATAATTGAAACTGCGAATCCTTTATTTTTGCCCATTTATATGTAGACGATTCATTTATCATAAACATTGTTTAAATACTACATAAATCCTAACACCTCGCCAATTACCTCATATACTCTTTGCAATTGCTCTTTAGTTATGACATATGGCGGTAAAATATACACGGTATTTCCCAGCGGGCGCAGTAAAACACCGCGTTTTATGAAATTTCCATACAGAAAATCGCGTAAATCATTAAAGAGCCGGGCGTGGTGTCGCCTGCAGGCACACTTATGGCATATCCTGAAGTAAGTTGTAGTCCGCATCCGTTTTCACCTCAAACGCCACGATAGTTCCCAGTTGTCGTAAATTCTCAATCTTTGGATGTGATTTCAAATCTGACGATAACTCAGTTTGCCATTCTATCAAAGTCTGAAGTTTGAATACTGAAGTTTGAAGTAATCCTATGCTGGCATTCGCCGCCGCGCAAGCCAGCGGGTTTCCTGTGTAGGAATGTCCGTGGAAAAACGTTTTCAGCTTATCCTCACTCAGGAACGCCTCGTAGATTTGCTGCGTACAGGTCGTCACCCCTAAAGGCAGAAATCCTCCGGTAATGCCTTTCGACAGGCAAAAAATGTCGGGTTTGTGTTGTAAATAATCCGTAGCAAAGATTTTCCCGGTTCGTCCGAAACCCGTCATCACCTCGTCGGCAATACAAATCACCTCGTGTTGCTGTGCAATTTCCAGCAGTTTATCCAGGTATTCAGCTTTATACATCAGCATCCCGGCAGAACCCTGCACCAGGGGCTCAAAAATGAATGCCGCCGTCTTGTTGTTTTGTACAATTCGGGTGAAATCTGCCAACACCTGCTCAATATTGTCGTCGGTCGGCAAATCCACAAATTTCACCTCAAACATATAGGACTCAAACGGGCGGTTGAATACGCCGCGCGCGCCCACCGACATCGCACCAAAAGTATCGCCGTGATAGGCATTTTTGAACGCAATGATGGTCGTTTTCTCTATATTTTGGTTGTGCCAGTACTGAATCGCCATTTTCAGCGCCACTTCCACGCAGGTGGAGCCGTTATCCGAGAAGAAAACGCGCGACTGTGTAGAAGGCAGTAGGTCAAGCAATTTTTCCGACAGCTCAATGGCAGGCTGATGGGTAAATCCCGCGAAAATGACGTGCTCAAGGGTATCCAGCTGCTTTTTGACGGCTTCTGCGATTTCCGGGTTCGCATGTCCGAAGAGATTGGTCCACCAACTCGAAACTGCATCGATGTACTCGTTTCCGTATTCATCGTATAGCAAAGCGCCTTTTCCATGCGTAATCGCAATATTGGGTGCTGCCGTTTGCTGCTGCGTAAACGGGTGCCAGATCAGGTTATGGTCGCGCTCAGAAAGATTCATAGTCTATGGGTAAGTCGTCTGATTTGGATGATTTGGGTAATGGTGGAAGCAGAGGAAGCAGATTTTTACGAATCTGTTCCGCCTGCTGGGCGATGAAGCCTTTTGACATTGTGTCAGCTTTTGGGATTTTCCCCAACAGCTTAATACCGGTATAATTCAGGATGTAGTTTTCCGATTCAATATTAGCCTCCCCGTTAAAGATAATGCCGGCAATCGGGATATTGTGCTGCTTCAGGGCTTCAATCGTTAATAAGGTATGATTAATACTTCCTAAATAATTCATAGAAACTACTATAACAGGCAATTGAATATTAATAATTAAATCTTTAATTAAATATTTTTCTGACAAAGGAACCAATAAACCTCCTGCCCCTTCCACTATCAAGTAATTATTTGATTTAGGTAATTTAAAATACTGTATATCAATATTTTTATTGTCTAATTTAGCAGCCAAATGCGGTGACACCGGCTCTGAAAAAACATACTCCTCTGGATGAATGATTTGGTGGTTCATGGAGTACTCTCTTATGAAATCTGAATCCGTAAAATCCAAATCTCCCGACTGAACAGGCTTCCAGTAGTCTGCTTTCAGGGCTTCCACCAATACAGCAGAGACAAGTGTTTTACCAATGCCCGTTCCTATACCTGTAACAAAAAATCCAACCATATATACTCAATCTATTTATAATCAGTAAGTAATGAAAATAATTGATCTATTTCAGCAGTTGTATTATAACTATGCAGAATCACCCGCAGGCGCTCTGTTCCCTTTGGCACTGTAGGTGAAAGTATCGCTCTCACATCTAGATTATTCTTTTGCAGATAAACGGCCAAATCTTTGCATTTTTTGTTATCCGGTACAATAATTCCGTAAATCGGGCCGTCGCCACGCACTTCAAAACTGCTTTTTAAGTCGTTTGCTTTATTTTGAAAGTATTTATTTAAATTATTTAAACTAAATAATTGATTTATATTGCTTTGCAAATAAAAATAAGTATGTTTCACGCTCAGTAAATTATGCGTTTCAAGAGCGGTACTGTAGATAAAATTCCTTGAAAAGTTAACCAGATAGTCTTTTAACTGACGACTGCCCACTACAACTGCACCATGACTTCCTATCGCCTTTCCAAAGGTATAAATACGCGCGAAGCACTTATCCTCTATTTGGGCTTCATTACACAAGCCACTACCATTACTGCCAAAAAGTCCTGTAGCATGAGCCTCATCTATCATCAAATTTACCTTGTACTTAGTGGCTAAATCAGTTAATTTTATCAAATCAGCCTTATCTCCTTCCATAGAAAAAATGGATTCAGTGATAATAAAACCCGCCTCATAATCTGTATTCGCCTGTAAGTGCTGTTCTAGATCGATATAGTCATTATGCTTAAAGCTAATTAGTTTTGCGCCACTTAAAATCATTCCCTGATGAATGGATGCATGCACCAGTTCATCGTAAAAAATGGCATCATTTGGCCTTACAAGTGAAGAAATCAAACCTACATTGGCATCAAAACCGGAATTATATAACAAAGCGGCCTCAGCATGGTGTGTTTTAGCCAGTAAATCTTCAACCTCTTCGTATAAAGCTGAATTTCCATTCAGCAGACGAGAACCCGTTGCCCCGGTTTTATGAAAATGATAGTTTTTGTAATCCTGTTCCACCTGCTGCCAAATAAAAGCAGATCTGGATAAACCAAGATAGTCATTAGAAGAAAAATCAGTAAGATATTGATTTACAGTTAATTGACGAAAAAGATAGTTTTTTTTTCGCTGTTCTAAAAATTGTTGTATTCTGCCTTCTGCATTCATTAAGACGTAACTAATTCTTCTATTGCTTCCTTCTTAAAGGCTTCGCGAGGCTTTAAACCCAGCAAATCAAACATAGCCATGTCATCCGTAAAGCTTGGATTCGGCGTTGTCAGTAACTTATCTCCTGCGAAGATGGAGTTTGCCCCCGCCATGAAACACAATGCCTGTTCTGCCACCGGCATATCCAGGCGGCCTGCACTCAGGCGTACCATGGTTTTAGGCATCACTATACGTACGGTTGCAATCATGCGTACCATTTCAAAGACAGAGACACGTTTCATATCTTCCAAAGGAGTTCCTTCCACAGCAACCAATGCATTAACCGGCACAGATTCAGGATGTTCAGGCAAAGTAGCTAAAGTATAAATCATACCTATTCTGGCCTCATCTGTTTCGCCCATTCCTATAATTCCGCCGCTGCAAACGCTGATTCCTGCAGCTCGTACATTTCCGATTGTATGTAATCTCTCTTCGTAAGTTCTGGTGGTAATTATCTTCTCGTAATGCTCTTCTGAAGTATCTAAATTATGGTTGTAGGCATATAATCCGGCTTCTTTCAGTTTTTGTGCCTGATCTTCCGTCAGCATGCCCATTGTGCAGCAAACCTCCAATCCTATCTTATTCACCTCTTTTACCATTTCCAGCACTCGGTCAAAGTCGCGGTTATCTCTTACTTCTCGCCAGGCAGCACCCATACAGAAACGCGTAGAACCGCTTGCTTTGGCTTCATTAGCTTTCGACAGCACTTCTTTTACATCCAGCAGCTTGTGCGCCTTTAAACCGGTGTTATAGCGGGCAGCCTGCGGACAATAAGCGCAATCTTCTGTACATCCTCCTGTTTTAACGGATAATAATGTACAAACCTGCACTTCGCCGGTTTGGTTATACTGACGATGAACAGTAGCCGCCTCATACATTAATTCCAGCAAAGGCTTATTGTATATCTCTTGTATCTCTTGGAAAGTCCAGTTATTTCTGATGCTCATATCAAACGTTTGTTTGGTAAATAAACTAATTTTATTGCTTATTTTCTGAATTTTTTAGCTTAAGTTTCTGTAAACTCGGATGAGTTTTTAAATATTCCTTCCTCATAGCCTCCTCCTGTTCTCTAAAATTAAGTAATTTATCTATATTTTTTGGTGTTTCTGCCACTACCGGTTTAACAAACCCTGTATCCAAAGGTTTAATTTTGATCAGATTTGAATCTACAAGATTTAATAACTCTATAAATTTTTCAGGATGTGTCTGAAAATAACTAAAGGTGGTGTAAAAATCAGCACTGTCTGCTTTATGGTGCTTCAAAATAGCCGGATAATATGATTTTTTTATAATTGACAAGGAATCTGTATTTAACCCAACCATTTTTTCATTTACATAAGCTTCCATCAGAAAGATATCCGTTAAAACTGCCATCATTTTATTATCTGATAGTTGCTTTTTGGCAGTATCAAACTTATGTTTTCTTACACAAGAAAGAATTATTACAAACGACAGTGCGTATAAAATAAATTTTGAACTATATTTATGAAAAAAATAACGCATACCAATGGCAAATATTTCTGCCTTACAAGATATAACAAAAATTGCTAAAGGCAAAAAAGCGCTTTTAGTAGCTATTTCAAAAACCAAATCCGTTGATGATATAAAAGTTGTGTACAATGCAGGACAGCGTGTATTTGGCGAAAACAAAGTACAGGAACTGGTTTTAAAGTATGAATTATTACCCAAAGATATACAATGGCATATGGTGGGTAATATGCAAACCAATAAAGTAAAATACATTGCTCCGTTTATTTCTTTGATACACTCAGTTGACAGCTTAAAACTAGCTATTGAAATCAATAAACAAGCCTTAAAAAACAACCGGGTGATTGATATTTTGCTGGAAATACACATCGCTGCAGAAACCAATAAGTCAGGGTTCTCAGAAGAAGAATTAATTGATCATTTGGATATCAAGGCTTTTGATGCCTTAAAAAATATCCGTATCGTTGGGATAATGGGAATGGCTACAAATACTAAAAGTCAGATTTTAATTAAGAATGAATTTAGTGGGTTAAAGTCATTTTTTGATGAAATGAAGGCTACCTATTTTAAAAATGCTCCGGAATTTAAGGAGTTATCCTTGGGTATGAGCGGTGATTATGCTATTGCACTGGAAGAAGGTTCTACCATGATTCGGGTGGGATCTGCTATTTTTGGGAACGGGAAATAAAGAAAAATCCCAATGTGCCTATTTAAAAATAGTATTGGCAATGCTCATTGCTTCAATAAAAGCATCCTTATTCAATCCGTGTTCAATATTATTTTCATCAAAATAAGCCAGTAAATTTTCTGTTGGCATATTGCCGGTCAATTTATCTGTAGCCATCGGACAACCACCATATCCCTTAATAGCGCCGTCAAAACGAGTGCATCCTGCATTCCAGGCAGCTTCTACTTTTTCTTTCCAGGTGGTGGGTGTGGTATGAAAATGTGCACCAAACCCAATTTCAGGAAAATCTTCCGATAAAACTGAGAATACATCTGTAATTATTTGTGGTGTGGCAATACCGATAGTATCAGAGATAGAAAATTTCGTTACACCAATTTCCAGTAATCGGTCTACCCAGTGTTCAACTAAAGCAGCGTCGTAAAAATCACCATAAGGATTTCCGAATGCCATTGAAACGTAACATACAAAGGTTTGTCCCGAGCATTCACATATATTCATAATCTCTTCTACCCGTTGTAAAGATTCTTCGATACTGCAATTGGTGTTTCTTTGCTGAAATGTTTCCGAAATGGAAAATGGATAGCCAACATAGGTAATTTCATCAAATTCACTGGCCTGTTCTGCTCCCCTTCTGTTACCCACAATCACAGAAAGTTTTGTTTCCGTATCATCCAGTTTAAGATGAGGTATAATCAGGCTGGTATCTGCCATTTGCGGAATGGACGCCGAAGACACAAAACTACCGCAATCTAAAGTATGAAATCCTACTTTCAGTAAAGCATTCAGGTATTCAACTTTTTTAACGGTGGGTATAAAGTCTTTAATTCCCTGCATCGCATCGCGCGGACATTCTATAATTTTTACACTTGGCATCAGGCTATGAAATTACTAAAAACTTAGGAAAAATAAAAAATCCCCGGTATGTACCGGGGATTTTCTTGTTTATGATGTGTCGTTACAACATTATTGTTTTACTACTTTGTGGTAATATACTTCATCATCTACGTTCAGTTTGATGATGTATATACCTTTAGAGTAATCACTGATGCTCAACTCTTCGTATACATTTCTCGTGCTTACAAATGATTTAACATACAATTCTCTGCCTTCCGGGGTGTACATACGTATCTGTACGCTTGCACTCTTCGTCAGATTCAGGTTCAACACCAGTCTGCCTTCCGTAGGGTTCGGGTATACTTCAAATACTTTCACCGAGTTCGTCGCATTCTTAATGCCGGTATAAACCGCTGAGAAGCTAGCTGATTCCGATGAAGTACATGAGCCATTCACCACTTTCAACGTGTAGCTGCCGCTGCTTGTCAATTTGTACTATCGTACACTCGTAGTGCCTTGTAACACGCCACCTTTATACCACTGATAACTCGCTCCTACTATAATCGCGCTGCTGTACAACGTATCGCTACTTTGTGTGATACCAGGGGTCGCTGGGGTTGGATTGACCGTAACCGTAGAAACAGCTGTGCCTGTACAGCTATTCGCCGTTCCTGTTACTGTATACGTCGTCGTCGTCGTTAAGCTTGGCGTCGTTACGTTTGAGCCACTGCCTATATTCGGACTCCAGGTATATGTATCGGCACCGCTTGCTGATAAATTAGCTGTAAAACCGCTGCATACCGATATTGATCCTACACTTACATTCGGACGCGCTGTAACCGTTACGGTAGCCACTGCTGTATTGGTACAGCCGTTAGTCGTGCCTGTTACTGTATACGTCGTCGTTGTCGTTAAGATTGGGGTCGTTACGGTTGAGCCACTGCCGATGTTAGGACTCCAACTATATGTATCTGCTCCGCTTGCCTCTAAATCTGCTGTATTGTTCGCACAAATACCTACGTTACCTGCTGCTACCGTAGGTTTGGATTTAACGGTAATATTTATAGATGTTGTGCCAGGGGTACTGCAACCTGTTACCGTTCCGCTCAGCGATACCGTAATATTGCCGTTCGGTGTAAAGTTTAATGTTCCGCCCCCTGTCGTGCCTGTCTGGCTAGAGGTCCACGTATAGTTATTCGCTCCGTTACCTGTTAACGTAATAGCATCTCCAAAACATACACTCGCCGGATTAGGAACTGAACTGATCGTTACTGTTGGTGCAGATGCATTGACCGTAACCGTAGCTACTGCTGTTTTACTGCATGTTCCTGTAGTTCCTGTTACCGTGTAGGTCGTCGTGGCGGTTAATACCGGTGTCGTCGTCGTGGCGCCTGATGCCAGACCCCCTGTCCATGTATAAGTAGTTGCGCCGTTCGCTTGTAACGTGGCAGAAGAACCTGAACAAACACTTGGCGATGTGACCGTCACATTCGGAAGTGGCGTGACTGTTACCGTCGCTACCGCTGTTTTGCTGCAGGTTCCTGTGGTACCCGTTACTGTATAGGTCGTCGTCGTCGTTAAGTTTGGGGTCGTTACGGATGCTCCGCTACCGATATTAGGACTCCAGCTATAGCTCGTCGCTCCGCCTGCCGTTAAGTCGGCCGTGGTGCCTGCACATATTGTCGGGGAGTTCACTGTTACATTCGGGGTCGCATTCACCGTTACCGTAGCTACTGCTGTAGCACTACAATTTCCCGTCGTGCCGGTTACCGTATACGTCGTCGTCGTCGTTAAGGTTGGTGTCGTTACGGATGATCCGCTGCCAATATTCGGACTCCATGTATAGCTCGTCGCTCCTGTAGCCGTTAAACTTGCCGTTAAGCCAGAACAGATACTTGGTGAGTTCACTGCTACCGGTGGGGGTGCTGTTACCGTTACCGTCGCTACTGCTGTTTTACTGCAACTTCCGGTAGTTCCTGTTACTGTATAAGTCGTCGTCGTCGTTAAAGTTGGGGTTGTTACAGTTGCTCCACTGCCGATATTCGGGCTCCAGGTATAGCTTGTTGCTCCTGTAGCCGTTAAACTTGCTGCTGTTCCTGTACAAATCGTCGGTGAGTTCACCGATACGTTTGGTAAGGCGGTGACCGTTACCGTTGCCACTGCTGTTTTGCTGCAAGTACCTGTGGTTCCTGTTACTGTATAAGTCGTCGTCGTCGTTAAGCTTGGGGTCGTTACAGATGCGCCGCTGCCGATATTCGGACTCCATGCATAGCTCGTAGCACCGCTTGCCACTAAATCTGCTGTGGTGCCTGCACATATGCTCGGTGAGTTCACTGAAACATTCGGGGTCGCATTCACTGTTACCGTAGATACCGCTGTACCCGTACAACCTTGTGTCGTGCCGGTTACCGTATATGTCGTAGTCGTCGTTAATGCTGGTGTCGTTACTGCTGCTATACTGCCGATGTTTGGACTCCATGCATAGGTGGTCGCGCCAGTAGCAGTTAAACTTGCTGTAGCACCTGAACAAATAGCTGGCGAGTTAACCTGTACTATCGGTAAGGCTTTTACACGTATCGATTTCGTGGCTGCTGAACTTGCATTGCCTGATTTGTATGCTACTAAACTGATGATATATGTTCCTGGTGTACTGAATGTTGGTACAACCGTCGTTGTCGATGTTGACGTGCCGGGTACACCTCCTGCTATCGTCCAGCGTACTGAGTCCGGACTACCACTGCTTGCAGTCGATGTATTCGTAAACGTTAAACTACCCCCTGCACATACAGTCGTATCACTTGCCGTGAAACTTGCCGTAGCGGTCGGTGTGGTGTTACAAGCAGCAGGTATATCGAATGCAGCAGTTTGATCTGTAGCACTTAAATTAGAACCTTGATTAGCTGATGCACCCATTCCTCTTCTTGCAAAAGCTGTCCAAATCTCACACTTATCAGCATTGCCGTATAAGATAGAGTCTGCTTTTAAAATTGCATTTCTTGAATCAAGAAAACCTGGATTACATACTTGTAATTTTAAACCTTCAATAACTAATTTTATAGCTCGGTTATTTCCTAGAGTACCATTGTATAAATCATTGCTATAACCATATTTTTCTGTTAGAATCCAATACATGTCCCAAATTGCAGAGCACCAAATTTCACCAATATCATGAACTTCCGTGCTTGCTGCTAAATCATCATATGTTACAGGATTTATGGTCATATCATAAGAATAAGGATTTCTTCTAATACCAGGCCCTGTTGACGTTTCACCAAGAACATAAGATCCAATTCCTCTGGCTGTATTTTTTTTATTATCCGTTGGTTTTTTAGATAATGCTAAAGCAAAGAAATCACTCCATCCTTCACCACCTTCCTCTTCATTGCCTAGACAATTACCAAAACCATTTGGTTTGGCTCCAGTACCTGTTAAACGAGTAGAAATACCATGACCGTACTCGTGAGAAACGATTCCATTATCAAGGGCTCCATCGTATTCAATACAGTTATTGGTAGAAACTCGAGTCATGGTAACGTTTGCTGTTGCAATGTTATTTCTTAATTGTTGTCCTACTGCATATGTAACAAACATAGCAGGAATTGTAACAAGATTTCCGCTAGTCCCTGAAGCCATACCAATTAAAGAATCACCAGCTGATTGTCTGTTAATGATAATAGCACCTATTGCTCCAGCTTGTTGAACATTGTATACTTTTTCAGAAAAATTACATGTACCTCTATCAATTAAAGCAATTTTACCTGAAATAGAAGACGCATTATTTACTGCTCCACATACGTAAGAAGCAGGAGCTGTGGCACTCGTTGCATTTGCAACAGCACCTGTAATATTATATGAACATGGTCCCCAACCGTTTTGAGAGCCATGCTGAATATCACCGGCAATATCTGCAGGTGCATTGAATGTTAGTGTTGAAGGTGGTGTACCATCCCACATAAACATTTGCATGCGGGATTTATAAGACAATGAGTTTTCTCCATCTGCTGATGTATAAAAATTTGCATTATTTTTTTGAACAACTCCATTTTCATCTTTTGAACCATCGTGTGCCTCTGCGTTTACGGGGTCATTATCTGTTGCAGTATTACCACTTGCATAATTTTTTAACTGAAAATTTCTGTTTGCATCTGTAAAGCCGTACTTATAAAATATATCATGCATGATATTATTCATATAGAAAAGCTGTGTTACAACAGCCTTAGAATTTATAAGAGTATCTAATCTGGTTGTAAAATCCAGAGCAAAATCAAAATTTAAGCCTGCACCGCCATCTGCTAAATTGCCATCAACACCACCACTTGGATTTACCTGATCATTCCCGTCTTTATCTGTGTAAGCATTAACGTTATTACCTCTTGTATAGTTAGACTCAGCACCGGCTACACCGTTAGTGTCATGCCAGCCATAAGGTGATGCAGTTGCTTCACTTGGATCAGACAGCAACTGTCTGGAACCAAATACTGGAGATTCCACACCGTAAGGATATACTCTGTAGGATCCGGCTAAATTTTGTTCATTGGTTCCATTTCCTACAATATTGCCGGGAACTCTTTCAATCATTTGTGTACTGGATTGGCCGGATTGTGACGCTACATATGAACCTATTCCGAATTCACAGTGTAAAACCAAGTCTCTTTTGTAAATAACTGAACCATCAATAGCGTTGACAGTAATATTCCAAATACTTTTATCATCAGCAGATGCGAAGCTTACAAACCATGCTAATTTTACTTTATCTTGTTTATCTTTTACATAAAGTAACTTTGCATTTATTTCACTTTTACTCAATTCTGCAATTTTTTCAAAAGAATATGATTTAATATCTTTTTTATCTTTACCAATTTGTTTTAGTGACAGCGCATTACTATAGTTTAATAATCTTGCCGCGTTCGCTATTGCATCCTCAGCTCTTACAACAGGAGCTGATTGTGAAACCTGATTTTTCAAATCGTAAACCCCGCTATTTGTAGTATACACTACTTTACCATCCTTAATGTGAATGGCAACATAACCGTTGTTTAATTCAAGCCCGTTATAGGTTTGCTGAAACCAAACACGGTTAGTATTACTAAAATCATCAAAAAGATCCTGATCAAAAACTAAATCTTTGGCATCCTGATCGGATAATTTCAATTCTTTTTTGTGATCATTGATGTATTTCAATGCTAGTGCGCTTGTTTGTAGCTTTTGCAAAAATGAGCAGAAATTCAAATGCTAACATACCTGTTAGTGTAATTCTTTTAATCATCTTATTTTGGCTTTAATACTGTAAAAATAGCAATTAATTAAAATTAACCAAAAATTTGTTGGTAAACGTGTAAAAATTAACTTATTAGAAATATTCAGAAATTGTTGATAATTAGTGTATTACAAATTGTAATTTATTCAACAATCCTACAACAGTACATTATACCAAATAATGCAATCAATTTATAATTAGCTAATTATAAATAGTTATACAACTACATTTATAATTCTGCCAGGTACCACAATAAACTTCTTTGGTGGATTACTTTCTGTAAATTTTAACACTTTTTCGTCGGCCAGCACCAGTTTTTGTATCTCGTCCTGCGGCATATCCAGTGGGATTTCGATGTTGGCGCGGTGTTTTCCGTTGATTTGTATCGGATAGTTAAACGCAGATTCCACTAAATATTGTGCATCGTGTGTTGGGAATGCGGCATCCACCACTGAAGATTCATTTCCCAGATTAGACCATAAAACTTCTGCCATGTGAGGTGCAAAAGGAGAAATTAATTTTACCAGATCCGACAAGGTCGTTTTGGAAACCGTTTTTAGTTTAGACAGTTCGTTTACGCCAATCATAAAAGTAGATACACAGGTATTAAAACCTAAACGTTCAATATCTTCATTTACTTTCTTGATGGTTTTATGCAGGATTTTTAATTCTTCCTGCGTTGGCTCTACGTCGATGTTTTTTGCCACACCAAAATCATCGTAAAACAGGCGCCAGAATTTGCGCAGGAAGCTGGACACACCGGAAATACCATTGGTGTCCCAGGGTTTGGCCGTATCGATGGGCCCGAGGAACATTTCATACATACGGAAAGTATCTGCACCGTGCTGTTCAATGATTTGGTCTGGATTGACCACATTGAATTTTGACTTAGACATTTTTTCTACTTCGCTTCCGCAATAATAGTTGCCATCTTCTTCAGTAATAAAAAATTGCTTTATATTATTCATCTTCAGATTTTAATTTTTCAAAATCTAAAATATTATTAACAATATAATATCAACATGAAATTGCCTTAGAATAATAGCATATTATTATCAAATTTTCCAACATAATCAACAAACTCAGATATTTATTGTGCACTTTCAAATAGAAATAAATCTTAATTAAAAATCTATTTTTTTCTTTTAAAGCTTAGAGATACATAAATATTTTTATCAAATCTGGTTTCTATAAATGATAACACCAATTAAATGTTTATGAAAATCTATAAACAAACTTACTCACACCTTGTATCATTCCTTGATTCACCATTTTTTTAAATGGTTCTTCGGTGCTTACTTTGCCTATGTCTTTTAAGAATTTATGCCAGAATCGGGAGTATAATAAATGTCCCACGGCATGCTCTGAACCGCCCACATAAAAGTCCACATTCTGCCAGTATTCCTGAGCTTCTTTACTCACTAATTCATTTGGATTATTCGGATCCATGTAACGCAAGGAAATACCAGGAACTGCCTGCATAACCCGGCATGGTATCGGTTTCCATGCGGGTGCCTTCGCCGTTTTGCGTCACCCATTCAGTAGCCGTAGCCAAAGGGCTTTCTCCCGTTCCGGTAGGTTTGTAAGATTCTACCTGCGGTAAAGTCACCGGCAATTTATCTTCTGCAACGGTGTGAATAATGCCATCTTTATCGTAATAAATTGGAAACGGCTCGCCCCAGTATCTTTGTCGTGAATAACCTGCATCACGCATACGAAAATTTACTTTGCCGTAGCCGAGTTTTTTCTCTTCCAGTTTTTGAATTAAAGTTGCGGTCGCTTCTTTATAATTCATTCCGTTAATGAAATCAGAATTGATGTATTTTCCTTCTTTCGTTGCATCCGCTTCATGCTCTATATTTTGCTGCGCATCCAGAATTGGAATGATACGTAAGTCAAATTTCTTCGCAAATAAATAATCGCGCTGATCGCCGGAAGGTACTGCCATCACCGCTCCCGTTCCATAGCCTGCCAGCACGTAATCTGCAATATAAACCGGCACTTCGGTTTGTGTAAAAGGATGCAACACATATGCACCGGTGAATTGTCCTGTAACTTGTTTTTCGGCTTGTCTTTCGATATCAGATTTGGATGCACAAACTTTTTTATAATCTTCTACAGCACCTATAAATTCAGGCGTTGTGATTTGATTGACTAAATCGTGTTCAGGTGCAATTACCAAAAACGAAACACCAAAAATCGTATCTACCCTTGTGGTAAATACTTCTACTTTTTCGTTGTGATTTTTTAACGGAAAAGACACCATCGCTCCTATTGATTTTCCAATCCAGTTGCGCTGCATATCTTTCATGCTTTCGCTCCAGTCCAGTGTATCTAAGCCTTGCAATAATCGTTCTGCATACGCTGTGATACGTAAAAACCATTGCGACATTTTTTTCTTTTCCACCGGATGTCCGCCACGTTCTGAAACCCCGTTTACAATCTCATCATTAGCCAATACGGTACCTAAAGCCGGACACCAGTTTACAAAGGATTCCTTCTGATACGCCAGACGATATTCCATTAAAATGGCTTGTTTTTCTAACGCTGTATAACCTTTCCAGTCTTCCGCTGAAAATTCCGGTACATCTGAAGTGGTGTAAGCAGTATTATTATGATTTCCGTGTTCTTCAAAATGTTTAATTAAAACGGAAATATCATATGCACATTGGTTTTTATAGCAATAAATGGAATTGTACAGTTTAAGAAAAATCCATTGCGTGTGTTTGTAATAAGCAGGTTCGCAAGTCGTAACCTGTCTGCTCCAGTCATAGCAAAAACCGATTTTTTGTAATTGTTTGATGTATGTTTCGATATTGTCTTTAGTAGTTTTTTCGGGATGCTGACCAGTTTGAATCGCATATTGTTCTGCCGGTAACCCAAAGGCATCAAAACCCATTGGATGCAACACATTGAAACCTTTCATGCGTTTGTAGCGCGCATAAATATCGGAGAAAATATAACCCAGCGGATGACCAACATGCAAGCCTGCTCCACTTGGATAAGGGAACATATCCAGTACATAATATTTTGGTTTGGAGGTATCATTGTTTACTTTGTAAACGTTTTTATCTTTCCACTTATCCTGTGCCGTTTTTTCTATTTGCGAAAAATTGTATTCCATATCTTATTAATTGTCGCAAAAGTACGGAATACATTATACATCTTAAAATCAGACAGTTTATGATTGTGTTAGAAGTTTTCGACATTAAACCACTAAGACACTAACAACACAAAGTTTTTAATTTATATTTGAAGAAATAGTTATGGAGAAGAAAACCGTATATGATATTTCGTTTGTACTGTTATTGACAAGTATTTGTCATATCCTCTTTTCCAAATATGGTTTTAATCCCACAGATGAAGGCTTTGTGTTATCGGCTACCAACCGGGTATTGCACGGACAAATTCCGCATGTTGATTTTTCATCGGTGCGACCTTTGGGCTATGCCTATCTGCACATTCCGGAATTGCTGATTTCAAAAAACTATTTCTTTTTAATTTCCCGATTTGTCTTTTGGTTAGAACAAGTGCTGATTGCTTTTTTATGGATTCGTTTTTTAATCAATTACTCTAAACAGGAAATTTCGACATTCAATAAGTATTCACTTGTTATAATTTGCTTTGTATTTAACGTGCATTATTTTCCGGCATCTGTTTTACACACGATTGATGGTTTATTGATGTGCATGATTGGATTAAACATTATTTTTTCAGAAAAAAAATGGAGTTTTATCGGTTTTATTTTTATCGGATTTGCTGCTTTATGCAAACAAAACTACTTAGTGATGCTGCCAATCTTTTTATTCATATTTGGAAGAAAAAATGTTCTTTTAAATTCTGTTGCAGGATTACTTCCAATAATAATTTACGTGGTGCTTATTTCCTTTTATGGCGGATGGAATGATTTAATCACACAACTCAGTGGACATAATGAACTAATAAAAGTAGGTATGTACTCTTATACAAAAAGCCGATTGTTTTTTGCAGGAATCATTGCTTCTTTTATTATTTTACTATCCAGATATACAATTATAAAACACCTGCTATTCTGTATTTTGCTATTAATATGTTTTTATGCAATGTACACTTACAGATATCACGAAAGATATAGCTTTCTGATTCTTGGCTCTAGCATCGGTGCACTGATGGTAACTTTAATTAAAAGTGAATTTAAATTTTGCGTAGTCTTTACTGTCGGAATCACCTTAGGATGGTGTGTTTCCATCTCTGTTGGTTATAATTCACCTGCATTATTTCTGGGCGCAAGTTTAACAAGTTTTTATTTTTATTTAAACAATTCATCTACTGCAAAACCATCCTTAAAAGTGAGCTATATATTATTTATCCTGACTCCTACTTTGGTGCTTTTCTGCTACATTAGGTATCATTTTATTTACAGAGAAACCCCTAAAAGCACGCTAACATATTCTTTGAATAACATAGTTGAAGGTGCTAGCGGAATTTATACAAACAAAAACACTTTTTTAGTATTACAGGAATTAGATTCATTAAAAAAATCAATACCAGGTGTAATTGTTATTCCTGATTTCACATCTTGTAATATTTTGCATTCTCATGAATCAAAAATACTAACAGAATGGCCAAATAAAACTGAAATTCCAAATCAAAAAATTCTTGATTTCATTATCCGTCCCTTTGTTAATGACACGTCATCTCTTATCTTAATTCCAAAATACAACACTTCTGTGCTTTGTATAAAATTTGAAAAAACATCACCTGAAAAAGTGAGTGACTTTTTATTATTGAGCTACATTTTCAACCATTATGAAAAATTTCAACAGTATAGTTATTTTGAACTTTACAGGAAACAAAAATAACAAACATTAAAAAATAAAGCACAATATTAGTCGTTCCAGCGATAGCTTTCATTTTCTAAACCGCACAAATCAATCACCCTGTCGATTACCGTTGCAGCTAATGCTTCAAAGGTTTGCGGCCTGCTGTAAAAGCTGGGCGTTGCCGGACAAATAATACCACCGGCTTCCGTAACTGTTTTCATATTGTTGATATGAATAAGATTGTAAGGTGTATCGCGCGCCACTAAAATTAATTTACGTCTTTCTTTCAGAATCACGTCTGCTGCACGTGTCGTTAAGTCATTGGAAATACCACCGGCAATTCTTCCTAATGTACCCATCGAGCAGGGACAAATAATCATCGTATCATATTTGGCGCTGCCGGACGCAAAAGGTGCCATAAAATCATTTTTGTCGTAAAAGTCGAATGGATAGTCTTTGTACAGCTCATTTCCAAGCTCATATTTCCACACCTCTTTCGCATTATCAGACAGCACCACTCCCACTTTTGCAACTTGTTGTTTAATATGTAATAACTTATCAAACAACACCTTAGCATATACTGCACCACTGGCACCCGAAACCGAAACAATTATTTTTCTTTCCACTTATTATTGATTAAATTTACAAAATTGTCAGATTGGTACTAAATTTGTAATAGTTAGGTAAAATAACAAAATAGAAATGAAAAAGTTAAAATTTAAATGGTTGTTGTTGTTTATTCTGTTTGTGTGTACGTTTACACAAGCAAGCGCGAAAATCGAAAAAAATAGCGCCGACAGTGATATAAAATGGACAACAATAGATCAGTCATTATCCAACACTAAAAGTGCGGGCAAAAAATTCATTCTGGTTGAATTATACACTGACTGGTGTGGGTGGTGCAAAAAAATGGATGAAAATACCTTTCAGGATGCCGGCGTTGTTTCTGTGATAAATGAAAGTTTTACCGCAGTAAAATTCAATGCAGAAACGACAAGTCCTGTTACCTACAACGGAAAGACATATAACTTTGTAAAAACCGGTGCGCGTGGTGCCAATCAACTGGCCTTAGACTTAGGCAGTGTGGGCGGAAAATTAGGATACCCTACTTTAATCATTCTGGATGAAAATGGAAATAAATTACAAGCATTTCCGGGATTCAAAGACGTAGAAACGCTAGGTATGATTTTAAAATTCTACAAAAGCGGCAGCTACAAAACAATGGATTTTCAACAATTTCAATCAGGACAATAAAAAAAAGTGAATTTCAGCATGAACACATTAAAAAATAGTTTGTCAGTATTATTCGTAATACTGGCATTTTCTTCTTTTGCAGGTGGTCCGAAAACAACTGCAACAGAAACAAAAACTACAGCAGCGAATTCCGGTGAAAAGAAAATCAAATGGCTAAGCTGGGATGAAATGGTAAAACTCAACGCAAAAAATCCAAAAAATATTTTTATTGACTTCTATACTTCCTGGTGTGGATGGTGTAAAGTTATGGACCGTAACACCTTTGAAGATCCGACTGTTGCTGAGTTAATGTCAAAATATTTCTATTGCGTAAAATTTGATGCAGAAAGAAAAGATACCATATCATTTTTGAATAAAAACTGGGTATTTGTTCCCGGTGGCAGAAGCGGTTATCATGAATTGGCTGCTTATTTTATGCAAAATCAAATGTCCTACCCTACGTTTTGTGTTTTAACACCTGATTTTAAATTAATCACTCCACTTAAGGGGTATATCACGGTTCCACAGTTTGAACCGGTTGTCAGTTATCTGGGTCAGGATTTTTGGATGCCGTCCAAAAATCAAGATTTAGAAACTTATAAACAAAACTATAAGAGTCCGCGAACTACACCGTGGGTTGCACCTCAATAAAACATCGTATAATAACTAATTGATAAAAAGTAAAATCCCGCACAAGCGGGATTTCTATTTAAGTTTATAACATGAAATTCAATACTGCATTCTCACTGTTTTTATTTCTGAATCTGACTTGTATCTTATCACAGCAAACACAGGCTGCTCCGCCAGCCATCACATTAGACAAACCTTTGAACACCAACAACTCTCTGCTCTGGCAAATCTCAGGCAACGGTTTATCAAAACCATCCTATCTTTATGGAACCATCCATATGATCTCACAGGACGATTTTTTTCTTGGTAAAAATGTATCCAAAAAAATACAGAAAAGCGAAGAGTTGATTATGGAACTGGATTTAAATAACATCGATGTAGCAGCCGTGACTAAATCAAGTGTTTTAGACAGTGAGAAAACCATTAAAAACTACATGAATGACACAGACTATAACACGCTGAAAACATTTATGGAGGATTCTATTGGCATTAAAAAACAAACATTTGAGTTATTTTATTCCAGGCTTAAACCATTTTATCTGGAACAATTGATTTTCTTTAAGTATTTAGGACAGGAAAAAGAATCTTACGAAGAGAATTTCAAAAAGATAGCAGAAAAGAAAAATATTCCGCAATCCGGTTTAGAGACATTTGAAGAACAATTGCTTTTTCTAGAAGATATTCCTTTAGAAGTTCAGTTGAAAAGCATGATTAAAACCATTAAGGAATACTCATCCGAAACACAAAAACTGGATGATCTTATCGAGGATTATAAAACACAAAATTTAACTGCACTGACCCAATCTTTTTCAGAGGATGAAGATCCTGTTTGGCAGGAAAAACTGCTGAATAAAAGAAACAACAGCTGGATTCCAAAATTGAAAACAAAAATGCAATCAAAAGCCTGTTTTATTGCCGTTGGTGCCGGTCATCTCGGCGGTGAAAACGGACTTATCAACTTACTCAAAAAACAAGGCTATACCGTTGAGCCTGTTTCCATTAATTAATGGGTAAAAAATAATTGACAATTAACAATGAACGATTAACAATTAATAGTTGTAAAATAACTATTTTGTACTTTTGTGATATGTCATGCTGAACTTGTTTCAGCATCTTTTACAATAATAAGATGCAAGAATTACCAAAGAATTTAGATCACTCAGAGATTGAAGCCAAGTGGTACAAACACTGGCTGGAAAAGAAATATTTCAAATCCGTTCCTGATGAACGTGAGCCCTATACCATTGTCATCCCGCCGCCAAACGTCACAGGTGTATTACATATGGGACACATGCTCAACAATACGATTCAGGATGTGCTGATACGCAAGGCTCGTATGCAGGGTAAGAATGCCTGCTGGGTGCCGGGTACCGACCACGCCTCTATCGCGACGGAAGCCAAGGTGGTAAATTTACTGAAAGAACAAGGCATCAGTAAAAAAGATATCACCCGTGAAAAATTTCTGGAACACGCCTGGGTATGGAAAGAAAAATATGGTGGCATCATCCTGAAACAACTGGAAAAACTTGGCGCTTCCTGTGACTGGGACAGAACCCGTTTCACGATGGAAGAAGATTTGAGTGAGGCTGTTATTGATGTATTTATTGACTTACACAAAAAAGGGAAAATCTACCGTGGTGTGCGCATGGTCAACTGGGATCCGAAAGGATTAACAGCTGTTTCGGATGAAGAGGTAATTCACAAAGAAGTCAACTCCAAATTATTTTACGTTCGTTATCAGATTCAGGATTCAGATGAATGGATAACCATAGCCACCACACGACCTGAAACCATTCTGGGTGATACAGCTATTTGTGTGCACCCTGATGATGAGCGGTATAAACACTTGAAAGGAAAGTTTGCCATTGTGCCGCTTATCGACCGTGTCGTACCAATTATTTTTGATGAGTATATTGACATTGAATTTGGAACCGGTGCATTAAAAGTAACGCCGGCACACGATATCAATGACTACAATCTGGGTATCAAACATAATCTGGAAGTAATTGACACGCTGAATCCCGATGGCACCTTGAGCGAGAAAGCGCAGTTATACGTTGGCGAAGACCGATTTGCCGTTCGTAAAAAAATTGCTGTTGATTTAGAAGAAAAAGGGCATCTGGTAAAGATTGAAGAAATCAAAAACAAAGTCGGATATTCAGAAAGAACAGATGCTGTTATCGAACCAAAACTTTCCATGCAATGGTTTTTGAAAATGGATGAATTATCTAAACCGGCGCTGGAGAATGTGATGAACGACAACATCCAACTGATTCCGGATAAATTCAAAAATACCTACAAACACTGGATGGAGAATGTACACGACTGGTGCATTTCTCGTCAGTTGTGGTGGGGACACCGCATTCCGGCCTGGTATGATGAAAAAGGAAATGTGGTAGTGGCTAAAACGGAAGCTGACGCCAGAAAAGAATTTGAAAATAAATTCAACACTCAACACTCAACATTCAGCATTACTCAGGATGAAGATGTACTCGATACTTGGTTCTCTTCCTGGTTATGGCCTATTTCCGTTTTCGATGGCTTTAAAAAGCCGGACGGTGCGGATATCAACTATTATTATCCGACCAATGATTTAGTAACGGCACCTGAGATTTTATTTTTTTGGGTAGCAAGGATGATTATTGCCGGTTATGAATATCGCAATGAAAAACCATTTTCGAATGTATATCTGACAGGTATTGTACGCGATAAGCAAGGCCGTAAGATGTCTAAATCATTAGGCAACTCACCCGACCCTCTTGATTTGATTGATAAATATTCTGCAGATGGTGTGCGCACGGGTATGTTGTTCTGCTCTCCTGCCGGTAATGATTTACCGTTTGATGAAAAACTGTGCGAGCAAGGCAGAAACTTTACGAATAAAATATGGAATGCTCTGCGTCTGGTGAAAGGCTGGGAAACAGAAGAATCAGCCAACAATATCAATCAGGATGTTTTTGTCTGGTTTGAAAACAAGCTGGAATTACTAAAAGAGAATCTGGAAAAATCCTATGCTTCTTATCGTTTATCAGAAGCGTTGATAGACCTGTATAAATTCATCTGGGATGATTTTTGCTCCTGGTATCTGGAATTTGTTAAGCCACCATATGGCGAAAAAATTGATGCTGTTTCGTATCAGAAAACGGTTGGATATTTTGAGGAACTGATGAAATTACTGCATCCGTTTATGCCATTTATTTCCGAAGAAATCTACCACCGACTGAATGAAGAAAGAACCGATGATATTTGTGTTGCTGCTTATCCTGCTATACATGCTTACGATGCAAAAATCATTCAGGAAGGAGAAAAACTGAAAGAAGTGATTTCTGCCATTCGCGATGTTCGTAATAAAAACGGACTTTCTCCAAAAATCACTATGACGGTTTCCGTACAGGCGACAGACAAAGCCATCTACAACAAATACGGTGCACTGATTGAAAAAATAGCCAATATCCATCCGATTAAGTTTACCGATTCGGAAGTGGCAAATGCAGTTTCGCAGCTTATCCAAACCGATAAACTTTTCATTGAAACCGGAGTTCAGATTGACACGGAAAGTGAGAAGAAAAAGATTCAGGAAGAAATTGAATATTATAAGGGTTTCATTGCGTCTGTAGAGAAAAAACTCGGTAATGAGAAATTTGTCGCCAATGCCAAACCTGAAATTATCGAGAACGAACGCAAGAAAATGGCGGACGGGCAATCCAAATTACAATCACTGGAAGAAAGTTTGAGTAAATTATAATCGAAAAAGATGAAAAAAATATCTCTTATAATCATTGCATTAGGAATACTTTCGATAAACAACTCTTTTGCTCAAGACAGAAAAAAAAGCAAGAAAACTAAAAAATTCGACTATTCTGTAAGGCCTGTAGATAGAGAAGTGATATCGGATGTTGTAATCAGAGATTTAGATGGCAATATCATTTCAGATAACAGAAAGATAGTAGTTGCAGATACGAGCTCAAGAATTGCGGATATACAAAACAAACCCATTATTGATGCAGCAGCAACATCAGAGCCAGAAACAACAAAAGAACCGGAAATATTTGACAGAGCAGAGGTCATGCCACAATTTCCGGGTGGTGTCGTGGCTATGATGAAATATTTGAAAGATAATTTAAAATACCCCTCAATTGCCAAGGAAAATGGTCTGGAAGGAAAAGTTATTGTCAAATTTTATATTGATACTGACGGCTCTGTTAAAGAACCGATGATTTTGAAAGATGGTGTTGGCGGCGGTGCGGGTGAAGAGGCATTAAGGTTGGTAAACAATATGCCGAAATGGTCGCCTGCCACTCAAAGAGGAAAACCGGTAAAAGCGTTTTATACAATACCTGTGATGTTTAGACTTGATTATTAAACTAATTATCATTTTAATTGATTGCTCATAACTTATAAAATATCATGAAGAGACTTCTGTCACAAATCATGCTGATATTCCTGATGTATTTCAATGCATCAGCGCAGAATTCGGATATCAAACCTTACCATGATAAATTTGAACTGGCAAAAGATATATTAAACGCCATACAAAAAAAGGATATACATAAAACAGAAGCAATTGCTCATTCATTAACGATGCCTTACCATCTTTATATAAAAAATATACTTCCTACTTATAAAGAAGATAGCAATGCAGTCGACTTTCCTGATAATGAGATTTATCCAACATCTTTATACATCACAGATTCTTCAATTTACAATAAATACGCATCTCATTTTTACTATGGAAATCTGCTGCAATCCTTTTTAAATGAACAAGACAATAATACAGCTTATGGTTCAAACGTTTACCTGGTATTTGATAAAGAAGATAATATAATAAACGACGATGTTCATTCCAATTATATTGCTTTGTTATTTGACAATAAAGATTTCGTAAAAGTTATTAATCTGGAAGCACTGACAACTTTTAATAATACATTATACAGTATGCGTCAGGCACAGTATCACTCTTACAGCAAAAACAAGCTTCCCGGCTACCTGAGAGAAAAGATGCCTGAAAGTGTAAATGTTTATAAGTTGATTTCAGGTGAATTTAAGAAACACACTAATGATATGCTGTTATTTGATAATATTGATTATACCAGCCTTGAAACGGAAGCAATTACTTTAAAAGCAGATGACGTACAAGTACAGCAAAGTAGTGTTAAAATTAAAAGTGAGGATGGAGATATCTCTAATAATGCACCTACATCAATGATGAATGCTGATATATTTGACAGAGCTGAAGTAATGCCTTCTTTTCAAAATGGTGCAAAAGGATTGACTAAATACCTGAAAGAAAATCTGAGATATCCTAAAACGGCCGTAAAAAACAAGATTGAAGGAAAGGTATGGGTTAAGTTTATTGTAGAAAAAGACGGAAGTATCAGTAACCCGGTAATTCTTAAAACAACTGTCGGAAGTGAATGTACGGATGAAGCATTGAGGCTGGTCAATAAAATGCCGAAATGGTGGCCCGGAAAACAAAATGGTAAAACCGTTAGCGTATATTATATTTTACCAATTACATTCAGCCTGAAAGATTAGATTGATTTAATGGATTCGTAAAACATTGTTATACTTCTGTATTATTCAAATAAATAATCAATATCGTCCTGAGTCAGATTTTTTACAAAGCCATCTTCTTCGCTGATTAAGGCATCAGATGTAATTTGTTTTCGCTGCTGTATCTCAACAATTTTTTCTTCAATGGTATTTCTGCAAATCATCTTGTAGGCAAATACATTCTTTGTTTGACCGATGCGGTGTGTTCTGTCAATCGCCTGCTGTTCAATAGCGGCATTCCACCAAGGATCTACTAAGAAAACATAATCTGCGGCAGTTAAGTTGATACCGGCATTTCCGGTTTTCAAACTCATTAAGAATACATTGGTAGTGTCGTTTTCTTCCTGAAATTTAGCCACCAAATCTCTCCTTTCTTCCAGCTTTGTGTCGCCGTCGAAATGAAAGTACGGAATGTTGTTTTCCTGCAATCTTGCCGCAATCAGATGCAGCATCTCCTTAAATTGTGAAAACACCAGCACTTTGTTATCAGACAGATTATTCATCAGTTCATCCAGCAAGACATCTATCTTAACGGATGGTATATTTCCCGTCAGTTCCTCTTTAAGCAGTAACGGCGAACAACATACTTGTCGCAATTTGATGATGCCTTGTAATACAGATAATTTACTTTTATTAAGTCCTTCATTTTTTATATTCAGGAATACACTTTTGCGGATGCTTTCTTTCACCGAATCGTAGACTTCCTGTTGCGCCTCTTCCATTTCACACCACAAAACCAGTTCTGTTTTTTCCGGTAAATCCTTTGCCACCTGTGCTTTGGTTCTGCGTAAGATAAACGGGTTCGTCAGCCTGTGTAATGCTTCTATTTTTTCGGCATTTTTATTTCTGTCGATTGGCAACACATACTCTTTGCGGAAAAATTCCTGCGAGCCTAAAAATCCGGGTAACAGATAATTTAATTGCGCGTATAAATCAAACGTGTTGTTGATGATGGGCGTACCACTCAAAGCTATCTTGTGTTTTGCAATCACCTGATAGACCGCTTTGGTCGACTGCGCATACAAGGTTTTTATGTTATGACTTTCATCCAGCACAATCGTATTCCAGAATACATTCTTCAGTTTATCTATATCGGCACGCAAAGTGGAATAGGCTGTAATCAGCACATTTGATTTTTGCGCCATGAAATCATCCATCTTACGGTTGTTGCCATAATACACAAAAGACGTCAGCGTTGGACAAAACTTTTGTAATTCCTGTTGCCAGTTATAAATCAGTGAACCCGGACAAACGATAATAAATTTCGCATCCTTTTGTTTTTCATATTGAGAGGCGATAAAACAGATGGTTTGCAATGTTTTTCCCAAACCCATATCATCTGCCAGACAAACTCCGGCATGGATTTCCGAAAGCAATTTCATCCATTCATATCCTTTTTGCTGGTAAGGACGCAGCGTTGCCTGCACTATCTTCGGCACTTGACACACGGTTTGATTCACATCCTGCCATTGCTGCCATCTCTGCCACCAGTCTCCGTCAATCACCAGCTTCAGTTCCTGCAATTGGGCTATTTCTCTGGCACTGATGAGCAGCCACTGAGGAAAAGATATCCTGCCTTTTTCAATTTTGCTGTGATTAATAACGGCGCTGTAATTTGTAATCCATTCATCATCCAAAACACCAATGCTGTTATCTTTCAGCAATATATTTTTCTGGTTATTATAAAGGATTTTCTGAATTTCATTCGGATTTACTTTCTCGTCACCGAAGCTGATTTCAATATCCGCCTCAATCAGAAAATCTGTCGTTTTAATATTCGACAAGTCTGTTTTTACAGGGTATTGGGAATACCTGAAATGGCGCAGCATATCCATCCCGATCAGTTCCACATTCTCTTCCAGCAGTTTATGATAGGTCTTTAAAAACCAGTTTTTCTTTTTTGCCTCATCAAACGGAAGATAAAAATACCCGTTAAATTGTTTGGCAAAATTAGGATGCAGCTCCTTAATGCTATTTACAAACTGCTGTTCCTTCTCTTTGCTGCGTTTGATGCAATACAATTCTCCGCCAATGCTCATCTCGTGTTCTTCCTTAAATTCCCCTTCCAGCAATACGTCTTCGTATTTCCATTGCGGCGTTAGCATCAGAAAAGAGCCACTGTTGATTTCGCTTAATAAAATGCAGTTTACAGGTTCTACTTCTATTACTTTCTTTTCAAAAATGCCATCTTTCTTTACCAGATACTTCAGCTCCAGATGCTTGATAATATGAGAAGTGAAGTGCGCCGGATTATTACCGTATCGTTCCGGTTTTACCTCCTGCAGCCAATCCAGCATTTGTGCATCCGCAGCGGAAAAAAAATAATATACATTACCGTACTCCAGCAAAAAATTATTGCGATTAAAATGAGACAACTCCACTTCCTTTTCTTCAATATTTACCCAACACATAATGGAAAGGCTGCCATCAATGAGTTTTACTACTTCAAACCATATTTTAGGAACCGCTTCCGAAAATTTGCAGGGGGCCGTCAGCAGATTATTGGTTTTCGGATTCAAGGTCTTGTGAAAGATGGCAATGCTATCCTGTACTTTTGCTAATTCCTGAAAATATTTCTGCAAATCTCGGTTCATTGCTTTGGACAGATATTGCTCAAGTGATGCCCCTGATTTTTGCTTTTTAAAAAATTTCGAATGTTCGGATGCCTGGAATTTCAGACTTTCAAACGTAAAGTTGTCCAATGCCACATTTACACCAACAGGAAATGTTCTTCTGTACAGCTGCAGGACTTCGGAATTCAGCTTTTCGTAGGAATATTTTGTCTCCGCCTTTGTTTTTATAATCTTCAGTATTTCAAATGCAGTTAAGAAATCCTTCAATTTCAAAGGATTGAAGCAAAAAGATATTTTCAGAACAGGTTTTTCGTAAGCCATAATTAGTAAGCGCAAAGGTGAATTTTATTTAGCAAAAAAATGCGTTTCTATGTTAAAAAATAGGCAATATTTAATCCACATTCACCTAACGTCTTAACATTATGTTTCTGTAATTTACCGCCATCGGTCAACTAGCTGCATTAGTGTAGAGCTTTGATGTCTTTTGCGTATTTATGACGAATTCTCATCCAAAATTGCCGAATACTAAATTGCAGGTGTTCTTATTTGAGTGATTATATATTTTCAACCTGATTTTACGACAGAAACATATAAACATTAAAAATACAGCTCATGGATGCTAAAGAATTTGAATTACCGATTGAAGGCTCTCTTGGCAAATTAGCTTTATTACATTCCGGGCAACCAAAAGAAACTAAAACATCTTTTTCTTCAGATAAAGCCGTTAAAAAAACCAAAACTGTAAAGAAAAATAATTTGCCTGCAGCAAAAAAGAGAAAATAAGAAGGAAAATTATCTGTAAGAAAAATTACTTATAATCCGAAATGGATAATCTCTGTTCACAAAAACTGTATTCATACTCCTGATTTGAACCAATAATGACCAAACGGTCTTTTGTATAATTTTCCATCAAATTCAAATACCAGTCAATTGCTTTTGTATCAAAGTTAGAAGTTGGTTCATCCAGCAATAAAACCTGAGAATCTGTCAGAAATGCGAGCGATAATTTCAAACGCTGTTTCATCCCGGAAGAAAAATTCTTAATGTACTTTTTCTTGTGAATGCCTAATTGTGAAATCTCAAAGAATTCTTCTTTATTCGCTGATTTCATCTTCTTAAAGGAAGCGTGAAAATCGTACAACTCTTCCAGCGAAAAATCTTCTATCAAAGAAATATAAGGTGCAGCAAAGGCAATTTCTTTAACCATATCAATATCATCCGTTACGCGTTTATGTTGAATAGAACAAGTTAGTTTACCGGATGTTGGCACCAAGCCACCTGAAATTACTTTCAGCAAAGTTGATTTACCACTACCATTAGGACCAACTATAGCGTATCGCTGACTGGGTTCAAACTGATAATTTATTTGTTTGAAAATCCATTCAAAACCATAACGTTTACTGATATTTTCGAGCTGTATAATCAAACCGCTTAATCTATTCCTTTAATAATTCCTCTGTCCGAAGTTTTTATAAAATTCAGGATATAATCACGTAATGCAGACGGAGGAATTTCTTCTGTAATCTTTTGTAATGCCTGAGAGGTATTTAACCCCTTATTGCCAAAAATAAAGCGGTAAGCATCCTGTATCATATGTATTTCTTCTGCTGTAAAATTATGACGTTTTAATCCAACAGAATTAATGTAATCTTCAATTGTAACATGTCCGGCTAAATTTGTTGAATTCGCCAGGATACAATGTTCGCCAATGATGCAATCATGTGCCACATGCACGTACGCCATCAGCATGGTGTCATTACCTACTTTAGTGGTACCACTGGCCTCAGTACCGCGGTTCACCGTGGCACATTCGCGTATCACCACCCTGTCTCCTATTTCTACAAGAGAAGTTTCTCCGTGAAACTTTAAATCCTGAGGAATGGCACCAATTACGGCACCCGGAAAAATCTTACAATCCTTCCCGATTCTGGAACCGGGAAAAATAGACACATTCGGACCAATCCAGGTATTATCACCAATAATCACATTTTCGTAAATGGAAGAAAAGTGTTCTACCTTTACGTTGGTTCCTAATTGTGCTTCGGGATGTATGAAATTATTCAACGGATGTATTTATACAAAGATAGTGTTTTGTATGATTTTTTAATACAGCGTTAATTAGAAGGAATGTTCTGCCATCACATCAATATATTTCTCCGACAGAAATTGAGCAAATTTACTGTTGGAAGTATGTCCGGGCTTATAGGCAATTAATTTACCCTTAAAGTAGGTTTGGGTTAAAGCTAAATCTCCTATAACATCCAGTAATTTATGACGTGCTGCTTCGTTATCAAATGTTTGATACAATGGATTTAAAATACCCATTTCCGGAATGGAATTAGCTGACTGATGGAATGTTTTTGCCAGCCATTGTATTTTTTCTTTGCTTAAGGCTGATTCGGAAAAAACAAGTGCATTGTTTAAGTTACCGCCTTTTATCAGTCCTTTATTGTACAAAAATTCAATTTCATGTAAAAAGCAAAATGTTTTAGCCGTTCCGATTTCTTCCGCATATTCTCTTATATCGTTCAATACGGCATACTGATGTTTAATCATTTTGGATGGAAAATCGATTAAGCAGGTAACGGAAAAATCTTCATGAGGGAGAAAAATATACTCCGCTCCTGTTTGTTCATCTTTCCATTCAATCACATCATGAATGATATATCTCTTTTTAGATTGCTGTAATTCAATAATATTTTCATCCGTCAGGCTGTCCAGATAAAATTTAGAACTGCCGTCTAAAATAGGAACTTCTTTGTTATCAATTTCTACCAAGGCATTATCTACGCCCAACGCGTAAAAAGCAGATAATAAATGTTCTACAGTAATAACTTCGGCATCATGTTTTTTGATGGTAGTGCTTCTGTCTGTGTTAGAAACATTATGGCTTCTTGCAGGAATATATAAAGTAGGATTAATGTCTGTTCTGCAGAATTGAATTCCAAAATTCTCCGGTGCCGGTTTAATAGTGACATTTGCTGTTAAACCTGTGTGCAATCCAACTCCTGAAAATTGAATCGGACGGACGATTGTTTTTTGTAAACTCAAGACATAGGCATTAGTTGTGAAAAATAAAACCTAACAAATATAAAACTAAAAACTGAGGAATTTATGGCAATTATGTGTTTTTTAGCCTGTTTAATTCAGCCTCCAATTCTCTTACTTTTCTTTCCAGTTCCGGTAAATTCTTATAAACCACCGTTGATTTAAAATGTTGTTTAATATCTATCACCGGAGTTCCTGAGAGAATTAAACCTTCTTTCTTAATATGTGAAGCAACGGCACTTTGCGCGTTTATCTTGGTGTATGGAGCCACTACAATATGTCCGACAAAACCCACCTGACCGCCAATCATGTTGTGATGTCCGATTTTAGTGCTGCCGGAAATGCCGGTTTGGGCTGCAATAACAGTATGTTCACCAATCTCTACATTATGTGCCACCTGAATCAGATTATCCAATTTAACGCCTTTTCTGATAATGGTAGAACCCATTGTTGCTCTGTCAACACAAGTATTGGCACCAATCTCGCAATTGTCTTCAATAATTACATTACCCAGCTGTGGGATTTTATGAAAGGTGCCGTCTTCAATCGGTGCAAATCCGAAACCATCACTGCCGATTACCGCACCGGAGTGCAAAATGCAATTATTACCAATGACACAATGCGCGTTAATGGTAACATTCGGATATAAAATACAATTATCCCCAATACTAACGTTTTCGCCTATGTATACAAAAGGATACACATGAACGTTCGTTCCTATTTTTGCAGATGTATGCACAAATGCTTTATCAGAAATTTCAGTGGTAATAACCACATTAAACAACGAAAGTACTTTTGTAAATGCTTCATACGCATCTTTCACCAGAATAAAATTTCCGCTCATTTTATCAGAAAATAATTCTTTCGAAATGACAATGCAGCCTGCTTGTGTTGTGCTTACGTAATCCAGGTATTTATTGTTTGCCAGAAATGTAATATGACCGGCTTGTGCTTCTTCAATTTTAGCAGGAAAAGAAATAGTGTGCTGTGCATTTCCTACAACTTCTCCGTTTATCTTATCTGCAATTTCGTGTATTGTCATTCCTATTTACTTTTAGGATAAGCAATATAATGTTTTACCACCGGATTGGAAAGCGAACGTATGTTCCATTGCTCTGTAATGTCTGTAATCTCTTTAATACTACCATCCTTAAACTTGATGTAAATATTATCTTTTGAAGGATTGTACGCATTATTTTGCGCAGCACCTTTTAAGACCAGAAAACGCATTTCTTCTTCAGAATATTTATTTTTTAAAGTATCGTATTTCTCCGCTGCCTTCTCCTCTTCCACGAATTCAATCTTAAATAATTTTCGATTGATAATAGAAGTTGACAAGGTTTTCAGGATAACATCTTCACTGTTCATCCACACTTTTAATGCCTGAAAAATATCATAATCATCCAAAGCTGCAAACTTTGTGAGATGTTCATCAAAATCATTTACCGTAAGTGTATTTGATAAAAAGAAATTCAGATTCGCAGAAATTTCAGACTGCTTATTGTTTCCTCTGTATACTTCTTTTGCCCTCAGCACCGCATTCTTCAGCATCAAATCTGCCACCAGACTGGTTTTATGCAAATACACCTGCCAGTACATCAATCGGCGCGCCACAATAAATTTCTCGATAGAATAAATTCCTTTTTCTTCCACCACAATATTATCATCATGCACATCCAGCATGTTGATGATTCTGTCGTAACCCACCACTCCTTCGCTCACGCCGCTGTAAAACGAGTCGCGATTCAGGTAATCCAGCCTGTCCATATCCAGTTGCCCGCTCACCAGCTGATACAAAAATCTCTTCGGATACTGATTGGTAAAAATCTGAATCGCCATTTCGATAGGTTTACCGAATTCCTTTTGCAGATTTTGCATCAGCAGCATCGAAATATGTTCATGATGTAAATCTTCCACCAACACCCCTTCCAGAGCATGCGAGAAAGGACCATGCCCCAAATCATGCATCAAAATGGCCAGCACCGCTGCTTTTGATTCATCTTCCGTAATCTCTTGCCCTTTTGATTTTAACACCTCCAGACTTCTGTACATGAGGTGCATGGCACCTAAGGAATGATGAAAACGGGAATGTGTGGCACCCGGATATACCAGTGAACTTAATCCCAACTGCTGAATTCTGCGCAAACGCTGAAAATACGGATGCTCTATAACATCAAAAACGATATCATATGGAATTGAAATAAAACCATAAACCGGGTCGTTAAATATTTTTCGTTTGTTCATTTAAATAGCCGTGAGTCGCAAGTCGTGAGTTATATGCGTAAAAATAAGAATCAAAATTCACATTTTTTAATACAATATAATTTGTATTTTGTGGTTAAAGTGAGTTATTGCATAAAAGAACTTACTTACGACTTATTACTCACGACTTACAACTAAAATATGAGCGAAATAAAAATCCTTTGGGCTGACGATGAAATTGACTTATTAAAGCCTCAAATCATTTTTTTAGAACAAAAAGGATATACAGTTGAGCCGGTGAGCAACGGACACGATGCACTGGATAAATGCAAAACAGAACATTTCGATTTAATTTTTCTGGATGAACACATGCCGGGAATCTCCGGACTGGAAACACTTTCCCGTATAAAAGCTATTAACAAAGATATTCCGGTGGTGATGATTACCAAAAATGAAGAGGAGAATATCATGGAAGAAGCGATTGGTTCTCAGATTGCAGATTATTTAATCAAGCCTGTAAAACCGAATCAGATTCTTCTTGCTATTAAAAAAATAACAGAAAACAAAAAACTCGTTTCAGAAAAGACGGCTACTTCTTATCGTCAGGAATTTCAGAACATCATGACAGAAGTGAATAATGTGAACACCCATCAGGAATGGGCTGAATTGTATAAGAAATTAATTTACTGGGAGCTTGAACTGGAAAAAGCAGACAACCCGGATATGAAAAATATCCTGGATATGCAGAAAGGGGAAGCGAATAAAGAGTTCTTTAAATTCATTTCTAAAAATTATATGAGATGGCTGAAAGAACCAGGTAAAGAAAGTACACCAACATTATCTTACACCCTATTCAAAGACAAAGTAATTCCAGCTATACAGAAAGATGTTCCAACATTTTTTCTGCTGGTAGACAATTTGCGTTACGACCATTTCAGAGTAATAGAAACCTTATTAAAAGAAGATTTCCGTAAAGTAAGCGAAGATCATTTCTACAGTATTTTACCCACCACCACACAATATTCCCGTAATTCTATTTTCTCCGGTTTAATGCCTTTGGATATCGACAAAAAATATCCTGAAAAATGGTTTTATGACGACGAGAATGCCGGTAAAAACCTGCACGAAGAGTTCTTCCTGAACGAGCAGTTCAAACGCAGTAACATCCACTTAAAAACGAGTTATACCAAAATCACCAATCATAAAAGCGGCAAAGAATTAGAAGATACGATTCTGAATCTGATGAATAATGATTTTAACGTCATAGTTTACAACTTCGTAGATATGTTGTCGCATGCAAGAACAGAAATGGAAGTACTGAAAGAGCTGGCCAGCGATGAAGCAGCCTATCGTTCATTAACACTTTCCTGGTTCGACCATTCGCCCTTATTAAACGCCTTGCAAAAATTAAAGGAGAGAAAAGTAAGAATTGTAATCACTTCAGACCACGGAACGGTGCGTGTACAGAACCCATCTAAAATCATTGGCGATAAAGCAACCACTACCAATCTGCGTTACAAAACTGGAAAAAATCTAAATTTCAACGAGAAAGAAGTTTTTTTTGTGAAAAATCCGGAAGAAGCTTTACTGCCAAAATCTAATTTAAGTTCATCTTATGTTTTTGCCAAAGAAGATTACTATTTCTGTTATCCGAATAATTACAACCATTTTGTCAATTATTACAGAAATACCTTCCAGCATGGCGGTGTTTCCATCGAAGAAATGATTGTTCCCGTGGCCGTTTTTGAAAGCAAATAATCGTAGGATTTATACAAGATGAATTTTACTGTTAATTCAATTCAAGAATTAAATGCTGTTGCAGATGAAATCATCCGGCTTACCGAGGCAAATTCTGTTTTTTGTTTTTACGGAAATCTAGGTGCCGGCAAAACCACCTTAATTAAACTCATTTGCGAAAAACTTCAGGTAACGGACACCATTTCTTCTCCGACCTATCCCATTATTAATGAGTATCATTATCCCAATGGAATCATTTATCACATTGATTTATATCGTCTAAAATCAATAGATGAAGCCTTAAATATCGGACTGGAAGAATATCTCTATTCCGGAAATCTGAGCTTTATTGAATGGCCGGATAATTTTGAAAGTATATTGCCCGACAAACATATTAAGATAAAAATTAGTAAATTTGAGGAAGACAGAACTATTGTATTAAGTTCAACCTAAACACTTAATACAATCTTCAATACACTCAATATTAAGCTATGGAATCCATGTTAGGTAAAATAAAATCAGAATATTCTTTATACACCAAAGAAGTGCTGGCAGAAATCGGCACCAGCAGGAAATCTTTATTTATCGGCATCCCGAAAGAAACCGACTATCAGGAAAAAAGAATTCCTCTGACCCCCAACTCCGTTGCAGCATTAGTGAATTACGGTTTCAGAATTACCATAGAAAAAGATGCGGGCGAGAATTCTAATTTCTCGAATGAGGAGTATATGAACGCCGGAGCCGATGTGGTGTTTACCAAAGAAGATGTTTTCAAAGCGGATACTATATTAAAATCCGGCCCCATCAACCAGAGTGAAATCAGCTTACTGCATAGCAATCAGATTATCTTCTCTCCCATTTTGCTGCCCAACCAAACAAAAAACATGGTGAAGTGCATGATGGAGAAACGCATTACCGCGATTGCTTTTGAATATGTGAAAGGCGATTACGGCACTTATCCCTTTATGCGCAGTATGAGCGAGATAGCCGGAAATTATGCCATCACAACGGCTGCCCGTTATTTAAGCAATGAGTACGGGAAAGGTATTTTATTAGGTGGTATTGCCGGTCAGCCGCCTGCCAAGGTCATGATTATCGGTGCGGGAACTGTGGGCGAAGCAGCGGCTAAATCTGCACTGGCATTAGGTGCTTCCGTGCAGGTGTTTGATGATAATATTTACCGTTTATCACGCCTGCAAAATGATTTGGGAAATAAAATTTACACCTCTGTAATCGATCCGATTAACTTAGCTAAAAATATTTCCCGCGCACATGTGGTAATTGGTGCTTTAAAGCCAAAAAATGGAAAAACTCCGCGTGTGGTGACTGAAGACATGGTGCGTTCCATGAAGAAAGACTCCGTTATTATTGATGTTTCCATCGATCAGGGCGGATGTTTTGAAACTTCCGTAGTAACAAACCACAATGAACCAGTATACACCAAACATGGCGTCATTCATTACTGCGTTCCGAATATTGCTTCCAACGTTTCCAGAACGGCAAGTTATGCGTTAAGCAATATTTTAGCTCCTATCTTGAAAAATGCCGCGGATTCCGGCAGTATTGAAAACTTACTGAAATACGATGATGGTTTGCGCAAAGGTGCTTATTTATACAAAGGAGCGCTGACAAAAGAATTTATCGCACAAAAATTTGATTTAAAATTCACGGATTTGGAGTTATTACTGAGTGCTGATTTTTAGGAATCATCATATAAATTTTTCCACACTATTTTCTCATATAAATAATTACTTGTATTTTGGGAGAGTCAATTTTCATTATAAAATCATACCCCAATGTATTACTTACGTTCTATTCTAATTTTATCCATCTGTTTTCATTTCACCGACCGATTATTTTCAAAAGACATTAAGAACACAACTGCAGCGGCGGAAACATTATCCGTAACTTATTATGATAATCTTACTTCCGCATTATTATCCGGAGTAGCTGTGAAACTAAACCCAGCCAGAACAGAAAAGTTAAACTACACCTCTTTCTTTGCTAAAAATAATGAGTCCATCTCTATTAAGAAAAAAACAGCTGAAACAGATTATTCAACATTGGCAACAGGTGCATTTGAAAACAGCTATGCTTCTAATTCAACACTGCTGAATGGTCCATCAGATAAAGGTGCGGTATATGAGTTATTATCAGGCATCTCTAAAAAAAACAGCCCTGATAAAGTATATTTTACTGAAATTGCATTTATTGACAGCAGCACAGCTGTGACTATTGCCTATTCAAAAAAGAAAGCAACCCTGCTATTAATAGATATCAGCAGCAACCCGATGCGCATAAATTCAGCTATAAACGTGCCGGTAGCAACTACTTTACTGACAACACAGAAAGATATCTTTTCTGTAAATAAATCAACCGGACAAATTCTCATACCTGTACAAAAGATGACTGAAAGTGTAAGCAAAGAAGGTATTTTGGTCTGGAAAAAGAAAAAAAATGCATTGCCCGGTATCTGGATTATAACTCCGGTTAAAAATGACGAGAAGAAATGGGTTGCCGACAAGTCTGCTATCAGTGTACGATATTTCGAAAATAATGCACTTAAAAGTAACCTGCAGATACAATACACTCATATAGATAATTCCGGAAATATCTGGTTCAATTTCAACAAAGGAATTTGCGGTGTATTGCCAATTACCGTTTTAAATAAAACAATCACTTATGCGGATCAGGTAATATTGTACAATTTCAACAAAGACCTTAGCCGTTTTTCAGATATGCAACGCAACTATAAAGAACTGCTATATCAAAACCTAAAGAATACAATAGATACAGAAACTCAGGACACTGTCAATTTTCAGAAACAAGTGTACAAACATCCGGAAGCATTTGCAAATCAGTACCTGAGTGCCTCCCGATATAATACCTATTCTAAAATCCTCAGAAGTAAAGAGGCATTGCTGGACTCAAACAAAGTGTATGAAAACCCTGAAGCATTGTGGCAATATGTATCACTGCAGTTAGATCCTCCGAATACTAAAAAGCAAAACAAGCTAACTGATTATTTCGGATTTAAATTAAAATCATTTCAGACGCTTCATAATGGTATTACTTCTGCAGATGACAACAGCGTGTTCGTAAGTACCAACACAGGAATCCATAAATTATCTTACAATGTAAAAAACAACGCTGTCGAAACGAAATGGTATGTTCCTTATGAGAATAGTTATTTAAAAACAGATGCTCAAAAAGCTGCTGCCTCTGCCACAACACCTACTTATATTGCAGACAAAGAGGAAGTGGTATTTTGTGACAATGCTTTTCCACAAATCAACTTACTTATACTTGATGCCAAAACAGGTAATTTAAAATTCAAATTTCCTCTTTTTGAATACAATATTGGAAGTGCCTGTGAAAATGCCATTGCATATACAGAAAATACAATCATAGCGGGCAATACCTTTGGCAACAGCAACAGTTTAAAATCAGATGCATTAGCTTATCCGGCAAATGGCATCATGAAATTCAACTGTTCAACAAGTGGAAAATGGTCGGTAGATTACAACTGGAATAAAAACCAGGTAAATACACCTACAAACACAGCTGCACCTAAAATTTCTATTCCCGATCATAAAGCATACATATACCATAATAATTCCGGTCAATGGCAGTTAAGTGTCATCAGATTAGATAAAACAGATACAGGATTTCCATTGCTGTTTTCACTGACACCAGATTTTAAAAACATTGGCAAAACCAATATCGGCAACTTCAAAAGCAATTTCACCTTCGGACCAAACAAATCCATCTTGATTGGAACAAAAAACGGGCTATTGAGAATTGTAACGGAATAAATTAGGCTTACCCGAACAGACGCTTCTTAAAATCTTCTTTTGTTGGTACCGGTAAAAAGATGGACGTAAATAATATACCCATAAGTATTAATGGAACAACTGCGCTATGATAAGTTTGCGGATTTAACCACCATCCGGCCAGTAAACAGATTAACAGAATTCTGTAAATCTTGATATAAGTTAATACGAATTTGGGCAACTGCTGCTTTCCGGCAAAAAAGAAGAATGGAATATTCAAGGGCATTGCCCATAAAATATTTAAATTCCATTTGGTAGAAAGATGATCTGTACCAAACCACATAAACAGAAATAACCAGCCGAATACCCCTAAAATGGAAAAATAAACGATGGGTATAATTTTGAATCTGGAAAATACAGACCATTTAATCTGCAGCATCAACACCACAAAAAATAATATCCAGAATACCAAACCTGGTGTCAGCCAGTTTTTTGCATTGTACTCCGGCACTGTATCCAGAATTAAATTATTACCACTCACAAGAGGCTTTCCGTCTACCGTGGCACTGTCGCATAATTGCATCAGCTCGTCCGGTAAAAAGGTACGTCCGTAACCGGCTTTTTTATCCGTTGGAATGCCGATTAAAATATCCATGCCTACATCCAGCCATTCATTCGTAACGTTTCTGTCGATTAACTGACGGAAAGATGCCGCATCATCCGCATCCTTTTTAAATTGTATGGTTTTGAACAAAGACAACACAATATTGCGTGGACGTGTAGAACAGTTATCAAATAAGAAATCATACTTGTAGTATTTGTTTTCCTCGCGTGCATTGATGGTCAGGCGCTCGAATAATAATTGTTTTTGCTCCTGCGTCAGATTCAAGTCCTGTTCCCGAATCCAGCGATTTTCTTCGCGGTACATTTGTTCAAAGTCTCTGTAATTGTCTATAGATTCGTAATACAATAATTTGCCTCTGATAAATTTCATCAGAAAATCAGGTTCCCCGAAATTGAAGGTGCCGTAATTATACACCAAATCCCATCCTAAAATAGAGTCTTTTATACGTATAGCGGTATGTCCGAAATTCTGGTAAATTTCATGGTCGGCGCGGCCAATCGTCAGCAAACTGATTTTAGACGTAGACGTTAATGCAGGCACTTTCAAATCTTTATCATAGCCAAATGACAGCAGGAAATCAGAAGAAATGTTAAGAGAAACCCATATTTGTAAGGAAACAACTTCATGGTACGAATATAGATATAAAACTTTTTATTCAGAAAATCGTTTATTAAATAGTATGAACATGAACAAATTAAATTTAATTTTATGGGTACTGTTGAGCTTCAGCTTAGTCAGTTCAAAATGCCAGAGCACTAAAAATGCGGCGAGTAAACAAATTACCGGAACACCAAAAAATAAAACAAATATGGATACCACTACCGTTATCAAATCCGAAGAAGAATGGAGAAAAGTATTAAGCGACGAAGAATACAATGTACTGCGGGAAGCAGGTACTGAACGTCCGTTTACAGGCAAATACACCGATTTAAAAGCAGATGGTAACTATTACTGCAAAGCCTGCGGAAATTTACTCTTCACGTCTGAAACCAAATACCACAGCGGCTGTGGCTGGCCTGCCTTTTATGACAATGCCGGCAATACGGCAGTAGAAAACCGCATAGATAATAGTTACGGAATGTCGCGCATTGAAGTAGTCTGCAAGAAATGCAAGTCTCATTTAGGCCATGTTTTCGAAGATGGACCAAGAGACAAAACAGGATTGCGTTACTGCATCAATTCTATCAGTCTGGATTTTAAAGAAGACAGCACTAATGATGCAAAAGCAAAATAAAGTATTGGTGTTTTAAAAAGGGATACGAAAGTAATTAATTATTGATAACCAATAGTTTAAATTACATGCAAGCGTTTTATTTTGTACAAAGAAAAATAATGCTGTTAATCAATAATCTCTGTATCCAAACTTTCGAAGCATACTTTCATTATTACGCCAGTTGTCAGAAACGCGCACATGCGTTTCGAGAAATATTTTTTTGCCAAAAAACTTTTCAAGATCTAAACGGGCTTGAGTACCCACTTTTTTCAGCATCTCGCCATTTTTGCCAATGAGAATTGGTTTTTGGCTTTCGCGTTCTACATATATTTCTACGGAAATCTTAATAATATCGCCGTCTTCCATAAAATAAGAGCAAACTACTTCGCAGCTATACGGAATTTCCTGTTTGTAGTTCATCAGTATTTTTTCGCGAATGACTTCCGTTACAAAGAAGCGTTCAGGCCGGTCGGTCCAGTCGTCTTTTCCAAAGTAAGGTTCACTTTCCGGCAAATAGCTTATTAAATCCGCCATTAAGGTTTCCAGGTTCCAGTTAAACTTAGCAGAAAACGGAATCACCTTCGCCTGCGGAAAATCTTCTTGCCAAATCAGTCGCTGCTGTTCCACTTCATCGTGTTCTGCAATATCCATTTTATTCAGCAAAAGCACAACCGGTACTTTCATGTTCTTTATCTTGTTGTATTCATCCGGCTGGTTTTCAGGCTTATCGCCAATCTGTACCATAAAAATGAACGTATCCGCATCCTCCAGTGAGGTGCGCACAAAATCCATCATGGATTCCTGCATTTTATATGCAGGTTTGATGATACCCGGCAAATCGGAAAAGATAATCTGAAAATCATCCCCGTTCACAATACCGAGAATACGGTGGCGCGTGGTTTGTGCTTTGGATGTGATAATGGAAACGCGCTCGCCTACGAGGGCATTCATAAGGGTAGATTTCCCAACGTTGGGTTTTCCTAAAATATTGACATATCCTGCTTTATGGCTCATGGTAGGTGGTCTAAATGTTTACTAAAGAAAATCCTTAAACATATACTCGAAATAAATTTAATAAATATAAAGCAAAATTTAAAAGAAAGGATTTAAAACAGAGTGACTTTTTATAGGAACATCGCACAAAAGTCGCGTTCACAAGCAACATTTTTATAAATTATTACTTTTTTGATGCCAAGCTACCAGTAGCCTGTTTATGGCTAAAAGGGTTGACTAGAAAGTAAAAAATAGAAGTTTTGCATTTCTTTGTAAAAGCTTAGGGTTGTGACTTTCAAATTTCAAAAGATTACTATTTGGTGTATTACACTAATTAAATCAGTTTGTATAAGCTAGCAATACAAACAATATATTTGTAAAACAATATAAAATATGTATCTTTAATTATGTCTTTATTTAAAAATGTATTTCGCAAAAGCTCTTTATGCTTATTTATTTTATCAGGATTTATTTTTTTAAGTTCCTGTAAAAAAAATACTTCGTTGCCTGGTGTCCATAGTATCAGTACCGCTAATATTTTAAATATTACGGATAGCTCTGCCGAAATTGAAATCCATGTTGGTCCGGATGTTGGCACTTCAATAACATCCCAGGGAGTATGCTGGAGTACACATCCTAATCCAACTACAGCCGACAACGTTATAAGTGCTATTGCTACCGACAATATTTTTATTTTACATATGACCGGACTCAGCAGGCATACCGTTTATTACGTACGCACGTATGCTACCAACAGCCTAGGCACTACTTACAGTAATGAAATTTCTTTCCAGACCTTGCCAATACTGGGAACAGTAACAGATATAGACGGGAATGTATATACTACAGTAGTTATTGGCACACAGGTATGGATGCAGGAAAACCTGAAAACCACTCATTATAACGACGGCACTGTAATTCTGGAAGCGCAAGACTTACTTACCTGGAAAAACAGATCAATGGATTCGACCGGAGCATGGTGTTATTACGATGAAAATCCTGCGAACAACCTTTCCATCGGTAAATTATATAATTTTTACGCAGTTTCTACAGGCAAGCTGGCACCAGAAGGCTGGCATGTACCATCTAAAGATGAATGGATTATACTAAGTGATTATCTCGGTGGAATAAGTTCTGCCGGTAAAAAAATGAAAGCTGGTGACTTATGGCAATATTATCCGGGACAAACCAATACCAATAGTAGCTATTTTACAGCGTTACCAAGTGGACAACGCACTGAATCTGGCACTTTTTACGGCGGTGACACCTACGCAGGTTTTTGGAGCAAGGAGAGTTATCCTTTACAAGGACTTTTACGGGATGTAAACTATTATGATGCAATTCTGGACATAGCGTATGAATTTAAAACATTGGGCGCATCTGTCCGGTGTATTAAAGATTAACACCTTAGCTTTATCACACTTGGAAGCCAAAAAGAAAATGTGAAATATTTATGAACACTTTGATAAATAAGTAATTATAATAATAATAAATATATACATCTAAATTTACAATACGAGCATAGAACCTGATAAAAATAAAAAAGGTTTCTAATATAGAAACCTTTTTTTTGTTTTGTAGCGGGAACAGGACTCGAACCTATGACCTTCGGGTTATGAGCCCGACGAGCTACCAACTGCTCCATCCCGCGATGTGGTGCAAAATTACATTCTTTTAAGTGAATAACAACATTAATTTTGAGTAAAGTTGTAAATACATCACTAAATCTCACTTTTTGTTATCAAAACTGCATTTATTAGATTTTAGAGATGATTCAATATTTGTAGGAAAACCCAATAAATTTTTGTATCTTAGAGAAATAAGCCCTTTTCAAGAAGGTTATTACTCACAAAAAAATATGCACGATGAACGAAACAAAAAATAAATACCTGTTTGGAGCAAAACTGAGCATCCTGAACGGAAAAGAAATAAAAGTAAAAATAGTGGAACATTCCGGAGCTATCACCGAAGGCGTGGTAACGGCGTACACCAGAGGCGGTTATGATGCCAAAGGCAATGTTATCAAACCCGGCACCGGCATCAGCAATGCGAAAGGTGTTTCCAAAATAGACATTGACAGCATCGAGCAGTTGTTTTACAACTAGTTTACCGAGTTTTTTAAAATATAAAGGTTCTCCAATGGAGAACCTTTTATTATTTGGCTTTATTCATTTCTGAATACAATCTGCCCGTTGAAACTGTCAGCAATAACTTTTTTATTCTTATCAATTTTATCCGCCAGAATCATTTTAGATAATTCGTTGATGAGTTCCTTATTGATTAATCGTTTCAGCGGACGCGCACCATATTGCGGCTCATATCCTTCTTTTGCAAAATAATCTGCCAGCTCATCTGTATATTCCAGATTTATGTCCATATCTACCAGTTGTTTTTTCAGATTGTTCAATTGTATTTTTACAATCTCTCTGATATCGCCTTGCAACAAAGGTTTGAACATAATCACTTCATCAATACGATTGAAAAACTCCGGTTTTAAAACACGTTTCAGCGCATCAAAAATCTGTGCTTTAGAAGTTTCGGTTGCCGTAAAAATTTCAGCGTCTGTTTTTACATTCTCAAAATTTTGCTGAATTAAATGCGAGCCTATATTCGATGTCATGATGATAATCGTATTTTTAAAATCCACGACTCTGCCTTTATTATCCGTCAAACGGCCGTCTTCCAGCACCTGCAGCAATACATTGAATACATCCGGATGCGCTTTTTCCACTTCATCCAGCAATACAACGGAGTAAGGATGGTTGCGAACGGCTTCCGTTAATTGTCCGCCTTCATCATAGCCCACATATCCCGGAGGAGAACCAATTAAACGCGATACAGAATGTTTTTCCATATACTCACTCATATCGATACGCACCATTGCTTTTTCATCATCGAAAAGTAATTCCGCCAATGCTTTTGCAAGTTCTGTTTTACCAACACCGGTGGTACCGATAAACAAGAACGAGCCTAAAGGTTTTTTCGGATCCTGCAAACCTGCACGGCTTCTGCGAATCGCATCGGAAACGGCAATAATTGCTTCATCCTGCCCGATAACTCTTGCATGCAGGTAATCTTCCAGCTTCAGTAATTTTTCCCGTTCCGCCTGCAGCATTTTATTTACCGGAATGCCTGTCCACTTAGAAACCACTTCTGCAATATCTTCGCCGGTTACTTCTTCTTTCATCAGGCGGCTGCCTTTCTTTATTTCATCTAACTCTTTTTCAAACGTCACTAATTTTTGCTCTGCTTCTTTTATTTTTCCGTATCTGATTTCAGCAACCTTTGCGTAATCACCGTTGCGTTCGGCTTTTTCCGCTTCCGCTTTTAAATTTTCTATCGCCTCTTTTTCTGCAGAGATTCTGTCGACGATTGTTTTTTCGCTCTGCCATTTTGCTTTCATGGCATTTCTCTTTTCGGATAAATCTGCAATCGTCTCCGACAAATCTTTCACTTTTACTTCATCGTTTTCACGTTTGATGGCTTCGCGTTCAATTTCCAGCTGGCGTATTTTTCTGTCGAGTTCATCGAGTTCTTCCGGAACGGAATCCATTTCCAGGCGCAGTTTTGCTGCTGCTTCATCAATTAAGTCGATCGCTTTATCAGGTAAAAAACGATTCGTGATATACCTGCTGGATAATTCGGCAGCAGCGATAATCGCTTCGTCTTTTATCGTTACTTTATGATGTGTTTCATAACGCTCTTTCAATCCGCGTAAAATAGAGACTGTATCTTCCACACTCGGCTCCTGCACCATTACTTTCTGGAAACGACGTTCCAGCGCTTTATCTTTCTCAAAATATTTCTGATATTCGTTTAATGTGGTTGCACCGATTGCACGCAGTTCACCACGTGCCAGTGCAGGTTTCAGAATATTGGCAGCATCCATAGCGCCGTCACCACCACCGCCTGCACCAACCAGCGTATGAATTTCATCAATGAATAAAATAATTTGTCCATCAGAAGAAATTACCTCTTTGATAACAGATTTCAAACGTTCTTCAAACTCACCTTTATATTTGGCACCTGCAATCAATGCACCCATGTCAAGCGAATAAATAATTTTTGATTTTAAATTTTCAGGAATATCTCCCGAAATAATTCTATGTGCAATACCTTCCGCGATGGCAGTTTTACCAACGCCGGGTTCACCTACCAGAATCGGATTATTCTTCGTTCTTCGTGAAAGGATGTGTAACACACGTCGGATTTCTTCATCGCGACCAATAACCGGATCTAGTTTATTGGATTGCGCCAATTCATTCAGATTCTTAGCATATTTCTCTAAAGAATTATAGGTAGTATCAGCACTTGGATTATTCACGGTTTGTCCTTTTCTGAGTTCTTTAATTGCTTGTTTTAAATTTACTTCAGTGATATTATTTTTTTTCAGCAAATCAGCTGTTGCATCTTTTGTGCTTAATAAAGCTAACAACAAATGTTCTATGGAAACGTATTCATCGTTAAATTCTTTAAGGTACGAATTTGCTTTCAGCAACGTTTGTGATAATGCCTGTGTGGGATACTGCATACTGTCGCCGGAAACGGTGGGTTGTTTTTTCAGCAGCGCATCTAATTCTGATTTAATTTTTGACAAATCAGCATTCACCTTTTTAAAGAGAAACGGTGTTACGTCCTGATCAGTATCCAGTATTGCTTTCAGCAAATGGAAAGTATCCAGAGAAGAGTGTTTAAAGTCGAATGCCAGTTGCTGTGCACCAGCAATCGCTTCCTGTGATTTGATAGTATAGTTATTTGGGTTCATAGTATTAATTATTAATTACACTATTACAATAGCAAAAACTATGCGAATGACAAAATGATAGATTTTTCTTTCAAAAAAAGAAAGAATGACAGAAATAAAATATAAAAACAGACTATTTGTCCTTATTTATCTTCGTCAACTATGAATTTTTCTACAGTTGCACTGATGAAAGAGAAGGATAAGCTGAATATCAAAGCAGCTAGCCAACCGCCAACCTGAAAACCATCCAGCATATTATCTGTTAAGACTACCATTGCTGCACTGATTACCAGTGAAAACAAACCTAAGGTAATGCATGTAATAGGTAATGCAAAAATCTTAATGATTGGTTTTATGAAGGTATTGAGCAGTGTAAGCACCAAGGCTACTTTCACGGCATCTAAAGGAGAATTTACTATCGGGTTGCTGAAACCTGACCACACTGCGGGTAACAAATAAGATAAGCCAATTACAGTGGCTATTTTTATAAGAAAGCGAATAATGAATTTCATAGAATAAAGATAAAAATTATAATTTATTTGCAAAAATTATTTTTGCATTTTATAGTTCAGTAATAAATCAATAACCAATAAAGAGATATGCTCTTTTGCAAATTCAAAATTTTCTTTCAGCGCTTCTTTGTATCTCACGTCACTTGCAATTGTTGTATCTGTATTCTCAATATTATTATCAATTATAAACCAATATCCTTCCTTGCGTTGTGAGTTCAGAATTTTATGAATTTCTGTTGATTTTATAAGATCTGACCTTTTATTCATCAGCAGTAAATCAATTGCTTCCGTTTTGATATCGCTATTTGTGAAATCCCATGGTAACTTTAGTATAATATCATTAAAGATTTTTTTTTCGAGTATACTGTGATGAAAATAAAGCGATTTTATCTGACTCTTATTTAAGTATTTTGTATTTTTTTTTAACTCTGTCAAGCTTAGATAACAATGTGTTAACTGATAATCACCTTCCTTAGATACCTTTTCAAGAGAACTAAAAAAATCTTTACTTAAGGAATCTGTTTTTATAAACATCACCTGAAAAAACAGATTCATAAATGGTATGGAATCACTATACAAACAATCTCTGTCTTTCGTATTTCCGGTTTTAATTATATCATATAATGCATAAAACTCTTTATAATCTAAGCTATCTAATCCGGATGCATATCTGTCAATATCCGTATCTGTTTTTAAATTGTTATTCTTAAGCGTATATAAATACTGAAAGAAAATATCTTTACTGAAATTGTACTTTTCATTTTCAATGTATTTAAATGCCTTTCCAATTGCTGTATCAATCTTATTTTTAAAATTATTTTGCGCAATAGTAATTTGCAAGGCCGATAGAAACACAAAAGTAGATAACAAAACTTTATTCATGGTTTTACAAATTATAGTACCTGTGGATATACCGCTATTGTTTTATAAATTTCAATTTATGTTTTACACCTGTGTTGTCTACCATTTCTATTACATATGAAGCATTAGCTAAATTTTTAAAATTGAATAACTTTGTATTTATACCTTCAGAAATTGCACTAATTTCATTATAAACTATCTTCCCTAAAATATCATAGACATTAAATGAAGCATTATAATCTGAAGATGAAGTGATAACAATATTATATTCTCCTTTTGTTGGATTGGGATAAGAAGCAATGATATCATTTGTGATATTAAGAGACCTAACCACAATTTTTAATGTATTGGAATACTCAAATGTTTCATCTAAGTCAACCATTTTTAATCTGTAATAATTATTTCCCACAACAGGATGTAAGTCAAATAAGCTGTAAGACTTCGTAGAATTTGAATTTCCTGCAGCAGGTAATTCTCCTACATAAAACCAGTTACCAACTCCATCTAAGCTTTTTTCAACTATAAACATTTTCGAATTTACTTCGGAAGCAGTAACCCAGTCTAATCTGTTTCTGTCACCAATATTTATACCCGTAAAAGAAACCAGTTCTAGTGGTAAAACCTCATATGGGAACCGAACCGGATGAATATAGAATGTAGAAAACTGATCAACAATAAATGATACTTCATGTTCTGTCCCGGCATAAGGGGCAAAAACAGGCGCCTGCCAGTTCGGGTGTGTACCGGAGTATCCGTTATCTACAATCATTTCTCCTCCGCTTGTTAAGTTGCCGTTTGGATCATTATTGGGTCCGGAAAAGACCAATCCTCCACCTCCTGGAAACTTAGAAACCTGCAAGCCTGTTGTTCCGCTGAACGCATAAGGTGTTCCGGCTGCATATGTTTCCAAAGCAGCTCTTTCCGCTTCAGTAAAATATAAAGTCACTTTAGCAAATATGTTGGCATCTGCGGGAGATATAGAAAAATATCTTTTTAAATAAGGTTGCTTATCAGAATATCCATGAGTATTAACCGCAGGAACAATTAAGCCATTTGCTGGTGTTGGTCTTCTTATACAAACCTCTGTATTACCTAATGAGTTTGTTGAATAGGTGGCTCCGGTGAGATCTTCAATTTTACAAACTATTTTACCTGTAACATCAAAATAAGTATATGTATTTCCATCCACCAATGGACAGGTATAACAATTTAAAGTATCCTGAGTTATGTTATTTATATTAGTGGGTGCAATAGCAAACGTCACATCATCAAAGGAAGAACAGGCACCATTCGTTACAGTCCATCTGTAAGTAAGAGAATTTCCCCATGCAATGTTATTTACAATCAAGGTTGTTGAAGCATCCGGCAAAGGACTTGGAATTGTTGATACACCTGAAGGCGCAGTAATTGCTGACCATGAACCGGAGCCTGTAAGTGGTGTTGCCGCTACGAGTGTTGCACTTGCATTAGGGTTTCCACATGTCACGATATCTACAAGGTTTGCATCTGCTGCAACATCTTCATTTATAACCCAAGCAAAATCTGTCGGATAATTTTGAATACTGCAATTAGCCAGTCCGGATGTTGAAATGGTATTTATCAGTGCATGCCGTGTTTGAACTATTGTAGTACCAACAACCTTTGTAATATTTGATGGATTTATAGCGGACCAGGCTGTCCATGTTGTACCACCATCAATTGAGACTCTGTATTGTATTTCAGCAAAACTAAGTACTGTGTGTCCTGTCGGATTATTCACACATAAATTAACCGGACTGGCTGCACAAACATTTGCACCATTCGCAGCACCACAAGATGTCCAGGCTGTTGATGGTGTTAAATCTGGAAATACAACAACCGAATCATATTGCCATATAGACCAACCACAACATTTATCATTTACTCTGGCTGCAAATAAATACGTGATAGTATCTGTTGTAGAATTCGATAAAGTTATAGCAGCAGGAGAAGTTCCCGTTCCTGAAACCCAGGCAGGAACAGGAGATGTACGAACTGTTCCATCTTTATATTTTCTCCATCTCCACTCAATATCAGCTGCAGTACCTGTAGCATCTAAGTTTGGATTATTAGATATTATAGACATCGTTACTGTCTCATTGTTACAAATTCGATGTTTGGTTAAATTTATATCCGGGAGAGATCTTGAATTAGGTTTAATGTATATCATATCTCTGAAAGTAGTTCCGGCGGGAACTATTATATCTTTTGCATCAAAACCTGAAATTCCGGATGAGTAAAAAATATCAGGTGTAGCAGATGCCATTGTCCAGCTGGATGTATTTGGGGCTATATCACTTACAATTGAACCACCGGCATCAAAGGAAGACCAATTACCCAATCCCCCCTTATTCATAGGTATCGAAGAATTAATACACCCCAGGTAATACTGCGCTCTGACAGTGTTATATGGAATTGAGCCACCATTTGCGGATGAGTTTACTATGTAAGAAGTTAAACCAACTTTTGATGGTTCATTCACTGTAGAATATAAATTAGCAGCCGAAACATTTCCGACGGCAAATCTATCTCCGACTCTTCCATTACCTCCGGCTCCTCCATTTGCACCATCTTGTCCTCTTCCACCGTTACCGCCACAACCACCTGTATTTGCACAAGAGCTGGATCCATTTTGATTCTGACATTGCTGACCTGCACCGCCATTTCCACCATCAGACCCTGAACCACCAATGCCACCAGTACCACCGGTACCACCGGCACCAGCAACACCCGTATTTAACTGGCAGTCTGCAATGGAAGATATTGCACCATTGTTATAAATAAATACGGCATAGGATGCACCACCACCTTTACCGCCAGCACCGCCGCCGCCGCCGCCGCCAGAACCGCCGCCGCCGCCGCCACCAGCACCAGAGTCACCTGTTTTTGTACAAGTACAAATAAATCCGCACCCCCTAACGCATATTTCTTCAGTGCCACCTCCGCCACCTCCGCCTTCACCGCGTGCACCTCCAACTCCACCTGTACCATTAGTACCTGATTGGGGTAAATAATAACCACTTAGAAAAGCGGCTGTCACTGGAGTTGTACCAGATACGCCGGCTGTAGGTCTTACTCCTGCAGCGGTGCCTGCACCAGTACCACCACCACCCCCCTTGTCATTACATCCACCACATGCCTGAGCCCCTCCACTTGCACCACCGCTGCCCGCCCCTCCGTTCTGGCATTGATTTCCTCCTGCACCTCCTGTGCCTCCATTTGTACCTGAACTGCCATTACTCCCGCCATACAAAGCACCTGTACCTGCTGCACCACCATTTCCACCACCGCCACCTGACGGGTTATTACAAGAACCACTTCCAAAAGGACAAACATTGCAATCACAATTTCGTTGAGAACCAGTGCCTCCGTTAGATGTAGCATTTCCTCCATTACCACCATCATAATTTGCTGGAGTTGCAACCCTACCCTCTCCTGACGTAGCATTCCCGCTGGAAATGTTACATCTTGTTATATTCCAATTATTACATCCATTTATATAAATTCCGTAAGATGATTTTCCGTAAAGCCCAGGGGTTAATCCGGATGCATTTGCTGAAGTAATAGTTAAATCCTGTAACTTCCAACCATTTACCCCATTCGCATTTATAGCCCAGGTGTGTTGTGTATTCCCTGCACCTCCAGTAGCGGTGGAGTTTATAATTGTTAAAGCAGCACCATTATTATCATTTTTTGTCCAGGGGGTGGTGGTATTATCAAACCCACCTTCAATCAAAACGTTAGATAATAGATTAATGACAGCACTTGTATTATAAATTCCGCTTGCAACTCTTATGTGTGTTAATCCCGTAGTTCCTGCTAAAGACAAAGCGCCTTGTAATGTCAGCTTCGGAGATGTTTCGGTACCGGTATTTGCATCGGATCCAGTTGATGATACATAGATATAGTTACAAGAACTTGTTGATACATTAACCGTGCAAGTTGATATGGTATTACCACACGTTGCGTTAATATGAGTTAATGTGACTGTATAGATTCCAGCTGTAGGGAATGTGATATTTGTTGATGTTGATGTTGGATTTGCAATTACAGCAGTCGCAGGTGTTGTTGACCATTGATATGTTACATTTCCACCAATTGCATTTATATCCGGAGCTAAGGTAGCACTAAACAATGTTGGTGTATTTTCAAAAGTGGAAGCACCGCAAGCAGCAGAAACAATAGGTGACGCATTAACTGCGACTGGTAGATAAGTCAGTCTCTTACAAACAGAAATCACAGAATCATATTTTGCTCCACTTGCCCCCATACTGCCTGGTCCGGTTCTGTTATATGCTATTACTCTGTAAACTCTTGTTCCCGAAGTAGCTGGAGGTGTATATGTGCTGCAATTACCACCAGTTATTACATTAGTCCATGTCGGGCTGAGTGGGCAAATTGCCCCACCCGGGCCACTTGACTGATTTGCTACCTGCCATTGATAGTATGTAGCCTGAGAAGCAGTGGCGGTATACGTTACCGGTGTTGTACCGCAAAGCGTGAGATCGTCTGGCTGATCAACAGTAACAGCACTTGGGTTTGCCATTGTCCATTTATATCTTAACCTAAAAAAGTAGTTATCATATTGTGACGAGCCGCTACCAACATTAGATAAAACAGGGACATCTACATAATTCCAAATATTAGAAGGTGCTTCGTAAGGTGCACCATTTCTCCAGTTAATCCTAAACCCGGCAGCTGGAATATTAGCATAATTATTTCCGGGTAAGGTTGTAACATGTGCATCATCATCCTGTAATGATGTCAGGTTACAATACCAGGAACCACCTGCATCAGCTGCATTGTATTCATCATCCGTACCACAGCCTACACCTAATCCCAGCACACTTAAAAACCAACTATCCTCTTCCCAAATATCATATGCAACTTTTATGATGGAATCGTTCTGTTCTGCGGTATAATTTTTTTCAAATATTTTTACCGGTAAAGATGTATAACTTCCATAAGAATTGGTGTACGTTGATGTAACGGGCGATCCAAACAGACTTGTAGTAGTTAATGCTCCTGTATTCCATTGGGGTGTAGACTGAGAAATTTTAATCGTAGAACCGCTACCTGTACCAAATGTTGTAAATGAAGTGGGCTCATCTACTGCCTGAATCTTCAGTCTCAAATCTTCATCGCCTCCGATACCAATTCCGCAAACACCTCCATCCCAGTCATTATCGGAAAATAATCCAACCAATTCACAGGTTACAGTATGATTACCATCTTTATACTTAGGGGACGGGCATTGGGTTTTTGCTTCAAGCCAATCCCACTGGTAAGCATAAATTATGGTATACTTATGTTCTCCACCTGCAGATGCGACTATTGGCTGTGAATAATTTACAACTCCTGGCGCGCCACCCCTGAAGTTAACAGCAGTCCAGCTTCCGTATGCTTCATAATCATCTGACTGAGCGCAAATTGTTCCGACGAGGGGTATTGTTACACAACAACATTCATCATTTGTCATCCGGTTACCGCCACAAATAAGTTCAGGGCAATCATTTTCAAATGAAGATCCGAATGTAACATCAAATCTAAAAGGAACACTCGTTGTAGGATAGGTTACATCCAGTAATTTATATCCTAATGCGTCTGTTACAATTCCTGCCGGAACATTTGATCCGGATTGTGGTAATGGATAATATCTATTACTGGGACCGGTGTATTGGACATTTAAACCAGCTGGAGATTGCAGGTAGGTGCCAAAGCCGTTATCAACTCGCGCAGCAATATCTCTTATTGTGTATTCTTTATCATTATCCGGTACGAATTCCCCACAATTGGCACTTGACCAAACTTTATGCGCCCATACTCTTAATCGTATTGGTCCGTCATTATAAAGCTGTGCATTAGATGAAATGCAAAAAAATAACCAGACAATGGTAAGTATTACTTTTTGTATATTTCTATTCATAATTTATAGTTTTTGCAAAAAATAGTAGTGTTAACAACCTATATTTGGAATTAACATCTTTAATAAAGATAAATGCAAGCGGACTTTCAAAGACACCATTTTTGAGATTAAAGAAAACTTTTGCATTGATTTTGGTGTAATTTACTCCACCGCAACCGAATGATGATGTGGCATCATCAAAGGCAATACTATCTATTTTCTTATTATTTATTATATAATTATTATATTCATAATATATACTATTCACTTTGTAATATTCTTCAGGCTGTGTTAAACAACTTACTTTGTATCCTTTCAGATAGTATATAATTGAGTCATATTCAGATTGGCTGATAAGATTATTTTGAATAAAAATGGAATCCTTATTATTAAATGAATGAATGAATTCATCCAATAAAATATTTACGGTACTATCTGTATCAAGATTACATCCATCAGCCCTGGCAAGGTGCTTCTGATTCGTATTGCTGAAACAAATTAAAAAAAAAGAAAAAAAAAGTATACAGAAAAAAGTAAATTTCATTTCGATAACATTGTATTTACATAAATTTAAACAAAATACTTGTTATAAGCAAATAAAATATGGTGCTTGACAGTAAATATTACCAAGTAATTGCTGTCATATATTGTTATGTTTTACATTACAAAGAAAGCCTGAGTGATGTATAAAATCTTAGTGGAATAGATTCTGAAATTAAACTGTATTTTAGCAATCCAATCAGAATACGTATATCAACTATGCAAGAATTAAAGCAACATGTATATACCACAATAAAGTCTGTAAAATTCGCTGAATGGATTTGCATTTTTATTATTGCATTCATATTATTAATAAGGATAGCATATATTTTTTCATATGATACAGATCTTGAGGGAATGGAAATGATATCGGTGCACATTACCCAGCTACTTCACTTAAAATCTCATATGTATTCCAATCCTTCGCAGTTTCCTTACTTATTACTGGCCTACACTCCGTTGTATTATTATCTTATGAACTTTATTATGAGTATATTCTCAATAGATGTTATAAATGATACGCACACCATCTATATCATTGGAAGAAGCCTCTCTTTTTTGCTTTTTGTTTTTGTATCGTATGGGATATATGCCATTATAAAGCAAATACACCATGGTTATCGCCATTTTATTCTGCTTCTATTGCTTTTCATTCTTTTGTTACCCAAGCATTTTTACACAGTAAGGCCGGATAGTTTTAAAGTATTTTTTTTCACCCTCTTTCTACTTTTTCATGTTAAGTATCTGTTTTCAAACAAGACTTCTTATTTCTGGCTATCGCTGTTTAGCTTAATTACGGGCATTTATTTTAAACATGATTTACTTCTCTATGGTTTCATCTACTATGCTGTTTTTTTCTTAAGCTACAGAAATAAAAAATATATTTATGCAGGCTTTATCATTTTAATCGTTTTGCTGATTTCTGTTTATTGGATGTATATATCAACCGGAATAAATTTATTTGTTGATTTGCTGGTTTATAATATTCAATATAACAGCGGACTTCATACCAGCTTTTTATTTATTGCCTTTAACCTTATCAGAACCTCTTTACTGATTTTACTATCTTTAAAAAATATATTCAGTAAAGATAAATTTACCAGAACAATTGCTATTACCAGCATCTGTTTTGTAGCTGCCAGCAATGTATCTATGCTTAGAGTTGGTTCGAATATAAACTACACTTATGAATCCGTATTACTATTACTGATAAGTGCAGTCTTATTTTTAAAGAAAACTGACTTTCAATATAACGTTTTTTTCACCACAGCTTATTTGTTATTTCTGCTGGCATTGCCTATAAATTACTATCTGTATCGGTACAGTTTTAAAGAAGAATCACAAAAGAAAGCTTTGTATGATGAGCATCTTCGTGTTTCTAAAGAAATAAAGAAAATAATAAAAGAGGATGTGGTTTTTTTTCCAAATATGAAATACATGATTTTCTTTTCTGACTGCAACATTATTTATGGTTATGACTGGCATTATGACCGGTTTTCTGATTTATATTATAATGTAAAACTAAAACCGAAATTTTTAATAAATGATATTATAAGAAATTATGACAATGCATTCAAAACAGGCACCGTAAAATACCTTGTCATAGATAATGAACCGAAATCGTTAAAACAAATTGAAGACTTCTATCCGGTTTTTAAAAAAGAAGCATCATTTGATTCGCTTTTACTTTATGAATACTCCTCAAATACGGCAAATTCGAAATGAAATTAAATTCAAAATATTATCTGTACGTACTGCCATTTTTACTGGTTATTGCTATACTCTTATACATAAGGCTTAAATTGGTATTTAGTTACTCTTTAGATTTAGTTGGTTTAGAATATTATTTCATTCATATAGTGCAACAACTTGCAGCAGGACAGGCAATTTACCCTAACCCTGAAGCGCTGCCTTATGCCAACTGCCTGTATACGCCAGTATATTTTTACATTTACAGAATTGCCGTTAGTTGCTTGCATATTAATGTTTTTGATGACATATATACACTGCTGGTTTTGGGAAGAATATTATCCATTGTGTTTGTAACGGCTCAGATAGTTTACCTGATTAAATTTGCCCGTTTATTTACCAAATCTCGTATTATACAAATTGCAGCTGTTGCTTTTTACTTGTTATTAATTACTGAAATGATGTTTGCGGTACGTCCCGATTCCCTGAAGGTATTTTTTTTTATGGTTTTTGTGTATCATTTACTTTTATATGTAGACCGTACTGCAACGCTAAAGGATGGAATCATTTGTGTTGCGGCAGCTGTTTTTGCTGTATATACCAAACAAGACATTAGTGTTCATATTTCCCTTTGTTTTATTACGGCAATACTTCTATCCCGAAATAAAAAAATCATCGGGTTATTTAGCGCATTTCTCGTAATCTGCGGTGCAGCATTTTTTATAAGTATAGGATTTTATGGCAAGTATTTTTTCCATAATATTGTTTTTTTCAATATCCAGTCAGTAACAAACCTATCTACTTCATTCAATCTTTTTTTTATCTCTATTAGTATTTTCAGAACGATTCCTTTTCTACTACTAACCGTTTTAAACGGACGCATCTTAGCAAAAACCAATGCTCATGCAAAAGAAAAATTCATCTATATTTATGCTGTTTTATTGTATTTTCTTGCACACCTATCTATGCTGCGTGCAGGTTCTAACTTCAACTACACGTTTGAACTGATTGTATTGCTTGTTTTAAATTTTATTGTCTTTTGCTCGATTTATAAAAACAAAATTCTGGAGAAACGTATTACTGCAACTGTAACAACGGCATTCTTCATTTGCTTTTATCTTATTATCAACGGAATCATAGGAAATTACTCTTATAAATCTGAGAAAGAAAAATTAAAAAAAGAAGCATACACCAAAATGCTGAAATCCAGAAAGGAAATTAAGGAAACCATTGGTAACGCCTATACCTTTTTCCCAAACACCCTGTATTCTGTATTTTATATCGATAAGCATATTATTCTGGGACATGATATGCATCTTGATCGCTTTATAAAATTATATTTTACGTTCGACATGCCTTTCAATTTTGATATTAAATCTAAACTTCCGTACATTAATACTACGGAATATGACAGGAATTTCACAGACGGCACCATCACTTATGTAATAACTGATAATACTAAAAAATCAGCTGAACATGTTGCCTTTTACTATCCTGCGTATAAATATTACAAAACCATAGACAATATGATTCTTTATAAATTCCGAGATAAAGAAGTAAGTATGCCATCAATAAAAACAGACTTTAAATAAATATTTTTTACCTGTATAAGAAACATGAAGTTCATTTTCAATAAATATGTTATCCTTTTCTGGCTGCTGTTAAGTATTGCATTGTGTTTTGTCATATACACCAACACCTATTCTATTCACAGAGGCTGTGACTTAGTTTCTGAAAACGACGAATGGGAGCACCAGAGTATGGCGGTGAATTATGCCAAAGGATTTGGTTTGTATAAGCTCGGAGCTTTTGCACCTGTCAGCGAGTACCATATAGACGCCTGTGATGCTACGCTCCCCTTTCTGAGAAAATTATTCACAAAATACCCTACGGAATATTATCACCGTGCCGCCGGTTTCAGTATCATTACAGGTACTCTTTATCAACTTACAGGCACCGAGCCTTACTACCTGAGACTATTTAATTTTGTGCTGATTATTTTAAGCTGGATAATTACATGTTTTGCATTCATAAGGCATAAAAAATATTTTAACCTGCTGCTGCTTGCGCTTCCTGTATACATCTGCGTCAATTTCTTTTATATTGACCAGATAGGTGATGAACCACTGCTGATTTTCTCCTTGTCGATTGTGTTTTTTGCGCTTATAAACTGGGTAAGGAAACCAAATCTTCTATTTACATTGATTCTCTTGCTTAGTTTGTCTTTCTCTGTTTTTATAAAAACAACTTTATTGTTTATGCCCGTATTTACGCTTTTGATAGCTGTAGGCTTAAGACTAAAAAAACAGATTGCCGGTGCCTTATTCATAAATGTAATATTATTTGCTTCGGTCATTATTATTTCTGGTAAAATCAACAAAAAACATCAGTCGTATGCGTATCCCAATCAGCAGCAATTCCATACGGATATGATAAAAAGCGATTGGAGTAAAGAAGACAGTACATTCATCAAAACATATCATCTGACATACAGAGACAATGTAAATTTCAGTATCGATTTATACAAACAACTTGCTGCCTATTTATTTGAACGGCAGTTTTACACTAAAAAAAGTTTCCTGCTTTCCGGGCAGAGTTTATTTCTTTTAATAGATGGCAATAATGAAACCTGTATACATGTTCCTGCAAAAAACATTGGAAGCTGGATGCCGCTTTGGAAGCTGACTAAAACTTCTTATTTCTATACTTACACGGAAGACCAGTCGCCCTATGCAGCCATTTCAAAGTTTTATCTAAAAAAGCCTTATTTGTTACCGTTGATAGTATACTGTAAATTATACGCAGGTTATTACTGGAATTATTTATTTTTATTAATCTCGGCACTTCAATTGTCTTTATGTATACTGTTGCTTCAACGTAAAAACAGACTATTAAAAACAGTATTAATTATTGGTTTCAGTATTATATTACACATCCTGCTGCGGCAGCTTTTTTTAACACCAATACTGGTTATTGGCTTCCTTATCACCAGTATGTTTATTTTAATCAGATTTAAAAACCGACTCGATAGATCTGTCAGCATTATCTATATTCCGTATTTAATTACTTTCTATTTTTTATTTCTTACGGTTTTAATGTTCGGATTAAACAGATATACCTGTATTGCTAACTCCATGTCATTGCTTATTATCGTATTTTTACTATCGCAAATGTCATTTTTACTAAAGAAAAATCATGAAACTCTTTCATAAACTTAAACTGCTAACATACACCGACTGGATTTGCGTACTGCTGATTCTGTATATTCTAAAAATAGTATTTTCATATATCTCCTCTTATTCAACAGACATACAGGGTGTTGAGTTTGCATTTTTGCATAATATCCAGCTACTGAAAAAAAATCATCCGTTATACAGCAATCCGGATAACTATCCGTTTTATTTGATTTTCTATCCTCCTTTGTACACGTTATTCATTAACCGCCTCACAGATGCATTCAAAATAAACCCTTTTGTATCCATACATGAATTACTGGTAAGCATGCGGGTGTTTTCTCTCATTTTTACGATGTTAAACGGATGGATTATGCTGCGTATACTAAAGCTCTTATCTGTTCGTTCCACAAAAACAAAAAAAATCCTGCTATATCTGTTATTTTTGCTTACACTTACGCTTCATATATTTGCTGCACGGCCGGATAGTTTTAAATTGTTTTTCTTTTTATTATTCTTAATCAAAGCAATCCGTTATACTTTTATAAAACAAAAAAAATCCACTTTGCTTGCTGCAACTATTTATGCTATTTTATGTATTTACATAAAACATGATGCGATAATTTATATTCTTTCCTATTGGTTTATCTATTTTCTTTATTTTAAAAAGAAAAATGCCATTATTGCCGTATCCCTGTTGTTCTTTTTTATCTTATGGGGATTAAGCATTTGCAATAGTCATTTGGGGACAGATTTCTTCAGAAATATATTCTATTACAACATTCAGTATTCTTCAGATATTCGTGTGAATTTGATATTTATACTAATCAATGTTATCAGATTTACACCTTTACTTTATATAACGTGGCTGAATTTGAAATCAGAAAACTCAACCTATAAATTCATGGCCGCCCTTACATTTATATATTTTTTATTCAGCAACCTGACAATGCTAAGACCCGGCGCAAATCTTAATTACACCAACGAATCCGCTGTGCTATTAATAATCAACCTCGGAATATATTTGCATGAAAATGAAAAAAAATGGAAATTAAAGTATGAAATAATTTTAATTATATTACTTACCCTATGTTGTCCATACGTAAAGCTGAACCCGGATATCTTTAATAAAACAAAATCGGCAGAAGAAAAAACAGTTTACATGTCGAACCTGAAAAACGGCGATTCACTGACACAAATTATTGGTACGGATACCGTTTTCTTTACAAATCCGAAGTATACAATTTTTAATGCTAAACTTAATCTACTGTACGGATATGACATACATTTTGACAGATATTCTGAATTATATTTTGGTGTAACCATTAAGCCGGATATCTATTCAAATGAAATCAGCAAAGCATATGACCGATATTTTACCAATGGAACTGTGAAATATATTGTAGCGGAAGACGTCCCAAAAGCAACAGCTCAAATGACAAAGTACTATCCACTTTATTTGTATTATCAAAAAACCGGAAATCTTATAGTATATAAATTCAATAAAACCAATTAGAAAACAGCTTCTAATCCTTGCAATCAGCATCTGCTTACATCATACAAGCCGGATGTTGAAAAAAAACCACCCTTTAGCAGCTTGCATTTTTAGAGAATGCTCTAAAATTACGTATTTTGCAATACTTAAACGGCTGATTTTATACTAAAACGTACATTTTAGCCTTTGTATAAATTAGTTATATGATTCCAATATATAAGCATATCGAGAAGCCTGAGGCAATAGAATATTTTAATCAAAACGGATATGTTGCCATTGAAAGCAGTCTGGATAAAGTATTGCTGGAAAAAATAAAACAGACGATGCTGCAGCTGATTGATGTAGAGAGAGATTATATCAATAAAAAAGATTACACCGATTACGGTTTTTTGCTTTGTGCTCCCTATTATGCAGACAAACATCCTGAAATTCTGGAAATTTTCGAGAACAACGATATGCTGGATTTTATAGAAGCGATACTGGACAAATGGTTTACTATTTACCTCTATACCAATAACTGTATTCCGCCTCAGAAAAGACCTTCAAAAGCGGCTCAGGTGCATGTAGATGTTCCGAGAATTATTCCGAATTATAATTATTTACTGGCTACCATTATCCTGCTGGATGATTTTACCAACGAAAACGGTGGCACCTGGATTCTTCCGAATTCTCAAAATATGTTAGAACAACCTGACAATGATTATTTTTTCAAACATGCCATACAAGTAAACGCACCTGCCGGCAGTATTTTATATTTTAATCCAAGAATATGGCATGCCGCCGGAGAAAACAAATCGCCGGACTGGCGCAGCTGCCTGATAGTGGCTTACTGCAAACCGTGGGTAAAACAACGGGTGGACATTCCGAGATTTATGGAACATATTGACAAATCAAAAATTGATAAAAACAAATTGCAGTTGTTGGGCTTTCATTCACAAACTCCCAGTAATTTTGGTGAATTTTACGGAACTACCTGCGATAGAACCTATACTCAACCATTTGTTTAGCTTACAATTCAAGTAAGTAAATCCAGTCGTAGCCGGTACACAGCATCCCGCTTTTATCAAATGCTTTTTGGCTGTATAAATTATGTAATCGTGCAGAGCCTTTTGCATACATTAATTTTCTGCTTTGCGTGGTTCTGTGTATAAAGTTGATAGACTTCAGTAATATGTTGTTCTTTCTGAAAGCTTTTTTAACACCAACATAATAAGAATAAGATTCTGTTTCAAAAAAATCAATACTCAGACATCCCACCAATTCCTGCTCATGATGATAAATCAGATAAGCTGCTTTTTCGGGATAATTACCTGTATAGAAATTATAAAAATAAGAAGACAAACAGGTCCTTTGAGTTTCGAGATCAAAGCGTTTGAATACGGCTTCAGGGGTATAACTGCCAAAAGGAATATCTTCGTAGGTTTCTTTAAATGTATCAAAAAACAATTCTCTTGTTGTGGCATCCACTTGAACGAAATTAAAATCTCCGGACCAGTCTTCCAACGGCATATTATTTAAATCATAAGTAGTATATGAACGAACAATTTCTAACAAATGTGCCGTTTTGCACAAAGAATTCAATCTATCGAGTTCATGATTCAGCGGATTTTGTACTTTAATCCTGAGGTATTCATAATTGCTTTTTGATATTTCTTCTTTAATGACATCCCATTCATCAAACTGACGATCAATCATCAACCTGCCGATTGAAGTTCCGAGAACAGTACTTTCGTGTGTTGAATACTCTATCATAGTTTTTCTCATCAATTGAATTTGTCCGTTCTTGTTATCAAGCGGATTAAGTTACATCCGGCAGTCATCAGCAATTATGAAGTAATAAATGCAAATATAATAATTTTAAAATAACATTTTCCGAAGCTGACTAATCCGTAAAATTGCTTCGTATTCTTATGGTTTATTTTCTTTTGAAGGATTAAATCTGTACTTAAATAAATTGAAGATAAACTCGAAAACTGTTTTCAATCCGACGAAACTTGTTTTACGTTCGTTTTGATAAAATACTGTGGAAATTTCTGCAATTTTTAATTTAAGTTTTAGTGCCTGAATCATGATTTCTGCATCGGTAAACCAGTCATTTGAACGCAATTCCAAACTTTTATAAGCAGTATTGGTAAATATTTTTGGTTTCGAATTAATATCTCTGATGGGGAATCTTGGGGAAAATAACAACCTGAACAAGAAGTTATAAATAGCAGACAACATTGTTCTTATAAATCCGTCATATCGTTTTGCCCGGTATGTCTTCACCAAATCATATTTGCCAAATTTTATGACACCATACACAATCGGAATATCGCTTGCAGGCATCTGAGCATCCCCGTCAATAACAGCAATATAAGTACCGGTGGCCATAGAAAGTCCGGAGCGCATATCCCATCCCATACCGCCTTCTTTTTCATCAGCTATCACTTTTACATGCGGCTGAACGGAGGCTATTGCTTTTGCTTTCTGAGGAGTGGAATCTGTTGAATTTTTATCAAAATTAGCCACCAAAATTAATTCATAACTAATATTAAGCTCCTGTATTTCATTTAATAATTGCTGAACAAACGTCTCTATTATGTTCTCTGAATGATAACACAAAACAACTACCGACAGCTCTACAGATTCTAATTTTTCATTCATATAAAAGCATTCTAAAAGTACATTTTATTAGTCGTTCAGCCAAATGTTCTAAAGAAAAATCAAAAAATAGTGTATTTTTAAACATTGTAAAAATCATAAACCGGACGGCAATTCAGAATCACCTAAAACTTAGTAAAACAGCCATCTTTTCCTTTTTGCTGATAGCCTATATGCTAACAGTAAGAGTGTTATTCATTTTTTCGTATAACCTTGATCTGGATGGCGCTGAATTTACGTTTGTTCATTATCTGCAGCAATTACTGAGCGGCAACCCCTTGTACCTGAATCCGGAAAGTCACCCTTATTCTGCAGTTATTTATGCACCGGCAAATCTATACCTGGCGTATTACACTTCCAGACTTTTCCATCTGGATTACATCCATGATATTCATACCTTGTATATTCTTGGCAGGAGTATCAGTTTCGTTTTTGTTCTACTGTGTATTTACTATGTCTGGCAATTTTCAAAACGTTATGCTGAAGACAAAAACACGCAGATAATAAGCGTATGCCTTTTCTTACTATTACTTACCGGGCATGCTTATGCATTCAGACCTGACAGTATGAAGATTGCATTTTTTATTGGCTTTATGTATTACTACATCAGCTATTTCTATTTTGACAAAAATAAAAAAAATGCTTTCCTCTTTTTACTGTTTACATTACTATCCGTGTTATCCAAACAGGATGTAGTCATTTATGTTATGCTTATCCATTTTGCTAATTTTTGTGTACAGCGCACCATTGAAATTGTACTATTTTGTTTACTCTCAGCTGCTTCTATCGCTATATTATTTTTATTGTTACATCTGCTCTTCGGGCCTTATTGCCTGGTAAGTCTGTTTGATTTTAATTTGCAGGTAATTTCTAACGTTACAAAATCTTACAACCTCATTGTTGTTATTTGCAATGCAATCAGGCTGTTTCCTTTATACCTGATTTTAATCTATCTGCTTATACATGCTAAACAAACTAAAGATGCTGCTTTGCTTACCATGCTTTGTATTGCAGGATTACTAAGCGCTTTTTTATCCTCCTTTTTCCTGTTCAGACCCGGCAGTTTTTTAAACTACACTTACGAACATATTTCAATCATACTATTTGCCATTGTTTTCTTTATTACAAACGTAAAAAATAAACCTAAATACAGCAATTTGTATATTGGATATGGTATCGTGTTGCTGTTTTGCGGTTTAATAGTAAAAAGTTATCTGGTTTCGCTTAAAAATGAAAATGGATTTAAAGCAAGATATTTTGAATTAGAAAAATTAAGAAAGGATGTACTACCCTATTTAAACAACAATGAAGCAGTTTTCCCGGCAAATATTGAGCTTTGTTTATTTATTGCAGATAAGAATGTAGTATACGGACACGAATACCACTTAGACAGGGCTTTGTATGCCAACTTTGGGCTGACTGCCACTTCCCGTCTATTGCATATTGACAGTAAACCATACGATGACAAATTCAAAAATGGAGAAATTCCTTATTTACTGTATATCAACAAAGAAACGACCAATACCGTGGTAGCAGAATATTATCCGAATTACAGGGAATTTCAAAAACCGGGAAATTATATTCTGGCAAAATATCAGCCGTTACAATAACAAAATAACATTAATACTGACAGCTCATTGATATTTATTTTGCACTAAAAATATTACAATGCTGAATTAAATATTCTATTCTATCTTTGCGTACTTAGTTTATGGACTTATCAATTATTATTCCTTTATATCATAAGGCTGAAGATGCCGCAGAGCATTTACCTGCAGTTTATCCGTCGCTAAAGGCTAAGTACAGCTCTTTCGAGATTCTTTTTATCATAGATAATGGTTCTATAACCGATAATGTAGCTGCCGTCTATAAACTTCAGGAACAGTATAAAGAAATTTCCGTGCACCGCTTGAATAAAAATTACGGACAGCATTTTGCCACCCTATGCGGTTATTCTTTAGCGAAAGGTGATATCATATGCAGTATTGACGAAGATATGACGCAATACCTAAACATTGCTGATTACACTTTGCTGCATAATCAATACGACGCACTTTATTACTATTACAATAAAAATAAAATGTACAACTCCTTCACCAGAAAAATCCTGAGTGCTTCATTTAAACTGGTGGTACACAAAATCCTGAATATTGAAGCGCACTCCACATTCAGATTCCTCAACAGAACATTAGTGGAAAAGCTTTTAAACACAAAGCATATTTTCTGGAATGTGGATGTGATGATTTATAAAAACGCTGAAAATATAAAAATTGAATACATCGCTTTAGACGGGATTACCGATGACAATTCAGGATATAATATTCCGAAATTGTTTCGTTTTGCGTTTGAAATCGTATCTGAACACATTACTGTTTTAGCCGGATTTTGTGTCGGATTAATTCCAGCTTTTATTTACTTTTTGTTTAGCAGAAACATACAGCAAACAACGCTTGTTTATGCAGCAACAGTTAGCGTACTTATTGGTATTGGCTTTACTGTAAAAAAACTTACCCTCAGGACTAAAGATAAAATACGGGAAGCCCTGAGTTTACACGCAGGAATCAATAGTGCAGCATAAAATTATTTAGCTGTATCCGAAAGCAGCTGCTGATAATAATCTCGTTTTTGATTATCTTTTTTGTTCCCGTAATAGACGGAAAGTTGCTGTAGTAATTTTGGATCTCGTGCACCCAATGCTACCGCTTTATCCAGATAAGTGACTGCGCTGTCATCCTTCAGTATCTTTGAATAATATACCCCAAGATTTAAATACGGATATGGCAAGTTAGGATACAACTTCAAAAACTCCTGATTAACCTTATAACAAACAGACAGTTCATTAACATTAGAGGCGCTTTGAGCAAAATAAAACAAGGTCATGGAGTCGTTAGGTTGACGTTCGTATGCTCGTTTTAAGTACTTGTAACTTCTGTCAAAAACCTGTTGTTCAAAATATAATTTTCCCAGTTCAAAATTAGCATCTGCGTACAATGAATCTAAAGAAATGGCATACCCAAAATATCGTTTTGCACTGTCAGCATTATTTAAATTATAGCGAAATGTACTGCCCATTTTAAAATAAAATTCAGGATACGCAGGCGCTAAATTGCGTGCCTGGCGATAATAATACAATGCTTTTTCTCCGTAAGCTCTCTTATCTTCAGCAATTTCAGATTTTTTACTTTCTGCTTTCAGGTTATTGGCATAAATAAAATTACCCATTACCGAATTATCTAAATTAACAATATCGTGCTCCATGAGTGTTATATTATTCTTCCACAAGAAATTCCTTTGAATGGTCATGTATACAAAAGCTGTAAAAAACACCCCGGAAATCAACAATACAATTACGTTAGATTGTTTAGCATTAAGCTTCTTTTGAGACTTTAGAATATTGTAAATACCCATCACCACAAAGGCAATAAACCATAAACTGCTCAGCAACATGGCACGTTCGGAAAACATACCTGTATATGGGATTACTAAATTAGAGTACCAGAATAGAATTGCAAAATATAAGACAATCAGCAAGCCAATTGTTTGTTTTTTAAAATACTTTACAGCACCATAAACCAATAAAGCAATATGTAATAGAAATGAAATAAATGCCAGTGGTGTAAATAAACTTGTTAACTCAAATACATTGTATCCATAGTAAAATCTGAGAGGTGCAGGAAAGAACATTACTTTAATATGATAAAACAAAATATTAAAACAAGTACCCAGATGAATCAGTAAATCCTTGTTTTCACTTAAGGGGTTTTCAAAGAAAGTAGTTTGCCGGTTTGCATCTTTAAATGATACACTCACCGCTCGTAAAATAAATAATACGCAAATAAACAGAAAGAGATAATTCCATTTTTTCACCTGCAGGTTCCTTTTAAAAATTGCAGTTATTATAAAAACACCTAAAAAAACAAAGCCTACAATTTTCGACATCAGACAAAGTGCAAAAAACAGTAAAGCTAGCAGTGCATATTGCCATTTCCCGGATGGTTTGCTAAAATAGGTATCAGCTGCATATAGAAAGGAGAGCCCGAATAATAAACTTAAAATCTCATCTCTGTTTTTAAGTGAGGCAAATACCTCTGTATGTATCGGATGAACGGCATAGAGTAAGGTGATAATAAGCGGCAACAAAAAATGCTCCTTATCTAACAAATAAACCTTAGTTAAAACAAGATATATGAGTATCAGTGTAATTGCAAAGAAAAGCACATTGAAAAAGTGGCTGATGTGTGGATTCTCGCCAAAAAACTCATATTCTAAGGCATAAGTAATCAGGGCAATCGGGCGACTGTCTAATTTAATTCCATCTACAACGGCATACGGATTATCAAAGATTTCCTGAATACCGTCAACTCCCTTCTGCACGTATTTGTTAGCTGTCACCACATAACCGTCATCCAGTCCGTAGTCATTCTGTATCGTATTGCCATACAACACAAATGCGAGTACAATAAGTAAAAAATAAATCCAGTTTTTAGTTGTGTATGCAGCTGCTTTTTGCATTCATTTCATCGTTTTATCGAACAAATATACACTTATCCTTTGATTATTATTTTTTGAAAAGGCGGATAATCTTCACACATTTTTTATATTGTGTATGATTTTTAAACATCCGAAAAAATGAACACGAAAAACAAAGAAGAATACCGCAAATTAGTTTTGTCTCCGTTTTTTAAGGCAGGTATGCTTAAAGTACTACCCATGGGCACAATTGCCGGTTTAAAAATCACCGAACTGGATGATTTGCAGTGCAAAGTTACCGTACCTTATAAGTATATCAACAAGAATCCCTTTAACACCACGTACTGGGCAGTGTTGGGTATGGCTGCTGAAATGGCCAGCGGAGCGTTGGTTCAGATGTACACCCATAAATCAAATCCATCGGTTTCCATGTTTGTAACCGGTTGTAATGGCAAATTCCTGAAACGCGCCATTGGCGTTACCACTTTTATCTGCAACGACGGTCAGTTGATTGCCGATACTATCCAAAAAGCTATTGATACAAAGGAAGCTCAGACGATTAAAAGTAATGTAAAAGGCTACGACAAGGACCAGGTATTGTTAGTAGATTTTGATTTTGAGTGGAGTCTGAAAGCGAGAAGTAAAAATAATCTCTTTAATTTTTCATAAAAAAAGTCCATAATCTTATGACTATGGACTTTTTATTTTGATCTTTTTTGTGACCGCGGCACGAATCGAACGTGCGACCGACTGCTTAGAAGGCAGTTGCTCTATCCCCTGAGCTACGCGGCCATCCTTATGAAATGCCTTGCATTGCTGCAATTTTTCTCAATCGGAGTGCAAAGATATCCTTAAATTGATTAATTTCCCAAAAAATTACTTTAAAAAATTATGTCGGCAGCAAATATACAAATAGAAGATAGCTGGAAAGCAGCACTGATAGAGGAATTTGAGAAACCTTATTTTGCCGAAATCCGCCGGTTTTTACAGGAAGAAAAGGCTGCCGGTAAAATTATTTATCCTCCGGGATCCCTTATTTTTAATGCTTTCAACTCCACTCCTTTCGAAAAAGTGCGGGTGGTGATACTCGGGCAAGACCCCTACCACGGGGCAAGTCAGGCACATGGTTTGTGCTTTTCGGTGCAACATGGGGTAAAACCACCGCCAAGTCTGGTGAATATTTATAAAGAACTGAAAGATGATGTTGGTTTTGAGATACCCAAGCACGGAAATCTGCAGAAATGGACCGAACAGGGCGTTTTTCTGTTGAATGCTATGCTCACCGTGGAAGCCAACCAGCCGGCCTCGCACCAGAAAAAAGGCTGGGAAGAATTCACCAATGCTGTCATACAAAAGCTATCCAAAGATAGAAACGGGTTGATTTTTATCTTATGGGGTAATTTTGCCCAGCAAAAAGCTGTTTTGATAGACGAAAGCAAACATACCATTTTAAAGGCCGCCCATCCCTCTCCATTTTCTGCTTACAACGGATTTTTCGGATGTAAGCATTTTTCCAAAACCAATGAAATTTTGAAAGCTAGAGGAGAAGTGGAGATTGACTGGCAGGTATGAAAGATTGAATTATAAAAATGTAACTTTGTATATCATCTTATAAAGTTGTGCAAAGCCAACCAACAGTATAATGGATTAGCGCAACTTTATAGCTTATATAAGTAGGTTAGCGGCAATTATATAGTTTCTCTAAAAAATAAACTTACTATTAAAACCAGATGTCAGAAGAAGAAAAAATAAAAGGACTTGCATATTATCAGTTAATAGGTGGAATATTTGGTGTCGGTTTATCAATTTGGCTTACTTCAAAAGCTACCCTTATAAATGGTACAGTACTATTAATAATCGTATTGGCTTTCGGATTAAGTTTTTTTTCGATTTATTGTGGTCAACAATTATTAAAACAGAATTTTAAGCGTGGCTTACAATTATCCCTAATAAATCAGGCTTTGCAAGCAATTAATTTTGCAATGCTCGGTTATGCATTCAAATTTGATGTCGGATTTCTTCTAGGCGCACATGTTGACCTAACAAACGGCTTCAATCTTGGGCTTGATTTCTCGTTTCCCACTTTTCAGTTTAATATTAATTCTGATAACAACTCTATAATTGTCGGAATAAACCTTCTTGCATTTTATTTGATTTATCTTATACAAAAACTACAACATCAAATTAAAACTCACAAGAAAACAGATGAAATGGAAAATGAAATATTAGATTCAGATCTTTTAAATAATAAATCAACATAACTGCTGCAAACACTGGCTAAGCGCAAAAGGCAAAAAAAATGTTTAATTTTATTTGCGTTTGCCACCAGCGCCTAGCCCGAGAATGTTAACATTACTCAATCCTCAGCGACAACATAGAAATAGAACCCATAGTGAGTTTATCATTAAACAAGGTGATTTTTTCTTGTTTGTCTTTTAGGGCAATCGTATATAACAAGGGCAAGTAATGCTCCGGTGTGGGTACCGACAACTGAAAAGCTTTTCCTTTAGCGGCATAATCTATCAGTTGCTGATGTTCATTATTTAAAATTAACTCTTTGAATTTTTCATTGGCTTCTATAGCCCAGTCAAAACCTCCATTTTGATTTTGCCAATCCAACATCCCTAAATTATGAACGATGTTTCCGCTGCCAATAACCAACACGCCTTTTTTCCTAAGTACTTGTAATTCTTTCGCCAGTTCATAATGATATTGCGGCGCTTTGGTATAATCCAGACTCAGCTGTACCACCGGAATATCCGCATCAGGATACAGATTTTTAATCACACTCCAGGATCCGTGATCCAATCCCCAGTCTTCATCCAAACCAATGCTCGTTTTTTTAACAGCTTCTTTGGTTGCAGCTGCCAGCTCCGGGCTTCCGGCAGCCGGATATTGCACATCATATAATGCCTGCGGAAATCCACCAAAATCGTGAATCGTTTTCGGCATATCCATCGCAGTAACAAAAGTTCCCCGCGTTTCCCAATGCGCCGACACGCATAAAATTGCCGATGGTTTGGGTAATACCTGCACGCTCTGCTTCCAACCTATGGTAAATTCGTTTTCCTCAATGGCATTCATCGGGCTACCATGTCCGAAAAACAATACCGGCATCTGCTCGGTAGGTAATAGTTTTTGGGTAAACTGATGCAGTGATTTTAAATCCATACTTTTCGCAATTAAAGGCAGTAAGGCTAACGAAGCTAAAAATTCTTTTCTGTTCATCAATTAATAATTTCAGTGCGCTTTCGTTTTGAGCATTAATGCCTAAATTTACACAAACTTTTGTCATGCAAAAAACATTCGGAATTATAGCCGCACTATACGGAGCATTAGCTGTTATACTGGGAGCTTTTGGAGCGCACGCACTAAAAGAAAAATTAGATGCGTATCAGTTAGAAATTTTCAATAAAGGTGTGCAATATCAGTTTTATCATGTAATTGCCTTATTTGCAGTTGTTTTTTTAGCAGAAAAAATACAACCTAAAACACTGACTTTTGCCGGCTGGTTTTTCACAGCAGGTATCTTGTTTTTTTCCGGTTCTCTGTATTTATTAGCAACACGCAGTTTAATGGGTACAGATACATTGACACCAATTTTGGGTCCTGTCACACCTTTAGGTGGTTTGTGCTTTATTATCGGCTGGATTTTATTGTTGGTTTCGTTTACAAAACTGTAATATATTAAGTATCTGTTCCACTGATTTACAAGGCTATTGGATAACTTTGATTACCTGAATGAATTTTATGAAAAACTATCAAAATTATTTTTTTTCTTTTTACTTATTACTTACCACTTTTTACTTGAATGCCCAGCCACCGCAGGGATTCAGCGGCACGTCTCCGGCTATTGGCAGAATTAGTGGTAAAATTGTAGATGCTGCCAAATCAACGCCACTGGAATATTCTTCCGTTACCATCAAAAATTTAAAAGATTCTACTATTATATTAGGTTCTCTGGTCGATGAAAAAGGATTCTTTGAAATTACTAAAATTCCTCTGGGTGCTTATGAATTAACCGTTTCATATGTTGGGTATAAAGACTTCGTAAAAAAACCGGTAATGGTGATTCCGCCGGATAAAACAGATGTAAATCTTGGAACGCTTAAAGTGGAAGAAGACGCAAAAATTTTAGAAGAAGTACAGATTAGCGCAGAAAAAAATTTCATGCAGGTAAATGCCGAGAAAAAAGTATTCAACATGGATAAAAATACTTTATCGACAGGCGGCTCTGCGGTAGATGCTTTGAAACAGGTTTCTGTGGTAGAAGTGGATCAGGATGGCAACCTTTCTATGCGTGGCTCCGGAAATTTAAGGGTGTTTATCAATGGTAAACCATCCGGTATCACCGCTGCGAATACAAAAGCAGTGCTGGATGCTATTCCGTCTTCACAGATTGAAAGCATTGAAGTGATTAACAATCCATCTGCAAAATATGATGCGGAAGGCGAAGTGGGTATTATCAATATTGTTTTGAAAAAGAATACCAAAAGCGGGCTGAACGGAAACGTTACGTTGGGCTATGGAACAAAATATGATGCGAATACGGGAGTAACCATTAATTACCGTAAAAACAATATCAGTTTATCGACATCTTACAATTTCAGATTTACGGAAAGTTATTACAAAGGCAGCAGCCAACGGTATAATTTCTTTCCCGGACAAACACCTTTTTACCTGAACACCAGCGACAGAGGAACTTTTAATAATTTCGCAAATACCATCAACAGCAATATAGACTGGAACATCAAGGAAAAAAACTCATTATCCTTCAGTGTTTTGCTGAGTGAATCAAATGGAGTAACTAAAGGCAAAGTACATACTGATTTTTTGGATTCCTTAATAGACTACATCAATGCCTATAACCGATACAATGAAACGAAAAGCCTGAACTGGAATGCAGAATTGAATACTTCCTACAGAAGAACATTTAAGGATAATTCTAATGATCTGGTGATTGCAGGCAACTACGCATACTCAAACAGAAACTCTACTCCTATTTATACCCAGAAAACAATCGATATTAATAATTCAGAATCAGCAAATACGGATTTACTGCAACGAAATACTAATGACAATATTACGCACTCCGGATTTGTGCAGGCAGATTATACACAGCCGTTTAAGAAATCAAAATCCAAACTGGAAATCGGCTATAAATTTTCTATACGCGATATAGAGAGTGCATTATACGGTGATTCCTTAATCAGCAGTACACAACAATATGTCTACGACAGTTCGGTTTCCAACAAATACCGTTTTAATGAAATGATACACGCAGGTTATGTTATTTTCGGCGGTGCTGTAAAAAAAGTATTCACCTACAAAGCAGGTGTCCGTCTGGAAAATACGAATATTGACATTAAGCAGCAGGTTGGTAATCAGGAATACAAACAAAAATACTTTGATTATTTCCCTTCCGCTTCCATGTCGTTCAATTTACCAAAATCTCATTCCTTAAGTTTATCATACAGCAAGCGTATCAACCGTCCCGGTGCCGAACAATTGAATCCTTTCGGAAACTACAGCGATCCGTATAATATCCTTACCGGAAACCCGAGAATGAAGCCGGCTTACACGCATGCACTGGAGCTTACGCATGTAAAAAATATTGAACTAAAACCTTCTAAAAAAGATTCCACGTTTCAACGCAGTATCTTTTTCAGCACCACCGTTTACTATCGATATGCCTACAATGTATTTACACGTTACAGAACAGTGGACAGTATCGGCCGCTCTATCGTTTATTTCGACAACCTGAATGTTGGTCAGAATGTTGGTGCGGAATTTACAGGTCGTGTAAATGTATTCCGCTGGTGGAATTTTGTACTTTCTGCAAATTTATATCATAATAAAGTGAAAGGAAATGTACCAAACGGCGAAGTAGATGCTACGACCAACAGCTTTCAGTACAATCTAAGATTAATGAATACCTTCAACATTAATCCCAAAGCATCCATACAATTGATGGTGATGTACAGAAGTAAAATAAAATTCCTGCAGGGCGAAATCACGCCGATGGTATTTGCCAACTTAGGTTTTAAATATGATTTTCTAAAAAACAACAAAGCGAGTATTGCCATCAATGTAAGCGATGTTTTCCATACCCAATACTTTGGAGTAAGTACGGGAGGAAGCAACTTTAGCGGAAATGTAAAACGTTACTGGGAATCTACTGTGGGTAATATTGTATTCACATATAGATTTGGCAAATCAGAAAACAAAGGACAATTCAGCAAGCAAAAGAAATCTAACTTTGAGGATAGCGGCAGCGGTGTAGACGGCGGCGGCGGATAGCATTATTTATTCCTGCCGAATTTCAACTCCTGTATCAGGGCAATGAAATCTTTATCTTTTGCCCATCCTGCAAAATATAAATCTTTAGAGATGTAAGTAAAATATTTTACATCAACGAACAATCCCTCTTTTTTAGCTTCTCTTAATGCATCGAAAGTTTCGGCTTTACTGCCTTCTGCTGCATAACAGCGAGCCATTTGATATTGAGCATAACCGTTGTTGTTTGTCAGCTGCATTGATTTATAAAAATCAGAACGTGCGCCTTTAAAATTTGCCATTTCTATTTTACACATCCCGCGGTCTATATAAAATTCTGATTTGTAGTTTACCATGCCTATAGCATTATCAAAAAACTCTAATGCGCCAGTGTAATTTTTTTGTTTGTATAATAACTTTCCCAAGTAATAATGTGCGTTTTCATCTTTAGGTTCGAGTTGAATGGCACGTAATAAATCCTGATAAGATTCGTCCAGCTTATCCATATAATACCGAACAATCCCTCTGTTTCGTAAGGCTAATTCAAAATCAGGCTTCAATTCTATGGATTTATTGAAATCCGATTCTGCCGTTTTCAAATCAATCAAACTGGCATTGGCAATATTCTGATTATTATAAGTTGCCGAGCCTTTATTATTATAAGCTAAATAATTATTCGGATCTAACTTGAGTACTCTTTTGAAATCCTTAATTGCCATTTCAAATTTATCCACATAGTAATAGCACATTCCGCGACTGTTATACAGATTAATATCGGAATCATGCATGGATATGGCGGCGTTGAAAAAAGGTAAGGCTTCATTAAATTTCTTCTCCAGCACATACATGTTTGCCATATCCACATGTGCGGCAAAACATCTCGGATTAAACTTTAGTACTAATGTATAATTCTCTAAGGCTGCCTGGTAATTTTTCAGTTTATAAAAACAATAGGCTTTCCAATACAAGGCGCTGGTATCGTTTTTGTGTGTTTCAAGAAACGTATTAAGTGTAGAGATGGCCGGCTGATAAAATTTCTGATCAATTTGCTGTCTGGCAAAATCCAGCACAGGATCTGATTGTTTTTTAGCGAATACATCGGTAGAATAGAAGGAAAAACAAAAAAACAACAGGTAAATAAATGGGGTAAATTTACGATGTAAAAAGAACTCATGCTTCCATGATGACCAATTTAATACTTGCACTTTCTTATAGTTTATGTTTTTCCACCTCAATAATAGAAAAATCGTTTTTCTCAATTCTTTTAAAGTTTCCACTATTGTTTATACTTATAACTTCATAATCAGTGGGTACTTTCAGGAATATCTTTACTTCATTCAGCACACCTTCCGCCCATTCCAGTTCCACCTTGTTTCCGCTGAGGTATATATTTTCAATTTCCGTGCCAGAAAAAAAGTGTCCTTTACTGCCGGCAACAGCAAATGGGGTATAACCTACCGTCAGATAGCATTTAGAACTGTGTTTAGGTATCTCAATCACTTTATCCCCTTTTACCAAATCTTCTTTTACATTGTCAAAAAACAGGTTATTGGGTAGTTTATACATTTTCGGAGCATCACTCACGTTCAATAATGCCAGATAATACTTGTCTTTAATTCTGAAATTGATGGTATAAAAATTATCCTGAAAATTCACCTGCACATCCTGCACAGGCATCAGCGGGAAAATAGATTTATACCAATACAATTGCTCTTCGTCGTATTCTGCAATATTATCTGAGGTAAACAACAAATGTCCAAACAATAAGTTTGCCAGCAATAAAGAATATTTTTCTTCAAAAGACAGTACATTTTTATTATTGCGCAGGATAAATACATCAGGATCGTTCCAGAACCATTTGCCGGAAAGATGACGACGCGAAATGGTATTGTGAATCGCATTCAGTACGGATGGCCGCTCGCGTGCACGTATCCATTTCAGAATAGAAAAATCCCAGCTCAAGTGTATATCAGGTCCGATTCTGCAATACTCTGTAGTACCATTTGCCGGACTTAACGGAACGCCGCAGCCTAATATCATTTTATCACCCACACATTCCCGTAAAAAATTCATGGCATCCTGCATCACCTGCCCGCGCGATTTTCCGTTTCTCGCCACTAAAGCTGTTCCATATAAGAAATCCAGCTTCACCAGATCAAAATTCCATTCGTGTAAGATGGTATGAAATACTTTTTTCAGATATGCCCGCACTTCTTCGTTGTACACATCCAGCGCGTAAAACCAGTAACTCCACATCGGATTAAAACCAATCTTTAAAAAACTACCATCTTTATTTTTTAAAATCCAGTCCGGTTTCTCTCTAACAATAAAAGAATCTTTTTCACAGGCTAATGGTGCCAGCCACAAACCTGCCTTTACGTTTTGTGCATGTATTTTATCGACAATGCCCGTCAATCCATTCGGAAATTTCTTATCGAAATTCAGCCAGTCGCCTACTGCTTTCTGCCAGCCGTCGTCAATCTGAAAAATCTCAATCGGCACTTTATTATTCACAAAAGCATTCAGGTTGTCTTCAATGATTTTTTCGGAGATATTGGTATAATAATAATACCAGCTGGTCCAACCGATAGCAGGTTTTGCATTAATGGGTTTCAATTGTTGTGCTTCAAAATAATTCTGAAAACACATCCATTCATAAGACTGCGCAGAGAAAACGTCCATCAATACCAGTTCTTCTGTAACAGCTAAGCCTTTACAGTCTTTTATTATCTGCATTTTATTTTCGACACCATGATGTTCAAAGATGGTATATCCATTTGCATCATTTAAAGAACCAATAAAAAATACTTTACGTTTCGGTTGTTTTATATAGGTGTAGGTCCAGCTGTGTACCACACCTTTTTTATTTTTGTATTCATACAACATTCCATCGCCGTATGCTTCCCCGATTACCTTTACACCTCTGCGCTGTGCTTTCAGTTTTTCCTCTTTGCTGTACATACGCGATTCTGTCCAGGATTGAAACCCATTACAAAAAACACCTTTGGAGGCAGTATATTCCAGATGTGTTTCAATATAAAAATCCAGTAATTCAATATCTTGCTTTGGAAATAACACTACTTTATAGCGTTTATCATCATTTATGTCTTCCAGTAAAAACTCTAGTTGAAGATGCTCGTTTTCATGTAATGAAAAATCCGAAGATTTAATTTCATATTCCTGTTGCCGGCATGTGTATTTCAGTAAAAAATGTTGGAATCTCATAAATGGTATTGCTCTAAAAAATGATATCTTGCAGACAAATTTACTAAAATGAGCATAAGTGTTTGCATACTATTACATAAATGATTTACTGCAACTTCTTCCTAAGTTCCGAATATTCGGAACGGAATGCTCCATTACAAACATCAAAAAATAAGATAAAATGTCCATCAAAAACATTACCGTCATCGGTTCAGGCACTATGGGTAACGGAATTGCACATGTTTGTGCGCAGTTTGGTTATCAGGTTTCGCTTGTAGATATCGCTCAAACTGCCTTAGATAAAGCCATAGTAACCATTACTAAAAATTTAGACCGACAAGTACAAAAAGGTGCTATAACGGAAGAAGTGAAACAACAGACCCTGAAAAACATACAAACATTCACTTCTGTGAAGGATTGTGCAGGCAGCAGTGATTTAGTAATTGAGGCGGCTTCTGAGAATGCAGTGATAAAAGAAAAAATATTTCGCGAACTGGATGAGATTTGTGCACCGCACTGCATTTTAGCGAGTAACACTTCTTCCATTTCCATTACAAAAATCGGTGCCTGCACCAAACGTCCGGATAAAGTGATCGGTATGCATTTCATGAATCCGGTACCGGTGATGAAGCTGGTGGAAGTGATTCGCGGATATGCCACCAGCAATGAAACGAACAATTTAGTATTTGAAGTTTCTAAAGCCTTGCAAAAGATTCCGGTAGAAGTGAACGACTATCCGGGATTTGTAGCAAACCGGATTTTGATGCCGATGATTAATGAAGCGATTTATTCGTTGTACGAAGGCGTGGCGGGTGTATATGAAATTGACACGGTGATGAAACTCGGTATGGCGCATCCGATGGGACCGTTGCAATTAGCCGATTTCATCGGGTTGGATGTTTGCCTGGCCATCTTACGAGTGCTGCACGAAGGCTTCGGAAATCCGAAATATGCGCCATGTCCTTTGCTAGTGAATATGGTAACTGCCGGCTATTTAGGTGCTAAAAGCGGCGAAGGCTTCTATAAATACGAGGCAGGAAGCAAAGAACTGGTGGTGAGTGGAATGTTTTTGAAATAGTCTTTGTAAATACAAAACCAGACTTCATATTAAAAATAGTTTCAATGTTAACAAAATGTTTTGTTAAAAAATTGGATTTTCTAAAACCGTTTCCTAAATTCGATTTACGTAAACAAATTTTAAACTCAAAAATGTTAAAATGAAGAAACTAATTTTAATTAGCTCGGCGGTAGCTATGTTGTTTTCCGCTTGTCAAAAAAACAGTTTAATTAACACAGACACACCTTCTGCTATCACTCAAAGAAGTTGTGGATCCATGGAAGTCTTGGCTGAACAAATGAAAGCTGATCCAACTCTGGAATCTAGTATGAGTGCATATGAGGCTGTTGTACAAAACAATATTAAAGCAATTGAAAACGGAACGTCTAATTACAGACTGGTTAACGGTGTGATTGAAATACCTGTAGTTGTGAATGTATTATACAGAACTACAGCTGAGAATATTTCTCAGGCACAGATTCAGTCTCAGATTGATGTATTAAATGAGGACTTTAATGCTACCAACGCTGATTTCACAAAAGTGCCATCTACCTTCTCTGCTGTTAAAGCGAATGTAGGTATCCGCTTTGTGTTAGATCAGGTTATCAGAAAATCTACTACTAAAACATCCTGGAAAACAGATGATGCCATGAAAAAATCTACTAAAGGTGGTATCAATCCAACTACTCCAACAACTAAATTAAACCTTTGGGTTTGTACATTAAGCGGTGGTATCTTAGGTTATGCTCAATTTCCGGGTGGTGCTTCTGCTACAGACGGTGTGGTTATCTTAAACACAGGCTTTGGCCGCACAGGTACTGCTGCTGCTCCTTACAACAAAGGAAGAACAGCTACACACGAAGTGGGTCACTGGTTAAATTTACGCCATATCTGGGGTGATGCAACTTGCGGTTCTGACTTAGTAAACGATACACCATTACACAACACTGCTAATTACGGTTGCCCTGCTGCTGGTCATAAATCAACTTGTTCCGGTACACCAATCGAAATGACGATGAACTATATGGATTATACAGACGATGCATGTATGTACATGTTCTCTGCAGGTCAAAAAGCAAGAATCTTAGCTACATTTGCAACAGGTGGCCCAAGAGCTACTTTCGCACAATAAGAAATTATAGATTTATATCTAAAAAAGGCTGTTCGTATGAACAGCCTTTTTTTATTGTCTTTTTTTCAGTCTGAATCCGGATTTATGGGATTAATAGATTAACGGATTATTTACCAAATTAAAATTTGCCCTTTATCACTTTCAACATTGCTGCAGAGATATGGGCATTAGAACCTAAGATCTGCCGTCCGTGCAGCCAGTTCGCTCCACCCTCGAAATCAGTAACAACTCCGCCTGCTTCCTGCAAAATCAAGGCACCGGCCGCCACATCCCAGGGCGACAAAGAATATTCAAAAAAGGCATCAAAACGTCCGCAAGCCGTAAAACACAAATCTATCGCCGCCGAACCTAAACGACGAATTCCCCGAGTATGCGTCATCAGATGTTTGAATACTTCGAGATAATTTTCCAGATAATCAAAATCATAATAAGGAAAGCCGGTAGCCATCAGACTATCCGAAAGTTTTTCTGTAGTTGAAACCGAAATCTTATTACCATTCAAATAGGCTCCGTTATCTTTAGAGGCATAAAACAACTCATTTCTGTTTAATTCCAGTACTACACCCACTACCATTTCATCCTTATGTTTTAATCCGACAGAAATACCGAATACCGGCACCTGATGAATAAAGTTAGTTGTTCCATCCAGCGGATCGATGATCCATTGCCACTCTCCCTGCGTTTGTTCTATCGTATTCTCTTCCGTTAAAAAAGTGGCGTTGGGAATAATTTGCTGCAATTCCGTCACTAGTATCGTTTCCGATTCTTTGTCTACATACGTCACCAGACTATTTAAGGCTTTCGTCTCAATATCGCTTTGGTGAATCTTTCCGATTTCACTTTGTATAAAAGCACCCGCACACTGCACAGCCAGTATCGTCTGATGTTGTATGTCTGACAGATTATTTTCCATATTTCTCCTTATTGGTTTGGGCTACTTGCTCTTCCTTGCTTTTTCCTTCCATCACCACTACAAATTCGCCTTTAGGTTCTTTTTGTGTAAAATGAAGGATTGCCTCCGCTACAGTGCCATGAAATGTTTCTTCAAATTTCTTCGTCAGCTCTCTGCTGATGGAAACATTCCGTTCATCTCCGAAATATTCCTTTAGTTCATTCAGCAATTTTAGCACACGATACGGTGACTCGTAAAACACCACCGTGCGTGTTTCGGCTGCCAACCCCTGTAATCTTTTTTGTCTTCCTTTCTGATGGGGTAAAAATCCTTCATATATAAAACGGTCGGTAGGAAAACCTGAATTCACCAGTGCGGGTACAAAGGCGGTGGCACCCGGTAAACACTCCACTTCCACGCCGCTTTTCAAACATTCTCTTACCAGCAAAAAGCCCGGGTCTGAAATAGCCGGCGTTCCAGCATCAGATACTAATGCCATCACAACACCTGATTTTATTTTATGTACGATATTTTCTACCGCTTTATGTTCATTGTCTTTATGGTAAGCCTGCAAGGGCGTGTTAATCATATAATGCTGACATAAGAATCCGGATGTACGGGTATCTTCCGCTAAAATAAGTTGTACTGATTTTAAGGTTTCGACCGCGCGAAAAGTCATATCCTGCAGGTTGCCGATGGGTGTTGGAACAATGTATAATTTTGACACGTGTTAAAGTTACGAAATGAGCCAAAGGTATGTACACAAAGTTCAAATAAAATATAGCGAATTCTATCTGCACCATTAAAAAAATAAATTTATTCAGAGAAAATAACTTTAATCAATAAATCATCTAAATAGGAAACCAGATGAAAGGGTCGGTATTTACGCCAGTTGATGTCGGCGTATTTTTCATTGATATTGACATAATGATGAATGTTCGATTCAATCATATCCTCGGTAATGTGTTCGCGGAAATTGACAGCCATTATCCAGCCGTCATTATCTTTAATATCCTCGTACCACTCTTCATAGTATTCGTTGCTTTCACCAAAAAATTGCAATACATTTTCACCGATTAATACAAATTTCGAAATACCGTTTTCAATCAGTATGTCAATCACATCGCGTTTTAAAAACATAATATCGTTATGAATACAATCATTCCATTCACCGATAAATTCTATGATGGCAGCGCCCTGTTTATAATCTACATACAGCAACTTCAGGTACAATGTTTCAGAACCGATATAATCCCATTGCGGGTGAATGTAGTAATTATAAATTTTATCCGAAAACTCAAACTCACTGTATTCGCGGCCATAAAAGGGAGATTTCTCATCTTCTTCAGCGGTATAATAATCGCGCCATTTCCAGTAGGGTTCTAAGGTATGCATTTTAGTCGTGAGTAGTAAGTAATAAGTAATAAGTCAATTTATGTTTAAAAACAGAAAAATGCAAATCATTTCTTACTAATAAAATAATCTGCAATATCATCAATCGGTTTGGTGACAAATTTACCCAAGGTACATTCAAACTCTGCGGCTACTTTTTCCAGTTCCGGTTTAAAGGTAGTTGCAATGGAACCCACAAAGCCAATCGGATATTCCTGAAAGTTTTCAAAGCAGGAAACATGGAAATCAAAAAACTCCGTAAACCCTTTCTGTAAGACCACCTGCGCGTAATCCGTCTCTCTGAATTTCGACAAGACAGGTGCAAAGCTTGCCAGATAACGGTTGGGCGATGCCTCTTTATACACCAATTGAAAAATGGTATTCTTTTCCAGTTTATATTCACTCAGCAAATACGCTTCTATTTCCTGCGGCAACAGATGATATAAGAAATCTCTTAGAATCGTTTTACCAAAATACGCGCCACTCGCCTCATCTCCTAAAATATAGCCGATACCCGCGTACGATTCTACCAAAGTCTCTCCGTCAAAAAAGATAGAATTAGAACCTGTTCCTAAAATACAGGCGATGCCGGGTTCGCTGCCGCATATGGCATAAGCAGCCGCTTTCATATCGTGGTCAATTTCTATGGTGGCGTTGGTAAAAATAGATTTCAAAGCCGCTTCCGCCAGTCTGTTTCTCTCCGGACTGGAACAGCCTGCACCAAAGAATTTGATTTCTTGAACAGTAGGTGCACTTGCCACCAGCTCAGCGTTAGAAAAAATCTTTTGGTAAATTTCTTCATGGTGGTGAATGATGGGATTGATACCTACCGTTTCAAAATATTTTCTGGATTTTGTGGCCGGATTGTATAACAACCAGGCTGTTTTGGTTGAGCCACTGTCTGCAAATAGAATCATAATAAGATTTAAGATTTGGGATTTGAGATTTATTCTTTTAATAATTGGATGACAATTTACGATTTACGATTTATAATTTACACTGTTCCGTAAATCAATAAAAATTTACAATTGATTTTTCTTTTACACCTCACCCGGTCGGACAAAGTCCGACCACCCTCTCCAAATGGAGAGGGTGGCTCGTCGAAGACGAGGCGGGTGAGGTTTCTGTAAGATGTATTATTTTTATTTCCCAACAAAAACAATTAAGTTTATAGTGATAATAAAATTTATCAAAATAAACTTAGTATATGGCAAAAACAGCATTATTAGTAGGAGCCACGGGGTTGGTGGGCGGATTTGTTCTGGAGCAGTTGCTGCAGGATGCCTATTACGACAAGGTAATTGTCTTAAGCAGAAAATCATTGAATAAGCAGCATCCGAAGCTGAAAGAAGTGCTGGTTAACTTTGAGCAGCTGGAAAACTATGCTGCCGACATAAAAGCAGACACCGTGTTTTGTTGTTTGGGTACCACCATTAAAGCAGCCGGTTCGCAGGAAGCCTTTAAGAAAGTAGATTATGAATATCCTTTACGGGTGGCAGAAATTGCTAAACAAAATGGGACTTCCAGTTATTTATTAATTACTGCTTTAGGTTCTTCAAAAACATCCATGATATTTTATAACCGCGTGAAAGGTGAAGTGGAAGAAGCCATTGGCAAACTGAACTTTGATGCCTTTCATATTTTGCAGCCGAGTTTAATTATTGGTGAACGCAAAGAAAGCAGAGCCGGCGAAGGCATTGCACAAAAACTATCTCCGGTATATGATGCCCTGATGTTTGGCCCCCTGGCAAAATACAAATCCATTAAAGCGGAACAGATAGCCAAAGCAATGCTGCATTATTCCAAAACGGATGCAACAGGAATTTTGCGACATGAAAGCGATGCATTGCAGAAGATTTAAATAATTTTATTATTTTTGTATACTAAAAAACAGTTTATGAATAAAGTATTATTTCTGATGATGATTATTGCGATAAGCCTTAGCTCTTGTAAAAAAGACTGGTTATGTGAATGTATAAGTGATTCAAGAGAAGTACGTGCAGGCTTTATAGATACAAAACGTAAAGATGCAAAAGACGCATGTGATCAGATTAAAAATTCATTTTCAGGTTCGGCTGTTACCTGTACATTAAAATAGTTTTCTCTGGTATCTATTTTCTGCCCTCAACGGATTTTTATTACCCGTTGCCTATGCTGATTTTAAATAATTCTGCACTTTTGCGCCTCTTTCTTAGCATTTAGCTTGCGGTCGGAGACCGACTGATTTTGTAGACACGAGTCGTCCTGCGGAAGACTCGCGCCAGAAGAGTTCTTGCAACTCCTGCATAAAATAAATGTATAAAATAATTTTCTAAAAAAAATATAAAACAACAAAAGGCATCGCTGCGCGATGCCTTTCTTATTTATCTGTCCCTGTAAATTTTATAGTTTCACAAACTTGCTTTCATAGCTCACTCTGTTATCGGGGTTGCTGAAGGAGATGAAATATTCTCCTTTGGCAAAATCCGTTGCATCTAGCTGTATCGTATGTTGTCCGGCACTTAAGTTCAGTGCTTCTTTATGCATAATTTGTCCTGCTACATTAAACACCAGCAAATTAAATTTTGCCTGCGCTTCGGTCACATTAAAATTCACCTGCATCATGCCGCTCGTCGGATTTGGAAATATATTCTGAATACCCGTTGGCAGTAATGCCGCCTTCTCTGCTACTAATGCTACCAGATTGGTATAGCGGAAGCTGCCGTCTGTATTTTCAATTTTCGCTCTGTATAAATTTTCTCCCAGATACGGATTTTCATCAGTAAAGCTAAGTCCGTCTGTAGTATTTACACGTGCATTTTTAGCGCCCAAAAATTCATAGTCCACCCCATTGGTACTTCTTTCAATAATGTATTGTTTTGCATCAAGTGCATTCGGTACATCTAATACCAGCGTATTTTTAGTGCCGGCATTTTGCCCCTGCAAACTCACAGGAGCCTGTTCTTTCAGACTTGCCGGATTTACGGTAGAGGAAACGGCAATGATGTTATCGATATTAAATCCTTTATCTGTTTCCAGCAAGTAAGTTCCGCCGCCATCAGACGTAAACACCATTCTGAAACGCAAGGCGGATGCTCCGAGATACCCTGAAAGATTAAAAACTTCACGTGTCCAGCTGTCTCTGATTCCTGTTAAAGAGGGAATACCATTGATGCTGCTTCCGTCGGCAGTACCCGGTTCTTTTATGGTAGTTAATCCGGATAAAGCTACCCACGTGGTTCCGTTGGTAGACACCTGTACCTGTAATTTATCCTGATAATTTTCACAACGGTGTTTTACCCAAAAACTCAGGAAAGCCGTTCTAGCTCCTGTTAAGTTTAAATTGGTTTTAGACGTGATAGTTCTTGTGGAACCGCTGGTATAATTGGTACCGTTAGGAGATTCTGCCAGCGATTTAGCACTGTTAAATGCCTCATCTGTGGTATATGCCCATGAACTGCTTACCGTCCATTTAGTTGTTACATTACCGCTTTCCGCATTATCAGAAAACAAAACGGTGGGTTTGTAGATACTTACTACGGAGTCATAATAAGTATATCCGCCGGTTTCAACCTTCCACACAAATTTGATAGTTTGTCCGTTTGCCAGTGCAGGTAACTGATAGCTGATACTGTCTCTGTAAGTGCTGTTAAAAGAAGGCAGACTTGCAATGGTCGCGGGTGCTCCAACACTGGTGATATTCTGAATAGGAATGATAGACACCGTAATAGGTTTATTTTCTAACCCGATTCTTCTGGCTTTGAAATAAAATTTACCGGTCGCTGAAGTAACATTTATACTGCTTTCATCCTGAAAGTCTACATAAGAACCCGCAGAATATGCAATTTGCAAATCCTGATAAATTAATCCTTTACACAGCGAAATAATTTCTGACGCTTTAGGCCAGAATTGGGTGGTGGAAGTACCGTTAGGACCTTCACCTGTCATGCCATATACTTTGCCGATATTTAAAGTATCTCCTATCAACAACCAGTCTTTCATACCTCCGGATACTTCATATCCCAGGGTTTGGTAGGTATTACCATAACGCATCGGGCAGTATTTAGCCATTACTGCTACCATTTGTGTGTATATCTGATTATCCAGCGGCGTTAATGTTCTGCTTAATCTGCCAAATGGTAAACTGTAATACGGACCTACAGAATGCTGATCCATACAAACTGCAAAGTGACGAGATTGTACAAAATTTTTAAGGTTTACTGTTTCCGGCTCTGAGTAGGCTGACGGACCCCAGTATACATCGGAAGAACCAGAAGAAGAGCCGCAACTGGAAACAGCACCTTTTGCACCGGTGCAGTTAGCCCAGTCTATTCCCCAGTTTCTGTTTAAATCCACACCAAAAGAACCATCTGCATTTCTGCTGCGATTTTTTCTCCATTGTCCGCCCCCATTTGGATTAATTTGGCGATTATATTCCCATCCGTCAGGATTGACACATGGAATGATAAAGAATTCACGGTTGTTTACTAAATCCTGAACTGATGCATTACTGGCATAATTTTCACATAAGTACTGCATTAAAAAAATCATACTTGCACCGCCAATCGCTTCACGGGCATGATGATGTCCCATAAATAAAAGTTCAGGTTCATCCGTTTCGTCTGTATCTGCATTATCTGATATTTTGATACACCACATTTCTCTGCCTTCCACTGTTTGACCAATAGAAAATTTTTGAACAAGATTAGGATAGGCTGCTACCAGATTATCCATAGCCGTATTCATTTCTGCAAAACTATAGTAACCGCCTAAAGTAGATTTTACCTGAAATGCTGCCGGTGTAGTAATTACATTATTTACAACTTGTCCGCTTTTTTCCAGAGCTACTCTGTTTGCAGAAGGCAGATTGCCTTTGGAAAGACTTTGATAATATCTGCTGTTTTCTGCTTCCAGGTCTGCTACTGCATCTCTGGAGATAATTTCAAACTTACATTTATTGTATGCTTTCAGTTTCAATACAGATGCTGCATTCAATTGTATAATAATGGCTCCCTGATTTTCCTGGTAATGGTCAATCTCCAATAATCCTAACAAATCATTACGCTCAGCAATGTTTGAAGGAAGGTAAATCTTTACACTATTGTATTTTTCGTGTGCAAATAAAGGGACAGAAAGAAACAAACAAACAAATAGCAGAACGTGGAGATGTAACTTGCTCGTTTTAATGTTTTGTAAGATGGAGGTAGTTTTGGTCAATTCCAATTGATTTCCTGAAATCGTTTTTGGCAACAGCATTGACGACTGTTTCTGGGTTGTTGGGGGTAACTAGAAACATATATATTTAGGTTTTTGAATACCTAAATATATGTTAATATCTATTAATATGTACTTAACATTAGGTGGACAACTGAATTTATTGATTTATATCAATAATACAATAAAGTAAGCTTTTTGTTTACAAGTACTTAATTACTAAGTAAAAACATATTATGCAGGAACTGCAACTACCTGGTTTATAGAATTCTTAATAATATGAACAGCTTGTTTTATCTGTGCTTCGTTTATGACCAAAGGTGGCGCAAAACGAATGATATTTCCGTGCGTTGGTTTTGCCAGCAGTCCGTTATCCCGCATTTTCAGGCATAAATTCCAGGCTAGCTCACCATCGGTATTCCAGTGGTGTTCTGTTTCTTCATTCGTTTTAATTACCATTGCATTCAGCAAGCCTTTTCCTCTCACCAACTCTATAATCGGATGATTTAAATTACGGAGTTCCGTTCTGAAGATTTCTCCCATTGCAGAAGCATTTTCAGCTAATTTTTCGTCTATCACCACCTGTAAACTTGCAATGGCTACCGCGCAGGCCAAAGGATTTCCGCCAAAGGTTGAACCGTGTTCGCCCGGCTTAATGCACAACATAATTTCATCGCGCGATAAAACAGCACTCACCGGCATTGTACCGCCGCTTAGTGCTTTTCCTAATACTAAAATATCAGGTTTTACATTTTCATGGTCGCATGCCATCATTTTTCCGGTACGTGCAATTCCTGTTTGAACTTCGTCCGCTATAAATAATACATTATGCTTGGTACATAATGCTTTCACTTTTTGTAAATATCCTTCCTCCGGCACCACTACACCTGCTTCCCCTTGTATTGGTTCTGCCATAAATGCAGCTACATTTTTATCCTGTAAGGCTTCTTCCAAAGCAGCAATATTGTTGTACGGAATTTTTACAATACCCGGTACATATGGACCAAATCCACCATAAGAAGACGGATCTGTAGAAGATGAAATAGCGGCAATAGAACGTCCCCAGAAATTGTTTTCGCAAACTACTATCACCGCTTTATTGTTTTCGATGCCTTTCACATCATATCCCCAGCGGCGAGCCAGTTTAAAAGCTGTTTCGCAGGCTTCCACACCGGTATTCATCGGTAATACTTTGTCATAGCCTAAAAGCTGTGTAATGTATTCCATATAAACGCCTAATAAATTGCTGTGAAAAGCTCTCGAGGAAAGTGTAAGCACTTCTGCCTGTTCCTGCATCGCTTTTACTATTTGCGGGTGGCAGTGTCCCTGGTTTACAGCTGAATAAGAAGATAAAAAATCTAAATATTCTTTGCCTTCCACATCCCAGACGTGCACGCCTTTTCCTTTTGCCAAAACTACCGGTAAGGGATGGTAATTATGTGCTCCGTATTTTTCTTCTAAAGCAATGATTTGTTGTGATGATAAACCGCTCATATTTAGTATTTTTACCTGCCAAAGATACATCAAAAAAAGGATTTTAGATAGTTGTTGTAACAACTAAGTTTATATATCAATCAAACAGAGTAACCACAAATGGGTAGTGAATCAACAGCAACTGTAAAAATACCTTCCAAGACCTGGTGGGAAATGCGCCGGCTTAAATACAACATTATTGTAGGCTGTATCGGGATACTAATTATTCTGGATTTAAACCTGTACATCAAGAAAGGTGCTTCCTTTGATGCCGTTTTCTTTTTTACTTCTATTGCTGTTGGAATGATTTATGCCGTGTTGTGCAACCTCACATACACATTATTATGGATGCTGGATAATTTATCATTTGGAAATGATCTCGTGGATTTTCATTCTCCCAAACGAACGCTAATTCTGTATCTTTTTGTATTTTTATCGTGTATGGTGCCATTTGGTATTTTACATCTGGTAAAAGATTTACTGTAATATTTTCTCTGTCTGAAAACTAATTATTGAACACAACGTTTTCCTATAAATGAACATAAAATACACGCTTTCCTTTCCTGCGCCGCACACTCATTATGTTGAGGTAGAAATGCATCTTAGCAATATTACCGCATCTGAACTAAACTTAAAAATGGCCGTCTGGACGCCGGGCAGTTATCTGATTCGTGAATTTCAAAAGAATATTGATTTTGTGGAATGGTCAACAGTCCACAGTCCGCAGTCGACCGACTTTACCAGAGTAAACAAAACAGATAAAAACACATGGAGCATTTCTATTCAAAATAAAGATGAAATTATCGTACGCTATCGTACGTATTGTTTTGAATATTCGGTGCGTACCAACTTTGTGGATGAGAGCCATGCACTGATAAACGGAGCACCGACATTTTTATATGCAGAAGGATACGAGTCTGCTGCGGTGGAAGTAGAAATTATTCCGTTTAAAGGATGGCAAAATATTTCCACTTCTTTAGTGCAAAAAGATAATAATAAATGGATTCGTACCGCTGAAAATCTGGATGAGTTAATAGATTCTCCTATGGAAATCGGCAATCATCTCTCCTATTTTTTTGATGCAGCAGGTGTATCGCACGAACTGGCCATTTACGGACACAGCAATTGCAATATAGAAAAACTCATTGCCGATTTAAAAAATATCATCGAAGTCGAAACTAAGATTTTCGGCGGACATCCCTGCAAGAATTATGTATTCATCATTCATAATACCGACAATAGTTTTGGCGGATTAGAGCATTTACATTCTTCTGTGAATCACATTACCCGCTGGAGTTATGATAAAGAAAATTATCAACGTGCCATCAGTTTGCTGGCACATGAGTATTTTCATTTATGGAATGTAAAACGCATACGCCCGGCAGCCTTAATTCCAATTACATACGATACGGAAAACTATACGGAATTGCTTTGGTTTTTTGAAGGAGTAACGAGTTATTACGACGATTATATTTGTTACCGTGCGGGTGTAACATCAAAAAATGATTTTATAAAAATCGTAGAAAAAAACATCAATGACGTATTGAATACTGCCGGATTGGATACACAGACATTGGCAGAATCGAGTTTTGATACCTGGCTGAAATATTACCGCAGAAATGAAAACAGTTCTAACTCACAGATAAACTATTATACAAAAGGTGCTATTGTTGCCATGCTGTTTGATTTTATGATTATGGATGCTACCAATGGTGAAAAAAGTCTGGATAATGTGATGCAGCAACTTTATCAAAATTATTCAGCCCATCCAGACGAAGGTGTAACGGAGAGCAGTTTGTGTGCTTTATTCAGTTCTGTGAGTGGTATTGACTTTGCCCCTTACTTCCAAAAATACATTAACACAACAGCTCCATTGGATATAGAGTTCTGTTTTGAATTACTGGGTGTACAAATAAAAGATTCCTCCGAAAAAAACAAGGTGTTTTTAGGTATCTCTACACAACTTAGAGAAGGTAAATTAATCATCACGCAACTGGATAAAAACTATGGTGCTTACAAAGGCGGTTTAAGTGCGGAAGATGAAATTATCGCTATTGACGGATTCCGTGTTTCAAGAGATTTTGCTACCGTATACTCACACAAACAGGTGAATGACACAATAGAGGTGCTTGTTTCGCGCCAGGGCGCAATAAAATCAAATAAGATTACGTTAACAGAAGACAAGAGAAAAAACCTTACTTTTGTATTTACAGCAAACAGTTCTGATAATCAGAATGCCTTGTTGAAGAAGTGGTTGGGTTAATATACAACAGAAAAAAACTATCAGTTATACGCAGCTTATGAAATCAATCATTGCCTCCATACTCATCCTGTTATTTCTTTTTGCAGCAACTGATGTGTCTTTTGCTCGTCCCGGAAAAAGACACAGATCTAAAAGTTGTGTACCCAAAGTTTTACTGCCGGGTCACAGCAAACCTATAAAATGCACCAAAGCACGAAAATTAAAAAACAGCTATTTTTAGTCTATTACATTATCCGCATATTTAACCATCTGTTATGAAAAAAAATAAATTACTGCTTGGATTACTCTTAATCAGTTCATCCATGCTTTTTGGCCAGTCATTTTTGGGCGGACACTTCTCTACCAAAGATGCGATACTTAGTAATTCTTTAAATCCTGCTGCCGGCATTGCAGGCGATATGAAATGGCAGGTGAACCTTATCGGTTTCAGTACAGAAGCAGGCAATAATTATTTTTCCATCAACGGAAAAGTGAGAGACTTAGCAAGAAACTTTGATAAAAATATAAACGTTGGTCAGAATCTGGACGGCAAACGCAAACAACTGCATGTGAATCTGGGTATATTAGGACCAAGCGGTTTTATACGTATCAAAAAAAATAACGCCATATCATTTGGGGTGAAAGCAAGAGCAGTTGCCACGTTTAATGATATCAATCAGGATTTTGTTTATTCCATGTATAACCATTTTGAAGACATTTTACAGTGGCTTCCAAATTTTACGGATGAACGAGCTACTGCTGCTGTAAACGTCTATCATGAATTTTATGCAGGCTATGCACGTTCATTTAAACTGGGAGAACGACATGCTTTGCATATTGGTGCTACTGCAAAAATGACGACGAATGTCTTTAATGCGCAGTTTGTTGCGAATAATTTAAACTTCAACAAAGTATTTACAAGTGCTACAGACAGTTTTATCAATGTAGGTAATACTACTTTTGATTTAAAAGTTTCCAATACTATTGATGACGGCTTTCATTATAAATTCGGTGTTAGCGGATTTGGATTTGATGTGGGTGCGATCTATGAGTATAAATTAAAAAACAGTAATGACCATTTTATTATGGTAGGAGCATCTGTAAATGATTTGGGTTTTAACACCTATACACTTGGTAAGAACAGCCGTTCGTTTATTGGCAACGGCAGAAATATCCCAGCAGAAAACCTGGTAGATACGGATGGTGAAACGATTAATTTAGATGCTGTTTTGGATTCACTGGGTACCAGAACCAATCCGACAGGAAAAACCAAAATAAAACTACCAACTACCTTAAACGTTTTTGCGGATGTCAGAGTTGTAAAGATGTTTTACATCAATGCTAATTTCCAGTTCAACCCATACACCTTTAAAAAAGGAACACCGGTGGCCAACTTACCGGTAGACATTACGATTACACCGCGATTTGAAAGCAGAATTGTTTCTGTGTATATGCCTATCAATTACAATCAGTACAGCGGGTTTAATATGGGTGCCGGTTTGCGCGTGGGGCAGTTTACATTGGGCAGCAGCAGTATCATTACTTCTTTTGCCAAGAAGAAATTTACGGGTGTAGATTTCTACATGAATGTTGGATTCGGAAAATCTGAAAAAGGTAAAAAAGCAAAAAAGGATAAAACAGAGAAAACAACAACCATGTTATAACATGGAAATAAATTCTTTACACGCCAATCCGGGATTGGCCGTTTTCATAAAATTTTCGCCGATTAAAAAGCCCTGAAATCCGTTTTGTTTGAACAGTTTTAAGGTTTCAATATCGGAGATACCGCTTTCCGCTACTTTTACAAAATCATTCCCTAATTTTTCTGCCATACGAATAGATTGCTCTATATCGACTTCAAAGGTTTTTAGATTGCGGTTATTGATGCCCACCATATCCACCAAATGGTGTACATGATTTAATTCTGTTTCATCGTGTAATTCCAGCAATACTTCCAGTTGCAGACTTTTTGCCAGTTCTGTAAAATGCTTTACTTCTTTTGGAGTAAGAATAGAAGCTATCAATAACACTACATCTGCACCCCAGCTTTTTGCTTCTAAAAACTGGTATTCGTCTATCATAAAATCTTTTCGCAATAAGGGAATGGAAACTTGTTTCCTCACTGAAATTAAATCCTGTTTATTACCACCAAAAAAATCTGTATCTGTCAGTACAGAACTTCCTGCTACTCCGGCATCTTCATATGCTTTCACCACTTCAATCGCTGAAACCGTATCGTTAATAATTCCTTTGGATGGCGACTGTCGTTTAAATTCAGCAATGATTCCCGAACTATTTTCATTCAATAAATTGTCGGTAAGTGAATTCGTGTTTCTTTGAAAAAAAATACTGGCTTCCAACTCATTTATAGAAACAATCTTTTTTGACTGTTCAATTTCTGTTCTTTTATGTGCTACTATTTTATCTAAAATATTCATTGCCTGAGTATCGAATTATTGAATTTGTTTTAGTGCTTTAAAAGATTCCAATGCTTTTCCGCTGTATAAACTCTGTTGTGCTATTCTAACGGCAGCATGATATGAATTCTGTTCGTACAAAGAAATCGCCAAGGCTGCATTTGCAATGACTACATTATTCTGTGCAGGTGTACCTTTTCCTTTTAAAATATTCATAAAAAGTTTTGCATTAGCTGCAATGGTTTTTCCGCCGTATAATTCTTCCGGTTTTACCGGTTTAAAACTAAAACTGGAAGGTTCGTGTATCTGTATATTTTTTTTAGTAAAAACTCTGGTATCGCCCGTCAGTGAAATTTCATCGTAGCCGTCTAAAGAATGTACAATGGCAAAATTTTCGGAGGTTGATTTTAAAACTTCCTTGTATAACTTTCCTACAAACTCACTGTGCACACCGATTACTTTTGTTTTAGGATTGCAGGGATTGACCAAAGGTCCCAATAAATTAAAAATTGTTTTTACCTGTAATTGTTTGCGCACGTTTGCTACGTTTTTTATAGCCGGATGAAATAATGGTGCATGTAAAAAAGTAATATTGGATGCATCCAGCTGTTCATTAAGTTGTTGCTCTGTAGTGGCAAACTTAATTCCGTTGTATTCCAATACGTTCGATGCACCAGACACGGAGGAAAACCCGTAATTACCACTCTTGGTTACTTTAACGCCGGCACCAGCGCATACAAAAGCAGCCAGGGTGGAAATATTAAACGTATCTTTTCCGTCACCACCTGTACCAACAATATCTAAAGTATTTTTGTGTTTGAACTTAATGGGTGTTGCCATTTCCAGCATTGCCTTCCTGAAACCAGTCACTTCATCTACTGTAGGAATACGCATATTATAAACAGAAAGAAATGCTGCAACCTGTGCTTCATTCTGATTGCCGGATGCAATATCTTTCAGGGCAATAAATGCATGCTCCTGAGATAAGGATTTACCGGTGAACAGATATTGTAAAAGTGTTTTCATCATTGTATTTTTTATTCAACAGATTCCTCACTACGTTCGTAATGACGATTATTTCAGCATTTAAACAACCAGTTTTCAATTAATATTATTCCCTGTGGAGTCATGACACTTTCCGGATGAAACTGCACACCCCGAACATTATACGTTTCATGTTTGATGGCTTGTACAATATTGTCATCATCTACCGCAGTTACCACCAAAGGAGTCTGTACATTTTTTATTGCCCAGGAATGGTAACGACCGCTTTGAAATTCGGAATCTATTCCATCAAACAAAATATCCTTTTCAATTACTTTAGTGTTTTTTGATTTTCCGTGAATGACATTTCAGACATTATACAATTCAGCACCAAACACCTGACCGATAGCCTGATGCCCCAGACATACACCTAAAATCGATTTAACGGGTGCATATTTTTTTATGACATCTAATAAAATGCCTGCTTCTTCTGGTATTCCCGGCCCGGGTGACAATAGAATTTTATCGTACTGACCGACATCATCCAGAGAAATTTTATCATTACGAAACACCTCACACTGCACATTAAATGATTCAATATAATGAACCAGGTTGTATGTGAATGAATCGTAATTATCGGGTACTAAAATTTTTTTCATGTTATTATATTTTAAAAAACCACTGAGACACTAAGTTCACAAAGAGTTACAATGTATTTGCCAGCTCAATGGCTTTATTTAAAGCTGCCAATTTATTTTCTACTTCCTGTAATTCGCTTTCCGGCACGGAATCGGCAACAACGCCTGCCCCTGCCTGAAATGTCAATGTATTATCTTTACTCATAAAACTTCGAATCATGATGGCATGATTAAAATCTCCGTTAAAATTTAAGTGCCCTATACAGCCACCGTAAAAACCACGACTTGTATTTTCAAACTGATCTATCAGCTGCATGGCCTTATATTTAGGTGCACCGCTTAAGGTACCTGCCGGAAAGGTATCTCCCACTATCTTTATTTTATTATCCGTACTTTCTATTTCTGCAGTAACTTTCGAAACAAGATGAATGACGTGTGAATAATATTGCACTTCGCGATACACCTCCACTTTTGTATTTTTTCCTCCACGCGATAAATCATTGCGGGCTAAATCCACCAGCATAATGTGTTCTGCATTTTCTTTCGGGTCATCAGATAATTTTTGTGTGAGCGCTGCATCTTTTGCGTCATCGCCTGTTCTTCTAAAAGTGCCGGCAATTGGATGAATAGTGACTTTATTATTTTTTATGATCAATTGTGATTCCGGTGATGAGCCCATTAATCTAAAGCCATCGAAATCAAAATAAAAACAATAAGGTGATGGATTTACGGAACGTAAGGCACGATAGACATTAAAATCATCGCCACGATATTTTTGCTGAAACTGACGGGATAGCACAATCTGAAAAACATCGCCTCTGTAGCAAGATTGTTTTCCTTTGTTCACCATTTCCAGATATTCTGTATCCGTAAGATTCGACGTTTTTTCGGCATCTGATGAAAAATTATCGAGTTGTAATGGTTTGAATTTTATGATACTTTCAATTTCATCTAAGGTAGTTGGGTCATTTTCACAACCATCCACATTATTTTTTACAATAAATAACTCGTGATTAAAATGATTGAAGGCAATGATATATTGATAACAAAAATATTGTGCAACGGGTATTCTCGACAAGCTCGAATTGACATTGCTTTTTAATTGTATATCTTCAAAATATTGTACAACATCATATGTCATGTAGCCGAATAAACCGTTTGTAATAATGTTGAGTTTTGAATGTTGAATGTTGAATGACTCAATAAACGAATTTACACATTCCGTTAGTTTGTTTTCATTTAAACTAATTTTATTTTCTGAATTATCAGGATAATTGGCGATGAAGTTATCGGCTTCAACTTTGAAGCCAGCGATTGGTTGAAAGCAGATATAAGAAAAGTTATGTTCATCGCCGTGATAATCAGAACTTTCTAAGAGGATACAATTTTTGAATTTTGCACGCAGACGCAGGTAAATACTTACTGGCGTGAGCATATCGGAAATTATTTTTTTGTGTGATGTGTTAAAGTTGTATTTCATTTTCTTATTCAACATTATTTAAAAAAAATCAAAAAAATCTTAGCTTCGCTCAGAATGACAATTGGTGCAAAAAAAAAGCCCGCTTTTTACGGCGAGCTAATATAATACATTTGGTTATAGAATTAGTACACGCCTATTGTCGTTTACCGTTCCACCACCAAAATTTACCTGTTGTCATACTGCAAATATATACATTGAATTTTAAAAAGCAAATTTATTTCTCTTTTTTAGCTTCTAATCCAATTCCAAGCAGTTGATTAATTTTTGCCATTTGTTCTTTTAAATCATTGTATTGTTTTTCTTTTTCTGTCATTGCTTGTTTTAATTCTTCCACACTTTGATTATCTGCTTTAAGTTTTTCTATGGAAGCAGTTTGTTCATCAATTATTTTTTGTTGTTCCTGGATGGCTTTTACTAAGACAGGAATTACTCCTTGATAATTCATTAACAAGGTATTCATACTATCCTTAGATTCCATAACCAATTCCGGCAAAATCTCCCGAATTTCCTGTGCAATGAATCCTAAGTCTTTGCGGTCGTTATCTTTCCAGGTATAATTTACAGGTCGGAGTTTCATGATTTCTTTTAAACCGTACGCTGTAGTTTTCACCTCTTTTTTAAGACGAATATCAGAACCGTTGAACGCATTACGTTGTACCCATGCATCGCTCCAACGTAAGGCAGATGTGCCTAAATCATAGGTATTGTTGGTCTGCGGTATTACGTTACCAACCATCAATAAATCACCTAACGCAATTCTGACATCGCCGTTAAAATAACCTGCATAGCTACCTGCTTTTGTAACATTGGAGTAGATACCATATTGTGTACCGCCTGCAGCAACTGAAATAAATGCTCTGTATCCGTATTTATTACCCGTGCCTGTCGCACCTGCGCTGATATCTGTATACGAACCGTACATATCTCCGTTGCCGGTTACGTCTATATCATTTCTGGTGCCATATATGTCTCCGTTACTGGTGCCGGAAAATGTATTTTGAGTACCATAGCGAATTCCTGTGCCGGTATTACTTAATATATTTAATACACCATATTGCAATCCGTTGGAAGCACCTACGATTGAATCTAATACTCCCGTATGCCTGGCATTCCCGGTATTAGATATTATATTCTGTGTTCCTGTTTGAATACCAGACCCCGTACTGCTTAATTCGTTATATGTTCCAGTATGCGCACCTGTTCCTGTGTTAGAGATGGTGTTGTAAGTACCGTATTGTAAACCATTTCCGGCACTGCGTATACTATCATATAAACCATAATGAACACCGTCCCCTGTATTTGCTATAACTGTTTTTACGCCATACATCAAACCATCTCCATTGCCATTTATTTGATTATCGACACCAGTTGATGCAGCAGAACCATTGTCAATACCCACAATATTATTTACAGCTGTCATTGCAACAGAAGGTGAATTGCTGATACTATTTAAATAATTATAAACACCATATCTTGGGAAAAAAGCATTAGCGGTTGTAGAAACCACCTGAACATCATTTACAACACCTCTGTCTTGAGTAGAATCTCCACCGATAACTTGATTATACGTTCCTGCACGAAATCCCCTTTTTGAAACATTGATAGTGGTATATACACCATACTTATCCCCTATACCGCTATTAAATACCGAATTGTACATTCCATAAAAATCTGCACTATCTGAATTATTATAATTATTGTATGCACCATATTTATTTAGCGCTCTGCTATTAAAAGAATTAAATAAACCAAAATTATTTGATGTGTTAACCGAACTGAAATTATTGAATACTGCATATTGAGGCCCTTTTGAAGATACATCGAACACATTATTCACGCCTATTTTAAGACCGGTTCCTGTTCCTGAAAATGTATTGAATAATGCGTTTTCTGGACCAGTATTAGAGTTGGACATGTAGTTTCTTATAGCGTTAGATGTTAAGATGCCATTATAACTGTTTTGAATCTGAATTGCATTTGTATCAGTAGTACTTGTTTTAATTGTTAAAGGAGAATTTGCGGCAGTAGTACCAATTCCAACATTATTTGTTAACGTAGTTGGATACAAAGAGTCATTTACGCTGATCCAGTATCCTGTTAAATTCGCAGGATCCGTCCATGATGCATTACCACTTCCGTCTGTTACTATTACCTGCCCGTTGGTACCACGTGCTAAAGGTAAAATATAATTATTTGCAATGGTTCTGCCTATAGAAACTCTTCCAAGCAAATATGCTGCGTACGAACTTGATTTGTTTACATTTGCATATAAGCCGTAATGAACGCCTGCTGAATTACTATCGATAGTAGCATAATACGCATATTTTGTTCCATTGCCACTACCATTTATATCTATATAACTACCGTATTGAGTACCTGTACCACTGCCAGATAAATCATTACGGATTCCATAATTTGAATTAGCTGATTTACTTCTGATAATACTGTAAACTCCATACTTCTGACCGGTACCGAAAGAATCTAATTCATTATAGAGACCATAATGTGTTCCTGTTCCTGAATTAGTTATGTAATTATTTACTCCATAAAAGTCTCCACTACCTGTTCCTTCTAACCTGCTGTACATACCTGAGTGATTGCCATTCCCATTATTCACATTTTCATTGTAAATTCCATATAATGCTGCATTTCCTAAACCGCCATAACTATTACGCATGCCATAATTTGAACCTACTCCATTTTCTATCAAGGAATTATATACCCCTGTTTGCTGGCTGATACCTGTACCTGTGTGAGTCATGGAATTGTATATAGCACTCGTATTACCTGCTGCCGAACTGTTAATAGTATTATTCATTACATAACCGAAAGCACCGCTAAATGTAGTATTGGTTGCAATAGTAGAATTATTTGTTGTATTTGCTATATCTAAAGATGCATTACCAATAGTATTTTTTCCGATAGCTACATCGCCTATATGGAACATAGAATCAGTAATGGCATTTGGTGCTGTGGTGGTTCCTACTTCATACCAATCGTGGTCTATTGGGGTAACGGCTGAAGCATTTTGCCAGGAAACTTTACCTAAAGCATCTGTTACTAAAATCTGATTATTAGTTCCTCGTGTAGTTGGAAATATATAGTTGTTCGTGTAATCCATTCCAACAGATAGTTTTCCTCTGAAGAAACCTGCGTAATCATTCGCTGTATCTAATGCTGACGAGAATACACCATAGTTTTTACCTCCTGCTAATGTTGGAATCGTATCATAAGAAGCATATTTGGAACTTGTACCGGTATTACTGATACTGGTATAATTACCATAAAATAGAGCATTACCAATACCAGAAAATGTATTTCTTACACCCAATTTATTTCCAATACCTGTACCTGTAAAATCATTATCTACAGCAACATGCTCACCGTCATTATTATTATTCATATCATTTGCGACAGCGGTTAAAAAACCAGTATAGCTACTGACAGTTTGAAACCAGTTACGCACCCCAGTTATATTTGTACCTGTAGAGGAAGTACTGGCAAATGTATTGTATACAGCAAACAAGTTTGACGTACCATTCACTTCTAAACGGTTATCGATTGCAGTATTTGCGCCCGGAGAACTATTTGTTCCCTGTAACAAATTATGGATTCCGGTTTTATTTTGATTGGAGTTCATTGTATTTTTTATACCATAACGCTGAGAGACTGATGCTGGCGTATATGTATTGTTTAATTCTAATGAACTCGTATTGGATGTATTTTCGATATCTAATGAAGCATCACCAATTGTACTTTTACCTATAGCCACATCACCTGTATGAAACATTGTATCTGAGATAGCGTCAGGTGCTGTTGTAGTTCCAACTTCGAACCAATCAGCATCTTGTGATGCAACAGCAGCAGCATTTTGCCAGCTTACTTTACCTGTATTATCCGTTACCATAATTTGATTGTTGGTGCCGCGTGTAGTTGGAAAAACATAATTATTGGTATAATCCATACCAACAGAAAGTTTACCACGAAAGAAGCCTGCAAAATCATTTAAGGTATCTAGAGCTGAGGAGAAAACACCGTAGTTGTTGCCGCCAGATGATGAAAGAATAGTATCATAAGAAGCATATTTATTTCCAGAACCAGTTCCTGATATCCTGTTAAATATTCCATAATGTATTCCGTTTCCTGTATTAGAAATAGAGGAAAATATACCATATTGGTTTGCTGAACCTATACCGGCAATTTGATTTGCTGTACCATAACTCTCTGCAGCTCCAGAATTATTGATAACATTTCTGGTTCCTATTTTTTGATTTGTTCCGGAACCTGCACCTGATAAAAAATTAAAAGTTCCGTAATGAAATCCAGAACCAGTATTATCAATTACATTATAAGTACCTGTTTGCTCACCTGTACCACTACCACTTAAAATGCTTTGAGTTCCATAATGAGTTGAATTTCCTGAATTATTAATTGTGGTATAATTTCCAAATTGCTGCCCTGTACCTGTACCTGTTAATTCTGTATATTTTCCGTATTGTGCGCCTGTACCAACAGTTGCTAATGAATCGTATGTACCATATTTTGAACCTGTGCTGCTACCTATAAATATATTTTTTGTGCCGTATGCTTCACCTTGTAACATATCAATTTTAGTGTATGAACCAAATCCATAATCTGCAAAAGCAGCTATAGCATTATAAGTTCCATAAGATGTACCACCACCCAAACCTAGAAATTCTCTGTACCAATTTTTAAATTTCCTCGTAATAGAAAATTTGATGTCCCATATTTGTTATTACCATTACCAAACACCATATTATTTCTTGTACCATATAACGCTCCTGTTCCTGAACTATTCGTCATTTCCAGTAAATGTTCCGTATTGTACGTTTGCGGCACCACCTTCACCTAAGATTGAATTATGTGTTCCGTAAATAGGACCAGCTCCGTATAAAATATTTCTTACACCGTAATGCGTACCTGTACCTAGATAAGTATTTATATCCATATTGGTAAATACACCAGCAAGAATTCCATTTCCTGTTGTAGTAAAGTTAGTTCTTATACCAAAAGCATTTGTGTTAGAAGCATTATTCATATTTGCAAGCACGCCATAATTATTTATCTGCGTTGCTGTGTTGGTTAATTCAATGGATGATGCGTTAGTTGTATTTGCAATGTCTAAAGAGGCATCACCGATGGTATTTTTCCGATGGCCACATCACCAGTATGAAACATGGAATCGGTGATGGCATTTGGTGCTGTGGTAGTACCAACTTCATACCAGTCGTGGTCGATATCTAAGTTGGATTGAAAGCGAATCCACAAGGTACCATTCCAGAAATAAAAACCCGGTGTTACATCGTTTATGGTTGCCGTATTATACACCAACAACGATGTAATGATACTTGCTCCGATTGGTGCATTACTCGTGGTTTGTGTGAGTGCAACACGTGGAATTAAGAATCCTTTGTCTGTTGATGAAACATCCAGTATTGCCGATGCGTTGGGTGCTGCACCTGTTGCGTTAATGCCTACGTTTTGTGCATGTGCAACTGTAAAAAAAACAGTTAACAATAGTAAAAACAGAAATTTAGGTTGTATGAATTTAATCATAGATAGAATTTTATAATTTACAATAATCCTGCAAAACAGTTAAATGCATGCCGGGTAATAAGAAAGGAAAATGCTGACAGTTACGGAAAACGAAAATCAATTAATTCTTTACAAACTTTATTATCTGAAAGAGTTCGTTATTTACATCTAATCTTAAGATATAGGTTGCTTTCGCCAAAGAAGACACATCCAGCAATTGCTGGATGTTATCATCTTCTGGCGTGATTATTTTGCTCATCATTTCCTGTCCTAAAACATCATAAATCATAATGTTTTTTTTGCCAGGCAAACCCAAAATATTTAAAGTCAGATTTTCGGTCACAGGATTTGGAAAGATAGTTACTACAGGTGATGCAATTACTGAATTGGCACAATTTACAGTAACCAAAGAGGAATAAGAATATCTATCATCTTTATCTACTTGTTTTAATCGATAATAGGATTTACCATTAAGCGGATTATTATCCTGTACTGAATAATTTAAAGGCTGCAAAGAGTTACTGCTTTGTGAATTTATTTTCACAAAAGAGCTAAAATTAATCCCGTCGAAAGAACGTTCAATTTCAAAGAAATCATTATTGCTTTCTGAAGCTGTAGTCCAGTATATATTTACCCTATTGCCATCGCATTTTGCATTAAAAGCGGTTAGCTCAATAGGCAAAATAAAGCGATTATCCACCAATGTCCACCAGGTAAATAATTCTGCAGACGGCAATGCAGCAACTGTTGCGGTATTTGATGTCGTATTAATTGTTGTACCAGGCATATAATCATCCCAGGAATTGTTTGTATTATTATATCGTTGTGCAATTAAATTGGATTCAATAATTGCATTACTTGTTACTGAATGTTCAATGTCTCTGTATGTAAATACCAAATTACTCAGCACAGGTTTTGTCGTATAATTTGCCGGTTCTATCCGCCAGAATCTATCCACTGAAAAGACAGAATTATCAGAACTGAAATTATTAATGAAATTTGTAATCCCAGTAGGCAGATTTGCTGTATTTAACCAGGAACCTACCGGATACATGGCAAAAGTCAGATTTCCCGTTGCTCCCGTCGCACCGGAAGTTGAAAAACTAACAGGCAAGTATTCTGCTGAACCGATACCAAACGGAACAACATAAGAACCGGCAGTTGTCCCTATATTCCATTTAACTCTGTTGAATTCATCTTCAGAAATTATATGACCGGATGTATTTCGTGTAATAGCATTAGTGGCTGGATTATCTATTACCACGAATGCACCATTCGTTATGTTAACAATTCCTCCGTTGTTTAAGATGAGTCGTGCTTGGGCAAAACAATCGAATACCAAGGCGTAGAAGAATAAAATGTGTAAAATTCTTTTCATACTTTTCTGGCTATACAAAGATAATTAACAAATTGACATTTATCAATAGTGGTAAACCACCGATTATAAGAATGGTGGAAAACTGCTATAACACAGAAAAATACGAGATACAGTCTGAAACAGGTCAGAAATTGATTATTCGGTAAATATGACTGAGAATTCGGGAAATTAGAGCATCCCCTTGGTGCTTGGGAGATCATTGCCCTCTCTTTTTACTGCTATTTTAATAGATTTTGCCACGGCTTTAAAGATGGCCTCTATCTTATGGTGTTCGTTGTCGCCTTCTGCTTTTATATTGAGGTTGCATTTGGCTGCATCAGAAAAAGATTTCCAGAAGTGAAAAAACAATTCAGTTGGCATATCACCCACTTTTTCTCTGTTAAATTTTGCCTTCCAGACAATCCAGGGTCTGCCGGAAAAATCTATGGCAACTTGTGCCAATACATCATCCATGGGCAATAAAAATCCATAACGGCTAATGCCATTTTTATTACCCAAGGCTTGTAAAAAGGCTTCACCCAAGGCAATAGCGGTGTCTTCAATCGTATGGTGTTCGTCGATATGTAAATCACCTTTTACTTTGATATCTATATCGCAACCTGAATGTTTGGACAACTGTTCCAACATATGATCAAAGAAACCTAATCCAGTTTTGATAGAAGATTTTCCGGTTCCGTCCAGATTTAATTTTATCGATATTTTAGTTTCATTGGTATTTCTTTGTATTGTTGCTGATCGAGTTGGGTTACTCAAAAAATCATAAATATCTTTCCAGTTTGTTGTTTTTAAAGCAATTGAATTTTTAAGTTCATGTTGCTTGAGTTTATTATCATCTGTTTTATCGGCGCTTCTGCCTATCAGAATTCCTTGTGCACCTAAGTTCTTTGCCAGCTGAATATCGGTCAGTCTATCGCCGATAACGAATGAGTTGACTAAGTCATATTTCTGTGTATCAAAATATTTAGTCAGCAATCCGGTATTAGGTTTACGTGTCGGTAAATTATCTTTGGCAAAACTTCTGTCTATTAAAACTTCTTCAAATACAATTCCTGCACTTTTCAATACATCCATCATTAAATTGTGTGCCGGCCAGAATGTTTTTTCAGGAAAAGACTTTGTCCCTAAACCATCCTGATTGGTCACCATCACAAATTTAAAATCAGTTTCATGCGCTATTCGCGACAAATACGGAATCACTTCAGGTAAAAACTGCAGTTTTTCATAACTGTCAATCTGAAAATCTTTCGGTTCATTAATTATCGTTCCGTCACGGTCTATGAATAATATTTTTTGCTTACTCATTATGCTTTATATTCTTTAAGTGCTTCAATAAATTTAGTGTTTTCTGCGGTAGTTCCTACGCTGACCCTTAAACAACCTTTTAGCAAAGGTGCCTTGTCACGATTGCGAATAATTACTTTTTTTGTCAAAAGATATTTATACAATGTATTCGCATCTTCTACTTTAAATAAAATAAAATTGGTGTCCGATGGATAGATTTTCTGAATGAATGCTATTTCTTTCAGTCGATTTTCCAGCCATTCTCTTCCTGACAATAGTTCGTTAATAAACTGTTTTTTTACATCTACTTTATTCAAAGCTTCCAATGCCAGATTTATGGTATGTTGTGTCACATTGTATGGCATCTTTATTGTATTCATGTAATGAATGACTTCCTCATTTGCATACAGCATTACCGAGACGTGCATCCGCCATTCCCCAGGCCTTGGAAAATGTATTGATGACCACTAAATTTTCAAATTCATCCAGACGGTTTGTCCAGCTCTTATTTTCGGCAAAATCCTGGTATGCTTCATCAATCACCACCAGACCATCAAAATTGTTTAAAATATTTTCAATATCATTTTCGTCCATCAGATTTCCCGTCGGATTATTCGGCGAACAAATAAATATAATTTTCGCGGCATTGTCCTGCGATTGCTTCAATATCTCGTCCACATTCAACTGAAATATTTCTTCTTTCAGCATCACTTCTATGAGTCCGATATTCATTACCCGTGAAGCATGTTCATACATGGAAAACGAAGGCGGTAAAATTATCACTTTATCTTTCCCTGCGATACAAAAACATTGTATCAGCACGTTGATGCATTCATCGCTGCCGTTGCCTAAAAAATCTGATTCGGATGAAGCTGCACGGTTTTCGCAAGTGCTGTTTTCAGATCTGCCTGCAAAGGATCCGGATAGCGGTTGTGTAATTCCTCGGTAACAGAACCTAAACTATTCTCATTGGCATCCAGAAAAACGCCTTCTTTTCCTTCATATTCCATACGGGCAGACGAATACGCCTGCATATTTAATACGTGCGGGCAAACCAGCTTCTTTATGTTTATTTTTTTCATGCTTTAATCTTTCAATCTTATGCTCACTGCATTTTTATGTGCATCTAATTCTTCATTGGCTGCCATTACTTCTACCGTTTTTCCAATATTTTGCAGGCCTTCTTTTGATATTATCTGGAAGGTAATTTTCTTTACAAAACTATCTAAAGATACACCACTGTAAGCTCGTGCAAATCCGTTAGTAGGAAGTGTATGATTGGTGCCGCTGGCATAATCACCCACACTTTCCGGCGTATAGTGACCTATAAAAACGGAACCTGCATTGACTACTTTTTCTGCCAGTTCTTCGGCATTTCTGGTTTGTAAAATTAAATGTTCCGGTGCATACGCATTACTGAATGCTATAGCTTCCTCTATATCGTTTACCAGTATCATTTTGCTGTTCTCCAGCGCTTTTGCTGTCACCTCTTTTCTTGGTAAATTTTTCAGTTGCTGGTCTATGGCAAAATGTACCAAATTTAAATATGCTTCTTCCGTGGTCACAAAAATCACCTGACTATCCGCTCCGTGCTCTGCCTGTGCCAGTAAATCGGCTGCTATAAAATCAGGGCGTGATTCATCATCTCCAATCACTAATACTTCGCTTGGTCCTGCCGGCATATCAATGGCTATTCCATCCTTATTCACCAGTTGTTTGGCAGCCGTTACATATTGATTACCCGGCCCGAAAATTTTATACACCTGTGGAATCGTTTGCGTACCGTAAGCCATCGCTGCAATGGCCTGTGCGCCTCCTGCTTTGAATATTCTTTTTATACCGCACAAATCTGCTGTATATAAAATTGCCGGATTAATACTGCCTGTTTTATCGGGAGGTGAACATAAAATTATCTCTGAACAGCCGGCAATTTGTGCCGGTACCGCCAGCATTAACACTGTAGAAAACAAAGGTGCAGAACCGCCGGGAATATACAAACCGATTTTCTCTATACCTACCGATTTTCTCCAGCATTGCACACCCGGCATAGTTTCCGTGATATCTGCTGCACCCTGTTGTTGCCGATGAAACACCTGAATATTATTGTACGCAATATTTATAGCTTCCTTTAATTCTTCTGAAACTGAATTTACGGCTTTATTAATTTCCTCTTTAGTAACTTCAAGAGAATCCATTTCAACTCCGTCAAATAATTTGGAATAATGTTTTAGAGCCTCATCACCGCGAGACTTCACTTCCTGCAAAATAGGAATTACCATTTGTTCAATGGTTTCCAGCGATTGAGTTGGCCGTTGAATAATGTCACTCCAGGTTGCTCTTGTCGGATATTTAATGACTTGCATTTTTATATAATTTAACTGCAAAGCACACTAAGTTTTTCGCAAAGTGCGCAAAGGAAAAATGAGTTAATAAATTAATTTTTCAATCGGCATTACCAATATGCCTTCTGCACCTGCTTCTTTCAATTGCTGAATCTTTTCCCAGAAATCTTTTTCTGTGATGACCGAGTGAACGGAACTCCAGCCTTCTTTTGCGAATGCCTGTACAGTGGGCGAATTGATGCCGGGCAATAATGAAATGATTTTATCCAGACTTTCATTGGGTGCGTTCAGCAGAATATACTTGTTTTTTTGCGCGCGTTTTACCGCTTCCAGACGAAATAAGAGATTGTTTAAAATGTCATTTTTCTCAGTAGAAAGATTTTTATTCTTCACTAAAATAGCTTCTGATTGAAAAATCTGTTCTGCTTCTTTCAATCCATTACTTAATAATGTAGAACCTGTAGAAACAATATCGCATATAGCATCTGCGAGTCCGATGCCCGGTGCTATTTCAACGGAACCGGAAATGACGTGAATATCAGCCTTTATATTTTTTGAATCTAAAAATTGCTGCAGAATTTTCGGATACGAAGTGGCTATAGATTTTCCTGCTAAATCAGCAACTGATTTGTATTCCATATTTCTGGGAACAGCTAATGATAAACGGCATTTTCCAAAACCCATTTTCAGGACTTCATCTACTTTTTTATCCGATTCCACTAAAACATTCTCACCAACAATGCCTATATCTGCCACGCCATCCTGCACATAATCCGGAATATCGTCATCCCGTAAAAAAAGAATATCTATCGGAAAATCATAAGCGGAGGTGACTAATTTACCGGTGCTGCTTGGGAATGAAATATCACATTCATTAATGAGTTTTATGGATTCATCGCTTAAGCGACCTTTTTTCTGTATGGCGAGTTTTAACCTTTGCATAAACAAATTTACTTTTTTGAAAATTAAGATAATGAGAAATAATAAATGACCTGGGGAAAATAGATATACACTCCTACTTGGAGTGATGTAAAGCGTGAGCTGTTGTATGTAGTGTCATTGACATGGTGTAAATATATAGAAATCTGTTGCCGAAAATGCTTTTCAAAGTTTAAATTAAGATTAATGAATTTACTTTTTTACTTGTAAATTTGCAGAACAAAGTTTAATCCATGAAAAAACGACTGCATCTTTTAATTTTAAGTCTGCTGATAGTATCCGCTGCTTTTGCGCAATATACCTCCAGCGCCAATTCACAGTTCATGAGCTACAAAAAGGAATTTATGGAGCGATTCTGGAAGATAAATCCGGATTGGGCAACTAATTCCGGTTATCATAAATATGACAGTATACTTCCAGTACCGAATGTACAACAGCGAAGCAAAGAATTGGTTTTCTATAAGAAAGAACTGAAAAAACTTAGCACTTTTCCATACGACAAGCTTTCCGATTTAAATAAAATCGATTACAAAATATTGGAAAATGAATTACAGAAATATATATGGCAACTGGAAGTACTCAAAGAATTCGAATGGAATCCTTCGTATTTTAATGCAGGTGGAACGTTTTCTTACATTCTTTCAGAGAATTACAGTCCGATTAAAAAAAGATTATCCGATTTCTATATCCGTTTAAAAAATGTTCCGGCATATTATGAAGCTGCCAAGGCAACTATAAAAAACCCATCGAAAGAACACCTGCAACTGGCGATAGAACAAAACGAAGGTTCATTATCCATTTTTGAGAATGATTTCATTGACTCCGTTAAGCTTATGCATTTCTCTAAAGAAAAAGAAGCAACTTATCTGAAGCGAGGTCAAAAGGCAGTTACTGCCATCAAATCCTATATTCATTTTCTGAAAGAATATCAGACAGACAATGCACGCAGTTTTCGCTTAGGTAATGATTTGTATGCAGATAAGTTCAAGTATGACATTCAAAGCCAATTTACAGTGGATGAAATTTATAAAGCTGCAGTAGACAGAAAACAATATTTGCATCAGGAGATGTTCAAACTATCTGCCCAATTATGGCCTAAATATTTTAACAATATACCTATTCCAATAGACACTTTAGAGGTCATCAAAAAAGTGATTGATACCATTTCTGTACAACATGTAAAACCGGAAGATTTTCAAGCTGAAATAGCAAAACAACTGCCTGAATTAACAGCATTTGTCGCCAAAAAAGATCTTATTTATATGGATCCGGACAAACCGTTAAAAGTGCGCAAAGAACCTGCCTATATGGCTGGCGTGGCCGGCGCATCGATGAGTTCACCGGGTCCGTATGAAAAAAACGGAACTGCTTATTATAATGTTGGCACGCTGGAAGGCTGGGAACCGGAAAAAGCTGAAAGCTATCTCAGAGAATACAATAAATATGTACTGCAAATTCTGAATATACATGAAGCCATTCCCGGACATTATGTACAGTTAGTATACAGTAATAAATCGCCTTCTATTATAAAAGCTGTTTTTGGAAACGGTGCCATGATTGAAGGCTGGGCTGTCTATTCAGAATTGATGATGTTGGAAAATGGTTATGGCAATAATGAACCTGAAATGTGGCTGATGTATTACAAATGGAATTTACGAGCAACCTGCAATACTATTCTCGACATTGGAGTACATACTAAAAATATGTCTAAAGAGGATGCTCTGGATTTACTGAGCAGACAGGCTTTTCAGCAAAAAGCAGAAGCAGAAGGAAAATGGAATCGTGTGCAGCTAACCAGTGTGCAGCTTTGCTCTTACTTTACCGGATTCTACGAAATTATACAACTGAGAGAAACGTATAAAAAGAGTAAAGCAAGTGCTTTTAATGTTAAACATTTTAACGAAGATTTCTTAGGATTCGGCAGTTCTCCGGTTAAATATATACGACAAATATTAGTACCTGGATATTAATGTGTTAAATAAGTTGCGCATTTCCCCAAAATGGTGCAACTTGAATCAAGATAGATTGCAATCTTAAAAGTAGACTTAATAGTTCTAAAGCGCCTTACGGGCGCTTTTTTTATTCTACCGGTTTATAATTACCAATATTATTTTATATCTTCATGTGTACACAAAAAATACACCATGAGGACATCTTTTTACATTTGCTTATTTTTAGTATTTGCCATTAGCTGTAAAAAAGAACAAGATACTGCCAGAAAGGCCGCTCCGCCGGATCAGACGGAAATCAATAAATTAAAATTAAATCAGATACAGATTTTAGGCAGCCACAACAGCTACCATAAACGTATGGATGCCCGTCTTTTCAGTGCCATATCTAATATCAGCTTTTTACTGCCGGCAGAATATCAACCCGAAGAATTAGATTATTTTCATGAACCCTTAAACGACCAACTCAATACATACGGAATGCGGGGATTTGAAATCGACATTTACAATGACCCGAATGGCGGCTTGTTTTTTAACCGGGCTGCAAATAGTCTGGCCCGTATGTCAGTTGCCTCCAATATTGCGGAACTTAAACTACCCGGACTGAAAGTGTTGCATATCCCGGATGTTGATTACCAAACACATTATTATACATTTAAAAGCATGCTGACAGCATTGAAAACCTGGTCTGATGCACATCCTAACCACTTACCGGTTTTTTTACACATCGAAACGAAAGAGACAGCCGTTACAGATGTGGTTCCATTATTGAGCATTGTCGGCCTTGCACAAACTATCAAATATACACCCGATCTTTCTGATAATATTGATACGGAAATAAAAGCTGTATTTGGAGATGGGTTGGATAAAGTAATCACACCGGATAAAGTGCGCGGCACCTTTGCCACATTAAAAGAAGCTGTGCGTGCAAATAACTGGCCGACCATCGGAGCATCCAGAGGTAAATTTATTTTTGTCATGGAAGGTGGTGCAGAAGAAGAATATGTACAGGGCCATCCATCGTTGCAAGACAGAGCAATGTTTGTATATACTGAAAATGACGATAAAGATGAAAGTGCATTTTTAATCTACAACGATCCGGAAAGAAATAATGAGGATATCAGATCTGCAGTAAGCAATAACTATATAATACGCACCAGAGCTGACGGCCCTAACAATCAAAATAAAAACGGTGATTACACGAAGCAAATTGCGGCTTTCAACAGCGGTGCTCAGATTATCTCTACCGATTATTACCGGCCGGATCCAAGACACCTTACATCTCCGGGTATCTTTACCAATTATTCCTGCAGATTCCCGAATGGTGAGTTGGCAAGAATCAACGCCATATCTGCAGCGGATAAACAAGGTATCGGAAGAATTGCCGAATAGAATAAATTTGAGAATTGAGATTTGGGAATTGAGAATTTAGATTAAATCTTAATTCTGAACGCTTAATTTTCTATCTTTATGTATGCTGAAATCTTCATTCTATAGTTTATTTATTACGTTGATTTGTTTCTTTTCTGAAATAAAAGGACAGGAAATTATATCCATTGATTCCTTAAAAATCAATCAGATTCAAACCTTAGGCAGTCACAACAGTTATCATCAGCGGGCTAATAAATTTATATTGCGCTTTTTGAAAGGATTAAGTGGCATTCTCCCAAAAGAATTTAATCCCAAAGAACTCGATTATGCGCATGAACCTTTACCGGTTCAGTTAGACAGTTTTCATTTAAGAAGTTTTGAGCTGGATATTTATGCCGACCCAAACGGCGGCTTATTTTATAATCGGAAAAAAAATAATCTTCTGGGCAAACCAAAAGCGTCAAATATTGATGCCTTGAAGGCTCCGGGATTCAAACTGCTGCATATTCCGGATATTGACTACAATTCGCATTACCCTACTTTTGTAAGTGGTTTAATAGAGTTAAAAAAATGGAGCGATGCGCACCCGCAGCATTTACCGATTTATATTCTGGTAGAATGTAAAGTAGAATCCATCGCAGAGAAACTGAAAAAAATGCATTTCACCAACACACTTCCGTTTACACCGGAAATTGTAAATGATATTGACAAAGAAATAAAATCGGTTTTTGGAGACAGCCTAAAGGATATCATTACGCCGGATAAAGTGCGTGGCAATTATGCGACCTTAAACGAGGCGGTGCTGGCCCATAATTTTCCGACTATCGGAGAAGCAAGAGGCAAATTTATTTTTGTGATGATGGAAGTGGGTGCAGATAATTATTTGCTGAATCATCCTTCTTTGCAAAGCCGCGCCATGTTTACCTTTTCCTCACCAGATAAGCCCGAATGTGCCTTTATTAAGTTTGATGATGCGCTGGAAAATGAAGCAAAAATTATGGATGCAGTAAAGAAAGGCTACATCATACGCACACGTGCCGACGGACCGAACGTGCAAAACCGAAGTGGTGATTATTCGCAGCTGCAGGCGGCTTTCAGAAGCGGTGCACAAATCATTTCTTCCGATTATTATACGCCGGATATCCGCTACAAAAAGCATCCGAGAAGATTTACCAATTACTCTACACGGTTTTCAGGCAATGACTTAGGAAGAATAAATCCGGTGAATGTGCCAGAAAGTAAAGTGAAAGAATAGAAATATCATAGTGATATTATACGCGCAGAACAAGTAGTCTTTTACATTATTAAGTTGAATATCAATAGATAAAGTTATTATCTTTCATATTTGAAAGACTATGCCAATTGCGTATATTTGAGAGTTAGTGGCAAGGCTAACAGACAACATCCTTCAAAGTGACAGAACAAGAATTTTACAATAAAATAGAAATGAAACTTCGAGGACTTGAAAGGGCCGACTCGACAATTAGCTTATATATTTCTGCCGTAAAACAATTTGTAACTTTCTGCGGAAAGAAGAATATAAATAAAATAAACACAGAGGATTTTGACAACTTCACAAGAAAACTATTAAAAAATAAAGTTAAGTCAGGAACATTAAAGACACTAAAATTTGGAATAAACTTTGGATTCAATGAAATTTTACATAGTGGCATTAACATTTCTTCAATGCCAACACCATCGACACCAAGACTTAGAAAGGAATATTTTGAAAAAAAAGAACTTCTGAAATTTTTCTCTGTAATTGACAATGTAAAACACAGAGCAATTATGGAATTAATGTATTCAGCGGGGCTTGACTTAACAGATTTAATAAACATAAAAATAACAGATATTAAAAGTGACAAAAAATTAATTCATATAAGAAATTCTAAAAACGAAATTGTTAGAGATAGTTATTTGTCACCTACAACATTAGAAAATTTAAGAGAATATTTCGTCTTATTTAAACCCAAGACATATTTATTTGAAGGGCAACAAATTGGTAGACCAATTTCAGAAAGAAATATTCAAACTATTTTCAAAAACGCTTTAAAAAGCAGTGGAATAAACAAAGAAATTTCAACCAAATCTTTAAAAATTTCACATATTAAACATTTGGCAGAGGATGGAATTCCAATAAACAACATTTTACAAAATTTGAAAATTGACAATGGCGATACAATTAAAAGTTATATGGAATTGTGTTATCCAATAGCGAAATACAATACAAGTCCAATTGACACTTTAAAATTAGAATATGATGATTTCAGTTTTTTTGATACAACAGAATTAGAACATTTATTAACGAAAGTAAAAGACAAACAAGAACGTGACTATTTATTAGAAGGAATAAAGTGCTTTAAAGCTAACGCACTTCGAGCAGGAGTGATTTTTTTGTGGTCAGCTGCCGTTTACAAAATCCAAAAAAAGTGTATGGACAAAAAATTAGGATTCGTAAATTCTGAACTTAAAAAAATATATCCAAAGGCGAAAGACATTAAAGTAATTGACGATTTTGAATACATCAAAGACGAGTTTTTACTTGATTTAGCCTGTAATATTAAAGTACTTGACAAGACAATTAAAGAAGAATTGAAAAACACTTGTTTGGATTTAAGGAACAAATGTAGTCATCCAGGAAATTACAAACCAAAAGGACAAAAAATCAAGGCGTATGTTGAGGACATTATCGGAATGCTATATGAATAAAAAAAGCCCAGCCACCAACACGGTATTTTAATTCTACCTCACCACACTCAACTTAGCCAGATAGCTTTCTTTGTCGGTTGTAATAGTTATTACATACAAACCATCGGGTAAATCTATGGCCGGTGCAATTATTTCTTTATTGCTGACTTCCATAGAAAACACATTTCTGCCTTCCAAATTGGTAATGCTTAGCAAAGCCGTTTTTTGCTGTACGGCTTTTGGCAGATTAATTGTAAAATTTCCATTGGATGGATTCGGATAAATGTCAAACGTCTGATTCGTGTTGTTTCTCACCCCCGTAACAACATTCTGGTTGACAATTCTGTACAGAAAGTCTGTTGTTTTATCTCTTATCATTGTTAATGTTGCTGTCTCACTTGATCTGTCCACCGGATGTCCCAATTGATTGACCGGATAAAATTCAGCATAAGTACCGTTGCTTTTTATTCTCGGATAAATTTTATTCGCACCGTAAAATTGTCCCAGCCAGCAGGCCACCGTTACAAAACAACCCGCATCAAAAGGTACCGTCAAATCGGGATTATTATGAAATGCCAGATACTGTATATCCTTGTTATTATTGATATAATTTAAATCGGCAAGCGCACCGCTGCAACTTACAACCGCCTTCACACCTTTCATGGTATAACCCGGATTTCCGCTATTGCCATCCAGTCCGCCCATATCTCTGAATGCCGACTTAAAAAACGTATTCATCTCGGAAGAATCATCCAAAAATACAGTATGCAGCGCGGTGATGGCACCGGCAGAGGAACCATAAATAAAAATGGAATTCGTATCTACTTTATAGTAATTATTATTCGTTGCCACATCTTTTTTGATGTATCGGATAGCCGCTTTTAAATCATGCGTTGCTCTTACAATTGCATAATGCCAGGCATACACATCTGCAAAACCTACAATCGGATTGATGACGGTGGTTTGCTGTACTCTGTATTCTATATTCGCGGTAACATAACCTTTCTTGGCAAAAAATTCTGCCGTCTTATTGATTTGCTGGTCGCCTCTGTCGCCGCCGATAAAAGAACCTCCGTGCACAAAAAATATAATTGGACGTAAAGTAGCTGTATCATTCTGCGGCTCGTACACATCCATCAGTAAATTCGTCAGTTGATTTTTGCTGTCGTAATTGCTGCCGTACTGAATATCGCCATGTTTAAAAATGGTAAATAGCTCGTCTTTATATCTCGTTTGAGAGAATAAAGTGCTTGTTAATATAGAGAAAATGAAAAGTGTAAAAATCCGTTGCATACCTTTCGATTTGATATAAATATAAGGTAATTATTTAATTAAAACGCATAGACACATAGTCTTTTTTGTAAAGCATAAACAGACAGAGCGGTATTACAGGACAATAAGACAAAACATAGAAATTCATCTTCGATGATTCCGAGACTTCGGAACTATATTCATCTTTGGCTATCCGAACTCAACCAACACACTTTTATGCCTTAAAATTTTTCTATGTGTCTATCCCGAAATAAATACGGGACAAGTTGTGTTTTAATAATTATTGATTCAGCAACCAGGTCTTGAAAATATCGAAATCAGCAGACATTAAAACAGATTGTTTTTTTCCGTTGATGATGCTTTTCAGTCTTTCCGGAATATGAATGTGTGCTTCAATTAAAGGTTCCACCACATCACCGAATTTCACAGGATGTGCGGTGGCCAGAATAATTCCGTTGATGTAATACGGATTCAAATCGTTTTCATACACAAATTCATCCAGGCCCAGATAACCAACTGCGGTGTGCGGACACATCACATAGTTGTAATCATTAAATACTTTTTTGATGCAGTCAGCCGTTTGTTCATTATTGTAAGAATAAGCGGCGATATCTTCGCGAACCTTTTCCGCATCATTTCCGTATAAATCCATCATGCGGGTGAAATTGCTCGGATTGCCTACATCCATGGCGTTGGAGATGGTTTGCACCGATTGCTTCGGCTCAAATTTTCCTGTTTCATGATATACGGTAAACACATCATTAGAGTTGGTCGCCGCAATCATTTTGGTAATGGGTAAACCCATTTTCTTCGCAAACAAACCGGCAGTCATATTTCCGAAATTTCCGGAAGGAACAGAAAAATACAAAGGCAGACTTTTATCGTCCAATTGCTTGTAGGCATAGATATAATAAAACGATTGTGGAATCAGGCGTGCGATATTGATGGAATTGGCGGAAGATAAAGTCAGTTTTTCATTCAGTTCTTTATCTAAGAAAGCCTGTTTTACCAATGCCTGACAATCATCGAAGGTGCCGTCAATTTCTATCGCTGTAATATTCGCACCCAGCGTCGTAAATTGCTTTTCCTGTATTTCACTCACCTTTCCTTTCGGATATAAAATAGTTACTTTGATGCCTTCCACATTCAGGAAACCATGTGCCACCGCACTGCCGGTATCTCCTGAAGTTGCCACTAAAATATTGACTTCTTTATCGTTGTTGCGCAAAAAGTACCCCATCAATCTGCCCATGAACCGTGCGCCGAAATCTTTGAAAGCCAGCGTTGGACCATTGTATAATTCCAGTACAGAATAATCTCCCACTTCAATCAGTGGCGCATCAAAATTATACGCTTCGTGAATAATCTTATTCAACTCAGCCGAAGGAATATAATCGCCGATGAAATTGTGCGCGATATGATAGGCCATTTCCGTAAACGTGTAACTATCCAGATGATCCCAGAATTTCTGCGGCAGGGGATTAATTTCATACGGCATATACAAGCCGTTATCCGGCGGAAGCCCTTTTAATACGGCTTCTTTCAGGTCTACATCCGGTGAAATATGTTTGGTAGAATACAGTTTCATTTTTACTTAATTATCGAATTGTTGAGTTGTTGAATTATAGAATAAGAACCCATTACCTATCTTCCCTGTTTCTTTTGATAGCTTTATAAACAATAACAGCAATTAATCCTCCGATGATTAAAGGCGTAAAATATTTGGTAATGGTATCCACCATCAGCAAGGTATCTTCTGATTTTATTACACCGGAACTGATAATCAGATACGGAACAAACATTACTAACACGACAATAATCGCTATCAGTACTTCTGTTTTATAGTTGGAGAGGAATTCTTTCATACACGTTTATTAATCCGTCATTGGTAATACTTTCGGACCTTGGTTATTGACTTTACTTACATACACATCGGCTCCGATATTCATATTGGTCATCACTTGCTTCATGGCTTCGCCGGCTTTGTGCGCAATCTCTTTACCATGACATAATGCAAACACACTCGGTCCGGAACCGCTGATGCTGCCGCCTAAGGCACCGGCATCTTTTGCTGCGTTCTTCATTTCATAAAAACCCGGAATCAGTTTACTTCTGTAAGGCTCTGCGATATAATCCACCAGACTTCTGCCAATTAAGTCGTAATCACCGCGCAGTAAACCCACCATCATACCGCCTACATTTGCGCTCTGACGCAGGGAATGTGCCAATGGAATTTCCTTCGGTAAAATTTCTCGCGCATCTTTCGTCAGTACAATCACATGCGGATTGATGACTGCACACCACAAATCTTCCGGCACGGGAATTTGTAAAATATCCAGCGGCTCATAACTTCTTACTAAAATAAAACCGCCGAACAAACTCGCTGCCACATTATCCGCAATGGCTGCATCACAGGCTGCTTTCTCTGCATTCAGCAAGAACGGCATTAATTCATGTTTCGTTAATTTCTCATTGCACAACATATTGATGGCATATACCCCGGCAACCGCACTGGCCGCACTGCTGCCTAAACCACTGCCGCTTGGCATCATTTTCTTTAGCCAGATTTTACATCCGAAATCCGCTTTTATAAAATCTAAATAATCTTGTATTGCAACCGTTGCTGAATTCTTTTTTGCATCGCGCGGCAACACACCACCATCTCCTTCAATGTCCACAATTACTACGCCTTGCTCCGCTGTAATTTCCATCACGAGTTCATCGCCGGGTTTATCTATGGCAAAACCGAGCACATCAAAGCCACATGCTACATTGGCCACCGTTGCCGGCGCGAAAACCTTTATTTTATCACCTACTTTCATACTTGTGGTCTCAAATTTGATTCGAAATTTAATCTATTGACTCGGGGGGGGCCCAAATTTCTCCCGCAAAATCTTGTGCTTTCCCCCCGCCAAATATCTTCATTTTTAACCCATTAGCTAACCTTTATTATTATCCTATCTTACGACTCACGACTTATGACTTACGACTATCCTAGTTTGCCATATAATTTCCAATACTGATAATCTCCGCAAACACACCGGCAGCTGTTACTTCTGCTCCGGCACCAGGTCCTTTAATCACCAGCGGATTATTTTTATAACGCTCTGTGGTAAATACAATCATATTATCGCTGCCGCTTAAGTTATAGAACGGATGTTTGTTATCTACCTGTTTCAATTCAATCTTCGCCGTTCCGTTTTCAATCACTGCCATATAGCGCAACACATTGCCTTTGCTTTCCGCATCTTTCTTGATGCTCTCATAAGATGCATCCACTTCCGGCAATCTTTCCAAAAATGTTTTCACATCCACTTCGCGTAAATTTTCCGGCACTAAATTCTCCACTTTAATATCCGTCAGTTCCATTTGTGCGCCGCTGTCTCTCGAAAGAATAAGGGCTTTTCTCGCCACATCCAATCCGGATAAATCATCGCGCGGATCCGGCTCTGTGTATCCTTTTTCTTTTGCATCCAGTACCACATCAGAGAATTTTAAATCGCCTTTGTAGGTATTAAAGATAAAAGATAAAGTTCCCGATAATACCGCTTCTATTTTCAAAATCTTATCGCCTGAATTCATTAAAGATTGTAACACGCCAATCACCGGCAAACCGGCACCTACGTTTGTCTCATACATAAAACGGGCATTGGATTTTTTTGCCAGTTCGCGTAGTCGCACATATTTTTCCTGACTAAGAGTATTCGCAATTTTATTCGGTGTAACGATAGAAATACTTTTCTTCAGCAATTTCTCGTAAAACTCCACCACATGTTTGCTGGCAGAACAATCAACAAAAACAGCATTGGCAAAGTTCAAGTCAATTATTTTATTGGTATAATTTTCGAGATCAGATTTTTCACCCGTTTCATCTAAAAGCGATTGCCAGTTTTCCAGATCAATTCCATTGCTGTCAATCAGCATTTTTTTAGAGTTGATAATACCCGTTACATTGATCTGAATGGATTTTTCTTTTTTCAGGTATTCAAACTGATTGCTGATTTGTTTCAGTAAGGTTTTACCAATTAATCCGGTTGGCCCCACTAAGAAAACATTAATCGAATGCACATCCGTTTCAAAGAAAATTTCGTGCAAAGCATTCAAGGCTTTTGCTTCATTGTGACGGTCAATTACCGCCGTAATATTTAACTCCGAAGAACCTTGCGCAATGGCGTTCACGTTGATACCGTTTTTTCCCAATGCCTTAAACATCTTGGCAGAAACACCCGGCACTTTCGACATATTCTCTCCTATCACCGCGATGATGGAATTATTCGTTTCCACCACTAAAGGTGCAATTTGACGATTCTGTATTTCGTAGCGGAATTCTTCCTCCACACTTTTCTGTGCTTTCTTGATTTCATTCGGCACGATACCGAAACAAATCGAATGCTCAGAAGAACCTTGCGTCAGGAAAATAATATTGATACCTGCACGCGACAGGCAGCCAAACAAGCGGGAAGCAATGCCTACCACGCCCACCATACCGGTGCCTTCCATGCGCAGCACGGCGATATCGGAAATGGAAGAAATTCCTTTAATCTCGTTATTCGATTTTCCCGAATCCTTAGAAACAAATGTTCCGGGATGCTCAGGGTTAAATGTATTTTTAATGATTAAGGGAATGTTTTTGATATACGCCGGTTGTATGCTTGGCGGATAAATCACTTTTGCACCGAAATGCGAAAGCTCCATTGCTTCTTTGTACGACAAGGTCGGAATCGTAAACGCCTGCTCCACTCTGCGCGGGTCAGCCGTCAGTACGCCGTCCACATCCGTCCAGATTTCGATAGCCTCTGCTTTAAGCGCTGCACCAAAAATAGCCGCCGTATAATCAGAGCCGCCACGACCCAATGTGGTGACATTGCCGTTTTCATCGCAACCGATAAAACCGGTGACCACCGCAATTCCGTTCACCGCTTCAAAGAAGTCGAGGATATTTTTGTTGGTTTTATCGAAGTTAACTTTTGCAGAAAGATAGTTGGAGTCTGTGCGGATAAGTTTGGTCGCATTTACATAGATACCCTGCAAGCCCGCGCTTTTCAAAGCACCTGCCACAATAAAAGAGGAAAAACGCTCTCCGAACGACACCAACTGCGCCAGCGTTTTATCAGACAGTTCTCCCAGCATATTAATTCCTTTCAGGATGTCTTCCACCCTGTCCATGCTTTCGACAAATTCTTCCAGCATTTCTATCTTCACTTCGGCATCCGTAATCAGTTCTTCAATTGCCAGACGATGTCTCTCCCGGAAACTGTCAAATATTTCGAGATAAGTGGTGTTGTCTTTCTTTTCCGCTAATTTCCCTGCATTGATGAGCTGGTCGGTTACTTTACTAAATGCCGAACAGACCAAAACGACTTCTTCGCCTTGTTCTTTTTCCTTGCGCACAATTCCGATAATCCGTTTTATATTCTCGTTAGAACCGACAGAAGTGCCTCCAAATTTTAATACTTTCATATGCTGATTTACAATTTATAGTACGTTCCGCTACCGGAACGCGCATTTTACCTTGGTTTCGTATCAACAAAAATAGCGAAACGAGCATAATTATCTTAAACAATCAAATTTTATTGACGTTAAGTATTAATTAAATGTCGATTTTTAATGACTTCGACCAATTTATATCAATGACATGTTCATTTTTCTAGAACAACTAAATTATTGATTAAAACGCAAAGGATAGAGATTTTGAAAATACCTAAGCTTCAGTCTAAATGTAAAAAACAATTATCTTTAGGCTTTTTAATTCAACCCAATGAAAAGACATTCATTTTTCGCCCAAAAACATGGGTAACACTCTTATACTTATTCACCATAGCAATCGCCCTTTGTTTGCATATTTTTAAGAAAAATCTGTTAGAGAACAATGATCTTTTGGGAATGTATGGTACAGAAATCTCCTTGCACATCTCCAACTTTTCCATCAGTTACATATTAATCTTAGCAGCAGGATACATATGGTTATTATATGGCTCCCCGCTTTACTGGGTCTATATTTTTACTGTATTGGTTATCGCCGTAAACTTTATTTATGAACTTTTTCTGCCTTTACTAAACACACCCGATATTTTGGATGCCTTTTATGGATTACCTGGCAGTGTTCTCGCCTGCATAGTGCTGGTACTCATAAAGCAAAAAGGATTAGTTCCTAAAAATTAATAGCTGTGAATTACCCGGGTTTTATTTTTCAAAAAAGTAAATTGATAAACGAAGCCATAATTTTAGTAATTTTAATTTTAGCTAACTACATAAGCGCATGCTCGACTGACATACCATTTACCATTCAACTTCTGCATAAGTTTAAATTTATGATATAATCTTCTATTTTTATAAAATGAAATTTGTTACTGGTTTTAGCAGACCGACAATGCTTGTACACAGAAACTTGCAACTATAGACCTGCCAGACTGGGTATAAAATTCAACAGATTTCTCATGCTTAGGAATGACGTTTCAGAATAAAACAAGTTTAAAAAAACGCCCCATGAACAAAGACACTCAAGCATACAACGACGCTTTATGTGCAGAAGACAAGGCTATTTGCGATGTACTAGCACAGGAAATTAATCGTCAGTTATCTGACGCGGAAAATAAAATATGGCATGCGCATCCTGTCTGGTTTTTAGAAGGCAATCCTGTTGTTGGTTACAGCAAATTAAAAAACAGCGTTCGTTTATTATTCTGGAGCGGACAATCATTTGATGAAGAAGGCTTGCAAAAGGAAGGCAGTTTCAAAGCCGCAGAAGCACGTTATACATCAGCCAGTCAAGTCAACACAAAAGATCTGAAACGCTGGTTGAAAAAATCAGTCGATATCCAATGGGATTACAAAAACATCGTAAAACGAAAAGGTGTATTGGAGCGGTTAAAATAAAAAAGGCAACCATTTCTGATTGCCTGGTGACCCCGCTGGGGCTCGAACCCAGGACCCACTGATTAAGAGTCAGCTACTCTACCAACTGAGCTACGAAGTCGTTTTCTGAAGTGCAAATGTAAGAAACCTTAGTGTTATAACAAACTCTTAATTATTTAACACATAGAAACATAGAGATCTGAGAGCAATACGGTTTGTAGTAAATCTGTAATTTACAAAGAGATGAACATAGTGTAAGCAAAACTTACAGCTATGTGCTACTAACATTTACGAAAAGACTTGCATTGTCTATTTTTCTTTTATAACAAAAAACTATGTCACTATCCCGAAATAAATTCGGGACAAGTGGTGTTTTAAAAGTCAAAAAATCATTTTATTAATTCCTGATGTATCTGTCAGTGCCTTAATAAACGAGATAATATCTTTTTTATCCTGTTTGCTCAGGTTGAGTTTCGTTGCCGGCAAGGTCTGGTTGGGTACATCCAGCCCCATCCCCGCTCCGCCGCCTCGGTTATAAAATTCTATCACTTCGTCCAGTGTTTTAAAACCGCCATTGTGCATATATGGCGCCGTGAGTTCTGCATTTCTCACCGTAGACGTTTTAATGGAATTGCGAAACTGGTCGATTTCAAAGTTTTTAAACCGGCCTATATCATCATCCAGCACGGGATGTAGGGTATCAAATGTTTTCGTAACGCCCAGCACTTCCGATTCGGAAATACCGTAGAAAGGCGGAGCCGTACCAAAGTAAGTAGGTGCAAAATGACAGGAACCGCATTGCGCTTTGCCCATAAACAAATTAAATCCGCGCTTCACAGATGCATCCAGCGTAGTAGTTTGTCCGCGCATGTATTTGTCAAACGGTGTATTGAGTTGTACAAACTGCCGTTCAAAATCGGCAATACAGGTATTGATGGAATAGATGGAAACCGCATCTTTGCCATACTCCGGAAATGCAGCCGTAAATAAACGAACATACGCCGTATCTGCTTTCAGGCGTTTTAAAATTTCGTCGTAATTATGATTGTACTCCTGCGGATTGATGACCACATGATCGACCTGTGTTTCCAGCGAAGCTGCCGATAAATCGTAAAAATATCCGGCTTGTAATGCTGCATTTAAAATGGTAGGTGTATTGCGTTTTTGAAAATCTCCGGCTTTATTGGTAATCGCAGTTGGCAGTTTATCCGTAAAGGCATTGGCTGCCTGATGGCAGGACGCACAACTCAAACTATTATCTGCCGACAAACGCTTATCAAAAAACAAACGCTTACCGAGTTCTTTGTACAGTGGATTATTTTTATAGTATTTATCCTGCGCATAAAATTTAGAATTGAGGAAATCCGCATCGTAAATAGTTTTGCTGTTTAAATTCACTGCCCGGAAAACCTGCCCGGAAACTTCCAGATACGGAATCGATAGTTTTTGCTGCACAGCAGAAACTGTTTGTGTAAGCGGCTGCAAGTATTTTTTGATCAGCACCAAGCGGTCGAGCGTATTGAAGTTTTTATTTTTCAAATATTCAATCGTTGCCTGCATTTGTGTCTGCAGCGAGATAATATCCGAAGTACTTTTATCATCCTTATAGTATCCTAAAATAGTAGTGATTGATTTCAGCGAAGAAACGATTTCTTCCACATTATTTCGAAGGTTCGGTGAATCAAAAGAGACCAGGCTCATTGCTTCTATGCGTATCAGATGAAAACGGATGGCTTCAAAAATATAACTGTCGCGGAGTTGTGCGTCTTTCAGCAATAAATAAAAAGCAAGTGTACGGTATTTCAGCTGCTTGGAGAGGAAAATAATTCTGTCGTAATCAAGGCTATCTGCATACAGCTCACTTTCCATCACCTGCAAACCTTCCGGTTTTATATTCGGATTATATCCGTCGTCCATTTCAACGGCATTTACCCCGTTAAAAAACGGATAGCGGTTGTTATCGATATACTCAAGACAAAACTCAAAGCGTTTGAACGCTACTCTGGCTTTTTTAAAACGTGCGAGCAGTAATTTTTTATCGGCAGTATCTTCTGCTGCTTTCTGAAAGGTATCCAGCTGCGACTGAAACTGTTTTATATTCTCGAGACAGAAAGTTTTCGTTTGCGCCAGTGCTGCTTTCTTTTCCGTAAATGCGGTGGAGATGATTCCTACACCAACAACAATAAACGAAACAACTATAAGTTTTGTTTTGTGGTGTTGCAGGGATGAAAATAGTGTAGCAAACATAAAAAATACGTTTACTAAGATAAATAATAAAGTGCCGGAAATAGTTTAGTAAGTGTTAAGATTTAGTAGAAATTCCATGTACCGTAGCTTCCGTCAAAATCCAATTTGGAATTATTCAGGTTGTAATTACCGTCTTTGGGTGCATTCATCTTAAATTTCAACTGTAATTTCGGCATCATTTCTTCTGAAACTTTAACACGGATAACGATATCATTTCCTTTTACAACGTAGTTATTATTTTTTTCAGAAATGTTAAAATCCAGTTGTTTTAATGCTTCTATAAACGCTGTGGTTTCTGTTTTTGAAAGCTGCAAACTGATTTCCATAATATCGCTGAATAATTTATCTGTGTTGTATCTTTTTTTCAGGAAATCGCTGCGCTTAATGGGTTTGGATTTGAAATTTTGTTTAAACAATGCCTGCATCACATCTGGAAGATATTCCGTAACACCATAGGTCAGGTTTATATTTTCACCCGGGTCACGTAAAGAGAGCACATATTTTTCTGCTACTTTCTGACCGTTTATATTCGATGAGTCGGTTGCAAAAAACAACTGCGCGTCTTTGTTTTTTGATAAACTATCGAATAATTGTTTTGCTCCGTTGTTTTGCTCTACCGCGAAACCAATACCCACCTGTCCTTCTTTCAAACCATATGGATTATTGACGCTGTATATTTCCACCTGCGTGTTTTTTCCTACTACATATAACATATGAGATGTATCAGTAGGCGGAATAAACTTAGGCAAACCGGCATCTACTCTGGCAAACTTCTTCGTCATAAAAGCAGATTTCACTATTCCGTTAAAGGTAACATCATCTACCACAATTCCAACGCGGTTAAAATACACCTTAGGCAGTTTCTCCGCTGCATGAAGTAGATGGCTTAGTACCAATACCAACGAAATAAGTAAACTTGTTTTTTTCATATTGCTAATATACCATTCAGAAAATACACTTTTCGCATTACACAATTAAAATAAAGTTGTGTTTTTGAACCAATCGCTGTGTATCTTTGTTCCATTTCTTATGCGTAACAAATTTGGCCCCATTTGGATGTTACTACCGGCACTGGTTATTATTGTGGTAGACATCTATGTTTTTCAGGCGGTAAAAAGCTCCGTCTCCGATTCAAAAGCATCCACACAGCGAATCGCTTACATCATTTACTGGGTTTTATCTTCCTTCACCTATGTTGCACTGCTTATATTGTTTGTAAAAGGATATTCCAACTGGCATGGCTGGAGCAAGAATATCATCGTTGGGCTGGCACAGGCAGTTTTTCTGGGGAAAGTACTGGTGCTGCCATTTCTTTTAATCGATGATCTTTTCCGTTTATTCCGCTGGGTTTTAAGTTTTTTCGGCGCTTCTTCTTCAGATATACAGCCGGAAGGTATTTCCCGTTTACAATTCCTGAGCAGAGTGGGGCTGGCAGTTGGTTCCTTAACGTTTGGTGCTTTTGTTTACGGTATTTTGCGAGGAGCTTACAACTATCAGGTGCGAAAAGTAAAACTGGCTATCAAAGATTTGCCGGCTGAATGGGAAGGTTTAAAAATTGTACAGATTTCGGATTTACACGTGGGCAGTTTTGCCGATGCGTCTCCGGTACAGAAGATTGTGGATCTGGTGAATGAACAGGATGCGGACATCGTATTTTTCACCGGCGATTTAGTCAATTATGCTTCGAAAGAAGTGGAACCTTATATTGACATTCTCAAAACCATAAAATCTAAAACCCGTGTTTATTCTATTTTAGGAAACCACGATTACGGTACGTATATGCAATGGGAGTCGGATAAAGAGATGCAAGATAATTTCAAGCATCTTTTAGAGTTGCAAAGAGAAAAGTTGGGATGGGATTTATTGATGGATGAACACCGCATTCTGGAGCGAAATGGAAAAAAACTGGCCATTATTGGTGTGCAATACATCGGGCACTCTCTGAGATTTGGCAAGTTTGGCGATTTGAAAAAAGCCTATGCCGGTGCAGAAACGGCTGATATTCAGTTATTATTATCGCACGACCCATCACACTGGGACCACGAAGTATCTCTGAAAGAAGAATTTTCCGGCATTCACGCCACTTTTGCCGGGCATACGCATGGTTTTCAGTTCGGCATTGAAATTCCGGGCATCAAATGGAGCCCTTCCCAATATGTGTATCCACACTGGGCAGGTTTATACAAGACCAAAGAGCAGCAGCAGTTATATGTAAACCGAGGTGCAGGATTTCTTGGTTATCCCGGCCGTTTAGGTATCTCCCCGGAAGTAAGTGTTTTTCAATTAGTTAAGGCATAAAAAAAGCCAACTAAGAGTAGTCGGCTTGTAAATGACAGAAGAGATCTTTTTTCTAAGTCGCGGTTAGGGATTTTATGCTCTTAGTCTCGGCGTCTGTCGGGTTTTCTGGTCTTTAGAACTATAAGTGGGTTTTTATGTTCCTGAACTCAGATTTTTTGGATTTTTATGTTTCTAAACGTTAGGGTCAACAGGGTTTCTTGTTTCGTTGGGCTTTAGTGTCTTCCTACGCCGTCTTCTGTGATTATCAGTTGTTTGTAGGTTAACTGTCGGATGAACTCTTTGTCATCTCTTTGATTTCGCTTCTCAGCAAACTCCAGCTGCTGCTTTACGATATCTTTGATGATTTTTTGTAATTTGCTCATTTTTCTGGTTTTAATGTTATACTGAATGTTTGTTTTGTTTTTTCTTCTTGTCTTAATTTCTGATGTAAAGTTACCCGCACAATCCCTGAGTACAAATGGCATATTTTTTTAATCTGTGACATCCTTATTTCCACCTCTGTGGAAACATTCCGCTGATTCTATAATCTTTTTACATTAATATTATACCTAATATCTAATTCAAAAAGGTCATGGAGAACTTAAAAGAACTGGTAAATATTATCAATAAGCGTAAACTTAGTCAGTTGGAAGTGTTCGATAAATCGCTTATCAGCAGGAAAGACACCTTATTTGCGAAGTTTTACAATGGCATAGCAGAAGGTGCAATAAAGACGGATGAAGACGCGCTCTTGTATGTATATGGTTCGGCAAAAGAAGCCACGAATTACCGGAAATTAAAATCGCGGTTTAAAGAACGGCTTTTAAATACTTTATACTTTATCGATATCAACCATGCATCGGAAACGGACAGCAGTAAGAAAGCCTATTTTGATTGCATGAACAGACTGTATTTAAGTAATATCTTATTGAGATACGCAGAAAACAGAAACGCTTCTATACAATTAATCGCAGATAGTTACTCCACCGCTAAAAAAAATAACTTCTTCGATATCCTGAAAGAGTATTCCTATAAACTGCTGGTGCATTACGGAATGAGCGGCGATGAGAAAAAATACAATGAAGAATATATTGCCTATCAGCAGTATTCTAAAGAATATGACCTGGAACAAAAAGCGCAGTTGATTTATACCAAAGTAATGATGACAGTTCATTACACCAAAAAGACGCAGGAGCAGAAAGAACTGGATGTTAAACAATGTACCGAAGATATTTCAAAAATTGTTTCGGATGCAAAATCACTGGTGGTGTATTTTATCTACATTCGAACGCTGTTGTTTTATTATGAGATTTTGGGCAACAACAAGAAGATAAATGAAACCTGTGATATTTATTTGAAGAACTATCACCAATACTACTCTTCTATTTTGTCGGAAACATATCTGAATACGATTTACATCTACAAACTGAAATCTTTATTCGATTTGAGAAATGATAAATCTGCACTCAAACTGATAGAAGAAATTGCACCCGGATCAAAAGGTGCGAGTTTTCTGGCGGTGAAAGAGTTTGAGATGAAAATCCTGCTGAGCAATAAACAAACCGGCACAGCAAAACAAACACTGCAGCAAATACAAACCCATTCCTACTACAAAAATGCGCATACGGCTTTGAAGGAGCGCTGGTTTGTGTACAATGCGTATCTGGAGTTTCTGGAAAATTACCTGAACGACGGAAACTATAAATTCAGTTTATCCAAATTTGGCAACGATATACCAAATGTATCGCAGGATAAATCCGGCTTTAATCTGGCGGCGAGAATCGTATCCATTTTATTTTATATCGGCAGAAACGATCTTGACAGTGCCATGCAGCACATTGATTCTTTGAAAGTATACCAGTCGCGCCATTTAAAAGACGAGAGCAATACCCGAAGCAATCTGTTTATTAAACTGCTTTCCACCATGGAAAAGAAAAGTTTTAATTATAAAGAGCTGAAACAAATAAAGGAATACACAGCTTTGAAAGAAAACTATAGTCATCAGATAATGCATGAGAGTGAAATCATCTTTTATGATGTTATCTGGGAAATGCTATTAGATATTATTAAGAAGAATGATCAGAAACTGATAAGTACGATAAGATAAAAATAAAAACGGGTAAGCTTTGCACTTACCCGTCAGACCCTAAAGTCTAGAAACATAAAAACCCTAGGACAAATTTAGTAACCAATTTTCATTATCCAAATATTTTGCCAACTTTTTTTCATACATAACATAGAATTCATTTTTGCAATGTGGATAAACCATTGTAGCTACAAGTATTAATTATACAGAAACCATCTAAATAATAAAGTAATCAGTTGATAACTAATACGATAAAAAAAAGTAAAAATGAAATAATCCTACTATCAATGGAAGGCAAACTGATTCATCATGGTAAATAAATCGTCTTTAAAGTTGGTACTTTTTTTAGGAATATATTTATAAATCCTGCAATCTTCTTCCACCGCAATATTTCTGAGTTGCAAATGCTGGTTGATAAACTGCATTTCCAGCTCCGGAATCAGGTCTTTAAAAGTGAGCGCAATGTCCATAACAGACATATTAAAATCTACCATGTTATAAATTCCGGACGGCACATTTAAAAACGGAAGTTGTGTAATATACTGCGCAGATTTATCTACATCGATAAAGGAACGAATCTGTTGTCCGTCGCCATGAATGGAAATCTTTTTCAGGAAATTAGCTTCAAAAGCAAAATGATTAATCACGGCATCAAAGCGCATAGTTTGATTAAAACCGTACACATTTCCCAAACGAATGATATAAGTATCAAAATTTTCATTCTTCATGAGGCGCTCTACAAATCCTTCGCCGCGCATTTTAGAAATACCATAATTGGTTCTCGGATTGAGCTTGGTGCTTTCCGTTATCTGTTTACCTTTGGTAGAAGCTCCGTACACCGATAAACTGCTGATATGAATAAACTTTTTCACCTCGCTTTCTTCTATCGCGTAGGTCAGTTCTGCCGTACCCCAGTGATTGATTTGTTCGTACAAATGCGGGTCGGCATCGGCATAAGGCGATGCAATTTTTGCCGCCAGGTTAAACACCACATCCACGCCCTGCAATTCTTTCTTCAGTTTGCGCGTATCGAGTATATCGCCCTGCACGAAACGAATATTATCGCCGCCGATACAGGTACACAAAAAGAAATTATAACCGCCTTTACTTAAATTATCATACACAATAATTTCTTTAATCTTGGGAATCTTCACCAGTTTTTTCACCAGTTCCGTTCCCAAATATCCTGCTCCTCCTGTTATTAATACCTTCATATAAAAATTTACGATTAACGATTAACGATTAACGATTTTTCATCGTTCATTGTACAATTACTTAATTAATTCTGTATGCAATCCGCACTCTGTTTTATTTAATCCGAACCAGCGTGCCATGCGCTCATCTCCCATTTGTGAAGCATCTATTTTACGTGTACACGGTTCACAGCCGATGCTGGTATATCCCTCTGCATCCAGCGGGTGGTGCGGAATTTTGTATTCTTTGATGTAATTCCAGATCATTTGTTTGGTCCACTGCAGCATGGGATGGTAACGCATGGCGCGCTGCGGTGTCTTTTGCTCTTCCTTCATTTTTGCACGGTTGGCATTCTGGTCGGCACGCACGCCGTTTATCCAGATGTCGTAGGTTTGCAAAATCGGTTCCATGGGTGCCACTTTATTCAGGTGACAGCAGAAATCCGGATCGGAGGTGAATAATAAACGACCATTGCTGTCTTTCTGCATGTTGCGCGGTGTAGACGATTTCTGGTCGATTACTTTAATACCAAATAAACGGGCAATTTCATCTTTGTACTCGATGGTTTGCGGGAAGAGATAACCGGTATTCAGAAAATAGATGGGTATGGTATTGTCTATCTGCGACAAGATATGCAGCATAGGAATGGAATGCGTCTGGAAGGAAGAGCCGGCAAACAAGGTTTTACCTTCGTTTTTGTAGCCTTCTATCTTTTTGCGGATGCTGTCTATTTCTGCGTCAAATGCCATAGAATAAAAATAGAATCTTATACTGCATAGTACGGCGGAATGGATATTAAGGATTAATTAAATGTAGGTTGGGGATATATTCGAGATGATTTAGGAAGTTGAAATGGCTTTTAATTAAAAAACACCTGCTTTTTTATGGAATATTGACGTTTTTTGTCTCTCAATAGAAAAAGCAAACCAATGGAATGGCAGGCAAAAATTGTGAAGTACCGGCACGAAAGCAGGATTGCCGTTTATTTTGAGAAAAGCAAGGAACTGATAGCACGTATCAAAAAACTGGAGGATGCCAGATGGAGTTATAGTTTAGGTGTCTGGCATTTACCGAATACGGAAGCAAACAGAAAACGGTTTAAACTGGAAAACGCTGTTTTGAGGGCAGATAAAGAAGCAAAGGCTGAACAATTCAGCCGTTGGCTGAAATCTAAACGCTACAGCGACAATACGATAAAAACGTATACAGACGCTTTGAAGTCGTTTTTGTTGTTTTATAATACAAAGCCTGTGGAAGAAATTACGAATGAGGATATTATCGTTTACAACAACGATTTTATATTGAAGAACAAACTTTCGGCATCGTACCAGAACCAGATAGTGAATGCGGTAAAATTGTTTTTCAGGACGGTAGAAAATAAAGTGATGAAGGAGGAACTGATACACCGGCCTAAAGGAGAAAAGAAATTGCCAAATGTGCTGAGCAAAGAGGAAGTGAAAGCAATATTAAATGCACATGGGAATATAAAACACCGGACTATGCTTTCATTAATTTACAGTTGTGGCTTGCGAAGAAGTGAATTGTTGAAACTAAAACCCACAGATATAGATTCTAAAAGAAATATAATTATTATCAGGGTATCCAAAGGCAAGAAGGACAGAATAGTACCACTGTCTGAAAAGATTCTAACTATGCTTAGAATCTATTATAAAAGCTACAAGCCAGAAACATGGTTATTTGAAGGACAACATAAAGGTGAACCCTATTCCGAGCAGAGTTTACAAAGTGTATTAAAAGATGCCGTGGAAAAGAGTAATATAAAAAAACCTGTCACGCTACATTGGTTACGTCATAGTTATGCAACTCATTTAATGGAAGCAGGAACCGACTTAAGGTATATTCAAGAACTACTTGGACATAGCAGTAGCAGAACAACAGAAATATACACACATGTAAGTACTAAAAGTCTGCAGAATATTAAGTCACCATTTGACGATTTATAAATAAGTTTAATTATATTTGAAATATAGTATGGTCAAAAAACATACATATACTGCTAAATCTTGTTGTATATGTATGATTTTGTCATACATATAAG
>JADKIQ010000026.1 GCA_016721245.1 Sphingobacteriales bacterium
CGCTTATAGTTAATGTATCATTTGATATAGATAGTGTTTGTGAGTCAGTGTTTAAATTAAAACTATCTTTAACCGCATAACGAATACCTGAAATAGTAAATACAATACTATCTTTTGTATTGTTTTTATAAATGGTATCTACAACTCTTGCACTACCACCACCTAAAACAAATGCAGTTACACCGTTCCCTAAATTAGTCAGCACACCGCCTGTAATATTTGACGTTGCATTTCTAATTACTAATTCATTCTTTCCCGAACCTATATTATTTAAAATAGTAGAGTCCGCAGGTATTTTATAACTCTTTTGAGAAAAAACCAATATCGGAAATAAACAAAGTATTAAAAGTATTTTTTTCATGTTCTCTTTCTATTAAAAAATGTGTAAATTCTATCTACTAAAGCCTTATCATATCTATCCAAATAATCAACTGCTATTTTTTCTCTTATCTTCAAAAATTCTCTATCTCTTTTTGAACCCCAAATGTGAAAGTATTTTAATGGGTTTAGTGTCTCTTTTGGGAAATCAAAACCATTAATATCAAACAACTTATTAGGTTCTTTTTTCTTTAATCTTTTAAATATAGAATATAGTAAAATCTCTTCAATGACTACATTCCAATAATTAAAATGCTTGTACATTGGTGCAATTGCCTCACTCGCTATCTTATCGAAAAATTCAGAATTTTGTAACGCCCATGTATAACGTGAAAATTCACTCCACACCTCTGCATCATTAAAGAATATTACACCACAATTACAACCTTTTAAATCGCCTTTTACGGCTTCATGGTAAATATCATATGGAAATTCATTTGGTGTTTCTTTTACAATCCTATTTACTAATCCACCGAATATATTTCCAAATGTAGAACCGTATTCATTATGGATATGTTGCACCGTTAATTCATCTGTAAATTCAGGCGGTTTTACGTGAAATCCTGCATCATTATCAAAGTGTACAAATGGCTCAAACTCTTTTATCGCTTTAGTATATCCGTATATCTTTCCTGAAGCCCAAAATCTATTGTGTTGCTCAATATCATCTAATTCAACAATAACCTCATCAAATGGAATACCTAATTAATCTACTATTAAAGATTTGCCGTAACTATCAGTAACTAAAACAGTTTTACCAAAGAACTTTTTAGATTTAGCACTCGAATAAGCAAGTATTAGAAATTCAAGATATGGGAACAGCCAGTGTGTTTGGCTGTTCCTTATATCTGAATTGTAAGGCTTACTGTAATGAGTGTAGACCGCTTTCAATCTATACTCCTACTGTGCCTGAAAATGAACCGTCTGTGTTAAATAACGCTTGTAATTCTGTACAGTTGTTAACTCCACATCCTACAATAAAGTTCAATGCATCTCTATCACCGCAATTGATGTTAGGTGCTTTCACTAAACCATAGTTCAATTGGAAATGCCAATAGTCGTTACACAAATCACGTGTGTAAGTAACATCCAATGTGAAACCCCATAAGTCCATAGTCATTTTTTCTGTAAACGCACGTGTACCCATTGGCACAGCGTAATTGCCTACATATTTATTCCATAAACCTAATTGGAAAGTACCTGCCGGTACACCGTGAAAATACTCTACACTTGTATCACCAACTAATCCTAACATAGCATCATTTAAACCATCAGAGATAAATAAATCTCTTTGTATGGCTTTGTCATTTTCCATCTCTACAATACCGATTGACTGACCTAAGTATAAAGGCTGTACATTCTTGTTGTTTTGACGTAAGTATTGACGTGCTAATTGAATACCTGTTGCAAGGTTCGGGTCTGAAATAGTGCCTGGATTTGCAAAGTTTAAAACAGCAGGACTATTGATTGAGTTTGTAGGCAAAATTTGGTTTTTGTATTTACCAAGTTCAACCACATACTCATCTAACAATTGCTTTTCTAACTTTTGTAAGATTTGCGTTTTCTTAGATGCAAATAATTCAGCTTTAATTGTATCAATAGAATAACATTTATCAATATCAGATTGAGTATTGATTTGCAAGTTAAATGCGAATGTTTTATCTAAAGTGTAAGTTAAAGATGTTTTACCTGCGTAAGAATCACCGCCACTTGCAGCCGTACAAGATGCTAAAGCAGTTGTAGGTGTTACATCACAATCCTGTGCATAGTAAACGAAATCAAACTTCCCTGGACTTGCTGTGTCCTGTGTTTTACCATCGTTATTGATTAAAACCTTTACAGGTGCGTTTGATACATTTTTTTCTGATTGTAACAAATCAATAAAACCAACGTAAGGCTTTGTGTACTCTTTTTCTTCTGCTATCACGTCGATAACGCTCTGTAAGTACAAACATGGATAATTTTTATAGGTGGTAGTGTCACCTGCTGGATATGCCATTTTTTATAAATTTAAATGTTCAACAAATTAAGTATATCACAGTCTACCAAACTGAATGTATGCTTTATGCAGTAGCACCAACTGTTATTCCTTTAGCCTCATAAGTAGCTTTTAATCTCTTAACGGCTTCGCTATCTTCTTTGATTTCAATCGGATTACCTTTTTCATCTAATTTAGCATCGGGTGTTTTACGTTGCTTAATTTCAAACTTAGATAAAATCGGCTCTAACCAATCTTCATATTGTATAAACTCATTAGATTGATTTCTTTGTTTTTGACCTTCTTTAGTAACGTAAACTTTTCCGTTTTCAGTTACAAATGAAATACCTTGATTAATCTTTGCACCTTCAATTGCATATTCGATTAACTCCATATCCGACTTATCGAACTTAGTAGAGTCTTTAGATGCTAATTTATTTGCTTTTCTTAACTGTATCTCTCTGTCAATATCCTTTTGAAAGAACTCTGTTTTTACTTTTTCAATCTCACTTTCTAATTTTGTTTCAGCCTCTTCACGCAACCTTTTTTCTTCTTTATATTGTGCCTCTAAATCCTTAAACTTAGTATCTCCTTCTTTATTTGCGTGTTCTTTTACGATTGCGCTAAACTCTTCATTTGTCAACTCTTCAATCTGCTTATTAGTCAATCCTAAACTCAAATCATTAGAGATAGATTTACGGCTTTTTCTCGTTGCCTCTTTTCCTGCTGATAATTCATATTCTTTTTTGAACTTGTCTTTTACTTCAGGCTTATCTAAAATATGGTCATTATAACGTGCTGACCATGCTTTTAAGATTTCTTGGTGTTGTTCCGATTTTTCGACATCTAATAAGTCCGTAATTTCTGACTTACTAAAAGCCATTTCTTTTAATAATTTTTCAAAATGTTCCATAAATGTTAGTTTTCTTTAAATTCTTTTTTTCTTTTATCAACCTTAACCGATAAGTCAGCTAATTTATTTTGTAGCTCCTGTTTTAATTCAGCAACTTCTATTTCTTTAATCTCTAATTGTGCCTCACGTTCAATAAGTTCTTTTATTTTTTCTTCAACAAAAGACTCCGCCTCGTTTGGCGTTAACTCTAAATCTCCTATAATTTGCTCATTTTCATCAAGCAAAATATATTCTCTTTTTGTTTTAACTATTGTTTCGCAATATTTGCGATTCATATCCGTAATGGTCATTATATTACCATTTCCGAGATGTTTTAAAAAATAAGCTTTCTTTTCCATGTTACAAATTTATAAACCTATATATTAATAACATTTACTATTTTGCAATTATTCTATAATCCATACCCATGTATGATTGCAGTTATTGGTAGCACCACCTTTGTTAATATCGAAGTTTTGAACCGTTGTACCCTCTAACATACCTGCACCTTTCCTTAATTTTCTACCGTCAATTTCTATAAACTTATCACTTGGTATTCCTTTAGGACAGTATTCATCTAAAGACTTTTGTAATTGCTCAACTGTTATCTCTTTATTGCCGTAAGTTTCACGCATATGAATACAGAAAGGTCGTGAACTTTCTACTAATGAATTTAGATACTTCCTTTTGTCGGATTGTATTTTGTTTTATAGTATTTTGTATAGCACCATCATAAACACTAAATAATCCTTTAGTAATTTGCGTTGCATATCTTGTTATCTCTTTAGGTAGTATTTTTCAAGGATAGTTGAAGTGGAGTTATAATCGGAGTTACTAAGAACATAAGGCTTTATTGTATTGCTTATGTTTTCAGCTAAAACAGTTTCTAATCCTTGACCTATAAGATTCTTTTTAAGGTTTTCAGCAACATATTTAACGCTGTCTGACTTTCTTATATCGGATTCTATTGATGATAACTTTGAGTAGTAAGATATGTTTTGCTTTTCAATCTTTGCCGTTATTGATACCATATATTCATACAGCTTTTCAATACCTGATTCTTTTAGTTCTTTTAGGACTCTTTTATTTAAAATTGATAAATCTCTATTGACTTCTAATCCACCATCAACGGCAAACTCTTTTATAAGCCTGTTTATATTCTGATTAAACTTTTTGGCTATCTTTTCAATCCTATCTTGTAGGTCTTTTCAAGTTCATCATAATCCAACATTTGGAGTTAAATTTAATTCAGGTGTTATATATTTAGCTATTTCAGCTTCAAATTCAGCATCTATATTTTCTACATTTTTACCACTTGCCAATAATTCTAAAAGTATATCCAATCCGTTATCGTGGATTATCTGCTCTCTTTGTGTAATGTCAGCACCATATATAATTCGTGCATCCTTTAAGTCAGATGTTCCAAAAGTAATCAACTTATCTTTTTTCATTATATAATCTACAATCGCTTTTGCATCTTTATTCTCTTTCAAGTCAGATAATAATAACTCACGAACTAATGCCTTGATAACGAAATTTGGTGAGCCGTTTGATTTTGCGTTTGATATTTGGAATAAAATATCTTCTCGGTTTTTAACATCCCACGTTTGAGGTTTTTTAATTATAAGAGTAGATTTACCACCTTCTAAAAGTTGCTCTACAAAAGTTAGTATTGTTTCACATACTCTCAAATAATCTTCTACAATTGACGTTACAAGCGTTATTTTATTAAGCAAATCGTATCTCTTAGATTCTGCTGCCTGATTTGTCATATTTTGTTCTAATGTCACACATAATTCATTAGCAACAAATGTTTGATACTCTTTAAAGTTTGCGCTTATGTAGTTTAATGCCTCAATTGGTGGCACTACATAGTTAATAGGTTGCGCCATTTGCTTACTGCTATCATCTAAGAAATTTCCTGACATTTGATAAACAAAGTCACCAAAAGGATTTGTATCTTTCTGATAGCCTGAACCATCACAAACAGTACATTTTGTCCTTTCATCACCAAATCCACAATATCCATTTTCGCAACCGTGAGCCGTACATTTAGCCTGAAATTTATATTTTATAGGATAGTTATTTCGTGCCTCTATTACTTGTTTGTCTGACATTGTGCCTATCATATAACATGCATAAGCAATAGCACCGTAATAATCTGATACGTTATATTCTACTAATTCACCATTAATTGTTTCACTCATAACCACACCACCAATTGCAACAAAAGGTGTTTGTCCTATCATATGTGCGTAGTAAGGATATGTATTGTAAACTACTGTGCTTTCATTAGGATTTAATTCAGGTATTGTTAGGTAGTAATTTTCTTTGTCGGACTCTAAATAGAACTCTTTTTTTAAGTCTTTCCCTTCGCTGTCTTTTGCATATACCCACTCACCTACAACTGCTTTAAAATGATTTTCATTAGTTTCTATCACGTCATCATAATAGATTCTTAAAATATCTAATTCAGGACTTTTATTTGAGTCATCAAAGTAAGGTATTCCGTTTTGCTTATCATCTACATTTGTAAAGCCGTTATCAAATCGCTTTTCAAAGTTCCAATTAACAATAGGAACTAATACGCTGTTAGGGTCTTTCTGTCTTTCTGTTGACATATAAGAAAACAGCCATTCACGAACCGAATAATATCTATCTTGTACAAAAAACTTTTTATCTGCTAAAAACCTTTTCATTTCTACACTATCCGTAATAATCTGAATATCTGCTTTGTTTAATACTTGCAAATAATCATTCATAGCACGTCTAAATAAAGAAACCTGTACAGGGTAGTAGTTATCCTCTCTATATTCTAAAGTCCAATTATCTTTGCTTTCTAATGGTCTACGTTTTTCAAGTATTTCTTTAGGCTTAGAGCCATTGAATACAACTTGTGACAATACAAATACCTCTCTCTTTTTTTCGAGAGAGGTATCATGTTTTGTTACTTTTTTGTTTTTAGCCATTATTTAGCGATTATAGTCCGCTACCTCCTGACGTGTTAGCCTGACCTTGAAATATAGCAGCAATTAAAGCAGCACTTGGTTTTATAATTGAATAGCACGTTTCTATCATGTCGATAGTAATCTCAAAGTTCTTAGACATTAAACCGTTTTCAGGGTTATCATCCCATGAAGTTAGCAAGTCCATTGCAAAGCCTGGATTTGTTCCGCTTGTATATGCGTTTGTAAAGTATAAATTTCCATCGCAACCTAACCAAATTAAACGGTAAGCATTAAACGAGTCATTTAATTGACACATAAAATCTGCATCCGTAAATGTTTCGTTATCGTACTTATAAGTTTTGAAAGTTAGAGTAAGTGTTTTTTCTGTTATCACACGTTCTTTGCATCCAATTTGTGCATCGGTTGTATTAGGCTTACCAAAAGAGCCTAATCCGTTTGGAGTTCTTATTAACGCACCTGCTGTACCTCTAATGGTGTCCCATTCTGAAGCTAAAGTTAAAGACGTTACAATTTGGTCACATTTAATAAAGGCAAGTTGTGCTACACCTGCCTGACGTGTGTTTAATTGATTTTTACAATTTAAAAGCGATAAGTATTCACTTGGAAATTCCGTACCGCAAGGTGTGCATTCTGCCATTTCTTATATTTTATTATTTTTTAATGTTTGGTTTTCCTTATCGGGACTTGAAAAGTATTTTATTAGTTTTAATCCTTCTTCGTTTGTAAGTTGTCTTTTTACTGATATAAAGTGACCTATCCAGTCTAAACCTAACTTAGTTTCTTTTTTACCATTGAATTTATACTCATAAACGAGTGTAGGATTAATACTTTTTTTGAGTTTTAATAAAATACCTATATCCATTTCACAAATTTATCATTATATTTGTTTCAAACATTTACTATTTTGCAACAAATCGAAGTTATTAGAGAGTTAAAAATCCATCTTTCCTCTAAGCAGATTAAGAAATATAGAAGTACATATTCACGAATACAAAACGGTATTTATTGTTGGTACTTTCACCATTATTTAAGTATGGCAAGAATTGAACTAATAGAACAATTAGATAGCCTAATTAACCAAGATTATATTGAATTGGATAGATTAAAGGATTTAGGATTATATGAAACTGTAAGGCTTAATTCAGTACCTTATAAAATATCTTGCAGTACCTTTGAAATACAGATAAGAAAATACTATTCTTTGAAAGAGAAAGTAATAAATAATATGCTTTTTGCTATCAATTTAATAGACTATCATACTAACAACAACACTTGCTAATAACAACCTCGCTACCAACTTCTATTAACTCAATTTTTGCACTAAATTTTTTACCTTCAGGCTTTTTAGTTAGTTTACTATCAGTATCTTGTTTGTAATAAAGGTTATCAATTATTATTGTGCTATGTAAGAAAGCACGTTGCAAAGTCGTAAAGAATGACTCTGTGTAAAGTCCTATGCTAAATTCTTTTTTCTCTACTGAATAATCGAATACTAAAGATGTTTCACCATTGCTTAAAGTATTTATTACACGCTCTTTTGAGTCATACGGCTGGCTTGTATAATATCCTTTTATGTAAACGTCATTAGTAAAAGGTAAATTTACATAGTCTAAGTTAGCGAAATTGCAATCATTAGTCCACTTAAAACGCATTAAGTTAGAATGTAAACAAGATTCACCGCTTATTGTTTCGTAAATTATAGATTCAAATGTATTGCTTGCTGTATCTATTAGTAATAGTTTCCATTTGCCACTTGTTATTAATCCATCAGACAAAGAGCCTGTATTCATTGTGATAAGTGAATTGTAAATATCGTTATATTCTTCTGTAAAAGGTACTGTTTGTGTTGTACATCCAACGGCTGTTATAGTATCTAATTTTTCAATTGTTTCTACTTTGATTAAATCAAAACAAAATCCAAATAATTCATCTTGAAATCCACATGCTAAATCGGTAAGTGTAAAATCAAATATATAATCTTCTGTTGATACTGTTTCGTAATTAAAAACAATGGTATTAGTTCCTTTATAAACATCTGCATAATTTGTATCTATTAAACGAAATGAATTAAAACATTCATTCTTATTTGAATATTATCAAAAAGAAAGGTTATTGGTATAATTTGCAGTAAGAATTTAATCTTTTTGAAACAATATTAAGGTAGAGTAAACAGAAGGTGTGCATGTCGGACTTGATCTTCCATTGACCTTATATTAAAATAACAAGCTAAATTGTTAAAAGGCAAAAAATTACTTAATCCAAATGTTCTTTCTCCAACACCTTCTGTTATTACCGTATTGTAGGTGGATATTTCCTGTTTCACTTGCGTGTTTTCAGGGAATCCATAAACAGTTATAGATATACCGCCATTATCAATTGCAGTAATACCAAAATCATTCATATACTCATTAAAAGCGTTTACATATCTTGTAACACCACCCGCTGTTCTTAATTTAACTAATTTAAAATATCCAATTTCTTGTATCTCATATGCTGGTGTAATACTATTGTCATAAGTAAAAATATAACAATATGCTTGACCTTCATAAAAGAATGAGAAAGAATTTATAAAATGATTTTCAGGTGTTAAATCTATATCAAACCTTATTCCGTAATACTCACCTGTTCCTGAACCGCTACCGAAAGAGCCTAATCCTACCCAAATCTTTTCCATAGGTAAAGCTATATTGTTACCGTCAAAATTCTGATTTATCAAAGATGTTGGTGTAAAAGCAACTTGAAACTTCTTTTCTGCCGTTGCATCTATTTGTACAACATCACATGCATTTCCACATGCATTGTCTTTTTTTTCTGTTAACCATTGATATTTAGGAACGAAACTCATTTAGCTTAATTTTATATACCATACATCTGACGGTATCCCTGAAATTGTTACTGTTATTTGTGTTGGTGTTGGCATTGAATTATATACAGGCTGTACAGGTATAGTAATATACTCGCTACCGTCTTTATAATAAACATCTATTGTCGGTATATCTCCAAATACAACCCAATCCGATAAATTAAATACTTTACTGTCTGTTCCTGAAATTGCATATATTTTAGGCTTACAGCATTTGTTTATTGTTACATTTTCCACAGGTGTATATTCAGCATCTTTATAAACGTCAACACGCATTGAAAAACAATCGTATAAAGCAGAACCAACGGCATAAGTAAACGGAGTGCCATCAGGATTAATCATTCTCCAATAAATAAATTGATTTTCAGGAAATATGGTTAAATCTAATTCAACATCTTCATTTGCAACGCCTGTAATAGAATACTTAAACCTAAACTGTGTTTCAAATTGTATCTTATGCGTTCCGTTTTGCTCAAATGAAAAAGGTAATGTAATTGTATCGCATGAATCGAAACAACCTAAATCATATGTATTTGTACAGCAGTTCATATTATGCTATTTTTCTAAAAATTAAAAGTCCGTTACTTACTACCGAAATCAAAACAAATAAAGGTAGGCAATAAGTAAAAATTAAAAACGTTAATACACCTATCCATACCATTGTACACGTCTGGCACGTACCTAATGGCTTTCCTATCCACTTATTTTCAATTATCTTATACCACCAATGCAATATCATACCCTCATCTAAACAAAGGAAATAAAGCAACCCAAACACAGCAGATGTTTCAGCTATAAAAATGATATTTACAATTTCTAACATTGACATACTAAACCATCACAATCGTTATAAAAATCCTCAATAGAATCGAATGTTATTTTTAACAAACAAGCATCCTTTATACTTAAATTTTCCTCTGTTTTTACCGTTACAAAATCAGACTTAATACTTTTAATCGTTATTGACTTTTGATTAAGTTGACTTAAAACAGTTTTACGCACCGAATCCAAAGTATATTTATTTACAAAATCAAAGTAAACAAATGCATACTCTTTTGTTATCTTGTATTCGTATTCATCACACTCTAAACGTACAGACTTTGTTGCTGTTTCAAATCCTGTTTCACGAATATACGCACCGTGACTATTAAACTCCACTTCTTTAAATGGTTGGCAATCTCCAATAATTAACTTATTATCTAAGAATTTAGCAACTCCCTGAACTTCAAATGGTAATTCTAAGTTAAACATTTCCGAATGCCTTTTTTAATTCACCAACAATCTTTTTACCTACAAACGACATAGCTTTTTTCTGCTCCTGAATAGATGCGTAAAATACTTTTTTACCTCTTCTTTTTTCAAATCCACGCCCTTTATTCTGTGATAGCAAATTAGCAAACTTAACTTGATACACTCCACTACCTATTTTAGTAGTTAAACCGCTTTTTGCTAACTCAAAGCTATATTGTAAATCTATCTCGGCTGTCTGCCTGCCTTGTATCTGTCTTAATTCTTTATAACCACCATCTAAAACAAATAAATGTTTGCCTTTTACAGTTCGCCATTTCCATCCTCTTTTTCTTTTGCGCCTCAAAGAAAGTATTTGCACCGCCTTTATTAATGAAAGATTTTGCACCAATTAAAGTTGGCTTAGTCGAGTATTGTCCTAATTTACCACCGCTTGTATCTTCATGTTCACCAAAAACCCTTGTTTTAATATCAGCTAATAGATTAAACGTTGCAGATTCAAAAGTATCTGCAATAAGATTATCGAAATTACCGATAAAAAGGTTTAATTTATCCGCCTGTTGCTGTGGTGTCAATTCCTAACTACTTTTATAGATGATATACTAACATTCTTTACAATCGGCTTAACGTTGCTCTTTACAACAATCTTAGGTGCTACCGTTTTTTTATTACATGATGAACAAGCCATAATATTTTCTTTTAAGGTTTCTGTCCTACATTGAGAATCATAATATACCATCATTACAACAGCATTATATTTTTGTGAGTTAGTATAGTTTGTAAATACATCAGTAGTATATACTTTAAACCAATACTTACCTAAAATCTTGTTTATTACAATCGGTGCTATTAAATCAACATACTTACATAAATGTACTTCTTTTGAACATCTAACCTGAAACGTGAATACAAAAGGATAATCATTATAATCATCGGAATAAGTGTACCATTGTACGCCCTCACATCTACATTCATTAGATGCTTTATTTTTGTAGATTTCACCTTCAGTAATAATACGCAACTTAAACACATCTGAAACAAACGAGTTAATATTTATAGTCACTGCATCTCCATCACTCGGTGTATCTGAATATAATTCCGTTGTTTCTGTTCCTTGAATAAGTTGTACTGTTGTTTCACCACCTGTTTTAACGTAAAATGTAAGAGATGATAAATAAAACTCTCCTAACTCACAATCATCATCTTTTGTTAAAGTTACTGTTTTTGTTCCTGTAAATTCGTTTACACTTTCTGACATTCCATAAGTAACATCATTTAGTATTTTATTTGCCTGCATCCCATCAAAAGTAATATCATTGAAAGTTTCTTTCCAACTTTGAGAAACGATAGTATCAAGCATAGCCTTAGCATTGGTAAATTTATCATCGTTTACCTTTGATGCTGAATTTAAAGATATTCCGTAATCATCTAAGTAATACCTAAACGCTTTATTACAATCTTTGTAGCCTATTATATTTTTGGTGCAGTCCATATTAGTAAAAAAATAACGTGAGGTTCAAATTTTAAGGCTTGACTCCCTCACGGGTATTTAAAAGAAAACCTACTGCAAAATTATTATATTAAGAGTTTGAAACGTTTACTTTTTTGCATTAAAAAACCGCCACTTAGGCGTGGCGGTCAAACGTAATATAAAAACTATGAAAAATAAGACTTCGCAATATTACAAAATCTTTTTGAATTATGCAAATGTTTTATTATTTAGATTGATTCTAAATTACGCAGATATGATACACATTCGGAACTTATTGTTTATGTTTGTTGTTAAATAGACTATATGAAAAAGATAATTTTAATTCTATCGGTTTTATTCTTTTTGAGTTGCAAAAAGAAAATTTGTACAACATTCCAAACGTCATAACTCCAAATGGTGACGGTGTAAATGATACATGGGTAATTCCTTTTGAAAACGCTAAAGTATTAATTTATAATCGTGCAGGTGCTACTGTGTTTCAATCCGATAACTATCAACAAGATTTTTCAGGATTAGGATATTACGGAACTCTTTACTTCACAATAAATAATTCAATAAACGGGTACATTACCGTTATCTAATTACATCCACAAATCAAATCATTAGTCATAAGTATTAACGTGCTTTTTTTGCCGTGCTTATACTTAAATTCTTTAATCCAATGCTTATAACCTATCACATTAATGCAACCATTCTTGTTGTTTATTGCATTTTTATACTGTGAATAACTAACAGGATATTCAAATGTTGTAACATACGGATAAGTATCTTGGCTTGAATTTACAGTAACACACGAATCAGAATCATCTATTAACTCAAAACTCATTAAATCAGGCTCAAATACTACGACATCTGTCGGATTACTACCGACAGGATAAGATACTATTAACTCACAGCATACTACATTATCTACAACCAAAGGTATTAATCCAGTTTCTACCGTTAAATCTATTCTATCTGTAATTGAATTTAATGCAAGTCCTGTATCTGTGTAAGTATTTAGTAAAGTTCCAAATGTATCATCTGAATAAACCCTAACATGCAGGGTATAAGTTACGTTTGCCGTTGGATTATTAGCACCAACTCCTTTAGTTTCACGTTGATACAAATTCAATGCCTGTGATTTAAAATTATAGCTATTATCTAACTGACACTTGAATATAGTAAGGTTGTCAGACCCAGCACCAAAATCATGCGTAACATTTGACAAACTATCTTGGTTATCAATAAAATATTCAGATACTTGCCATTGTACATAATTCTGTACATATCCTAAAACATCGGTAACGTTTAAAGTTTGACCGTCTTTAGTTGCTAAGAATCCATAGCTTGACTGTCTTTGTATCTCAATGCATTCACGATAATACTGAATAAAATTAGCTAAAACGTTTTCATTTCTTATTGACTCGTTATAGTAGTATTTTGAACTTTTAGCATCTAATGTAAACACTCCAAAATTCTCATTTGAAACAACTTCATAATTCCACAAAAATATTGATGAATCATTTTCATAGTCTGTATCAATGTCGAATATTAAAGCCTCAATAATTACATTAGAATCTATTATGTAATCACTAACAAGATTTAATACGCTATCTTTTTCACCTAAACATGAACCGCACTTTCCGTAACCCTCTTCATTCCATGCCTTATATCTTAATTGAGGATATGTTATTGGCGTATCTTCTAATACATTTGTATCCTTACTGCCAATACTTATTTGATTAAAGTTTCTTTTGTTATCGTATTCCTGTGTAACTTCAATAGGTAAAACATCTATACTAAATAACTCTTCATCTGAAAAAAAATAGCTTTCGTGTTCTACTCTTAAATACGGATTATTAAATTCATCGTATTCAATAGCCATATAAATTGCTAACTTCTTTCTAAGTTCCTCAAATATATCATTAAAAGAAAGTTCAGGATATTTTTCAGATATTGCAAAGCCGTGATTATGCATACTAAAACCTGTTGTAATAGCATACTTATTGTCAGTTAAATAATCAGATACAACATTAATTGTATTGTCTGTGTAATAATTAATAATAAACTTCATTACATCTAAAACATCAAAACCGCTTATAATTTTATACAATGTAGGACTTGAAACATTGTAAGGCATTTTAAATAGCTTAGTGTTAACTAAAATATCCTCACAGTTCTTTGTTTTAGCATTAAATAAGCTAACTTTATTGTTTAGGTAGCCATCTATGTACGCACTAAATGAATTATCTTTTAAATCGGTTATGCAAACGCATTTTACAACATCTCTTTTCATGCCTATAACCGACATGGTAGCGTTATAATTGTAATCGCTTTTAGTATCTTGTATCTTAACATTGAAAACATGGCATGTATTTTCTTTTAAAGTATTGCAAACAAAAGAATAAGCATTGCCACCAAATTTAAGCATTGCATCCGATTTCTCTCTTATAATCTGTCTTTGATTATTAAACCCATCCTCACGAACTATCGAAGTTTCAAAAGAATCATTGATATTGATAATGTCTTTTGCATCCTGTAATATATTGTCGAAATAAACATTATACATATCGCTTTCTTTGCGTTTCTAAATTCTTAACTATCTTTTCCGTTCCACGTTCCCGAACCTTATTACCCTCTTTTGTGTATTGGCCTAACCACCACATCTCACTCGCTAATTTATCTAAACGTTTATTGATAGAACTATAATCGTTATTCTCATTAGAAACAGGCAGAGCTATATTTGAAGGATTTGGAATATTTGAGAATATGTCAGGTTGTAACGCTGTACTTACGGGAACAAATAACTTATGGAATGTACCTTTATGCATCGCTTCCAATGCTGGTAAATTCTCTTTGTTTGTTCAACAGGCATTACATACTCTTCTCCCTCAACCTCAATAGGTACACCGCCTCTTTCATGCCTTGCGCCTTTTATTAATCCTAACTTCTTAGATACTTGACCGCCATCTCTAAATTGTGGTAATGGTGCTGATGCAATTAAAGCTACTTGCGCCAACCCGAATGCAGATGCAAGTGCAGCAGCAATACTTTTTACAACTATACCGCCAGGTGTTGACGTGAAAGCACTAAACGCTGCCTGTGGTATCATTGCAAATGCCATAGCAATATCAGCAGTTCTTTGTTTTCTTGCAGCCTCGTTTTTAATCTTAGCCATTTCCTTTTGATACTGCTTTTCAGATATTAATCCTTGTTGCTTACGTTGGTCTAAGGCTCTAATTTCATTCTGTGAACGTACCTCTATTGCTTGACTGGCTAAATTGCCTATTCTATTTGCAACGTCTGTTAAACCGCCTATTAAGTCACCTATTGCCCTAAGGTGTTCCTGTTCCGCCTGTAATCTTCTTTCTCTGTCTGCATTTTCTCTTTCTGCTCTTGCTGTTCTAAAAGCCTCTTCTTTTAGCTTTCTTTCATCATCTGATTTTTCTCTTATTGCTTTTTCTCGTTGGTCTTGCGCCTCTAATTCTGCAATATATTCAGCACTTTTTAACTTTCTAAAATCAGAAGTGCTTTGTAGCCTTTCACGTTCTTTTCTATCAAGTTCATCTAATTGCGCTTGGTGACGTGCCTCCGCTTCTCTTTGTAGCTTTCTAAGCTTAAAGATATTATCAGTTTCATCTTTTAATTCTTTTACTTTAGTTGATACTTTTGTTTTTTGTTTTTCAGGTTTTGGATTATTTATTTTATCCAATTCGTCTTTTGCTTCTTTAATTGTTAAAGTATATTTCTTGAATGCAATATCAGCAAGTCTAACCTTTTCAGATTGTGCATCTAATTGCTCTTTTGTAGCACCTCTCTGATTCCAAATGCTCTTTTGCCCTTTTATATCTTTTTTTCTATTTCTGTTAAAACCTTTTGTTCGGCTTTTTTATAGCTATCTAATTTTAACTTTTGCGCTGCGGTTTGTTTTTTAATACTTTCTTCTAATGCACCCTTTCTGTCAATCTCTCCTATTGCTATCTTATAATCTAATTCCGTCTGCAAATCAGCAATTTGCTTATCTGCTAATTCAGATTCTTTTCTCTTTGTTTTGCTAAATCTTTAATTTATCTCTTGTGCTTGCAATTGCTAATTTTAATTTATCCCAATTAGCAGCTAATGTGCTACCAATACAATAAACGCACCAATACCAACTGATACTAAAGCAATCCTAAAGGCATTTACTGCAACAGTTGCACCACTTGTAACGAAAGTGTATAATGCTTTAGCCTTTGCAGCAGCCTGTGTAAATACCGAGTCTCTTTTACTTAATTCCTCTTGTATCTGTTGTAAGCCTTGCGTAATTGCCATTACAGCATTCAACTTTAATAAAGTTTGTTCAAACTTCTTATTTTCACCACCATATAAAGCTAATGCACCTTGAGCGACTTGGTAGCCTGATGCTACTGTACTAATAGCACGAACCGCCTTATCTAAATTTCGAGTATCTGAACCGCTATTTTTAATTTCAGCGTTTAAATCTCCGATAGTATCTTTTAGTTCACCTGCTTTTTTTCTTAAAGTATCTTGTTGCGATGTAAGGTCTTTATATGTCTGTGTGTTTGTTTGACCTGCTTTTTCTAATGCCTTTATTGAACGCTCTAAGTTCCCTATCTCGTTTGTAGTATCTCGTAATTCCTTTTTTAAAGTATCATTACTTTCCGCATACGCTTTTGATGCTATCGTTGCTGCGTTAATTTCCTTAGTTAAATCCTTAAATTCTTGGCTTGACTTGTCTAATGTATCGAGTTTCTTTTGAGCCTCTGCCATTGATTTATCCAATTCAGTAAAGCCTTTTGCGCTTAGACTTAAATCCTGAATTAATTTATCAAAACCCTGTGACTTTAAATCGGCTATTATACTCTCATCTGCCATTACAACATATTATCTTACAAAGATATACATTGCTAAATATCAACTATTTACTATTTTGAACTATTCTTGATTGTTCAACGCTTTCTGTTGCTCTTGTTCTAAGTGTTTTATATAGAGATGTTGTAAATCGAAATACTCTTTAATGTTTAATTTTTGATAGTCTAAAACCGTCATACCTGAATGTTTCGCTATCCTTTCTTCATTCTCTAACCAGTCACGTTTAAAGTCGATTGGATGCTTTGCGATTGTATCTCCAACAACTTGACTATGTCCTTTATCATTTGTTCCGTATTCTGCTCTAATATAATGTCCAAATCTTTGGCTATGGTTTGAACACTCAAAAAAAAAACATCCCTCATCTCTTGGTCTTTATTGATAAGACTTAATTTCTTTTCGTTAAACACATCTGAATAACCGCCTTCGATTTCATCCTCTAACAGATAGAACATACAAAATAACATTTCTTGGTATTTCAATTGTAATGATGTTTTACCGAATATGTAAGACTTTTGAAACTCAATCAGTGTGTTTATTGATAACGCATTATCTAAGATATTGATTCCTGAAATTACTTGTTTATTCTTGTCGAGTATCGTGTCAAAGAATTTTTCCACTGTTTTCTTATCAGCACCATACATTGTTATATAGTTCAATGCCTCGTTTAGTGCGTAATAGTGCCGACTTGCAATAGAACCGTAATACTCTTTTGAGTAAGTGTATAATTTTTCACCTGTTTTGAATGTGTGAACGTGCGTTAAAGGAATACGCCTTTTATCCTTTTTAGCGAATAGGTTTCTTATTTTATTTAGAAATTTCATATCTATTTTTAAAATCCTTTGAACAATGCGACTTCATTTTACTTAGTATAGTTTCTTTGTCTTTGAACTCATTACAAAAATACAAAAAACTATTTAAATTGTATAGGTAAAATTTATCATCCAAACTCATATTTCGGTCTGTTGCATTTAAAGATAGGATTTCACCACGCAAATACATACGCATTTCTAAAATAGTTAAACTTTTGCAATTATCAAATACTTTTTGAATCATGGCTTATTTTTAATAAAATCTTTATAAATATCAACTTTTATTTTATTTTCACTTGGATATTTATTTAATTCAATATTCAACTCATCTAATAATTGTTTATCAAGTTTTTTTGTTAATTCTTCTTTTGCCTGTTTTATGTCATCAGGGTGAAATTTTCCTGTATTAAAATTAAATCTTAAATTCATGGCTTATAACTATTTTTAAGGCTATCAATATACTGACTTATTACTCTCATGTCTGATGTAAATATACCATTTCTATAACAAAACCAAAAATCATCTAAGTACCTAACAGCATCTAATATGTGTAATCCAAATTGCTTTTTAGCCTCGTTTAAAGTTCTATCTTTGTCAGGGAAAGCCAAAAGTATATCATCTTCTATCATTTGATTACAGATATTGAACTGACCTTTCTTTAATTCTCGATAAACTTTATTTGATAGTTCACCACTAAATACGTGAGATGAATTAGTTTTTCTAATGTAGATTTGTGATGTACTTATTTTTAACTCACTTTTTATTGTAGTATAAAAACTATGTTGGTCTTTAGTGTCAGCACCACCACTCTTTCCACTTGCATCGCCTGTAACCCTTAATTGAATAGATGAAAACAAACCGCTATCTATATACTTTTGCTTTATAAGAAAACACACCGCTTCCAATGGACTCTTATTTGCTATTGTTTTCGGAGTTGCTAATATAACATCAAACTTGCTAAATGATAGCGTACTTTGATTGAATTGACCTATCACAGCAGTACATGGTTCTTTATTAAAGTCAAAGCTAATATCCAAATAAGCTGATTTACTTATATCGTATTGTAAGTTAAAATGTTTCTCTGTTGAGTAAGAATAAAAGAACTTTTCGCTTAAATCCTTATCAGTAGGATTTTGTTGATATTGAGTTAAGAATACATAGTTGCTATTTTCTTTAACATTTTCAATAGTTTCTTTCTTATAATCCCAAAGGTAACTCCCATCCTCGTTTATTGCAGGTAGGTTTATGTGATGCCAACCGCCACGCTTTAACAATACACCGCTTAAATCATCTTTGTGCAAGCGTTGCATAATTACAATAATAGGTGTATTCGGGTTATTACATCTTGAAATAATAGTATTATCGAACCTATCGTTAACAGTTGTTCTTACTAATGTTGAGTTTGCATCTAATGGCTTTAAAGGGTCATCTATTATAATTGCACCGCCAAAACCATCATATCCGACAATACCAGCACCAAAACCTGTTATTGCACCACCTGAAGACGTTGCATAAACACCGCCACCATCCTCTGTGTACCATTTAGCCTTACTGTCTGTATCTGTTTTAATCTTAATATTACAAACTTCCTGAAATGCATCCGACTTAACTAAATCTCTAACTTTGTTTGAATTTTCCAATGCTAAAGAATCGGAATAAGATGTATGTATGAATTTAGCTTTTGGGTTTATCATTAATCCTTTTGCTATAAAATTAACTACTGCTAACTCTGTTTTACCGAAACGTGGCGGAATATTTATAATAAGCCTCGTTATTTCGTGTGTATAAACTTTCTCTAAAACATCCGATAATAACTTAAAATGGTCACCTCTTACAAACTTATTGCCTGTTTGCTTATTGTAGAAATACCTTGTAAAGAAGTAAAGGTCTGTAAGTAGCTTTGATTTAAGTATCGTTTGTTCATCATACTTGTTCATCTAATTTCTTTTGGATTTCTTTTGCTTGTTCGTATGTTACCTCATTAACACCTAAACTACCTTTTATTGTATTATCTATTTTTGAGGCACTTAAGCACCATCAATTTATTCAACAATTGAACTATAGCTTTTGTTCTATCATTACAGTCAGGTTCTACATATGAATCAATAACGCCTTCTTTTGTAAATATAGGTTTTGATATTTTTAACTTTTATATGATCAGATAAAATCTTGCTCTTTCTGTTTTTAATTGTGAAATAATTGCATCTTTATACGGCCATTTTCGTAAGCCAATAAATGCTATTGATGTCTTTTGCTTTAATCCTTGGTATATATAGCGTATTTTTAGCCAACACCTTGTTGTCAGCTGTTGCCTCGAGTCGTTCTTGCATCTACTGCATTAAGTATGCATCTTAAAAATTCCATTTTTCAACTGTTTGCAAATCAATATGTGATTTAATCGTAGGTTCCATTTTTATCTTATTAAACCTCCTATAAATAAAACAAAAGATACCACAAATATAGATACCAATAATGCAGTAACTATAAATGCAGTTGCTAATGTTATGACTATTAATTTATTCATTTTATTTTCTTATCCAAAAACCGTCACCCCATGCATCTTGTCCTTTGTTGTTCTTAACCCATTTAGCAACTTCTTTAAATTCAAATCCATTATTAGTTAACCATTGATTTACTTCATCGAATAACGGAATGCCTTTGTAAACTTCTGTCTTATTCACTTCACAATATACATAATTTATTTGAGAAATCAAAGTTCCTAATGATTTTAATGCAGATAACTCGTTCCCCTGAATATCCAAATTTATAAACTCATAATCCGATAAATCATTAAATATACTGTCTATCCTTTTGGCTTTTATCTGTACTGAATTATTGAAATGTACGTTTGAATGCATTTCTTTATGTTCACCAAATTCAAAAATAGATGAACTTTCACCGTTGTTATCACTTATGTTTAATACATAGTCTTTTTCTATGTCGCTAATTAACTCACAAAAACATAAAACATTTGGATATTGTTTTGTATTCTCTTTAAGTTGGTTAAATACCTCAATTATAGGTTCTATCCATATTGTTCTTTCAATTCCATTATCGTAATAGGCTTTACATTCAGCACCGTTATTTGCTCCAATATGGATAACGCCTTTGGGTTTTATATTGTACTTTTTAATTAACTTATCGAATGGTATTAACATATTACTGATTTATGCCTAAAGCCTGTGTTTATATTTGATATATTCTTAAATGTAGTTCCGTATTCAACTGCTAATTTAGCGTGAGTTATATTTCCGCTTTTTAGCTTTGTTTTTATCTCTATTACTTCATTTCTATTTAAACGTTTTGGCTGTTTATATTTCCTACCTATTAGGTTTTCAGATTGAGTTACATATCTTAAATTTTCAACTCTATTGTCTGTTTTATTTCCGTTTATATGGTCAACTTGTGGCTTATTATATGGATTTTCACAAAATTCATTTGCAACCAAAACGTGTACTCTTTTTGTTTTACCTTTTGATGATATTTTCATATATCCAGTATCACTTTTATATTGCTTTCTTTGTTTATGTGTTAATGCATTTCTTACATTACCTAAATTAGAAACATCAACACATGGCAATATTCTACTATTTTTCCAAACTTCCATTACTTCTGTTTTATCTGTTTACACTGCTTTATAAAGGCTTTTATTTCCGTTGCCGTTACATCTTTAGGCAATTCAATAAATCCTACTCTATTGACTCCTATTTTAATCGCTATTCGTGCGTATGGTATTGTTTCTTCACTCATTTTATTGCATCTATTATTAGTGACGTATATTTTAACTCTCCGTTTATGTTTCTTTCATCAAATTCAGCACTTCTACCTACAAATCCATCATTTACACTCCAATCCTTTTTATTGAATTTTCCATCTTTCCAATACTCAATCGGTTCAACCTTAAATCCGTACTTAGTTAGTATTTCGCTTAAACTATCTATATTGAATAAATGTTTATGGTCATCACTACCAGCACCTGTACCACCTACCTTTACTTCATTGATATATTTTTCATCGGGAAAATATCCGTCAGGTACGGCAATTCTTAACTTTCCACCTATTTTTAACGAGTTGTAAAGATTCATAACAGCACTTTCAACATCTTTTAAATGTTCAAATACGTGACTTGCAAAAAAATTATCTGCATTTTTGGTTTCAAAATAATATTCAAAGTCATCTTTTAATTCAGCATCAATTTCTTCTTGGTTTGTTACAATCCAACTTGCATCATGCATTATATCACCACCACCGATTACTACTTTTAACGGATTTGCTTGTATTATCCTGTTTTTAAGCTGTCTTAATGGATGCAACTCATATTTAGTCATATCCTTGACTTTGTTTTTTAAAAGAAATGATGAACCGCCATTTTCCCAATTTGTAAAGCCTGGACTATTCTCTTTTACAATCTCGAAACCCATTTTCTCTAAAAGTTGATTAAAGTCATTTCTATTGATTATAGAGTGAAATGTATTTGAGTTGTAAGAAGGATTTACCGTAAATGTAGTCTTTTTGCTTTCTGTTATTTCCTGTCTGTGAACTATTACATACTTATTAGCGTGTGTTAAAACTCTTTCAAGTATATAAAGTCCATTTTGCATTATATCAATAACACCGTTTAATACAATTACATCAAACTTTCTTATCCAGCCTAAGTTATCTTCAATTAAATCTACTGATTTGTAAAAGTATTGTGGATAGTTACGCATTGCACATCCTGAAATTATTGGAGGTAAATCAGCACCATAAAACTCAAACCCTTTGCAAAATTGAGATATTCGTGCCGTTCATTACCTAAATCTAATAGTTTGCCTTTCCACATTGTCTAACAAATCCGTAAAAGCCTTAAAATGTGGATGCGTATCTTCACTCATACTCGCATCGTGCGCCCGATTCATAGACTCAACACATTCTTTTTGATACCAACAGATATTATTACTCATTATTTTTCGGTTTAAATGAATAAAGTGCATAAGCAAAATCCTGAATATCTAAAAATGTTTCAACCTCTCTATATTCTAATCTATCACACGCTGGATTTGGATTTCTGTAATCGTGTATTAAAATAACTCCATTTGGTTTTAATAATTCAACCGCTACTTTTGCACATTCAACCCTTGCACGTCCATCAATAAATATAAGGTCAAATTTGCGTTTAAATACTTTAGGTAAGTTTATGTAATCTCTATAATTTTCTAAAGTTCCATCATTACCACGTTTCTCTATTGAATTAGGCATAATATGGTATGCTTTTACATTTGGTAAATTTTCAGCTTCTATTAGCTTAAAATAGGCTCTGTCATGTTCAATAGTTACAACGTCTTTTACACGTTTTGATATTGCTTTTGTAGAACTACCTGAACCCCATTCTAATACTTCCATATCTTTATTTAGATGTGAAAATAAAAAATCCTCTTCTTCTTTGCAATTAAAAAAACATTCTTTACAATCGTGCATATTGTTGTAATTGTTTATCAAATTTAGTAATTAATTCTGACATATCACGCATAATTATTTCAGGATGTTTGCCTTTATATTTTTCCGTAAAACATGCACCCCTTGTATGTGGCATAAACTCTTGTACACCTTTCCATTTATTCTCAATAGCCATTCTTTTAGTATCGCAACCATTAACCCATTCTAAATAAACATCTTTAAAGTAATTAGGTATGCAATTGCCTTTTGATATTACAGCCGTTTCGTAATACTGTATTTTCTCATAAACTTGCTTAGGTGAAATGTATGAACCGTGCCACATTGTAACGCCTGTATCTTTGAACAATTGATTGCCTGTTATATCATTGCCTTGTATTTGGTTGCCATTTAACTCCAACGTAGGCTGTCTGTGTGTTAGGTAAGTACAACCTTTTCATACTTCAAAATGCGTTTAAATGAATGGTCACGTTCAAAACCGCCTATTATTCGTTCAAAACCACCGTAAAAAGAATCTGACTTAAAGCCTAAAGATGTAGGATTTTTATCTTTTAGGTATTGTTTAACTTTCTCTATATTTTCAGGTGTGTGTATTTCATCAGAATCCACGCACCAAACATAATCCGTATCATTTGGAACTAAATTAAACCATGCTTGGCATTGTTCTGTTTTTTCTTTCCACGTTCCTGAAATTAACTTTATTTTGTTTTCTTTGTCTGGAAATTCTTTAATTATTTTTAAAGTATCATCTGTTGAGTTTGTAACGCCTTGATTATTCCAATAAGATACCGAACCTTCAGCTATACAGATAGCGTGTGCAGAATCGTATATACTTTCTAATACTTGACGTAAAAGAAAGTCACCATTAAGAACTATTATGCCGTATGTTATTTTCATTGAGTTAGTCTTTTAAATTCCTCAAAATCTGTTATATAATCGTTTTTATCGTATTCGTGTGAACAAAGAACCATAAGTTCTGAATTTTCTAAATAATAGTGTTGTGTTGACCATTCTAAATTATCAATAAATAGACCATCTCCTTTTTTTAAATCTATCCATTTCCCATCCTTAGTTACTGTAATAGCACCATTTGTACATATAAAATATTGTTTACATTCCTTATGTGCATGTTGTCCACGTATAGAGCCTTTTGGCACATTATTAACCACAAATACTCTTTTGACATAAAAAGGAACATCAATAGTATCAAAAGCCATTAAATCGCCTCTTTCGCTGTCTTTTACTAAATTAACCATTTACTAATTTTATAACTTTGTCAATGTCTTTTACTGTTAATGCCTCATGCATTGGAATTGATACCGTTGTTTTGCTTTCACGTTCTGAAATTGGAAAAAATTTATCTGAATGTCCAAATATAGGATTCTTAGTTATATTTTCATAGTGTATTCCACAAACAATGTTTTCCGATTTTGCTTTTTCAATAAATGAATCTCTGTTTTCTATATTTAATCTATACAAATGGTCACTCATATTTGTAAGCATAAAAGCCTCATTATATTTTTCTCTTATTTTAAATATTTTACGTTTTTTTTCATCTAATTTCTTTAGATTTTCGTTTGCAATAAAAGCAGATATTGATGCTAAATACATTTTATAACCTATCGCTT